>NZ_JBQENX010000001.1:0-1374619 GCF_052044775.1 Enterobacter sp. 22466 | reverse complement strand
TTTAATTTCCATACGAATCTCAAAAGTGATCATAAGCTCCCCTGTATTCAGAGGAGCAGATTAACCCCTGGATCAATTTTCAACCGCTGGGGTGGATCAGTTTTGCACCGTTGGTAACACCGGCGTACCAGGTGAAAAGATGCAGGATTATTACTCCCGCTTTGCCCGGGGAGGTTTCGGCGCCATCATCACCGAGGGGATCTACATTGATCAGGCGTGGTCACAGACCTATGCGTTTCAGCCAGGCATCGTGAATGAAGAACAGATCTGCGGCTGGAAAAATATTGTCGAAAAAGCGCATCAGAGCGGTGCTCGGGTCATAGCCCAGCTCATTCATGCCGGCGCATTGTCTCAGAAAAATATCTACCGTCTGGGCTCTGCCGGTCCTTCCGCCGTACAACCTAAAGGGCAGCAACTTGAGTTCTACTATGGTTCCGGAGAATACCGCACTCCCCGGGCACTCAGTGAAGAGCAGATCCGCGACATCATCTCCAGTTTTGCCGACAGCGCGGAGCGTGCCGTCAGTGATGCAAAATTTGACGGGGTAGAGATCCATGCTGCGAACGGATATCTGCTTGACCAGTTCCTGACAGACTATACCAACCAGCGAACTGATGGATGGGGTGGTTCCCTGGAAAACCGGCTGGCCATTACGCTGGAAGTTATCCGTGCCGTACGCGGCAAAATTGGCGCAGAAAAGACGCTGGGCGTCAGGATTTCGCAGGGAAAAGTAAACGATTTTCATCATAAATGGAAAGAAGGTGAGGCCGGTGCCAGGAAAATCTTCGGTCTGCTCGCCGATGCCGGCGTGGACTATATCCATGTGACCGAATACAAATCCTGGCTACCTGCATTCGAGAACAGCGACAAGAGCCTTGTTGAGCTTGCCCGTGAAGCCGCTCCGGAGACCATAATAATTGCTAACGGTGGGCTGGATGACGGTGAAACGGCAGAAAAGCTTCTGGGTATGGGGGCAGACTTTGTTTCCATTGGCAAGGCTGCGCTTGCCAATCCTGACTGGCCACGAAAAGTCGGCAGCGGTCTGCCACTCCACGAACTGCCTGGCGATATTCTTTCGCCGGTTGCGGACATTAAGGAAAAAGAGCGTTTTTAATTGTTATTACCAGCTGTGCTGAAACCAGGGAGTTAACATGACTGACAAGTCGAAAAAAACCATCAGGATCTTATTTCCACAGTGGCAGGGTGGCAACCAGGAGCTCTAAGGGTTTGGTGCCCGGTTGCTGCACTGGCTCTCTCCGGAGTCATGCTCCTCTCTGCATACTATCAGCGTGCCGGAATTTAACCCGGACACGCATGAGCCTGAAGAGGGTCTGCTTTATCGCCGACAGTTACTCAGCCAGCATGATGAAGCCTGGGCAGTGCTGGAAAAAGAAGAACCGGATCATATCGTGGTGTTCGCGGTGACTGCCTTGTAGACCAGGCTCCGTTTGCCTGGATGAACACCAGGCACAATGGTGAAATGGGCGTACTGTGGATCGATTCACACGCCGATGTGAAGACCCCGCGCGATTTTACCCATGGCCATACCATGGTGCTGGGCAATCTTTTAGGCGGCGGCGATCCGGAGTTTGCTTCAAAAGTGAAAACTCCGGTAGCACCCTCGCGCGTCATGTATGCCGGTCTGATTGAAGAAGGGCTGACTGAGCAGGAATCGTCCGTTATCAGCGATCTTGGTTTGCAGATCGCCCGACCTGAAGAACTTTATGAAAACAGTGACAGGATCACTCGCTGGATAAAAGAACAGAACATCTGCAAACTTGCCGTGCATCTGGACCTGGATGTCCTCAACCCGGACGTCTTCCATTCGCTGCTATTCGCGGAGCCTGAACCTGAGTTTGACTGGCAGGCAGTGTACCCGGTTGGAAAACTGAATCTTGCTCAGACGCTAAGAGTCATCCGTGATGTCTCTGCTGAAACAGAAATTGTGATCATCGGTATTACCGAACATCTGCCGTGGGATGCCTGGAATCTTAAAGAGTTTCTTAAAAAACTTCCTATTATGAACGAGTAAAAGTCAGAACTTATGTAGTCTGCACGTTCATCTACAGAATGTGCGGAGTGCTTATATAAGATATTTGAAGCACTACAACTCTAACATTCACATCGTCCGCTTCTGGCACAGGGCTGCTGTTGCAGCACCGTTGCTCTGCTCGAAACCGAACTACTATATGCAACATCAGATACTTTAAGGTTCACCAGATCGCAGCCTCGTAGCTTACTGTCTAAGGCCATATTGAACAGAGCTAAATCACGCGTTTTACCTTCCAGTTCAAGCCGGATTCGGATCCCCAGATATGAGATATCTGAAGTGGTCTTTTTTGGCCTATGATACGGTCTTTATTCCACGGTGACGTGTTCATACTCAAATCTCCTGCAATGTGGGAGATTTGAGTATGGTTGTCCCTTATGAGCGAAAAGTCGACCTTTGTTATTCTGTTGTGTAACTCGCCACATGATCAGGATATAACAATCCCTCTCGCCCTCAGGCTACGTCTGCTTGAATTGATAGCGTCGAGAAGGCGGAGTCGGCTTTCCCGGAGATGAGTGACGAGTAACTCTGCCGCTTTCTCGATGTCCTGCGAGCGAAGTGCAGCAAATATTTCGCGATGATCTTCCCAGGCGGGGTTCGACGGCGCTTTATCTAGCCATCTTGCCCGTGAAAGCCGACGCAGTGCATCACTTATCCCATCGATGATAAACGCATTCTGACAAAGACGGGCCAGATGCAGATGGAATCGTGTTCCGGCATCATCCATTATCCCTTCAGACACATCAGCAGTCTTCTCTTTAAGCAGGGTTTCCAGACCGTTGAGTTGTTCTTCCGTCATTTGGCTGGCTGACAGTTTTAGTGCCGCCACTTCCAGTACTTCCCGGTAAATACACAGCTGTTCAACTTCAGCGACATCGATCGGTGCCACCAACCAGCGTAACCCGTCACGACATACCAGCCCCTCAGACTCCAGCTTTTGTAATGCGGCTCGAACAGGCGTTCGGGAGGCGTTAAACGTTGCTTCAGCCCAGCGCTCGGTCAGTCGTTCTCCCGGACCCAGCTCCATGCTGAGTATCAATTTTCTTAATTGGTTTTCAACCTCAGATGCCTGACTCATGACGGCAATGTTCCCCCGCAAATTGACAGTAAAATGCATAATCGATATGGTATACCAATTTGGTATACCAAGAAAGAGCGTATTTATGATCCAATTTTATAACAGCTTTTGGCAGCGAAACCTGATTGTTTGCTTCATTGGCTCGTTCTCAACCGTCTTTGCAATGACCCTGATGTTGCCGTTTCTGCCTTTGTATGTCGAAGAGCTTGGTGTTCATGGGCATGCATCGGTTGTTCAATGGTCTGGCGTGGCATTCAGCGCAACGTTTATCACTGCCGGGTTGATCGCCCCTGTCTGGGGGAAACTCGGTGACAGATATGGACGCAAGTCGATGCTCGTGAGAGCCAGCCTTGGCATGGCGGTTACTGTTTCGCTTATGGGGCTGGTGACAAATATATGGCAACTTGTCGGACTAAGATTGTTAGTTGGCCTGGCGGGAGGTTACTCATCCGGCGCGACAATTCTTATCGCAGTCCAGGCTCCCAGAGAACGTGCAGCCTGGGCGCTGGGGATTGTTTCATCCGGTGTAATGGCTGGCAATCTTGTCGGTCCACTTGCCGGAGGATGGCTCCCTGGTCTGATCGGTATTCGAACCACGTTTTTCTGTGCCGGTGCGCTGATATTTCTGTCCTTTATCATGACCCTCACTCTCATTCGCGAAGAAGTGCATAAGCCTGCGGATGGAGTGGCAAAAATGGGAGTGAGCTGGTCGCAGTTGCCTGCCCGTACTGTCATTATCTGCATGCTTAGCACCGGTCTGCTGCTGATGCTGGCCAATATGTCGATAGAACCCATTATCACGGTCTATGTGCGTACCCTGGTCAGCGACGCTTCTCAGATAACGAAAGTGGCGGGATATGTGATGGCAGCAGCGGCGCTTGGCAGCATTATTTCCGCCTCATGGCTTGGAAAACTGGCGGACAGGATAGGACATTTACGCATTATCACGCTGGCGCTGACTGCGGCCGGTTTACTGCTGATCCCCCAGGCATTTGTCACTTCCGGGTGGCAACTGATTGCCCTGCGTTTCCTTATGGGAGTGGCGCTCGGCGGCTTATTGCCTTGTATTGCAGCAGTGATACGTCACCGCGTACCAGAAGGCATGGTGGGCAGCATTCTTGGCTATTCCGTCGCAGCGCAGTTCGCTGGTCAGTTCATCGGGCCGCTGATTGGCGGCTTTGTCGGCGGGCATATCGGTATGCGAGCCGTCTTCCTGGCAACCAGCTGCATCCTGTTAGCCGGAGCTGCCTGGAACTTTAAAATACATCGCCAGTCAGCAACGCGCTGACTGACTTCATTATCCTTCATCTGCAAATTTCGCAAATTTTATGTCAAATCAACTCAGTAACATCAGTAAAAACAGCGCTCTGCTGGTTATGGATTTTCAGACGATCATCCTTAACAATTTCCTCCCGCAAGAAAGCGCTGGAAACGTTATACGCAATACCGCATCACTGATAACCGCTGCGCGCACGGCAGGCGTTCCGGTCATTTATATCAGTGTCGGATTCCGCAAGGGATATCCAGAGGTCAGCAAAAACAACACTATCTTCTCTACGATTAAAGAGAATGGAATTTTTATAGCGGACAACAAGAGCACGGCTATTCATCCTGATGTCGCTCCGGCAGAAAATGAGGTCGTCATCGTTAAACGCAGAGTCGGAGCTTTCTCGTTTACTGAACTTGAGATGATCCTGCGTGTTCAGGGCATCGAAAACCTGATCCTTACCGGTGTGACTACCAGTGGTGTGGTGCTTTCTACAGTCGGGCAAGCGTTTGACCTGGATTATCGCCCTATCGTTGTGAGTGATTGCTGCGCAGATCCAGATCATGACACCAATGTGTTTTTACTTGAAAAGATTCTACCTCAACATGCTTTTGTTACCAGTTCATCTGAAATATCAAAAGCCTGGGCATAAAAAAATATGAATTTCTGACGTCAAAATAACCGTATTGTACTGGGGGAGGTGACCGGGAATGCCCGGTCATATGAACGTCCGCTCCTGGCACGGAGCGGATCTCATGAAGTCCCCCGCTCCGCAATGAGCGAGAAGCGTACATAATATCCTCGGGACAGTCTGGCAACTGCATTGTCGCATCACCCGTTTCGGGATGATGCTTTTACTAGCAGGATACGTTATGTTGGCCACACTCTCATTACAGGATATGTCCATGATCACAGTAGAGAAATCAGATCCATTTTCTGCAGAATCCCGTCGCTTAATCGAAATGCTGTCAGCAGAACTTGCCGCTATTACTGGTGATAGTGGCAAAAGTCATTTCACCCTTGAAGCAATGAATGATGACAAAGCCTTATGGGTCTTGGCAAAGAATACCCATGGCGAAGCGATAGGATGCGGTGCTATACGCCCCTTGACGCCAGAAATAGCCGAGCTTAAAAGAATGTTTTCAGACAGAAGTGTGCCAGGGATTGGAGATGCTTTACTCACTTTTCTTGAAACATCGGCAAAAGAGATGGGGTATAGCGAACTCAGACTTGAAACCCGACACATCAATCATCGGGCTGTAAATTTCTACGAGAAAAATGCTTATCACCGCATTGAGAATTACGGCCCTTACATAGGCAGGACAGAAGCCGCCTGTTTCTCAAAAGCATTGCGCTGATTATATTAATTGGACCTGCCGTCCGCTTCTGGCACCGTACAGAGAGAAGAACGGACTACCTGACCGACGCTCATCGTAATAGGGTTTCACGTACCATCCCTCTTTTTAAACCGATAATCCCTGTCTGACGAAGACGAAACGCCCCCTATAAGCAAAGGAAAGCTATAACCCCATCCCCATGATCTTCAATACACTCCGCTGCGACGCTGTATCGAAAACCGTATCCTTGATAAACCGCATCCCCTGCTTTTCATAAAATCGCCGGGCACGTTCATTCTGTTCAAGCACCTCGAGCCACAGAAATTTTTTGCCATGACTGCGGGTAAGTTCGATGACGCTGCTAAACATGCTCTGACCGTAGTGATTACTCGTCTTGGTCGGATCAAGATAGAGTTTGTTAAGAAGCACACCGCTGATGTCGGTATCAGGGATTGTGGCTTCCCATGTCAGTTTCATAAAACCAATCGGTTGATCAAGGTCCGCCACATACCAGCTTGTGTCGCTCTTTCTCAGACTCTGTTCTATCGCCGCAACGGAATATTCGGATTCCAGAAAATCGCTCAGCTCTGATTCCGACTTCCACAGATGTTTAAAGTGCGCGGAATAGATGCGATAGCCCAGTTCACTGAGTAATACTGAATCTGCTGATGTTGCTTGTCGTAAAAGTAACGTCATAAGATAACTTCTTGCATCCAGGTAAAAACTGTTATGTGAAAACAGAATACCTGATCTCGCTCATCAGGAGGACAATGATGAAAGTTGAAACGAAACGTTTATATCTTCGCCCTGTAAGAGAGTCAGATGTCGTTGCACTTTTCAAAATTTATGGCGATCCAGCGACTAATACCTTTAACCCTGCAGGTCCCTACCCGGACATTGACTACGCGCAATCGGTCCTGAATCGCTGGATCGGTCACTGGAATACCCATGGTTTTGGAAACTGGGCTATCTCACTTCACAATAATATAGATAGCATCATCGGTTTTGGCGGGCTGGGAATTCGTGACTTTGCAGATAGCCGTCTTAATAATCTGGGTTATCGATTTTGCACTGAGGCATGGGGAAAAGGTTTCGCCACAGAATTTGCAACCTCTGCGATCGAATACGGTTTTGAAGTAATCGACTTAACGGAAATATCAGCGGTCGTGAGAAGGAACCATCACGCATCGCAAAACGTTCTTGAAAAAGCGGGATTAAAATATATCAAAGAGATTCTGGATGTTGAGAATGCCCCGCCGAGTCTACTCTATTCGCTGACCAAAAATGAGTGGCTACGAAAAACAGAGTAGCCCCCAAAAGTCTTTCAATCATCTGCATGCAGTATGTTAAAGGTTGAGTTCATACACCACACAAGGCACATCATAATGCTCTTCTATCGCCTTGAACGTCATACCTAACCGTTGCATCACACGCTGCGAGGGGACATTGTCCGGATCGGCAACCGCAACCAGATAAGTGGCACCCACCTGTTCTGCTGCGAACGCAATAATCGCTTTTGCGGCTTCCGTTGCGTAACCTTTGCCATTATGTGCCGGGATAAGTCGCCAGCCAATCTCCAGCGGGGCGCCCTCCACGTTAGCCAGATGCTGGAGACATGCTGCGCCAACGACCTCACCAGACGCCTTCTCTTTAATCGCCCACCACGAAAACCCGTATTTTGCCCAACGGGCCTGAACGCGTCGGATCCCTTCCCAGGTCTCTTCCGGCGTTTTAGCGATCCCCTGGTTGATATACCGCATCACGCCGGGATCGCCATCCATCACCCGCAAGCCTTCATAATGATCGTCATGATAGGGTTCAAGCTTTAAACGCGCTGTTTCTAAGTCCAACTGAATTCCCCCGCTCACACCGCCGATTTCGGCCGTAAATTCTCATCAAACGTCAGCCATTTGCGTCCCGGCTCTTCTTCGCGCAGCGGCTCCACCTGATGCATCGTCAGCTTACAGCGCTCCACCAGCACCTGATACTCGCGCGTGCCCTGCTGCTTCCAGGCCAGTTCCTGTTCGCTTAGCTCACGAATCGCTTTCGCCGGACTGCCGATAATCAAATGGTTAGCGGGCATCTCGGCTTTCGCCTTCACAAACGCCGCCGCGCCGACGATGCTGTTTTCGCCAATCACCGCCCCGTCCATCACCACTGCGTTCATCCCTACCAGGGCGTTGCGGCGGATAATACAGCCGTGCAGAATGGCGCTGTGGCCAATATGGCCGTCCTCTTCCACCACCGTATCTTGCTCCGGGAAGCCGTGCATCACGCAGTTATCCTGAATGTTCGCGCCATCTTTCACCACAATACGGCCAAAATCACCGCGCAGGCTGGCATTGGGGCCGACATACACACCTTTGCCCAGGATCACATCGCCAATGAGCACCGCTGTCGGGTGGACATAGCTCTCGTCTGGCACCACCGGCGTCAGACCGTCAATTTGATAAACAGGCATCCTCACTCCTTATGCGGTCGCAAGACCACCAAAGCGTTGATAATAAAGCGTGCCGGGCACGGGCAGTTCACCCACCGAGGTTTCGCCTTTCTCGCTGACAAACGCCAGCGCTCCCGGTGCCACACGCTGATAGATGTTGATGCAAAGCTGTCGCGCGCTTTGACCCGCCCAGTGCGCAGGCAGTAGCTCCTCTGGCAGCAGCGGGTCTTTCAGCACCACGCGACGATAAAAGTGGATCAGTAACAGCTGGATCTGGAAGCAACGCTCCGGCGTAAGCTCTTCCGGCGTAGCCTCTTTCAGCAGCGGCAGTAGCGGACGGAACGACTGAATAAACGTCTCGTACATCGCGTTCTGTTCGGTCAGCTGCCAGCACTCCTCAACGCGGGAACGCAGCGCCGCGCGAGAAAGTGCCAGCGGTGAATGGGCTTCGAAGAAGATGACATTTTCCGCCACGCCCGCGTCATGAAGAAGCGACTGCACATCCGCCAGATGCTGCGAGGGCGAAGCCATCAGGCTGGGCGCCAGCGTGCCAAACCCTTGCCAGATAAGCTGTTTTTTCACGTCGGCAAGCGTGGTTTTATCGAGACCTTCAGAGAGCAGCAGCAGCCATTTGCCATCCCAGGCAGGCAACTCCGCGCGGTAGATCTTATTCTCTGCCCGGCGGGTTAAACGCAGCCCTTTGTCGCTCAGGCGGTAATAGCTGCGACGCCCGATGCGGGAAACATCCAGCCAGCCCTCTTTATTGAGGCGAAACAGCGCGGTTCGCACAAAGCGTTCGCCAAAGCCCATCCCTTCGAGCAACGCGGCCAGGCTGCCAAGCCAGATCTCGCCGCCGCGATGGGAAAGCGCATCACCGTATAATGAAGAGATTAGCGACGTCCCGCTGATGGGAACCGAACTGACCGCATGCTGAATAAAGGCGTCGAGTTTCATATGATTCATTCTGTTGGTGTTTTTGTCCTGGATGAATCATAGCATACGAATCCTGGAGAGCCCCTCACCCTAACTCTCTCCCAAAGGGTTGAGGGATCCCCAGTAATTTTTTTACCGAAAGCGACGAAAGTTGTTTCAGGAAAATAAATGACTTACAGCGACGCCCTGGTCCGGCTGTAAATCGCTGAGGCGTTTCCTGTAGGCCGGGGCGAGGCGCATGGATGCGCCGAGAGGGCGGATTTACAGGGATGTTACCTCCGCCCGTCCCCGATAAGCCGGAAGGAATAAGCCGAGGGCACCGCGAAGCGGCGATTTACCGCCGGGAGCCCGGGTCGCCAGGGCGGTGGCGATTGAGCCGCCCTGGCACGTTCACAAGTCATGCCGTTACAGAGTAGCAAGGAACATAAAGTGAACGGAATGACCTCTACAGCCATATGTTCCCCCTCACCCCAGCCCTCTCCCTCAAGGGAGAGGGAACGCAGAATGAGGATAATTCAACCGTTGGCCGCCACTTTACGCAGGTCAAACACCCGGCAGGCTTTCCCCTCCGAGCGCGGGATGCTGCCACAGTTAACGATCATAACGTCCGTTGAAATCCCGACCATCGATTTAATGCGATGACGCAGCTGATGGCAGACCTGACAGCGCTGTTCGTGGGTCAGCGAGAGACTGCTCTCTTTCAGCTCCACTTTTACAGAAAGTGAATCAAGATGCCCCCGACGATTCACCTCCAGCTGGTAATGCGGAGAGAGATGCTCAAACTTCACAATCTCCTCTTCCAGCTGCGACGGGAAGACGTTCACACCGCGGATAATGAGCATGTCGTCGCTGCGACCGCTGATCCTGTCCATGCGGCGCATGGTGCGGGCGGTCCCCGGCAGCAGACGGGTCAGGTCCCGGGTGCGATAGCGGATCACCGGCAGCGCCTCTTTAGTCAGCGTGGTGAACAGCAGTTCGCCCTGCTCGCCGTCATTAAGCGGCGTGCCGTCGTTCGGGTTGACGATCTCCGGGTAGAAATGATCTTCCCAGATGGTCGGGCCGTCGGCGGTTTCGATACACTCCATCGCCACGCCCGGCCCCATCACTTCCGAGAGGCCGTAGATATCCAGCGCGGTAATGCCTAACCGTTTTTCGATCTCATGACGCATCGCCTGGGTCCACGGCTCGGCACCGAACACACCCACGCGCAGGGAGCAGGCGCTGGCATCGCCGCCCATCTGCCGCTCCAGCTCTTCAATCAGGTTGAGGCAGTAGGAAGGCGTCACCATGATCATATCCGGCTTAAAATCGCGGATCAGCTGCGCCTGCTTCTCGGTCTGGCCGCCGGACATCGGGATCACCGTGGCCCCTAAACGCTCGGCACCGTAGTGGGCGCCCAGCCCGCCGGTAAACAGGCCATAACCATAGGCCACATGAATTTTATCCTTCGCGCTGCCCCCGGCGGCACGCAGGGAGCGGGCCACCAGGTTGGCCCAGTTGTCGATGTCGCCCTGAGTGTAGCCGACAACGGTCGGTTTCCCGGTCGTGCCGGAGGAGGCATGAATACGTACCACCTGCTCCATCGGTACGGCGAAGGTATCGAACGGATAGTTATCGCGCAGATCCTGCTTGGTGGTGCACGGGAATTTGCGGATATCGGCCAGCTCGTGGAAATCGTCAGGGTGAACGCCCGCGGCATCAAACTTACGTTTGTACATCGGCACGTTGTTATAGGCGTGGTTCAACGTCCATTTCAGACGTTGGGTCTGCAACGCCTGTAATTCGTCAATGGACGCGGTTTCGATCGGATCAAGCTTTGTTGTATTTATCATCGCAGGGTACTCACATTATTGTTCGCTCAAACACGCTCAAGGATCATGGCAATGCCCTGACCCACACCGATGCACATCGTACACAGCGCGTAGCGCCCGTGGCGTCGATGCAATTCATTGCTCGCGGCCAGCGCCAGCCTGGCACCGCTCATTCCCAGCGGATGGCCTAACGCAATGGCCCCTCCGTTCGGATTGACGTGTGCGGCATCGTCCGGCAACCCCAGCTGACGCAGCACGCCCAGCGCCTGCGAGGCGAAGGCTTCGTTCAGCTCAATCACATCCATCTCGTTGATGCTGAGCCCCGCTCGCTCCAGCACTTTGCGGGTGGCGGGCACCGGCCCTACCCCCATCAGACGTGGCTCCACGCCTGCGGTGGCCATGGCCACAATCCGCGTGCGCGGCACAAGCCCCTGTGAAAGCGCCATCTGCTCGCTGGCGATAATCAGTGCAGCGGCGCCATCGTTCACCCCAGAGGCGTTACCTGCGGTAACGACGCCATTTTTGCGAAACGGCGCTTTCAGGGCGGCAAGTTGCGCCAGCGTGGTGTCGGCGCGCGGGTGCTCATCAACAGAGACCTCCGTAACGGTCCCTTTTTTTCCCGGAATCAGCACCGGCACGATCTCCTGCGCCAGAATGCCGTTTTGCTGCGCCCGGGCGGTACGTTGCTGGCTGCGCAGCGCGAACGCATCCTGATCGGCACGGCTGATATTTAACAATTCAGCTACATTCTCTGCCGTTTCCGGCATGCTGTCAGTTCCGAACGTCTGATGCATGAGCGGATTCACAAATCGCCAGCCAAGGGTGGTATCGAAGATCTCCGCCTGGCGCTGAAACGCCGCGGTGGCTTTCGCCATCACAAACGGCGCGCGGGACATCGACTCGACGCCACCGGCAATCAGCAGATCGCCATCACCGGATTTTATGGCGCGAGCAGCAAAGCCAATCGCATCCAGCCCCGAGCCGCACAGGCGGTTGATCGTCGTGCCGGAGACGGTGTGCGGCAGCCCGGCCAGCAGTGACGCCATACGCGCCACGTTGCGGTTGTCTTCCCCCGCCTGGTTGGCGCAGCCGAAGATCACATCATCAATCCGCTCCGGGTCGAGTTGCGGATAGCGCTCCAGCAAGGTACGCAGCGGTATGGCGCCCAGATCGTCCGCGCGTACGGCGGATAACGCCCCGCCGTACCGCCCCACCGGGGTTCGCACCCCATCACAAATAAATGCGTCACGCATCAGGCTTCTCCTGTCACATTGCCGCCGATGCGGTGGGATTTTCCGCGAAAGAGAGCGACGGTTTTCTGTTGTTGGTTCTGAATTTCGATGTCATACACGCCGGTCAGTTTGCCCTGATGCTTTACCCGCGCGGTGGCGGTCAGCTTGTCTCCGACAAAGCCCGGACGAAGGAAATCGATTGTGCAGCCAGAGGCCACCGCCGCCAGCCCCTGGCTGTTGCAGGCGTAGGCAAACGCGGTGTCGGCCAGCGAGAAGAGCTGTCCGCCGTGGCAGGTTTTATGGCCGTTAAGCATCTGCGGGGTGATGGTCATGGTCACCACTGCGTAACCCTCGTCCATGTCGATAATGTCCATCCCCATTGCCTGCGCGCAGGCATCCTGTTCGTACATGGCGCGGGCGTTATGCCAGGCGTTATGACTCATAGCTACTCTCCAGAAGCGCACGCTGGCGCAGCAGTGAACAGGGGCGATAACGTTCTTCGCCGTAATGACGCTGCAGGTTTTCCAGCAGCGTTAACAGACGTTGCCAGCCCAGCCGCTCGCCCCAGGCAATCGGCCCGGACGGGTAGTTCACGCCCAGACGCATGGCGGTATCGATATCTTTTTCGCTGGCGACCCCTTTCTGCAGCGCATCCAGCGCTTCGTTGGCAATCATCGCCACCGTGCGCCAGACCAGCAGGCCAGGGTAATCGGCAATCTGCACCACCCGCTTTCCCTGCTGTTGCAGGTAGCGGATGACTTTTTGCGTCGCGGTATGCGGGTTGCTGGCCGCCGACGCAATCACCGCCACGTCGCGCTCAATGCGATCAACTACCACCACCGGGCAGTTGAGGCGCAGCGCCAGCGCCTGAGCGGTTTCACCCTGCGTTTCAATCAGCAACACCTCATCGATTTCCGTGACGCCGTCACGTTTTCGTTCAACCCGCATCGGGCTAAAGCTGTCGTTGATCGTTTCAAGCCATGGCACCGGTGGCGATTCGCCGCGCCAGTCGTAAACGCCCTTCCCGCTTTTTTTGCCCCAGCCGCCCCGCCAGTACCAGCTCCTGCTGCACCAGTGAAGGCAGAAAACGCCGCTCCTGCCAGAATGCGTTAAACACCGAACAGGTCACGGCGAAGTTCACGTCCTGCCCAATCAGATCGGTCAGTTCCAGCGGCCCCATCGGGAAACCACCGCCCTCGCGCAGGGCCGCATCAATCACTTCAGGGGCTGCAACCTGTTCTTCCAGCGCGCGCCAGGCTTCGGAATAGAACGGGCGCGCCACGCGGTTCACGATGAAGCCCGGCGTTGACTGGCAGCGCACCGGCTGTTTCCCCCAGTTCAGCGCCAGCGCGCACAGCGCGTCGGCCACTTCCGGCGAGGTCGCCAGCCCGCTAACCACCTCCACCAGCTTCATCACCGGTGCCGGGTTAAAGAAATGCAGACCTGCCACCCGCTCGGGATGACGGATATCCGCCGCAATCGCGGTGATCGAGATAGAAGACGTGTTGCTGGTAAGCAGGGTTTGCGGCGGGCAGATCGCCGCCAGTTCGGCAAACAGCGCTTTTTTCACCTCAAGGCGCTCGGAGGCGGCTTCTATCACCAGGTCCGCCGCGGTGAGCGCACTGATATCCGTGACCGGGGTCAGCCGGGCGAGGATCTGCCCACAGGCCTCCTCAGTGAGTTTGCCCCGCGTCACCCGGGAGGCAAGGCGCTGGCGAATGCCGTCAATGGCGCGGGAAATGGCGTCTGAGGCAATGTCATACATCAGCACCTGATGCCCATGGCGTGCCGCGACTTCGGCTATTCCGGCACCCATTGTCCCGCTTCCAATGACGGCGACAGTACGAATGTTCAGCATCTTACTTCCCCGTAAAATTGGGCGTGCGCTTCGCCAGGAAGGCGCTCACGCCTTCGCGGTAATCGTCGCTGCGTCCGGCCAGCCGTTGATAATCGCGCTCCAGGTCAAGCTGTGCGTCCAGGGTGTTGGTTTCAGCGGCATTGATCGCCTGTTTGATCAGCCCCAGCCCAAAGGTGGGCTGCGAGGCAAAGTGCAGGGCCAGCTGCTGCGCCGTACTGGAGAGCTGGTCGTCATCCACCACCTGCCAGATCATTCCCCAGGCGTGCGCCTGTTCGGCGCTCAGTTTGTCGCCAAGCAGCGCCAACCCCATGGCGCGGGCACGTCCGGCCACGCGCGGCAGGAACCAGGTCCCGCCGCAGTCCGGGACTAGCCCCAGCTTGCTGAAGGCCATTACAAAGGTGGCGGAGCGCGCGGCAATCACCATGTCGCACCCCAGCGCCAGCGTGGCCCCCGCTCCGGCCGCCACGCCGTTGACCGCGCAAATCACCGGTTTTGGCAACGCGGCCAGACGACGCACCAGCGGGTTATAAAAAGTCTCGACGGACATCCCCAGATCCGGCGCCGGACCGTTCGGGTCGACGTTACGGTCGTTCAGATCCTGCCCGGCACAGAAGCCGCGCCCTGCGCCGGTGATCAGCAGACATCGGATAGTGTCATCGCGCTCGGCCTGCTTCAGGCACTCTGAAAGCTGCTGGTGCATCGCATCGTTAAAGCTGTTCAGACGCTCCGGACGGTTCAGCGTCAGGGTCATTACGCCTTGCTCTACATGACTGAGAATAAATTCCACAATTAGCGTCCTTTAAAGTCGGGAGTACGTTTCTGTAAGAAGGCGTCGATGCCTTCTCGCCTGTCTTCCGTGGCCGAGAGCAGCGCGAACAGCTGACGCTCCTGAGCCAGACCCGCCTGCAGCGGCACCTCCTGCGACTGGCGCAGCGCCTGTTTAGCCGCCTGTAGCGCCAGCGGCGAGTGGCGCGCCATCAGTGCTGCCTGGTTCAGGGCATATTCCAGCGTCAGTGAGGCCGGGAAAACGTCGCTGACCAGACCGGCTCGCTGAGCCTGCTGCGCCGTAATGCTTTCCCCGGTCAGCACCATTCTGCTGGCGAGCGATTTACCCACGCAGCGGATCAGGCGCTGCGTGCCGCCCGCACCGGGCATGATCCCAAGCGTAATTTCTGGCAGACCGAAGCGGGCGTTGTCACCGGCAATCACTACATCGCACAGCAGGGCCAGCTCGCAGCCAGCCCCGAGTGCAAAACCGTTCACGGCGGCAATCAGCGGTTTATTGAAGGCGTCTATCCGCTTCCACAGCTGAGGACGACTATCGTTCAGGGTGGCAGGCAGATCTTTCTCTGCCATTTCGTTGAGATCGGCTCCGGCCGCAAAGCAGCGCTCGCTGCCGTAAATCACGCAGGCAGAAATACTGTTGTCGCAGGCTGCGGCCTCCAGTTGTTCGGCAAGCTGCGTCAGCAGTCCATTGTTGAGGGCGTTGCGTGCCGCCGGACGGTTGAGCGTCAACTGCAGCACACGGCCATGACGGGTAACGAGGAGTTCGCTCATGCCATCCCCTTTGCGTCGAAGTCGACCACCACGTCGGCGGTTAGCGGCAGCGCCTGACAGCTCAGCACATACCCGGCAGCCAGTTCGTCCGGCTCGAGGCTGTAGTTGGTCGCCATGTCCACCTTGCCGCGCAGCACTTTGCATTTACAGGTGGCGCAGACGCCCCCCTTGCAGGCATACGGCAGATCCGCCCCCTGGCGCAGGGCGGCATCCAGAATGCTGTCGTCATCCGCTGTCAGGACGATCTCGCGGTCACGTCCGTCCTGACGCACGATCACCTTCTGGCCTTCCGCCTGCACGCTCACCGCGCGTTTAACGGCCGTGCCCGGCGTATTGAACCGCTCAAGGTGAAGGGATTTTTCGGCCATCCCCAGCGCTTTTAAGGTCGCTTCAGCCTCGTCCATCATCGCGGCCGGGCCGCAGATAAAGGCCTCGTCGTACTGGCGGAAGTTGATCAGCGTTTTTGCCAGCGCCTGCAGCTTTTCACCGTCGATACGGCCGTAAAGCAGGTCGCTGTCCAGCCGCTCCTGGCTGAAAATGGCAACCAGCTGCAGCCGCTGCGGGTATTTATCCTTCAGGTCTGCCAGCGCCTGACGGAACATCATGCTCTGGCTGCTGCGGTTGCCGTAGATCAGGGTGAAGTGGCTGTTCGGTTCGGCGGCCAGCGTGGCGGATAAAATCGCCAGCATCGGGGTGATGCCGGAGCCTGCGGCAATCGCCAGATAGTGACCTTCCCGCTCAGGCTGTGGCTGATAGCCAAAATGCCCCTGGGGAACCATCACCTCCAGCGTCATGCCCGGTTTGATCTCATCCCGGGCGTAACGAGAGAAACGCCCGCCTTCAATGGCTTTAACCGCGACGCTGATCTCCCCCGGCGCGCTACTCCGGCAGATGGAGTAACAGCGGCGCAGTTCGTCTGCACCCAGTCTGGTTTTCAGGGTCAGGTGTTGGCCGGGACGAAAGCGGTACGCCTCCTGCAACGCCTGCGGCACCGCGAAGGTAATGGTCACCGCATCGCGGGTTTCGGGTTCTACTTTTGCCACTGTTAATGAATGAAACGTTGTCATGGCAACCTCAAATACATTTGAAATAGTCGAAGGGCTCGCGGCAGGTATTGCAGCGGTAAAGCGCCTTACAGGCCGTTGAACCAAATTCACTGATAAGCGAGGTGTCGGTACTGGCGCAGCGCGGGCAGCTCACCTCAGCGGGAACATGGGCATGACAGCTGTGCCCCACGGGTGGGCTGATGCCATACGCGCGCAGACGTTCACGCGCATCGTCGGTCATCCAGTCGGTGGTCCAGGCGGGTTCCAGCTGCAGCACGATGTGCACGGGCGTATACCCGTGTGCCGTCAGGGTGTCGCGGATAGCGCCAAGCAGGTGTTCCGTCGCCGGGCAGCCTGAATAGGTTGGGGTAAAGCCGATCACCCAGCCTTCGCCCTGCGCGGTGACGCTGCGCACCATACCTAAATCGGTGATGGTGAGCACCGGCACTTCCGGGTCCGGGATCTGGCTGAGCAACGACCAGATGTGCGGAACCTGCGGGGGGGCGATGTCGACAAGACGTTGCATGGCGTTCTCCTTTACCACTGCTGATCGGGATACGCGCGCTGGAGATACTGCATCTCTGCCAGCATCGGGCCCAGATGCTCGGTATGCAGCCCGCGTTTTCCGCCGGTGCGATAGGCCGTCTCATCGGGTACGCGCAGGTTGGCTTCCCGCAGTCCGGCAAACACTTCGTTTTCCCACGGCTGGCGCAGGGTGCGCGGATCAACCGCAACGCCGGACTCAATCAGCTCAAGCTCAACGTCATCCGCCTCGAACAACTCGGCCGTAAAGCGCCACAGGTTGTCGATGGCCTGCTGCATTTTTTGCGACGAGGTTTCACTGCCGTCTCCCAGGCGCACCAGCCAGCCGCGGCTAAAGCGCAGGTGGTAACGCGCCTCTTTAATCGCCTTGGCGGCGATGGCGGCAAGCTGGCTGTCGCTGCTGTGGATCAGCCGCTCGTAGAGGGCAACATTCCACGCGTCCATCAGGTACTGGCGGGCGATCGTGTCGGCGAAGTTGCCGTTCGGCTGTTCTGCCAACAGTAAATTGTGAAACTGACGCTCATCGCGGCCGAAGGCCAGGGTGTCTTCATCGCCCTGACCTTCCCGCTCTGCCGCGCAGGCGAGGAAGTTGCGCGCCTGCCCCAGCAGATCGAGACCAATGTTGGCGAGCGCAAGATCGATTTCCAGCTCCGGCGCGTGTCCGCACCAGGCTCCGAGGCGCTGCGAGAGCACCAGACCGTTGTCGCCCAGACGCAGGGCGTATGCAGATACTGTTTTCATCCCTGACCTCACATATGCTCGATGCCATCAGGGATGGTGTAAAACGTGGGGTGGCGATAGACCTTGCTTTCCGCCGGGTCGAAGAACTCGCCGCTCTCTTCCGGCTGAGAGGCAACGATCTCGCTCGCCTTCACCACCCAGATCGAGCAGCCTTCGCTGCGGCGGGTATAGGCATCCCGCGCGTTTTCCAGCGCCATGCGATCGTCAGCGGCATGCAGACTGCCAACATGGCGGTGGGATAACCCTTGTTTGCTGCGTACGAACACTTCGTACAGCGGCCAGTAGACATTGCTCATCGTGATTTCCTCTTATGCGGCCTGACGGGCGCGTTGTTTTTCTGCATGCGCCAGTGCGGCTTCACGCACCCACGCCCCCTCTTCCCAGGCTTTGCGCTTAGCGGCCAGGCGTTCGTGGTTGCAGATCCCGCGTCCGTTGATCACCTCGTCAAACTCCTGCCAGTCAATCTCACCGAAGCGGTAGTGGCCGGTTTCCTCATCAAAGCGCAGGTCTGGATCGGGTACCGTCATCCCCAGCATCTCCACCTGCGGGATGGTGTTGTCGACGAAGCGCTGACGCAGTTCGTCATTGCCAAAGCGTTTAATTTTCCAGGCGAGACTACGGGCGCTGTTCGGCGAGTTGTCGTCGTTT
This sequence comes from Enterobacter sp. 22466, assembly GCF_052044775.1. Taxonomy (NCBI): domain Bacteria; kingdom Pseudomonadati; phylum Pseudomonadota; class Gammaproteobacteria; order Enterobacterales; family Enterobacteriaceae; genus Enterobacter; species Enterobacter sp. 22466. The sequence goes on along the minus strand of NZ_JBQENX010000001.1, from coordinate 1,356,078 downwards.
GGCCCGAACATCATCAGGGCGGGCCACCAGAAACGGTTGATGGCGTCCTGCAGCATCTGGCGCTGGGCGTCACTCCCCTGCGCCAGCGCCATGCAGGCTTCAAACCCCTGACGCTGGTGGAAACTCTCTTCTTTGCAGATTTTCACCATCGCACGGGCATACGGCCCGTAAGAGGTCCGGCACAGCGCCACCTGATTGACGATGGCGGCACCGTCCACCAGCCAGCCGATCACACCGATATCGGCCCAGCTCAGCGTCGGGTAGTTGAAGATGGAGGAGTATTTCATCTTGCCGTCGAGCATCTTCTGGTAGATGTCTTCCCGCGCGCAGCCCAGCGTTTCAGCCGCGCTGTAGAGATACAGCCCGTGCCCGGCTTCGTCCTGCACTTTCGCCAGCAGGATCGCTTTGCGGCGTAGCGTCGGGGCGCGGGTGATCCAGTTCCCTTCCGGCAGCATGCCGACAATTTCAGAGTGGGCGTGCTGACCAATCTGGCGGATCAACGTCTTGCGATAGGCTTCCGGCATCCAGTCCTGGGGCTCAATCGCCGTCTCCTGCGCTATGCGCTGCTCAAAGCGTTGTTCTTGCGTCACGTCATCACCTTTATGATTCGTTAGTTTGCAACTTAAAGCGTAATTGTGAATCACTTTGTTTTTTAAAAGTTACACAAAGGTTAAATATACCCCCAAGAAATGTTTCCTGATTTTGTGATGTCGCTCGCAGGGCTTTTGCGCAAAGGCCGCCACATCAGGGCTACAACCGCCACACATCTTCCCTTGAGATCACATTGTTAACAATTCATTAAAACTCAGCTTGATTTTTATGATTCATGATCAAACTATTGATAGTGAAATAACGAAACATGTGGAGATAAGAGATGCAGCAGTTAGCCAGTTTCTTGTCCGGTGTCTGGCAATCTGGCCGGGGCCGCGAACGTACTATTCATCACGCCATCAGCGGTGAAGCGCTCTGGAGCGTGACCAGCGAAGGGCTGGACATGGCGGCGGCACGTCGCTATGCCATTACGCATGGCGGTCAAGCCCTCCACGCCATGACCTTTATCGAACGCGCGGCGATGCTGAAAGCGGTGGCGAAGCACCTGCTCAGCCTGAAAGAGACGTTTTATGCTCTCTCAGCCCAGACCGGAGCGACAAAGGCCGACAGTTGGGTCGATATTGAAGGTGGGATTGGCACGCTGTTCACCTATGCCAGTCTGGGGGGCCGTGAATTACCGGATGACACGCTGTGGCCCGAGGATGAACTGCTCCCACTGTCGAAAGAAGGCGGCTTTGCGGCACGCCATGTGCTGACATCGAAATCGGGCGTGGCGGTACACATTAACGCCTTCAACTTCCCCTGCTGGGGCATGCTGGAGAAACTCGCCCCCACATGGCTTGCCGGGATGCCGGCGATCATCAAACCGGCCACCGCCACCGCACAGGTGACGCAGGCGATGGTGAAAGCGATTGTGGAGAGTGGCCTGGTGCCGGACGGTGCCATCAGCCTGATCTGCGGCGGCGCGGGCGATCTGCTGGACCATCTCGACAGCCAGGATGTGGTGACCTTCACCGGCTCCGCCAGTACCGGTCAGCAGCTGCGCGTTCACCCGAATATTGTGGCAAATGCCATTCCCTTCACCATGGAAGCCGACTCCCTGAACTGCTGCGTACTGGGGGAAGACGTGACGCCGGAACAGCCCGAATTCGCCCTGTTCATTCGAGAAGTGGTACGTGAGATGACCGCCAAGGCCGGACAGAAATGTACCGCCATCCGCCGCATTATCGTGCCGCAAAACCAGATTGACGCGGTAAGTCAGGCGCTGATCGCCCGGCTGGAAAAGGTGGTAATGGGCGACCCGGCGCAGGAAGGCGTAAAAATGGGTTCGCTGGTCAACAGTGAACAGCGTGCGGACGTGCAGGAGAAAGTGGATCAGCTTGTGGCCGCAGGCTGCCAGGTTCGCCTGGGCGGAAAAGCCGATCTGCAGGCCGCCGGGGCGTTTTACCCGCCAACCCTGCTCTTTTGCCCGCAGCCGGATGAGACCCCGGCGGTGCACGCCACCGAAGCGTTCGGCCCGGTGGCCACCCTGATGCCGTATCGCCATACAGACCACGCGATGCAACTTGCCCGTGCGGGCGGCGGTAGCCTGGCCGGGACGCTGGTTACCGCCGATCCCGCACTTGCCCGCCAGTTTATTTCTGGCGCAGCGCGGGCGCACGGGCGTATTCAGATCCTCAACGAGGAATCAGCAAAAGAGTCTACCGGGCACGGTTCTCCGCTTCCTCAACTGGTGCACGGCGGTCCGGGACGTGCGGGTGGCGGCGAGGAGCTGGGTGGCCTGCGTGCGGTCAAACACTATATGCAGCGCACCGCCATTCAGGGCAGCCCCACCATGCTGGCCGCCATCGGCAAACAGTGGGTACGCGGCGCGACGGTGCAGGAAGATCGCGTTCATCCGTTCCGCAAATACTTCGAAGAATTGCAGCCGGGCGACAGTCTTCTGACGCCGCGTCGTACCCTGACGGAAGCCGATATCGTTAACTTTGCCTGCCTGAGCGGGGATCATTTCTATGCCCACATGGACAAGATTGGCGCAGCGGAGTCGATCTTTGGCGAGCGGGTGGTACACGGTTACTTCCTGATCTCTGCCGCCGCCGGGCTGTTTGTTGATGCGGGCGTGGGGCCGGTGATCGCCAACTACGGCATGGAAAACCTGCGCTTTATCGAGCCGGTGAAACCGGGCGATACCATTCAGGTGCGCCTGACCTGCAAACGTAAAACCCTGAAGAAACAACGTACGCCGGATGAAAAACCCACCGGCGTGGTCGAATGGGCGGTTGAGATTTTCAATCAACACCAGCAGGCGGTGGCGCTGTACTCCATTCTGACGCTGGTGGCTCGCCAGCAGGGTGATTTCAGCTAACGTCCCCTCACCCTCTCGACAAGGACTGAGGGAATTTGTAAGCAGAAGCAATAACGCTGCTTTCAGCATGACTGAGGGCTCTCAACGATGCCCTGGTCCGGCTGTAAATCGCTGAGGCGTTTCCTGCAGGCCGGGGCGAGGCGCAGGGATGCGCCGAGAGGGCGGATTTACAGGGAGGTTACCTCCGCCCGTCCCCGATAAGCCGGAAGGAATAAGCCGAGGGCACCGCGAAGCGGCGATTTACCGCCGGGAGCCCGGGTCGCCAGGGTGGTGGCGACTGAGCCACCCTGGCACGTTCACAGGTTATGTCGTAACTGAGTAGCAAGGAACATAAAGTGAACGGAATGACCACCACAGCCCTATGTTCCCCTTACCCTAACCCTCTCCCGATGGGAGAGGGAATTGTTCACTGCGCGTATCAATTTGTGGAGCCTCATCAGTGCGCATAGATAGATGAAAAGGCTCGGCATGTGATTTATCCCCGCCCTTTTCTAACCTGGCAAGACTGACAAATAACCTGGCAGATGCAGGCAAACGCTTTTTTCACGCGCCTGTCAGGATAAGACTCACAACACAATAAACACAACAAGATGAGGTCTACGATGAGAAGCAATTCTTCATTTTCTGCCCGTAGAACGGCACTGGCTCTGGCCGTTGCGCTCTGCTGTGCCTGGCAATCTCCCGTTTTCGCTCACGGCAGTGAGGCGCATATGGTCCCAATGGACAAAACGCTGGCAGATTTTGGCGCAGAGGTTCAGTGGGATGATTACGCACAGATGTTCACCATTGCAAAAGACGGTGCGTTCGTGAAGGTTAAGCCCGGTGCAAAAACCGCCATCGTTAACGGCAAACCCCTCGCGCTACCGGTGCCGGTGGTGATGAAAGACAACAAAGCCTTTATCTCGGACACCTTTATCAACGACGTCTTCCAGTCTGGCCTCGACCAGACGTTCCAGGTTGAGAAAAGCCCCCATCCGCTAAATGCATTAACGGCTGATGAAATCAAGCAAGCCGTGGCGATCGTCAAAGCCTCAAAGGATTTTAAACCAAACACCCGCTTCACCCAGATTGCCCTGGCAGAGCCCGAGAAAGCCAAAGTGTGGGACTTTGTGCTGAACGGCACGCCGGTGGAGGCCCCGCGTCAGGCGAATATCACCCTGCTGGACGGCAAGCACGTCATCGAAAGCCGGGTGGATCTGAAGGAGAAGAAAATCCTGCGCTGGGAGCCGGTCAAAGATGCTCACGGTATGGTGTTGCTGGATGATTTCACCGCCGTACAGCAGATCATCAACGAGAGCCCGGAATTTGCTGAAGTTCTGAAAAAACGCGGCATTAACGATACGAAGAACGTGATCACGACCCCGCTGACCGTCGGCTATTTTGACGGTAAAGACGGCCTGAAACAGGAAGACCGTCTGCTGAAGGTGGTGAGCTATCTGGATGTGGGCGACGGCAACTACTGGGCGCACCCGATTGAAAATCTGGTGGCGGTGGTTGATCTCGAACAGAAGAAGATCCAGAAAATTGAAGAAGGTGCGGTTGTTCCGGTGCCCATGACCCCGCGTCCGTATGATGGTCGTGACCGCATCGAAACGCCGAAAAAGCCGCTTGAGATCATCGAACCGGAAGGCAAGAACTACACCATTACCGGCGACATGGTGCACTGGCAGAACTGGGATTTCCACCTGAGCCTGGACTCCCGTGTGGGGCCGATGATCTCGACCGTCACGTATAACGATAACGGTAAAAAACGCCAGGTCATGTATCAGGGCTCCCTGGGCGGGATGATCGTCCCTTACGGCGATCCGGATGTGGGCTGGTACTTTAAAGCCTATCTCGATTCGGGCGACTACGGCATGGGCACCCTGACCTCCCCGCTGGTCCGCGGCAAAGATGTGCCGTCCAACGCCGTGTTGCTTAATGAAACCATCCCGGATTACACCGGTACGCCGATGGAGATCCCGCGCGCCATCGCCATTTTCGAGCGCTACGCCGGGCCTGAATATAAGCATCAGGAGATGGGCAAGCCCAACGTCAGCACCGAGCGCCGCGAGCTGGTGGTGCGCTGGGTGAGCACCGTTGGCAACTACGATTACATCTTCGACTGGGTATTCCACGAAAACGGCACCATCGGCATTGATGCCGGAGCCACCGGGATTGAAGCCGTGAAAGGCGTGCAGGCTAAAACGATGCATGACGCCACCGCCAAAGACGACACCCGATACGGCACCTTAATCGATCACAACATCGTGGGCACCACCCACCAGCACATCTATAACTTCCGTCTCGATATGGATGTGGATGGCATCGACAATAAACTGGTGGCGATGGATCCGCAGGTGAAACCGAACACGGCCGGCGGCCCGCGTACCAGTACCATGCAGGTCAATCAGTACGATATCGATACCGAACAGCAGGCGGCGCAGAAATTCGATCCGGGTACCATTCGCCTGCTGAGCAATACCCGCAAAGAGAACCGTATGGGGAACCCGGTCTCGTACCAGATCATCCCTTACGCGGGCGGCACGCACCCGGTGGCCACCGGCGCGAAGTTTGCGCCAGACGAGTGGATCTACCATCGCCTGAGCTTTATGGATAAACAGCTGTGGGTGACGCGCTACCACCCTGACGAAATGTACCCGGAAGGGAAATTCCCGAACCGCTCCACGCACGATACGGGGCTGGGTCAGTACAGCAAAGACAATGAGTCACTCAATAATCAGGACGATGTGGTATGGATGACCACCGGAACCACGCACGTTGCCCGCGCGGAAGAGTGGCCCATCATGCCAACGGAATGGGTGCATACGTTGCTTAAGCCGTGGAACTTCTTTGACGAAACGCCAACGCTTGGCAGGAAGAAAGACGAACAGCAATAATCACCAACCGGGCCTGATGCCCGGTTTTTTTTGCCTTTCATTTTGATGATTCATCCAGCCTGCTTATAGTTAGTGGTATCTCACCTTCACGCCCCTGGACGGGAAAACAACCTTTATGGAAAAAAGAAAAAACCTCACCCCCGAACGCGCCACCTGGCCAACACGTCAGGCCATGGTGCACCACGGGCTGGCGATGAACCTGCCCTGGCTGGCCTTTGTTAACGTCAGCTTTGCCCTGATGATCCTGCTGCGCCACGTCCTGCTGGAAAACAGCGTTTTCCTGTATCCCGGTTCACAGCATCTGACCCGGGTTGTCGATGCCTCGATGCTGGGCATCATTATACTGTCTGCCGCATTAATCCTGATGGCCTGGCGACGTATAGCCGGGATAAGCGTAGTGCTGTTTATCTGCAGCGCCTTCTGGTCGATGTGCAGTTACTGGTTCATTACCGCCCTGCACCTTCCCCACGTCTGGCCGCTGTGTGTGATTTTATTGCTCTCCGGCTTGACGGCGCTCTATTTTTACCCGGAGGGTTTACTCTCGTTTGTGCTCCCGCTGTGGCTCACCCTGCCGGTCGCCAGCTGGGTGCTGAATGATGGCCTTAACCTTCGCTTTGCGACTATCTGGAGCGTATTCACGCTGATCATGATTTGCGGGCGGTTTATCCTGTTAAGCTGGTTTGACGAAGCCTGGCGGCGTAATCAGCAAAATCAGCTGTTAATCTCCAGGCTGGATGCGCTGGCGCACCAGGATCCGCTCACCAAAACCGCCAATCGCCGGATGATGGAAGTGGTGCTGGAGAACGCCGTTGAGCAGAACAAAGCCTTCTCGCTGATCATGCTGGATATCGATTATTTCAAGCTCTACAACGACACCTATGGCCATCAGGCCGGCGACGACTGTCTGACCCGCGTGGCGCAGGTGTTGAAGCAGGCGGTGCGAACCCCGGACGATGTGGTGTCACGCTACGGCGGCGAGGAGTTTCTGGTGATCCTGTTTAATTGCCCGGAAAACGTGGCGCAGCAGGTTGCACGCCGCATCCAGGACGGCCTGCGCGCGGCGGCGATACCGCACGGTGCGTCCAGGGTCAGTGAGCATGTGACCGTCAGTATGGGGATTGCGGGGATTTCGCCAGGCCTGGCGGGGCCGGAACTGATCGCCCGCGCCGATGCGGCGCTGTACCGTGCGAAAGAGGCCGGACGGGATCGGTGGTCGCTGTAAAACTAGCCCGGTGCGGCCTGATTCCCTCACCCTGCCCCTCTCCCACGGGAGAGGGAACAAACACTAAAAAGGCAACCTCCCGGTTGCCTTTTGCTTTTATTAATAGCGCACGCACACCGATTTGGTTTCACACCAGCCGTCCAGCCAGTCCGGGCCGAAGTCGCGTCCGGTGCCGGACTGCTTCATGCCGCCGAACGGCAGGTTGGCGTCGATCAGCGTATGGCTGTTCACCCAGACGGTACCCGCCTGCAATCTGTCGGTATACTCCAGCGCCTTGCTGATATTCTGCGTCCAGACGCTGGCGGTCAGGCCATATTCGGTATCGTTGGCAAGGGATAACGCCTCTTCGCCATCGGCTACACGTACCAGGTTAACCACCGGGCCGAACACCTCTTCGCGGGTGAGTCGCAGCCCGGGATCCGGGTTGACCACCAGCGTCGGCGAGACGTAATAGCCTTTCCCTTCCGGCCCACGGTTGCCGGTGATCAGCTCCGCGTTGCGCGATTTCGCTTCATCCAGGAAGGTCTGCACCTTGTCGCAGTGAGCCCGGGATACCAGCGGGTTGATAAACGCCTCCGGCGACATGCCTGGCCCCACGCTCAGGGATTTCACCGCCTGCTCAAACCCGCTGACCAGCGTGTCAAACAGCGGCGCTTCGATATAAATCCGCGAGCTCGCCGCACAGACCTGGCCTTGATTGAGGAAGCTACCGGTCATCAGCCCTTCAACCACCCACGCAGGGTCGGCATCTTTCAGCACGATGGCCGGGTTTTTACCGCCCAGCTCCAGCGTCACGCCGGTCAGCGTATCGGCCGCCGCGCGGGCAATCTGTTTACCCGTCGCCGTTGAGCCGGTAAAGCTCACTTTGGCAATATGCGGATGCGAGGTCAGCGCTGCGCCGCACACCGCGCCGCTTCCGGTCACCACGTTAAACACACCGTCAGGGACACCTGCTTCGCTCGCCAGTTCCGCCACCCGCAGCATGGTCAGCGGCGTGGTTTCTGACGGCTTAATAACGATAGAGCAACCCGCGGCCAGCGCAGGCATCACCTTCCACATACCGATCATCAGCGGGAAGTTCCACGGCACAATCCCGGCCACCACGCCCACCGGCTCTTTACGCGTCCACGCCTGATAGCGTGCGCCTTGCGGCAAGGGAATGGAGAGATCGAGGGTTTTGCCGGCTATTTTGGTGGTCAGCCCGGCGGTATAGCGCATCCAGTTCAGGGTACAGCCCACTTCAAAGAGACGGGAAATGTTGATGGATTTCCCCTGCTCCAGCGTTTCAAGCTGGGCCAGCTCCTCGCTGTGCTGCTCCACCAGGTCGGCGAAACGCAGCAGGATACGCTCACGCTCTGCCGGTAATTTTCCGGCCCAGCTGCGGGCGACAAAGGCACGCCAGCCGGACATGACCGCGCGGTCGACATCATCGACGCTGGCGTCTGCCGTAGAGGCGATAACCTCACCGGTAGCAGGGTTATACACATTCAACCGTTTTTCGCTGTCCGACGCGGCCTGACGCCCCTCGATCCACAGCCCGTGATGTCGGTCCAGAAACTGCTGTACGCCAGGCTGGATGGCGACCTGTGATTCAGACATAGAGTACTCCTTCGTTATTCTTCGCAGGGTGTTACTGCAGTCTAAGAGGCCTTTTGCATTCCCGCTTTTGTCTGTGTGACATTCGCTTTGCCACCTGTGACAGGTGCCGCAATTCGTGATAATTCCGCCTTATAACGCTGTTACCGGTGAGTGTTCTTTCCTATAGTCAGCCTCATGGCTCTGACAAAACGCAACACAAATGCAACAATGCGAAAACATTGATGGCGCAGCGAGATAAACGATGGCGGGTGTAAGCGAACAGGAACGGTATCAGCAGTGGCTGGCGCAAATTAACCATGTCTGCGGGCGCTTTAATGCGCGTCCTTTAGAGGGTGAGTTCATTGGTGAACTGGAAACGAGCTACGCCCGAAGCCTGAAGTTAAGCACCGTCACCGCGGGCGGGGTCAACCTGTTTCGCTCCCGTCAGGAGATTAAACAGAGCAATGATGCCTGGTTTTATACCGTGTTTCAGCTTGACGGCAGCGCGGAGATTGAACAGGACGATCGCCGTTCAATTCTGAACGCCGGCGACATTACGCTTATCGACGCCTCTCGTCCCTGCTCCATCAACTGGCAGCAAAAATCCCGCCAGATTTCGCTGCTGGTTCCCCGTCAGATTATTGAGCAGCAGTGTCGCTTTCAGGAGGTGAGCTGCGCGCTGACACTTTCCCGCTCGCTGCCCACCGTACAGCTCAGCCATCGTCTGCTGCTGGAGAGCATGAGCAATGCTGACCTGAGTGACAGAGAGAGCGAAGCCGCGCTGGAAGCGATGATCTGCCTGCTCCGTCCGGCGTTTCAACAGCGCGACGCGGTACAGCCACGCAAGGAACGTCAGTTCCGGAACGTTCTGTCGTTAATTGATGACCATATTCAGTCGGAATCCCTGCGCCCGGAATGGATTGCCGCAGAGAGCGGCATGTCGGTGCGAAGCCTGTATCGCATGTTTGCCGATAAAGGGCTGGTGGTGGCGCAGTACATCAAAAATCGTCGGCTGGATCTGTGCGCGCAGGTACTGAGATCCGCCAGCGACGAGGAAAAGCTGGCGGGGATTGGCTACAGCTGGGGATTTGCCGACCATAGCCATTTTTCAACGGCATTTAAGCAGCGTTTTGGCGTCTCGCCTGGCGAGTACCGTAAGCGCTTTCGCTGATCACTTCTTCAGCCATTTCCCGTTAATGCCCTTCACGTACTCTCCCGGCTGTGCGCGGGCCACCAGCTTTTGCCCGGCCATCTTCGCCACTTCATCAACCGGCAGGTTATTGCTGTCCGCCAGCTTCTGGTAGCTTTCCGTGCGCGCCGCGTTGATGCGGCTCACCAGCGCCAGCGTTTCAGGGTCTTGTTTCACCGGGGCAAGATACCCGCTCAGGGTTTCCCCGACACGCCCCTGCGCCCGGGCCTCGTTTAAGGTCAGGGTTGCCGCCTGCACGTTCATGCCCAGCGCCAGTAACATCAGAGCTAATCGTTTCATGGCGTCCTCAGAACAGATCGCTGCGCGATTTCAGCAGGGTTTCAACGTCTTTATCGACTTTAATGTGGATCTCATGTTCGATTTTGACGTTCATATTGATGGTGATCGGCTCCTTCGGCGCAGCGACTTCAATGCGCGGCGTACAGCCGGTCAAGAGCGCGGCAACGGCGACGGTGAGCACACCAGCCCTCATTTTCATTGTTGTTCCTCACTTTCCTTGCCAGTCGAACTGCGGATACCGGGTAGCGCCGCGTGTTGCTCAAACCAGGTTTGTAGATTGTCTCCAAAGCGCAGGCTACGCCAGAGAGTAAAGACGTTCTCGTCATGGGTGTAGTTAAGATTTACGGAACTGCTTTTGCCATCGACCCGGCTGGTGCCTTTGAGGGTCGCCTGCATGGTTAATTCACCCAGATTATCTAAATTGAGTCTTGTCCACGATTGTGAAATTTCCATATAGCGGAGCCAGTTAATCGCTGCTCCTGCAACCATATTATCGTTGACGATGGCATCAGCGGTGTCTTTATCAATACGCAGCGTCATCGGCCCCGGGTTGGTCAGCCAGCCATCTTTAATGATCCATTTTTCATTGTCCAGCCAGAACGGTAGCGCCCCGCTTATCGGGCCAGACAGGGCAAACTGCTTAGGATTAATGGCGCTGATCAGCTCGCTGGAGGAGATATTGTCCACGCGCAGCAGCGCCGGGTCATGCTGCGGCATTCTGAGCTGCTGCATGGTGATTTTCCCGCCGAGGGTCTCCACCTTGACGTTGGTCAGCAGCAGCGGGTTTTCCTCGCTCCACGGGTAGTCACCCTGCAGGTCTGCGGTGATGTTGCGCGCGGTCACCAGGTTTTCCACTTCACCAATGCGCAACGTGACCGGGCCACGCGTGCCCAGCGACCAGGTGCCCTCGCTAAACCGGAACGGCAGCACAAAATCCACACCGTTGATCTGGTTGTCTGGCATCCAGGCGCTACCGGATTTCAGTACACCGTGGCCGCCAGCCTCAAAGCCCTGATCGGCAGCGGCAGAGAAGGCCACCTGCGCATAAAGCTCACCGTCACGCAGCGTCATTTTCCAGTCTGGCGGGATCAGTGGCTGGAACACGGTAAGGGATTGTTTTGGCCACCAGGCCTGACCGCGAAGGCGTTCCCCGTCCCAGCGACCGTTGACCTGCACCGGGCCGATGGCCTCGGCATGCAGATCGCCTTTAAACTGGAATATCGTCGGGTCTGTTCCGTCAACGCTGAAGGTCAGCACCGACGGGGGCAACACGCTGCCGCCGGCGAAACGGGTTTCTCCGGCATTGAGCGACAGCGCACCGCTAAATTTCGGCGTGACAGGGTCACGGATCCAGCGTACCGGCTTATCCAGTACCAGTCGCGGTTTACTGACGTCCATGGTGCCGTACTGCAGTTTGTCAAAGCCGGTAGAGAGCGCGGTCAGCTCAATAAGTTTGTCGCGCCATTCGCCTTTCCCGGCGACATCCCAGCGCGCATTCATTGGCGTAAAGCTGCCTTTGCCCCAGTAACGCCACTGCCACAGGCCGTTATCGGGTAAAAAGTCGTTGGCCTGACCGTCCAGATGCAGCTCAAAATCCCCCATCTCGTTCTCATGGGCCCGCAGAATAGCCTGCAGACGACCATCCACGCCCTTTTGCGTGAGCTTCACGCCGGCCAGTGGCCAGCGGATTTCGTCGATATCCAGCGAATCAATAATGCGACCGCGCGAGCGCAGCAGCGCGCCAGGCTCAAAAGCGAGCTGAGGATCGTTCAGGCCGCCGGTCAGTCTGGCCGGAAGTCTGGCGTAAAGCACCAGGTCGTCCTGTTTGGCCTCCCCGCTCAGATGAAGCGGCATGTCGCTGTTTTCCAGGCTGAGCCTGCCCGGCCCGAGATTCAGCACGGCGTTACCCTTTCCGGCATCACCCTGAGTCAGGACATTGAGGCGTCCGGTAAAGGTGGCTTTCTCCAGCCCCTGCTGCCAGTTATCTACCCGGAGACCCACGCGGCCGCTCATCGGCATGCCGGACAGGTTCCAGTTCCAGCGCCCGTCGCTGATATTCAGCTGTTCGGCCGTGATTTGCCATGGTAAATCGAGAAGCGGATCGGGGTTATCCCGCGCCATCACCAGCAGTTGCCCCTGATTTTCTTCCCAGTCCAGGTCGGCATCGACCAGCGAGGTGAGCTGTGGCACGTTAAAAGTGGCGACCGCATGGCCTTTCACCGGCACGCCATCCGGCACCAGCGGCAGGGTGAACTCACCCACCAGTTTTACGGGCGGCACCTGGCCGGGGAGTTGTACATCAAGCTGACTGACCGAGAGAGTCTGGCCGCGTAACTGCCCTTTGAAACTGACCTGCTCACCGTTGTAGGTCACCGCCTGTACCGCAGGCGTCAGTGAGGCATGCAGTTCCCCTTCCCACTGTTGCCAGGGAGACAGGGTAAGGCGGCGGATAATGACCCAGGTATTTGGCAGTACCGACTGCCACTGAGCCAGGGTTTTTGGCGCAACGGTTGACGGTGCAGACTGGGGAATTTTACTGAGGCACACCGTGTTAAGTTCAAGCGCACCAATATCCAGATTCCAGCGGCTGGGATGCGACAGCGTGGCGTTTTCAACCCGGGCAATTTCACAATCCTCAACCAGATAGCGAAGATCGGGGATCACCAGCGCATGCCGGGTCAGTTTAGGGCTTTCCTCAAAGGCGATACGTGTACCGACAGGCAACCAGATACCGGCGAGGGTCGGTACCCACTGGGCGAGCGTCATCAGCAGCGTCAGCGGCAATAAAATCAACAGCAATAAGAGCGCAATCGCGGCTTTGTATTTACCCTTCATGGGCAGTTAATATCCTGATTTAGCGAGAGAATTAAGCCGACAGTGCCGATCATTGTCGCATGTTTAGTCAATCAGTTGAAGTAAATGCCAGTTTTAAGAATAGATGCTCTAAAATAATTGATAGAACTTATTGATTTAAATAAAATTTTAGAAATTGTAAGATTATTTTAATCATGCTAACGTGGATGTAAAATCACTGGAGAAAGTCTTATGAAACTCGCGGTATATAGCACAAAGCAGTACGACAAAAAGTATCTGCAACATGTTAACGAGGCTTACGGGTTCGATCTTGAATTTTTCGACTTTCTGCTGACCGAAAAAACCGCTAAAACGGCGCACGGCTGTGAAGGCGTCTGCATCTTCGTGAACGATGACGGTAGTCGTCCGGTACTGGAAGAGCTGAAAAAGCACGGCGTAAAGTATATCGCCCTGCGCTGCGCGGGCTTCAATAACGTCGATCTGGATGCGGCGAAAGAGCTGGGGCTGAGGGTGGTTCGCGTTCCGGCCTACTCACCGGAAGCGGTCGCGGAACATGCTGTGGGCATGATGATGTCCCTGAACCGTCGTATTCACCGCGCTTATCAGCGTACCCGAGATGCGAACTTCTCGCTGGAAGGACTGACCGGCTTTACCATGTACGGTAAAACCGCAGGCGTGATCGGTACCGGTAAAATCGGCGTGGCCGCCCTGCGCATTCTGAAAGGCTTTGGTATGCGCCTGCTGGCGTTTGACCCGTACCCAAGCGCCGCCGCGCTGGAGCTGGGCGTGGAATATGTCGATCTCCCGACCCTGTTATCTCAGTCTGACGTGATCTCCCTGCACTGCCCGCTCACACCGGAAAACTATCACCTGCTGAATCAGACCGCGTTTGAGCAGATGAAAGACGGCGTGATGATCATCAATACCAGCCGCGGCGGCTTGATTGACTCTCAGGCGGCGATTGAAGCGCTGAAAACCCAGAAAATTGGCGCGCTGGGGATGGACGTGTATGAGAACGAACGCGATCTGTTCTTTGAAGACAAGTCTAACGACGTCATTCAGGACGACGTGTTCCGTCGCCTGTCCGCCTGCCATAACGTGCTGTTTACCGGGCATCAGGCGTTCCTGACCGCTGAGGCACTGATCAGCATTTCCGAAACCACGCTAGGGAATTTACAGCAGCTGGAAAACGGCGAAGCGTGTCCTAACGAGATAGTCTAAGCCGACATGCCGGGTGGCGGTTACGCCTTACCCGGCACTGACGCTACGCCCCGTTCGGGGAGCTGTCGGTCTGCCAGCTCCGCTGAGCAAAGCGCAACCAGAGCAGCACCGCCACCAGCGCAATGGCGCTCAGCACACTAAAAGCCGTCGCAAAAGAGTAGTGTCCGGCGATCGTCCCGGTTAACGCGGGGCTCATCGATGCGCCAACACCCTGCATCAGCATCACCACACTCTGCCCGGCATTGACGTGCCCGCTTCCGCGCAAAAGTACCACGATAAATGACGGCACCACCACGCCCAGGATCCCGGCGGCAAGACCATCAAGAATTTGTACCGGGATCATCATAAACGGTGCATCGGTGGAGGCCGCCAGCGCCGCGCGTACCGGCATGATTAACAGCGCCAGCATGATAAAGCGCCAGTAACCGTAGCGATCGATTCGCCTGGAAACCCAGATAGCCACCGGGATCATCACCGCCTGCGAAATAATGACCGTCGCCGCAGCGAACACGCCGGGATTAACGCTGGCCGGCGCGGCGGCGACCCGCATGCTGAGCATCGGCAACAGGGCCGCATTCGCCAGATGGAACAGCAGCAGCGTCAGCCCGGTCACGAAAAGTGCCCGATTTTTTATCAACACCGCAAAACCCGGCACCGGCTGATGCTCTGAGGTGTTCAGCCCGCGCGCGGCATCGTTGTCGATATCCTTATTGCGTATCGCCAGCAGCGAACAGAGCGTTAACAGCGTCGTACAGGTCATCAGCAGGAAGATCCCGCCAATGCCCCAGTACCAGGCAATGCCTCCGGCAATCAGTGCCGTGAGGAAATTTCCGGCGTGATTGAAGGCCTCATTTTTGCCCATCTGCGTGCTAAACCCGCTCTGCCCCGTCAGCCCCAGGGTGATCCCGGTGATAAGCGGCCCCACGAACGCCGCGCAGATCCCGGTGACAATTTGCGAAACCGCAACGACGCCACTCTGCTGGCTAAACCAGAGTAGCAGCGTACTCAGGGTGATCAGCAGGCAGAGCAGCGCCAGAACCGAACGTTTGTTTTTGGTGGTGTCGGTGATAAATCCCGCTGGCAGCGTGGCCAGGAGTCCCGCCAGACCACCGGCGGTCATCAGTAAGCCGATGTCATCCGGCGTCCAGTGGCGCTCCGTCAGGAAGATACCGAGAAAAGGGCCGAGACCGTCACGGACGTCAGCGATAAAAAAACTCGTCAGGCACAACGCCCGCAGTGAACGAAGAGACATACTTCCTGCCTTTTGTCGGGATGGCTGGCTCGGTTAGCGGCGGCCTGAATCTCAAGTTCGCCCGGAAATCAAAACGTTGAGCCGAGTTTATCAGCCCGACGTCAGAGCGAAAACTACGCGATTTGATTATAGGCACGCCAGGTGACGCTGCGCTTACCCGCCCTACCGGATCAACAGGGCCAGGCAAGCAGCACGGATACCCTTAATAAATTACGTGGTTGGTTTTTAGATTTAAATCTGCAATGGCCGCCGGTTTGCCGAGTAAATATCCCTGGACTTCGTCACACTTATTTTTCTTCAGGAACGACAATTGTTCTACGGTTTCGACACCTTCTGCGGTGACCTCCATGGAATAGGCTTTACCCAGATCGATGATCTTCTCGACCACCGACTGGTTCTGTGTCGAATCCCCTAAGGAAAAAATAAAGCTTTTATCGAGTTTTAACCCGTCAAACTGAAACTTACGCAGATAGCTCAGAGAGGCATAGCCGGTACCGAAATCATCAATCAGAATGCGTACCCCCATTTTTTTGAGCGCCTTCATGGTCTGCAACGTTTTCTCTGGATTAGAGAGCGTGACATTTTCAGTCACCTCTATTTCCAGCCGGGTAGGCTCAAGCCCGGTTTCATCAAGAATAGCTTTTATTCTTTCGGCGAGATCGCTTGCCTGGAATTCAATGGCTGAAATATTGACTGAAACCGAAAGCCCCGGCAGTTTTTCATGCGTCTCTGTACAGGCCTTACGAATGACCCAGTTGCTGAGGTTGATGATGAGCCCCGTTTCTTCAGCGAGTGGAATAAACTGATCGGGCATCATGTTTCCGCGTTCAGGATGCTGCCAGCGAACCAGGGCTTCTACGGCGTCGATGCGTGAATGTCTGAGGTTATAACGCGGCTGATAAACCAGATAGAGCTGGTCTTCCCGAATTGCTGTCTTCAACGCTAATTCCAGCTTTCTGCGCTCGGTCAGCTTTTCCGACATATCCTGACGATAATAGACCCATCGGTTCCGACCGGATTGTTTAGCCTGATAAAGCGCAATATCAGCATAGCGTAAAAGGTCGTTTGCACTGGTACTGTCCTGGGGAGCCAGAGCAATGCCCATGCTGACGCCGATGGTCACATCATTACCATCAATGGTGAACGGACGGTTGAGTTCTTGCACGATGCGATGACACACCTCTTCTATGTGGTCCAGATGCCGGGTGTTGTCGAGAAGCAGCATAAATTCATCCCCGCCCTGCCGGGCGACAAAATCACCGCTACGAATACAGGCTTTAAGACGTAAAGCAACCTCACCAAGCAGGGCATCACCTGTGGAATGGCCAAAAATATCATTCACGGGTTTAAACTTATCTAAATCCATGCAAATCATGGCAAAGGGGGAATGGTGAAGATCTTCTTTCGCCAGCTGCCCCGTAAGGAATTCCTTAATATGATATCGGTTGGGAAGCCCCGTTAATTCGTCATGGCGGGACAGGAATTCAACACGTTTGGTGGCTTCAACTTCCAGAGAGACATTGGATGCAGCGCCCCGTAAAACCACCGTGCCATCAGGCTGAGAAGAAAATTTTGCCAGAAGTGTGCAATAAGAAGTGGCATTTTGATAGTTGGTATAAGGGCAATGCTTAAATTCGAAGCGTCCTGATAATTCCCGGCGCCTGACACACGGATTTAATACATCTTTGGTTGAAGGAAAAAGTTCATCCAGGCTGCGCCCTATCCATTGACTCTCATCATATCCCGTTACAGTCGAAAAACGCCCTGATAACCAGGTGATCGTTAACGCTAAATCGGTTTCCCAGAACCAATCGCTGGTTGTTTCACTGACATCCCTGAATCGTTTTTCGCTAATAATCAGATTCAGCCGTGCCTGCTCAAGGAGAAAGATATTTTCGTCATGGATTTTCGCCTTGTGCATAATATGGCGCATCAAAATAGCCGTCAGCGCAAGCGTCAGGAGAACGGAAAGAATGAGCAAGGGTAAAAAATAAATGATCAATGCCTGACCGGGATTTTCACTCTCCCAGATAATATGTACAGCACCCTTTTGGGTATTTAATGTTAATTCAGTCGGATTATTTGCCTGGGAAACGGTGTTGAAGGGCAAAGCGCGAACATTTTCGATACCCGCATCGCGTCCAATCGCGAGAAGTTTCTTAGCCGTTAACTTGTCTATAAACAGCATGGTTGAAGGCTTACCGGGCAAGGGTTGAACACTCGCATCATCACCCGTCGTGATCCAGGCCGCAGAAACAATGGCGGGTACGGAGTCGATAAGCGTTAGCGTGGACACCGGCAACCCATTATTCATACGCATTTCACTGAGTAACTGCTCTTTTGTGGCGTGATCTATCCAGCGTTGCAGATCTTCACGCTTCAGTTTTCCGTCAAGTACGCTGTAAAGGGAGGCGCCATCCGGGGACAGCACGAACACGCCTTCGTAGCCAAAGTTATCGTACAGGGACTTACCCAGGTTCTGTTTATCCCATGCCCAGTTTATGTCGATTTTTTGATGAAGGTGATTGTAGGCATCACCCCACTCAGCATAATCTTTCAAATGACTACGCACGTTTTCCTGACGGCTGTCTAACGCCTTTCTTAACAAGAATTCATCATGCTTGTCGCCGATTTTATTCACATTGTTTTTTATGATTAGCAACGAAACTATCGCTGCGATGAAAATACATATCAACAGCGTAACAATATAGGTAAATGTTTTATTTATCAGTCCCTTAGAATGCTCGCTATCCGTAAAGCCAGGGGTCTTCTGAGGTATGGTCATTCTTCGCCTTCTTAACTGCGATTACGTCATTTTTTTGTGCCATCCTCAGTTATCGGCAAAAAAAAGCAAAATTTTATAGCGAAGCCCCCTTAAGCGAAACAAACTTTATTTTACAAGCCAGATCAAATTATTGCGCATTAATTTATATAAAAAAACCGGGCTGCCCGCCCGGCTCTGTTTCCAGCCAATAATGATTCTCTGGTATAACCCAATTATACTCTGTTAAGCAGAATATTTAGCATACGCCGTAACGGTTCCGCGGCCCCCCATAATAGTTGATCCCCAACGGTCAATACCGAGTAAACAGGATCATTATTTAGCGCCATTTTTTTATAACGCCCTACGCCAACCTCAAGCGTGCCGCTAATATGTGCGGGAGTCAGCTGGCTGACGCTGGCCTCTTTATTATTAGGAACGTATTTTACCCAGGGGTGAGCGTCGCTTACTATTTTGGCAAATTCAGCTTCATCCACTTCACGTTTCAGCTTTATCGTAATCGCCGCACTATGGCACCTGATAACACCAACACGAATGCACAGACCATTAACCGGGATGGTGCCTTTTTTCAGGCCAAGGATTTTATTTGTTTCTGCTTCACCCTTCCACTCTTCGCGGCTATTGCCATCCCCCAGGTCGCTATCAATCCAGGGAATAATGCTCCCCATCAGCGGCGCGCCAAAATTCTCAACAGGCAAGTCACTGCTGTTAATCAGTTCACTGACTTTATTAACCAGTGGAAGCACCGAGCCTGAGTTTTCCAGCTCATCGGGGGTTAAATTTCGGGTGACAAATGCACTTTGGGCGATCAACTCGCGAACATGCTTTGCACCCGCCCCAGACGCCGACTGATAGGTCATCACGCTCATCCATTCAATGAGATCGGCCTTGATCAAACCGGCGAGCCCCATCAGGCTTAAGGTGATTGAACAGTTTCCGCCTACAAAAAGTTTACCGCCCTTTTTGATGGAATCATCGATATTTTCACGGTTCACAGGATCGAGGATGATACAGGCTCTTTCGTCCATTCGCAGCGCTGATGCGGCATCGATCCAGTAACCTTCCCAACCATGATCAATTAATGATTGATACATCGATTTTGTATATTCACCGCCCTGGCAGGTAATGATGATATCCATTTCCCCCAGCGCATCCAGGGAATACGCATCTTTAAGTACCGAACGGACACCATTAATGACAGGCCCAGGTGCCCCAACAGAAGACGTACTAAAAAAACTGGCTGCAATATCATTAAAATCATTTTCTTCGACCATGCGTTGCAGCAATACTGACCCAACCATGCCGCGCCAACCAACAATGCCAACCTGCTTCACGGGCTTACCTCAATGACGTTACAAAAGTGTTAAGAGAAGTAAAGTTTATAACCCGTTAAATCCCGCGCGTCATTCTTTATTTTACTCGTTTTTGCAATAATAAGAATGTTTAATAAGGGGTTAGCGAAACTGATGAATATTGTGTTTGTGTTCAAGTCAAAAAAAAATAGATATCTTTAATTAGGCTGTTTAAAACGATTTTATGCCCCGGGGAAACATAAAGTCATAGTTATCAGCGAAGCCGATGCCCACACCGATGCGCCGTTTGCAACGCCACCTTTTCTCAACGCATAAAAAACCCGCCGGTTGGCGGGTCGGTTAGTCTTTAAAGATCAGAGATTTTTTTTCTTCAACTCTTCAAGCCTGCTGTTATCTTCCTCAGTGAACATTGTTGCATCATACAACGCCTGATTATCAGTACCGTCCACTCTTACGAGTGTCACAGTCAAAACAGCGTCTTTTGGGGCATAAAGTACACCCCATTCAGAATTCTTAGGGGGGGCAATAGCCCATGTGGCTTCTTCATTTGGCTTAAGCCCCTCAGGAATATCATAGAAAAAATTACTTACCAGCCATGGTACTGAGTATCCCTCGCTTGCCATCACTCCGTGCAGGTACGCTCTGGAGATAACGGTATCAGTATTATTTTTAACAACCAGTCTAATTACGGGTTGTGGCTTACCGTCTTGCTCAGGCTCCATGGTAAATCTGGATGATAAAACCTGGATTTTCATCAACTCTTTTTTAGCCACGTCGGCGTCAGCTTTTTTCTGTTCCAGCGTTTTGATTTCCTGAGTCATCTTTTCTTTTAACTTCATCTCTCTCTCAGCAGTGACTTGCTGTGCGTAAGAGATTATTTCTTCACCCGTCTTACCAGACAGGCTTTCGCGCATCTTTTTGCTTATCTCTTCGTTATCGTTATTTGAAGTGGAACGCATCAGGTCAGCCATATTGATGTTACTGAATGCCACAACCTTTAAGGCGCTATCGAATTCCTCCCGTTTATTTTCCGGAAGTGAATCTCTGACTTTGGCTATCGAGGATTTCATTGCAGCATCAGTTGAAGAATCAATTTTGGGTTTATCGCACCCGACGAGTAAGCAAGAAAGTAATAACACACCAACAATTTTCTTCATGTTCCTGTTCCATCAGTAAAAAATTAAGATTAATCCTACCAGAGTTTGACCACACGACAAAATCTACTTGTGCATGTTATTGGAAATTTGTTGCATACCAGACGAAACCCTCAGCTTTAGCTGCTTCGCCAGTGCGGAGCAAAATTAGAGGCGTTTTCGAGAAGAGAAATTGGACAAAAAAACCGGGCTTCCGCCCGGTCCTGTTTAAGCTAAAATTGACGCTACTCGCTCAGCCCGCGATTCTCCAGCATTGGCTCAATCTTCGGATCGTGCCCGCGCCAGTTCCGGTACAGTTCAGCTAAATCCGTGCTGTTCCCGCGCGACAGAATCGCCTCGCGGAATGTTTGCCCGTTTTCACGGGTTAAGCCGCCCTGCTCGACAAACCACTGATAGCCATCGTCTGCCAGCATCTGTGTCCACAGGTAGGCGTAATAGCCTGCCGCATAGCCGCCGCCGAAGATATGCGCAAAGTAGCTGCTGCGATAACGTGGCGGTACGGCGGGCAGATCCAGCCCCTCTTTTTGCAACGCAGCCTTTTCAAATTCCTCTACGCCCGAAACGGCCTCACGAATGCCGTGCCAGTTCATGTCCAGCAGCGCGGCGCTGAGCGTTTCCGTCATGTCATAGCCTTTGTTGAAATGCGTCGCGTTAAGCATGCTCTCGCGCAGCGCGTCCGGCATGGGTTCGCCGGTCTCATAATGGCGGGCATAGTGGGTAAATACCTGCGGATGGCGGGCCCAGTGCTCATTGATTTGCGACGGAAACTCCACAAAATCACGCGGGGTATTGGTACCGGACAGCGTGGCGTAGCGCTGACTGGCAAACAGACCGTGTAGCGTGTGACCAAACTCGTGGAACAGGGTTATCACGTCATCCCAGGAGAGGAGCGCAGCACCGCCGTGACTGGGTTTTTGATAGTTACAGACATTGTAGATAACCGGTCGGGAGGCAAATTCATAAGATTGCTCAACGAAATTCCCCATCCACGCTCCGCCATGCTTTGAGTCACGGGCAAAGAAGTCACCGTAGAACAACGCCATGCCTTCCCCGGTATGATCGAAAATTTCCCACACGCGGACGTCCGGGTGATAAACCGGAATGTCGAAACGCTCAACGAAGCGAATGCCAAACAACTGGCTGGCCGTCCAGAACACCCCATCATTCAGTACGTTATTGAGTGCAAAGTACGGCTTGATTTGCGCCTCATCCAGCGCATATTTCGCCTGACGGACGCGCTCGGCGTAAAATGACCAGTCCCAGGCCAGCACGGTGAAACCACCCTGTTCGTCATCGATCACTTTCTGAATATCGGCCTGCTCACGTGCCGCCCTGTCGCGCGCCGCGGGGACAATTCCGCGCATAAAGGTCAGCGCGGCCTCAGGCGTTTTCGCCATCTGGTCGCTGATACTCCAGCTGGCAAAATCATCAAACCCCAATAGCTGCGCCTGGCGCGCGCGTAAGGCAGTGAGACGAAGGATCAGCTCGCGGGTATCATTTTCATCGCCTTTCTGCGTACGCAGCCAGCCCGCGTTGAAGAGGTTTTCACGGGTCTGTCGATTGCGAAGCAGTGAAAGCGCAGGTTGTTGGGTGGTGTTCAGGAGGGGGATTAGCCAGCGATCCTTCAGCCCTTTATCGGCGGCGGCCTGAGCAGCCGTGGCGATCTCGTCCGCGCTTAAACCCTCAAGCTGATGAACATAATCCACCACCAGCCCACCCGCATTATCGGCGGCCAGAAGACGTTGATTAAACTGGCTGATAAGTGATGCCGCTTCTGTGTTCAGGGCTTTCAGTTCAGCTTTTTCGTCATCATTCAGACGCGCCCCGGCCAGCACAAAGCGTTGGTACGTCACTTCGACCAGTCGGCGGGACTCTGCATCCAGCGCCGCACGATCCTGCCAGACGCTTTCGACGCGGGAGAATAGCGTATCGTTGAGCCAGATATCATTTGCCAGCGCGGCTAATTCAGTCGAGAACTGTTCCTCCAGCTCCTGTAAGCGGGCATTGGTGTGCGCCGACGTCATGGCGAAGAAGACACTGCTGACGCGCGCGAGCATGGCACCGCTTTTTTCCAGTGCCAGTACCGTGTTGTCAAAATCGGGGGCTACCGTTTGCGCGACGATAGCGTCAATATCTGCCCGCTTCTGGCGCAGGGCTTCATCAAACGCCGGGCGATAGTGGCTGTCGTTGATTTCATCAAAACGCGGGGCCTGATAAGGCAGCAGGCTAATGTCAAAAAAAGGATTACGGGTTGACATCTTTTACTCCTGGTAACGGTTAACTTTCCCAGAGTAGGCCAGGCCGCCGTTGACCGCAATGCGGTCATACAAATGTTGCCTTAACGCACCCTCTCAGGGCGTGCTATGTTAGTACAACACAAAAAGCGTTGAGGAACAGTGAGATGATTATTTTAGTTACCGGGGCAACGGCAGGTTTTGGTGAAAGCATCACGCGTCGCTTCGTCGCCAACGGGCATAAGGTGATTGCAACCGGTCGTCGTCAGGAGCGTCTGCAGGAGCTGAAAGAGGAGCTGGGTGACAATATCCTGACCGCGCAGCTGGACGTGCGTAACCGTGCCGCCATCGAAGAGATGATTGCCAATCTTCCTGCCCAGTGGCGTGCCATCGACGTGCTGGTCAACAACGCCGGTCTGGCGCTGGGTCTGGAGCCCGCCCATAAAGCCAGCGTTGATGACTGGGAAAACATGATCGACACCAACAACAAAGGTCTGGTGTACATGACCCGCGCCGTGCTGCCAGGCATGGTTGAGCGCAATCGCGGTCATATTATCAATATTGGCTCGACCGCCGGGAGCTGGCCATATGCGGGCGGCAACGTTTACGGTGCGACCAAGGCGTTTGTGCGCCAGTTCAGCCTGAATCTGCGTACCGATCTCCACGGCACCGCCATCCGCGTCACGGATATCGAGCCGGGCCTGGTGGGCGGTACCGAATTCTCGAACGTACGCTTCAAAGGCGATGACGCGAAAGCGGATAAAACCTACGAGAATGCCAACGCGCTGACGCCGGAAGATGTCACCGAAGCGGTCTGGTGGGTTGCGACGCTGCCAAAACACGTCAATATCAACACCGTAGAGATGATGCCTGTCAGCCAGAGCTTTGCCGGACTGAGCGTCCATCGTGGCTGACTCTGCCCTTCCCGGCCTGCGGGCCGGGTCTGTATCAGGGTATAAAAGAATGGTAGTATGTTCAGGCTAACTCTCTGAGAAATGACAACTCATGGCCGCTGAATCGCAACTCAATCCCACCCAGCCCGTTAACCAGCAAATCTATCGCATTTTACGACGTGATATTGTGCATTGCCTGATCCCGCCTGGCACGCCGCTCTCCGAAAAAGAGGTATCTGTGCGTTTTGACGTTTCCCGTCAGCCCGTGCGTGAGGCGTTTATCAAGCTTGCCGAAAACGGCCTGATTCAGATCCGCCCGCAGCGCGGCAGCTATGTGAATAAAATATCGCTTTCTCAGGTCCGTAATGGCTGTTTTGTCCGGCAGGCCATTGAGTGCGCGGTGGCGCGTCGTGCGGCCACGCTGATTAATGACAACCAGTGTTATCTGCTGGAACAGAACCTGCATCAGCAGCGTATTGCCATCGACCGTAAACAGCTTAACGATTTCTTTCAACTGGACGATGAGTTTCACCAGAAGCTGGCGCTAATTGCCGATTGTCAGCTGGCCTGGGACACCATTGAAAATATAAAAGCCACCATCGACCGTGTGCGTTATATGAGCCTCGACCACGTCTCTCCGCCGGAAATGTTGCTCCGACAGCATCATGATATTTTTAGCGCACTGGAAAAACGCGACCCTGACGGTGTGGAAAAAGCGATGACTGTCCATCTGCAGGAGATCAGCGAATCCGTGCAGCTTATTCGTCAGGAAAATAGCGAGTGGTTTAGTGAAGAGTAAAATTCGCCGCCCCTTAACGGGCGCGGCGAGAATATCAGCGCACGACCAGGACGGGAATAGTGGCGTAGCGCAGGATAGATTCGGCATTTGAACCCAACAGATGCGTGGTGATACTCGGGTTTTTTGAGCCGATAACAATCACGTCATATTCCCCTTCTTTGCTCATCCTGATAATTTCGTCGCGCACGTTGCCGAAACGTACCTCACAATGAATGTCCTCCGGGGTGAGATCGAAGAGACGCGATAACTCCTTCATCTTTTTGCTGGATTCCGCGGTCATATACTCTTCAAACTTCCTGATATCTGCATTGAACCCGCGCAGTAACGAGCGGCTGCTGTTGGGCAGAATGTTGACCAGGGTAATCGATGCGCCTTCAGCCTTCGCCAGGTTGGCCGCATGCCGCACCGCTTTATCGCTTAAATCCATTTCAAACACATCAACAGGCATCAAAATCTTTTTATACATAAGCCTGACTCCTTATTGTTAAAAGACGTTATTTACTGCACCCAGAGTGCCATGAGAAATATAAACCCGACCTAAACGCTCACCGGCTGAAATTATCAATTAAAGAAAATAACTGTCCGCTTTGTAAATCAGTGTCGTGAACCGTCATCGCCGTACCGGAATCAACAAAAAAGTGTGAGTTTGATCAAAAACAAAAAAACGATCGCCAGAGAGGCGTATTTATAGTGCCCCGTGGACGGCACAACCTGAAATAGCGCCGTAACGGATGTGTTAGCGAGGAGAAAATACCATGATGACTTACGACCGTAACCGTAATGCAATTACCACCGGTAGCCGCGTAATGATTAACGGCACCGGGCACACAGGCGTAATTAAAGCGATCCACAGCGACGGGCTGGATGCCGCGCAGGTGCGTCGTAGCAAAACGGTGGAAGTGGAAGGATGCGAAGGTAAGTTCGAACCGATTGAACTGATTCGTTTGGGTATGCACTAACCGGTGCGACATCATGCCGCCGCGAACGGCGGCATGACATGAATTACAGCTGTGCCGCGTACTGCGCAACCGTGGCTTTCGCCCCTTTTTGCAGTAACGTCTGATACGCCGTCATGACCGCCTCAACAAAGCACGTTTCGTATGGCAGTTCCTTGCCGAAGATGGCCTCAATGCCCAGCAGGGCTTTCACCCGACTTTCCCCTTCCGCGCTCCCGTTGACCGCCGCCTGAATCACTGCCAGCTGAGGATCGCTCACCTCGATGGCGTTCCCCTGCTCATCCACCCCGCCGACATAGCGCATCCAGCCCGCTACACCCAGCGCCAGCAGCGGGAAAGGTTTCTGATGCGCCAGATGCCAGCGCACGGAATCCAGCATACGTTGCGGAAGCTTCTGGCTGCCGTCCATCGCGATTTGCCAGGTCCGGTGACGCAGGGCCGGGTTGCTGTAGCGCGCTATCAGCAGATCGGCATAGTGGCCTAAATCAACCCCTTTGACTTTCAGCGTCGGCGCCTGCTCTTTCAGCATCAGCGCGTGGGCGGCACGGCGGTAATGTTCATCTTCCATACAGTCGTTGATGTGCTGATACCCCGCCAGATAGCCAAGGTACGCCAGGAAAGAATGGCTGCCGTTGAGCATACGCAACTTCATCTCTTCAAACGGAATAACGTCGGCCACCAGCTCCGCCCCCGCCTTTTCCCACTGCGGACGTCCGGCGACGAAGTTGTCCTCAATGACCCACTGACGGAACGGCTCGCAGGCCACGCCCGCCGGATCGCGTACGCCGGTCAATTGTTCGATTTTATCCAGCGTTTCCGGCGTCACCGCAGGCACAATACGATCCACCATGGTTGACGGGAAGGTGACGTTGGCCTCAATCCACGCGGCCAGCTCCGCGTCGACCGCGCGGGCATAGGCGCAGGTGACATTGCGCATAACGTGGCCATTCTCCGGCATGTTGTCACAGGACATCACGCTAAAGGCAGGCAGCCCCGCCGCTTTGCGTCGCGCCAGCGCTTCAACCACTACACCCGGCGCAGATTTTGGCTGATGCGGGTTTTGCAGGTCGGCCGCAATCAATGGGTGATCGAGCATCAGTTTGCCCGTCGCCGGTGAGTGGCAGTAGCCTTTTTCGGTGATGGTAAGCGACACAATCGCCACCTGCGGCTCACACATCGCCGCCAGTACGGCATCCAGCCCGTCAACCTGCGCGTGCAGCGCGTTTTTGACCACGCCGACGACCCGTGACGTCCACGCGTCCGCCGACATTTCGGCCACAGTATAAAGGGTATCCTGCGCGTTCAGATCGGCAATCTGCTGCTCACCGCCAATCAGGTTCACTTCTGTGTAACCCCAGTCGCTGCCGTGTTCAGCGGCCAGAATATCGGCGTACACCGCCTGGTGTGCACGGTGGAACGCGCCAAACCCTAAATGAACAATGCGTGCCTGGAGGCTGCCGCGATCGTACTGAGGCAGCGTCGCTTTCGCCTGTAATAATCGGTTTTCCATGGTTGAGACTCGTTTAATTAAGGAAGCTGAGTTCTGCGACCGCACGTTGGCGCGCGGCCGCGCATGTTGACTACACCAGCCAGAATGGCAGTAACCCCTGGTGCCTTGCCCACCACCATACGGGTTATGTTCAGCGGAACATTGATTTACATTAACTTTGCGCCAACTGGTGTGATATCAAAATTAAGTTGTGTGACATCTTTCAAAAAGATATGTACCACCATCACACAGGATTACGCGCCGGTTCTGTGCCAGAACGGCCAGCGGGCTCACGGCACAGCCTGTCGTAGGAATACCCCGTCAGATCTTCCACCACGCGGCGTGCTTCGGCGGAAGCCAGTTGGGGAGAACCGTTCGCTTTCAGGCGGTCCAGTTCATCCACGAAGATCTTGTGCGTACGCTTGTTCAGATGGAACGTTAATGCCTGCCACAACGCCAGGATGAGTAAGCCCGCAGTCCCGATGAACATCAGCATTGCGATGGTATGAATGGCTTCCTCCGGCTGTGTCTGGCTGCCCTTTACAAAGCCGCCATTCTGCAACAGCAGCCCCACAATAAAGGTGGCGATGGCCACGGTCGTTTTGCGGGAGAAGGTCATCACCGCCGCGAACAGCCCCTCGCGACGCTGGCGACTAACCATTTCGTCAATATCCGGGATGAACGGGAAGACGTTCCACGGCGTAAACTCCAGCACACAGCGACCTACCTGATATAACCCGGCCAGAACAACCAGCGTCGCGACGGTATTGAGTGCCGGAATTTGATACACGGCGAAAAAGCCACCCAGGCAAAGCATCATCAGCGAGTAGGCGAACACATACAGCTTCGACGGCCCGAATTTTATGATCCCCACTCCCGCGATCAGCGTGACAGGCAGGCCGACGATACTCATCGACAGCAGTGTGCCGGCGAGCGACGAAGAGACATTCAGGCAGTAAACACAGAAGAAGACAAACACGGTGTTGTAGACATCTTTCCCGGTAAACGACAGCAGGTAGATGGCAAGGTGTTTTCTGAAAGCCCGGATTTTCAGCGTTGAACCATACTCTTTAAAGAGGCGACCAAAGGCAGCCAGCTTTTGCGTCAGCGTTCGGGGCGCCGTGCTGGTTTCAAGCTCGGCCAGCATTTCCGGGGTTAACTCGCGTTCCCAGGTCACCTTCCACGAGATAAAGACGCACACCATAAACAGGACGGCAAAAATAACGCCGTTAATCAGATAAGCATGGGCGCTGTTTTCCCCAAAATAGCCAATCAGCAGCCCCGGAATGAACGTCGCCAGGAAGGTGCCGGACGCAGAAAGGAACATGCGGCAGGTCGAAAGCTTGGTGCGCTGGTTAAAGTCTTTTGTCATTTCCGATGGCAGCGTTTCCCAGGGGATCAATACCATCGCAGCGATAATTTCAAACGCCAGATAGACCGCGAGATAAAAACCGTAGGTCATGCCATCAAGCCACAGTAACGCATAGACCAGCATTAACGGCGCGCCGATCAGCAAAAAGAAGCGTCGACGACCAAATTTTTTACCAAAATAATTTTTGTAAAAATGATCGGTGAAACTTCCCATAAACAGACTGACAATGGCATCGACAATACGCGCGATGGCGACAATGGAGGCTGCTTCAACCGGCGATAGCCCAACGAATGTCGTATAGAAAAATAATAGCCAGGCGCCGATCACGGTAAATGCACCGCCACCCATAATATCCGTTAGTCCGTAGCCGATACTAACCGGAATGGTAATTTTTTTAGCCGCACGAGACATATTTCATCCCCACTTGATGAAGTGAATTTAAAATTTGAAATAATTCTTAGCGTTGTCGTGGCAAATATTTTTAATCATCCGCGTGAGAATATCGTTATTATCAGGGACTTCTCCCCGCTCCACCCAACCGCCGATCATATTGCATAGAATGCGGCGAAAATAATCGTGACGGGTATAGGAGACCAGGCTGCGGGAGTCGGTCAGCATGCCGACAAAATTCATTAACAGCCCCTGATCTGCCAGGCTGTTGAGCTGGTTTTCCATCCCGCGACGGGTGTCGTTAAACCACCAGCCGGAGCCGAATTGCATCGGTGATTTCACTCCCCGTTCTGCACTCTGAAAATTGGCGATCGTCGTCGCGACAATATCGTTGTAGCTGGGGTTGAGGTTATACAGAATGGTTTTCGGCAGCGCGTCTGCAAGGGCCATGGCATCCAGCAGTTGATTAATATTCGCAGCAAGATTGACCTGATCCGTCAGTGAATCAAACCCGGTATTTATGCCCAGGGCACGGTACATGCGGGTATTATTATTGCGTATCGCACCGAAGTGTATCTGCATGGCCCAGTCATGCTGCCGGTAATAACGCGCGAGCATGATAAAAATAGCACTGTCAAGAATCGCGCTATCCCGCGCGTTGAGATGTTCACCCTGCCGTTTACGGACAAATATCGATTCCACGATACTGTCATCCGCAGCCTGAAAATGGATTTCCACGGGGCCATGATCCGAAATACGGCACCCCATGGCGTGGAACCAGGCAATACGCTCGCCGAGCGCAGCAGCAAAATCGCTGAAGGCGTGAATGGACCGCCCCGTCAGCTCCGCTAATCGTTCGGTAAAGTCGGCGAACTGATGCGCATCCGGCGTAAAAACGTCATCCGGGCGGAATGTCGGTAAGACCTTGACGTTAAACGTCGCGTCATCGCGCAATAACTGATGGTAACGCAGGTCATCCAGCGGTGCGTCTGTGGTACAAATGACCTCCACTTTTGAGCGTTTAATCAGTTCGCGGGGCGTAAAATCAGGCTGTTGTAATAAACGATTACAGCGTTCCATTATTTCACGCCAGTTATGGCTGCCCAGCGGTTCATCACAGGAAAAATAGTGATGCAGCTCTAAATGCGTCCAGTGATAGAGCGGATTGCCATAGCTGGCGTCGACCGTTTCAGCCCACGCCGCAAATTTTTCTTCCGCGGTGGCGCTGCCCGTAATGAATTTTTCATCTATACCGTTGGCGCGCATGGCACGCCATTTGTAGTGATCGCCTGCAAGCCAAAGCTCGGTAATGTTCTCCAGCGGTTTATTTTCGAAAATATCTTTCGCAACCAGATGACAGTGATAGTCAATTATCGGCAATTCTTTCGCGACGTCGCGATATAACGCAACGCCCCTGGCATTGCTAATCATAAAATTATCATTAATGAAACTCATAGCAGCGCTCCATATTTCCGTGACTCACCTGCCTCATTGTTCAGCGCCTGTGGTTCAGCCGCGTCTTGTGCTGCGCTCAAATCACGGTCGCGCACTTCCGGCATGAAAATGGCTGAAACCAGACCAATCACGGAATAGGCAATCAGCATCGCGACAATCGGCCACCAGGAGCCGGTCATGTTGCAGAAGATCCCCGCCAGCACCGGACCAAAGCCCACCGCCACCAGACCGCCCGCCTCTTTGGAGATGGCCATGCGGGTAAAGCGATTACGCGAGCCAAACATCTCCGCCATCGTGATGTTTTCCAGCGCGAACAGCCCCAGCACCGCGAAGTTATGAATGACAATAATCGAGAGCATAATGACGCCCGGCGCATAGCTTTTATCGACGATAATCGACAGCATCGGGTACGCCAGAATGATGGCGGAGACGTTGAGCAGGATATACGGCAGACGGCGCCCGACTTTGTCCGACAGCCAGCCCAGCAGCGGGATAGAGATAAACCCGAGGATTGAACTTATCATCAGCGCATCGGTGGGGATCGCTTTATCAAACAGCAACGTCTGCACCAGATACCCGGCAAGGAACGTCTGGATCAGACCGGAGTTACCCGCCTGACCAAAACGCAGCCCGGTGGCCAGCCAGAAGGATTTGCTTTTCACCATCGCCCCAAGGGAAGTATCCGGCTTCGCCACCGGTACGGCAGCTTCAGCGTCGTTCACTTTTTCGAATACCGGGCTCTCTTTCAGGTTCATACGCAGCCAGATGGCGAAGATCATCACGACGACGCTGGCCAGGAACGGCACACGCCAGCCCCATGCCACCAGTTCTTCACGATCGAGAGCAAAGAACATCACCGCCCAGATCGCCGTGGCACTCAGGGTTCCGCAGTTGGTCCCCATCGCCACCAGCGAGGAGATGATCCCGCGTTTGCCCTTTGGCGCATATTCGGCCAGCATGGTTCCCGCACCGGAGATTTCTGCCCCGGCACCCAGCCCCTGAATAATGCGCAGCGTCACCAGCAGGACCGGAGCAAAAATGCCAATCTGGCCGTAGGTCGGCAATACGCCAATCAGGGTGGTACAGATCCCCATCATGGTGATGGTAATAAACAGCACTTTTTTGCGACCAATCCTGTCGCCCATTCTGCCAAAGATAAAGGCCCCGACGATGCGCGCGATATAGCCTGCGCCGTAGGTTCCCATCGCCAGGATCAGCGCCATCGCGGCGGATTGTTCCGGGAAGAAGATCTCATGGAAAACCAATGCGGCTCCCAGCGAATAGAGCTGGAAGTCCATAAACTCCAGCGCAGTGCCCAGCCAGCCGGATACGGCAGCTTTCACCAGGTCTGAAGTCGTTCTTTGAGGTTGTGCTTGAGTCATAATGGCTATCTCTGCAAGGTAAGATGCGTACCACTCAGAGCCTGTCTGCGCAGGCTCTTAACCGCGTAAATTATTATTGGTCGAAGGTGAGCAAGACTTTGCAGCACTGCCGCTGGTCTTTCTCAAACAGTTCGATGGCGTCTGTCACGTGGTGGTAGTCAAAGGTGTGGGTAATCAGTTTTTCGGGGTCGATCAGCCCCTTTTCCAGCCAGTCGATCACAACCGGGAATTTG
Source organism: Enterobacter sp. 22466 (assembly GCF_052044775.1). Taxonomy (NCBI): domain Bacteria; kingdom Pseudomonadati; phylum Pseudomonadota; class Gammaproteobacteria; order Enterobacterales; family Enterobacteriaceae; genus Enterobacter; species Enterobacter sp. 22466. The sequence continues at coordinate 1,324,254 of NZ_JBQENX010000001.1, read as the reverse complement.
TTGGCATTCAGGCGCGAGGAGAATATCGACAGCTCTTTGCCGGTGATCCCCTGCTGAACAATCTGGCTCGGATCGCTGGAAAAGCCCATCAGCACGATACGTGCCGCCGGGGAAGCCAGAGCTATCGCTTCCTGCAAAATCGACGGATGACAGGCAGCATCAATAATTAACGTCGGTTTGATGCCTTTTTCTTCCAGCGCCTTGTGTAAATCGAGATTACCGTTGTTCAGGACCCAGTCCGCGCCGCTGCGTTGCGCCATCGCCAGCCGTTCATCAATGCGGTCGACGACAATCACCTGCCTGACGTTGTAGACGCCTTTCAGCGCCTGCACGGTAACCAGCCCCATCGGGCCTGCGCCGTACACCAGAGCGATATCCTGTTCCGTCGGTTTTGCCTGCCCGGTGACGTTGGCAGCAATGGTAAAGGGCTCGACCATCACGGCGTGTTTATCGGGAATGGCGTCCGGGATGGGCCATGCATTTTTCGCCGGTACCACGGCGTATTCCGCAAAGCCGCCGTCGCGATGCACGCCGAGCACGACCAGGGAGGTACACACGTTCGGTTTACCCACCGAGCACGGATAGCAGTGCCCACAGCTGATCACCGGATCAACGGAAACCCGCTGCCCCAGGCGTCCGGGGTCAACGCCCTCGCCCGTGGCGTCAATCACACCAAAAAATTCGTGCCCGATAACGCGCGGATATTTCGCGAAGGGGTTATGCCCGCGGTAGATATGGCTGTCGGAGCCGCAGATCCCGGCAAGTTTAATGGTGACGCGCACTTCCCCTGCCCCCGGTTGCGGGAGTGGACGCTCTTCAATCACCAGCTGGTTGGGCTGTTGGATCACTACGCTTTTCATCGTTCGCTCCTCGTTTACCAGTTCCACAGCGTGCCGTCTTCCAGACGAGCCACAGGCAGGTAGGCCGGATCGTACGGGTATTTCGCGGCCAGCTTTTCGTCGAACTCAATCCCCAGACCCGGCTTGTCGCCCGGGTGCATATAGCCGTTGTCGAAGCGCCAGTTGTGCGGGAAGACTTCAAGCATCTGTTCGGAATAGCCCATATATTCCTGCACGCCGAAATTTGGCACCCACAGGTCGAAGTGCAGCGCGGCAGCATGGCAAATCGGCGACAGGTCGGACGGGCCGTGTGACCCGGTCCGCACCTGGTAGAGCGAGGCAAAGTCTGCAATACGACGCATGCCGGTGATCCCGCCTGCATGGGTAATGGTGGCGCGAATGTAGTCGATAAGCTGCTCTTCAATCAGCTGCTTGCAATCCCAGATGCTGTTAAAGACTTCACCCACGGCAATCGGCGTGACGGTGTGCTGGCGGATCAGGCGGAAGCACGCCTGGTTTTCAGCAGGCGTAGGATCTTCCATCCAGAACATGCGGAATTCTTCGATGCTCTTACCGAAACGCGCCGCTTCAATCGGCGTCAGGCGGTGGTGCATGTCATGCAGCAGATGTTCGTTGAAGCCAAATTGACTGCGCACCGCGTCGAACAGCTTCGGCGTGAAGTCGAGGTATTTCTCGGTGGACCACAGCTGCTCTTCCGGCCAGTCCCCTTTGGTGGCAGGCTCATAGGCCAGCCCTTTCCCCTTCGACATGCCGTAGGTGGTTTTCATTCCCGGCACGCCGCACTGGACGCGGATCGCCTTGAAGCCCATCTCTTTATGACGGGCGTAATCTTCCAGCACGTCGTCAATGGTGTGCCCGGTGGTGTGGCAATAGACCATCACGCCTTCGCGGGAGGCACCGCCCAGCAGCTGGTAAAGCGGCATGTTTGCGGCTTTGGCTTTGATATCCCACAACGCCATATCCACGGCGGAGATTGCCGACATGGTGACCGGGCCGCGACGCCAGTAGGCGCCTCTATAGAAGAACTGCCAGATATCCTCGATGCGGTGCGCATCGCGGCCAATCAGCTGCGGGCAGAGGTGGTCTTTCAGGTAAGAAGCGACGGAGAGTTCGCGTCCGTTCAGCGTGGCATCGCCAAGACCGACGATGCCTTCATCGGTCGTAATTTTAAGGGTGACAAAGTTACGCCCCGGGCAGGTGACAAATACTTCAGCCCCGACAATCTTCATAATTCCTTTCCTTCCATCGCATGTTGTGATGGGGGAAATTTACGCAACTGAGCTACTACCATACAAGTATAACGATCAAAATATCCGCGGACGATCACAAAATCAGGGCGCTCAGGCGCGCCCCCAGCCAGCAACGATGATCAGCATGCCGCACAGGGCAATCAGGGCCCCGGCCCAGTCGTAGGCGCTGAGTTTTACCCCATCGACCACGCGTAACCACAGCAACGCGGTACAGACATAAACCCCACCGTAGGCGGCATAGACGCGGCCGCTGGCCGCCGGATGAAGCGTTAACAGCCAGACAAACAGCGCCAGCGCAACGCCCGCCGGGATCAGCAGGAGTACAGTTGCCCCTTTCTTAAGCCAGAGCCAGGGAAGGAAGCAGCCGATAATTTCACAGAGCGCGGTGGCAAAAAATAGCAGCGTTGTTTTGATCATATTTCATTTCGGGTGAGGATTTATTTAACCATCATACCTGATGATACCGTTTACTTTTCCATACCTGCGCCGCGGGTATGCCGTCATTTCTGTTTGGTGTAGAATCTGAACAGGGTAACGTGATTATCTGCACCGATTCAAAAAGGAAACGCTATGAGTACATTAAGCAAACGCCTTTGTCTGACCGCCGCACTGGCGCTGTCAACGCTCGCCTTCGCTGCAACGGCTACCGCCGAAACCAGCAAACTCATTATTGAGTCTGGCGATAGCGCGCAGAGCCGCCAGAACGCCGCGATGGACAAAGAACAATGGAATGACACCCGCAGCCTTCGTCAGAAGGTGAACAAGCGTGCTGAGAAAGAGTGGGACAAAGAAGATGTCGCCTTTGACGCACGTGATAAGTGTCAGCAAAGCGCAAACGTTAATGCCTACTGGGAGCCGAACACCCTGCGTTGCCTGGATCGTCGCACGGGTCGTACGGTAGCACCGTAATGCCGGGTCTTGAGGTTAAACTGCGGCCGCTGGAGCGTGAAGATTTGCGCTTCGTCCACCAGCTCGACAACAACGCCAGCGTGATGCGCTACTGGTTTGAAGAGCCGTACGAGGCGTTTGTCGAGCTGTCCGATCTGTACGATAAACACATTCACGATCAGAGTGAACGGCGTTTTGTGGTGGAGTGTGAAGGCGAAAAGGCCGGGCTGGTTGAACTGGTGGAGATCAACCACGTGCATCGCCGGGCTGAATTCCAGATCATTATCTCCCCGGAGCATCAGGGTAAAGGCCTGGCCTCACGGGCGGCGAAGCTGGCGATGGACTACGGATTCAACGTGCTGAATCTGTACAAGCTCTATCTCATCGTCGATAAAGAGAACGAAAAAGCGATCCATATCTACCGTAAGCTGGGCTTTATGGTGGAAGGCGAGCTGATCCACGAGTTCTTTATCAACGGGGAATACCGCAACACCATTCGCATGTGCATTTTCCAGCACCAGCATCTGGCCGGACACAAACCGTCTGGAGCCAGCCTGCTGAAACCTACCGCGCAGTAACCTGCGCGGCTTTACTCTCAGTAGTATTCAATGGTGTTTTTTATGCTGTACTTGCGCTCAACCGCGGGTTTCACGCTGTCGTCGGTGATCGTCAGGTCGCAGCTCACCGGGTTATTGTGCCGGTCGTAATCGCAGCTCTGCTTCACGTTCCCCAGCGGCTTGTCATTCAGTAAACTCACGGCCGAGTAATCCATTCTTTTGCGCAGATCCTTCGAGGGTGTCGACTGTACGGATAAGTGCTGATCCCCGGAAACGGTGGTTTTGCCGAGCGGGTAGCCATCCGCGTCATAGCGATACTTCACTTCCATCTCTTTACCGTGCGCCGCCACAACAAACCCGTTGTCGTCGGTATCCCACGTCACACCGGCAGACGGTAGCTCGGCCAGCTGGCATTTGCCCTGCAGTTTCACTTTTCGCTGCTGGGTTTCTGCATCGATGTAGTAGTTGGCATCCAGCACCAGCGCGACGCCGGTATTCGCTTCAAGATCGTGTAGCTCAAGCGTATCAAAGCACCCTTCTGTCGACATCGTCCCGGTCACCCGTTTGGAGACCTCGCCCTTGTCGTTAAACAGCGTCTGGGTAAAGTCTTTGACCGGGCCGCGCAGCGGGTCAAAATCAAACTCATTCGAAAAACTCGCCATCTCAGGCGTGAACGACAGCGGCGCGGAATTGTTGTCGCACCCCACCAGTGTCGCGGCCAGTAGCGTTATCGCTGCGTATTTCTTCACATCATTTACCGATTCAGGGAGATTATTCCCAATCATATTAGCAAATACAGTTGTTTACACGAACCCTGCTAAAATTAATCTACACACAGAGAAAAGGAGCTACAGATGAAACGGTTACCCTGGATTACCGCCCTGCTGTTAATGAGTGCCTCTACCGCCGCGCTGGCGGCACCGGATTCCTGCGAACGTGTAAAAAGCGACATTCAACAGAAAATCATCAACAACGGCGTACCGGAATCTGGCTTTACGCTGAACATCGTACCCAACGATCAGGCCGATCAGCCGGATGCGCAGGTCGTTGGGCATTGTGCCAATGACACCTTCAAAATTTTGTACACCCGCACAGGCAGCGGGGCTGCGTCTGGCACCCAGGAGAGTCCGCAAGGCGAACCGCAGTGATTTTTATCCCCTTTCCTGACGCCAATCCCCCTTCAATTGATGAGGATTAATATTTAATACCTCCAAATAAGTAACACTCACCCCATCATTAGCCCGGTTGTAATCACGGGCGAAAATAATACGCAAATAAAATGATGGGGTGAGTCATGTCCGATGTCGAACATCACGACGGTATAAGCCGTCGAACGCTCGTTAAATCCGCCGCGATGGGTTCTCTGGCGCTTGCCGCCGGTGGCATCTCGTTGCCGTTTGGATTGAAAAGCGCCGCTGCTGCGGTGCAAAACGCCGTACAGCCTGCTGAAGATAAAGTGGTCTGGGGAGCCTGCTCGGTCAACTGCGGCAGTCGCTGCGCGCTGCGTCTGCATGTCCGTGACGATGAAGTTTACTGGGTGGAAACGGATAATACCGGGGAGGATATCTACGGCAATCATCAGGTGCGCGCCTGTCTTCGCGGACGCTCCATCCGCCGTCGCATTAATCACCCTGACCACCTTAACTACCCGATGAAGCGCGTGGGCAAACGCGGTGAAGGTAAATTTGAGCGCATCACCTGGGATGAAGCGCTGGATACCCTGACCCGCAGCCTGAAAAACGTGGTCGAAAAATACGGCAACGAAGCGGTGTACATTAACTACTCCTCCGGCATTGTCGGCGGCAATATCACCCGCTCTTCCCCTTACGCCTCGCTGGTGGCGCGCCTGATGAACTGTTACGGCGGCTTCCTGAGCCACTATGGCACCTACAGTACCGCGCAAATCTCCTGCGCGATGCCATACACCTACGGCAGCAACGATGGCAACAGCACCTCCGACATTGAAAACAGCAAACTGGTGGTGATGTTCGGCAATAATCCGGCGGAAACGCGTATGAGCGGCGGCGGGATCACTTACTATCTCGAACAGGCGCGCGAACGCTCTAATGCCCGGATGATCGTCATCGACCCGCGTTATACCGACACCGCTGCCGGACGTGAAGATGAATGGATCCCGATTCGTCCGGGTACCGATGCCGCGCTGGTAGCCGGAATTGCATGGGTATTAATCAACGAGAACCTGGTCGACCAGCCGTTCCTTGATAAATACTGCGTGGGCTATGACGAAAAAACGTTGCCGGAAGGCGCGCCTGCTAACGGGCACTACAAAGCGTATATTCTCGGCCAGGGTGACGACAACACGGCGAAAACCCCTGAGTGGGCCTCGCGCATCACCGGTATTCCGGCGGATCGCATCATCAAGCTGGCGCGCGAGATTGGCTCGACAAAACCCGCCTATATCTGCCAGGGCTGGGGGCCACAGCGCCAGGCCAACGGTGAACTGACGTCACGTGCCATCGCCATGCTGCCGATCTTAACCGGCAACGTGGGTATCAACGGCGGTAACAGCGGCGCGCGCGAATCGACCTATACCATCACCATCGAACGGATGCCGCTGCCGGAAAACCCGGTAAAAACGCAGATCTCCTGCTTTAGCTGGACGGATGCCATCGCCCGCGGCCCGGAAATGACCGCCCTGCGCGACGGCGTGCGCGGCAAGGATAAGCTGGATGTGCCGATCAAGTTCATCTGGAACTATGCCGGTAACACCATCATCAACCAGCACTCCGACATCAACAAAACCCACGATATTCTGCAGGACGAAAGCCAGTGCGAAACCATCGTGGTGATCGACAACTTCATGACCTCTTCGGCCAAATACGCCGACATCCTGCTGCCGGACCTCATGACCGTCGAGCAGGAAGACATCATTCCGAACGATTATGCGGGCAACATGGGCTATCTGATTTTCCTCCAGCCCGTCACCGCGCCGAAGTTTGAGCGGAAGCCCATCTACTGGATCATGAGCGAAGTGGCGAAACGCCTCGGGCCGGATATCCATCAGAAATTCACCGAAGGCCGGACACAGGCGCAGTGGCTGCAGTATCTGTACGCCAAAATGCTGGCGAAAGATCCGCAGCTTCCATCCTATGACGAACTGAAAAAAATGGGCATTTATAAGCGCAAAGATCCCAATGGACACTTCGTGGCGTATAAAAAATTCCGCGATGATCCGGATGCCCATCCGCTCAAAACCCCGTCAGGCAAGATTGAAATTTACTCCAGCAAGCTGGCAGAGATTGCCGCCACCTGGGAGCTGGAAAAAGATGAAACCATCAGCCCGCTGCCGGTGTACGCCTCAACGTTTGACGGCTGGGATGCCCCGGAACGTAAAACCTACCCGCTGCAGCTGTTTGGCTTCCACTTCAAGGCGCGCACCCACTCCAGCTACGGCAACGTGGATGTGCTTAAAGCCGCCTGTCGTCAGGAGGTGTGGCTCAATCCGGTTGATGCGGCACAACGCGGTATTCAAAACGGCGATATGGTGCGCGTGTTTAACGACCGCGGCGAAGTGCGCATTGCCGCGAAAGTCACCCCGCGTATCATGCCCGGCGTCAGCGCGATGGGCCAGGGGGCCTGGCACGACGCCAACATGAACGGTGATCGGATCGACCACGGTTCATGCATCAACACGTTGACCACCCATCGCCCGTCACCGCTGGCGAAAGGCAACCCGCAGCACACCAATCTGGTGCAGATCGAGAAGGCGTAAGGAGTAACCGATGACAACCCAGTATGGATTTTTTATTGATTCCAGCCGTTGTACCGGGTGCAAAACCTGCGAGCTGGCCTGCAAGGATTACAAAGACCTGACCCCGGACGTCAGCTTCCGCCGGATCTACGAATACGCGGGCGGCGACTGGCAGGAGGATAACGGCGTCTGGCATCAGAACGTCTTTGCCTATTACCTGTCGATTGCCTGTAACCACTGTGAAGATCCGGCCTGCACCAAAGTGTGCCCGAGCGGGGCGATGCACAAGCGCGACGACGGGTTTGTGGTGGTGGATGAAGATGTCTGCATCGGCTGTCGCTACTGCCATATGGCCTGTCCGTACGGTGCGCCGCAGTACAACGCCGCCAAAGGCCACATGACCAAGTGCGACGGCTGCCACGACCGCGTCGCCGACGGCAAAAAGCCGATTTGCGTGGAGTCCTGTCCGCTGCGCGCGCTGGACTTCGGTCCGATTGACGAGTTGCGTAAAAAACACGGCCAGCTTGCGGCCGTCGCGCCGCTGCCGTCCGCGCACTTCACGAAGCCGAGCATTGTGATTAAACCTAACGCCAACAGCCGCCCGACGGGAGATACCACCGGCTATCTGGCAAACCCGAAGGAGGTGTGAGATGGGAAGTGGATGGCATGAATGGCCGCTGGTGATCTTCACCGTTTTTGGGCAGTGCGTGGCCGGGGCGTTGCTCGTCAGCGGTCTGGCATGGATGAGGGAGAGTGACGAGGCGGTCCGAACCCGCATCGTGCGCAGCATGTTCTTTTTATGGCTGGTCATGGGCGTTGGCTTTATCGCATCGGTGATGCACCTGGGCTCCCCGCTGAGGGCGTTTAACTCCCTGAACCGTGTTGGCGCGTCGGCGCTCAGCAACGAGATCGCGGCAGGCTCGGTCTTCTTTGCCGTCGGTGGCTTCTGGTGGCTGGTGTCGGTTATCGGTAAAATGCCGCCCGCGTTGGGTAAAGTATGGATGGTGGTGAGCCAGATCCTGGGGATTGGGTTTGTCTGGGCCATGACTCGCGTGTATCAGATCGATACGGTTCCGACCTGGTACACCGGCTACACCACGCTGGCCTTTTTCCTGACGATGGTGCTGGGCGGCCCGCTGTTTGCCACCCTGCTGCTTCGCACCGCTGGCACCGCGTTCAAAGGCTCGTTTGCCGCATCGGTGAGCGTACTGGCGCTGCTGCTGAGCGTGGCGGTGATTGTGCTGCAAAGTAACGAACTGGCGACGCTACACAGCTCCGTACAACAGACCAGCGCCCTGCTGCCGGACTACGGCGCATGGCAAGTTGGCCGTATCATACTGGTCGCCGCCGGATTAGGCTGCTGGCTGTGCCCGCTCATCCGGCGCCAGGAGCCGAAAGCCCTCGCGCTCTTTGCAGGGCTGGTGCTGGTTGTCGTGGGGGAACTGATCGGCCGTGGTCTGTTCTATGGTCTGCACATGACGGTAGGTATGGCAATTGCCGGTTAACACAGGCGCGCGGGTTCGCCCGCGCGAGCAAGGAAGGTTGTAATGAAAGATGTCTCACAGCGTGAAGCGTTCGCGTTCAGCGCCCGGGTACTGGGCGCATTGTTTTATTATTCACCCGACAGCGAGCACGTTGCGCCGCTGGTCAACGCCCTGACCGCTGGCGAGTGGGTTGCGGACTGGCCGCTGCCGCAGGCGGTGCTGCAGCCCATCGCCGACACCTTTACGGTACCTGCCGATGAGCCCGTCACCGACGCCTGGCAACGGCTGTTTATTGGCCCCTATGCGCTGCCCGCACCGCCGTGGGGTTCCGTATGGCTGGATCGTGAATCCGTGCTGTTTGGGGATTCAACCCTCGCACTGCGCCAGTGGATGCGGGAAAACCAGATTGCCTTTGAGATGCAGCAGAACGAACCGGAAGATCATTTCGGTACGCTGCTGCTGCTGGCCGCGTGGCTCACTGAGAACGGACGCGAGACGGAACGCGACCAGCTTCTGGCATGGCACCTGCTGCCGTGGAGCACCCGCTTTCTCTCCGTGTTTGTTGAAAACGCCGGGCACCCGTTCTATACCGCGCTGGGGAAACTCGCGCAGCTGACGCTTGCGGACTGGCAATCTACCTTACTGATCCCGGTCGCGGAAAAACCGCTCTACCGTTAACCGCGCTGGCTTGCTCACGGATGCTGAGCAAGCCAGGCTCGCCAGCCACCGAATCGCGTTATCTCCTGTGCCCCCTCTAATCCAGCCTCCTCGCAGATAAACCCGGTCAGCCAGCGCCCGTCCTGGAGTTCGACTTTTCCCAGCCCCAGCGGTGCGGGGATCCCGGCCAGAAACGATCCCACTTCGCCGTGCGGAAGTGCCCAAACTTCGACGGCTATCGCTGCCCCCTGTTCCGTCGCCCGCACCATGCCCGGTCGCTTGCCGTCTGCCAGGGCAAAGAGCCGATAATGCGGGGCGCTGATGGTGGCTTCTACATACGTCGCCCCGCGCTGGCGCAGCTGATGATTCAGCGCCAGCCCGTCCAGATGCGCCCCGCACACCACCAGGTGCAGGCGGTCATCGGTGGCGGTCGAAACAGGTGCATCCCCTTGCATCTCGCGCCCGCCGGGCAGAGTTAACTTTTGGTGACGTTGTAACGCATCGGCCAGACTGAGCAGATACTGGTCAGTAAACGCGCGGCCAAACAGCGTTATGCCGGAAGGCAAGCCGTTGGCCATAAACCCTGCCGGAACCGCCACGGCAGCGTAATCAAGCAGGTTCATAAAGTTGGTGTAAAGCCCAAGCTCAGAGTTGCGTTTGACCGGTTCCTCCGCCAGCTCGGCCAGACTCACCGGGCGCGGATACGTGGGGGTTAACACGCACTCAAGCCCTGCCAGTATGGCATCGCACTCGCTTTTATAGCGCTGAAGCTGGTACTGCGCTTCAAACGCCGCTACCGCACTCATGGCAGGTGCTTTTTGCAGAACATTGCGGATCACCGGCAGCACCGCGTCCGGCTTTTGCTCAATCAACGCGCCCGCCACGTGGTAGCGCTCGGCCACCCACGGGCCGTCATAGAGCAGTTTTGCTGCCGCCAGGAACGGCGAAAAGTCGATGGTCACCGGCTCGCCGCCCAGGGCGATCAGCCTCTCCTTTGCGGTGTGATACAGCGCCTCGCTCTCTGCGCAGCCGAGAAACGCCAGCGTGTCTGGCACGCCAAAGCGAAAACCGGCTGCCGGTACGCCAAATGCCTGCGCTCCGTTCCAGGACGGGTTAGTACGGCTGTAGTCATCGCGCGCGTCTTTCGTCGCCGTCAGCGCCAGCAGCTGGCTGGCCTCCGCTGCCGTGCTGGTGAAGAACGTTACGCAGTCCAGCGTGCGGCAGGCGGGCACCACGCCCGCTGTCGAGATCAGCCCTTTTGTCGCCTTCAGCCCGACCAGATTATTGAGAGAGGCCGGTACGCGCCCGCTCCCGGCGGTATCGGTGCCCAGGGCAAAGCTCGCCAGCCCCAGCGCCACAGCCAGCGACGAGCCCGCGCTTGAGCCACCGGACGGATACTCCGGATGAACGCTGTTGCGACACGCCCCATACGGTGAGCGCGTGCCGTTTAAGCCGGTCGCGAACTGATCGAGATTGGTTTTCCCCAGCGGTATCGCCCCCAGCGCAATCAGCTGCGACACTATTGTCGCATCCTGCTCTGCCCGGTACGCAAAGGCCGGACAGGCGGCGGTGGTCTCGATACCCGCCAGATCGATATTGTCCTTCATGGCAAACGGCACGCCATAGAGCGGCAACGATGCCGGATCCACGCCGTCCAGCGCGGCCAGATACGGCTCCAGCTCGTCGGGCGTGAGAAGATAAATAAAGGCGTTAAATTCCGGGTTCAGCGCCAGCGCGCGCTCGCGCAGGGCGAGAAGCACCGCGCGCGGATTAAGCTGACCGGAACGGTATGCCTGCGTCAGAACATCAAGGCGTAAATCAAAAAGGTGCTTCATGCTGTTTTCTCCAGGACCACCACACACTGACCCGCGCGCACCGATGAACCCGGCTGTACGCGCACCTGGCTGACCACCCCGTCCTGGGTTGCGACCAGGGGGATCTCCATCTTCATGGACTCCAGCACCACCAGCACATCGCCTTCGCGCACGGTGTTGCCGACTTCAACGTTTACCTGCCACAGGTTGCCCGACACCGGGCTGTCAATCCCGGCCTGTCCGGGTGCCAGCGGCGCGTCTTCGCCATTTGTTACCAGCACCTCGCTGCTGTCAAAATGGGCCTGACCGTTGGCGGCCCAGCGCTCACGCTCGGCGTCAAACGCGGCCTGCTGATGCGCGCGGAACGCCTCAATTTCCGGCGCCTCGTCGGCCAGGAATTGCTGATACTCCGCCAGCTTCAGCGTGGTGTGTTCGATGCGCAGCGGATAACGTCCCAGCGGAAAATCCCGGCGGATGGTGAGCAACTCTTCCGCCGAGACCGGATAAAAGCGGATCTGGTCGAAGAAGCGCAGCAGCCACGGCTTACCGTCAAAGTCCTCCACGGCGTGATAGCGATTCCACATCTGCAGCGTCCGTCCGACAAACTGATACCCGCCCGGCCCCTCCATGCCATAGACGCAGAGGTAGGCCCCACCAATGCCCACCGAGTTTTCCGCCGTCCAGGTGCGAGCCGGGTTGTATTTGGTGGTCACCAGACGATGACGCGGATCGAGCGGTGTCGCGACCGGCGCACCCAGGTAGACATCCCCCAGCCCCATCACCAGATAGCGGGCGTCGAACACCGTTTTATAGACCTCGTCGATATTCGCCAGATCGTTGATACGACGGATAAACTCCAGGTTGCTCGGACACCATGGCGCATCCCGGCGCACGGTGGTCATGTATTTATCGATGGCCTTCTGGCACGCCGGATCGTCCCAGGAGAGCGGCAGCCAGACCACGCGCGACGGCACGTCCAGCGACGCCTGCCCGCATACGTCCTGCCACAGCCCGGCCACCGTCTCCAGCAGCGCTTCCAGACTCAGCGTTTCCGGCTGATAGTGAACCTGCAGGGAGCGGATCCCCGGCGTGAGGTCGATAATCCCCGTCAGGGCGCGGGTTTCCAGCGCCTGCATCAGCGCGTGGGCGCGAAAACGCAACACCAGATCCAGTTCGGGGTCGCCAATCTCCAGCAGCAGATGGGTATCGCCGGATAACCTCGCCACCAGCCGTTTATCGTCCTCCCCCACCTCCAGCACCACCGGCGAGCTCAGCCCGACAGGTTGCCACGGCATGACCTGCGGCGTCAGGCTGGCGATTTGCGCTGCCTGCCCCTGCGCCAGCCGTCGGGCGGTGGAAACGTCCACCGGCATAAAGCGCACCTTATCGCCCGCTTTCAGCTGGCCAACCGCGTGGAGATCCGCCTCGATGACGGTGACCGGGCAGACAAATCCCCCCAGGCTTGGGCCGTCGGGGCCGAGGATCACCGGCATATCGCCGGTGAAATCCACCGCGCCAATGGCGTACGGGTTGTCGTGAATGTTCGACGGGTGCAGCCCCGCTTCGCCGCCGCTGTCGCGTACCCATTCCGGTTTCGGGCCAATCAGGCGCACGCCCGTGCGGCTGGAGTTAAAATGAACCTCCCACTCGGTGGCAAAAAAGGTCGCCATATAGCCCGGCGTAAAATACTCCGGCGCGCCATGCGGACCGTAAATCACCCGCAACTCGCGCACCGCATCCAGGCTGGTGTGCAGGGTCTGCGGCAGCTCGCCGTCCGCGACAGGTTCGGTCAATGGGGACAGATGCAGCACGTCACCCGTGCGCAGCGCACGTCCGGCGTGACCGCCAAACTGGCCGAGGGTAAAGGTGCTTTTGCTGCCCAGATAGTCCGGTACCTCAAACCCGCCGCGCAGGCAGAGATAGCTGCGCACACCGTCACCCTGAATATCGCCCATACGCAGCGTGCTTCCCGCGCGGACGCGGAAAACGCGGTTGTTTGCCAGCGGCTCGCCGTCCAGCGTCAGCGCAATGGTTGCGCCGGTCACCGCCAGCTGCGCGTCGCAGTTGAATTTAAGCGTCGGGCCGCTGAGGGTGATCTCCAGCGCGGCGGCCCCCTCCTCATTGCCCAGCAGGCGGTTGCCGAGACGCAGCGCCAGGCTGTCCATCGGCCCGGAGGGTGGCACCCCGACGGCCCAGTAGCCCGTCCGCCCCGGATAATCCTGCACCGTGGTTTGCGTCCCGGCGCTGAGCACCTCCAGCGTGAAAGCCTGATACTCCAGCGTCTCTAAACAGCGGGTCCACGGCTCGCCACGGGCGAACGGCGGGAAAGTTAAAATCTGCTGCAAATAGCTGCGGTTGGTTTCCACGCCGTAGAGACGCGTCTCGCCCAGCGCGGTGTGCAGGACGCGGATCGCCGCCTCGCGTGTGGGCTGCCAGGCGATGATTTTGGCCAGCATCGGATCAAAAAACGGCGGCACGTCGCAGCCGGCTTCCACCCAGCTGTCGATGCGCAATGTGCGACGGTCGTTTTCCGGGAACACCACGTCGGTGAGCAGCCCCGGCGACGGCTGGAACTGACGGCCCGGATCTTCGGCGTAGACCCGCGCCTGAATGGCGTGTCCCTGCGGTTGCAGGCTGGCGCGCAGCTCCGCCAGCGGCGGCAGCGTTCTGGCCGCCAGGTCAATCATCCAGCGAACCAGATCAACACCCCACACCTGCTCGGTGACGCCGTGCTCTACCTGCAGACGGGTGTTCACTTCAAGGAAATAAAAGCGGGCCGCGTCGCTGTCGTAGACAAACTCCACGGTACCCGCGCTGCGGTAGTTGACCGCCTGGCCGAGTTTAATCGCCGCCTCGCACAGCGCGGTCTCCATGCCGTCCGGCAGGTTGGGCGCGGGCGTCTCTTCCAGCACCTTCTGGTTACGCCGCTGTACCGAGCAGTCGCGCACGCCGAGGGCAATCACCTCGCCTTTGCCGTCACCAAACAGCTGAACTTCCAGGTGACGCGCCCGCTCAATGTATTTCTCGATAAACACACCCGCGTCGCTAAAGTTATTCTTGCCCAGGCGCACCACGGCATCGAAGGCATCGCGCAGCTCTTCCGGGTGGTAACAAACGCGCATGCCGATCCCGCCGCCGCCCGCGGTGCTTTTCAGCATTACCGGGTAGCCCACTTCCGCCGCAGCGTGAACGGCCTCATCGACGTTAGCCAGCAGTCCGGTGCCTTCGAGCATCGGCACGCCGTGCGCTTTCGCCAGCGCGCGGGCGGTATGTTTCAGGCCAAACAGGCGCAGTTGTTCCGGCGTGGGGCCGACAAACGCAATGCCTGCGGCTTCGCAGGCTTCGGCAAATGCGGCGTTTTCCGACAGAAAACCGTAGCCAGGATGAATGGCCTGCGCACCGCTGGCTCTGGCGGCCGCGATGATCTTTTCGCTCACCAGATAGGTGTTCGCCGCCGGGCCCTCGCCCAGGCTCAACGCCTCATCCGCTTCCCGGATATGCAGGCTGCTGAGATCGGCTTCGGAATAGACTGCCACGCCGCGGATGTTCATGGCGCGCAGGGTGCGCAGAATGCGGCAGGCAATCGCCCCGCGGTTTGCAATCAGGAGTGTCGTCAACATAGGTCAGACTCAATCGTGGCGGGTCGTCCCGCCGAAAATCGGCTCACCCATGGTCGTCCATGGGGAAAAAGCGGTTACGGCAGAATGCGTCCGGCGCGGACTTCAAACAGGCGATAAATGGCCTGGCGCAGGCGCTGCCAGCGGGTGGGCGTCAGTTCCATACCAGCACCTCCGCCGGCGTCGGGTTCCAGCCGTTGCACGGGTTGTTAAGCTGCGGACAGTTGGAGATCAGCACGATGACGTTGCGCTCGGCGCGCAGCTCGACATATTTCCCCGGCGCGGAGATCCCGTCCTCAAAGGTCAGCCCGCCCTGCGGAGTCACCGGCACGTTCATGAAGAAGTTAATGTTGGCGGCGATATCGCGCTTTTGCAGGCGGCCATCGTGCAGGCAGGCGCAGAGGAAGTTATCCCGGCAGCTGTGCATATGGCGTTTATCGAGAGCATAACGCACAGTGTTGCTCTCCTGCGCGCAGGCACCGCCGAGGGTATCGTGACGCCCGCAGGTATCGGCCACGATGGTCAGCAGCGGGTTACCGAGGTTGGAGTACAGCACGCTGCCGTGGGTGAGATAAGCGTTGTTCTGGCGGCGCAGGGTGCGCTGTGCGTCGTAGCGCTCACGCGGGTTGTCCGCATTGTAAAACAGGGTGTCCACCGCCTGGTTGCCCTCCAGGTCGAGCAGGCGGAGCGTCTGGCCTTTTTTCACTTCAAACAGATACGGTTCCCCCGCCGGGATAACGTAGCGGAAGCTGGCGTGCTGGGGATGTTTTTCGCTGGCAACGGTCATACACGGCTCCTTACAGGGCGAAAAGTTGAGTGTTAGTGATGGCGCGTTCGTTTTCCGGGCGCGTCAGGAGGGCGTTAATCGCCCCCTCTTCATCCTCCGCCTGCCGCCAGCTCAGCTGTACCGGGCGCGGGGCGTACTCCCGGGAGGGATCCATCGGGTGCGGTAGCGCGGTCATGACAATCAGCGTGTCCATCGGCGCGAACAGCTCAACGTAGCTGCCCGGCTGCGAATGTCCGCTGTGGAAGCGGAACTGGCCGTTGTCCTCCACGGTGACCTTGCTGAAGAAATTGACCACCATCAGCAGATCTTCCAGGTTGAGATCCCACTTGCCCATCTCCACCAGCAGGTTGTCCGTACCGTTACGGTAGAAACCGTTGCGCAGCTCCTGATAACGCCCCTGACCGTATTTTTCCGCCACTTCGGCGGCATTCAGCACGCCGCCAAACGGATCGTGCCAGCCGCAGGTGTCGGCGGTAATGCCCGCCAGCACGCGGCCCATGTCGGAGTAAAAGCAGTGTCCGGCGGTCAGGCGCGCGGTGTGCTGGCCTTTCAGCGTGTCAGGCAGGTTCAGCCGCTCGCTTTTCTCGTGCGGGTTGAGCATCAGCAGGCTGACGTTGGCTCCGCCTTCCGTATCTGTCATGCGCAGGATCTGCCCGCGCTTGAGGACAAACGAGAGGTGTCCCCCGCCGGGAAGGGTCTCTTCACGTAAAATCGTCATGGTATTCACTGTTACCCCCTTAAGGCATAAACGTTGTCGGGCGTGGTTCCGCTCAGGGCGGAGAGCCGCGTCTCGTTGAGCGGAATGTCGTAGGTGATGCGCGCGCCGTAGGCATTCGGTGCCTGCGGGTCGAGGCGCACTTTGTCGAACACCAGCAGCCGGGTGCCGAGGTTGAAGCCTTCAGACAGATCGTGGGTGACCATAAAGACGGTCATGCGGGTTTCGCCCCACAGCTGCAGCAACAGGGCGTGCATGTCTTTTCTAATCCCCGGATCCAGCGCGCCAAACGGCTCATCGAGCAGCAGCACGCGCGGCTGCATGATGAATGCCTGAGCAATGGCCAGGCGCTGCTGCATGCCGCCGGAGAGCTGGGCGGGATATTTATCCAGCGCGTGCCCGAGGCCGACTTTTTCCAGCATCTCCGCCGACCGTTCACGCACGGCGCGCTTTTTTGCCCCAAACAGCCGCCCGAACAGCGGCGATTGCGGCAGTTCAAGACCGATGGCGACGTTATCCAGCACGCTGAGGTGCGGGAAAACGGAGTAGCGCTGAAACACCACCCCGCGGCTGCTGTCCGGCTCGGCGCGCAGCGGTTTGCCATCGAGGGTGATCTCGCCCCGGCTGGGTGCTTCCTGACCAAGCAGCAGGCGCAGGAAGGTGGATTTTCCGCAGCCGGACGCCCCCACCATCGAGCAGAACTCGCCCTCTTTCACCTGCAGGTTCAGGCGTTCCAGCACCACATGGTCGCCGTACTCCTGCCAGATATTGTTGATGGTGATAAAGCTCATGCCTTCCCTCCTTCCGCCCAGGGAAAACAGGTTTTATGCAGCTGACGCAGAGCGAGATCCATCAGCCACGCCAGCAGGGTGATCCACAGGACGTACGGGATAATCACATCCATCGCCATGTAGCGCCGTACGAGGAAAATGCGGTATCCCAGCCCGGCGGTAGAGGAGATGGCCTCCGCCGAGATAAGAAACAGCCATGCCGATCCGAGCAGCAGGCGCAGCGAGGTCAGCAGCCTGGAGAGCAGCTGCGGAAGCACCACGCGCAGCACCAGCGTCCAGCTACTGGCACCCAGCGTCTGGGCTTTGATGAGGATCTCCGGTGGGATTTCACAGGCGCGGTGCTCCAGATCGCGCGCCAGCATCGGGGTGATGCCGATGACAATCAGCATCACCTTCGACAGCTCATCCAGCCCGAAAACGATAAACAGCACCGGGAGGATCGCCAGCGGCGGGATCATCGACAGCACCGTCATCAGCGGCGAGAGCGACGCACGCCACAGCGGGAACACGCCCGAGGTAACGCCAATGCACAGGCCGATCAGCGAGGCGATCGCCAGCCCCGCCAGCAGACGCGCGAGGCTCACCAGGGTATCGACCCAGAACAGGTATTCACCGCTGCGTTTATCCGGGGTCAACGCCATCCGGGATAGCGCGTCCAGCATTTGCTGCAGGCCGGGCAGCAGCTTGTCCTGCGGGTTGGCCTCCAGCCTGACCGCCGAGCCAAAAAAGTAGGCGGCCAGCAGCAGGACAAAAGGCAGCATCACGAGCATCAGCCGCATGCCGGGAGTGGGATGGCGATTAATGTGTCGCATGGAGACTCCGTCCGTTATCACAGCGTGCCGTCAGCGGCCATTTTCACGAAGCTGTCGTCAAAGCGCAGTTTCACGTTGCTGGCATCGCCCACCGTGACATTGCCCGGGAAGCGCATACCGATAAAATCGGCGCTCTGCGCGCCCTCGCCCAGCAGCCCTTTGTCGAAGGAGAACGACGCCACGCGCTGCATGGTTTTCGCCAGCTCCGGTGACGTGACAAACGCCATGTTGTCCTGCGGGGTATAGAACAGATGGGTGGTTTTGAGCTGCGCCTGATACCCGGCGAGATCGGTCCCGGAGGCGGCGGCCATCGCATTCAGGGCGCTGGCATCCTGCGCTTTCATCAGCCCCATCATCTCGTACCATGCGCCAGTGAGTGCTTTGCCCAGCGCCGGGTTGTCTTTCAGGGTCCCGGTGTTGACCACCATCATGTCGATAAGCTCACCCGGTACCTGCGAGGAGCTGAACACTTCGGTGGTGTTTGGCGTGCCTTTGATGACGGAGAGTTGCGGGTTCCACGCCACTGCAGCCTGAACGCTGGCGGTCCCGAACGCAGAGACAATATCTGCGTCCGAGGTATTCACCACGGTGACGTCTTTCTCCGCCAGCCCGGCTTTTTCCAGACCGCGCACCAGCAGATAGTGGGACACGGAGAGCTCAGGCAGGTAGACCTTCATCCCTTTCAGATCTTTCAGGGTTTTGCCCTTACCTTTCATCACTACTCCGTCGTTGCCTTCCGAGTAGCTACCGAGGATCAGCGCTGTGGTGTCCACCCCGCCCGCGGCCGGTATGGTCAGCGCATCCATATTGGTCATGGTGCAGCCGTCAAACTGCCCTGCGGTATACTGGTTGATGGATTCGATATAGTCGTTGAGCTGCACGACATTGATTTTGATGCCGTATTTGCTGGCCCATTTATCGATGATTTTGCTACTGCTGATGGTGCCCCAGGGCATCCACCCGGCGTAGATGGTCCAGCAGACGTTGAACTCTTTTTTCACAGCAGCGAACGTGGGGAGACTGACCAGCATTGCCAGCGACAGTACAAGAGAGCGGAGTAATGGCGTTTTTTTCATGCTTGACCTCTGAGTGGCACAAAATTAGGGGGCAGCGCGACACCGTCTGGTGCTGCTGTCTCCCGGGCTTTTGTCCCGCCGTGTAACCTCTCAGAGGTCGCCAGCTCTTGGACCAGCCATTCACCGTGGTGAACCGGAACCCTAGCCAGCTATTGTTCAAATTGTGGTGTGCTGCCCTTTCACGGTTAATTAAGCAAGGGGTGTGCCAGGATGGTTTTGCTTGTTTTATTAGGGAGTTGGGGATTGTTGTGGGTTGGATTTCACTGTTTTGGGGAGCGGGTTTGGGGGATGTGCACTGCGGTGGGGCGTTTTGGGGGATAGCTAAAAATAGTGGCATGGTTTCTGGTCTTTATTTCCTTCGCAGATTGCCTAATCAGGAGCAGAAGCAGACTTTTTGCCATAACGCGGGTATTGTCATGAGTGTGAAATAAACAACGTGACGAGAGCAACGATGAAACTCCTGGAAAAGCTCAAATCGCTCGAATGTTCCCTTCATGGCACAAGGCGAAGTGATCGTGCATGGCTCGAGCATATTCTTCACCCCGACTTCAAAGAAATCACCCGTACTGGCGTGGTGATTGAACGCGCTGAAACTATTGAGTTCCTCACCAGCGAATTAAATGTCACCGTTATTTTGAGTTGCGACTTCGAGATATTCCGTCAAAGCGAGCGATTTGCACTCTTGTATTACAGGACATTTAATCCCGATGGCAGTCGAATCGCTCTTCGCTCCTCGTGCTGGGAGTGTAATGATGATGGTGAATGGAAACTGGTCTTTCATCAGGGTACTCCGGCATCAGGTACAGTATAAATTTACCAGTCAATTCTCCTTTCTAATCAGATTTAACATGAATCTCCAGGCATGCCTGCTTAGCCCGCCGGGCAGACATTGCGGACTGACGATTTGAATTGCCTGAGAAATTAATGCATTAATAATATTTCTGCGTGGACGAAGGAAAAAAGATGGAGATGGACGATTGGTGGTTTGGCTGGAAGGGTTTCACTCCCGAACGCCCCTGTCCTGGCAAAGTTGTGTTGATGGTTGGCGCGGGGATCTCCATTGATTCCCCTTCGCGACTCCCGGGAGGATACGAACTCACGGAAGCCCTGCTTGACCACTTGCTTGACAGCAACGCGGCTGACGAAATTAAAACGGTATTTGGTCAATGTGAGCAGTGGATGGGGCGAAGCCTGCCACGTCTGGAGCATGTTCTAGATAAAGCGTTTGAACCTTCAACCATTGAAGGCGTCGAGCGTAGCGGTGCCGCCCGGGAACTGCTGCGTATCTTTTCCCAACGTCCCCCAAATGCGAATCATCATCTGATTGCCGATTACCTGATTAAGCACCGTGGCTGGTGTATCACCACTAATTTTGATGACTGTATCGAGCAGGCTGGTTGTCATCAGATCCCTGTGCATGTGATTGACCCTGCAACCAAAACTCTGGACATCCTGCACCGGGAATACGGTGAAGACTGGGGTATCATCAAAGTGCACGGCACAATAGAACACGGCTGTTCAGGACTTGGCGCAACACTTGCCGACCTGGAGCACGGGCTACCCGAAGCCTTCAAAAAACTTCTCGAACAGGTAACAAATCAGGCCGATTTAATGGTTGTCGCAGGCTACAGTGGTACCGACCATTTCGACATTAATCACTGGATCCGCGATCGCTGGAATGGGAAGCGCTCGACGCGATTAGTCTGGATTGACCACCGCCCCAGCGTTGAAGAAGAGTTCTGGCGACTCAAAGAACATGAAAATCGCGAGCCGAGAGTCTACTGGCAAGGCGCTTTCGGCGGCATGAAGATTCAGCACGGACCCACGTTAGCATTACTGTCATCCCTGCTGGGGATCCCTCGTAAAACGGTTAAAGATACCGAAGAGAATGGCGACTGGTGGCGTACGGCCCTGGCAGATTATTACTCCCCTACCAAGAAAGAAAAGTACCTTACCGGCACTCGTCTGGCCAGCTCTATCGGTCTTGGCCAACTAGCCGAGGAACAGCTCCGTTATTTGAAACGCCAACTGGAAGACGACGATATGTTGGTGCCTTTCGAAGCAGAGATTTACTACTCCCGTGGGTTTATTGCCGGGGCGTTATGGTTACAAAACTATTTAAAATCATCGCACGAAAAAAACAGAAAAGTGAACGGCACCGCCCTGATCCGTGCTGAAGGAAAACCTCTAAAAGCGCTTCTGTTTTATCTTGCGCGGTGGTTAAAAAGCTCACGCAGACTCTCACTTGATGAGCAAATAGACGCGTTTGCCTGCCTGCTTGATATCCACGAGCGGAGGCAACAATGGCGACTCTGGCAAAGTAAACCGCTTCGACGTCTGGGCGAAAAGGGATGTAGCGTATTCCGTCGGTATTTCATGAAGCTTGAGAACAATAAATTGCCGCTGTATCTGCATGGAAGGATGCAAATGCAGTCCATTCGCCTGGGCACGCTGTTTTACGATGAAGAGGCTTTTTCCTTTAACCATGTCTGGAATTTACTCTACCACGAGAATAGTCCGCCGAGTTTTTTTACCCCGTACGGCCCTGCAATCCCAGGTTTTTATCTGATTGAACGCAGCACTGCGCGTGAAGAAGATCGCATTGCCGACCTGGTGCTGGCGAATATTAATTACGTCAATACCCTCCTTTCCGCTCTGCGGCGTCGTTGGCCTAAGGGCAGCGAAAGTGTATTTAAGGAAAGACAGCGAAGGGATGGATATGTTGATTCAGGAGACTATGCGGTGACGTATATCGTGCAACTGTTAAACGACAGCTCACAGATGGTTAGTGCTTTGAATGCACCGCATTTACACATCCTGATTGCCAGAGCCTGGATCAGGGCGGACAGTATTTTAGGCGGTATCGAATACTGGAAACAGCAGCGGCTTTATCTCGGCAGTCCTCGTTCGCTAACGACATAAAGAGGTCGTCTAAATCTGAGGCTGTCATTATGCCTGTTGCTTCGCCGTGATATTTGTTTTTGCGGTAAAGCATGTTGATGGTGGCCTGCCCCGTTTCCTCAACCACGATCGCGCAGTGTAACCAACAATATGCATCGGAAACGATGCTAAATCGGCGAAACATGTTTAAGTGCTTAAGGGAAATACCTTCATCCGGTAGAAAACAGTGCTGATGATCAGGGCGTTAATGATATCCACCGCAAGATTTGCAAGGCGTTTCGGAAAACGGTGGTTGGCTTCAGAATCACAGAAACCGTTCATACTTGCTGGAATGCACTTAAGTTCATCAGTATGATTGAGGGCAGCATCGCCAGTTAAGATTTGCTGAGAGGACAATATGGATGTTACTGAAGAGGCTTTGTTGAGCACTGGCTTTACGCGATCTGAATTGCAGAAGCTTAAGAACAACATTCAAAGCTATGATGGAACATTAGGGGGAGCGATTCAGGATCTGGCTAATCGATTCAGGGTTGTTTTATGGATAACATCATCTTGCCTGATGGTTTTTATCCTTCTTATGTTGTTTGCTGCGAAAGAAACCGTTGTGGGTGGTGGAATATCAATACTCATCTCTATCATCATAGTTGTATTTATTCAGCCGCCAGTCCTCTCTTACAAATCCTGGCGATTCTGGAGAAAATACAGGTGTTAATGGTTGGATGCTTCAGTGGAAAGCAGATCAAAAATAACTTTGGTCTTAAGTCCATAACCTACAATTTTCATGGTTAGTTTTGGACGGCTCATCGTATCCGTCTTGTTCTTTTTCTGCGACCTGTTTTATCTCCTCGTCAAACTTGATACGCGTCAGACCATCATGCAAATAAAATGCAGGCAACCGATTTGCTGTTTCGACCAGCTTGCGGGCTTCCAGATTCACCATCGTATCTGACCATGTTCTGTTCCAGCCCCTATTCAGCAGAGCTGAATCCATAATGCATCCCTTTCCATAAACGTCTGATTATTTTACATGTAGTATGATCAGGGGCAACGGTAAATGCCTTGTCAGAGGCTGATTTTGCCCGAGTGAACCTGGGTAGAAGGTGAAGTCGCATGCACTCAATGTCGGTTTTATCATGCTTGATAGTAAATCTCCGAACGGAGGACAGTCTATACCTCGACGAGTAGCTTGTCCGCTTTGTGCCAGTAGAGGACGTTGCTAGTGTCAGCCTATGTTAATCAACAGGGAGCAGGTCACACTGTCGTCTCAGAATACCTAGCACATAGGTCACACGAACTTCCAACTGTATTGCTTGTTTTCGTGGCTAAGCCTCTTTTTGTTGATGATACCAATGCAACATCATCCGGAGCTTCAATAGAGTTGTACTGTCATCATCCTCAGAACAAAAATTGTATCGCCCGCCTGAATATTCATTTAACTTGTCCAAGTAAAAGCCACCCATTGGGTCATATCTATCAGAGTGGAGCCAAGCAAACATTTTCTGAAGAACGTAATGCAGGGCATTTTTCGGAAGCGTTGAAATCATCACGCCATGCTTAGTTGCTAAATCCTCAATATTCATTTCCTGAAGATTATATCTAATCTCTACTGCAATTGGATGTAGTTTACTTAAAAATACGTCAACTTCATCCTTGAGATGTGCCTCTTTAACATTCCCCTCGAACAGCTTTATTAACTCTTCCACTTCCATTCGGTAATAATCATTATCACCTCGCACCGCAACTTCTGAAAGAAGCAACTTTAACTCAGCATGAATGTTATCAGTAGACGGTATAATCTGTTTGGATAGGGTGCTGTAATGTTTTATACGTATTGCTATTACGGAACCCTTTAGGCTTGTTAGATATTTATACCTATCTTCAATATATGTAATTAGCTCATCGAACTTAATGCCGAAAATAACATCATCTTTCCCTGGCGTGTTGTTGTAAAGGCTTATAGTGAAATCATTTTCATTGAAAGCATGAAAATGAGGCCAGCTTGCAAACAGTCGTTCACCATCACTATTTTTAAGATTTGTAGGGTGAGCACCAAAGATAGCACGAATACTCTTAAAGTATGCGTCATCATCCTCATGTGAAAGATAGGGCGTTTTATTCTTAAAGACATTCGCTGATTTCTTGAAAGGCCACCTCGCTAACTTATGATCACTTTCAATGATGCGGTGAAGCTGCTGCAACGCCTCCACAGCAATATCAATAGATGATATAAGGGAGTAAACCTGCATGGCCTTGACATCAATATCTTCCGACAGCTCAGGGAAGTTCATCAGATTGCGAACAGAAACGCTTATCCAATCCATGCACGAACAGATAGGGCTGAACTGGTTTTTACCATTTCTGTTTATGAAGTAGCTGTAAGCAAACTCCCCTTCATTAACCACATCGCGAAAATCAGTTATTAAAGTATCGTCAATAGTTACACCAAAATCTGCCTTGGTCATCTTCATGGAAATCACTTTCAAATCAGCACACTTAGAGGTTGATTGTGACCGTTATCATAGGCAAAAACAATTCAGTAGGTTGACCCGCCCCCCCATAACTCAAAATTGCTCGATTTAAGTATGCATTCCAACTTCCGCTCCTCGCTCATAGCAGCCATTTCCCAGCCCCTATCGCAAAAGCAATAACACCCCCCCCTCAACAACCTCAAAGGGGCTCACCATAGCCCCTTTTCCCTCACCACCCTCTAAGCAGCTAACAAAGCCTGTCCGCACTCAGTGCGCCACAATTCGCGGCTCCTTCACAAACTCCGCCAGCAGCCAAATCATATCGTGCAGCAGCCCCGTAAGCTCTTTCGCAACGTTCGCGGGCAATGTCCCCCCTTTAACGGCCTGGGTAAGTGCCAGCGCATAGTCAATCTGGGTAGCCGTGTCGTGCCAGCAGTCCGGCACGCAGGAGGTCATTTTCTCTCCCACAATCAATTGTTCAATAAGGTTCGGCGGGAGATCGGCATCGCAGAGTTCACGCAGTCGATGAAGCGCTTGCAGCAGGCGCTCGCAGAGTGCAGAGCTAATGACGCTATCATCGCTTTCGACCAGCACGGTCACCAGCGCGGCGCAGTTGTCCGCCACGTCAAAGAGGTCGGCGTCAACCGGAAGGGGTCGGGTAATAAGCTGCTGAATAATGTTTTCGTCAGATTGCGGGAAAATCAGGGTCTGGATAGTCGCCATATTAGGGCATCCTCTACATGTAATTTTATTCACTACCTTGTGAGTTCCTACGCTCGGGGGTAGCACTGACGGAGGTAGGAATACCGCCCACATAGAAAACGGCCAGCCTTACGGCTGCTCCGCCAGCGCCACCGAGATTGTAACGGGATAAACGCTGCCACGACATACTAAATATCGCTATATGGAATACGGGTTCCTACACCCGATTGCGGATGTGCCGCAACGCCGTCACTTTACGACCCCGATAACCGGAATAAAAGCATTAACCCTCATTTTCACCGGGTTACTTTTAGGTTTGCGAGGCTCCTTCCAGAAAGACGGTATCACTCCCCCAATCCAGCGCACTCACCATCCAATTTTGCTCCAACCTCTTTCACAAAACTGATGTATTGTTTTTAAACCATTCATTCCAGTGCAGGACACCTGACCCATGATCACCGTTCTCGGCAAGACCACCTCCATCAACGTGCGTAAAGTCCTCTGGACCTGCGAAGAAGCCGGAATTGCATACCAGCAGGAAGACTACGGCAGCGGATTTGCCCCGACGGAAACCGACGCCTTCCGCGCCCTGAACCCCAACGCCATGGTACCGGTGCTGATTGACGGCGATTTTGTGCTGTGGGAATCGAATTCAATCTGCCGCTATCTGGTGCGCAAAGCCGGACGCGATGACCTGCTGCCGTCGCAGCCGCAGACCTGCGCTAACGTCGAGCGCTGGATGGACTGGCAGGCAACCGAATTCAACAACGCCTGGCGCTATGTTTTCCCGGCGCTGGGGCGCAATAACCCGGACTATAACGATCCCGCGCGGATTGCCGCCGGGATAAAAGAGTGGAACCACTGCATCGGCATTATGGAGCAGCAGTTGCAACGCACCGGCGCCTTTACTGCGGGCGAAACGTTTACGCTTGCAGATGTGGTGCTGGGGCTGTCGGTGAACCGCTGGAAGATGACGCCTTTTGACAAACCCGCTGTACCTGCCATTGATGCCTGGTTTGAATGTCTTAATCAGCGTCCGGCATTTTTGCGACACGGAAATAACGGCATGGTCTGAATTCCCCACGGCCCTATATTCAGCAAGGATATTTTATTTAATTACAAAACTCTGCATATCGTCAGAGGGAATAATAATTAAGCCATATCCTGGACTGTCCGTTGTATCGCTTTGCTAGCCTGATGTTTCAGGCAAAGCTCACCCCGGAGGTATTCTTGCTGATTAAACTCAAAAAAGAACGAACGCATCAGGAGGATCGCCGGTTAGCCCTCTGGCTGGCGACATCCGCTGGCTTGCTCAACGCCATCGCCCTTGGGGCATTTGGCTTTTTCCCCTCTCACATGACCGGCAATACCTCACAATTATCCAGCGAAGTCTCTTCCACCGATCTGAACGATATTATTTTCTTTGGCTCCATTATTCTGGCGTTTGTCACGGGTGCCATTCTTGCGCGCATTATTGTTATCTGGGGCATTATCCATAATATCCGCCTGGTTTTTTGCCAGATCCTCTTTGTCGAGGGGTTATTACTGACCGGTATTTCGGTATACGAAATGTATTTCCATGCCCTCACCAGCAACCGCACAATTATTATCTTTCTCTGTGGTCTGATGGGGATCCATAATTCCACCTCCACCCAGCTCTCCAGCGGCCGGGTGAGATCGACGCACATCACCGGCACGCTGACGGACGCGGGGATATCGCTGGCCTCGGTAGTCGTGGCGATGCTGCGCCGGGACTACTCCAAAGACACGGCGGCGCAGAAAAGCCAGCTTAAAACCCACCTGACCACCCTGTTCTCGTTTATTACCGGCGGTATCGCGGGGTTACTCCTGTTCCGGTGGATTGGCTTTAATGCCATGCTGGCGCTGGGTGTAATACTGGCGCTGGTATCCGTTTGTTCCGTGATTACCATCGCGGTGCGCGTGCGCAAAGTTCGCGCAGCCCTCGGCCGATAGTCAAAACGCAGAGGGCAGAATGTCGCGACAGTTGTGACACTGTCACTTTCATGACGTCGCTTTAGGACTATTCTGCCCTCTCACAGCCAGCCCTTACCTCATAAGGCTTAATCAAGGTTGTCACTAATTTCATAGGGTTACTGATTTCCCCCCTTCGCTGGAACCCTTCCCAAACGCTTGCTATAGGTCAACTACCCCTGCCGAAACATGGCATAACAACAGGCAACCGCTGGTTGCGATAACGCATGCGCACAGGGAGACACACCGCAATGCATCCATTACTCAAACGCTCGCTGCTGTTTGTCGGCGCCATTATCGTGGTTCTGGCCCTCCTCACCTGGGGCATTGGGCTGGAGACGATCAAGGCGCGTCAGGTTGACCTGATCTACCTCGGACAACAGCATTTAATCCTCGTATTTTCCTCGATGTTCTTCGCCCTGCTGGTTGGCATTCCGGCGGGTATCCTGCTCAGCCGCCCGGCGGCGCGTGGGGTAGCCGAATACGTGATGCAAATCTTCAACGTCGGCAACACCCTGCCGCCGCTGGCCGTTCTGGCGCTGGCAATGGTGGTGATTGGCATTGGCGATACGCCAGCCATCATCGCCCTGTTTCTTGCCTCGCTGCTGCCGATTGTGCGCAATACCTACGCCGGGCTGTGCTCGGTGCCGTCGTCGTTACTGGAAGCGGCAAACGGGATTGGAATGACCAAATGGCAGCGTCTGCGCCAGGTGGAGTTACCTAACGCCTGGCCGGTGATGCTCTCGGGCATCCGCATCGCCACCGCCATTAATGTGGGTACAGCTCCGCTGGCCTTCCTGATTGGCGCCAGCAGCTACGGCGAGCTGATTTTCCCCGGCATCTACCTGAACGACTTCCCAACGCTGATCCTGGGCGCGGCGGCCACCGCGCTGTTTGCCCTGATCCTCGACACCCTGCTGGCTGCGCTGGGTCGCGTGATGAGTCCCCATCTCGCTCGATAACAATAACAAGGAGCTTTCATGAGACTGATATCCAGCCTGACGGCGCTGTGTGCCGCAGCGCTCTTCACCAGTCAGGCGATAGCCGCCCCGCTGATTCTGGCGACCAAGAGCTTTACCGAGCAGCATATTCTCTCGGCCCTGACCGTACAGTACCTGCAAAAGAAAGGGTTCCAGGTGCAGCCGCAAACCAATATTGCGACCGTTATCTCCCGTAACGCGATGATCAACAAACAGATTGATATGACCTGGGAGTACACCGGTACGTCGTTAATCATCTTTAACCACATCAACAAGCGCATGTCGCCGCAGGAATCTTACGAGACAGTTAAGCGTCTGGACGCGAAGCACGGTCTGGTCTGGCTCAAACCGGCCGATATGAACAACACCTATGCCTTCGCCATGCAGCGTAAACGCGCTGAAGCGGAACATATCAACACCATGTCTGAGATGGTGGCGAAGATTGAGCAGATCCGTAAAACCAACCCGGACAAAAACTGGCTCCTGGGACTGGATCTTGAGTTTGCCGGGCGCAGCGATGGGATGAAGCCGCTGCAGCAGGCCTACAACATGGCGCTGGACCGTCCGCAGATCCGCCAGATGGATCCCGGTCTGGTGTATAACGCGGTGCGCGACGGTTTTGTTGATGCCGGGCTGATCTACACCACCGACGGCCGCGTGAAAGGTTTCGACCTCAAAGTGCTGGAAGATGATAAAGGTTTCTTCCCGAGCTATGCCGTCACCCCGGTGGTACGTAAAGACACGCTGGAGGCGAACCCGGGGCTGGAAGAGGCGCTAAACACCCTCTCCGCCCAGCTCAACAACGACGTTATCACCGAGCTGAACAAGAAGGTGGATATCGATCATCAGTCACCGCAGCAGGTCGCCCGTGATTTCCTGCGTAGCAAAAAGCTGTTGTAGGAGGCGCTATGGAGACGATTCACTACATTCTTGATAACTGGGATTACCTGTTAACCCTGACGCTGCAGCATCTGTGGCTGGTGGCGCTGGCGGTTGGCCTGGCCATTATTATCGGCGTTCCGCTCGGCATTTTAATTGTCCGTCACAAATGGCTGGCGACACCGGTGCTGGGGATTGCGACCATCGTGCTGACCATTCCGTCCATCGCCCTGTTTGGCCTGATGATCCCGCTTTTTTCGCTGATCGGTCAGGGCATTGGCGCCCTGCCCGCCATTACCGCGGTGTTTCTCTACTCACTGCTGCCGATTGTACGCAACACCCATACCGCACTGGACAGCCTGCCGCCTGGTCTGCGTGAGGCCGGACGCGGCATCGGCATGACCTTCTGGCAGCGGCTGCGCTGGGTTGAAATCCCCATGGCGCTGCCGGTGATTTTCGGCGGCATCCGTACCGCCGTGGTGATGAACATCGGCGTGATGGCGATTGCCGCCGTGATTGGCGCGGGCGGCCTGGGCCTGCTGCTGCTCAACGGCATCGGCGGGAGTGATATCCGCATGTTGATTGCGGGGGCGCTGATGATTTGTCTTTTAGCGATTGTGCTCGACTGGCTGCTGCACCGTCTGCAGGTGGTACTGACTCCGAAGGGGATTCGATAATGATAAAACTGGAAAACCTCAGCAAACACTTTTCACAGAAGCACGGCCAGACCGTTAAGGCCGTCGACAACGTCAACCTGAACGTGCCCGAAGGGGAAATGTGCGTCCTGCTCGGCCCGTCCGGCTGCGGGAAAACCACCACCCTTAAGATGATCAATCGCCTGATTACACCGAGCAGCGGCACGATCCTGATTAACGGCGAAGATACCAGCGGGATGGATACGGTGACGCTGCGCCGCAACATCGGCTATGTGATCCAGCAGATTGGCCTGTTCCCGAACATGACCATCGAAGAGAACATTACCGTGGTGCCGCGCATGCTGGGCTGGGATAAAGCCCGGTGTAAAACCCGTGCCGAAGAGCTGATGGATATGGTGGCGCTGGATCCGCGTAAGTTTCTCAACCGCTATCCGCGCGAGATGTCCGGCGGCCAGCAGCAGCGTATCGGCGTGATCCGCGCGCTGGCGGCTGATCCGCCGGTGCTGCTGATGGATGAGCCCTTCGGCGCGGTGGACCCCATCAACCGTGAAGTGATCCAGAACCAGTTTCTGGAGATGCAGCGCAAGCTGAAGAAAACCGTGATGCTGGTCAGCCACGATATCGATGAAGCCCTGAAGCTGGGCGACCGTATCGCCGTTTTCCGTCAGGGGAAAATTGTCCAGTGCGCCAGCCCGGACGAGCTTCTGGCGAAGCCGGCGAACGAGTTTGTCGGCTCGTTTGTCGGTCAGGACCGCACCCTGAAGCGCCTGCTGCTGGTGTCGGCGGGCGACGTCACCGACCAGCAGCCTACTATCACGGTACGCGGCTCTACCCCGCTTCCAGAGGCCTTTGCCACCATGGATGATCACGATATCCGCGCCATCACCGTGGTGGACGAACATGGCAAACCACTGGGGTTTGTGAAACGCCGGGAAGCGCGCAACGCCAGCGGCACCTGTGCCGATATCCTGCATCCGTTCCGCATGACCGGCAAAGCGGAAGATAACCTGCGCGTGGTGCTCTCCCGCCTGTATGAAAGCAACACCAGCTGGATGCCGATTGTGGATGAAGAGGGTCGCTATAACGGTGAGATTTCGCAGGACTATATCGCGGAGTACCTCAGTTCCGGGCGTACGCGCCGGGCGCTGAATATTCACAGCGAAAGTTAATTCTTCCGGCCGGGCTTGCCCGGCTTTTTTTCGCACGCAGACCTTTTGCTAACCTCGTCATTTCCCGCCACACTATTGCATCGACCCCGTTTACTCGCGACCCATGCAACGTCTTCATACTTACCCCGATATCCGCGCGATGTTTCGCCGGCTTCTGATTGCCACCGTCACGGGCGTACTGGCCGCGCTGGCCGTTGCCGTGTTTCGCCACAGCATGTATCTGCTGGAGTGGCTGTTTCTCAGTAACGACAGCGGCAGCCTGGTGAACGCCGCGGCGGCGTTGTCCCCCTGGCGTCGCATGCTCACGCCTGCTCTTGGCGGCCTGGCAGCCGGATTGTTGCTGTGGGGGTGGCAGCGGCTGACGGCGCAACGCCCGCATGCGCCAACGGATTATATGGAAGCGCTGGAAACGGGTGACGGGCAGTTCGATTACGGTGCCAGCCTGGTCAAATCCCTCGCGTCTCTGCTGGTGGTTTCCAGCGGAAGCGCCATCGGGCGTGAAGGGGCGATGATCCTGCTCGCTGCCCTCGCCGCCTCCTTGTTTGCTCAGCGCTTTACACCAAAGTCCGAATGGAAATTATGGATCGCCTGCGGGGCGGCGGCGGGAATGGCCAGCGCCTACCACGCACCGTTAGCCGGAAGCCTGTTTATTGCCGAAATTCTGTTTGGCACGCTGATGCTGGCCTCGCTTGGCCCGGTGGTGATTGCGGCCGTGGTGGCGCTGCTGACGACGCGTCTGTTAAGTCCGGGTGCCACCACGCTGTATGATGTGCATCTCAGCGAAACGCTCACAGTGGGTGATTATGGGTTGATGGTCGGAATCGGTCTGCTGGCGGGCGTCTGCCGTCCGCTGCTGATGTGGCTGATGACGGTTAGCCATGCGCTGTTTCTGCGTCTCAAACTCTCACCGCCGTGGCAGCTGGCGCTCGGGGGGCTGATCGTCGGGCTGTTGTCGCTTCTGACGCCCAAAGTGTGGGGTAACGGCTATAGCGTGGTGCAGACCTTTCTGCTCTCACCGCCGCTGCTGTCCGTTATTGCGGGCGTGTTTATCTGTAAACTGCTGGCGGTCCTGGCAAGCAGCGGTTCGGGCGCGCCGGGCGGGGTCTTCACGCCGACGCTGTTTGTCGGGCTGGCGACAGGAATGCTGTTTGCGCAGCTTTTTGCGCTGTGGCTGCCGGGTTCTGAAACGGCGATTTTGCTGGGACTGGCGGGGATGGCGACGTTGCTCGCTGCCACGACGCATGCGCCTATTATGTCGGCGCTGATGGTGTGTGAAATGACCGGGCAGTATTTTCTGCTACCCGGTCTGCTGATTGCCTGCGTTGTTGCGTCCGTGCTCTCGCGAACGTTACGCCACGACTCGATCTACGGCCAGCACACTGCCGAGAGCAGAGAGATCGATGTACTGCGCTAGTTCGCGCTGCTCGGCGCGCGGCAGATAAGGCAGTTCGCCCACCAGCGGGCCGGGCAGTTTTTTGCTCAGCACGTCGATGATTTCTGCATAGTGCGCAAGGCCCGGATTGATGCGGTTTGCCACCCAGCCCACTAACGGCAGGCCGTCATTGGCGATCGCCTGCGCCGTGAGCAGCGCGTGGTTGATACACCCTTCCTGAATGCCCACCACCATCACCACCGGCAGTTGTTCCTGCACCACCCACTCGGAAAGCGGACGCAAATCGTTCATCAGGCTGCGCCAGCCGCCCGTGCCTTCAACCACAACGTGATCAACCTTCTCGCTCAGGTTCGCCAGCCCATCCGACAGCAGGGTGTAATTGATCAGCCCGCTGTGCGCCACGCTGCTCTCCTCTTCGCTCAGGGCAATAGGATTGACCGCGTCATAAGGCAGCTCCAGGGATGAGACGCTTTGTAAAACCAGGGCATCTTTATTGCGCAGCCCCTCTGGCGTCTCTTTACTGCCTTTTGCGACCGGTTTGTACCCTGCAACACGTTTACCGCTTGCTGCCAGCGCCTGCAGCAACGCGCGCGATACAACAGTCTTGCCGACAGAGGTATCTGTACCAGTAACAAAGAAACGCTTAAGCATGTCTCATTCCACCTCTTGGGTATGCTTCGAAAATATAAACCAGGTAAATAATTCAGTGGGGGAAGTCTACGGGAAGCGTGCGCTACCCGGCTTGAGATAGCGCAATTTTTCTTACATCTGTGGAAAAGAGTTAGCCCTGCAGCAGGCGGATCAGTAAGGAACCGTTATACATCGCATCTTTGACCAGCGCGGCGCCGGCCATGGTGCCCTGGTTCGAAAACTGCGTGCTTTCCACCACAATGTTTTTGCTGTAGGCGGGCAGCGCCTGCTGATTAATGCAGGCCGAGATCGCCGGAAAGAGGATATCCGCCGCCTGGCTGAGCGGCGAGCCAATCAGGATTTTTTGCGGGTTAAACAGATTCACCATAATGGCGAGAATGCGCCCGACGTTATTCCCTACGCCGGTAATGATGTCCTTAGCCAGCAGATCGCCCTGCCGCGCCGCAGCGCACAGGGAATCCACCGTCAGGGGTTGCCCGTGCAGCGAGGAGCTCATGGACTGGCTGAGCCTCACCTGCGCCAGCTCCAGCACGCTTTCCACACTGGCAATGGTCTCCAGACAGCCGTGGTTGCCACAGTAGCAGCGTTTCCCGTAGGGATCAACCTGCGTGTGGCCGATCTCCACCAGGCTACTGCTGCCCGCATGCAGCAGGCGTCCGTCGGTGATGACGCCCGCCCCGACGTTATGGTCGATCACCACCTGAATGACATCCCGCGCCCCGCGTGACGCGCCAAACAGCGCCTCCGCCATGGTCCAGGCGCTGATGTCATGCTGAATGTAGACCGGCACGCCGGTATGGTTTTCCAGGACCTCACCCAGCGGCATCTCTTTGACGTCTTCATAAAACGGCATGCGGTGCACAATGCCATTTTCGGTATCAATAATACCCGGCATGGTGATGGCAATGGCCGTTAAGCGTTCAAGCTTCTGCTGGTGACGAATAAAGAAGTGATCGATATGCGTGACAATCGCGTCGAGAAGCGGTTGTTCCGCGTTAAGCGGCAGCTCCAGGCGGTCTTCCACCACCAGCTTGCTGCTGAGATCGCGCAGCGCAAGAAAGATCTCCCCCCGGCTGATGCGCAGCGACAGGTAATGCCACGCTTCCGTCTCCACCACCAGCCCGACCGCCGGACGGCCCCGGCTACCCGGCTCCTGAATCTCCGTCTCCTGAACCAGGTGGGCTTCCAGCATTTCGCGAACAATCTTGGTAATACTGGCGGGAGCCAGTTGGGCCAGGCGCGACAAATCGATACGCGAAACCGGACCAAGCTGATCAATCAGGCGATACACGGCGCCAGCGTTGGTCTGCTTAATCTGATCGATATGCCCTGGCTGACTATCAGCAACCACCTCGTACTCCCTTATTTTCGAGCTTCGAAATAAACTTTGGGCTATGGTGAAGCACTTGCATGGCCGTCGTCAAATATTTACTTAGCCATGTGATTTACTGCACATTTTTGCCCATTTTTCCTTATAAATAGCGCCCGGCAGAGGCGGTGATCAGCTGCTTTTTAAAACGCTGTGCCGCGTGGCTCTGCTCATGATGCCGGGACCACACCAGCCACATCTCCGATACCGCGTCGTCTTCGGCGAGCGGCACCCAGCGCATTTCACGCAATTGTACCCGTTTAAAGGAGGCCGGGAGAATAGAGACCCCCAGCCCGGCGGCGACCAGACCAATGATCGTCATCGCCTCTCCCACTTCCTGGGTAATCAGCGGGGCGAGATCGTAGCGGCGCAT
Organism: Enterobacter sp. 22466; assembly: GCF_052044775.1. Lineage (NCBI taxonomy): Bacteria > Pseudomonadati > Pseudomonadota > Gammaproteobacteria > Enterobacterales > Enterobacteriaceae > Enterobacter > Enterobacter sp. 22466. Next base: position 1,289,701 of record NZ_JBQENX010000001.1, on the reverse strand, counting down.
CAGGCCAAGAATATCGTCATACAGACCGGTCCCCACCTGCGGGTCGAAAAAGACAAACGGCTCTTTCGCCAGCTCTGCCAGCGTGACGGCAGGCTGTAAGGCTAAAGGATGATCGTGGGGGATCATCGCCATCAGCGGCTCGCGCAGGATCACCTGCCACGCCAGCGAGTCCGGCAGTTGGGTGTTGCGCATTAGCCCTAAATCCAGCGCCCCTTCATTCAGCGGAGCAATTTGTTCCCGGGTATTAATTTCACGCGTCTGAATATGCACGTCCGGGAAGTCACGGCGAAACGACGACAGGGTTTGCGAGACGGCGCTGATAAACGGGGCAGACGAGGTAAACCCGATGCGCAATTCACCGGTCTCCCCCAGATAGAGCCGCTCTGCGCGGGCGGCAGCGTCGTCAACCATGCTCAGAATTTGCCGGCTGTCAGCCAGAAACTGCCTGCCTGCCGCCGTCAGGCTCACGCTACGGTTGGTGCGGGCGAGAAGACGCGCGCCAATCTGCTGCTCCAGGATCTGAATTTGCTGGCTGAGCGGCGGCTGCGAAATGTTCAGGCGCGCGGCGGCGCGGCCAAAATGCAACTCTTCTGCCACCGCGACAAAGTAGCGTAAATGACGCAGTTCGATATTCATATTTTATAAGTATCATTTGAGATTATTAATATATTAGACAGAATATTTACATTTTCCTACCCTGAAGAGGTGGTCATACCCGTCACCAGAAACCACGGGGATGTTTAAGCAAGGAACATGTGTGAGTCGTACATCTACCGTTGATATCGAACCGGCACGCGATATCGATGATTTACCCGCAGCCTCTCAGCCGGCGCAGTTTATTAAACGTGGTACCTCCCAATTTATGCGCGTCACGCTGGCGCTGTTCTCAGCCGGTCTGGCAACCTTTGCCCTGCTCTACTGCGTTCAGCCTATCCTTCCCGTACTGTCACACGAGTTTGGCGTCTCACCGGCCAGCAGCAGTATTTCACTCTCTATTTCAACCGGGATGCTGGCTGTCGGCCTGCTCTTTACCGGCCCCCTCTCCGATGCCATTGGGCGTAAACAGGTGATGGTGACCGCGCTGATGCTGGCGTCGGTTTGTACGCTGCTCTCCACCATGATGACCAGCTGGCACGGGATCCTGATGATGCGCGCGCTCATCGGGTTATCCCTGAGCGGCGTGGCGGCGGTCGGGATGACCTATCTCAGCGAAGAGATCCACCCGAGCTTTGTCGCGTTCTCCATGGGGCTGTACATCAGCGGGAACTCCATCGGCGGCATGAGCGGACGCCTGCTGAGCGGCGTGTTTACAGACTTCTTTAACTGGCGCATCGCGCTGGCGGTGATTGGCTGCTTTGCGCTGGCCTCTGCGCTGATGTTCTGGAAAATTCTGCCGGAATCACGTCATTTCCGCCCCACCTCCCTGCGTCCCAAAACGCTGTTTATCAACTTCCGCCTGCACTGGCGGGATAAAGGGCTGCCGCGACTGTTCCTGACCGGCTTCCTGCTGATGGGGTCATTCGTCACGCTGTTTAACTATATTGGCTATCGGCTGATGCTCTCGCCGTGGCATCTGAGCCAGGCGGTAGTCGGCCTGCTCTCCGTGGCGTATCTGACCGGGACCTGGAGTTCGCCAAAAGCCGGGGCGATGACCGCCCGCTATGGCCGTGGGCCGGTGATGCTGGTCTCAACCGCCGTGATGTTGCTCGGCCTGTTGCTGACGCTCTTCTCGTCCCTGTGGCTGATTTTCACCGGTATGCTGCTCTTCTCTGCCGGTTTCTTCGCCGCGCATTCCGTCGCCAGCAGCTGGATTGGCCCGCGCGCCCGTCGTGCCAAAGGCCAGGCATCCTCTTTGTATCTGTTTAGCTACTATCTTGGCTCCAGCTTCGCCGGGACACTGGGCGGCGTGTTCTGGCACAACTACGGCTGGAACGGCGTGGGCGGGTTTATCGCGCTGATGCTGTGTGGGGCGCTGCTGGTAGGAGCCAGTCTTCATAAACGTCTGAGATAACAAGCCTGCGGGCTGATGTCCGGTAAGACGAGCGATCCAGATAAACGGCACCAGCGTACTGGTGCCGTTTTTACATTCAGGAATCCCAGGCCTGCTCTATCTTAGCGGCTTCAAACTGCGGAGGCGGTTTGCGGAAACGGCGCGTCAGCCATGTCAGGTAAAGGACCCCCAGTGCCGCCCAGATGAGGCCAAGCGTCAGGGACGTCGCTTCGAGGTTTATCCACAGCACGCCGACCGTGACGGCACCAATGAGTGGCAACAGGAGATAGTGGAACCGATCTTTCCACGTTTTGTTCAGCCCCTTACGCCGCCAGAAATGGTTGTACACCGAGAGATTAACAAACGTAAACGCCACCAGCGCGCCAAAGTTGATCAGCGCCGTCGCGGTCACGAGGTCAAAGTACAGGGCCGACAGCGCCACTATCCCTACCATAATGACGTTCAGGGCCGGAGTACGCCATTTCGGATGCACGTAGCCAAACACCCGCTCCGGAAAGACGTTGTCACGCCCCATCACATACAATAAGCGTGAGACGCTGGCATGTGAGGCCAGGCCTGAAGCGAGCGTATTCACAAACGTGGTACACAGAAACACCGACTGGAAGAGCTTGCCGCCCACGTACAGCGCAATTTCCGGCAGTGCGGCGTCCGGGTTCTTGAAGCGCGCGATCGTCGGGAAGAAGAGCTGCATGAAAAACGAGGCAACAATGAATATCAGCCCGCCATACAGTGCGGTCAGGAAAATGGCTTTGGGAATCACCCGCGCCGCGTTTGGCGTCTCTTCCGACAGCGTGGTGACCGCGTCAAAGCCGAGGAAAGAGAAGCAGACGATAGTCGCGCCGGTAATAATCGGGATCAGATGTGCGTTCTCGCTGATAAACGGCTGCAGCGACCAGACGGTGCCAACGCCCTCCCCCTTGTGCAAACCATGTACCACGAGTATGACAAACACCACCATGATGGCGATCTGCACCAGCACAAACAGGGTGTTGAAGTTGGCGACCAAATTGACGCTCTTCAGGTTCGCCAGCGTCAGGATGGTCACAAACCCCACTACCCAGACCCACGGCGGGACTTCCGGGAACAACGCGGAAAGGTAGATCTTCGCCAGCAGCACGTTGATCATCGGCAGGAAGAGATAGTCCAGCAGCGATGACCAGCCGACCATAAACCCCAGATGGGGTCCGATCGATTTCTGCGTGTAGGTGTACGCAGAGCCCGCCTCCGGGAACTGTCGTACCAGTTTGCCGTAGCTGATGGCGGTAAACATGACACCCGCCAGCGCCAGGAGATACGAGGCGGGCACGTGGCCATTGCTGATACCGGACACAATGCCGAAGGTATCAAACACGGTCATGGGGGTGAGGTAAGCCAGCCCCATCATCACCACCTGCCAGAGCTTGAGGGAACTGCGCAGCCGGGTTCTTCCGGCCATGCCCGGCGAATCAAGAGACGTGTTAGTCGCCATAAACCATCCCCCCCATGCTTACCGTGGTTTGCAATCGCGTTGACCTTAACGCAAACCTGCTTAGCAAAGGGGGAAGTTGTAAAGAATATACGCGATCGTACCAGCGCAGCGTCTCTCGCTCGCACTCACAGCAGGCGCCTGACTGGCCCCCTTCGCCCTGCGGATAGTTGAACATCTGCATCATTTCCTACCTCGTCACACAGTGTCGTTAAGAAAGTCCCTGTGCCGCCTGCGCTCCATAACGCGACTCCCGGGAGATAGCTGGCATGCCAGCGAACAGTTCGGCCAGGCTCCGCGCAGGCCGTTTGGTGATACGTATGCGATGAAACAAAGCGGCCCCTAACCGGGGCACGTTATCAGGCGTTTTTCAGCATCCACTCAATTTCAGTTTCGGTAATCAGGCGTTCGAACTGCAGCAATTCATCATGTTTGCAGGCGTGATAGACGTGGCAGAAACGTTCGCCCAGTCGCTCGCGAAGGTGATCGTTTTGCATAAACTCCCACAGCGCATCGCTCTGACGAATCGGGAACGGCAGTCCGTCCTGCTCCAGACCATTGCCTTCCACTTCTTCCTGCAGGGGTAAATCGTTATCCAGCCCATGTAAAATGCCGGCAAAAATCGCCGCCATCACCAGATACGGATTCGCGTCTGCTCCCGCCACCCGGTATTCGACCCGATGGTTATGGCGATCGCCGCAGGGGATACGCAGGGCAACCGTGCGATTATTGTGTCCCCATGACGCTTGGGTCGGCACGTACATTCCCGGCTGGAAACGGCGGTAGGAGTTGACGTTCGGCGCCAGCAGCGCCATGGACGCTGGCATCAGATCGATCATCCCGGCCAGCGCACGTTTCAGCAGCGCGGAATCCTCACCGCTGGCGTCTGCGAACACGTTTTCGCCTCTGTTGTTTTGCATGCTGATGTGGATATGCATTCCACTGCCCGCATGTTCTTCATACGGCTTTGCCATAAACGTGGCGTGCATCTTGTGTTTTTCCGCCATCTGCCTGACGAGACGTTTTAGCGCCAGCGCATCATCGCAGGCATCCAGCACGTTTTCCGTATGGTGCAGGTTGATCTCAAACTGGCCCGGGGAGGCTTCAGCCACTGCCCCGTCGGCGGGGATCAACTGCAACTGCGCCAGTTCGTCAATGTCATTCAGCACGTCAGCAAAGTGGTTGAGATTATCAACCGAGTAGACCTGACTCTGCGTGTTACGCACGTCGGTGCCCGGCGCGCAGGGTGGCTGCAGATAGCCGTCGGCATCGCGTTTACGGTCAAGTAAATAGAACTCCAGCTCTACCGCTACCACGGGGAACAGGCCGCGCTGGCGCAGTTGCTGCCAGAGTCGGTTGAGTACGTTCCGCGGCTCAACGTCAAAGGGAGCGCCATCTTCATCGACCATGGTGAGCTGCACCTGACCAATGTATTCCGGGTCGGCGGCGGACGGTGTCAGGGTGCCCGGCACCGGCACGCAGATACAGTCCGGCTCGCCAAGCTCCTGGCCCAGCCCTGCCTCTTCCACAACGTTACCCAAAATATCCATGGCGAAAACCGATGCCGGGAAATAGCAGCCTTTTTCAAGTTTGCTCAGTCCGGCAACCGGGATGCGTTTGCCGCGAAAACAGCCGTTCAGGTCGGTCAGGAGGACATCAATAAACTGGGTGTCAGGATACTTTTCTAAATAGCGCTTCACTTCCTGCGTAAAGGCGCTGCCCCGCCTCTCATCCGTGTGCTGCACAAAGTTCTCAACTTCTACGATATTGGTTTCCATGATTTACCACCGTTTTTGGGATTTGTGTTCGCTGCCCTGGACTGTCAAATATAATGTCCACCCTATCGAATCTGTATGCAAACAAAATGTTTGTCAAATGTTAAATTAAGTTTGCAAAAGGCAGATCCCGTTGCTAGATTGAGAAAATATTGAACGAAAAGGCCGTTTCATAGGCGAGAATGGCCTAAATTTAGTCCACTTTGTGAGGGCGATCATGGAAAATATAATGAACAAGCCAGTTATTGGCGTGGTGATGTGCAGAAACAGGCTTAAGGGTCATGAGACCCAGACCCTGCAAGAAAAGTACCTGAATGCCATTATTAACGCGGGGGGCTTACCTGTTGCCTTACCGCATGCGCTGGCAGAGCCAGAGCTTATTACCGCTCTGCTGCCAACCCTGGACGGAATTTACCTGCCGGGCAGCCCAAGTAACGTGCAGCCGCACCTTTATGGTGAAAACGGCGATGAGCCTGACGCCGATCCCGGGCGAGATCTTCTGAGTATGGCGCTGATTGCTGCCGCGCTCGAAAGGCGCATCCCCATTTTCGCCATCTGCCGGGGGCTGCAGGAAATGGTTGTTGCCACGGGAGGGACGCTGTATCGCCGCCTGTTCGAGCAGAACGACCTGCTTGAGCACCGGGAAGATCCTGAACTGCCGGTTGAGCTACAATACGCCCCGTCTCATGAAGTTCAGGTTCAGGAGGGAGGACTGCTGTCTCAATTAATACCAGGCTGTAACACATTTTGGGTAAACTCGTTACACGGGCAAGGTGCACGAACGTTAGGACCACGGCTCCGCGTGGAGGCCCGCTCGACGGACGGGCTGGTCGAAGCGGTCAGCGTTCATGACCACCCTTTTGCCCTCGGTGTGCAATGGCACCCCGAATGGAACAGCAGCGAGTACGCCCTGTCACGCATGTTGTTTGAAGGTTTTATCACCGCCTGTCAAAGCCACATTGCCGAGAAGCAACGGCTTTGACCACTACCGTAAAGGAAATGCAACTATGAGCGATGACGGACTGGCGCCAGGGAAACGTCTGTCTGAGATCCGCCAGCAATTGGGTCTCTCGCAGCGGCGTGCCGCCGAACTGTCTGGGTTAACACACAGTGCCATCAGCACCATTGAGCAGGACAAAGTCAGTCCTGCCATCAGTACGCTGCAAAAGCTGCTGAAAGTTTATGGGCTGTCGCTCTCGGAATTCTTTTCGGAACCGGAAAAACCTGATGAACCGCAGGTGGTTATTAATCAGGAAGACCTTATCGAAATAGGCAGTCAGGGGGTTTCGATGAAGCTGGTTCATAACGGAAATCCGAACCGTACGCTGGCGATGATTTTTGAAACTTACCAGCCAGGAACCACGACCGGAGAGAGGATCAAACACCAGGGTGAGGAGATCGGTACGATACTGGAAGGTGAAATAGTGCTGACCATTAATGGCCAGCCTTATCACCTGGTTGCGGGGCAAAGCTATGCCATTAATACCGGCATACCGCACAGCTTCAGCAACACCTCGGCAGGCATCTGCCGCATTATCAGTGCCCACACCCCCACCACGTTCTAATTACCACTCAGTCCCGGCGTAAGTGCGCTTACGCCGGGATAAATAAAAACGATCAATGTCGGCATTTAACGGGTTAATTCCCGGGATGCCTCACGGCTTCGTATTGCCTGAAACGGCCATGACCTTATTTATCTGATTGCGAAAGAAAGGAGTGAATATGCATTTTCAGCACCTGACTTACTGGCAGGATAAAGCAAAAAACAGCGCCATTGAGACCCGGTTATTTATTAACGGTGCCTATTGTGACGCCGCCGATAATACCACGTTTGAAACCGTCAATCCCGCGACCCAACAGACGCTGGCGAACGTGGCCCGGGGCAAGCAGGCGGACGTGGACCGCGCGGTTCAGGCGGCGCGTGAGGTATTTGAGCGCGGTGACTGGTCGCAGGCCTCTCCGGCGCAGCGCAAGGCCGTGCTCAATAAGCTCGCCGATTTAATGGAACGCCACGGCGAAGAGCTGGCCTTACTGGAAACACTGGACACCGGTAAACCCATCCGCCACAGCCTGCGCGACGATATTCCCGGCGCGGCGCGCGCTATTCGCTGGTACGCCGAAGCGGCGGATAAAGTCTACGGCGAAGTGGCGCCTACGGGGCCGGGCGAACTGGCGATGATCGTGCGCGAGCCGATCGGGGTGGTCGCGGCCATCGTTCCCTGGAACTTCCCGCTGCTGCTGGCCTGCTGGAAGCTGGGCCCGGCACTGGTCGCGGGCAATAGCGTGGTATTAAAACCGTCGGAGAAATCGCCGCTCACCGCCCTGCGGCTGGCCGGGCTGGCGAAAGAGGCGGGCCTGCCGGACGGCGTGCTGAATGTGATAAGCGGTTACGGACACGAAGCGGGCCAGGCGCTGGCACTGCATCCTGAAGTCGAAGTGCTGACCTTTACCGGCTCTACCCGTACCGGCAAACAGCTGTTGAAGGACGCGGGGGAAAGCAACATGAAGCGCGTCTGGCTGGAGGCAGGCGGCAAGAGCGCCAACATTATCTTTGCCGACTGTCCGGACCTGGACAAAGCCGTGAGCGCGACCGCCGCCGGGATTTTTTATAACCAGGGGCAAGTCTGTATCGCCGGAACCCGCCTGCTGCTCGAAGACAGCATCGCCGATGACGTCCTGGCAAGGCTGAAAGCGCAGGCCCGTCACTGGCAGCCGGGCGATCCGCTCGACCCTGACAGCACGATGGGCATGCTCATCGACGCTGCGCATGCCGATACCGTCCACACGTTTATTCGCGAGGGAACCCGGAAAGGGACGCTGCTGCTGGACGGGCGGGAACAAGCATGGCCGTCCGCAGTCGGTCCCACCATTTTTGTCGACATCGACCCTGCCTCCCCGCTGTGCCGGGAAGAGATTTTCGGGCCGGTGCTGGTCGTCACCCGTTTTAAAACCGAAGAAGAAGCCTTAACGCTGGCCAACGACAGTGAATATGGGCTTGGCGCGGCGGTATGGACCCGCGATCTCTCCCGCGCACACCGCATGAGCCGCCGCCTGAAAGCAGGCTCGGTCTTCGTCAATAACTATAACGACGGCGATATGACCGTACCCTTTGGCGGCTATAAGCAGAGCGGCAACGGTCGCGATAAGTCCCTGCACGCGCTGGAAAAATTTACCGAACTGAAAACCATCTGGATTGCCCTGGAGTCTCAATCATGACCGAACATACCACCAGCTACTACGCGGCCAGCGCGAACGCTTACGAACCTTTCCCGACGCTTAACGAGTCGATCAGCTGTGACGTGTGCGTGGTGGGCGGCGGCTATACCGGCCTCTCCTCCGCGCTGCATCTCGCCGAAATGGGCTACGACGTGGTGCTCCTTGAAGGGGCACGCATCGGCTTTGGTGCCAGCGGACGCAACGGCGGCCAGCTGGTTAACTCCTACAGCCGCGATATCGACGTGATTGAGAAAAACTACGGACCCGATGCCGCCAGAGTTCTCGGGAGCATGATGTTTGAAGGCGGGGAAATCATCCGGGAGCGTATCCAGCGCTATCAGATCCAGTGCGACTATCGTCCCGGCGGGCTGTTTGTGGCGCTAAACCATAAGCAACTCGAGACGCTGGAGGAGCAAAAAGCCAACTGGGAACGCTACGGCAACACGCAGCTGGAGTTGCTGGACGCCAGCGCCATCCGCCGGGAAGTCGACAGCGAACGCTATACCGGCGCGCTGCTGGACCGCAGCGGGGGGCACATTCATCCGCTGAACCTGGCAATCGGCGAAGCGGACGCCATTCGCCTGAACGGCGGGCGGGTGTATGAACAGTCCCCGGTGACCGCCATTCAGCACACCAGCCCGGCCGTAGTGAGCACGCAGCATGGCCAGGTGACGGCCCGCTACGTGATCGTCGCCGGGAATGCCTATCTGGGCGATAAGATAGAACCGGAACTGGCAAAACGCAGCATGCCCTGCGGCACTCAGGTTGTGACCACCGCCCCGCTGCCGGAAGCGGTCGTCCGCACGCTGATCCCCAATAACTACTGCGTGGAAGATTGTAACTACCTGCTGGATTACTACCGTCTTACCGCCGACAACCGCCTGCTGTACGGCGGTGGCGTCGTCTATGGCGCGCGCGATCCGGACGATGTCGAGCGCCTGGTGATGCCAAAGCTGCTGAAAACCTTCCCTCAGCTGGCAGGCGTCAAAATCGACTACCGCTGGACAGGCAACTTCCTGCTGACCCTGTCCCGCATGCCGCAGTTTGGTCGTCTGGATAAAAACATCTATTACATGCAGGGCTACAGCGGCCACGGCGTGACCTGCACCCACCTGGCCGGACGGCTGATCTCGGAACTGTTGCGCGGTGACGCTGAGCGCTTTGATGCGTTTGCCAACCTCCCGCACTATCCCTTCCCGGGCGGTCGCAGCCTGCGGATTCCATTCACGGCGATGGGCGCGGCGTATTACAGCCTGCGCGATCGTCTTGGCGTATGAGCGTTTCGACAAAAGGGTATCTGACATGAGTAACCAGGAATTTCATCAGCGCAGACTTTCTGCCACCCCGCGCGGCGTAGGCGTAATGTGTAATTTCTTTGCCCGCACGGCGGAGAATGCCACGCTTACCGACGTGGAAGGCAACGACTATATTGATTTCGCCGCCGGGATCGCGGTACTGAATACCGGCCATCGTCATCCTGAACTGGTGGCTGCAGTGGAAAAACAGCTTCACCAGTTCACCCACACGGCCTACCAGATTGTGCCGTATGAAAGCTACGTTTCATTAGCCGAAAAACTTAACGAGCTGGCTCCGGTGCAGAGTCCGGCCAAAACGGCATTCTTCACAACGGGCGCGGAAGCGGTGGAAAATGCCATTAAAATCGCCCGGGCCCACACCGGCAGACCGGGCGTGATTGCCTTCGGGGGAGGCTTTCACGGCCGAACCTATATGACCATGGCGTTAACCGGCAAGGTTGCGCCTTATAAGCTGGGATTTGGCCCCTTCCCGGGGTCGGTGTATCACGTGCCGTATCCCTCGGAGCTGCACGGCATTACGACGCAGGATGCCATCACGGCGATAGAACGTCTGTTCAAAGCAGATATTGAGGCGACACAGGTGGCGGCGATTATTTTTGAACCCATCCAGGGTGAAGGCGGATTCAACGTCGCCCCGCCAGAGCTGGTGACCGCCATCCGCCGTATCTGTGATGAACACGGGATCGTGATGATTGCCGACGAAGTGCAGAGCGGCTTCGCCCGTACGGGTAAACTGTTTGCCATGGAACACTACGTGGACAAGCCCGACCTGATGACGATGGCGAAAAGCCTGGCAGGCGGGATGCCGCTGTCCGGCGTGGTGGGCCGCGCCGAAATCATGGACGCGCCGGCGCCCGGCGGTCTGGGGGGGACCTATGCAGGCAACCCGCTGGCGGTGGCCGCCGCGCACGCGGTGCTGAATATTATCGACAACGAGTCACTGTGCGCCCGCGCCCGGCATCTGGGCGATCGACTGAAAGCCACCCTGGAAGAGATTCAGGGCACCTTCCCTGCGCTCGTGGCGATAAGGGGAAGAGGATCGATGATTGCGGCGGAGTTTTTTGATCCCGAGAGCCGTCAACCGTCGGCCGCCATCGCGCAGGCGATCCAGCAAAAGGCGCTCGCCCGGGGCCTGCTGTTGTTGATCTGCGGCCAGTACGGCAACGTGATCCGCTTCCTTTATCCGCTGACCATTCCGGATGCCCAGTTCAACCAGGCGCTGGCGATCTTGCAGCAGGTTATGCGTGATAAGGCCTAAGCGCCCACCGAAAACCGTCTGCCGGCATGCCGGCGACGGTTTCAACGCAGGAGATCGGCACCGATTTCCTCCGGGTGGGAAATGTTGGGGAATTTGGTCTGTTTCATTGTATGCTCCCTGAAACACATCCCTGGCAAGAGGAAATAAGAATTGCAAAAAATATCCGCCTATCAGTCACTTGTGAAAACTTTCCAGCGTCTCTCCCGCTTCTCACACCTCTCCTCCATCGCCAGCTGGGACATGTTCACCATGATGCCGCCCGGCGGCAGCACCGCGCGCGGTGAGGCGCTGGCGGAGATGAGCGTCCTGCAACATCAGATCCTGACCGACAAAAAAGTGGGCGACCTGCTGGCTGCGGCGGCAGGTGAAGATCTGAACGATGTCGAACAGGCCAACCTGCGCGAAATGACGCGTCAATATCAACAGGCCTCGCTGCTGCCGGAATCGCTGGTGGAAGCCAAATCGCTGGCGGGCAGCAAGTGTGAACACGCCTGGCGTACCCAGCGTCCGGCCAACGACTGGCAGGGGTTTTCCGCCAACCTGAAAGAGGTGGTCAAACTGAGCCGCGAAGAGGCGCGTCTGCGCGCGGATGCCAAAGGTTGCTCACCTTACGACGCGCTGCTCGATATTTTTGAGCCGGACATGACCAGCGCGCGCCTGGACGTGCTCTTTGCTGATATGAAGTCCTGGCTGCCGGATCTGCTGGCAAACGTGGTCGAAAAGCAGGCAAAGCAGTCGTTCGTCCCGCCGCAGGGACCTTTCCCGACGGCAACGCAGCGTGAGCTGGGGCTGGAAGCCATGAAGATGCTCGGCTTCGATTTTAACGGTGGTCGTCTGGACGTGAGCGCACACCCGTTCTGCGGCGGCGTGCCGGAAGATGTGCGCATTACCACACGTTATGACGAAGATGAACTCCTCAGCGCCCTGTTTGGTGTGATCCACGAAACCGGACACGCGCGCTACGAACAGAACCTGCCGCGCGCGTGGGCCGGTCAGCCCGTTGCCCTGGCACGTTCAACGGCAATCCACGAATCCCAGAGTCTGTTCTTTGAGATGCAGCTTGGCCGCAGCGAGGCGTTCCTGAAACATCTCCTCCCTGCCGTTCATGCCCGTTTTGGTAGCCAGGCGGCGTTTAGCGAAGAGAACTTTATCGCCTGGAACCAGCGCGTGAAGCCGGGCTATATCCGCGTCGATGCAGACGAAGTGAGCTACCCGGCACACGTGGTGCTGCGCTATGAGATTGAGCGGGCGCTGATCAATGGCGATATCGAGGTGGACGACATTCCGGCCCTGTGGGATGAGAAAATGCAGGCCTGGCTCGGGTTATCCACCAAAGACAACTACCGCAACGGCTGTATGCAGGACATCCACTGGACCGACGGCGGATTCGGTTACTTCCCGTCTTATACGCTGGGGGCGATGTACGCCGCGCAACTGTTCCACGCCGCGAAAATGGCGCTGCCGGGTCTGCAGGCCTCTATCGCGGAGGGAGATCTGTCGGCCCTGTTTGACTGGCTGCGCCAGAATGTCTGGCAACACGGCAGCCGGTTTACCACGTCACAGCTGATCACCCAGGCGACGGGAGAAGATCTGAATATCCGCTACTTCCGTGAACACCTGACCTCGCGTTACCTCTAATGACCCACGCCGGGGAACGCCCCCGGCGTTGTACAAACGGTTACACGCCGATACCAATCACTCACGGAAACCCCGAATTTACAGGGATATAGTTATTTCAACGGCCCCGCAGTGGGGTTAAATGAAAAACCAAATTCGAGGGTATGAACATGAATAAAGTATTAGCTCTGGTTGTTGCCGCTGCTATGGGTCTGTCTTCTGCTGCGTTCGCTGCTGAGACTACTGCAACTGCTCCAGCTGCCGCTGCACCAGCTGCAACCACCACCGCTGCTCCGGCAAAAGCGGTACACCACAAGAAACATCACAAAGCCGCTAAACCTGCTGCAGAGCAAAAAGCGCAGGCGGCTAAAAAGCACCACAAAAAAGCCGTAAAACAAGACGCCGCTAAACCGGCTGTTGAGCAGAAAGCACAGGCCGCGAAAAAGCACCACAAAAAAGCGACTAAACCCGCTGTAGAGCAGAAAGCTCAGGCCGCTAAAAAGCATCACAAAAAAGCAGTAAAACACGAAGCTGCTAAACCAGCTGCTCAGCCAGCTGCGTAAGAGTACAAGCTAAACCGTGCCCTTCGGGGCACGTTGGTAAACCGGCGCTGAACCTTTCAATACAGCGCCGTTTTTTTATCCGGAGGGCGTATGCTGCGACGCTATCGGTTTGAGTTGATCCTTATCCTGCTTATTTTATGCGCGCTCATCGCAAGCCAGTTTTATCTTTCCTGATCGTAGCACGCTGATTTTACTCCCACTTTAGCGCTGTCCCGTCTATAGTATTTTCATAGGGTTCACTTTTAATAATCATAATTACCCCCACCAGAGTGTGATATGCGTAAATCTGTTGTGTTATTACTGGGAACGTTTGCTCTTTTTTCTGGATTCGCGCATGCGGATGATGGCGATGATGACACCATTAGCGCGAAAGAGCTTAAAACGCTGTTTTTCGGTCATGATGATCGTACGCGTGTCGCCGATCCTACCCAGGCCCCGTGGGATGCCATCGGGCAACTGGAAACCGCCAGCGGTAACTTATGCACCGCCACGTTGATTACCCCTGAGCTTGCCCTGACCGCAGGCCATTGCCTGTTGACGCCGCCGGACGGCAAACCCGACAAAGCCGTGGTACTGCGATTTGTGTCTCAGAAAGGGATGTGGCGCTATGAAATTCACGGTATTGAAGGCCGGGTTGACCCTTCGCTGGGTAAGCGCCTGAAACCGGACGGTGACGGCTGGATCGTGCCCCCTGCGGCGGCTTCCTGGGATTTCGGTCTCATCATTTTGCGCTACCCGCCTTCAGGTATTACCCCGCTCCCGCTCTTTGACGGGGATAAAGCCGCACTGACCGCCGCGCTGAAAGCCGTCGATCGCAAGGTGACGCAATCCGGTTACCCGGTTGATCATCTGGATACGCTCTACACCCATACCGACTGCATTGTGACCGGCTGGGCGCAAAACAGCGTGCTCTCGCACCAGTGTGATACGTTACCGGGCGACAGCGGCTCACCGCTGATGTTGAAAACGGAAAACGGCTGGCAGCTGATTGGCGTGCAGAGCTCGGCCCCGGCGGCCAAAGATCGATGGCGCGCAGATAACCGTGCTCTCTCGGTGACCGGTTTTCGTGACAAGCTTGATGCGCTGGCGCAACAGTAAATCAGCACTGTTTGACCTGACGTAACGCCACAATTGACTCAATCGGCATTGGCTGGCTAAACCAGAAGCCCTGCAATTGATCGCAGCCAGCCAGCCGCAGCAATTTCATCTGTTTTTCGTTTTCCACCCCTTCCGCGACCACTGCCATGCCCAGGGCATTGGCGATGCGCACTGTTCCACTCACCAGTGCGGCGGCCTGTTCATCGTCATCCACCAGCCCGGCAAGAGATTTGTCGATCTTGATGGTGTCAAAATTAAAACGCCGCAAATAGCCAATGCTCGAATAGCCTGTGCCAAAGTCATCCAGCGCCACCGCCGTTCCCAGTGCTTTCAGGTTGGCGATGGCCATGCGGGCGCGCTCCGGATTTTCCAGCACATAGGTTTCCGTGACCTCAAGCTGCAGTCGATTGGCCGGGAAACGGGTGGTCTCCAGCACCTGGGCGACCTTGTCTTCGAATTCAGGATCGCGAAACTGCGCGGGCGAGATGTTAACGGAGAGTTTTAACTCGCTGAAAGGCGCCATGTCCCGACAGGCCCGATGCAAAACAAACTGACCCAGTTTGTAAATCAGACCGCTGGTCTCGGCGATGGAGATAAAAGTGTCCGGGCCAATCTCGCCGCCCGGACGACGCGGCCAGCGCACCAGCGCTTCAACACCGCTCATTTTCTGGCTACGCGCGTCGATGATCGGCTGATACCAGACCTCAAACTCGTCCTGCTCCAGCCCGTTACGGATCTCATTTTCAATCGCCAGCTGACGTTCACGGGCGCTGTTCAGCTCCGCGTCGTAGTGGGTAATACGCCCTTTTCCGGTCACTTTGGCGTGATACATGGCGATATCCGCACGGCGAAACAGTTCAGAACTGCTGCATTCAATCAGGGTGCCGCTGGCAATACCGATGCTCGCACCAATATGAATGGTGCGATCGCCCAGCCGTATGGGGGCGTTGAGGAAGTCCAGCACGGCATTGGCAAACGCGGTGGCAAGGGTTTCCGCATGGTCGCCCCCCACGGTCATGGCAAATTCATCGCCGCCCATTCGCGCCAGCATTCCCCCTGGCGGAACGCGGGCTCTCAGCGCCTTCGCAATCGCCACGATCAAATCGTCCCCCACGTCGTGACCGTAGATATCGTTCACATCCTTAAAACCATCCAGATCGACAAACACCACGCTTTTTACATCAATATCACCGCGTAAACTCACCTGTTCCAGCGCCTCGATTAACGCGCGTCGGTTCGGCAAATGGCTTAACCAGTCCGTTCTCGCCACCAGTCGCGCCTGGCTCTCGCCCCGTGCCAGTTTGTACAGGCCGATGCTGCTCACCAGAATGAACAGCAGGATCAACCCCGACGCTAACACCACAATCTGCGTGATATCGGATGAGGCCGCCCGGGCAGCCTCCGCGCCCGGCAGGCGTGCCTGCCAGTTGATATACCCCAGTAACTCTCCTGCTGAACTGCGCAGCGGCAGGCTCAGAGCGCTGATTTTGTCAGGGCTATAGTTGAGGTTATCAATCTGAAAGGTCGTTCCCAGATCGGATAATATTTTGCCGTTAAGGTGGCGAGTAATCACCAGATAGCGGCGCGTGCCATCGTGAACCTGTAATCGCCCGACCATCGGGCGAATCAGCCCAATGCCGATAAACGCCACACCGTGGCGTGTCTGAGTGATCCCGGCGTAGATATTTTTATCGCTGGATAACGCACGCCGGTGCTGGTCAATCAGCGCTTTCAGGCCCTGGCCAAAAAAGTCGAGCGTCGTCTCGGTGAAGGGCTGGCTCTGAAACGAGCCCCAGATAACGTGGAAGTGTTCATCCAGCACGAAGGTGCCATCATAAAGGTTGTCGATCTTAAAGCCGGCGCCCCAGGTGTTATACAACCATTCGGTATTGAGCGTTGGGCGGTAGGCCTCGCGAACCGCGTCGTCCCAGACCGCGTTATCAATGACCAGCGAGGAGACGCGGTTGACTGAGGTCTGAATCGCCCCCTTTACGGAAAGTGCCGAGCGGTGTTCATCAATTTCATTGGTTTTGGTGCTGATAAGATGCAGGGAAAGGTAGAGCAGCGCGACGATGGAGATGATTAAGCCGATCCCCGCCATGAAGATCATGGCAAACAACGTTCTCGCGGTGGGAATATTGCGCCAGCTTAATGTGCGATACATCAGCCATCCTCTTCATGTTTTGCTTTTCTAAGCGTAATACAGGCGGCGAATTTCGCCGCCTGAAGATGATGGCTCTATTTTTATCAGGCGAGTTTTATCATAATCATGCCGGCCAGCAGCAGTGCCAGACCGATCCAGCCTTTATTATTTAATCGTTGGCCGAAGAGTATCCAACCTGCTGCCAGGGTCGCGGCTATACCAAAACCGCCCCATAATGCGTACGCTACTGACAGATCGATACCTTTTACCGCCTGCGACAGGGCGCTAAACGCACCCAGTACGGCAGCAATCGACATCAGGCCGTAAATTTTACGGCGGAAACCATCAGAGAATTTCAGAAAGACGTTCGCCAGAATTTCCAGAACAATGGCGAACCCCAGCCAGGCCGCGTGGATCCATTCAAACTGTTGCATGGGTCTGCTCCTTCTGCTGTTTTGTCGGTTTACGTGTACCCGATTTAATCAGCACAATCCCGACAACCAGCGTCGTCAATCCGGCAATTTTCATTGTTGATAATGTTTCGTCAAATAACAAAACGCTGAACAGCGTAATCAACAAAATACCGATACCTTCCCAGAGGGCATAGGCTACCCCCAGTGCGATTTTCTTCACCGCAAACGAGAGGAAAATATAGGAAAGTGAAATCATCACCAGCATTAAAATAAAACCGGTGTTGCCATCGCTGACGCTTGCCCATTTCATAGACAGCGTGCCGGTAATTTCAGCGAGAATAGCCAGGGCTAATAAAATCCAGTAAAACATGTTTTTCTCCTGCTTGAGAATATAATCCATCGCGGCTCGCTGCGAACAGCAAACCAGAAAAAAGAAAATTAAATCAGATAGCTAAGCGCGTAGCGCCAGCTCAGGCAGAAGACGTGACTATAGCGCGTTGCGCCAGTGTTGCTCAGCAGACAGAAGGCAGAAAGAGGTGGAAAATACAGCAGTGTGGTTTGAAGAATACGTCCTGAACAAATTGTCCATAAAATTACAATTATCCGCGGTGTTGCTTCTCGTCTTTGCGGATCAAAATTGTCCTCGGTAGTTGAACACGCTGAATTTGTACCATAAGTCAGGATTTTACTCAAAGTCTTTTCAATTCTTTACTGAGCTCGTTTGATTTTGGTTAGTTTATTTAAACGCCATTCGCATTTATCATTAATAAAAAATATTCAGGAACCGCCATGGCTAAACCCATCATTACCCTGAACGGCCTTAAGATTGTCATCATGCTTGGCATGCTGGTGATCATCCTGACGGGCGTTCGTTTTGCCGCCGATATTATCGTGCCTTTTATTCTGGCGCTATTTATTGCGGTGATCCTTAACCCGCTGGTTCAGCGCATGGTGCGGCTACGCATACCGCGCGTGCTGGCGATCACCCTGCTTATCAGCATCATCATTATCGCCATGGTGCTGCTGGTCGCTTATCTGGGCACGTCCCTCAATGAGCTGGCGCGCACGTTGCCGAAATACCGCTCGTCGCTGGTGATACCGCTGTTGCAGATTGAGCCCTGGCTGCAGCGCGCGGGCATTGAGGTCTCCGTTGAGGAGTTGCTGAAGTATATCGATCCCAACGCGGCCATGACCCTGGTCACCAGCCTGCTGGCGCAACTCTCTAACGCCATGACCTCTATTTTCCTGCTGTTTTTAACCGTGGTGTTTATGCTGCTGGAGGTGCCGCAACTGCCTGCCAAACTGCAGCAGATCATGGTTCGGCCGGTGGAAGGAATGGGAGCCATTCAGCGCGCGCTGGACAGCGTCTCCCGCTATCTGGTGCTGAAAACGGCGATCAGCCTCGTCACCGGGTTTGTTGTCTGGGGAATGCTGGTTGCGCTGGATGTACGGTTTGCCTTCGTCTGGGGGCTGCTCGCCTTTGCGCTCAACTATATTCCCAACATCGGTTCCGTGCTGGCGGCCATCCCGCCTATTCTTCAGGTGCTGGTTTTCAGTGGCTTGTATGATGCACTGGTTCTGCTGGCCGGTTATCTGGTGATTAACCTGGTCTTCGGAAATATTCTTGAGCCGCGCATGATGGGGCGCGGGCTCGGGCTTTCCACGCTGGTGGTGTTTTTATCCCTGATATTCTGGGGTTGGCTGCTCGGCCCCGTCGGCATGCTGCTCTCCGTTCCGCTGACCATCATCGTCAAGATTGCGCTTGAGCAGACGGCGGGCGGACAAAGTATCGCCGTACTGCTGAGCGATATGAGCCACAGAGGCTGAGCAACCCGTTACTTAAACTATTCGCGCCAGCCCATCGCTGGCGCTACATGTTTGAGGATCGACTCAATCACATGCGCGTTGTAGTCCACGCCAAGCTGATTCGGCACGGTCAGTAACAGGGTATCCGCTTCGGCGATCGCTTCATCCTGCTTCAGCTGTTCAACCAGCTTATCGGGCTCCGCCGCATAGCTGCGTCCGAAAATCGCCCGCGTTTTTTCATCCAGATAACCCACGCTATCGCTGTCGTTGCGGCTGGCTCCGAAATACATCCGGTCACGATCGTCCATCAGGGCGAAGATACTGCGGCTAACCGACACGCGCGGCTGACGGGTATGGCCCGCCTCTGCCCAGGCCTGACGATACGCGCGGATCTGTTTTGCCTGCTGAATATGGAACGGCTCACCGGTTTCATCGTCTTTCAGCGTTGAGCTTTGCAGGTTCATGCCCAGTTTTGCGGCCCAGACCGCCGTTGCATTTGAACCCGCCCCCCACCAGATGCGGTCGCGTAAACCTTCAGAATGTGGCTCCAGGCGCAGCAGACCCGGCGGGTTCGGGAACATCGGTTGCGGGTTTGGTTTCGCAAACCCTTCTCCGCGCAGCACCTCAAGCAGCACCTCAGTATGACGACGCGCCATATCCGCTTCGTTTTCCCCTTCCTGCGGGACATAGCCAAAGTGACGCCAGCCATCAATCACCTGCTCCGGCGAGCCGCGGCTAATGCCCAGCTGCAAACGCCCACCGGAGATCAGATCCGCCGCCCCGGCGTCCTCCGCCATGTACATCGGGTTTTCATACCGCATGTCAATCACGCCGGTACCGATTTCGATGGTTTTGGTTTTTGCGCCTATCGCCGCCAGCAAGGGGAACGGCGAGCTGAGCTGGCGGGCAAAGTGGTGCACGCGGAAATACGCGCCATCTGCGCCCAGCTCTTCAGCCGCTACGGCCAGCTCGATGGACTGCAGCAGCGTGTCCGCTGCGGTTCGGGTACCGGACTGCGGCGACGGCGTCCAGTGACCAAATGATAAAAATCCGATCTTTTTCATAACAGGTAATCCTGAGAATGTGATGCGTTTCCTCTACTTTACGCATTACCGGGCAACAATAAATGCCGTTTATTTAACGGAATGCTTCAAATAAATTGACTGAACTGCGCAGATCGCCATGACGTTCCATAATGGGATATAATTTCGTTCACTCTTTTCCTCGCAGGTAAAACCGGCAATGGCTCTGATCCCTAAAAACTACGCGCGGCTGGAAAGCGGCTATCGTGAAAAAGCGTTAAAAATTTACCCATGGGTCTGTGGGCGCTGCTCACGGGAATTTGTCTATTCCAACCTCCGTGAACTCACGGTCCACCATATCGATCACGACCATACTAACAACCCGGAAGATGGCAGTAACTGGGAGCTGTTATGCCTGTTTTGCCACGATCATGAACACTCGAAGTACACCGAAGCAGACCAGTACGGCACCACCGTTGTCGCGGGAGAAGACGCGCAAAAAGATATGGGTGTCGCCACCTTTAATCCGTTTGCTGATTTGAAAGCGATGATGAACAAGAAGAAATAATCTTCCTGGTTTTTTCTTGTCTCGCCACTTCTCCCCCTCCGGCCAGCTCTGTTCACCCGTATACATAGACGTACCAGGTAATGACATAGATGGCCGTTATCATTGCCCCGGCGACGCCGAGGAAGACCGCATCTTTCACCTCCACGCTAGAATGTCCAGGTGATGGCGGCGGTGACAGCGCCTTCCTGACGTCGCGATACGATTGGGCTGTTATTCGCATGCTCCCCAAGCCAGATGTAGTCAGCGCTCAGCAGCGTGCCCCAGTGGGCATCGAGCTGATGGCTCCATGTCAGGCTGTTGTCTATACCGTAGAATCCACCGGGCGCTGAATAACGGCTATAGCCGGCGCGCAGACTCTGCTGCTGACTGACGCCATACCAGGTATTCATGTAACGGCTGTCGCCAAACAGGGATGCCGACTGAAAAACAATCGTGTCCTGACTGTTTTGCAGAGGGATCAGCGTGACAGAGGCCTGGTAGTTTACCCCCTGACTGTCCGTTACAGGCAGGGTCGCTTTGCCTTCCACGCTGAGCCAGGAAGTGATTTGCCAGCCGACTGCCAGCCCGGTATTCAGGCTGGTATCGATCTCTCCCATCCCTTTCAGATTATTCGCTCCCTCGCGCCAGCTGGCGTTTTCGTCCGCCCTGCCCAGGTCGTAACCCAGAGTATGTTCAAGGTACACGCCGCTGTCATTTTGCAGGTCATATCCAATGCCTTTCTGCGCATCAATAAAGAATGCGCCTTTGCGCCCCTGTAAAACAGGAACCCCTTGCCATACCTGCTTGTCAGAGCCTGAATAACGAGGCGCATAGCGTCCTCCTGCCCCAATCGTCAAATAGTCGGAAGACGTTTGTGCCTCATCGGCGTGTACGCCGGATGCTGCCGTCATCAGAAACGGAACGGTCATATACAGGGCTTTTTTTCTCGCTATCATACTGGTCTCCACTTCTACGTTGTGCGCAGTATGATTTGGCTAAATCAATGAATAGTCGGGATAGTGTTAAGAAACGGTCAAGGTGAACAGATGTTGTCCAGAAGAGTGCTGATTATTGAAGATGATGCCGATGCGGCTGGCGTACTTGAAGCCTATTTACGCCGTGAAAATTACGATGTGACCGTCACAGGGGACGGGCTGGCCGGACTGGAGATGGCGCAACGCTGGAAACCCGATCTTGTCTTGCTGGATGTCATGCTTCCCGGACTCAACGGAACGGAGGTGCTGGCCAGCCTGCGTCGCAAAAGCGATGTGCCCGTTATCATGGTGACGGCTATGGGCGATACGCCCGATCGCATCGGCGCGTTGAGATACGGGGCTGATGACTATGTCGTTAAACCCTATCATCCTGGTGAAGTCGTGGCACGGGTGCAGGCGGTGCTGCGCCGGAGTAACAAAAACACGCGCGAAGAAGAGATCCTTCGCTGGCAGACGCTGGAGGTGGATGTCACGGCCATCGTGGCGAGTATCGTCAACGATGACAACACGCCACGGGTACTGGATCTGACCCCAACGGAATTCTCGCTACTGGCCACGCTGATGCGTTCACCTTCGCGTCCTTTTTCCCGTCAATATTTACTGGAGCACTGTTTGCCGGAAAGCGAGGCCCTGGAGCGGGTGGTGGATACCCATATTTATAACCTGCGTAAAAAACTCGAAGCCGCGGGTATTTCCGGCGTGCTGGTTAACGTTCGCGGCGTGGGTTACAGGTTCAGACAGCCATGATAAAGACCCGTCATTCCTCCCTCTGGCGCTGGATTTGTGCGCGCATCCTGGCGCTGGCGATTGGCAGCGTGATCGTTATTGCAGCCTGCATGTGGCTGCGTTACGCCGTGCAGAACTACTGGATAATGGGCAAAATGCCCGCAGCGGTCCGGCAGGAGTTTCTCACGCTCAGCCAGAATCCGCAGTCAAACCCGGCCCGCTTTCACGATATTGTAGACAGCTGGTGGGGGCTCAGTTACTCCACTCCGTCCATCGCCTCGGCTGACTGGGTCACCGTGGCTCTGCTGGTGCTGGTGATGATCCCCTTCATCGTGGTGATGGGGCTTAAGCACGCACGTCCTCTGGCGCTGCAGTTCAGCTGTCTTCGGGATGCGGCCAAAGATGTGGCCGATGGACAGTTTGGCCGACAGGCCGAGCTGGTGAAAGATGCGCCTGCAGAAATGATCAGCTTTGCAACTGACTTTAATACCATGACCGGACAACTGGCTCGCTATGAAAAGGAGCTGCGCGCCTCGCACGTTGCCATGGCACATGAGCTGCGCTCTCCCCTGACGGCAGCCATTGGACGTCTGCAGGGTATGATGGACGGTGTGTTTGACGCCAGCCCGGAGCAACTGGGGATGGTGATGAAACAGCTCCAGCACCTCAACCGGCTGACCGATGAATTGCACCTTCTCTCTTTGGCTGATGCGGGAAATCTTGTACTTGAAGAACGGCCATTGCGTCTGGATGAGCTGATTCAGGAGCGGGCAGACTGGATCACCCCGCAGGCCGATGCGCATAATTTTACGATAACGTTGCGTAACCCGCGCGCCTGCCCTTTCAGAGGCGATGCGTTCCGTATGGGACAGGTGTTTACGATCCTCATGGAAAATTCACTCCGCTACGGACGCGAGGGAGGCCATCTGGAGGTGTCCCTGCATTATGCCAGGGGGCAGTACACCCTCGAATTCGCCGATGACGGTCCGGGTGTATCAAAGCACTTTTTACCGGACATGTTTAAGCGATTTAGCCGCGAGGAACAGTCTCGCGCCCGCCACTCCGGCGGCAGCGGCCTCGGTTTATCTATTGCCCAGGCGATTTGCCAGGCGCATGGGGGAAGTATTCACGCGTCATTGCCGGATACCGGAGGACTTGTGGTGCGCATCCAGTTGCCCTGGCGCGCTTATGACGAGGAAAATTCCCGTTCTTGATAAACCCTTGACACAACATCGAATCTTTCTCGATGAACAGCCGATTAAATAACGCCATCCCTTTTCTGGAGCGGCGTTATGTCAGACGAATTCATTCTCTCCCTCCGCCACAGTCTGCATCATGTATACAGCGTGGCGCGCACCCTTTCCTGGCTGCACTTTATTCCCCTGGTGATACTTGCTCTGGTTATTTTCCCGCTAACCGGCTGCGGCGATAAACACGAAAACACGCCGCCCCCCGTGCGGGCGGTACGCTACAGTGTGGTGGGTTCAGCGAAAACGCTGCCGGCACTGGAAAGAACCGGTGAGATCCATGCCCATGATGAGACGACGCTGAGTTTCCGTGTCGGGGGCAGGATCCTCACGCGCGTTGTCGATATTGGCGATCGGGTTACCGCCGGGCAACTGCTGGCGACCCTCGACAATACCACCGGACAAAATCAGCTCGACGCCGCCACCGCTGACTATGAGGGTGCCAAAGCCTCAGCGCAGGTTGCCGCGCTCAACGTCAACAGAATGCAAACGCTGATGCCAACCGGCGCGATAGCCCGCACGCAACTCGACACTGCCCGTGCAGACTGGCTTGTCGCCAGCGCGCGTCTGAAAAGTAGCGAGGCGGCACTGCGCAACGCCCGGGAAAGCCTGGGCTGGACCCGCCTTCTCTCGCCGAAGGAGGGCATCATTACCGCGGTCAGCGCCTCTGCGGGCCAGATTGTCAGCGCAGGCCAGTCGGTGCTGACGCTGGCGACCGGTGAAGCCCGCGATGTGGTGTTTGATGTTGCCGCGCCCGATGAGATCCCCTCACCGGATAAAGCTGAATTCCGCATCGCCTTGCTCAGCGACCCGACGGTCAATGCTTCAGCGGTGTTACGCGATATCACGCCTCAGGCCGATCCCCTGACCCGTACCTGGCGGGTCCGCGCCACCCTGAACACCCCGCCCGCCGCCATGGCTCTGGGCGCCAGCGTCACCGTAACCCTGCCCTCCAGTGCCGCGTGCGGTTACGTCCTTCCGGCCTCGGCACTGAGTCGTTACGCAGACAGGCCCGCTGTGTTTGTGATCAACCAGCAATCTCAGGCGCAACTGCGCGTGGTTGTGCCGGCACGTTACACAGCCTCCTCCGTCATCATCGCCTCCGGTCTTGCGCCCGGTGACAGAGTGATTACGGCTGGCGTGAGCAAATTACGCTCAGGCGAACCGGTGATTGCCGGAGAGGAGCAGCCATGAACATGAGACGAACAAAAGAGACAGTTAACCTCTCCGCCTGGGCGCTTAAAAATCAGCAGATGGTCAGTATCTTTATGCTGTTAGTCATGGCGATGGGCGTGTTCTGTTACGAGCGCCTGCCGCGCAACGAAGATCCGGCGTTTACCATCAAAACGGCCGTGGTCTCCGCGCAGTGGCCGGGGGCATCGGAAGCGGACACGACCCGTCTGCTGACGGATACGCTTGAGAAAAAATTACAGGAGGTCCCCTGGCTTGATTATATCGAAAGCGAAACCCGGGCTGGACGTACCGTTATACATGTCAATCTGCGCGATGACACGCCGCCGCAAACGGTGCCGGATATCTGGTACCAGGTGCGGAAGAAAATGCAGGATATCGCCCCGTCCCTGCCCGAAGGCGTCCAGGGCCCTGCCGTCAACGATGAATTTGACGACACGTTCGGCACGATTTATGGCTTTATCCCCGAAGGCTATTCCCTGCGGGAGGTTCGGGATCGGGTGGAGACACTGCGTCGGGAGCTGATGTCCCTGCCGGATATCGGCAAAACCACCCTGCTGGGTGAACAGCAGGAACAGATGGTTCTGGCCTTTTCCCCGGCCCGTCTGGCGGGGATGGGTCTGGATATTCAGCAGGTTGCAGAGGCGCTCAGGGCGCAGAATGCCGTCGTCCCGGCGGGCATCATGCGCACGGGGCAGGAGAACATCGCACTCCGCGTCAGCGGTTCGCTCACCTCAGAGGAGAGTTTACGCGCGGTCACGCTGCATATTAACAATCGTTATCTTCCCCTGACCGACATTGCCACCCTCACCCGGGAAAACGCCGAGCCGCCCTCGCCGGCGTTCCGCGTCAACGGAAAACCGGCTATCGGGCTGGCGATTTCAATGGCGCCGACAGGCAATATGCTGCGTTTTGGCGCCGCATTGAATCAACGAGTGGCCGCCCTCAGCGCCGGGCTGCCACACGGTATCGAGATGGTGAAGGTCGCCGATCAATCCGCGGTAGTCAGCGACGCGGTGAGGGGTTTTATCAGGGTTCTTACTGAAGCGGTGGTGATCGTCCTGGCCGTTTCATTTGTCTCTCTGGGGCTACGGGCGGGGCTGGTTGTGGCTGCGGCAATCCCGCTGGTTCTGGCCATGACCTTCGCCGGAATGATGCTGGCCGGGATTGGCCTGCAGCGCATCTCGCTCGGGGCACTGATTATTGCGCTGGGTCTGCTGGTGGATGACGCCATGATCACCGTGGAAACCATGGTTTCTCGTCTGGAGGCTGGCGATTCCCGTCGGCAGGCGGCAACCCGGGCATTCACCACGACGGCATTCCCGATGCTTACCGGCACCCTGGTGATGATCGCCGGATTTATTCCGGTCGGCTTTGCGGCATCCAGCGCGGGTGAATACTGCTTTTCTCTGTTTGCGGTCGTGCTGATTGCCCTGCTGTGTTCATGGGTGGTCGCGATCCTGTTTTCACCGCTGACCGGAACATGGCTGCTGCCGGAGAACATCAGGCATCATACCTCCGGCCCGGGGCGGCTCGCACGCGGCTATCACTGGCTGCTGCGCAAGGTTTTGCGCCACCGACTCGCCACCGTGCTTTGCGCCCTTGCCGCACTGGGTTTGTCCCTGTACGGGACGACGTTTATGCAGGGCGAGTTTTTCCCCGCGTCCGACAGACCAGAGCTGCTGGTGAGCCTGACGCTTCCGGCCAACGCCTCACAGCCGGAAACGCAAAGAGAGGCCGAAAAGCTGGAAAAGGCGCTGGCAGGTAATAGCAATATCGATCATTACTCAACATACGTGGGATCGGGCGCCATCCGTTTTTATCTGCCAATGGATGTGCTGCTGGAGAATGAAAACAGTGCCCAGTTGGTGGTGGTCGCGAAAAGCCTCACCGCCCGCGACCGTCTGCACGCACAGCTGAACAAGATACTGGCGACGCAATTTAGCGACATTATCACGCGCGTATCTCCCCTGGAGCTCGGGCCCCCGGTCGGCTGGCCCATCAAATACCGGGTTAGCGGGCCGGACTATGTGAAGGTTCGGGCGCTGGCGAATCACCTGACGGACGTGATTGGCCGGTCACCGCTCACACGTGAAGTCAACCAGACCGCCGGTGAACCGGAGAGAGTAATTACCCTTACGGTGAATCAGACGGCGGCCCGGGCTGCGGGCGTGTCGTCAGAAAGTCTGGCCCGGACGCTGAATACGGTCTGGTCCGGCAGCGTCGTGACCTCGATACGGGATAATGACCGGCTGGTGGATGTGGTGCTCCGCGCCAGAGACAGTGAACGTCTTAATCTGGCCACACTGTCGTCGCTGACCGTTGAGGGGAACGATGGCAAAAAAATTCCGCTCAGTGCTGTCGCAACCCCGGTCTGGGGGGTGGACGATCCGGTTGTCTGGCGTCGTCAGCGCCTGCCGTTTATCACCGTGCAAACTGACCTTGCGCCGGGGCTCAGAGCCGAGGTCGTCTCCGCCGCGCTGCGCCCGGCGGTGGATAAACTGCGTGCCCAATTGCCTGCGGGCTACCGTATTGAGGAAGGCGGCGCGGTGGCGGAGTCCGATAAAGGAAACCGGTCTGTCTTTACCGTTCTTCCGGTGACGCTGGTCATTATGTTGTTATTGCTGATGCTTCAGCTACGACGCTATTCCCGGATGTTTCTGGCCCTGTTCATGGCCCCGTTTGGCTTACCGGGCATCGTTCTGGCGATGCTGCCGGGCGGAACACCGATGGGGTTCGTCGCCCTGCTGGGCGTGATCGCGCTGGCGGGCATGATCATTCGTAACGCGGTGATCCTGATCGGCGAAGCTGACAGCAATCTGGCTCAGGGGATGACGAACGATGCCGCCATTATTGCAGCCGCAGAGCACCGGGCCAGGCCTATCTGTCTGACCGCCTGTGCCGCCATTCTGGGCATGATCCCCATCTCGCACCAGGTATTCTGGGGACCGATGGCGTATGCCATTATCGGGGGGTTGCTGGTCGCGACGCTGGTCACACTCACGGTACTGCCCGCGTCGTTCAGTCTGTTATTACAGTGGGGGGACGCTTTACGCAACCGGCACAACGTATAGACCCGGTCTGTGCGCAAGAGATCCCCCCAGTCCGTTACGCGGTCGTCAGCGCAAAACGGGTTCTCAGGACCTCAGCAATATCCTCTTCCGCCAGTTGCTGTGTCTTTGTGCCATTTGCGGTGATGGTCTTCAGCATATTGCCCAGCAGGATTTGGCGTCCTTCGGGGTGATGCTGCACGACCACTCGCTTCTGCACAAAGATGGCGTCAGGATGGGTTGAATTCAGGTAGTTGGCCGGAATGAAATCAACCCATTCCTGAACAGAGAGATCAAAACCGTATTGATTAGCCCACGCCCCCTCTACCTTCGCCTGGAGCAGGTACTCGCCCCTTGCGTGACGGGTAAGGCGGAAGGTGTCGAAATCTTGTCCGATATCGACATCAAGCATGTCGAGGGCCATCGGCGCACGGATGCCATAGCTGCCAAACCCGAGGTCGCAGAGCCACTGACGGCCCTCCACCTCCGCCACCACCGCCATATGGGTTTTTGGGCGACGTGCCGGGTAGAACATGGGGCGCGCCGCCACAAAACGCCAGGAAATGCCTAACGCCTCCAGCGCCATGGCAAACAGCCCGTTGACCTCGTAGCAATAGCCGCCGCGCCCCTGATGCAGGATCTTATCGACAATCTCTTCGGGTACCAGCGAGACCATTTTGCCTGCCTGTACGTCCAGATTTTCAAAAGGGACCGCAAAGAGCTGATGGCGCATCAGCGCATGCAGGGTGGCGGTATCGGCCGCCGCTGGCCCGGTATAGTTTATACGTTTGAAATAGGTAGAAATATCAAAGTTGTCGCTGTGCATAGTGCCTCCTTGTCCTGAACATGCCGGACACTATAGATGGCGCTCCGCATTGGCTGTATAGTCAGTTTTATCGAAAATCAGACTGTACAGATCCCATGTCCGTCCCGTCCCCCCATTACCGCCGGATTGCAGAGATGCTGCGCCTTACCCTGGCTTCAGGTGCATTGCGACCCGGTGACCGGATGATCTCCGCGCGTAAACTGGCAGAGCGCGAGCACGTTAGCCTCCCGACGGCCCTCGAAGCCCTTCGTTGCCTCGAGGCCGAAGGCCTGATTGTTGCCCGTCCACGTTCGGGCTATTACGTCCACCAGCCCCGCGTGCCACAGAACGTGCCATCATTCCACACGCCTCCCGGCCCGGTACCGGTGACCATGTCAGCCATCGCCCGCTCGCTTTTCAGTCGCGCAGAAGCGCGCCTGGTGCCGCTGGGGGCCGCACTGCCCGACCCCACCTGGCTACCGGGAGATACGTTGCATCGCGCGCTTCATGCGGCCAGCCGTCGTCTGGAAGCACACGGTCAGAGCTACAGCCTGCCGCCGGGGCGAGTGGATCTGCGCAACAGGGTCGCCGCACGCGCGGCACAGTGGGGAGCCCATTTTGGTGCAGACGATCTGGTCATCACCGCGGGCGCAACGCAGGCGCTGCGTCTGGCTTTGCGGGCCGTGTGCCAGCCGGGTGATGTGGTGGCGATTGAGTCCCCCGCTTACTTCGGCACGCTACTGCTGCTGGAGGATTTAGGTCTGAAGGCGTTGCAGATCCCAACCGATCCCGTCGAAGGCCTGTTACTGGCACCGCTGGCTGAGGCCATTCGCTGTCACCGTCCCGCGGCTGTGCTGGCCTCGCCCACGGTGCAAAATCCGCTCGGCGCCAGCATGTCCGTCGCCGGTAAACAGGAGCTGGTTGCCCTGCTTGAAGAGGCGGGTATCCCTCTTATTGAGGACGATGTTTACGGGGACCTGGTGGGTGAAGGTCAACGGCCTCCGGCCTGCAAGGCCTTCGACCAGAGCGGGAATGTGCTCTACTGTAGCTCATTGTCCAAAACCCTTGCGCCAGGCTGGCGTATCGGGTGGATTGCCGCCGGACGTTACCACACGCAGGTCTTACAGGCCCGCATGGCCGGGGAGTGGGCAGGCGCACCGTTAATTGAAGCCGCGACGAGCGAAATACTCGCCAGTGGTGACTACGATCGCCATCTTCGACGGTTGAAAGTTCGCATCGCCGAAGGGATACAGGCCGTTACCGCGCGGGTGGAGGCGTGCTTCCCGCCGGGTACGCGTATTACCGCCCCCGCCGCCGGTTTCTTGCTGTGGGTTGAACTTCCACACCAGGTCAATGCGCTGGAGGTGCATCGTCGCGCGCTGGCGCTGGGCATTGGCGTCAGCCCTGGCCCGCTGTTTTCCCCGGGGGCGGAGCTGATGAACTTCCTGCGCTTAAATTGCGCGAATGAACCCACGCCCCAGTTGCTCAACGCTGTGGAACAGATCGGCGCGATTTGTCACGAGCTGGCGGGTGCTCACCCGCCGTTGATTTCACAATAGGCTTTCCAGCCATTCGGTGAATACCCGCACCTTGCGCGAAAGATGGCGGTGCGGATAGAGAATCGACAGCTTACGATCCGGGGAAGGACAACCTGGCAATACTTCGACCAGTTGGCCGCGGTCGAGGTAAGGCTGTATAAAGAGATTCATCCCCTGCATGACGCCCAGCCCGGCCAGCCCTGCGGCGATGTAGGCCTGAGAGTTATCCACCACCAGCTTGCCGGGCAGTGTCATTTCCGCCGTCCCTTCTGGCGTCGTAAAGGTCCACGGTTTGATTTGCCTGCTGTTGGTGTTGATCCAGTTGATGGCCCGGTGCTTCTGTAAATCATCCAGCGTTTCTGGCGTGCCGTGAACCGCCAGATAGTCAGGGCTGGCGCAGGTTTTAATCCTGATGTTTCCTATCCTGCGCGCAATATAGTCGCCGTCGTCCAGCTCCCCCACCCGTAACACGCAGTCCAGACCATCGCGCAGCATATCCCGCCGACGGTCAGAGCTACTCAGTATGATGTCGATGTCAGGATGCTGGCGATAAAACTCAGGCAAACGAGGAATAACCACCATTGACGCAAACGCGATGGGCATATCCACACGCAGTTGTCCGCGCAAGACCTGATCAGGGCCAAACGACTCAAGTAACGCATCCGCCTGGGCCAGCAACGGTTTACTGCGGCGATAAAACGCTTCCCCGTCCGGCGTCAGGTCAATCCGTCGCGTGGTGCGTTGCAGTAAACGCGTGCCGCTGTGTTGCTCCAGTAACTGCAACGCTTTGGTGACGGCGGGACGATGGATCTGCAGATTCTCTGCCGCCTGGGTAAGACTCCCTGACTCGACAATTTCAATAAAAATACGAATCGATTCAAACAGATTGATTTGCATACATGCGTTCTTTTGCCGCGAAGTTCATCGTGAATGAGGGCATAAAATAATTATTACTGATTTTATAACAGTGATGAATAATTTTGGCTATTTTTCCAAACAATCTTGCGGCCTACACTCTCTTCCACTCAAACGCGAGGCCGTCTCATCCGGCCACCTGATTTATTTGTGAGGGATATTCCGCTATGAAAAATAACCGTATCTGCCAGATCCTGGGCATAGAAAAGCCTGTTATCCAGGGCCCCTTATCATGGTTGACGGATGCCCGCCTGGTCGCCGCCGTCAGTAACGCCGGAGGGCTTGGTGTGCTGGGGCCCAATGCCGGGTTAACCGCCGGGACCGCTGTGTCCACGCCAGAAGAAACGGCCGAAAAAATGCGGGAAGAAATTCGCAAGACCAAACAGCTGACCGAAAAACCATTCGGGGTGAACCTGATCCCCACACGTGAGAACGATATCTGGACACTACCTATTCTGCGGGTAATTAAAGAAGAAGGCGTCAGGGCCGTGGTGTATACGGGCTATGGCGAAGGCTCCCTTATCCCGGCGCTGTTCAATGAGCTAAAAGAGGCGGGTATCAACATTATCTACCGCGACATTAATCCAACCCCGGAAAATACGCGCCTTGCGGAAGAGGCAGGCGCGGACATTATCGTGGCCACCGGTTTTGATGAGGGCGGAACTTTACCCGGTAAGGTGCTGGGTACCTTTTCAATCGTGCCGCTCATTGCCGATGCCGTGAAGAACATTCCGGTGATGGCAGCGGGCGGTATTACCGACCATCGTACAGCCAGAGCGGCACATGCCTTAGGTGCCGAAGGCGTATTTGCAGGCTCGGTCTTTATCAGTACGGAAGAAAGCCGGGTGCCACAGCTGGTCAAAGATAAAATCATTGCCGCCAATGGCCTTGATTTGCTGCTTTTCCGTACCGTGCCCCACTACTACCGCTCTCTGCCTGGCAAACTGGCTGAAAAACTGGCGTCGATGGATCACGCTGGCGCAAGCAATGAGGAGTTGGGCAACGCGATGGGCGGATTACGTGGCTTACGTCTCGGTATGCTGGAAGGCAACACCGATGAAGGCTATCTCTCGTTTGGTACGGGGATCGGCAGTATTCGCAGTGTGAAAAGCGTCGCCGCGGTCGTCGATGCGTTAACGGTTGACTGAGTGCTCTCTTCTGGCTGGAACGTCTCTGCATGCCGCATGGCGGCATGCAGAGCGTGAATTTACTGTCGACTTGCGCATTCGCGTTTTTTACAGCCCCCTTGTCAGGGAATAATGCGTGCCGCCCTGAGCTGTGCGAACAGGCTGAAAAACATCTCGTCGGTGGCCCGCATGGCGGTGAACCCGGCCCGACGCAGCTTGCTGCCATCGCCAAACATGTCGTAATGCCAGCCAAACACGAAGTCGGCAAACTGTCCGTCGTTCAGCTGCAAAATCTCGCTTTCCACCAGCCCGCGAGCTGCGGCAAGTTCGCGCCATACCGCACGGTAGTCCGTAAACAGCTGCTGAAATGAGAGCCGGACCGGGGGGGCAGACTCCAGTTCAAACCAGCGTGCAATGCGTGGCCACAGCTCGCTCCAGCGCCAGATATCCCCGTTATTCACGTTGAATGCCTGGTTCTCTGCTGCCGGCGACGTGGCGGCCCACATGGTCGCCTCTGCCAGCAATTCGCCGTCGGTATGATCAACAATGCTGTGCCAGGTCTGTTCAGAGCCGGGAAAACGCAGCGGTAAATTCAGCGCCTTACACAATGAGGCGTACAGCGCGATGCTCAGGGCAAGATTCATGGTGTTGCCTGGCACCGTGCTACCCACCACACCCGGTCTGATGGCGATCCAGTGCCACTGTTTTCCGCGTTGAAAATCGCTAAGCCACCTGAGCTGGGCCGCATTAAACTCTGCCCCCGGTACGCCGGGATCGCTTTCACGTGCCGGGGTTTTAAACGGGCCAAGATGCGCGCCGTAGACTTTGTAGCCCTGCATCAGGCTGACCGTCTCAAGAGGGGCCGTGTTTTCGAGATTACTGACCAGATGGCGCAGCATGGTGACGTTCGGTTCAACCATCTCTGTCCAGTTCGCGGCGTTGACCCAGGCGCTGTAAAACACATGAGTGATCCCGCTGAGCGATGACAGTGCCCGCGCGCTGTCCTGCGCATCCAGTAAATCGACATTAACCATCGCAATGCCGTCAGGGTGAGATACCGCCTGGCGGCTCAGGCCAATGACCTCCCACTGATGGCGCAAAAGCGTTTTGACCAGCTGGTTGCCAACAACCCCGCTGGCGCCAGCGACCAGTGCGACCCTGTGTTGCTGCGTCTTATTCATGGTGTTTCTCCGAAAGGGGTGACAGACACAGTGTGATCTATTATTTTTTCCTGATATATCCCCCGAATCCGATGGCATTTATAAGCAGAATCACGAAATGAATAATAAGCTCAACGCCATTTCCACCTTTCTGCGCGTCGCCGAAGCCGGCTCCTTTTCTGCTGCCGCCCGCCTGGCCGGGATCAAGCAGTCCGCCGTCAGCCAGCAGATCGCCGCCCTTGAGGAAGAGCTCGGTGTGGTATTGCTGCATCGTACAACGCGCAGGATGAAGCTCACCGCGCAGGGTGAACGTTACCGGCGGGATATGCAGCTTGTGCTGGAGGCCATGCAGGAAGCGGAGCGACGCCTGAACCCGGTTGAGCATCAATATCAGGGAGCCGTACATGTGCAGTTGCCGAGCGGCCTGGGCCAGATCGTGTTGCCGCGCCTGCTGACACTACAGCGCATGAATCCCGAATTACATCTGCAGATTTCGCTTGATGACCGCATCGCCGATCTGGTCACCGAAGGGGTGGATGTGGCGCTACGACTGAGCGCAGAGCCTCCGCAAACCCACGCGGCACGCGTACTGGCACGCATTGAAACGCTGCTCTTTGCCGCCCCGTCATTCCCGCCGGTAGAGTCCGTGTACGCGCTGGCGGCGCTTCCCCACGTGCGATTCAGCGGTATCCCGCTGGACGCACCTCTTCGCCTGGTTTCTGATGACGAAACGATTGATATTTCAGTGAATACCGTTTTCCGGGCCAATACCAGCGACGCCCTGTTACAGGCGCTGGAGGCAGGCATGGGTATTGGCGGTATGCAACTACCACTCGCGGCACGGGCGTTGCAAACCGGTACGCTGGTGCCGGTACTCCCCGCGTGGCGGTTACCCGACCGCTTTCTCTATGCGGTTTACCCGGACGCTCGCTTTATTCCACACAGGGTCAGAAGCGTTGTCGGGGTCATAGAACAGCTACTGCCTGAAATAATTAAGAAAAATTAAACATTCCTGGATGCATACCCGCCAGCGCGCCTTGTTGAACTAAAATTTTTCGACTTTCAACGAGTTCCGGAAAATTCCCCTCCCGTCTCTTGATCGTTCTGGTTAATCATGAATACTGTATATAAACACAGTGATATGAGTTAACCATTATGCAGTTGATCTCTCCTTTGGGGCCTGATGCCACGCTATTGCTTCCGTTGTTTATGGAGCGGGTGCCCTGTGGCTTCCCCAGCCCGGCTCAGGATTATGTCGAGGACAGCCTTGACCTGAACAAGCTGGTGATCAAACACCCCAGCGCGACCTATTTTGTCAGGGTGAGCGGTGATTCGATGATTGGCGCAGGGATCAGCCATGGCGACCTGCTGGTGGTTGACCGTTCGTTAACCGCCGTTCATGGCGATATTGTGATTGCGGCGGTCGCGGGCGAATTTACCGTGAAGGAGCTGCAAACGCATCCGCGTCTTCAGCTCATCCCCCATAATCCTGACTACGCGCCGGTCGTTTTTGCCGCGGAAGACGAGCTGGAGATCTTCGGCGTTGTGACGTTTACCCTGAAAGCTAACCGCCATGTTCGCGCTCGTTGATGTAAACAGTTTTTACACCTCCTGCGAGACGGCGTTTCGGCCCGACCTTAAGGGGAAACCCGTGGTGGTCGTTTCAAATAACGACGGGTGTATCATTTCCCGTTCAGCAGAAGCAAAAGCATTGGGGATCGGCATGGCCGGTCCCTACTTCAAGCTGAAGGATGAGCTGAGACGCCAGAAGGTACACGTCTTTAGCTCCAATTATGCGCTGTATGCGGATATGAGCCGCCGGGTGATGACCATCCTTGAAGAGATGGCCCCGAGAGTGGAGATCTACTCGATTGATGAAGCCTTTCTGGATCTGACGGGCATCAGCCACTGCATGAGTCTGGAGGCGTTCGGGCAGGAAATCCGCCAGCGCCTGTACAAAGAGACCGGACTGCTGGTCGGGGTGGGCATTGCGCCCACCAAAACCTTAGCCAAGCTGGCTAACCATGCCGCCAAAACCTGGAAGAAAACCAACGGCGTGGTGGATTTATCGAATATCGATCGTCAGCGTAAACTGCTGTCACTGGTACCGGTCAGCGAAGTGTGGGGCGTCGGGCGCAGGATCAGCAAAAAACTGAATCTGATGGGGATCGAGTCTGCCCTGCATCTGGCGGAATGTTCAAGCTGGGTGATCCGTAAACACTTCAATGTCGTGCTGGAAAGAACTGCCCGCGAGTTACGCGGTGAACCGTGTCTGGCGCTGGAAGAGTTTTCGCCAACAAAGCAACAAATCATCTGCAGCCGCTCCTTCGGCAGCCGTATCACCCGGTATGACGATATGCACCAGGCGATCTGCGCCTATGCGGAACGCGCCGCCGAGAAGCTGCGCGAAGAGAAACAGTTTTGCTGCTATATCAGCGTGTTTATTCGCACCAGCCCGCATGCAGAGGATGAGGTTTTTTATGGTAACCAGGCCTCCGGCAAGCTGACGATCCCCACCAACGATACGCGGGATATTATCAGGGTAGCTATCGAGTCATTGAACCGAATCTGGAAAGAGGGGCATCGCTATATGAAAGCAGGCGTCATGCTCAGTGACTTTTTCAGTCAGGGCGTGGCACAGCTTAGCCTGTTCGATGAACACCCACCGCGGCCAGACAGCACAGCCCTGATGCAGGTTATCGACCGCCTTAACCGTTCAGGCCGGGGGTCTGTGTGGTTTGCGGGCCAGGGGGCGGTGAAATCCTGGGCGATGAAGCGGGATATGCTGTCGCCCTGCTACACCACGCGCTATTCCGATTTACCAGTCGTTAAATAACAAAGCCCGGATCCCTCCGGGCTTTTTTATGCGTGATTACACCAGCGCATTCAGCGTAGCCAGTGCGTCAGGCGGTAACACCAGATCCCCTGCCGCGAGGTTTTGCCGCAGATGCGCCACGGAAGAGGTTCCCGGGATCAGCAGAATGTTTGGAGAACGTTGCAGCAGCCAGGCCAGCGCAACCTGCATCGGTGTCGCCCCCAGGTCGTCCGCCACCGCCTGCAGCCCGGAAGATTGCAGCGGCGTAAAACCGCCCAGCGGGAAGAATGGCACATAGGCAATCCCCTGCTTCGCAAGCGAATCCACCAGCGCATCGTCACTCCGGTTCACGATGTTGTACATGTTTTGCACACACACCACGGGTACCATCTTCTGCGCCTCGGCAACCTGCGTGGCCGTGACATTGCTCAGACCAATATGTCGCACCAGCCCTTGCTGCTGTAGCTCGGCCAGAGTGGACAGCGGTTCAGCGATCGAGCCTTCCGCCGGTCCGTGTGTGCTAAACATAATCCGCAGGTTAACCACGTCCAGCACATCCAACTGCAGATTACGCAGGTTGTCATGTACCGCCCGGGTCAGCTCCTGCGCGGAAAAGGCCGGCAGCCAGGCACCTTTATCGTCGCGGCGCGCACCGATTTTGGTGACGAGGGTCAGATCGTCCCGGTACGGATGCAGCGCCTCACGGATCAGCTGGTTAGTCACATGCGGACCATAAAAATCGCTGGTATCGATATGATTCACGCCCGCCGCCACGGCTTCCCGGAGCACCTCCAGCGCGGCATTTTTGTCCTTCGGTGGCCCAAAAACGCCCGGCCCGGCAAGCTGCATCGCGCCGTAACCCAGTCGTTTTACCGTTCGCGTCCCGAGCGCGAATGTCCCGCTTTTATCAATGCTGCTCATGTTCACCTTCCTCATCTAAATGATCCGGATTTACAACAGGTTCCTGTCGGGAACCCTTAGTTAAGCGCGAGTTAAATTAAAGTTTAAATTCCCTACGACGATAGTATTTGTGTACCCCTGCACTTTCTTACGGACGACCGCTATGCTGAAAAATCTGCACGTGATTACCGGAATTATCTTTGCTCTCACCATATTCTGCCTGCTGCAAGTTGTCACGGGAGGGTTGTTCTACTCTGCCGTCAGCAACGATCGCCATAACTTCCAGAACTCCGGGGTGCTTAATGCCCAGCAGGAGAGCCTGAGCGACAGCGTTAACACCCTTATCAAAACGCGCGTCACCGTGACGCGAGTGGCGATCCGCTACCTGAAAAATCAGCGCGATCCGGCGTCCCTGGAGGCGATCAACAAACTGCTTGGCACCGCGGGCGACTCTCTGGCTAAAGCTGAAGCCTATAACAAACAGTGGCAGGCCCTGCCGCAGGTTAACGGCCAGAATGCGGCGCTAACCGACGAGATGCTGAAATCCTGGAACCAGATGCATGAAGTGATGCGTCTGTCGATTGAGTATCTGCGTGCCGACAACTACCAGGCCTATGGCGATCTGGATGCGCAGCAGGCGCAGGATGCTATGGAAGCGGTCTATAACCGCTGGCGTGCCGAGAACAATACCCTGCTGAAAGCCGCTACCGAAGAGAACCAGAGCAGCTTTACCCAGATGCAGTGGACGCTGGCGGCAATTTTCCTGGCCGTTATCGCCGTGCTGGTGGTGATCTGGCAGGGTTTACAGCACCTGCTGTTAAAACCGCTGAAAACCATTATGAACCATATTCGCACCATTGCGGCGGGCGATCTGACGCAGGATATCACCCTCTCTGGCCGCAATGAGATGGGCCAGCTGGCGGCCGGTTTGCATGAGATGCAACAATCTCTGGTCACCACGGTCAGCGCCGTACGCGGTAGTACCGACTCCATCTACACCGGCGCAGGCGAAATTGCTGCCGGAAGTAACGATCTTTCCGCCCGTACGGAAGAACAGGCCGCCTCGCTGGAAGAGACCGCTGCCAGCATGGAAGAGCTGACCGCAACGGTGAAACAGAACTCCGACAACGCCCGTCAGGCGACCCTGCTGGCGAAGAACGCGTCTGAAACAGCGGCGCGCGGCGGTCATGTGGTGGATAACGTTGTCCGCACGATGACGGAAATTGCCGACAGTTCGCAGCAAATCGCCCACATCACCGGCGTGATTGACAGCATTGCCTTCCAGACCAACATTCTGGCGCTGAACGCCGCGGTAGAAGCCGCGCGTGCCGGGGAACAAGGTCGTGGCTTTGCGGTAGTTGCCGGGGAAGTGCGTACTCTCGCGAGCCGCAGCGCGCAGGCGGCAAAAGAGATCAAGGGCCTTATCGAGAACTCTGTCAGCCGCGTGAATACCGGCTCTGAACAGGTTAGCGAAGCCGGTGCAACGATGAAAGAAATTGTGGCGGCAGTGACCCGCGTGACCGATATTATGGGCGAGATTTCGTCTGCGTCTGATGAGCAGAGCCGCGGTATTGAACAGGTGAGTCTGGCCGTTTCGCAGATGGACAGTGTCACCCAGCAAAACGCCGCGCTGGTACAGCAGTCCGCCACGGCGGCAGCGGCGCTGGAAGATCAGTCCGAACAGCTGCGCCAGGCGGTGGCGGCGTTTCGTCTGAGCGGCAAACAACAGGCCGCTGCCCCCCGCCCAACAAATGTGAAAACACCGCAGCTGTTGCGCCCGGCCACGGCAAGCACCGCCACCGACAGCAACTGGGAAACGTTCTGAGTGCTGTGCGGGCGAGAATATCGCCCGCCACGGCCCGTTAACGGCTGCGCTTGGCGTGCCGTTCCCAGTTCTCCTGTTTTGCGTCGTCGGATTTTCGCAGTGAAACATAACAGGCCCCGCTGCCGCCGTGATGCGGCAGCGCCACGCAGAAGGCCTGCACTTCCTCAAACTCGGTTAACCAGCGCGCCAGATAGCTACGCACCACGTTGGGATGAGCATTCTGTTCGCGCCCTTTTCCATGAATGATAATTAAATTACGTAATCCGTCGCGTCCGGCCTGGCGAATAAAGGCGTACAGCATCTGGCGGCAACGCTCGGCAGGCTGACGTAACAGGTTCAGGCTGGCCTGGCGGGAGTATTTCCCGGAACGCAGCTTATCCATTACGCCCTGTTGTACCCCTTCACGCTGGAACGCCAGCGGCTCATCCAGGGGCAGAAGTTCCAGAAAACCCAGGGTCAGGAAGTTATCCAGCTGCTCGGCATCAATCTCCTGGCGCGCCCGCGTATTGCGGCTCGGCTGCCAGTGAATATCTGCGCAGCGCTTCAGGGGCTGGACATCCTCCATGGCGTCAAGAAACAGTGATTTGTCGTCAGGGTTCATGGAAATCCTCCGGCTACATCTGAGTCTGTACTATACCTTTGCGGGGAACAGGCCTCAACAACCGCTATCCCGCTGAGGGTGGGCCTGATATTAACCTGATGAAAAGCGATAACAATGTCCGCATAAATTTAATTGCCACTTAACTTAAGTTTCAGCAAAAATAAAACTTTCGATTTGCGTTAAAATTTCATGAAATCAATCACTCAACCGCCTTTCATTTTGAGAGAAAGCTGTTATAACTACATTAACCTGCCCCATGGATATAACATCCAGGATCTGCGAAAGGACGCACTGCTGTGTGTACTGTAGGGTCTGTCTGATGTCGGACAGACTCTGTTTTTTTATAAATGATTTTTCATGCCGCGGTTATTTTCCGCGCCTCTCGTCTGAATTGCGTAATTAACGATTCGGTAAGCGGAGTCTGACGGGAATCCCGGCGCTGAATTAAATAATAAGCCGCTTTTGGAAGTGATTCGACAACCGGCAGCATGACCAGACGCCCCGCCAACAGTGGGTCACAGCCCAACTCCTGCGGCAATATGCTTAAAAAATCGCTTTGAGCGACAAGGCTAATACACGACGAAAAGGTTTCGCAGACCACGCCGATACGGGGTATTTGCGAGCGGTGGCTAAATACATCCTCTAACTGCTTATAATAACTTCCCCGCGGGGTGGGCATGGTCCAGTTATAATGCAGCAGATCGTTAATGGAGGTTGCTCCCGTCGCCGGATGCCCCTCCCGACAAAATACAGCAAACGGTTTTTCTAATAGCTTTTCAAACGTAAATTCATGATCGTAAGGCCCCTGATAATAGGTATTGATGGTGAAATCCAGTTCGCCCTGGCGTAATTCATTGATCATCGATACCAGTTGCCCTTCCATAATCCGCACCTTGACCTGCGGATGCTGAGCATGAAAGCGGGTGATCACCGCGGGCATCAGGCTTCGTGAAATACTCGCCCCCATACCGATATTGATCTGCCCGGCCAGCTCGCCCTGCCGCTGACGAATGTCATCCTGGGCCGCGCGCAGCTCTTCCAGAATCAGCCTGGCGCGCTGATAGAAGCCTTCACCACACTCGGTTAACGCCACGCCTTTACTGCGGCGTACAAAGAGCTGCGCCGCCATACCCTCTTCCAGCTCTTTGATCGATTTGGTCAACGCCGGTTGCGACAGATTCAACGTCCTGCTGGCGCCGCGAATGCTGCCCTGACGCGCCACTTCAACGAACGCCCGAATTTGATGAAATTTAATCTGAAATGACATAGCCC
Source organism: Enterobacter sp. 22466 (assembly GCF_052044775.1). NCBI lineage: Bacteria > Pseudomonadati > Pseudomonadota > Gammaproteobacteria > Enterobacterales > Enterobacteriaceae > Enterobacter > Enterobacter sp. 22466. The sequence goes on along the minus strand of NZ_JBQENX010000001.1, from coordinate 1,249,284 downwards.
GACCGATAACTGTTGTTTATCAGAGTAAAGAAACTGTCATCTACTTTAATGGAAAGGGATGTGCGAGGGTAATTCCTGAACGGTTAAAACTGTGAAAAATCGGTTAGTGATAAGTAAAAACTATCACAGCGTGAAGCAGTTCACATATTTTAATGATGACAGGAACAGATATGGACTCACTGGCGCAGTACATCCAGACCTTAGCCCCGCAACTGAGCACATGGCGTCGCGATTTTCACCATTTTGCCGAATCCGGCTGGGTGGAATTTCGGACTGCCGCGAAGGTCGCGGAAATCCTGGACCACCTGGGGTATGACCTGGCGATGGGCCGCGACGTGGTGGATGCCGAAAGCCGTATGGGGTTGCCGGATAACGCCACCCTGACGCGAGAATTTGCCCGCGCCCGGGCGCAGGGCGCGCCCGAAAAATGGCTCGCACCGTTTGAAGGCGGCTTCACCGGCCTGGTTGCCACACTGAATACCGGCCGTCCTGGCCCGACGCTGGCGTTTCGCGTGGACATGGACGCCCTCGACCTGGGTGAAGCGCTTGACGACAGCCATCGCCCGTTCCGCGACGGCTTTGCCTCCTGCAATCCGGGCATGATGCACGCCTGTGCGCACGACGGCCACACCACGATTGGCCTTGGGCTGGCGCACGTGCTCATGCGCAGCAAAGCGCAGCTGAACGGCACCATCAAACTGATCTTCCAGCCAGCGGAAGAAGGCACACGCGGCGCACGCGCCATGGTGGCCGCCGGGGCACTGGACGGGGTGGACTATTTCACCGCCATTCACATTGGTACCGGGGTGCCTGCCGGGACGGTGATCTGCGGCAGCGATAATTTTATGGCGACAACCAAGTTTGACGTGACGTTCACCGGCGTCGCCGCACACGCGGGCGGTAAACCGGAAGAAGGCCGTAACGCCCTGCTCGCCGCCGCCCAGGCCGCGCTCGCGCTGCACAGCATTGCGCCACACAGCGGAGGGGCTTCCCGGGTGAACGTAGGGGTGATGCAGGCCGGCAGCGGGCGCAACGTGGTGCCCGCCCATGCCCTGCTCAAGGTCGAAACCCGTGGCGAGAGCGAGGCGATCAATCAGTATGTGTTCGAACGCGCACAATCCGTCATTACCGGTGCCGCCGCGCTGTACGGCGTGACGGCTGAGATGCGTCTGATGGGGGCTGCCACCGCCAGCGCTCCGACACCTGCCTGGGTGGATTATCTGCGCCAGCAGGCAAGCCAGGTGCCCGGTGTGGAACAGGCCATTGATAAGGTCAAAGCCCCGGCCGGCTCCGAAGACGCCACGCTGATGATGGCTCGCGTGCAGGAAAACGGCGGCATGGCCTCCTACATGGTGTTTGGCACCGATTTGAGCGCCGGACATCACAATGAAAAATTCGACTTTGATGAGCGCGTCATGACCGTCGCTATCGAAACGCTGGCGCGCACTGCGCTGAATTTCCCCTGGACGCGAGGTGTGTAATGCAGGAGAACTACGCTTTTATTGCCGATGCAATCGACACGCGATGTCGGACGTTCACCGACATTGCCGACGAAATCTGGGATCATCCGGAAACCCGCTTTGAAGAGTTCTGGTCCGCAGAGCGGCTGGCCAGCGCGCTGGAAGCGGAAGGCTTCACCCTGACCCGTGAGGCTGGCGGCATTCCGAATGCCTTTATCGCCAGCTTCGGCAGCGGTACACCGGTAATTGCCCTGCTCGGCGAATATGACGCCCTGGCCGGATTAAGCCAGCAGGCACACTGCGCGACGGCACACGCCACCACGCCCGGTGCTAATGGCCACGGCTGCGGACATAACCTGCTCGGCACCGCGGCGTTGGCGGGTGCCGTTGCGGTGAAAAGCTGGCTGGAGCAGCACGGCGGGCGTGGAACCGTGCGTTTTTATGGCTGCCCCGGCGAAGAGGGCGGCTCCGGTAAAACGTTTATGGTTCGTGAGGGCCTGTTTGACGACGTTGACGCCGCAGTCACCTGGCATCCGGAAGCGTTTGCCGGCATGTTTAACGTCAGTACGCTGGCCAATATCCAGGCCGCCTGGCGCTTTAAGGGCGTGGCGGCGCACGCGGCTAATTCTCCGCATCTGGGGCGCAGCGCGCTGGATGCAGTGACGCTGATGACCACCGGCACGAACTTCCTCAACGAACATATTATTGAGAAAGCGCGCGTCCATTACGCCATTACCGATACCGGCGGCATCTCCCCCAACGTGGTACAGGCGCAGGCCGAAGTGCTGTACCTGATCCGCGCCCCGGAGATGGCCGACGCGCAGCAAATCTACGCGCGGATTGAGAAGATTGCTCAGGGTGCGGCGTTGATGACCGAGACCACTGTTGAGTGTCGCTTTGATAAAGCCTGCTCCAGCTACCTGCCAAACCGCACGCTGGAAGCAGCGATGTATCGTGCCCTGCAGCATTACGGTACGCCAGCCTGGACGGAGGAAGAACGCGCCTTTGCCCGGGAGATCCGCACCACCCTGACGCCAAACGATCTGCAAAACAGCCTGAAGAATATTGCCGCAACCGGGGGTGATGAAGGTAAAGCCTTTGCCCGCCGCCACCAGGAGACCCTGCTGGTGGACGAGGTCGCGCCTTACGCCATCACCGACAACGTGCTGGCAGGCTCAACGGACGTGGGTGATGTGAGCTGGAAGATGCCCGTCGCCCAGTGTTTCAGCCCCTGCTTTACCGTCGGCACGCCGCTGCACACCTGGCAACTGGTGGCGCAGGGGCGAACGTCCATTGCCCATAAAGGCATGCTGCTGGCCGGAAAAGTGATGGGCGCCACCGCGCTGAATCTGCTGCAGGATGCAGCGCTGCTGAAAAAATGCCGTGAAGAGTTTGAACAACAAGTACAAGAAAAACCGTACGTGTGTCCGATCCCACAGGGCGTGACACCGTCACCTTTAAAATAAAAAAACACAACACAACAACACAACAGTCCCGAGGAACGCCCATGAGTATGTCATCCATACCTTCGCATTCCCCATCCGGTAAGCTCTATGGCTGGGTTGAAAGGATCGGTAATAAAGTGCCACATCCTTTCCTGCTTTTTATCTGGTTGATCGTGGTTTTGATGGTGGCGACAGCCGTGCTGTCCGCCTTAGGGGTGAGCGTGCGCAGCCCGGCCGATGGCAGCATGGTAAGCGTAAAGAACCTGCTGAGCATTGAAGGGTTGCACTGGTTTTTACCGAATGTGATTAAAAACTTCAGCGGTTTTGCGCCGCTGGGCGCCATTCTGGCGCTGGTGCTGGGGGCCGGTCTGGCAGAGCGCGTTGGCCTGCTCCCCGCGCTGATGGTGAAAATGGCCTCTCACGTCAGCGCACGCTACGCCAGCTATATGGTGCTGTTTATCGCGTTTTTCAGCCACATCTCTTCCGATGCCGCGCTGGTGATCATGCCGCCGATGGGGGCACTGATCTTCCTCGCCGTCGGGCGTCACCCCGTGGCGGGTCTGCTGTCGGCCATTGCCGGTGTAGGATGCGGTTTCACTGCCAATCTGCTGATTGTCACCACCGATGTCCTGCTTTCGGGGATCAGCACTGAGGCGGCGAAAACAATCGATGCGACCATGCACGTCAGCGTGATCGACAACTGGTACTTTATGGCCAGTTCGGTGATCGTCCTGACGCTTGTTGGCGGGCTGATTACCGATAAGATCATCGAGCCGCGGTTAGGGAAATGGGAAGGCCGTAGTGACGAAAAGCTGGAAACGCTGAGCAAAGAGCAACGCGTTGGCCTGCGCGTCGCCGGGATAGTCTCGCTGGTATTTATCGCGATGGTGGCGCTGATGGTGGTGCCGGAGAACGGTATCCTGCGCGACCCGGTGAAACATACCGTCCTGCCCTCGCCGTTTATTCAGGGCATTGTGCCGCTGATCATTCTGTTTTTCTTTGTCGTGTCGCTCGCGTATGGCATCGCCACCGGCAAAATCCGCCGCCAGGCCGATCTGCCGCAGTTGATGATTGAGCCGATGAAGGAGATGGCGGGCTTTATCGTGATGGTCTTCCCGCTGGCCCAGTTCGTCGCCATGTTTAACTGGAGCAACATGGGCAAATTTATGGCCGTTGGCCTGACCGATGCGCTGGAAGCCGCCGGCTTAAGCGGCGTCCCGGCATTTGTCGGTCTGGCGCTGTTGTCGTCACTGCTGTGTATGTTTATCGCCAGCGGATCCGCCATCTGGTCGATTCTGGCGCCCATCTTCGTACCGATGTTTATGATGCTGGGCTTCCATCCGGCCTTTGCGCAGATCCTGTTTCGTATCGCCGACTCCTCGGTGATCCCGCTGGCGCCGGTTTCGCCGTTTGTGCCGCTGTTTTTGGGCTTCCTGCAGCGCTATAAACCGGAGGCGAAGCTGGGTACCTACTATTCGCTGGTTTTACCCTATCCGCTTATCTTTTTAGGGGTATGGCTGGTGATGTTGGTGGCGTGGTATCTTGTCGGCCTGCCGATTGGACCGGGGATCTACCCGAGGCTGAATTAAAGGAACGACGATGCTGAGATTACTCGAAGATAAAATTGCAACGCCGCTTGGGCCATTGTGGGTTATCGCGGACGAGCAGTTCCAACTGCGCGCCGTGGAATGGGAAGAGCACAGCAACCGTATGGAAGAGCTGCTCAACATCCATTACCGCGCCCAGGGGTTTGAGCGAATCAGCGCCAACAACCCGGGTGGACTGAGCGACAAGCTGGCGGCGTACTTCGAGGGCGATCTCAGCATCATCAATGACCTGCCGACCGCCACGGCCGGTACGCCATTCCAGCGCGAAGTCTGGCAGGCGCTACGCGATATTCCGTGTGGCCAGGTCATGCACTACGGCCAGCTCGCAGAGCAGTTAGGCCGCGCGGGCGCGGCGCGAGCGGTGGGTGCCGCGAACGGTTCTAATCCTGTCAGTATCGTGGTGCCCTGCCATCGTGTGATCGGCCGCAACGGCACCATGACCGGCTATGCCGGTGGCGTACAGCGCAAGGAGTGGTTACTGCGTCACGAGGGGTATCTCTTGCTGTAATTCCCAGGCTTTTTGTGCTTAATTTTCTTCCGGTTAGGCTAAAAATCCATAATCAAGCTGTGGAATTTCAAGAAGATGGCAACACGTTGCCGTCTCATGTCCTTATTGATGGTTTGCCAGGCTTACGTACTTACCAAAAAGATGTTAAAATTGACCAATATCAATTAAGGCTTGAGCAAACCTATGATCCCGGAAAAGCGAATTATACGACGCATTCAGTCTGGCGGTTGTGCTATCCATTGCCAGGATTGCAGCATCAGCCAGCTCTGTATCCCGTTTACCCTGAATGAGCATGAACTTGATCAGCTTGATAATATCATCGAGCGCAAAAAGCCTATTCAGAAAGGGCAGACGCTGTTTAAAGCCGGAGACGAACTGAAATCGCTCTATGCTATCCGTTCTGGCACCATCAAAAGCTACACCATCACCGAACAGGGTGATGAGCAGATCACCGGCTTCCATCTGGCGGGTGACCTGGTCGGCTTTGACGCCATCGGGACGGGCCATCACCCGAGCTTTGCTCAGGCGCTGGAAACCTCAATGGTCTGCGAAATCCCGTTTGAAACGCTGGACGATCTGTCAGGCAAAATGCCGAACCTGCGTCAGCAGATGATGCGTCTGATGAGCGGTGAGATCAAAGGCGATCAGGACATGATCCTGCTGCTGTCCAAAAAGAACGCCGAAGAGCGCCTGGCCGCGTTTATCTACAACCTCTCCCGCCGCTTCGCAGAGCGTGGTTTCTCTCCGCGTGAGTTCCGTCTCACCATGACCCGTGGCGATATTGGTAACTACCTGGGCCTGACCGTGGAAACCATCAGCCGTTTGCTGGGGCGTTTCCAGAAAAGCGGCATGCTGGCCGTTAAAGGTAAATACATCACCATCGAAAACGGTGAAGCGCTGGCTGTTCTTGCCGGCCATGCCCGCAACGTGGCATAAAGCCCACGAATGATTGATGCCAGGCCGATAAATTTTTATGATTTATTGGTCTGGCAGGTAAGCACACCACTTCCCGCCCCTGCGACAGACATCCCCCGCTGCTGAAAGGTTCTCGTTGAGGTTAAATTGAGAGAAAGTTTATTTTTCGTTTCAGTTGTTATTGCCTCCGTGACCTTCATTTTCATCTGGATCATGCTTGTCGGCCCGATGAAGGGAGAGGAAAAAACCTACGTACAGGATTCGACCACGTTTGCCATCGTGGTGATGGTCCTGCTGTTGATCGCGTTTATCGCGGTGACCACGACGGTGCTGTTCTTCTGATAAATTTTCATGAATTATTGATCTGGCAAAACCCCACCTCTGTTTCATTCAGGATATATAGGTTACTCTTTTAATTACAGACTGTGGTGACAGTAGTAAGGAGACCTGTATGGCAAAGTATCAAAACATGCTGGTAGCTATCGATCCTAATCAGGACGATCAGCCGGCATTACGACGTGCTGTGTATTTACATCAACGGATTGGTGGCAAAATCAAAGCGTTTTTGCCGATCTATGACTTCTCGTATGAGATGACCACCCTTCTGTCGCCTGACGAGCGTACCGCTATGCGTCAGGGAGTGATCAGCCAACGTACCGCGTGGATCCGCGAACAGGCCAAGTACTACCTGGAAGCGGGTATTCCTATCGATATAAAAGTGGTCTGGCATAACCGCCCCTTCGAAGCGATCATCCAGGAGGTGGTCGCTGGTGGGCACGATCTGCTGCTGAAAATGGCGCACCAGCACGACAAGCTGGAATCGGTGATCTTCACGCCGACAGACTGGCACCTGCTGCGTAAATGCCCGTGTCCGGTCTGGATGGTGAAAGATCAGCCGTGGCCTGAAGGCGGCAAAGCCGTCGTGGCAGTAAACCTGGCAAGCGAAGAGGATTATCACAATTCGCTGAATGAAAAGCTGGTCAAAGAGACGCTGCTGCTTGCTGAGCAGGTTAACCACACTGAGGTGCATCTGGTCGGTGCTTACCCGGTTACCCCCATCAATATTGCCATCGAACTGCCAGAATTCGACCCAAGCGTGTACAACGACGCTATCCGCGGTCAGCACCTGCTGGCCATGAAAGCGCTGCGCCAGAAGTTCAGCATCGATGAGAACATGACACATGTCGAGAAAGGGTTACCTGAAGAGGTGATCCCGGATTTAGCAGAACATCTGCAGGCAGGGATTGTGGTGCTGGGCACCATCGGCCGGACCGGTATTTCTGCCGCGTTCCTGGGCAATACTGCCGAACAGGTGATCGATCATCTGCGCTGCGACCTGCTGGTCATCAAGCCGGATGAGTATCAGACACCGGTTGAGCTGGATGACCCGGAAGACGATTAACCCGTAAGATGAAAAAAACCGTCGGAGAACCGGCGGTTTTTTTTGCCGGATGGCGGCGTCGCCTTACCCGGCCTACGGGTTGGGTAGGCCCGGTAAGCTTGCGCCACCGGGCTTTACACCCTCAGAGTGATTTCAGAATCGCATCCACGCTGGCTTTGGCATCGCCAAACAGCATGTGGGTGTTCTCTTTGAAGAACAGCGGGTTCTGAACCCCGGCATAGCCGGTGTTCATGGAGCGTTTGAAGACAATGACGTTCTGCGCCTTCCACACTTCCAGAACCGGCATCCCGGCGATTGGACTACGTGGGTCATCCTGTGCCGCCGGGTTAACGGTGTCGTTAGCCCCGATAACCAGGACGGTGTCGGTGTCGGCGAAATCATCGTTGATCTCGTCCATCTCCAGCACGATGTCGTAAGGCACTTTCGCTTCCGCCAGCAGCACGTTCATGTGGCCTGGCAGACGCCCCGCCACCGGGTGGATGCCAAAGCGCACCTTGATGCCGCGCGCGCGCAGCTTCTCGGTGATTTCAGCAACCGGATACTGCGCCTGCGCCACCGCCATGCCATAGCCTGGGGTGATAATGACCGAGTGCGAGTTTTTCAGCATCTCAGCTGTATCTTCCGCGCTGATCTCACGATGCTCGCCCACTTCTTCGTCAGAGCCGGTAGAGGAACCGTCAGAGCCAAAACCGCCGGCGATAACGCTGATGAACGAACGGTTCATCGCCTTACACATGATGTAGGACAGGATCGCACCGGAAGAGCCCACCAGCGCACCGGTGACGATCAACAGGTCGTTGCTCAGCATAAAGCCAGCCGCCGCGGCTGCCCAACCGGAGTAGGAGTTGAGCATTGACACAACAACAGGCATATCTGCCCCACCGATGGACGCCACCAGGTGCCAGCCGAACGCCAGGGCAATGATGGTCATCACCAGTAACGCCAGTACCTGCAGACCGACGCTTTCGGTACGCACGAAGACCACCAGCAGCACAAACGACACCACCAGCGCCGCCAGATTCAGCTTATGACGATTTGGCAGCATCAGCGGCTTGGAGGAGATCTTACCGCGCAGCTTGCCGAACGCCACAATTGAGCCAGTGAAGGTCACCGCACCGATGAAGATACCCAGGAACACTTCGGTCAGGTGAATGTTGACCAGAATGGGCTCCATACCTGGTTCGTGGTACAGGTAGCTGTTGAAGCCCACCAGCACCGCCGCCAGACCCACGAAGCTGTGCAGGATCGCCACCAGCTCCGGCATCTCGGTCATCTCAACGCGTTTTGCCAGACGAATACCAATCGCCCCGCCGATGATCATCGCCACCAGGATCCAGGCAACGTTGCCGGTATCGGGTCCGAAGATGGTGGCAATCAGCGCAATCGCCATCCCGGCGATACCAAAGTTATTACCCTGCTGAGACGTTTCGTGTTTGGAAAGTCCCGCCAGACTGAAAATAAACAGGATTGCAGCAACAATGTATGCGGCTGTCACTAATCCTCCAGACATATGCTACCCCTTAGCCTTTACGAAACATTTTCAGCATGCGCTGAGTCACGGTGAAACCACCGAAAATATTGATACTGGCGATCAGTACCGCGACAAAGCTCAGGAAGCTAATCCAGCCGCCGTGGCCAATCTGCAGTAACGCCCCGACCACGATAATCCCGGAGATGGCGTTGGTGACCGACATCAATGGCGTATGCAGCGCATGGGAGACGTTCCATACCACGTAGTAACCCACCACGCAGGAGAGCGCGAAGACGGTAAAGTGGCCGAGGAACTCTTTTGGCGCGACATCGGCCAGCCAGCCAAACAGAATAATCGCCAGCGCCATGAGCGCGTATTTACGCCACGGGGAAGCCGGTTTAGCAGGCTCTGTTGGCTCTGGCGCTGCTTTCGGTGCAGCCTGAGGCTGGGCAGAAACCTGAATCGGCGGCGCAGGCCAGGTGATTTCACCTTCGCGGACTACGGTAACGCCGCGCACAACCACATCGTCAAAATCAACGGTGATATTGCCGTCTTTCTCTTTGCAGAGCAGTTTCAGCAGGTTAACGAGGTTAGTACCGTACAGCTGAGAAGACTGCGTTGGCAGGCGACCTGGCAGGTCGGTGTAGCCGATCACCTTCACACCGTTGGCAGTGGTGGAAATCTGATTCGGCACGGTATATTCACAGTTGCCGCCGTTTTGCGCCGCCAGATCGACAATCACGCTGCCCGGCTTCATGGAGTCGACCATCTCACGGGTGATCAGCTTCGGTGCCGGTTTACCCGGGATCAGCGCGGTGGTAACAATAATGTCCACCTCTTTAGCCTGAGCGGCAAAGAGTGCCATTTCCGCTTTGATAAAGGCTTCGGACATGACCTTCGCATAACCATCACCGCTGCCCGCTTCTTCCTTGAAGTCCAGTTCAAGGAACTCGGCGCCCATACTTTGAACCTGCTCCTTCACTTCCGGACGGGTGTCAAACGCGCGCACGATAGCGCCCAGGCTGTTTGCCGCACCGATCGCCGCAAGGCCGGCCACGCCTGCACCAATCACCATCACTTTCGCCGGTGGCACTTTACCTGCCGCGGTGATCTGACCGGTAAAGAAACGACCGAATTCATGGGCGGCTTCAACGATTGCACGGTAACCCGCGATATTCGCCATTGAACTCAGTGCATCCAGAGACTGCGCACGCGAAATACGCGGCACGGAGTCCATCGCCATTACCGTCACGCCACGCGCTGCCAGCTTCTCCATCAGCTCTGGGTTTTGCGCAGGCCAGATGAAGCTCACCAGTGTGGTGCCAGGGTTGAGCAGTTCAATCTCACTCTCTTCCGGCGCATTCACCTTCAAAATAACAGGTGACTGCCAGACTTCAGCACCGTCCACCACGTCCGCGCCAGCCTGAATAAAGGCCTCGTCATCGAAACTCGCCAGTTTGCCCGCGCCGCTTTCAATGGCGACGGTAAAACCCAGTTTAAGCAGTTGCTCCACCGTTTTTGGTGTTGCCGCTACGCGGGTTTCATTGGCAAACCGTTCTTTTGGTACCCCAATACGCATAGTTTTCCCTTCCATCGGTTTTTGATGATGGTTTGTCGATAAATGCCCGAGGTTGTATCAATTTTCGCCATTGTGAGAGCGGCAGAAGATGATTAACCCCGGAAAATAAAACAGTAACAAACTTTCTATAACCTACTGAAAATAGCGCCCGCGATCTACCGCCCGAAAACACTATTTCTTACTTTATCTGTGAAAAATAAGTGATCCGCGTCGCTGACAGAGATATTTACCTTAAATTCATTGTCAGGACCGATAATTCGCGCAAGCGAAGCGATAAAAACATGATATAGCGCCATAAGAGATCAACTCATTAACATTAAATTAACTTGTGAAAGTCATAAGCTTTATCACTTTTGCTTGTCAAACGCCTGTTTTTTCAACATATCACTAAATGTTATCGAATCAGATCATCCTGTGAGCACAGGCTGTGAAAAATGGCGCAGACAGCGACAGGTTTTAAATGCCATAATCGGGACCGTCTCAAATTAACAACAATACCAGTACATGGTTTGCGCAAGGCGAAGGATTATTTTTATGAAGCTTAAGAACACACTCCTGGCGTCCGCACTTCTTTCCGCGACCGCCCTGTCTGCGAATGCCGCGACAGAGTTAACGCCGGAGCAAGCGGCAGCGTTAAAACCTTTTGACCAGACGGTCATTGTGGGTCGTTACAACTCTATTGGCGATGCTGTTACCGCCGCATCAAAAGCCGCTGATAAAAACGGCGCAGCGTCGTTTTACGTGCTTGACCAGTCCGATCAAGGCAATAGCGGCAACCAGCGCGTGACCATTGCGCTGTACAAAGAGAATGCGCCAAAAGCTGACGCGCCGAAAAACCGCGTGATCAACGGCGTCGTTGAACTGCCTAAAGATCAGGCGATTGAGCTGGAACCGTATGACACCGTTACCGTTCAGGGCTTCTACCGCAGCCAGCCTGAAGTGAACGATGCCATCACCAAAGCCGCGAAACAGAAAGGGGCTTACTCGTTCTACATCGTGCGTCAGGTGGATGCTAACCAGGGTGGCAACCAGCGTATTACCGCGTTCATCTATAAAGAAGATGCGAAAAAACGCGTTCTGCAAAGCCCGGATGCCATCCCGGCTGATTCAGAAGCCGGTCGCGCGGCATTAGCGAAAGGCGGCGAAGAAGCGAAGAAAGTCGAAATTCCAGGCGTAGCAACCTCCGCAGCGCCAAGCGCTGAAGTGGGCCGTTTCTTTGAGACGCAATCCACGAAAGGTGGCCGTTACTCCGTTACCCTGCCAGACGGCACCAAAGTTGAAGAGCTGAACAACGCCACCGCTGCGCAGATGGTGCCGTTCGACAGCATCAAGTTTACTGGCAACTACGGCAACGGTACGGAAGTCTCTTATCAGGTCGCGAAGCGTGCGGCGAAGAAAGGGGCGAAGTTCTACCACATCACCCGCCAGTGGCAGGAACGTGGTAACAACATGACCATCAGCGCCGATCTGTACAAGTAACAAAACCCTTCATCAAAGGCGGCGTAATGCCGCCTTTTTTGTTACTTTTTTTGAATTTCTGCTACACATCATTGCATGCGTTCGTGACACTCCGTAAAATCCCGCGCCTTAGTGTGATCCACCATTTTTATGCGCCTGTGCGAAATAATTATTCTGGATTTGGACCTTTCATAACAGGAAGCCAATGGAAAAGAAACTTGGCCTGAGTGCTTTAACTGCACTCGTTTTAAGCTCAATGCTGGGTGCGGGGGTATTCAGTTTACCGCAGAATATGGCGGCCGTTGCAAGCCCTGCCGCACTGCTGATTGGTTGGGGGATTACCGGCGTTGGCATTTTGCTGCTGGCCTTCGCCATGCTGCTGCTGACCCGTATTCGTCCCGATCTCGATGGCGGTATTTTCACCTACGCGCGGGCCGGTTTTGGGGAACTGATTGGCTTCTGTTCCGCGTGGGGTTACTGGCTGTGTGCGGTGATCGCTAACGTCTCCTATCTGGTTATTGTCTTCTCGGCGCTCAGTTTCTTTACCGATACGCCCGAGTTGCGTCTCTTTGGTGACGGCAACACCTGGCAGTCGATTGTCGGTGCGTCGGTGCTGCTATGGGTCGTACACTGGCTCATTTTGCGCGGCGTCCAGACAGCGGCGAGCATTAACCTGGTGGCGACGCTGGCCAAACTGGTTCCGCTCGGGCTGTTTATCGTGCTGGCGTTTATGGCATTCCGTCTGGATGTGTTTAAACTCGATTTCACCGGCCTCGCGCTGGGCGTCCCCGTCTGGGAGCAGGTGAAAAACACCATGCTGATCACCCTGTGGGTATTCATTGGTGTTGAAGGTGCGGTGGTGGTCTCTGCCCGCGCGCGCAATAAGCGCGACGTGGGGCGCGCCACGCTGCTGGCAGTGCTGGCGGCGCTGGGTGTCTATCTGCTGGTGACGCTGCTCTCGCTGGGTGTGGTAGCTCGCCCGGAACTGGCGGGAATGCGTAACCCGTCCATGGCCGGATTGATGGTGAAAATGCTCGGTAGCTGGGGCGACGTGGTGATTGCTGCGGGACTGATTATCTCCGTCTGCGGAGCCTACCTCAGCTGGACCATCATGGCGGCGGAAGTACCGTTCCTGGCAGCCACGCACAAAGCGTTCCCGCGTCTGTTTGCCCGTCAGAATAAAAACAGTGCGCCGTCAGCATCGCTCTGGTTGACGAATATCAGTGTTCAGGTCTGTCTGGTGCTGATCTGGCTCACAGGTTCGGACTATAACACCCTGTTGACCATCGCCTCGGAGATGATTCTGGTACCCTATTTCTTAGTGGGTGCGTATCTGTTAAAAATCGCCACCCGCCCCGCGCATTATGCGGTGGGGATCGGCGCCTGTATTTACGGCCTGTGGTTGTTGTATGCTTCCGGGCCTATGCACCTGCTGCTGTCGGTGGTGCTGTATGCACCGGGCCTGCTGGTGTTTATCTATGCCCGACGGACTCATCAGCTGGAGAACGCACTCAAACGCCGTGAAATGGCCCTCATCGGGCTGTTACTGGTTGCTGCCGTACCGGCAACCTGGATGTTAATGGGATAGCCCTGCCTTTCCCATTGTTGAACTGAAAAGGAGAATACGATGGGAACTGCGCAGCAACGCCCAATACTGATTACCGGTGGAGGCCGTCGTATCGGCCTCGCCCTCGCCCATCACTTTCTCAACCTTCGCCATCCGGTTATCGTCAGCTATCGCACGGAATATCCCTCGATAGACGGGCTACGGAAAGCGGGTGCGACCTGCATTCAGGCAGATTTCTCCACCGACGAGGGCATTCTTGCCTTTGCGGATACGGTCAAGTCGACTACCCATGGTCTGCGGGCCATTATCCATAACGCCAGCGCATGGCTTGCTGAAAAACCCGGTACGTCGCTCAGCGAGACGCTCGCCTGTATGCTGCAGATCCACGTTAATGCCCCCTACCTGCTTAACCATGCCCTGCAGGATCTGCTGCGCGGCCACGGCCATGCCGCGGGTGACATTATTCATTTCACCGATTATGTGGTGGAGCGCGGGAGCGACAAGCATATCGCCTACGCGGCGAGTAAAGCCGCACTGGATAATATGACGCGCTCCTTTGCCCGCAAGCTGGCACCAGAGGTCAAGGTGAACGCCATCGCCCCGGCGATGATTTTATTCAACGAAGGCGATGATGCCGAGTATCGTCAACAGGCGCTGAATAAATCGCTGATGAAAATCGCCCCTGGTGAGAAAGAGGTGATCGACCTAATCGATTATCTGCTCACCAGCTGTTACGTCACCGGCAGAACCTTTGCCGTGGATGGCGGCCGACCGCTGCGCTAGTGGAAGCGGCTCCAGAAGAAAATCAGCACCCAGGCGCTGAGCCCCCAGCAGACCACCGCCCCGCCCAGCGCCAGGGGAAGCCGCAGAAAGCCCGTGAAATACCACAAGGATAACAGGTAGAGAAAATAAGGGATGATGGACCACATGCCAAACACAATGGTCGTGCGCAGCGCCTCAATGCCGCGTTCCGAGGCAACAATGTAGTGTGCAATGAGCGCAAACGTCGGGAACAGGGGAATCAGCCCGGCAATGTAGTAGTTTTTGGTTTTCGCTAGTACGCCAATCAGTAACACCACCAGCGCACCCAGCGTGGCTTTAATCACCAGCCCCATGCTTTTTCCTATAACAATCAAGTAACAATAAGAGCCAGAATAACGGAACTGACGTTAATTATGAAAGATTAATGGAAGGTTAAGGTTACGCGGTGTATGTTGGCATTTTTCGCGATAACAGACGTTGTATGAATAAGATTGTTTATGTTGAAGATGAGCCCGAAGTGGGGCAATTGATCGCCGCTTATCTGGGTAAACATGATATGGACGTCATTGTTGAGCCTCGCGGCGATCGCGCCGAAGAGGTCGTGGTGCGTGAAAACCCGGATCTGGTGCTGCTGGATATTATGTTGCCCGGCAAAGACGGGATGACGCTGTGCCGCGATCTGCGCGCTCAGTGGGATGGCCCTATCGTGCTGCTGACCTCACTGGACAGCGATATGAACCATATCCTGTCGCTGGAGATGGGGGCCAATGACTACATTCTTAAAACCACGCCGCCTGCCGTTTTGCTTGCCCGTCTGCGCCTGCATTTGCGTCAGCACGCCAGCAGTGAACGCGACGCGCCGGCGCAGTCCCTGACGCCGCATAAAGCGATGCGGTTTGGCACGTTATCCATCGATCCCATTAACCGCCAGGTCCTGCTTTCCGGTGAGCTTATCGCGCTCTCTACCGCCGATTTTGACCTGCTCTGGGAGCTGGCCACCCATGCAGGGCAGATTATGGACCGTGACGCGTTGCTGAAAAACCTGCGCGGCGTAAGTTACGATGGAATGGATCGCAGTGTTGACGTGGCTATTTCGCGACTGCGTAAGAAACTGCAGGACAACGCCACCGAGCCGTACCGCATCAAAACCGTGCGTAACAAGGGTTATCTGTTCGCCCCGCACGCCTGGGAAACCTGATCGTGTTGGCAAAATAGCATAACCTGCGCGAAATGAAGGCATTACACGACAATGCCCTGACTTTCGCGCGTTAATTTGCCCGTTGGCGCAACAATTAACTTGCTAAGCCAGCGAACTAATCCATAATTACTTTTCCTGCATTCCTTCTTGAGCTCGCACCGGGCCCGCCACATAAACGTTTTTATCGCGACGCTTTCGCTACCTCTCTCCCATAAAATCTTGAAATGAGGATTTAAGCCTATGACATATATATAGCTACCATGACGTAGAAGCCATCAAAACCAATCTTGAATGGATTGTTAATCAGGCAACGCTTAACCAAGCCTCCCCCGCGCGTGCCGACCAAAAAGCCCTCTTTGATCTTCTGGAACTGATTCAGTCTTACGAAATATTGTTGGATTTAATTAACGAATTCGGAAGCGCCGTGATTGATGCGGAGATCGCGGAAGGCCTGAGCGTGACAGAAAAACTCATCGCCAAAATCAAAAGAAGTACTCACGCCATGTAACAAACCTCGGCACGGCTCAGATAATACGTTTGTCGTGCATGATGGTGGTGAAAACACCGGAAGGTTTTTCATGTATATTCGGCATGTATCGTTTTTTCGGTGAGATTTAATGAAAAAGCTTTTTGTGCAGTTTTATCTTTTGCTGTTTGTCTGCTTCCTGGTGATGACCATGCTGGTCGGGCTGGTCTATAAGTTCACTGCCGAACGAGCGGGCAGGCAGTCGCTGGACGACCTGATGAAAAGCTCACTTTATCTGATGCGCAGCGAACTGCGTGAAATTCCACCACATGACTGGGCGAGAACCTTAAAAGAGCTGGATTTGAACCTGTCGTTCGATCTGCGCATCGAGCCGCTGAAGGATTTCGATTTAGATCCGCCCGCCATGCAGCGCCTGCGTGACGGGGATATCGTGGCGCTGGACGAGAAATACACCTTTATCCAGCGCATTCCACGCAGCCATTATGTGCTGGCCGTGGGGCCGGTCCCCTATCTCTATTATCTGCACCAGATGCGCCTGCTGGATATGGCCCTGATGGCCTTTATCGCCATTTCGCTCGCCTTCCCGGTCTTTATCTGGATGCGCCCGCACTGGCAGGACATGCTGAAACTGGAATCCGCCGCGCAGCGCTTTGGCGAGGGGCATCTTACCGAGCGTATTCACTTTGACAGCGGGTCCAGCTTTGAACGTCTGGGCGTGGCGTTTAACCAGATGGCCGATAATATCAATGCCCTGATTGCTAGTAAAAAACAGCTGATCGACGGGATTGCTCATGAACTGCGTACGCCGCTGGTGCGGCTGCGCTATCGCCTGGAGATGAGCGAAAACCTCACGGCGGCAGAGTCGCAGGCGTTAAACCGCGACATCGGCCAGCTAGAAGCGCTCATTGAGGAGCTGCTGACCTACGCCCGCCTTGACCGTCCGCAGAATGAACTGCACCTCAGTACGCCGGACCTGCCCGCGTGGTTACGAACGCATATTGATGACGTCCAGAGCGTCAATCCGCAACGCACCCTGTTAACGCGCGTCACGCCGGGAGATTACGGCGCGCTGGACATGCGTCTGATGGAGCGAGTGCTGGATAATCTGATGAACAACGCCATGCGCTATAGCCAAAGCACGCTGCGTATTGGCCTGGACTTGCAGGGAAACCAGGCCCGTCTGACGGTGGAAGACGATGGCCCCGGCATCACCCCGGACGCGCGTGAGACCGTGTTCGAACCGTTTGTGCGTCTCGATCCAAGCCGCGACCGTGCGACGGGAGGGTGTGGTCTGGGGCTGGCGATTGTCCACTCCATCGCGCAGGCGATGAGTGGCACGGTGCATTGCGGGGAGAGTGAACTTGGTGGCGCATGCTTCTGCTTTAGCTGGCCGGTATACCATAACATCGCCCTTCCTGTTCCTGCCTGACCTTAACCGCACGCTGGCCTGACCCGGCGTGCTGTGTTATACCATGAGTATGTTGTAACTAATGGGGATTCACATGGCGACATACGATCTTATCGAAAGGCTGAACAGCACCTTTCGGGAGATGGAGCATGAGCTGTTAACGCTGACCGAGCGCCTGCAGGCCTGCCGCCTGTTGGCCGCACGGGTCTTTACCCTTCCGGAGGTGGCGAAAGGCGCAGAGCACGATCCGCTGCAAACCATCGACGTCAAACAGCATATCGGTCAATCCGCGCGGGATCTGGCGCTACAGCACTATCGTCGCCTGTTTATTCAGCAGCAGTCAGAAAACCGCAGCAGCAAGGCGGCCGTTCGCCTGCCGGGGGTGATCTGCCTGCAAACGGATGCCGGAACCCGTGAGGCGCTGGAAACCCAGATTACGCACATCAATACCCTGAAAGCGGCATTTGAAAAGATCATTACCGAAGAGTCAGGCCTGGCACCAGCCGCCCGCTTTGAGTGGGTGCACCGCCAGCTTCCGGGTTTAATCACCCTGAATGCCTACCGTACGCTGACGGTACTGCCTCAGCCCGCCACGCTTCGCTTCGGCTGGGCCAACAAGCACATTATCAAAAACTTTACCCGGGACGAGATCCTGGCCCAGCTGGAAAAAAGCCTGAGAGCGCCGCGCACCGTGGCTCCATGGTCGCGCGAGCAGTGGATTGAGCGCCTGGAGCAGGAGTATCACAGCATCGCGTCATTGCCCGCTGAAACGCGCCTGAAGATTAAACGCCCGGTAAAGGTGCAGCCTATCGCCCGCGTCTGGTATTCAGGCCAGCAAAAGCAGATCCAGTACGCCTGCCCAACGCCGCTGATTGCGCTCTATGATGCCGATCAGGGCGCCGTGGTACCGGACATTGGCGAACTGCTGAATTACGATGCGGAAAACGTTCAGCATCGCTATAAGCCTCAGGCGCAGCCGCTGCAGCTGATTATTCCCCGGCTGCACCTGTATGTGGCGACGTGACTATTTCAGGCTGCCGACCATCGCTTCAGGGCGAACCCAGGCATCAAACTCGGCTTCCGTGAGGTAGCCGAGCGCCAGCGCAGAGGCTTTCAGCGTCAGCCCCTCTTTATGCGCCTTTTTGGCGATCTCAGCGGCTTTGTCGTAGCCGATGTGAGTATTGAGAGCGGTCACCAGCATCAGCGACTCATTGAGCAACTGGCTGATTCGCTCGCGGTTCGGCTCAATGCCGGAGGCGCAATGCGCGTTGAAACTCTCCATGCCGTCCGCCAGCAGACGTACAGACTGAAGCACATTGTGGATAACCATCGGTCGATAGACGTTCAGCTCGAAATTGCCTGACGCACCGCCCATGTTGACGGCCACGTCATTTCCCAGCACCTGACAGCAGAGCATGGTCATGGCTTCACACTGCGTCGGGTTCACTTTGCCCGGCATAATGGAGCTACCCGGTTCATTTTCCGGGATGCTGATTTCACCAATGCCGCAGCGCGGGCCAGAGGCCAGCCAGCGCACATCGTTGGCGATTTTCATCAGGGATGCCGCCAGCCCTTTCAGCGCACCATGCGTGTGAACCAGCGCATCACAGGTTGCCAGCGCTTCAAACTTATTGGGCGCGGTAACAAACGGTTGCCCGGTGATCGCGGCCAGCTCTTCCGCCACGCGCACCGCGTACTCCGGATGGGTATTTAGCCCCGTCCCCACCGCCGTACCGCCCAGCGCCAGCTCAGAGAGATGCGGCAGGCAGTGCTCAATGTGTTTGAGATTGTGTTCCAGCATCGCCACCCAGCCGGATATCTCCTGCCCAAGGGTCAGCGGCGTGGCATCCTGCAGGTGGGTACGCCCGATTTTGACGATATCACTGAAGGCCTGGGCTTTCTCGTTAAGGGTGGTTTTAAGCACGTTTAGCTGCGGGATCAGCTGTTCACGGATGGCGATCACCGCCGCCACGTGCATTGCCGTCGGGAAGACATCGTTGGAGCTCTGGCTTTTATTCACGTCATCGTTCGGGTGAACCTTACGCTCCATACCGCGCACGCCGCCCAGCAGCTCGCTTGCGCGGTTGGCCAGCACTTCATTCATGTTCATGTTGCTCTGCGTGCCGGACCCGGTCTGCCAGATGGCCAGAGGGAATTCATCGGGGTGCTTGCCCGCCAGCACTTCGTCGGCGGCATTGATGATGGCGTTGGCTTTGTCAGCCGCCAGCAGGCCCAGATCCAGGTTTACTTTGGCGGCGGCACGTTTGGTCAGCGCCAGCGCCTGAATCAGCGAGACGGGCATTTTTTCAGTTGAAATGCGGAAATGCTCAAGTGAGCGCTGGGTTTGCGCCCCCCAGAGTTTGTCGGCCGGAACGTCGATCGCGCCCATCGAATCTTTCTCACGGCGATGCGTTGTCATTACTTTCTCCTTGATAATTAAAGATGGGATTGCTCACATGCTTAAGAGATAAGTATTGATGACTTCTGAGAAACGTTATGGCGCTTTGTGCGCTCTTTTTGGTGTCGGGTGGCGTAGCCGCCACCCGGCTTTTTAGCTTACTTCACACATGCCGAACATTGAGAGGACTGGATCTGCTTGAAGAAGTCATTGCCTTTGTCATCCACCAGGATAAACGCCGGGAAATCTTCCACTTCAATTTTCCAGATCGCTTCCATACCCAGTTCCGGGTATTCCACACACTCCAGGCTCTTGATGCTGCCCTGCGCCAGCACCGCCGCCGGGCCACCGATACTGCCCAGGTAGAACCCGCCGTGCTTGTGGCATGCGTCCGTCACCTGCTGGCTACGGTTGCCCTTCGCCAGCATGATCATGCTGCCGCCGTTGGCCTGGAGCTGGTCAACATAGGAGTCCATGCGGCCTGCAGTGGTTGGGCCTAATGAGCCGGAGGCATAACCCTCTGGCGTTTTCGCCGGGCCCGCGTAGTAGATCGGATGATCTTTGATGTACTGCGGCAACCCTTCGCCGTTGTCCAGGCGCTCTTTCAGCTTCGCATGGGCGATGTCCCGGCCGACGATGATCGTGCCGTTCAGGGAGAGACGCGTCGAGACCGGATACTGAGACAGCTGCGCCAGAATCTCTTTCATCGGACGGTTCAGGTCAACGCGAACCGCTTCACCTTCACCGGCTTTACGCAGCGCTTCCGGAATGTACTTACCCGGGTTGTTCTCCAGTTTTTCGATCCACACGCCTTCACGGTTGATCTTCGCTTTGATGTTACGATCCGCCGAACATGAAACGCCCATACCCACCGGACAGGATGCGCCGTGGCGCGGCAGACGGATCACACGCACGTCGTGAGCAAAGTATTTACCGCCGAACTGTGCGCCGAGCCCCAGATTACGCGCTTCTTCCAGCAGCTCCTGCTCAAGCTGAACATCACGGAACGCCTGGCCGTGTTCGTTACCTTCGGTTGGCAGGCCATCGTAGTATTTGGTCGATGCCAGCTTCACGGTTTTCAGCGTCGCTTCCGCCGACGTGCCGCCGATGACAAAGGCGATATGGTATGGCGGGCAGGCTGCGGTCCCCAGGGTACGCATTTTTTCCACCAGATAGTTCTTCAGCTTGCCCGGTGTGAGCAGCGCTTTCGTTTCCTGGTAGAGGTAGGTTTTGTTGGCTGAACCACCGCCTTTGGCGATGCAGAGGAATTTGTACTCGTCACCGTCCACGCTGTAGAGGTCAATCTGCGCAGGCAGGTTGGTACCGGTGTTGACCTCTTTATACATATCCAGCGCCGCGTTTTGCGAGTAGCGCAGGTTGTCTTCGGTGTAAGTGTTATAGACACCGTGCGCCAGCGCGGCTTCATCGCCGCCACCGGTCCAGACACGCTGGCCTTTTTTACCCACGATGATGGCCGTACCGGTGTCCTGGCAGGTCGGCAGAATGCCTTTTGCCGCGATATCGGAGTTACGCAGGAACTGCAGCGCGACATACTTATCGTTTTCGCTGGCCTCCGGGTCGCTCAGGATATCGGCCACCTGCTGCTGATGCGCAGGACGGAGCATAAACGAGGCGTCGTGGAAGGCGTGCTGCGCCAGTAACGTCAGCGCCTGTGGATCGACTTTGAGGATCTCCTGCCCTTCAAACTCAGAGACAGAGACGTGATCGCGGGTTAACAGGTAATATTCGGTCTGATCCTTACCGAGCGGGAAAGGATCCTGGTAATGAAAGGGTTTGTTCGACATTGTTCTCTCACTTACTGCTTCAGTCTGATTATTTGGGCAGATGTTCCGCTGCCCGCTTAAAAGCGAGTCAGCTTATCCTACACAATTTTTTAACAAAAACTGAGACTAGTACGACTTTTTACATCCGCAGGTTACTTCCATGTGGTTTATTGCTTTAATACCCGGAGTTTATTCCACATTTGAATCAGGGCTTGATAATGCAAAAACTCATCAACTCAGTGCAAAACTACGCCTGGGGAAGTAAAACTGCGTTAACGGAACTCTACGGTATCGCGAACCCGGACAACCTGCCCATGGCAGAACTGTGGATGGGCGCCCACCCGAAGAGCAGCTCAAAAGTTGAAGATACCAGCGGCCAGGTGCGCGCGCTGCGCGACGTCATTGATGCCAATAAAGCCACGCTGCTGGGCAACAGCGTGGCCAGCCGTTTTGGCGAGCTGCCGTTCCTGTTTAAGGTGCTGTGTGCCGATCAACCTCTCTCCATCCAGGTTCACCCGAACAAGAAAGCCTCTGAAATTGGCTTTGCAAAAGAGAATGCGGCCGGTATCCCGTTAGATGCCGCCGAGCGTAACTATAAAGATCCGAACCACAAGCCGGAGCTGGTCTTTGCGCTGACCCCTTTCCTGGCGATGAACGCGTTCCGCGAGTTCTCCGAGATCATCTCGCTGTTGCAGCCGGTCGCAGGAGCGCATAACGCTATCGCGCATTTCCTGGCAACCCCGAACGCGGAAAGCCTGAGCCAGCTGTTCGCCAGCCTGCTCAACATGCAGGGCGACGAGAAATCCCACGCCCTGGCGGTGCTGAAAGCGGCGCTGAACGACCAGCAGGGCGAACCATGGGACACCATCCGACTGATTTCTGCGTTTTACCCGGACGACAGCGGCCTGTTCTCCCCGCTGCTGCTGAACGTGGTGAAGCTCAACCCTGGCGAAGCCATGTTCCTGTTCGCGGAAACCCCGCACGCCTACCTGCAGGGTGTGGCGCTGGAGGTAATGGCCAACTCCGACAACGTGCTGCGCGCGGGTCTGACGCCGAAATATATCGACATTCCTGAACTGGTGGCTAACGTGAAGTTCGTGGCGAAACCGGCTGCCGAGCTGCTTACTCAGCCCGTCAAAAATGGCGCAGAGCTGGACTTCCCTATTCCGGTTGACGATTTTGCTTTCTCCCTGCACGACCTCAGCCAGACCGAAACGACCATCGCGCAGGAGAGCGCGGCGATCCTGTTCTGCGTTGAGGGCGAAGCGACGCTGCATAAAGGCGAACAGCGTCTGGTGCTTAAGCCCGGGGAGTCAGCATTCGTTCCTGCTAATGAGTCCCCGGTCAGCGTAAGCGGTACCGGTCGCCTGGCGCGCGTATTTAATAAGCTATAGACACTACTGAATTTTTTAACAACTCTTGCTAAGCTAGTGGCAGGCTTTATATCTCCGGGCGGTTTCTACCGCCTGGTTTCATTTTAGGGATAGTCGCAATGAAAAAATCGGTCGTAGCGGTAGGCGTGATTGTAGCGTTAGGCGTAGTCTGGACGGGAGCATCCTGGTTTACCGGGAAGCAGCTGGAGAGCCGTCTGGCTGAGATGGTGGCACAGGCTAACAGCCAAATTAAGCGTGGCGCACCGGAAGCGGGTGTAGAGCTGAGCTATCAGAATTATGAGCGCGGGGTATTCACCAGCCATATGCAGCTTGTGGTGAAGCCCGTTGCCGGAAATGAAAACGGCTGGCTGAAGCCGGGCCAGACGGTGGTGCTGGATGAGGTGGTGAGTCACGGACCGTTCCCGCTGGCGCAGCTGAAGTCCTTTAACCTGATCCCATCAATGGCGTCCGTTCACACCGTGCTGGTGAATAACGACTTAACTAAGCCGCTGTTCGAGCTGGCAAAAAATGAATCACCTTTCGCAGTGGATACCCGCATCAGCTATGCCGGTGACACCAGCTCGAATATCGCGCTGAAGGCGCTGAACTACGAGAAAGAGAACGAGAAAGTCACCTTCAGCGGTGGCAACTTCACCGTAGATGCTGACCGCGAAGGGAACGTGCTCTCCTTGACAGGGGAAGCGCAAAGCGGTCTGGTCAACGCCGTTAACGAATACGATCAGAAGGTACAAATTACCTTCAACAATTTGAAAGCAGACGGCAACAGCCGCATGACCGACTTCAAAGAGCGTATCGGCGATCAGAAACTCTCGATTGATAAGATTGCCATTGCGATTGAAGGTAAAGAGATGGCCGTGCTGGAAGGCATGGACGTTGATGGTAAATCGGATGTCTCCAAAGACGGCAAGAGTATCAACACTCAGCTGGATTACACCCTGAAGAGCCTGAAAGTGCAGAATCAGGATCTGGGTACCGGCAAGCTTTCGCTGAAGATCGGCAATATTGACGGTCAGGCATGGCATGAATTCAGCCAGAAATACAGCAAAGAGAGCCAGGCGCTGCTGACCGATGCCGCCCTGCAGCAGAACCCGGAAGTGTATCAGCAGCAGGCGATGGCCGTGCTGTTCAATAACCTGCCTATCCTGCTCAAAGGTGAACCGGTAATCACCGTCGCCCCACTGAGTTGGAAAAACAGTAAAGGCGAAACCAGCTTTAACCTGTCGCTGTTCCTGAAAGATCCGGCAACGGCAACGGGCGAACCGCAAACGCTGGCCCAGGAAGTGGATCGCAGCGTGAAGTCTCTGGACAGCAAGCTGACGATCCCAATGGATATGGCGACCGAGTTTATGACTCAGATTGCGAAGCTTGAAGGGTACGGCGATGACGATGCCGGCAAGCTGGCAAACCAGCAGGTGAAAGGCCTGGCGGCGATGGGCCAGATGTTCCGTATCACGAAGGTGGACGACAACACGATTTCCACCAGCCTGCAGTATGCCAACGGCCAGGTGACGCTCAACGGTGACAAAATGCCACTGGAGGACTTTGTCGGCATGTTTGGTATGCCTGCCCTGGGCATGCCGGAACCGGCTGAACCGGCAGCGCCAGCCGAACCTGCGGCGCCGCAGCAGTAAACGACAAAACCCCTCGCATGAGGGGTTTTTTATTGCCGGTTAACCTTTCCACCCCGCCAGGAAATCCAGCAGCAGCGCGTTCACTTTCTCTGGCTGCTCCTCCTGCGGCAGATGGCCGCACTCATCGATACCATATGCCCGCAGGTTATCCGCCATTTCGGCCCAGACGCTTTGCATATCGAAGAGCTTACCCACTGCGTGAAAATCATTGCCCCACAGCGACATCACCGGACAGGTAATTTTCACGTCAGCGTCTGCCAGATCCTGTGCCACATCCTCTGCGTTGGCGCGATAGTCAGCCATAGCGCCCCGTACGGCACCCGGCGCCTGATACGCGCGTACATAGGTGTCAAACGCCTCGCCGCTGATGGTAGACGGGTCGTAGGTCCAGTCCGAGAAAAAGTGGCGCAGCCATATGCCTTCTCGCCCCGCAATCAGGGCTTCCGGCAGGTCGGGCACCAGATGAAACAGGAAGAACCAGTATGCACGCGCAATCGAAGCATTCAGATCGCGCGCCACAATGCGCGTGGGCACGTTATCCATCACCACCAGGCGGTCGAGTAACTCGGGATAATCTTTCGCAAAGCGGGTCGCCACCCGCGCCCCGCGATCGTGCCCCACCAGCACCACTTTCTCCAGACCCAGCACGCGCATCAGTTCACGGATGTCACGCGCCATGTTCCGTTTATCATAACCGGATGCGGGTTTATCCGTTTCCCCATACCCGCGGAGATCGGGCGCAATCACGCGATAGTGGCGTGATAAAACCGGTATCTGGTGGCGCCAGGCGTAGTTTGTTTCTGGAAAACCATGCAGAAGAATAACCGGCGCGCCTTCACCCTCTTCGACCACAAACTGACGGATACCGTTTGCCATTACAGTGTAACTTTTCATGCAAATATCCTCACTTATTTCAGCAGAGGCACGTTAGCCGCACGTTGATAAGGACCGTAATTAACCGGGTTCCAGCGATAGCCCTGCTGCCAGGCGGTGATATGCCCAATACCGGGGAAAGGCAGATGCGCCGCAGCCATCCACTCGCCGTCTTTTGCCAGCGCGTTAAATTCCCTCGCGCGGGATGAGATGGCTTTTTTCGAATCGACGTCGAAACGAATAGACACGTCAGGATGCGGGAACTGGACGGCAGGCGCATGGATCAGGTCCCCAATGAAGTTAATGGCCGTTCTCTGTGAAGCAAAACGGTAAACGGTGCTGCCGGGCGTATGGCCAATGGCATAGGCCGTCTGGACTTCAGGAATGGGCGAAGCGGGCGGAACAAAGGTTTTGAGATGTCCTCTGGCTTTATACGATGCCAGCGCACGCCTGGCGATAGCGAAATACGCTTTCGCATTCGCTGGCGCGCTCGCTTCTTTAGCCGGATCGAGCCAGTAATCGGCCTCCCCCTGCGGCACATAAACGGTGGCATTGGAGAACAACGCGTTCCCGTCTGCATCGCTGAGGCCACACACATGATCCAGATGAAGGTGAGTCAGGAAAATCGTATCGACCTGCTCAGGGCGATATCCAGATGCGTTCATATTGCCGATGAGCTGGCCGGCCGTTTCCGCCACGCAGTGGCCACCCCCGCTGTCAATCATGACCAGGTGTTTACCGGTATTCACCAGAAAGGCGTTGAAGGCGGTAGGCATGCGTTCGGCATCGATTTTTTGTTGTGCCAGCAGCTTGCGAACCGCGTCGGGTGAAAGGCCTTGTAACAGCGTAGGCGAAAGGTCGTTATAGCCGTCGAACAGCGCCGTCACCTCGTACTCCCCTACGGCCACGCGATAATAGCCGGGAACCTGCTGTTTTATCTGCGCGGGTACATCGGCCCACGTTGTGCCTGCAAAGAACAGGCTGCTTAACGCCAGCACCGCTTTCAACTTTTTCATCTTCACTCCACATTCATGTTTATCAGAATATGAAGAGACTATGGCAGCGTAACGACAAATAATGTAGATATGTAATTTGATAAGACAGCATAACGAAAAACGAGATAATGAAACTGGAAGATATTGAAGTGTTTGTTGAAGCCGTCAAGGCGGGTAGCCTCGCCGGCGCCGCGCGTCGGCTCTCGATGAGCGCGATGGCAGCTTCACGCGCCCTGACGCATCTCGAAGCGGAGCTGGGGGTTCGGCTGGTACATCGGACCACGCGTTCTCTCTCGCCCACCAGCGACGGGGAGATTTTTCTCCCTCACGCGCAGGCGCTCCTGGAAGATAAAAGCAACGCGCTTGCCGACCTGTTTCCCGACGGGACGCACCTTTCAGGACGCCTGCGCATTACCGCCTCAGCGGGATTTGGCCGAAAGATCGTGGCTCCCATGCTGACCCGGTTCATGCAGCAACATCCCGCCCTGCAGGTCGATTTACTCGCGACCGACGAACAGGTTGATATTGTCGGCAAAGGCATTGACGTGGCGTTACGCATTGCGCCGCTGCGCGACAACCGGCTGGTTGCCCATCGCCTGTGCCATAACCCTCGCGACCTCTGCGCCAGCGCGGAGTATCTGGCTATAAACGGTTATCCCAAATCGTTTAACGATCTGGCGGCACACAGCTGTCTGACCACATCTGACACGGTTCACTGGTCATTCGAACAGGGTGAACAGCGCTACAAACAGAAGGTAACGGGCCGATTCTCCGCGAACTCTGTTGAGGCCATTTTCGAAGCCTGCCTCGGCGGGATGGGCATCGCTAATTTATCTCGCTGGTACGTCGAACCGGCGTTCAGAGAGGGTAAACTTGTACGCATCGTCCTGGAGGATGCCCAGCCGGAATCGCTGGCAGTCTGGGCGGTTTACCCAACCTCGCGCCTGATCCCGGCAAAAGTACGAAAGTTTGTGGAAGCCCTGGAGGCCGAGCTGCTGCGTAATCCGCTTACGCAACAGACCTGAAATTATTTCACCGTCACTAACCGCGCCGCCACAATCTGGTGCCCGGCCTGCACCTCGGCGTTCTCAATGCGCTGCATGATCCTGTCCGCCAGCGTGTAACCCATCTCCCGCGCAGGGGTCGTGGCCCAGACAATGGGCAGATCGTCCAGCGCGTTCTCGCCAACGTCGGCAAATGCCCCTAACGCCACCTGATGGTCGAAGAAAGTTTCAACCCCGCCCTCGCCGCTCTGACGGCCGGCGCGGATCAGACCAAACCAGGCCCCCATCGCAATCACATCGTTATAGCAAATCACGGCGCTTATCGTCGGACTGCTGCGTAGCAGCGCACCGATCGCTTCTGCGGCTTTTTTCTGACTGGATTCACACTCCACCACCCACTCGCTGTGGAACGGTAAACCGTACTTGATCAGCGTCGCGCAATAACCGCCCACCCGTTCGGCGCGGGTCAACGACGAGCTTTTACCGCCGAGCCAGGCAATCCGCTGATGACCGCGACGAATAAGATGTTCGGTCAACATTTGTGCCGCCTGCATGTTGTCTGGTCTCAGGGTATCAGCTTCATCCAGATAACTGGCACGCGACGCAAAGACCAGCGGCACACCTTTTGCGGCCGCACGTTCGCACAATTCACTGCTGACGCCCGACGCTCCGGCAACAATCACCCCATCGACGCCCTGGGTGAGCAGCATGTCGAGCCGGGAAAGAAGCTGGTCCGCCTCGCGCCCACCGTGGAGCAGAAACACCATGCGTCCCTGCGCCTCCAGCGCTTCGGTTAACCCGGCGGTCAGTTCGGCGTAAAAGGGGGACGTCAGGTCACGAACAATCAAGCCAATCACCCCGCTTTGCCCGCCGCGCAGGGCCGATGCCTGGCGGTTACGCACAAAACCCAGTTGTTCAACCGCCTCGTTGACACGCTGACCGGTCGCAGGAGAGATGCGTCCTTTCCCGCTAAGGACCAGTGAAACGGTGCTGACGGAAACGCCAGCCGCAAGGGCAACATCGTTGATGGTGATCTTTTTCGCTACAGCCATGTCTTGGCGTGACTCCCTGATAATGAGATCGGTAAAACGTTTTATCAATACGTTATCTTTATACTACCAGTGAAAGCCTGGGAATGTGATTTAGCGCGCACTAAAGTTTGATAAAACGTTTTATCTTCTCGCAGCATTGAAGCAGACAAACTGATTTTAACCATAAAGGAGTCGTTTTATGACGGCGAAAACAGCACAAAAAATATCGCTGTGGGAGTTTTTCCAGCAACTGGGTAAAACCTTTATGCTGCCCGTGGCGCTTCTCTCGTTCTGCGGGATCATGCTCGGGATCGGCAGCTCGCTCAGCAGTAAGGACGTCATCACGCTGATCCCGTTCCTCGGGACCCCTGTGCTGCAGGCGATCTTTATCTGGATGAGTAAGGTCGGCTCCTTTGCCTTCAGTTTCCTGCCCGTGATGTTCTGTATCGCCATCCCGCTGGGCCTGGCGCGTGAGAACAAAGGCGTGGCGGCGTTCGCCGGTTTTGTAGGCTACGCGGTGATGAACCTCGCGGTGAACTTCTGGCTGACCGCCAAAGGTATTCTGCCCACGACCGATGCTGCGGTGCTGAAAGCCAATAACATTCAGAGCGTGATTGGCATTCAGTCCATCGACACCGGGATCCTCGGTGCGGTGATCGCGGGGGTCATTATCTGGATGCTGCACGAGCGTTTCCACAATATTCGCCTCCCCGATGCACTGGCATTTTTCGGCGGCACCCGCTTTGTGCCGATTATTACCCTCGTGGTCATGGGGCTGTTTGGTTTGATCATCCCGCTGATCTGGCCGGTCTTTGCGCTCGGTATCAACGGCATTGGCCGTATCATTAACGGCGCGGGCGATTTTGGCCCGATGATCTTCGGTACTGGCGAACGTCTGCTGCTGCCGTTTGGCCTGCAGCATATTCTGGTGGCGCTGATTCGCTTCACCGAAGCTGGCGGTACCATGGAAGTGTGTGGCCATGATGTGAGCGGCGCGCTGACCATCTTCCAGGCGCAGCTGAGCTGCCCAACCACTCATGGCTTCTCTGAGAGTGCGACCCGCTTCCTGTCACAGGGCAAAATGCCAGCCTTCCTCGGCGGTCTGCCCGGCGCGGCGCTGGCGATGTACCACTGCGCCCGCCCGGAAAACCGTCATAAAATCAAAGGACTGCTGATTTCCGGGGTGATCGCCTGCGTGGTCGGCGGTACGACTGAGCCCATCGAATTCCTGTTCCTGTTTGTCGCGCCCGTGCTGTATCTCATCCACGCTGTGCTGACCGGTCTGGGCTTTACCGTGATGGCGGTGCTGGGCGTCACCATCGGCAACACTGACGGCAACGTGATTGATTTCGTGGTGTTCGGCATCCTGCACGGTTTGTCCACCAAGTGGTATCTGGTGCCGGTCGTGGCGGCAATCTGGTTCGTGGTGTACTACGGGATCTTCCGCTTCGCCATCACCCGTTTTAACCTGAAAACGCCAGGCCGCGATGCCGAAACCGCCACCAGCGTTGAACAGGCGGTTGCCGGTACCGTGGGCAAGTCGGGCTATAACACCCCCGCAATTCTGGCGGCGCTGGGCGGTGCGGATAATATTACCTCTCTGGATAACTGCATTACCCGTCTGCGCCTGTCGGTGGCGGATATGTCGAAAGTGGATACCAACGCCCTGAAAGCCAACCGGGCAATCGGCGTGGTACAGTTGAATCAACACAATTTGCAGGTGGTTATCGGCCCGCAGGTGCAGTCGGTCAAAGATGAACTGGCCACCCTGATGCGCACAGTCGAAGCCTGATGCCTCCCCCCTCACGCTGAGGGGGTTTTACTTTAAGGACGTACGTCATGTTTGATTTCTCGACCGTTGTCGATCGCCACGGCACCTGGTGTACACAGTGGGATTATGTTGCTGACCGTTTTGGTACCGCCGACCTGCTGCCCTTTACGATCTCGGATATGGATTTCGCCACCGCCCCCTGCATTATCGAGGCACTACATCAACGTATTGATCATGGCGTGTTTGGCTACAGCCGCTGGAAAAACGATGAGTTCCTGACCGCAGTGTCGCACTGGTTCCGGCAACGTTTTAACAGCCGGATTGAGACGGAAACCGTCGTTTATGGCCCTTCCGTTATCTACATGGTCTCTGAACTGATTCGCCTGTGGTCGATGCCGGGAGACGGTGTGGTGGTGCATACCCCGGCTTACGACGCGTTTTATAAAGCCATTGAAGGCAATGCGCGTCACGTGGTGCCGGTTGCTATGGAAAAACAGGCGACGGGATGGCAGGGAAATATGGCCGCGCTTGAGGCCGCCCTGGCGAAACCGGAAAACAAAATACTGCTGCTGTGCAGCCCGCAAAACCCGACCGGCAAGGTCTGGACGCGGGAGGAGCTGACGCACATGGCCGAGCTGTGCGCGCGTTATGACGTGGCGGTGATCAGCGATGAAATTCATATGGACATGGTCTGGGGAGATCATCGCCACACGCCATGGAATACGGTGGCTCGCGGCAAATGGGCGCTTCTGACCTCGGGCTCAAAGAGCTTTAACATCCCGGCACTGACCGGCGCATATGGGTTGATAGGCGATGAAGAGAGCCGCAATGCGTATCTGGGCGCGCTAAAAGGCCGTGATGGTCTTTCCTCCCCCTCCGTGCTGGCACTAACGGCCCATATTGCCGCCTATCAGCAGGGTGAGCCATGGCTTGCCGCGCTGCGCGAGTATCTGGAAGAGAACCTGAAATTTATCGCACGTGAAATGAACAGCGCTTTTCCGACACTCAACTGGACGCCTCCCGAGGCGACCTATCTCGCCTGGATTGACCTGCGCCCGCTAAACATTGACGATCGCGCCCTGCAAAAGGTGCTGATTGAGCAACAGAAAGTCGCCATTATGCCGGGATATACCTACGGAAACGAAGGCAATGGTTTCATCCGCCTGAATGCTGGCTGCCCGCACAGCAAGCTGGAACAAGGGGTGCAGCGGCTGATTGCGGGTATTAACACGCTCCTGTAGTTTGTTTGCGCAACGGAATATTCCCTTGCGCAAATAGCTTTTTACCTCGTTTTGTTTTTATAATGTGGCGCACTTTAACCAGAAAAGAGTGCGACCATGATTGATACACGCCTGCCTTTAACAGATATTCATCGTCACCTTGACGGTAACATTCGTGCCCAAACCATCCTCGATCTTGGCCGCCAGTATAATTTAACGCTTCCTGCTCAATCGCTTGAAACCCTGATCCCGCACGTTCAGGTCACCTCTAATGAACCGGACCTGGTCAGTTTTTTGAGCAAACTCGACTGGGGTGTAAAGATGCTGGCCACGCTGGATGCCTGTCGCCGTGTCGCCTTTGAGAACATCGAAGATGCCGCCCGTAATGGCCTGCATTATGTCGAACTGCGCTTCTCGCCAGGCTATATGGCGATGACCCACAGTCTGCCGGTTGCAGGCGTGGTTGAAGCTGTGATTGAAGGTGTCCGTGAAGGGTGTAAAACCTTCGATGTGCAGGCCCGTCTGATTGGCATCATGAGCCGTACCTTCGGCGAAGCGGCCTGTCTGCAGGAGCTGGAAGCGCTGCTGACGCATCGTGACGCGATCACCGCAGTCGACCTGGCCGGGGATGAACTGGGCTTCCCGGGCAGCCTGTTCCTCTCTCATTTCAACCGCGCACGTGATGCCGGCTGGCATGTTACCGTTCACGCGGGTGAAGCGGCGGGTCCGGAGAGCATCTGGCAGGCCATCCGTGAACTGGGTGCCGAGCGTATCGGCCACGGTGTTAAAGCGGTGGAAGATCGCGCCCTGATGGATTTCCTCGCTGAGCAACGTATCGGCATTGAATCCTGTCTGACGTCAAATATTCAGACCAGCACCGTGTCCGCACTGGATAAGCATCCGCTGAAAACCTTCCTCGAACACGGCGTGCTGGCCTCGCTGAACACGGACGATCCGGCGGTACAGGGCGTGGACATTATCCACGAGTATACGGTCGCTGCACCACAGGCGGGCCTGAGCCGCGAGCAGATCCGCCAGGCGCAGATGAATGGGCTGGAGATGGCGTTCCTCACGCCGGAAGAGAAGCAGGCGCTTCGGGATAAGGTGGCAAACGCGTAACCCCTTTGCCGGGTGGCGGCTACGCCCTACCCGGCCCACTAAACTTATGCCAGACAGAGCGTGGCGCGATGTTTGGCAGATTCAATGCCCAGTTCGATCAGCTCCATGATCTGAATCGCCTGGCTGGCTGGTACCGGGTTTTCACCCGTGCCGTTCAGCGCATCACGCACGGCCGCATAATATGCCGGGTAGTTCCCCGGGATCGTCAGCAAGGTTTCTTCCACCAGCGTCTCCCCCTCCACTTTGGTCACCACCCCGTCGCGCATATCATATCCCCAGTCTTCCTGTGGCAGACGCTCGCCGTTTTTCAGACGCTCTTCCTGCGGATCGAGGCCAAACTTCACGTAACTGCCGCGCGTGCCGTGAAGGATATAACGGGCCGATTCCGCAGCCGCGACCATCGTTCCGTGCAGCACTATCCGGCGCTGCGGGTAGCTTAGAACGGCATGAAAATAATCGGTTGTTTGTGCGCCGGGTCTGAGCTGAGCCAGGTCAACCGTCATGCTTACCGGCAGGCCAAACAGATTCACGGCCTGGTCGAGCAGATGCGGGGCTAAATCGTACCAGATGCCGCTGCCTGGCCCGGCCTGTTCACGCCAGCGGTTTCGCACCTGCGGCCGGAAACGGTCAAAGTGCGATTCAAAAAAGGTTATTTCCCCGAGCATTCCCTCGCTGAGCAGCGCTTTTACCGTCAGAAAATCGCTGTCCCAGCGGCGGTTATGAAACACCGACAGCAGTCTGCCAAGGCTTTTCGCCAGCGCGTCCAGCTCGCGTGCCTGAGACAACGTCACGGTAAAGGGTTTATCCACCACCACGTGCTTACCGGCTTCCAGCGCAGCCTTCGCCAGCGGGAAATGCGTGTCGTTCGGCGTGGGGATCACAATTAAATCAATATTCGGATCATTGAAAAGGTGCTTAGGCTCAGAGACAACCGGCACGCCAGGCCAGTCGGCATGTACTTTAGTCGCATCACTGCTTGAAACGGCCGCCAGCGCCATTCCAGGCGTGCCGGCAATTAACGGCGCATGGAATGTTTTGCTCGCATAGCCGAAACCAATAAGTCCGACACGGATGCTATCACTCATAATACTGCCCTCTCCTGTGATGTTCTTATTTCACACTGGCTAACCTGGCTTCATAACAGATTAAGCATGTGCCATATGACTTAAAATAGCATCCTGCACCGGTTGTTTTTGTTACATGGGTTTAACCCTCTGATTGCGTTTAAGGGAACCGTTCCCAAAGTACTTGCTGTCAACCAACTGTCGCTGTAACATTTGCAACCGGTATTTATGGATAAATTACAAGCACGAATTATGACGTCAATTATTAATCGAATCATTGAATTAGCGGGATGGATTGTTCTTGGGGTATCGGTCATTTTGCTCGGCGTTGCCAGCCATATCGATAACTACCAACCGCCGGAGCCTGCCACTGTCGCGCAACCTAAGTAACCGGTTACGGCAATAAAGAGTGACACAATATGTCAGTTACGTATTGCCAGTCCTGGTGAACACGGTTAACCTTCTCTTCCAGGCATCATCTGATGCCTGAATCTTTCAGCAAAGAAAACTCCTAATTTAGTCGCGTTACCTGAGTGGGCAGTTTACGTCTTTATTAATCCGTTTATTATTCAAACGAATTACCTTTACGGGTATGACTCACTTTTATATGGAAACTTATTAATATGACAGTTCAGGACTATTTATTAAAATTTCGTAAGATCAATTCCCTTGAGAGCCTGGAAAAACTGTTTGACCACCTGAACTACACGCTGTCGGATAATCAGGACATCATCAATATGTATCGTGCTGCGGACCATCGCCGTGCGGAGCTGGTTTCCGGCGGGCGTTTGTTTAACGTCGGCGAAGTGCCCAAGTCCGTATGGCGTTACGTTTTATAAGAAAGTAGCCATCCGCGCGAAATGTTATATACTCTCCGCCCTGCAAACTGGCTGTACAACATTTCGCGCAGATTTATGGGAGAGTTCATGACCGCAACGCCTGGAGAAAGAATTGGAGGCTGGTTAATCGCCCCACTGGCATGGCTGCTGGTTGCATTATTAAGCGCCTCACTTGCGCTGCTGCTTTATACCACCGCGCTGGTTACCCCTCATGCAATCCAGACCCTGATGTCGCAAAGTGTGCTGAATATTACCCTGTGGTTCGTGTCGTTCGTCTTCGCGATCGCAATGTGGTACTACACGCTGTGGCTGACCATTGCGTTCTTTAAACGTCGCAAGAGTGTGCCGAAGCACTACATAATCTGGCTGCTGGTTTCCGTGCTGCTGGCGGTGAAAGCCTTTGCTTTTTCACCGGTTTCGGATGCCCTGGCCGTTCGTCAGCTGCTTTTCCCGTTACTGGCTGCAGCGCTTCTGGTGCCGTATTTCAAGCGTTCGACGCGGGTGAAGAACACCTTCGTGAACCCGTAATAACCTTACAGTTAACCTGTTGTCGCCTGTTGTGGTTTATCCGATAATAGGCGGCTTTTTTATTTCAGGCTGAATAATGACCGATTACTTACTGCTCTTTGTCGGCACTGTGCTGGTTAACAACTTCGTTCTGGTGAAGTTCCTTGGCCTGTGTCCGTTTATGGGCGTGTCCAAAAAGCTGGAAACGGCAATGGGCATGGGGCTGGCGACAACCTTCGTCATGACGCTGGCGTCCATCTGCGCATGGTTGATTGATACCTGGATCCTCATCCCGCTGGGTTTAGTCTATCTCCGTACACTGGCCTTTATTCTGGTCATTGCCGTTGTGGTGCAATTTACCGAAATGGTGGTGCGCAAAACCAGCCCGGCGCTCTATCGCCTGCTGGGTATCTTCCTGCCATTGATCACCACCAACTGTGCCGTTCTCGGCGTGGCGCTGTTGAACATTAATCTCGGACACAATTTCATGCAGTCGGCGCTGTACGGTTTTTCCGCCGCCGTCGGTTTCTCGCTGGTGATGGTGCTGTTTGCCTCTATTCGTGAGCGCCTCGCCGCAGCGGATATCCCTGCGCCATTCCGCGGTAACGCGATTGCGCTGGTGACCGCAGGTTTAATGTCTCTGGCCTTTATGGGCTTTAGTGGTCTGGTGAAGTTGTAATGAATACCATCTGGATAGCCATCGCCTCCATCAGCGTGCTGGGGTTGGTGTTTGGCCTTATTCTGGGTTACGCCTCCCGCCGTTTCGCGGTAGAGGACGATCCTGTTGTTGAAAAAATTGATGAGCTTTTGCCGCAAAGCCAGTGTGGGCAGTGCGGTTACCCTGGCTGTCGCCCCTATGCAGAAGCCGTGGGTGTTCAGGGTGAGAAAATTAACCGCTGTGCGCCCGGTGGCGAAGCGGTAATGCTGAAAATTGCGGCCCTGCTTAACGTTGATCCGCAGCCGGTTGATGGCGATGCGGATGTGCAGGAGCCCGTGCGTGCCCTTGCCGTAATCGACGAAGCGAACTGCATTGGCTGCACCAAATGTATTCAGGCGTGCCCTGTCGATGCCATTGTTGGCGCAACCCGCGCCATGCACACCGTCGTGGCGGATCTGTGCACCGGCTGTAACCTCTGCGTGGCGCCCTGCCCGACGCAATGTATCGAGTTGCGCCCGGTTGAAACGACTACCGAAAGCTGGAAGTGGGACCTTCAAACCATTCCGGTTCGCAACATTCCTGTGGAACAACATGCTTAAGTTATTTTCTGCTTTCAGAAAAGAGAAGATTTGGGACTTTGACGGCGGCATCCATCCGCCGGAGATGAAAACCCAGTCCAGCGGCACGCCGCTGCGTCAAATTCCGCTGGCGACCCGTTTCGTTATGCCGCTGAAGCAGCACATTGGTGCTGAGGGCGAACTGTGTGTAAAAGAAGGCGATACCGTCCTTCGCGGCCAGCCATTGACCTTTGGTCGCGGACGTATGCTGCCGATCCACGCTCCGACATCCGGTAAAGTGGTGGCGATTACCCCTCACACCGTGGCACATCCGTCAGCCCTCTCCGAGCTGAGCGTCATTATTGAAGCCGACGGCGAAGACCGCTGGTTCGAACGCGATGGCTGGAGTGACTACCGCGCTCACAGCCGGGAAGCGCTCATCGAGCGTATCCATCAGTTCGGCGTTGCCGGGCTGGGTGGCGCAGGGTTCCCGACCGGCGTCAAACTGCGCGGTGGCGGCGATAAAATTCAGACGCTGATTATCAACGCCGCCGAATGCGAACCCTACATCACCGCCGATGACCGCCTGATGCAGGACTGTGCCGCGCAGGTCGTGGAAGGGATCCGTATTCTTGCCCATGTGCTGCAACCGCGCGAAGTGCTGATTGGTATTGAGGACAACAAACCGCAGGCCATCTCCATGCTGCGTGCGGTGCTCGCCGGTAGCCACGATATTGGTCTGCGCGTCATTCCGACCAAATACCCTTCTGGCGGGGCGAAACAGCTGACGCAAATACTCACCGGGAAACAGGTTCCCCACGGCGGCCGCTCTTCTGATATTGGCGTGTTGATGCAAAACGTAGGCACCGCCTACGCCGTGAAACGTGCGGTGATTGACGGTGAACCCCTGACCGAACGCGTGGTGACGCTGACGGGTGAGTCCGTTTCTCGTCCGGGCAACGTCTGGGCGCGTCTGGGTACACCGGTCCGTCATCTTCTGGAGCAGGCCGGATTCTGTCCCGGCAGCGATCAGATGGTGATCATGGGCGGCCCATTGATGGGCTTTACCCTGCCGTGGCTGGACGTCCCGGTCGTAAAAATCACTAACTGTCTGCTCGCCCCCTCTGCGACCGAAATGGGTGAAGAGCAGGAAGAAAAAGGCTGCATCCGCTGCAGCGCCTGTGCCGATGCCTGCCCGGCGGATCTGCTTCCGCAGCAGTTGTACTGGTACAGCAAAGGCCAGTTGCACGATAAAGCGCAAGCGCATAACCTGGCCGACTGCATCGAATGCGGCGCCTGTGCCTGGGTCTGCCCAAGCAACATTCCGCTGGTGCAATACTTCCGTCAGGAGAAGGCTGAAATTTATGCCATCTCGATGGAAGAAAAACGCGCCGCCGAAGCGAAAGCCCGCTTTGAAGCGCGCCAGGCTCGACTGGAGCGCGAAAAACTGGCCCGTCAGGAGCGTCATAAGCAGGCTGCCGTTCAGCCCGGCGAGAAAGATCAGGATGCCATTAACGCGGCGCTGGCTCGCGTTCGCGAGAAAAAAGCAACGGCGGCGCAGCCTGTCGTGATCCCGGCTGGCGAGAAACCGGATAACAGCGAAGCCATTGCCGCCCGTGAAGCGCGTAAGGCCGCGGCCCGCGCACGTCAGGCAGAAAAAGCGCAGACCGCGCAACCGGAAGCCAACGTCGATCCGCGTAAAGCGGCCGTTGAAGCCGCCATTGCCCGCGCGAAGGCCCGTAAAGCGGGAGAGCAGCAGGTAGTCGTTGAGCAGGAGGCCGTAGATCCGCGTAAAGCGGCGGTGGAAGCCGCAATAGCCCGAGCCAAAGCGCGTAAAGCGGCCCAGCAACCGCAACCGGCCGCAGAAGAGGCACCGGTCGACCCGCGTAAAGCCGCAGTCGAAGCAGCTATCGCCCGCGCTAAAGCCCGTAAAGCGGCGCAGCAGGAAGAACAGCAGCCGGCCGCAAACGACGATCCACGCAAAGCCGCAGTCGCCGCCGCGATTGCACGCGTTCAGGCGAAGAAAGCCGCACAGCAAGCAGTTAACGAGGATTAAATGGTTTTCAGAATCGCAAGTTCCCCTTACACCCATAACCAGCGCCAGACGTCGCGCATTATGATGCTGGTCTGCCTGGCCGCGTTGCCTGGCATTGCCGTCCAGTGTTGGTTTTTCGGCTGGGGAACCCTGTTCCAGTTAGTGCTGGGCTGTGCCAGCGCCGTAGCGGCAGAAGCGCTGGTGCTGAAGCTGCGTAAGATGCACGTCTCCCGTATCCTCAGCGATAACTCGGCCCTGCTGACGGGTCTGCTGCTGGCCATCAGTATCCCACCGTTTGCACCGTGGTGGATGGTCGTGCTCGGTACCGTGTTTGCGGTGATTATTGCCAAACAGTTATACGGTGGACTGGGCCATAACCCGTTTAATCCGGCGATGATCGGCTATGTGGTACTGCTGATCTCCTTCCCGGTGCAAATGACCAGTTGGCTGCCGCCGCATGAGATCGCCGCCACCGTGCCTGGTTTTATGGATGCCCTGCATGTGATCTTTACCGGTCATACGGCGTCCGGTGGCGATATGAACACGTTGCGTATGGGCGTGGATGGTATCAGCCAGGCCACACCGCTCGACACGTTTAAAACCGCCCTGCATGCCGGGCACAGCGTTGAGCAGATCATGAAGTCGGCTATCTACAGCGGCGTGCTGGCGGGTGCGGGCTGGCAGTGGGTTAACCTGGCGTATCTGCTGGGCGGCCTGTTCCTGCTGCAGAAGAAAGCGATCCGCTGGCATATTCCGGTCAGCTTCCTTGTCACGCTGGCAGTCTGCTCCACGCTGGGCTGGTTGTTATCTCCTGAGTCCCTGGCCAGCCCGCAGATGCATCTGCTCTCTGGCGCGACCATGCTGGGCGCCTTCTTTATTCTGACCGACCCGGTGACCGCCTCGACCACCAACCGTGGCCGCCTGATCTTTGGCGCGCTGGCCGGTCTGCTGGTGTGGCTGATCCGCAGTTTTGGTGGTTACCCGGACGGGGTGGCATTCGCTGTCCTGCTTGCCAACATCACCGTTCCGCTCATTGACTACTACACGCGCCCGCGCGTGTACGGCCATCGTTAAGGGTTTCGCGATGCTGAAAACAATGCAAAAACACGGCGTCACGCTGGCTGTTTTCGCCGCAGTCCTGACCGGGTTGACGGCGCTGGTGAACGAACTGACCAAAACGACCATTGATGAACAGGCCGCGAAGCAGCAAAAGGCGCTGTTCGATCAGGTGATCCCGCCTGATTTCTACGATAATGACCTGCAGAAAAGCTGCTTCGTGGTGCAGGCACCGCAGCTGGGCAAAGGCCCGCATCGTCTCTTTATCGCCCGTAAAGGAGATAAAGCGGTAGGCGCGGTTATGGAAGCCACGGCCCCTGATGGTTACTCCGGTGCCATTCAGCTTCTGGTGGGTACCGATTTTTCCGGTACCGTACTGGGTACCCGCGTGACTCAGCACCATGAAACACCCGGCCTTGGGGATAAAATTGAAACCCGCCTGAGCGACTGGATTTTGCACTTCGCCGGTAAAGTGATCCACGGCGAAGCGGATCCGGCGTTTGCCGTGAAGAAAGATGGCGGCGAGTTTGACCAGTTCACCGGGGCCACCATTACCCCGCGTGCTGTCGTGAATGCCGTAAAACGAGCCGGGCTGTATGCAGAAACGCTGCCCGCGCAGATCAACAATCTTCCGGCCTGTGAGGAGTCATCATGAGCCAGGTTAAAGAGGTCATTGTCCAGGGGCTGTGGAAGAACAACTCCGCCCTGGTTCAACTGCTGGGGATGTGTCCGCTGCTGGCGGTGACATCCACCGCCACCAACGCGCTGGGTCTGGGTCTGGCAACCACGCTGGTACTGACTCTGACCAACCTCTCCATTTCCGCCCTGCGCCGCTGGACGCCGTCGGAAATCCGTATTCCGATTTACGTTATGATCATCGCGTCGGTGGTGAGTGTCGTTCAGATGCTGATTAACGCCTACGCGTTCGGTCTGTATCAGTCACTGGGGATCTTTATTCCGCTGATCGTCACCAACTGTATCGTGGTTGGCCGTGCAGAAGCCTTTGCCGTTAAGAACAGCCCGGCAATGTCAGCGCTGGATGGTTTCGCCATCGGGATGGGCGCCACCGGCGCCATGTTCGTTCTGGGCTCACTGCGTGAGATCCTGGGCAACGGTACGCTCTTTGACGGCGCAGACGCGCTGTTGGGAAGCTGGGCCAAAGTCTTGCGCATTGAGGTGTTCCATACGGATACACCGTTCCTGCTGGCTATGCTGCCGCCGGGCGCGTTTATTGGCCTTGGCATGATG
The DNA here is from genome assembly GCF_052044775.1 of Enterobacter sp. 22466. Classification (NCBI taxonomy): domain Bacteria; kingdom Pseudomonadati; phylum Pseudomonadota; class Gammaproteobacteria; order Enterobacterales; family Enterobacteriaceae; genus Enterobacter; species Enterobacter sp. 22466. The sequence continues at coordinate 1,208,833 of NZ_JBQENX010000001.1, read as the reverse complement.
CTGGCGATAAAATATCTGATTGATGAAAAACGTAAGCGCCGCGCGGCTGAGCGTAGCGTGCAGGAAGGGATACCCGAGAAAGCCTCATGAATAAAGACAAGCGCATTGCGATCCTGACACGTCTGCGGGACGAGAATCCTCATCCGACGACAGAGCTGAATTTTAACTCACCGTTTGAGCTGCTGATCGCAGTGCTGCTTTCAGCCCAGGCCACCGACGTGAGCGTGAATAAAGCCACCGCCCTGCTCTATCCGGTGGCCAACACCCCGAAAGCCATGCTGGAGCTGGGTGTGGAAGGGGTGAAGTCCTATATCAAAACCATTGGCCTGTTTAACAGCAAAGCGGAGAATGTGATAAAGACCTGTCGTATTTTGCTGGAACGTCACGGTGGCGAAGTGCCCGAAGATCGTGAGGCGCTGGAAGCGTTGCCGGGCGTAGGCCGCAAAACGGCGAATGTGGTACTTAACACCGCGTTTGGCTGGCCTACCATCGCCGTGGATACCCATATTTTCCGCGTCTCTAACCGGACCAACTTTGCGCCGGGTAAAAATGTCGAACAGGTGGAAGAGAAACTGCTAAAAGTGGTTCCCGCCGAATTTAAGGTCGACTGCCATCACTGGTTGATCCTGCACGGCCGTTATACCTGCATTGCCCGAAAGCCTCGCTGCGGCTCCTGTATCATCGAAGATCTCTGCGAATATAAAGAAAAAGTGTATCCCTGATTGCCCTCTCCTGCTTTTCCTTTCGCCTTATCAAGACCTTACTAAAGGAAGGCTTAACTAAAAACCTTCCTTTTGACCGCAAATTGTCCGTACCGGTGCGCTTTCACCCTGTCAATTATTCGGTCATTTAACGCTCAAACAGGTTAATACTTTTTTCACTACCGAAAATTTCTATACATCTGTGATCGGGATCACTCTGATAACTTCATGTTGATTTTTTGTTGTCAAAACCAACCCAAACCCTTTGCCAGACAAGATATAACCCCTCAAGGACCACAGATAAAACCACCCATTTTTCAGAATATGGGCTATATGACTGCAATTAGCGGCAAATAGCAGAACATATCGCCTGATAGCGGGAGCAGAGGGCATATGGCAGTCAAAAAACCTAACAATACTCATCGTATAAAATTTAACGCTGAATAACATTTGCATAAACCGAGGATTATAGCGGCTCAGTTATATGTAACAGATTATTACAAACGTATTGCCAGACGGGTCAGGATAGTGAACATTACCCGCCGTTTCTCCTCCCAATATAACTATAAGGCGGATGGACTACGGCCATCACGCTATGAACACCCCCGTTAATATGGGATGTAAAAAAAGAGGTATATGTGTCAACTGCAAACAATAAACCAACAGAAGAAAGCGTGAGTCTGAACGCTTTTAAACAGCCAAAAGCGTTCTATCTCATCTTCTCTATCGAGTTATGGGAGCGTTTTGGTTATTACGGCCTGCAAGGGATCATGGCGGTTTACCTGGTTAAGCAACTGGGTATGTCCGAAGCAGATTCCATCACGCTGTTCTCTTCATTCAGTGCCCTCGTTTACGGTCTGGTCGCTATCGGCGGCTGGCTCGGTGATAAAGTTCTTGGTACTAAACGTGTCATCATGCTGGGCGCCATTGTGCTGGCGATCGGCTATGGACTGGTTGCCTGGTCAGGCCATGACGCAGCTGTGGTCTATATGGGGATGGCGACCATCGCCGTTGGTAACGGATTATTCAAAGCGAACCCATCTTCCCTGCTCTCTACCTGCTACAGCAAAGATGACCCGCGTCTGGACGGTGCATTCACCATGTACTACATGTCCATCAACATTGGTTCATTCTTCTCTATGCTGGCGACCCCATGGCTCGCGGCTAAGTTCGGCTGGAGCGTGGCGTTTGCGCTGAGCTTTGTCGGTATGCTGATTACCGTTGTGAACTTCCTGTTCTGCCGTAGCTGGGTTAAAGACTACGGTTCAAAACCGGATTTCGAACCAGTACATATGGGCAAACTGCTGGCCACCATCGTGGGTGTTGTGATCCTCGCGTCAATCGCCACCTGGCTGCTGCATAACCAGGGTGTTGCACGTGCCGTTCTGGGCGTGGTTGCGCTGGGTATCGTGATTATCTTTGCTAAAGAAGCCTTCGCGATGCAGGGTGCGGCCCGTCGTAAGATGATTGTGGCATTCATCCTGATGCTGGAAGCGATTATCTTCTTCGTACTGTACAGCCAGATGCCAACGTCTCTGAACTTCTTCGCTATTCGTAACGTTGAGCACTCCATCCTGGGTATCGCGTTCGAGCCGGAGCAGTATCAGGCACTGAACCCGTTCTGGATCATGATTGGCAGCCCTATTCTGGCGGCTATCTATAACAAGATGGGTGACCGTCTGCCAATGCCGCACAAGTTCGCTATCGGTATGGTGCTGTGCTCAGGTGCATTCCTGGTGCTGCCGCTGGGTACCAAATTTGCGACTGACGCCGGTATCGTCTCCGTTAACTGGCTGATCCTGAGCTATGCGCTGCAGTCCATCGGTGAACTGATGATCTCCGGTCTGGGCCTGGCGATGGTTGCACAGCTGGTGCCACAGCGTCTGATGGGCTTCATCATGGGGAGCTGGTTCCTGACCACTGCCGGTGCGGCCATCATCGCCGGTAAGATCGCAAACCTGATGGCGGTTCCGGAGAACGTAACCGATCCGCTGGTCTCCCTGAATGTTTACGGTAGCGTCTTCCTGCAGATTGGTATCGCAACAGCGGTTATCGCGGCTCTGATGCTGCTGACTGCACCGAAGCTGAACCGCATGACTCAGGACGACGACAAAACGACGAAGGCGACCGAAACCGCTACCGCGTAATGTTATTGAGAAACGACGAGCCGCTAATGTATTAGCGGCTTTTTTTTTGTTTGATCGCGCACTAACATAGCTGAAACCTCAGCAAAAAGGAGTTACCGATGAAACTGTTCTACAAACCGGGCGCGTGCTCTCTTGCTTCCCATATAACCCTGCGCGAGAGCGGCAAAGATTTCACGCTGGACGGCGTTGACCTGATGAAAAAACGTCTGGAAAACGGCGACGATTTTTTTGCCATTAACCCGAAGGGACAAGTTCCGGCACTGCTGCTGGATGACGGTACCCTGCTGACAGAAGGCGTCGCGATTATGCAGTACCTGGCGGACAACGTGCCCGATCGTCAGTTGCTGGCCCCGGTAGGGACGATTTCACGCTATAAAACGCTTGAGTGGCTGAACTACATCGCTACCGAACTGCACAAAGGGTTCACGCCGCTGTTCCGTCCGGATACACCGGAAGAGTACAAACCGACCGTGCGCGCCCTGCTGGAGAAAAAGCTGCAGTTCATCAACGAATCGTTGAAAGACGACCAGTTTATCTGCGGGGCACGGTTTACCATTGCCGATGCGTATCTGTTTACCGTGCTGCGCTGGGCACGTGCGATTAAGCTGAATCTGGACGGGTTAGACCATATCGCAGCGTATATGGCGCGCGTGGCGGAGCGCCCTGCGGTGGCCGCGGCGCTGAAAGCGGAAGGATTGAATTAACCGGGTCGTTATCGCCCGGCGGCGCTTCGCTTGCACGGGCCTACGGGATTGGTAGGCCGGGTAAGCGCAGCGCCACCCGGCATAGTTTAGAGCTGTGTTGCACTAAAATAGTGTTCTGGCTGCGCAATACGATCCTGTGCCGCGACCACCTGCAGTTCATATTCCTGCATCTCTTTCGTCGCAACCATAATCTCGTAAACCGCCGCAGTCACATGCTCAAGCGCTTCGCGAAGCGTCGCGCCCTGCAGCAATTTCACCAGCAACAGTCCGCTGGTCACATCCCCCACTCCCACTGGCTGACGCAGGCCAAAATCCACCAGCGGACGGCTGATGTGCCAGGCGTCGTCTTTGGTGACCAGCAGCATCTCAAAACGGTCTCTGCTCAGCCCTGCGCGTGCGAGATGTTTCACCAGCACAATCTCAGGCCCCTGGGCTATCAGTTCACGAGAAGCGCTTACAGCTTCTTCTACACTGTTTACCGGATGCTCGCAGAGGATCTCCAGTTCGATCAGGTTTGGCGCGATGATATCGCTGGCGGGCAACGCATGGCGAACATGGAATTCAGCCACCCCAGGCGCCACAATACAGCCTTTCTCCGGATGCCCCATAACCGGGTCGCAGAAGTACTTTGCGGATGGATTTGCCGCTTTCACCTGGCGGACGATGCCGAGAATATGCTCCCCCTGCTCTGCGGAACCCAGGTAACCGCTCAGAACGGCATCACAGCGTTTGAGCTGGTCGATATCGGCAATGCCCTGCACGATCTCCGTGAGATGCGAGGGCGGCATCACGCAGCCGGTCCATTTGCCGTATTGTGTATGGTTTGAGAATTGTACGGTATTGAGGGGCCAGACGTTGGCACCGAGGCGGCGCATCGGGAATTCCGCCGCGCTATTGCCAGCATGTCCAAAAACAACGTGGGACTGAATGGCGAGGATGTTCTTCATTTTATGCTTACCAAACCCTGAAAAAACAAAAAGGGCGTGGTTTCCCACGCCCCTGGAGATTTTTATTTATTTCCAGCAGACCAGGCAGTAATTTTTCTTGCCGCGACGCAGCAGCGTATAGCGGCCATACAGGCGATCGCTGTCAGCGAAGGTGTATTCCGGGTCAGCCTGTTTTTCACCGTTAATGGTGATAGCGTTAGACGCAATGGTTTTACGCGCCTGGCCACGAGACGGCTGCAACTCAGAGTCCACCAGCGCCTGCATCAGGTCGGCACCTTTCTCCATCTCCACCATCGGCACGCCATCCTGCGCCAGCTGTTCGAAATCGGCTTCGCTCAGATCGCTCAGCGTACCGTTGAACAGGCTTGCGGTAATGCGTTTCGCCGCGGCCAGACCTTCTTCGCCGTGAACCAGTTTGGTCACTTCATCCGCGAGCACATACTGTGCACGTGGTGCTTTACCGCTGTTTTTGTCTTCTTCTTCCAGGGCATTGATGGTTTCAATGTCCATAAAGGTGAAGAACTTCAGGAAGCGGTAAACATCGGCGTCCGCGGTGTTGATCCAGAACTGATAGAATTTGTACGGGCTGGTTTTCTTCGGATCGAGCCATACGGCACCGCCTTCGGTTTTACCGAATTTAGTCCCGTCGGCTTTGGTGATCAGCGGAACGGTCAGACCAAACACCTGGTTTTGATGCAGGCGACGGGTCAGATCGATACCGGAGGTGATGTTACCCCACTGGTCAGAACCGCCAATCTGCAGGCAGACGCCGTGCAGTTTATTCAGACAGGCGAAGTCATAACCCTGCAGCAGGTTATAAGAGAATTCAGTAAAGGAGATACCTTGATCATCACGGTTCAGGCGCTGTTTCACCGCTTCTTTGTTAATCATCTGGTTAACAGAGAAGTGCTTACCGATATCACGCAGGAAGGTCAGCACGTTCATGCTGCCAAACCAGTCGTAGTTGTTGGCGGCAATCGCGGCGTTATCACCACAGTCGAAGTCGAGGAACGGTGCAACCTGTTTGCGGATCTTATCCACCCACTCCTGCACGGTGTCTTCGGTGTTCAGTTTACGCTCAGCGGCTTTAAAGCTTGGGTCGCCGATCAGACCGGTCGCGCCGCCCACCAGGGCCACAGGCTTATGCCCAGCCATCTGGAAGCGTTTCAGGCATAACAATGGAACAAGATGCCCCAAATGCAAGCTGTCAGCGGTGGGATCAAAGCCGCAATAAAGCGCGATCGGGCCTTGCGCCAGTCGCTCTGCTAACGCTTCCTCGTCCGTCACCTGGGCCACGAGGCCCCGCTCTTGCAATTGTTTAATCAAGTTACTGCTTGCCATCAAATTCTCCATGTATAAACGACTGCACCTTTGCCGGTACACGACTTTTCGCCTGATGCGAAAGGACCATAGAATAAAGCGCAAGCGCGGTGTGCGCTAGCGCTTAAATCAACAAATTTCGGGGATTACGGTGCCAGCCTGTCGATTTTCCAGCCGCCGTTGTCGCGCTGGTATAAAAAGCGGTCGTGCAGGCGATGTTCGCCCCCCTGCCAGAACTCAATCTGCTCGATCGGAATGCGGAAACCGCCCCAAAAACTGGGCAGTGGAATTTCGCCCTGCTGGAACTTCTGCTTGAGTTCAAGGAATTTGCTTTCCAGCACACCGCGGGCAGAAATTCGGCTGGACTGTTTTGAGACCCAGGCACCAATCTGGCTGTCACGCGGGCGGCTGTGGAAATACTTCACCACTTCCAGCGTGGAAAGGCGCTCCGCTTTGCCTGTGACCATCACCTGGCGTTCCAGCATATGCCACGGAAACAGAAGGCTGATACGGGGATTGTTTTCTAAGTGGTGCGCTTTGCGGCTGCCCAGGTTGGTGTAGAACACCAGCCCTTTCTCGTCATAATGCTTAAGCAGCACGATGCGTTGATACGGCTGACCATTTTCATCTACCGTGGCGACAACCATGGCCGTTGGATCGGCCAGTTTTGCTTCGCAGGCCTGTTTGAGCCAGCGTTCAAAAAGCACCAGGGGTTCAGCGGGAAGATCCTGGCGACGCAAGCCGCCTTTGGTGTATTCACGGCGCAGATGCGCAATTTGCTGCAGTTCGTCGTTATCAGACATGGCGTTAGGTGACGTTGAGATTGGGTGGCGCTATTGTGCGCCGCCCCTGTGAAAATCTCAACGCTTCGGATTTTCGAGCTGGCAATTGTTCAGCACGATGCGGTCGCGTTTGTAGATGGTTGCGCTGTCGCCTTTTGACCAGAAGACATAAATGCCGTCGGTATAACGCGCCCCGGAAGCCGAAATACCCTGCTTCAGGGTCAGCAATTTGTTGTCATAAACAAAGCTGGCTTCCTGGCGAGGATTATTTAGCTTCACGGTCAGCGGTTTTTCATCACAGCGATACTCCAGCGTATCGGTCTGCATGCGCTCAACGAGCTGGTTATAGACGCTGCACCCAGACAGCAAGACAGGTACAGCAAGAAGGAGAAGTTTTTTCATGAGCGTATTCCGAAGACTATCCTGGTCCTGGAGGGCATGTCCGCCCCCCTGTTTGCATGCCATTTTAACGGCGATACGCAGCGCTGAATTTCAGTTAACTCTGATTATGACGCGGATTGGCCGGGAAAATCGCACCGAGCACACTGGCCTCGCGTGCGCCGGTCACTGACGGTAAATTACCCGGCAGCCCGGCAACGGTACGCCAGGCAAGCCAGGCGAAGGCCAGCGCTTCCATGTCGTCTCCGCTGATGCCGGCATCATCGGTGGTCGTCACTTCGGTGCCAGGCAACAACCCGGCAAGGCGGGCCATCACCAGCGGGTTGCGGCTTCCGCCTCCGCAGACCAGCAGACGTTCGCAACCACCGCTGAGAAGCACCTGTTCTGATATGGAGACCGCCGTGAGTTCGGCCAGCGTCGCCTGGATATCCTGCGGTGCCAGCGCCGGGAACTGCGCCAGCTGACGTTCTAGCCAGCCATAGTTGAAATACTCTCGCCCGGTGCTTTTCGGTGCCGGTAACGCAAACCAGGGATCGCTTAGCATGGATTGCAGCAGCGGGAGAATCACTTTGCCTTCGCTTGCCCACTGGGCGTCTTTATCATACGGTTTACCGCACTGACGCCAGATCCAGGCATCCATCAGCATGTTACCCGGGCCGGTATCATATCCCCGTACCGGTTGGCCCGGGATCAGCATCGACAGGTTGGCAATACCGCCAATGTTAAGCACCATACGGCGCTCCGTCGGATGCCCCAGCAACGCCTGATGAAAGGCCGGTACCAGCGGCGCCCCCTGCCCACCCAGCGCGATATCACGACGACGAAAATCGCCCACGACCGTCACACCCGTTTTGGCTACAATCTGATTGTTATCGCCGATTTGCATGGTATGTGGCGCGTCACCAGTGGGTTCGTGCCAGACAGTTTGCCCGTGACACCCAATCGCGACCACATCCTGCGACCGGAGATTCTCTTTACGCATCAGCGCCAGTACCGCATCGGCAAACAGCGCACCCAGCCTGACATCAAGCTGTCCAAGCTGCGAAAGCGTCAACTGTTGCCCCTGACAGATGCTCAGGATCTCCTCTTTCAGCGAAATGGGGATAGGCCAGGTCAGGCTTGCCTGTTGTGCCACCATGTTTTCATCGATAGCAGCCAGGACGACATCTACCCCATCCAGACTGGTGCCTGACATCACACCAATATAGCGACCCGATTTCATGCGCTTTCCTTACGTTACGTGGGCTAAGGATAACCACTCAACCATAAACAGCACCGCTTTGCCATCCGGCGATAATATTTTTTAACACTCTCAGAGACGTAACAGGGCGGAATTCTGTTTATCTCTCGTTAAGTCAAATTCAAGTACAATTTTCCGATTGTTAGTGCAAAGATATGAACTATGGCTCTTTATGCCATATAATTTAGCCATAACGGATGCCCGGATCGGGCGTTTTTGGTGAACAGGAGATTCAAATGATTTTACGTGTACTGGGCGTTTCGCTGATTGGTTTAACCCTGGCTGGCTGTGTGAATGACAGTTCACTTTCTGGCGACGTTTATAGCGCTTCTGAAGCGAAACAGGTTCAGAACGTGACTTACGGTACTATTGTTAACGCACGTCCTGTTCAGATTCAGGGTGGCGACGAAAACAACGTCATGGGCGCCATTGGCGGCGCGGTTCTGGGTGGCTTCCTGGGTAACACCGTAGGCGGTGGTACCGGCCGTTCTCTGGCAACTGCGGCAGGTGCCGTGGCAGGTGGCGTAGCAGGCCAGGGCGTTCAGGGTGCGATGAACAAAACCCAGGGTGTGGAGCTGGAAATCCGTAAAGACGACGGCAGCACCATCATGGTTGTACAGAAACAAGGCAGCACCCGCTTCTCTGCTGGTCAGCGCGTCGTGCTGGCAAGCAACGGTAGCCAGGTTACCGTTTCTCCGCGTTAATTCATAAAGGATGTGGCTCTCAGGCCACATCCTTTTACAAAAAGCATCATTAAAATAAATATATTTACAAACCCCATTCACGCCATCAATAATTAACCTCCTCGTATCTTGTTCCTGCGCAAAGTATTCCCCCCGCATTGCCGTTAGACTAATCTCAATTCTCTTTTTGCAATTTATTATATTTTATTAAAAACCCTATGCTTGCGATTACCCGATACGTGAAAAAACCTTATATTCCGTTCTGTTTAGGCTGCATTGTCGTTATTGGAATATTACAATTTCTGTTTTTAAAACTGGTCGAATGGGTGCCGTCATTCTCACCACTTTTATTCCCTACACTTACCATATTTTTACTGGTATTCCATCTGTTTATTGCCTGTTTTATGGCGATGAAATACTGGTGTGACAGAAGGCGGCTGTATCTGATTGCCATCGCTTTCGCCTTTGGCGGCTCGGCTCTGCTGATGGTGGGAACGCTCACCAGCTTCCCGGCATGGCTTGATCTCTATCAGTTCAACGTCGTGGACTATAACGATGCGATGATTTTCTTTATGTTCCGCCATCTGTTAATGGCGGTACTGATGATCGTGTCGGCCTTACTTTATATCGTCAGGGATAATCCGCTTCCACGCATGGCGCATATTTCCATTGTTGCCGCCACGTTTCTGTTTACGGTTATCATGGTCATGCTGGCATGGATCTATTCCAGCCATTCGCCGTGGCTGTCGCTGGACCTGGTGGATAATGAAACCCACCAATTTATGGTTCTCTGGAGCCATGCGATTAACATCGTCTTAATTATTCTTTGGGTAGTGACATTAGCAACGCTAATGCTTATAACCCGCGTCCGCAATCTTTTCTGGGTGGGCGGTAATTTCTTATGCGTCTGTTATATCGTGACACTGGCGATGTTATTAGCGGGCGGACATGCCGAGGATATCTCCTGGTATCGTGCGCGCTTATTTGAAACCGTGGCGACGTTACTGATTATATTTGTCCTGCTGTACGACGTCTTTCAGCTGTATCGCGACTCGCATCTGAAATATCAGCAGTCTTATCAGAACTCAATTCGCGATCCCCTGACCCGTCTCTACAATCGCAGCTATTTTTACGATGCGCTCAATCAGGCACTGAGTACCAGCAAAGCCAGCCGCCCTGTTTCGGTTATCGTCAGCGATCTCGATCGTTTCAAACGCATCAATGACTGCTACGGCCACCTGCAGGGGGACAAAGTGCTGCAGTTTGTGGCGAACCTGCTGATGGACTCTGTGCGACCGCAGGACATTGCTGCTCGTATAGGCGGCGAGGAGTTCGTGTTGATGTTAACCAACACCTCTTCGGAAGCCGCGTACCGGGTTGCAGAACGCATCAGGCTGAATTTGAGCAGTTTTGATAAGACCAGCAGCGAGGGTCAGCTACCGGAACCGATAACCATCAGTATGGGCGTCTTTACGGCAACGTCAGTAGACGTGACCGCTGAAGAGTGCGTTGGAAATGCTGACAAAGCGATGTACGAGGCGAAAGAGACAGGCCGCAACCGGGTGATCGTCTTCAGAGGATAAAAGGCCTTGCGAATGCAAGGCCTGATAAGGTCAGGCGTCGCGCGCCTGCAGCTCGTGAATGTTTTGCTCAAGACGTCCAATCAGACTGATGAGCATTTCAAGCTCCGCAGGTGAAACCCCGGACAGGATCTCGCCGCGCGTTTTGGTAATCACCGCTTCCATTTCAGTGATAATGGGAGCCGCTTTCTCGGTGAGTTTAATCCGCTTGGCGCGACGGTCGCTGGCACAGGTTTGTCGGGAGATCAGTCCCTTCTCTTCCAGTTGATCAAGCGTTCGCACCAGCGACGGCTGCTCAATACCGATCGCTTTTGCCAGTTGAATTTGTGACTGGTCGGGCGGCAGCTGATGAATGTTGTGCAGCGTGACCCAATGCGTCTGTGTCAATTCCAGAGGTTTCAGGCGATGGTCAATCAGAGCACGCCAGACGCGTACCAACCTTGCCAGATCAGAACCTAATGGCGATTCCAATTTCATCTCCTTATAATTAGCTTGCTAAGTTATTATACTGATTTTAGAATAGTGTGCAGCATTTGTATTGCCAAAACAAATGCATTACGACATTCATCAAACTTAAAACTATGACTTACACTGAAAAGTGGTGTTTCATCTCATTAAGACAAGCCATCCCGGCATTCTGTTCACTGCAAAGGATCTCTGCTCGTGACGTTTTTTCATCGCTCAGAGGGGCTGCCCCTTCAGGACCTGATCTTCGGTGCATCAGTCTACTTTCCTCCCCTGTTTAAAGCCGTTCTGGTGGGCTTTCTGATCTGGCTTGTCGCCCATCGTCTGCTTCGCGACTGGATGTATTCTGGTGAGATCTGGCACCCCATGTTGATGGATCTCTCTTTGTTCGCCCTCTCCGTGTGTCTTGGTCTTGCCGTATTGATTGTGTGGTGACTATGCCCCTGAAAACGCTGAAGTACTTTTCCACCCTTTTTGTCCTGGCTCTGGCCCTGGTGGCCGGATGGTGGTTGTGGAATTATTATATGCAGTCCCCCTGGACACGTGACGGCAAAGTCCGCGCTGAGCAGGTCAGTATCACCCCGCAGGTATCGGGCAGTATTACGGCGCTTCTGGTTAAGGATAACCAGTTCGTTAAAAAGGGAGATGTTTTATTCCGCATTGACGATACCCCTTATCATATTGCGATCCTTAACGCCCAGGCACAGCTGGCTAAGGCCCAGACTGAGCTGGCAAAAGCGAACAACGAAGCCACGCGTCGTCGGCATTTATCACAAAACTATATCTCCGCCGAAGACCTGGATACCGCCAACATCAACGTCAAGGCGATGCAGGCCAGCGTCAATGTGGCTGAGGCAACGCTCAAACAGGCGCAGTGGGAACTGACGCAAACCGTGGTACAGGCCCCTGTCGATGGGTGGGTGACGAACCTCTCTGCCCGCGTGGGTAATTATGCCACCACCGGCCAACCGATTTTCGCGCTGGTCGACAGCCACTCGTTTTACGTGGTGGGCTATTTTGAAGAGACCAAACTTCGCCACATTCGGGAAGGTGCCCCTGCCACGATAACGCTTTATAGTGGCTCGCAAAGGTTACAGGGTCACGTGTCCAGCATTGGCCGTGCTATTTACGATCAGAGCGTTGAAACCGATTCGGGCCTGGTTCCCGACATCAAACCGAATGTCCCCTGGGTGCGTCTGGCCCAGCGCGTGCCGGTTAGGGTGGAATTTGACCACTTACCGCAGGGCTTAACGCTGGTTTCCGGCACAACCTGTACTGTCTCCATCGGAACACACTGATGAATGCCTTCTCCTGGCGAAACCTGCCGTGGATGAAAGCAACGCGCCCTCAGTGGCGCTACGCCCTGCGCAACGGCATTGCCATGTGCCTTGCGCTAAGCATTGCCTATTATCTGAACCTTGACGAACCTTACTGGGCAATGACCTCCGCGGCGGTCGTGAGCTTCCCGACCGTTGGCGGCGTGATCAGTAAAAGTCTCGGGCGCATCGCAGGCAGCCTGCTGGGTGCCACGGCGGCGCTGATCATTGCAGGCCATACGCTCAACGATCCGTGGCTCTTTTTACTGAGCATGGCGGCATGGCTGGGGTGCTGCACCTGGGCCTGCGCCCACTTTACCAATAACGTCGCCTACGCCTTTCAGCTGGCGGGCTATACCGCCGCGATTATTGCCTTTCCGGTGGTTAACGTTCTCGACACCACCGAGTTATGGGACATCGCCCAGGCGCGCGTCTGCGAAGTCATTGTCGGTATTCTGAGCGGCGGGTTCATGATGATGATCCTGCCCAGCACCTCTGACGGCACCGCGCTTATCACGGCGCTGAAGACCATGCATACCCGCTTGCTGGAACATGCGAGCCTGCTCTGGCAGCCGGATACTAACGATGAGATTCGCCTGGCGCATGAAAAGGTGATTGGTCAGATCCTGACCATGAATCTGCTACGCATTCAGGCCTTCTGGAGCCACTACCGTTTTCGCCGCCAGAACACCCTGCTGAACTATCTGCTCCACCAGCAGTTACGGATGACCAGTGCGATCTCCAGCCTGCGCCGGATGTTGCTCAACTGGTCAACGCCACCGGAAAACACCCGCGCCATCATTGAAACGCTGCTTGCGGCCCTTGCTAGCCCGAATGCCGACATCTACACGGTGGCCCGCATTATCGCCCCGCTCGCGCCGAAAGATGAGTACGATTATCGCCACCGCGCCTTCTGGCAGCGTCTGAACTACTTTTGCCGGTTGTACCTGCGCAGCAGTCGCTGGATCAAGGCCGTCGAAAATGCCACGCCAATAACGGAGTTCGCCGTCCCCAGTAGCCCGGCCCTGGCACGGCACACCGACTATCTGGAAGCGTTGTGGAGCGGTTTTCGGACCTTTTGCGCACTGACGCTGGTGGGCGCATGGAGCATCACCACGCAGTGGGAATCGGGCTCCGCCGCGCTCACGCTTGCCGCCATCAGTTGCGTGCTCTACTCCGTTGCCGCCTCACCCTTCAACTCGCTTACGCTACTGCTGCGCACGCTGGTGTTGCTATCGCTGTTCAGTTTTGTGGTCAAGTTCGGCCTGATGGTGCAGATAAGCGACCTGTGGCAGTTCCTGCTGTTTCTGTTTCCGCTGTTAACCACTATGCAGCTTCTGAAGCTGCAAATGCCCAAACTGGCGGGTCTCTGGGGTCAGCTGATTGTCTTTATGGGCTCGTTCATCTCGGTAACGAACCCGCCGGTTTATGATTACGCCGATTTTCTCAATGATAATCTGGCAAAAATCCTTGGCGTGGGTCTGGCGTGGCTGGCTTTTGCCGTATTACGCCCCGGCTCAGACGCACGCAAAAGCCGACGCCATATCCGCGAGCTTCGTCGGGGATTTGTCGATCAGCTCAGCCGTAAACCGCATCTGCGCGAGAGTGAGTATGAATCGCTGGTGTACCACCATGTCAGCCAGCTCAATAACAGCCAGGACTCGCTTTCGCGTCGCTGGCTGCTGCGCTGGGGAGTGGTCCTGCTGAACTGTTCCCATGTGGTCTGGCAACTTCGCGCATGGGAGACGCGGTCCGATCCGCTGTCGCAGGTGCGTGACGTGTGCATTTCCCTGCTTCGCGATGTGATGAGTGAACGTGGTGTTCAGCAACGCCCTCTGGAAGCGACGCTGACTGAGCTGCAGCGGATCTGCGACAGTCTCGCTCACCACCATCAGCCCGCCGCGCGTGATTTAGCGTCGATAATCTGGCGGCTGCACTGTTCCCTGTCACAGCTGGAACAAGCGCCACCGCCGGGGACGATTGGGGATCAGATCACCCCGCAGGCATAGCGTGCACCACCACCACCAAGCGGTTTCGGCTGATCGGACATATTGTCGCCGCCGACGTGGATCATTAACGCCTTGCCTTTCACCTCATCCAGCTTTTTAAGGCGAGGCGCAACCACGGGATCCGTGGCTTTACCGTCGTTATTCACCACCAGCACGGGTAGATCGCCCAGATGGCCCATTCCGTTCGGGCCTTCATGCTTACCGGAATGTTGTGGGTCAAGGTGGCCGCCTGCCGCCTCTGCTGCCGAGGCTTTACCCTCTTTTAACGCCGGCTGACAACTGCCCTTAGCATGAACATGAAAACCATGTTCGCCGGGAGGCAGGGCTTTGAGATCGGGCGCAAATTCCAGTCCTTTGTCGGTTTCAGTAATTTTCACTGTGCCGATGGACTGACCTACGCCCTGCGAGGTGACGAGATTCATTTCTACTTCATCGCTGGCTGCCTGCGCCCCTGCGCAAACAACCAGCGTGACCAGTGCCAGAGCAAAACGCTTCATATGACCTCCGCTGGTTATTTTTTGCCCCTTAAGTGTATACCAGGGGCAAAGATTTCACCGGAAAGTCACATTTTTACCGGTCTACGGTACGTCGTAACCGAGCGCAGCTTTGCGGATGCGGAACCACTGCTGACGGCTCATCTGCAACTCTTCCGCTGCCAGGGCAGAACGCACGCGTTCAATTTTACCGGAACCAATAATCGGTAGCGGTTTCGACGGCAGGCGCAGGATCCACGCGTAAACCACCTGTTCAATATTCTCAGCGTTCAGTTCACGGGCAATGGTTTCCAGCTCATTGCGCAGCGGCTGGAATTCATCGTCATTGAACAGACGACCGCCACCGAGGCAGGACCACGCCATAGGACGGATACGCAGCTGTTGCAGCTGATCGAGCGTACCATCCAGCAACAATGGCTGATGCACCGGGGAGATTTCCACCTGGTTGGTGGCCAGGGTAAAGGGCAGACGAGACTGCAGCAGCGCAAACTGCGCCGGGGTAAAGTTTGAGACGCCAAAATGACGCACTTTGCCGCTTTGATGCAGCGCCAGGAAAGCTTCAGCAACCTCATCGGCATCCATGAGCGGGTCGGGACGGTGGATCAGCAGCAGGTCGATATGATCCGTCGCCAGGTTCACCAGCGACTGCTCGGCGCTTTTGATGATGTGTGCGCTGTCGGTAATATAATGACCAAGGGCATGTTCAGGTTTTGCCGTCGTGGCAATACCGCATTTGGTGACAATTTCCATCCGCTCACGCAGCGCCGGAACCAGCTTGAGGGCTTCTCCGAACGCGGCTTCACACGCATAGCCGCCATAAATGTCAGCATGATCGACGGTGGTGATCCCTAAATCGAGGTGCTCCTCAATGAAGCTCGCCAGCTGCAGGGGGGACATATTCCAGTCCATCAGGCGCCAGTAACCCATCACAAAGCGGGAGAATTCTGGCCCCTGGGGGGCAAGGGTAATACGCTGAACCATAACATTTTCCTCAAGGAAGTGATGTCATGAGTATACGCAATTACCGTGTTAAAACAGTGAAGGTTGCTGGGGTTCTTCGGTTTCACCCGGCTTGTTTGCACGTATTTTGCGCAGAAACCGCTGGCGGCAGAGGCGAAGCACCTCCTGCTTTTGCGTGTCGCTGAAATGTTGCCAGTTAAACCGCTCGTCGCGGGTACGCATACACCCACGGCAATAACCGCGTTCATCCACCTGACAAATCCCCCGGCACGGGCTCTGGATGGGGAAAAACTCCAGCTGCTCTGCCACGCTCACCTCCAAATACCAACACTTACCTACAGTGAAGACGTTAAACGCCCCACGTGCAAGGGCTTTACCACAGTTTTGTGGCATTAAGGTTTCACTAATCTTCCCTCTCTATACTCGCCTCATCAATATGATGACAGGTTTGTTTTCGATGTGGTTAACGAAAAAGTTACAGTGTAACGATATAAAATTCACTCTGGGTTGTGCGCTTTTCTTCACGCTCTTAAACGCACTGTTTATTCAACGTAGCTGGGCCATTATTGCCCCGGTGCGGTTTCACGATATTCTCTTTGCCGCGTCCGTGCCGCTGGTGCTGTTCTGCGGCTGGGTGATTGTCTTCAGCCTGCTCAATATCCCCTTTATCCGTAAGCCGCTGCTGATCGTCTTAACTATCGGATGCGCCGCGGCCACCTATTTTATGTACACCTATGGTGCGGTTATCGATCAGAACATGATTGTTAACGTGTTCGAAACGAACTCCCAGGAGGCGACTGCGCTGGTCACGCCACAGATGATTCTGTGGATTGTCATTGCGGGACTGGTGCCTTCCGGGGTGTTAACGATGACGCGCATTCATACCGGAAAGTGGTGGTATGCCCTGCTGATGCGCGTTGCCGCCATGCTTGGCGCCCTGCTGGTGATCATCCTTGTCGCCGCCGTGTTTTACAAAGATTATGCGTCGCTGTTTCGCAATAATAAAAGCATCGTCAAGATGGTGACGCCGGCGAACTACGTCAGTGCCATGGTGAAATACAGCAAGATGCGCTGGTTTGCAGGCGACCAGACGCTGGTGCGTATTGGTGAAGATGCCCATAAGGGCCCACTGATTTCAGGTCAGTACAAGAAAACGGTTCTGGTGCTGGTGGTAGGTGAGGCCTCACGTGCCGCGAACTACTCGCTGAATGGTTATGGCCGTGAAACGAACCCGGAACTGAAAAAGCAGGATGTCATCAACTTCCTGCAGGCCACGTCATGCGGTACCGAAACGGCCGTTTCCGTTCCCTGCATGTTCTCCGGCATGACGCGCAGCAAATACGATGCTGACCTGGCGCATCACCAGGAAGGGTTGCTCGATGTGCTCAAACATGCGGGAATCAACCTGCTGTGGCGCGACAATGACGGCGGCTGTAAAGGTGCCTGCGACCGCGTACCCCATACCGATATGACCCAGTGGAACCTGGATCAGTTCTGCAAAGACATGTCCTGTATTGATGATGTGAACTTCTACCGTCTCGACAACGTGCTGGACGGCCTGAAACAGGACACCGTACTGGTGATCCACCTGATGGGCAGCCACGGCCCGGCTTACTATCACCGTTATCCGGACAATTTCCGCAGGTTCACGCCGACCTGCGATACCAACGAAATTCAGGATTGCGATCACCAGGCGCTGATGAACACCTACGACAACACCATCCTGTATACCGACAGTATGGTCAGTAAAACCATCGATGCGCTGAAAGCACGCCAGGCCAACATGAACACCGCGCTGATTTATCTCTCTGACCACGGCGAATCGCTGGGCGAAAGCGGAATTTATCTGCACGGTACACCGTATATGCTGGCCCCTGAGCAACAAACGCACATTCCGTTTATGTTCTGGTTATCACCGGACTATGCGAAAAACTTTGGAATCAACGCGCAGTGCCTGCGCGACTACGCAGCAAAAAATGCGGTTTCGCAGGACAACCTGTTCTCTACCGTACTGGGTATGATGGACGTGAAATCAACGGTTTATCAGCAGCAACTGGATATTCTGAACGCCTGCCGTCAATAAACTCACTTGCAATAGACCGAACGGTCTATTAGAGTTCGACCATGAACAGAAATACTGAACACGATACACGCGAACATTTACTGGCGACCGGCGAGCGGCTTTGCATGCATCGCGGGTTCACCGGTATGGGGTTAAGCGAGTTACTTAAAACCGCCGAAGTGCCGAAGGGGTCGTTTTATCACTACTTCCGATCCAAAGAGGCGTTTGGCGTGGCGATGCTGGAGCGGCACTATGCCAGCTACCATCAGCGCCTGGCGACCCATTTCGCCAGTGGCGAAGGTAACTATCGGGATCGTGTTCTGAATTACTATCAGGAAACCCTGAACCAGTTCTGTCAGCAGGGCATTATCAGCGGATGCCTGACGGTAAAACTTTCTGCCGAAGTGTGCGATCTCTCCGAAGATATGCGCGCGGCCATGGATAAAGGTGCCAGCGGCGTTATCGCCCTGCTGGCGCAGGCGCTTGAGAATGGCCGCCGTGAAAAAACGCTGGCCTTCTCCGGTGAGGCGTTAACCCAGGCGCAGGTCTTATATTCGCTCTGGTTAGGGGCGAACCTGCAGGCCAAAATTTCCCGCAGTGCCGTGCCGCTGGAAAGCGCACTGGCACATGTTAATAGCAGCATTACTGCGCCTGGCGTGTAGCAGGCGTTTTTATTTACTTAATTACTAGTCGACTGGTCTACTCAGGAGTCGTTATGTCAGCTGAAAAACTTTTCACCCCACTGAAAGTGGGCGCCGTCACCGCACCAAACCGCGTGTTTATGGCCCCACTCACCCGTCTGCGCAGCATTGAGCCGGGTGATATCCCAACCCCACTGATGGGTGAATACTATCGTCAGCGCGCCAGCTCTGGCCTCATCATCACTGAAGCGACGCAAATTTCCGCACAGGCGAAGGGATATGCCGGCGCACCAGGCCTGCACAGCCCGGAGCAGATCGCCGCGTGGAAGAAAATCACCGCCGGTGTTCACGCTGAAGAGGGTCGTATTGCGGTTCAGTTGTGGCACACCGGCCGTATCTCTCACAGCAGCATTCAGCCTGGCGGTCAGGCACCGGTTTCCGCGTCAGCCCTGAATGCGAATACCCGTACTTCCCTGCGCGATGAAAACGGTCACGCGATCCGCGTCGACACCTCAACGCCACGCGCCCTTGAGCTGGATGAGATCCCGGGTATCGTGAACGATTTCCGTCAGGCCGTGGCCAACGCCCGCGAAGCCGGTTTTGATCTGGTCGAACTGCACTCCGCGCACGGCTATCTGCTGCATCAGTTCCTGTCACCGTCGTCCAACCACCGCACCGACCAGTACGGCGGCAGCGTCGAAAACCGCGCCCGTCTGGTGCTGGAAGTGGTTGATGCCGTTTGTCAGGAGTGGAGCCCGGATCGTATTGGTATTCGCGTCTCCCCAATCGGTACGTTCCAGAACGTCGACAACGGTCCGAACGAAGAAGCCGACGCGCTGTATCTGATTGAAGAGCTGGCGAAACGCGGTATCGCGTATTTGCACATGTCCGAGCCGGACTGGGCCGGTGGTCAGCCTTACTCTGAGGCCTTCCGCCAGAAAGTGCGCGCGCGTTTCCACGGGGTGATCATCGGTGCGGGGGCCTATACGCCTGAGAAAGCCGAAGATCTGATTAATAAAGGGTTAATCGACGCCGTGGCGTTTGGTCGTGATTACATTGCCAACCCGGACCTGGTTGCCCGTCTGCAGCAAAAAGCAGCGCTGAACCCACAGCGCCCGGAAAGCTTCTACGGCGGCGGCGCGGAAGGCTATACCGACTACCCTACGCTGTAATCTCTCCGTTGTGCATTGATAGCGGCGGCCTTTCGCCGCTATACTAAAACATCGTTTCTGTTCAAAAAGATACTCTACTCCATTGGTTAATGAGGAAATTATGCGCCTACTTCACACCATGCTGCGCGTTGGCGATCTGCAACGTTCTATCGATTTCTACACTAACGTACTGGGTATGAAGCTGCTGCGCACCAGCGAAAACCCGGAATACAAATACTCGCTGGCGTTCGTGGGTTACGGCCCGGAAACGGATGAAGCGGTTATCGAGCTGACTTATAACTGGGGCGTCGACAGCTATGAGCTGGGCACGGCCTACGGCCACATCGCGCTGGAAGTGGACAACGCGGCAGAAGCCTGTGAACGTATTCGCAGCAACGGCGGTAACGTCACGCGTGAAGCGGGCCCGGTAAAAGGCGGCACCACCGTGATTGCATTTGTTGAAGATCCAGACGGTTATAAAATCGAGCTGATTGAAGCCAAAGACGCGGGTCGCGGTCTGGGCAACTGATCCTTCAGGGCGCACTATGCGCCCGTTGTTTTACTGCATCCCCCGCCAAAATTTGCCATAATGCGCTCTGCTTTTTTCCCTTGTAAGAGACCCTGATGTCCGATAACGCTCAACTTACCGGTCTGTGCGACCGTTTTCGTGGTTTTTATCCTGTTGTCATTGATGTCGAAACAGCCGGATTTAACGCTAAAACCGATGCGCTGCTTGAAATTGCCGCCATCACGCTGAAGATGGATGAACAGGGCTGGCTTACACCGGACACCACGCTGCATTTCCACGTTGAACCCTTTGAAGGCGCAAACCTGCAGCCAGAGGCGCTGGCATTTAATGGCATCGACCCGCATAACCCACTGCGCGGTGCGGTAAGTGAATATGACGCGCTGCATGCCATTTTTAAAATGGTGCGTAAAGGCATGAAAGAGAGTAACTGCAGCCGCGCCATTATGGTGGCGCATAACGCCACGTTCGATCACAGCTTTACCATGGCTGCCGCCGAGCGAGCCTCTCTTAAGCGTAACCCTTTCCACCCGTTTGTGACCTTTGATACCGCCGCACTGAGCGGCCTGGCGCTCGGACAAACGGTGTTATCAAAAGCCTGTATCACCGCCGGGATTGAGTTTGACGGCACGCAGGCCCATTCCGCTCTGTATGACACGGAGCGCACCGCAGAATTGTTCTGTGAGATCGTCAACCGCTGGAAGCGTCTGGGCGGCTGGCCGCTGCCGATGGGCGACAGCGAAGAATAAAAAAAGCGACCTCTTAAGGTCGCTTTTTTATTTGCGCAGAAAATTACTCCGCGTCAGGCTCTTCCGTTTTGTACTTCGCCGCCGTCTCTTTGATCAGCTGCTGCAGTTCGCCGCGCTGATACATTTCAATCAGGATATCGCAACCGCCAACCAGTTCACCGTCGACCCACAGTTGCGGGAACGTCGGCCAGTTAGCGTATTTTGGCAGCTCAGCGCGGATGTCCGGGTTCTGCAGGATATCAACGTAAGCAAAACGTTCACCACAGGCAGACAGCGCCTGAACCGCTTGCGCGGAGAAGCCACAGCTTGGCAGCTTCGGAGAACCTTTCATATACAGCAGAATCGGGTTTTCAGCGATCTGGCGCTGGATTTTTTCAATAGTGGTGCTCATGTCTTGCTTCCTTTAACTTCTGTTACGGCATTAGTCTGACATTGTAGCGGTTCAGACTGGCATCGGAAAATAACATTTTTGTCACGTATAGCTATTTTATCGCGAGTGGGGAAAAGTTGCATTGTAAATGGTGCTTAACCCTGCGGCAGGCAGGGTTTTGCTTAGGGCGTGAACAATTGTGCGACAAATCGATGAATTTTTTTGCACTTGCTAACGAAACAGGTTTTTAGATTGAAAAATGCTATTAACTTCTCGGGTTTTTATGGATTAGAATCGACGGGCTTTGTAAATCATACGCGGGTATTATTGATGACCTGCATTAATCAGGGGACTGCCCAGTGGCGCGGATAAATAAAATCTCGATCACGCTCTGTGCTTTACTGTTTACATCACTCTCTTTCACGCCAGCGGCAAACGCCTCTCAACAGGCGCGGCACTCTGCTGTGCAAAAAACGCATCTGGCAAAAACCACAGAACGTAAAAAAAAGACCACCAGTAAGAACGAAAAGAAAAAAACAACTGCTCAAACGAAAAAGACCGCCTCCAGCAAATCGAAATCAACATCTTCCCGCACTGCCCTCGCATCGAAACGTAAAGCCTCACAAACTGCTGCCAACCTCGTAACGGAAAAATGCACCACGCGCAAAGGGCATAAAGCCAAATGCACGAAAGTGACGAAAATTGCCGACGCGCATAAGGTTCGGGTACAGAAAGCGCAAAAAACGGCGATGAATAAGCTGATGGGGCAAATTGGCAAACCGTATCGCTGGGGTGGCACTTCTCCCCGCACCGGTTTTGACTGCAGCGGGCTGGTGTATTTCGCCTATAAAGATCTGGTGAAATTCCGCATTCCGCGCACCGCCAATGAAATGTACCACCTGCGCGACGCCGCCCCCGTTAACCGTGGCGAGTTGCAAAATGGCGATCTGGTCTTCTTCCGCACTCAGGGTCGCGGTACGGCTGATCACGTCGGCGTGTATGTGGGTAACGGGAAGTTTATTCAGTCGCCACGAAGCGGTCAGGACATTCAGATCACCTCGCTTAGCGAAGACTACTGGGTGCGTCACTACGTCGGCGCACGCCGCGTCATGACACCGAAAACCATCCGCTGAACCCTGCCCTGCCGTCACCACGGCAGGGTAAGTTCCTCTTTTGCATACCCTTTCAATTTGCTATCCTGTCCTTGTTGTCTGTGTGGTTATTGGCAACACAAAATACAATAAGGAGAGAAGCAATGTCGTTCGAATTACCTGCACTACCGTATGCAAAAGACGCCCTGGCACCGCACATTTCTGCGGAAACCCTGGAATATCATTACGGCAAACATCACCAGACCTATGTCACCAACCTCAACAACCTGATCAAGGGCACCGATTTTGAAGGCAAAACGCTGGAAGAGATCGTCCGCAGTTCAGACGGTGGCGTATTCAACAACGCTGCTCAGGTGTGGAACCACACCTTCTACTGGCACTGCCTGGCACCAAATGCGGGCGGCGAGCCGACCGGTGAACTGGCTGCTGCGATTAACGCCGCCTTTGGCAGCTTTGCGGAGTTCAAAGCGAAATTTACCGATGCCGCAATCAAAAACTTCGGTTCTGGCTGGACATGGCTGGTAAAAGAGGCCGATGGCAAACTGGCTATCGTCTCCACGTCTAACGCGGGTACACCACTGACCACCAGCGCGACTCCGCTGATGACCGTGGATGTCTGGGAACACGCGTACTACATTGATTACCGTAACGCGCGTCCTAACTACCTGGAGCACTTCTGGGCACTGGTTAACTGGGACTTTGTGGCGAAGAACTTCGCCGCGTAAGAGAGACGCAGAGGGGTTTCCCCTTCTGCGTTTTTTTATTCGGCAGCACAGGCCGCTTCAGGCTGTTTACGACCCGACATCATCACTAACAGCAGGCCAAGCGCGGCAATAATGGCCCCCATCACCGGCACAAAGCTGTATCCCAGACCACCCGAAATCACAGCACCACCCGCTGCGGCACCGAGCGCATTGCCCAGATTGAACGCACCAATATTCACTGACGAGGAGAGGCCCGGCGCCTCATGCGCGACGCGCATTACGCGCATCTGCAGCGGCGGAACCACGGCAAAGGTGGCCGCCCCCCAGACGACCATCGCAATGGCCGCGCCAACTTCATTACGCGCCAGCCATGGGATGGCAACCATGATGACAATCAGCAGGGTCAGAAAACCCTTCAGCGTTCCGCTCACGGAGCGGTCAGCAAATTTCCCGCCCAGATAGTTACCAATCGAGAAGCCCACGCCAATCAGCACCAGCATCGCGGTGATAAAGATCGGCGTCGCGTGAGTGATGTCATGCAGCACCGGCGAAATATAGGTGTAAAGGGTAAACATCGCCCCGGCACCCAGCACGGTAGTAAGCAGCGCCGAGAGCACCTGCGGGCGCATCAGTACCGACAGCTCTTTACGTACCTCAGGCCGCTCACCAGCGCTGCCTTTCGGCAGGGAGAAGAACAACGCCACCATCGCGACAACGCCCAGTACGGCGGTTGCGAGGAACGACATACGCCAGCCAATGACCTCTCCCAGCCAGGTCGCCGCAGGAACACCGCCAATGTTGGCGATGGTCAGGCCCATAAACATGGTTGCCACGGCACTCGCCTGCTTGTGTTTGGGCACCACGCTTGCGGCAACCACCGACCCCAGCCCAAAGAAGGCACCGTGGTTAAGGCTGGTCAGAATGCGGGACAGCATCAATGTGGTGTAATCCGGCGAAATGGCGGAGAGCACATTGCCGAGGGTAAAGATAGCCATCAGGAAAATCAGCGCGTTACGGCGAGCGCGGTGGGAAAGCAACAGCGTCATCAGCGGAGCACCAACCATTACGCCAATGGCATAGGCGCTGATTAACATCCCGGCTGCAGGGATAGAGACGTCCACACCGCGGGCGATAACCGGTAAGAGCCCCATCGGGGAGAATTCAGTAGTGCCAATCCCAAAAGCGCCAATCGCCAGGGCCAGCAGGGGAAAATTGATTTTCATGCGTCAACTCCGGATGCCGTGTCAGGTCGTGACACAGAACAAAGAAGGCGAAAGCATGACATTAATCACAAAAAATGAGAAGTTAACAAATTGGCAAAAGATTTTTGCCGGAGATGTAACAATCAGGGGAAGCGGGAGAGAGCGAACGCCCCCTCCGCGTAAATCAGTGCAGTGCAGCCGTCAGACCCGCGGCAACAATCAGCGCCAGCACAATAATGGTGGTGAACAGCGAAAACTTCAGATCGGAACTCATCAATTTTTCTCCTTTTAATCCCCCCACGAAAAGTGAGCTTGCTCATTTTTACACAATTTACGTCAAAAATCTTCCCGGATTTAAACGGATAACCACTTTAGCTCTTCCCCTTTTCATCAAGATAGGACAAAATTCCACGCTAAATTTATTAGCGTACCGGCCATTGACCCCCTCCTGACGTCCCGTGTCGTTTTCCTGGCGTGCCGCAATTCAAGATTGCGTGATAAGGGTGAGAGAAGGCAAACGTTTACCTTCAAGGTTTTCAGGAGTTTAGGATATGGTCTGGAGTGACATTTAATGGCAACAATTAAAGACGTAGCAAAACGCGCAAACGTTTCCACTACAACCGTATCACATGTAATTAACAAAACCCGCTTCGTGGCGGAAGAGACGCGCAACGCCGTCTGGGCGGCAATCAAAGAGCTGCACTACTCGCCGAGTGCCGTTGCGCGCAGTCTTAAAGTTAATCACACCAAATCTATTGGTTTGCTGGCGACCAGCAGTGAAGCGGCCTATTTTGCCGAAATCATCGAAGCGGTTGAGAAAAACTGCTTCCAGAAAGGCTATACCCTGATCCTCGGCAACGCGTGGAACAACATTGAAAAACAGCGCGCCTATCTGTCGATGATGGCGCAAAAACGTGTGGATGGCCTGCTGGTGATGTGCTCCGAGTATCCGGAGTCCGTGCTTTCCATGCTGGAAGAGTATCGTCATATCCCAATGGTGGTGATGGACTGGGGCGAAGCGCGCGCCGACTTTACCGACTCCGTCATCGATAACGCCTTTGAAGGCGGTTATATGGCGGGCCGCTATCTGATTGAACGCGGTCACCGTGAAATTGGCGTGATCCCGGGGCCGCTTGAGCGCAACACCGGTGCTGGCCGTCTGGCCGGATTTATGAAGGCGATGGAAGAAGCGCTGATCACCGTGCCGGAAAACTGGATCGTGCAGGGCGACTTTGAGCCGGAATCGGGCTACCGCGCCATGCAGCAGATCGTTTCCCAGCCGCATCGTCCAACGGCGGTGTTCTGCGGCGGGGATATCATGGCGATGGGGGCCCTGTGTGCGGCCGATGAGCTGGGCCTGCGCGTGCCGCAGGATATTTCCGTGATCGGCTATGACAACGTGCGCAACGCGCGCTTCTTTACCCCAGCGCTGACCACCATCCACCAGCCGAAAGACTCCCTGGGTGAAACGGCCTTCAATATGCTGATGGACAGGATCGTCAACAAACGTGAAGAGTCGCAGTCGATTGAAGTCCACCCGCGTCTTATCGAACGCCGTTCCGTTGCGGATGGTCCGTTCCGCGACTACCGTCGTTAATCGCTGTACGGAGCCAGTTACGCTGGCTCCCGTAACCATTCCCGGTTAAGCGTTTCGCTGTCTCCCAGGTAATCCAGTAACCACGCCATGGCGGGCGACACGTCATTTTGTTGCCACGTCAGGCAGCAGGCCGCATCCGGGAACGGATTCTCCAGCGTCAGTTCGACCCATTCACCGGTATCGATTCTCGGCTTAGCGAAATGCACTGGCACCATCGCGACGCACAGCCCGGCACTGAGGCAGGTCGCGGAGGACTCCCAGTCCGGCGCCACCACCCGCCGCTGATTATCCAGAAGCCAGGTAATACGTTTTGGCAACGAGCGCGAGGTATCTTCCAGCACCAGCGACGGCCAGTTGCGCAGCGTGTCGTCACTCAGCGGCCCCTCCATGGCAGCCAGGGGATGATCGCTTGCCACCACACATTTCCAGCTCAACATGCCCATATCACGAAACGCATAGCGTCCCCCGACGGGGATCGCCTGGGTCGCCCCAATCGCCATCTCTGCCCTGCCGTCCGCCAGCGCGTCCCAGACGCCGTTGAACACCTCCTGCGAGACGCGAAGTTCAACGTCTGAAAAATGACGATAGAAATCCACAATCATCTGCCGGGTGCGCTCGGGTTTGACGATGTTATCCACGGCAATGGAGAGATGCCCGCGCCAGCCGTTGGCGATCTGCTGACACTGTTCACGGGTGATCTGCATTTTTTTGATAACAGAACGCCCTTCTTTCAAAAACCACGCCCCTGCCGGCGTTAATTCCACATCGCGATGACGTCGTTCAAACAGCGGCACAGCCAGCCACTCTTCGAGCTGACGTACCGTGTAGCTTATCGCGGAGGGAACGCGGTGTAGCTCCTGTGCGGCACCGCTGAAACTGCCGTTTCGTGCGACAGCATCGACAACTTCAAGAGAATAATCTGACCACATTTTCTGCCTGCAAAAAATTTGAATGCACTAGCCAAATATTAGCGTTTCACAACCCGCTTTGCACTCCCTACACTCTGCGCCAGTGTCTACCTGCCTCCTCAAGGAGAATAAAACAATGCAACCCAGGAATGGATTTTTAGTCTGGCTCGGCGGTTTGAGCGTGCTGGGCTTTTTGGCCACCGATATGTACCTGCCCGCGTTTGCGGCGATGCAGGCAGATTTACAAACCCCTGCTGCGGCCATCAGCGCCAGCCTGAGTTTGTTCCTCGCGGGCTTTGCCATTGCACAGTTGCTCTGGGGCCCGCTCTCCGATCGCTTTGGGCGTAAACCGGTGCTGTTACTGGGCCTGGGCATTTTTGCCGTCGGCTGTCTGGGAATGTTATGGGTACGCGATGCGACCTGGCTGCTGGTGCTGCGCTTTGTGCAAGCCGTCGGCGTCTGTGCGGCAGCGGTGACCTGGCAGGCCCTTGTTACCGACTACTACCCGGCCAACCGCACCAACCGCATTTTCGCCACTATTATGCCGTTGGTTGGCCTGTCACCCGCCCTCGCTCCCCTGCTGGGCAGCTGGATCCTGGTGCATTTCGAGTGGCAGGCTATCTTCGCCACGCTGTTTGCCATCACGCTGGTACTGATGCTGCCGGCGTTTGCCCTCAAGCCGGCGCATAAAAAAGAGGCGCATGCTGACGCCAAACCGATCACGTTCCTCTCCCTTCTGAGCGCCAAAGCGTATCGTGGTAATGTCCTGGTCTATGCCGCCTGCTCGGCGAGTTTCTTCGCGTGGCTGACCGGTTCGCCCTTTATTCTGCACGATATGGGATACAGCCCGGCCGCCATTGGCCTGAGCTATGTCCCGCAGACCATCGCCTTCCTGCTGGGCGGATACGGCTGCCGTGCGACACTGCAGAAATGGGAAGGTCAGCAGATGCTGCCATGGCTGCTGGTGCTCTTTGCTCTGAGTGTGATCGCCACCTGGGCTGTCGGTTTTATTCCGGGCGTCGGCCTGGTAGAGATATTGATTCCGTTCTGCGTGATGGCAGTGGCTAACGGCGCCATTTACCCTATCGTGGTAGCACAGGCGTTACGTCCTTTCCCGCAGGCGACAGGTCGTGCCGCTGCCCTGCAAAATACCCTGCAGCTGGGTCTGTGCTTCCTGGCAAGCCTGGTGGTTTCAGCGCTGATTGCCACGCCGCTGTTGACCACCACCAGCGTGATGCTGGCGACCGTTGTGCTGGCCGTGATGGGATATCGCATGCAATCAGCCGCGCAACGTGAGCTTGATAGCCCCACGCAGCCGGAAACCTCGCATGCGTAGTCACTGCGGAAAATATGTGATATTTCAGTGATTAGGTTGCTAAGAATTTTCTATTGAATCACCAAATTTTGAGGCCTATACTAAATTTGGTTCGATTAAATACGATAAATATTAAGTGTTAACGGGAGCCGGAGTGCTCCCGTTTTACCATGGAAGGCATTTCGGCAAGGGATATCTCCCTTCCTCTGTTCTACGTCGGATACTAGCCTCGCGGTATTTACCGTGAGATTTCTCACAAACCATAAAAAGCGTCTACGCTGTTTGAAGGTTCTGATCACAGTAAGGTGATGGAGAAGCTATGAGTTCATCGTGTATAGAAGAAGTCAGCGTTCCGGACGATAACTGGTCCCGGATCGTCAGTGAACTGTTAGGTCGTGCAGGCATCACTATCAACGGATCTTCACCCTCCGATCCGCAGGTCAAACATCCCGATTTTTTTAAACGCGTGCTGCGCGAGGGATCGTTAGGGCTGGGCGAAAGCTATATGGATGGCTGGTGGGATTGCGAGCGGCTGGATATTTTCTTTGCCAGCGTGTTGCGCGCCGGTCTGGAGAACCAGCTCCCACGCAATATCAAAGATACGTTGCGCGTCGCTTCCGCCCGTTTGTTCAATCTGCAAAGTAAAAAACGGGCGTGGATAGTGGGTAAAGAGCACTACGACCTCGGTAACGATTTGTTCAGCCGCATGCTGGATCCCTTCATGCAATACTCCTGCGCCTACTGGAAAGAGGCGACCACCCTTGAAGCGGCCCAGCAGGATAAGCTGCGGCTGATTAGCGAGAAGCTACAGTTACAGCCCGGTATGCGCGTTCTGGATATTGGCTGTGGCTGGGGCGGTCTGGCGTATTTTATGGCGAAGCATTATGGCGTCAGCGTAGTCGGCGTCACCATTTCAGCCGAGCAGCAAAAAATGGCCCGGGAACGCTGTCAGGGTCTGGACGTCGATATCCGTCTTCAGGACTATCGCGACCTCAACGAACAGTTTGATCGCATTGTTTCCGTGGGCATGTTTGAGCACGTCGGGCCGAAAAATTACGACACCTATTTTGAGGTGGTGGATCGTAATTTAAAACCGGACGGCATCTTCCTGCTGCACACCATAGGCTCTAAACGCACGGACAATAACGTTGACCCGTGGATCAATAAATACATCTTTCCGAATGGCTGTTTGCCTTCAGTCCGCCAGATTGCCAACGCCAGTGAAGGCCATTTCATCATGGAAGACTGGCATAACTTCGGCGCGGATTACGACACGACCCTGATGGCCTGGCATGAGCGTTTCCAGCAAGCGTGGCCTGAGATTGCAGACAACTATTCTGAACGATTTAAACGCATGTTCAGCTATTATCTGAATGCCTGCGCCGGTGCGTTCCGGGCGCGTGATATTCAGCTCTGGCAGGTGGTCTTTAGCCGCGGGATTGAACACGGTTTGCGTGTACCGCGATAAAAAATAACCCCGGATTGCCGGGGTTATTTTTTTATTCTTCTTCCGTGGCCTTTATTATGGCCGCCTCTTTTGCCGCCAGCACGCGCTCCACGGTATCCACGACTGCCTGGGTTTGCGGATCGATCTCGATATTCACACGCTGCCCCAGTTTTTTCGCGCCCAGCGTCGTACGCTGCAGCGTTTCCGGAATTAAATGCACGCAAAAACGCGTCGGCGTCACTTCTCCGACCGTCAGGCTAATCCCATCAATACCAATAAACCCTTTATACAGGATGTATTTCATCAATGCCGGATCCTGCACTTTAAACCAGATTTGACGATTATTTTCAGAGGTGACAATTTTCGCCACTTCGGCGGTGGTCATGATATGGCCCGACATCAGATGACCACCAATTTCATCGCTGAACTTCGCCGCACGCTCTACGTTTACGGTATCGCCCACCACCAGTTCGCCCAGATTGGTGATACGCAGCGTCTCTTTCATCAAATCAAAGCTAATCTGATTGCCGTTAATTTCGGTCACCGTCAGGCAGCAACCGTTATGCGCAATCGAGGCACCGGTTTCGATGCCATCCAGCATATATTCCGGCAGCTCAACAACGTGGGTACGGAAATTAGGTTTTTCATCAATGGACACCACTTTGGCGGTGCCCTGCACAATACCAGTAAACATGCTTACAACTCCTGTTTTTTCCGGACGGTGGTGACACCGTTTAATCCCACCACAATAACAGTTGGAAATACAGGTTGCCAGAGGAGCGCATTTTCTGGCGATTTTTTCACTAGATAATTAGTTAAAGCCCGCTACAATAGCTGACACCCCCTCTGCTTTTTCTTCTTGCTGCCTGTTATGGCGGCTTTTTTAGTCTCTCAAATAACAACAATACAAAGGTGTTCACGTGCAGAAGTACATGAATGAAGCGCGGCAATTATTGGCACTGGCTATCCCGGTGATCATCGCGCAGGTGGCCCAGACCGCAATGGGATTTGTGGATACGGTAATGGCAGGTGGCTACAGCGCCACCGATATGGCCGCCGTGGCAATCGGAACCTCTATCTGGCTTCCGGCCATTCTCTTCGGTCACGGCCTGCTGCTGGCACTCACGCCGGTTATCGCTCAGCTAAATGGCTCCGGTCGACGTGAGCGCATCGCTCATCAGGTGCGTCAGGGGTTCTGGCTGGCGGGTTTTGTCTCACTGCTGATTATGGTGGTGCTGTGGAACGCCGGTCATATCATTCGCGCCATGCATAATATTGACCCGGCTCTGGCTGACAAGGCCGTGGGATATCTGCGCGCCCTGCTCTGGGGGGCACCGGGCTACCTCTTTTTCCAGGTGGCGCGTAACCAGTGCGAAGGCCTGGCAAAAACCAAGCCGGGGATGGTTATGGGCTTTATCGGTTTACTGGTCAACATTCCGGTGAACTATGTCTTTATCTACGGTCACTTCGGCATGCCCGAGCTTGGCGGCGTTGGCTGCGGCGTGGCGACGGCGGCGGTGTACTGGGTGATGTTCTTCAGTATGCTCGCCTTTGTTAAACGCGCCCGCTCCATGCGTGATATCCGTAACGAGCGTTCATTCAGCACGCCGGACTGGAACATCATGATGCGTCTGGTACAGCTGGGACTGCCTATTGCACTGGCACTGTTCTTTGAAGTGACCCTGTTTGCCGTGGTCGCCCTGCTGGTCTCCCCGTTGGGCATTGTGAACGTGGCCGGACACCAGATTGCGCTGAACTTCAGCTCACTGATGTTCGTCCTGCCAATGTCGCTGGCGGCGGCGGTCACCATCCGCGTCGGCTTCCGTCTCGGGCAAGGCTCAACCCTGGATGCACAAACGGCTGCGCGTACCGGGCTGGGTGTGGGGGTTTGTATGGCGGTCTGTACCGCGCTTTTTACCGTCGCACTGCGTGAGCAAATTGCCCTGCTCTACAATGACAACCCGGAAGTGGTGATGCTGGCATCGCATCTGATGCTGCTGGCGGCGGTATACCAGATCTCCGACTCCATCCAGGTGATTGGCAGCGGCGTACTGCGTGGTTATAAAGATACCCGCTCCATTTTCTTTATCACCTTCATCGCCTACTGGGTGTTGGGTCTGCCGTGTGGTTACATCCTCGCCCTCACCGATCTGGTGGTTGATCGCATGGGTCCTGCCGGATTCTGGATGGGCTTTATCATCGGTCTGACCTCTGCGGCCATCATGATGATGCTGCGCATGCGCTTCCTGCAGCGCCAGCCATCAACGATAATTTTGCAGCGCGCCGCACGTTAAATACGCAGTAGCCGCCAGCTGGCGGCTACTTTCTCTTCACTTTGCGCGGTAATGAAGCAATCGCGTGAAATCAGAGAGAAAAATGCATTTTGCCTCTTGCCACTGCGGTGCTGTGCCGCTAATATTCGTCCCCGTTGTCACCGACAACACGTTGCGTTCATAGCTCAGTTGGTTAGAGCACCACCTTGACATGGTGGGGGTCGTTGGTTCGAGTCCAATTGAACGCACCATTCTGCGTCCGTAGCTCAGTTGGTTAGAGCACCACCTTGACATGGTGGGGGTCGGTGGTTCGAGTCCACTCGGACGCACCATTTCAGTCCTGAAATGGTGCAAATCCTCTTCTCGTAGTCTGAATAATCCCAATCGCCTGATTTTTTACGTTTTCTCCTGCTACGCTTTTCATATGACAAAAAAAGCAGGAACAGTGTCGATGAAAAAAATCGCCATTATCGGCTCCGGCCCCACAGGGATTTACACCTTTTACGCGCTACTGAAAAATAAAACACCACTGGCTGTTTCCGTCTTTGAAAAAGCCGATGAGGCAGGCGTGGGTATGCCCTACCGTGTTGATGAAAACTCGCGTCTGATGCTGGCGAATATTGCCAGTATTGAAATCCCGCCCGTTTTTATGACCTACCTCGACTGGTTAAAAGAGCAGAGTGAAAGCCATCTGGCCCGTTTTCACGTCGAAAAAGCCTCACTGCACGACCGGCAATTTCTGCCCCGTATTCTGCTGGGGGAGTATTTTCGCGACAGCTTTCTCACGGTGGTAAAAGAGGCCCGCAGGCTGGGATTTCAGGTCGACATCCATGAGTCAGCCGAAGTAACGGATATCGCCACCGACAAAGACGGCGTCACGCTTTCGGTAAATGACAGCCTCTTTCCTGAACGCTTCGATCTTGCCGTCATCGCCACCGGCCACGTCTGGCCTGAAGAGGACGAGGCTACGCGCACCTTCTTTCCGAGCCCCTGGTCCGGTTTGATGGACGCCGACATCCCCGCCTGTCGGGTGGGGATTATGGGGACGTCCTTAAGCGGGCTGGACGCCGCGATGGCGGTTGTTATGCAGCATGGCGCGTTTGTTGACGACAAATTTATGCTGGATAAAGGCAGCGAGGCGTTAAAAATAGTCCTGATGTCCCGGACGGGTATTCTGCCTGAGGCCGATTTTTACTGCCCTATTCCTTACGAGCCGCTGTCGGTATTGACTG
Organism: Enterobacter sp. 22466; assembly: GCF_052044775.1. Classification (NCBI taxonomy): domain Bacteria; kingdom Pseudomonadati; phylum Pseudomonadota; class Gammaproteobacteria; order Enterobacterales; family Enterobacteriaceae; genus Enterobacter; species Enterobacter sp. 22466. Next base: position 1,175,797 of record NZ_JBQENX010000001.1, on the reverse strand, counting down.
AATTTGTCGTTGAAAGCGAAATCGCCAAAGGACCGGACGGGCTGCTCGATCGTATCTTCGCCCTGATGGTGAAAGAGCTGGAACTCGCCGATCCAACATGGTGCGAGAAAATCGGGCTGCGCATGCTGGATGCGGACACCCTTCGCGAGGCCTGGTTTGAAGATCGTAAGCAGCACGGCCCGTTTAGCTGGGCAGAAGCCAATCTGAATGAAGTCGAACGCAACAAACGTGAACGGCGAACGGTGCCCTGGCGCTACACCGTACTTCGTTTGCACGAGGTAGTTCAGGAGATCGTGCCGCATCTTAATGAGCAGGACAGGGAACGTTTCAAACAGGGACTGGCGCGGGTGTTTATCGACAACTATGCCGCCATTCCGCCGCAGTCCATCCGCCGGCTGCTGGCACTGCGCGAGGCCGGGATCATCAGCGTTGCCGCGTTAGGAGATGATTACACGCTGGATATCGGTAGCGCGCAGACGGCGATCGCGACTGAAGACAACACTTATCACTTCGACGTGTTTATCGATGCCCGCGGGCAAAAGCCCCTCAGAACAAAAGATCTGCCTTTTCCCACCCTGCGCAAACAACTGCAGGCGACAGGTGACGAGATCCCCGATATTAGCGAGGATTACACCCTGAAAGCGCCTGAATCGGTGTGCGGGAGGATCGCGTTTGGCGCGATACCGTGGCTGATGCACGACCATCCCTTCGTTCAGGGACTGGCGGAGTGTGCGGAGATTGCGGAGGCGATGGCGAAAGCGGCGGAAAAACCCGCGTTGGAACTACGCCGGAGATTACCGTATTTCGATTACTGACAGGGCCTCCATGCCCTGCAAAGCGTGATTATTCGAAGAATACTTCCGGGTTTTCAGACAGGGAGACGAACGTTTTCGTCGCTTTATCCAGCGCACGGATCTCACCGCTTTCAATGTCATATACCCAGCCGTGCAGGCGAAGAGAGTTATTGCGCAGGCCCACAGCAACGGAAGGATGTGTCTTGATGTTGCTCAGCTGCGCAAACACGTTCTCCTGCACCATCGCGTTCACTTTGTCGATGGGCTTATCCCAGCTTTTCTTCTCAACCACGGCTTTAGCGGCATCAGAATAGCGCAGCCAGTGGGAGACAGCGGGCATCGGCTCGAGGTTCGCGTTATCCGCAATCGCCTTCATCGCCCCACAGTTGGAGTGACCGCAAATCACGATATCCGTCACGCCCAGCGCCACAACGGCATATTCGATAGTCGCGGAGACACCGCCCGGCTCTGGTCCAAACGGTGGCACAATGTTGCCAGCATTTCGAATGACAAAGAGCTGTCCTGGCTCTTGCTGAGTGACCAGTTCTGGTACCAGACGGCTGTCGGAGCATGAGATGAACAGCGCTTTGGGATTCTGGCTGGACGCTAAACTGCGGAAGAGCTCTTTACGTTGCGGGAAAATCTCTTTTTGAAAGTTGAGGAAACCTTCAATGATATGTTGCATAGCAATTTCTCTTTTATCTGTTGTCGTTTAGGTATGATCGGGATCACACTCGTGAAGTTTACCCATCGTGCTTTACCTGAGACAAGCAATATATTTCTGGCCCGACCGCTGCACAATCGCGTCCGCGTACGCCGGGATGTTTTGTCCCTCAAAGGCGCCGTACAGACGAGCAAATTTTTTGCCCTCCAGCAGACCGGTGACCCGCGCAACGGTACGGGCAGGCAGCGGCAGCATATTCGGGTAGCTCCACATGAATGACACGGCGTCCTTGCCGGGCGTAACCTGAAGAATATCCCCCACCAGCAATACACCATCGCCCTCCTGCCAGTGCAGCACCGTGCCGCCCGCAAAATGGCCGCCCAGACGCAGCAAGCTGACCGACGGGAAAAGTTCCAGCGCATCCCCTTCCCAGAAGCGAAGGGCCGGACTGCTGCACATGACCCACTCTCTGTCGCTGGCGTGCAGGTACACCGGCGCATCAAATGCCGCAGCCCATACCTGCATGGTGGTGTAATAGTGCGGGTGCGAAATCGCAATCGCGCTGATGCCGCCGAGCGCGGTGATAAGCGTTTTGGTTGCCAGGTCGAGGTTTGCAATACAGTCCCAGAGAATATTACCGTGCGGGGTACGCAACAACAGCGCGCGCTGGTTGATCGCAAAGGCGGGAACCGTTTTGATACTGAACAGCTGTGGCTCCAGCTGCTGCCATTTGTTGCTGTGCGTGGATGTCACGGTAGCAAAGTCTGTCCACGCCTGGCCGCTGTGTGGAACATACTGGCGCTCGTCTTCGCAAATCGGGCATATTTGCGGCGCGGCGTCATACGCGGTACCGCAGGTTTTGCAGAGTGTCATCATTGGCATTCCTCATCCATAAAGCAGAGAGTATGGCAGGGATTATCCATATGTGCTGCGAGGTACATTGCTGGCGTTTTTTGCCCTATACTGTGCCAGTATCAAAAAACTGAACAAAGCAGGTGCCACATGGAAATTGATCTCGAAAACCTGGTCTTTAACGGACTGGATGAAGCAGAAGAGCGTAATGCGGAACGTCTGGACGACGCAGATAAAAAAGCCCAGGCGATTGTCGCCGATGACGACTGCGGCGATGCCTGCAAAATCTGATGAAAAAGCACCGGCTAACCCGGTGCTTTTTTTATGTTACTTTTTCAGCCCGTCAATGGCTGCCTGCGCGCAGGCTTCATCAAGATGACCGCCCGGCGCACCGCCGATACCAATCGCTCCGATCACCTCATCGCCCTCTTTTACCGGCAAGCCGCCCGCCAGCAGCAGGAAGCCAGGGATGTCACGCATGTTTTGCGCGCCGGCATTGCTCTGCGCCACTTCCATCACTTTGCCTGACGCATTTTTTGCGCTGAGCGCCGTCCAGGCTTTCATTTCACTGGCTTTGACCGTGTGAGGACCGGCATTGTCGGTCCGTTGTACGGCTTTCACCACGCCCGCGCGGTCAACCACGGTGACCGCCACCTGATAATTTTTTGCCGTGCACGCCTGAATGGCGGACGTTGCCAGCGCATTCGCCTGCGCCAGCGAGAGATTCTTTTGGTTCAACGTATCAGCCTGAGCGGCCAGACTTACACTACCCGCGGCCAGTGCCGCAACCATCATTAATTTTTTCATCGCACTTCCTCGCGTGTTGGGATACGTGGCAAAGATTACCCCGACGTGCGATGAAACATAATTCGGTTGAATACGCACTCAACCTGGTAGTTATACGGATTGCAATTTATCGTATTCGCGTATTGCCTGGACCAGGCTGCTGACGCCAAGCTTGGTAAATGCCGCCGCGCGGTGCGCTTCCACCGTTCGTGGCGAGAGGTTCAGCCGGGCAGCCACCTCTTTGTTACTGAGCCCTTGCATCAACTCCCCCAGCACTTCATGTTCCCGCGCGGTCAATTGCGCGAAACGCGCTTTGGCCCGCGAGGTTTCCTGCCAGTCGGCAAAGCGACGCTGACTCTCCTCAAAGGCCAGACCCACCGTTTCGATAAGCTTGTCGGCATCCAGCGGCTTGGTGAAAAACTCAAACACGCCGTTACGAAATGCCCGACGGCAGGCATCAACGGTACCGTGCCCGGTCATGATAATCACCGGCAACAGAGGCCAGGGCCATTTGCCCTCCTCTAACCAGGTGAGTCCACCTTTTCCTGGCATCCGCATATCCAGCAGCATACAGCCTACCAGCGCGGTTTCCCGGGAATGGGCCGCGGTAAAGGCATCAACACTTTCAAACGTTCTTACCGGCCAGCCCATGCCCGACAGCAAAAACGCCATGGACTCTCTTATAGACTCATCATCGTCTATCAGCCAGATTGTGTTATCCAACCGTCGCCTCCTTTCCGTTCGCCAGTTGTAATCGGATCTGTGCCCCGCCCTGCGGCGCATTATCCAGCGTAATCGATCCATTCATACGCGTCATTAATGATTCCGTTAGGGTCATCCCCAGACCAATGCCCACCTCTCTGCCACTGTAAAATGGCATAAAGGCATTCTGTAACGCCTCCGGGCTAAAGCCAGGACCGCCGTCAGTCACGGTTATCTGAATACCCCTCTCGTTTTTCTGACTCTCTATCTTTACCCAGCCGGCTGAACTGGCCTGTTGGGCCTGAATCGCATTGCTGAGCAGGTTATGCAGCACCTGCTCCAGCCAGAGAGGGTCGGCCAGCACGGTGGTGGCCCCGGGAGCAAACGCATGGCTGACCGAGATATGTTCAGCCCTGCGCTCATGCTCAAGTAAGTTCACCACCTGCAGCCAGCACTGCACCAGGTCGGTTTCCCGCAGGGTCACTTTCTCCTGCACGACGTGTTCGCGAAATCGGGTTAACAAGGCGCTAATGCGCTGCATTTGCGTCAGCGCAGCCGCCAGCGCCTGCGACACCGCCTGCCCATTTTCCGGCTGCAACTGACGCTGCGCCCCCTGGATCCAGGTCTGCGCGGCGGTTAGCGGCTGATTGATTTCATGCACAATACCGGCGGTGATCTCCCCCAGGGTGTTGAGTCTGGCGTGCTGGTAATAGCGCGCCCGTTGTTCAGCATCTTTACGCGCCCTGCGCTGCCAGAGCACCACGCTCGCCACCGCAATCACGATCCCCCAGCCGATAAACAGGATGGGATAAAAATACCAGCTGACGCCGAACCAGTCCGGACGAGAATCCGCTTCCAGCGTAAAAGGTTGAGTATGCTGCGGGAAGGTGCGTTGCCAGTGCCAGAATGCCTCAGACGCCGGTTCGTCGCCTGTCGGGATAAAGCGGATCCCAAGGTGGGTAAAGGGATGATGTGCATTCAGAATCGGGCCGAGGTCCACCCGCACGCGGATCTGACGCCAGGGGTTATAAAGCCAGTACTGCATCTCGTGGGCAGGCTCCACCCGCGCCGCATCCAGTGGGCGTCCCGTCGTTTTTTCCAGAGCGAGGAGATGGGGGAATTTTTTGCGTAGGGCGGCGATATCTTCATCGCCATTCAGGAGCGGTAAAACCGATTCATTTTGCGTCAGGACCGCGCTTAATTCGGAGAATAACGCCGAGAACTCACGGTCTCGTTCCCAGAACTGACGGCGAATCTGTTCGGCGTAGAGCAACACGCCGCTGATGAGGCAGACTATCGTCCAGACAACAATGCCACGTTTGAAAATAGGGTTCTTCATTCCATTTACTGACCAGGCTCAACATCCTGTTGACCTTAACAGCTAACCGGCGTCAGAACAAAATTTAGCACAGCTCGTTCCAGTACATTTCGCGCGTGCGGCGCAGTTCAGCGTGACGTTTTATCATGGAACCACTCCGGGTCAATGTTGGCCACGTCCACGCCATACAGGCTGGCGACAGGCAGTATCGACTCAAGAACACGTTGCGCGCTGTTCTCCGCATTCACGGGTCGGGTCGCAAAAAACCGCCGTAACGTGCTTATCCACTTTTTCATCGTCAGACTCCTCTCGCTTTACCTGCCCTCAGTTAAACACCCAAACTCCGCACAGGTGAAATACCAATATCCACTGTTGATATGCAGGATCTGCAAATGCCGCCAGAATGTGTTACCACCACGTAACACACTGTTAACTAATGCTTTTTTGTTTATAGCAAAGAACGATTTCTTATTTGGCGATAGCTTTCGCTTATGGGAGCGTAACGGGACAAAACAAAAACGACGGGATGACGTATGACTATGGCAGCAAACAGAAAAGGGTTCAAAAAACGAATGGTTGCGCTGGGTTTACTGGCAACAGGTGGCCTGCTTTCTGCACAGGTTCAGGCAGATCAACTGGCGGATATTAAAGCCGCAGGGGTGGTGAAAGTGGCGACCTTTGATGCCAACCCACCGTTTGGTTCCGTCGATGCCAAAACGCATGACATCGTGGGCTACGACGTGGACTTTGCCAGAGCGTTGGCAAAATCGCTGGGCGTGAAGCTGGAACTGGTGGCCACTAACCCGGCGAACCGCATTCCACTGCTCCAGTCCGGTAAAGCGGATTTAATTGTGGCGGATATCACCATCACCCCGGAGCGGGCGCAGGTGATTGATTTCTCTACACCGTATTTTGTCACCGGCCAGCAATTCCTGGTCCCGGCAAAATCCGCCGATAAGCTGGACGCCTACAGCCATGCACGCATTGGCGCGGTAAAAGGCACCACGGGCGAACAGGCGCTGCACCAGCGGTTCCCGCAATCCCGCGTGCTCTCCTACGACGATATTCCGCTGGCGCTGACGGCGCTTCGCAATGGCAACGTGCAGGCGATCACCCAAGACAGCACCATTCTGGCCGGCCTGCTGGCGCAAGCCCCGGATAAAGCGAATTTCAAAATTCTGCCCGATCTGCTCAGCAAAGAAGAGATTGGTGTGGGGGTCAAAAAAGGTGAAGCGGCACTGCTGAAAGCCGTCAATGATGAGCTGGTGAACCTGGAGAAAAACGGCCAGGCAGCAAAAATCTACGATGTCTGGTTTGGTCCAGACACCCCGTCTCCACAGCCACGCGCCTTTACAATAGAAGCTAAGTAAGATGCTTTCAGGTTTATTTTCACACTCCGCGGCAGGCTCCGCGGATTTTTCACATCTGGAACAGGCCAGTGTCGAGTTTCGCAACGTCGACAAACATTACGGTAACCATCCGGTTTTAAACGGTATTAACCTTACCATTACGCCTGGGGAAGTGGTGGCTATCCTCGGCCCTTCGGGTTCGGGTAAATCTACGCTGATCCGCCTTATTAACCAGCTTGAGACGTTAAGCGGCGGTGAGATCCTGGTCGACAACAAACCCACCGGGCGACTTTCCGGCCCCGCGCTGCGCCAGTTACGTAGCCGCGTCGGGTTTGTGTTCCAGCAATTTAATCTCTATGCCCATCTCACCGCCAGTCAGAATATCACCCTGGCACTGGAGCATGTTCACGGCTGGAAGCCCCTGCCCGCACAAGAACGTGCCCTGACGTTGCTGGAAAACGTAGGCATGCTGGACAAGGCACACCATTTCCCTGCGGAACTTTCCGGCGGCCAACAGCAGCGGGTGGCGATTGCCCGTGCGCTGGCCTCATCGCCGCAAATTATTCTCTTCGACGAGCCGACCTCCGCGCTCGACCCTGAAATGATTGGCGAAGTGTTACTGGTCATGAGATCGCTGGCTCACAGCGGGATCACCATGATTGTGGTCACGCACGAGATGCAGTTTGCCCGTGACATTGCCGACCGGATTGTCTTTATCGATGGCGGACAGATACTGGAAACCGCGCCGCCGGAACAATTCTTCCGCCATCCGTCGCACCCGCGTGCGCAGCGTTTTCTGCAAAAGGTGTTGAACCCGCTGCATCAGGAGCCGTTGTAATGCCCGCGCTCGACTGGCAGGGGGTGCTGACCGGACAGCCCCTGCAATGGATTATTTCCGGTTATCTCACCACCCTGTGGGTGACGCTCGCCGGGGCGATACTGGCAAGCCTGCTTGCGCTACTTTTTCTGCTCCTGCGTCTTTCCGGTGGGCGCCCCGGCAACGCGGTGGTCAATGCCTGGGTGTCGCTTTTTCGCAATACCCCGCTGCTGGTACAGCTGCTGTTCTGGTATTTTGCCGCCTGGAACGGTCTGCCGCAGGCATTCCGGGATACAGTGAATGCAGATCACCGCTGGTCCATTCTTCCCGGTGATGTCTGGTGGTTCACACCCGAGTTTTTATGCTCGGCCTGGGGACTGGGCGTGTTTACCTCGGCTTTTCTCATTGAAGAAGTGGCTTCCGGATTACGTTCAGTTCCGGGCGGGCAACGGGAGGCGGCGCTCTCCCAGGGATTCTCCGCGTGGCGTCTGTTTCGTTACATCCTGCTGCCGCAGGGGCTGGCGAACGCCTGGCAGCCCGTTGTGGGGCAGTACCTTAATCTGATGAAACTCTCCTCGCTTGCCAGCGGTATTGGTTTTGCCGAACTGACCTGCCAGATCCGGCAGATTGAGAGCTTTAACGCGCACGCGCTGGAGGCGTTTACCGTAGGCACCCTGCTCTATCTGTTCACCGGTGTGGTGATGGGCGTGGTGCTGGTGCGGCTCGGTCCCGCCGCAAAACGTCAACGCCAGCAGACAATACTCACAGGGAGTGAAAAACATGATTGCCGGACTTAATGTCATTACCGATAACCTGGATTATCTGCTGTGGGGACGCGCCGCTGCCGGTGTGCCCGGCGGGGTCCTGCTCTCCTTATTGATGGCCGCAGGCGCGGCGCTCCTCGCGCTGCCGGGCGGGGTGGCCCTTGCCTGTCTGGCATGGCGCTATTCCGGGGTGATACGCAAGGCGCTGTTTCTGTGGGCTGAGCTTATCCGGGGGATCCCGTTAATCTTTGTGATTTTCTGGATGTGGTATCTGTTGCCGCTTATCACCGGTGGCGACCTCCCTGGCGCGCTCACCGTGACGCTGGCGCTGGCGTGGTTTACGGCCGCATCGGTGATGCACTCCGTCCTGGCCGGCATTAATGCGCTGCCATCGGGTCAGTACGAAGCGGCATTAACGCAGGGGTTCAGCACGCAACAAACCCTGTGGCACATTCTGTTGCCACAGGTAATGCGCAATATTCTGCCGTCTCTGGTGGGCATTTTTATCAGCCTGCTGAAGGACACCTCGCTGGCTTTTATTGTGAACGTGCCTGAGCTGACCACGGTGGCAGGACAGGTGAACAACCGGGTGCAAATTTACCCGGCGGCCATTTTTATCTTTACCGGTGTCGTTTATTACCTGCTCTGCTGTTCTCTTGAGCAGCTGGCAAAGCGCTGGCGTATCAGCCGGCCAGCGCTTTAACCACCGTTTCCATCGCCTGGGTGGTTAATTCGCTGCGTTTTACGCGCTGGTTCGCCAGCGCCGTACGCAGTACCCCGGCAATCACAATATGCTTCGGCTCCTGCCCTAAGTCACGCATCTCCAGAACGACCTTCCCTACCACCCGACACATCTCCTGGTACAGCGCTTCGTCTTTGGTCACATTGCCCACGGTCATCCACTCCATTGCCCAAAAGCGTCAGCTTAAATGATCCCTCGCCCGGATACAAAAAAGAAGCCCGGCGAGAGACTCACCGGGCTTCATCTGTTAAATCAACCGATTAGTTATTTACCGGGATCACCGCGCCTTTATACTTGGTGCGGATCCAGTCCTGAATCTCTTTCGAGTGCAGCACGTTCACCAGCGCGACGATATCTTTTTTCTTCTCATCGCCACGATGCACAGTAATGATGTTGGCATACGGGTTGTTTTCGCCGCTCTCAACCGCAATCGGGTCGTGAACCGGATCCAGACCCGCATCAATCGCGTAGTTGGCGTTGATCACTACCGCAGCCCCTTCATCGTTGTTGTACATCTGCGGCAGCAGAGAGGCTTCTACGTTAGGCGTGAACTGCAGCTTTTTCGGGTTGTCCACGATGTCGCTGATACGCGCGGTCACTTTGTCGACGCCAGGCTTAAGCTTGATCACCCCCTCTTTTTCGAAGATAGAGAGAATGCGCCCCTCTTCAGACACGGCATCACGCATGATGATTTTGCCGCCTTCCGGCAGGTCTTTCAGCGACTTGTATTTTTTAGAGTAGATTCCAATTGGCTCAATATGGATCGCGCCGGCACTGACAAAATCATAATCCTTATCACCCGCGTGATCTTTCAGCACGCTGTTCAGGTAAGGAATGTGCTGGAAGTAGTTAGCGTCAATGTCATGACCTGCCAGCGCGGTGTTGGGCAGAATGTAGTCCTGGAAGGGTTTAATCTCCAGATCGATACCCTGCTTTGCCAGAATCGGCTTCGCCTGCTCCAGAATTTCAGCGTGTGGCGTATTGGACGCGCCCACGGTCAGGGTGTCAGCCCACGCGGCAAAGCTCAGGGCGCTCAGGGTTGCAGCGGCGATCAGTGTCAGTGTCTTTTTCATGATGATGGTTCCTGTGTGTATTTATTAGCGTTTATCTAACAGTGAAGTGATGATGTCGCCGCAGAACTGAATAATGAAAACGATGATCAAAATGGTCACCGTTGCCACCAGCGTGACGTCACCATGGTTGCGCTGGAATCCTTCCAGATAAGCCAGATTTCCCAAACCGCCTGCGCCAATCACCCCGGCCATTGCGCTGTAGCTCACCAGCGCAATCAGCGTCACCGTAATACCGGACACCAGTGCAGGTGATGATTCTGGCAGTAAAACCCGAAAAACTAAGGTGCTCAGTCGCGCGCCCATCGAGCGCGTCGCTTCAATCACCCCTTTGTCCACTTCGCGCAGGGCAATCTCTACCAGACGCGCGTAGAACGGTGCCGCGCCAACAATCAGCGCCGGCAGTGCCGCGTTGGCCCCCAGAATGGTGCCGACGATGGTCTTGGTGAACGGGATCAGCAGGACAATCAGAATGATGAACGGGATAGAACGAAACACGTTCACCACAATCGAAATCACGCTGTAGACCGTACGGTTGTGGAACAACCCACCACGCGCGGTTAAAAACAGCGCCAGACCCAGCACAATCCCCAGTACAAAGGTTGCCACGCCAGAAAGCGCAGTCATGTACAGCGTCTCGAGCGTTGCCGCCCAGAGTTGATCCCATTTCAGGTGCGGAAAGAGGGTATCAGCCATGTTTAATCACCTCGCCTTCAATATCGCTGTGCTTCAAGTCGGCGAGGATATTGTTCAGTTGTTCATCAGATGCCACCACGTGTACCCACAGCTGGCCAAAAACGCCGTGCGCCGTCTGGGTCATTTTTCCGTGCAGAATGTTAAACGGCAGGCCGTAGCGCAGCGTCAGTTCACCCACAATCGGTTTGTGCGTGCTGTGTCCGGTGAAGGTCAGACGGATGACCGTGCCTTCCAGGTCGGCTGCCAGCTCGGTATTGAAGGTCTCTTCCTCGGTATACTGGCTCACCTGACGGACAAACTGCCGGGTGATCGGCTGTTGAGGGTGAGTAAAGACGCTCAGCACGTCGCCCTCTTCCACCACTTTGCCACTCTCCATCACCGCCACGCGATCGCAGATTTTGCGCACCACGTGCATTTCATGGGTGATCAGCACAATGGTGAGTTTGAAACGACGGTTGATGTCCAGCAGCAGATCGAGGATCTGATCGGTCGTCTGGGGATCGAGTGCGGAGGTGGCTTCGTCACAGAGCAGCACGTCCGGGTTGTTCGCCAGCGCACGCGCAATGCCCACGCGCTGCTTTTGCCCGCCGCTCAGCTGCGACGGATACGCATTTTCACGGCCTTTCAGCCCGACCAGTTCCACCAGCTCGGCCACGCGAGTCTGAATCCTGGCTTTTGGCACTCCGGCTATCTGCATTGAGAAGGCGATGTTTTCCGTTACCGTACGTGACCACAGCAGGTTGAAATGCTGGAACACCATGCTGATCTTCAGCCGCGCCTGACGCAGTGCTTCCCCTTTTGCGGCAGAAATGTCCTGCCCGTTGATGGTCACGCTGCCGCTGCTCGGTTTTTCCAGGCCATTCAACAGGCGGATCAGGGTACTTTTCCCCGCGCCGCTGTAACCAATAATGCCGTATATTTGCCCCTGTTCGATCGTCAAATTGACGTTATCAACGGCCGTGAGCGCCACCTTTCCGTTGTCAAAAACCTTCGAAATATTACTGAGAACAATCATTCTTATTCATTATCCGTCCGCGCATAGCGGTTTAGCAGTATGGATGTCCAAAATGATAGTAAACAGCCGTTATCAGCTTTTAAATGAACAAAAAAGAATGTGTTATAACCTGAAGAAATAAGCGGCGGATTCAGCGGGTAGGAACCATTTAGACCAATTTCAGCAATGATTATCTGCCAGATGCATATCTGACAGACACCAGACGAGAAAAACGGTCATTTTTTCAGCATTTTCTGTTGATATAGCCATCCTCACATCCAGAGCACTTTACGTCTTGCTGTCCTGACATCCAAAAACATCATTTATATTCTTTTCTGTTCTAAAAAGCAGAGATTCGTTCTTTCTTGAGAAAATTTCATCGCCCTATCATCCCGTCATAATCTCCTGAAAGGACAAAACCATGACGATTTATCACTCCGTCACTGAACTGATTGGCCGTACACCGCTTATCCAGCTGCATAAACTCGATACCGGCCCCTGCTCGCTGTTTTTGAAACTGGAGAACCAGAATCCGGGTGGATCCATTAAAGACCGCGTGGCGCTGTCGATGATTAATGAAGCGGAGCGTACCGGTAAGCTGCAGCCGGGTGGCACGATAATTGAGGCGACGGCAGGCAATACCGGTCTCGGCCTGGCCCTGATTGCCGCCCAGAAAGGCTACTCGCTGATCCTGGTGGTGCCGGACAAAATGAGCCGCGAGAAGATTTTCCACCTGCGTGCGCTGGGTGCCCAGGTAGTACTGACGCGCTCGGACGTGAATAAAGGTCATCCGGCCTATTATCAGGATTACGCCCAGCGTCTGGCTAATGAACTGCCCGGTGCGTTTTATATCGACCAGTTCAATAACGAAGCCAACCCGCTGGCGCATCGCACCACCACCGCGCCGGAACTGTTTGAGCAGCTCGACGGCAACATCGACGCCATCGTGGTTGGCGTGGGCTCCGGCGGTACGCTGGGTGGCCTGCAGGCCTGGTTTGCCGAGCACTCTCCGCACACGGAGTTTGTGCTGGCAGACCCGGCCGGCTCCGTACTGGCAGACCAGGTCGAAACCGGGCGCTACCACGATGCCGGTTCATGGCTGGTTGAAGGGATCGGTGAAGACTTTATTCCGCCGCTGGCTCACATCGAAGGCGTGGAGCGCGCCTGGCGCATCACCGACCAGGAAGCATTCAACACCGCGCGTGAACTGCTGAAAACGGAAGGTATCCTGGCAGGCTCCTCCAGCGGAACCCTGCTGGCGGCCGCGCTGAAGTATTGCCAGGCACAGACCACGCCGAAACGCGTCGTGACCTTCGCCTGCGACAGTGGCAACAAATACCTCTCGAAGATGTTCAACGATGACTGGATGCGCCAGCAGGGGCTGATGTCCCGCCCGCAGGCAGGCGATCTCTCCGACTACATTGCGCTGCGCCACGATGAAGGGGCCACCGTCACCGCCGCCCCGGATGACACGCTCTCCACCGTGCTGGCGCGAATGCGTCTGTATGACATCTCGCAACTGCCGGTGCTGGATAACGGCAAGGTGGTGGGGATTATCGACGAGTGGGATCTGCTGCGCCATATCGGCGGCGATGGGGATCGCTTTGCCCTTCCCGTCACGGCAGCGATGACGCGACAGGTGGAGTTTCTTGATAAGCACGCACCGGAAAGCGCCCTCAATGCCATTTTTGATCGCGGTCTGGTGGCCGTGATCAATGACAACGACCGTTTCCTGGGTCTGATTACGCGCAGCGATGTCCTCACCGCCTGGCGCAACCGTCTACAACAATAAAGGAAAAGATGATGAAAAACCTGGCCACGCTCAGCGTACACAGCGGTGAGTTTAACGATCAACACGGGGCGGTCATGCCGCCCATTTACGCCACCTCGACGTTTGCGCAACCGTCACCAGGGGAGCATACCGGCTACGAATATTCCCGCAGCGGCAACCCCACCCGCCATGCGCTGGAAACCGCCATCGCCGAACTGGAAGGCGGCTCGCGCGGCTATGCTTTCGCCTCAGGCCTGGCCGCCATTTCCACCGTGCTGGAACTGCTGGACAAAGACAGCCATATCGTTGCCATTGATGATGTGTATGGCGGCACATACCGGCTGATTGAAAACGTACGCAAGCGCAGTACCGGGCTGCAGGTCAGCTGGGTTAAGCCTGGCGATCTGGCCGCGCTGGAAGCCGCCATTCGACCTGAAACGCGCATGGTCTGGGTGGAGACGCCGACCAACCCGTTGCTGAAACTGGCCGATCTGGCGGCCATCGGTGCCATTGCCCGCCGTCATAACGTGATCAGCGTGGCAGATAACACCTTCGCCTCACCGGTCATTCACCGTCCGCTGGAGTCGGGTTTCGATATCGTGGTGCATTCCGCCACCAAATACCTGAACGGCCATTCCGACGTGGTTGCTGGTCTGGCGGTCGTGGGGGATAACCCGGCGCTGGCAGAACGGTTGGGGTATCTGCAAAACGCCGTCGGCGGCGTCCTGGATCCGTTCAGCAGCTTCCTGACGCTGCGCGGGATCCGGACACTGGCACTGCGAGTTGAAAAGCACAGCACCAACGCGCTGGCGATTGCGCAATGGCTTGAGCAGCAGCCGCAGGTTGACAACGTGTTCTACCCGGGGCTGGAGTCGCACCCGCAATATCAGCTTGCCCGCACGCAAATGGCGCTGCCGGGCGGGATGATTTCCGTCGTGGTAAAAGGCGATGCGCAACGTGCGACGGAGGTGATCCGCAACCTGAAGCTGTTCACCCTCGCAGAAAGTCTCGGCGGTGTGGAAAGCCTGGTGAGTCAGCCCTACAGCATGACCCACGCCTCGATCCCGCTTGAGCAGCGTCTGGCCAACGGCATTGTGCCGCAACTGATCCGCCTGTCTGTAGGGATCGAAGATACGAAAGACCTGATTGCCGACCTGAGTCAGGCGCTGAAAAATTAAGCAAAATACGGCAGGTTACCCGCCTGCCGTCATAAGTTGTCATTATGCCTTAACGCCTTGATAACAATATTATGTGAAACTGCATAGATTATTTTTGAAACGCTGTTTTCATTTTCCTTTTATCCTAAAATCAGCGTATAATGCGCGCCTAATCCCTGGTGAATGGTTTCAGCGCTTGGAATACAAAAAACAACGTACAACTTCTCCTCTCCTTCGTTGGGCTGACACTCAGGCACACTTTCTTCTGCACGCTCATTTGATGTCTCCTATCCTTAGTGCGTGTCATATACTCTTTTGCAACACAGGTTTGACTCCGCGGCGGTGCGCCCCCGGAGCGAGATTTCCATATCCTTCCCAACTTAAAGACTAAGACTGTCATGAAAAAGACGAAAATTGTTTGTACCATCGGCCCGAAAACCGAATCTGAAGAGATGCTGACCAAAATGCTGGACGCCGGCATGAACGTTATGCGTCTGAACTTCTCTCACGGTGACTACGCTGAACATGGTCAGCGTATCCAGAACTTGCGCAACGTCATGAGCAAGACCGGTAAAAAAGCCGCCATCCTGCTGGATACCAAAGGTCCTGAAATCCGCACCATCAAACTGGAAGGCGGTAACGACGTCTCTCTGAAAGCGGGCCAGACCTTCACCTTCACCACTGACAAGTCTGTGGTCGGTAACAGCGAAATCGTTGCGGTGACCTATGAAGGTTTCACCAGCGATCTGTCCGTGGGTAACACCGTGCTGGTAGACGATGGTCTGATCGGGATGGAAGTGACCGCGATCGAAGGCAACAAAGTCATCTGTAAAGTGCTGAACAACGGCGACCTGGGTGAAAACAAAGGCGTTAACCTGCCAGGCGTTTCTATCGCGCTGCCAGCCCTGGCTGAAAAAGACAAGCAAGACCTGATCTTCGGTTGCGAGCAAGGCGTTGATTTCGTTGCAGCCTCCTTCATCCGTAAGCGTTCCGACGTGGTTGAAATCCGTGAGCACCTGAAAGCGCACGGCGGTGAGAAGATCCAGATCATCTCCAAAATCGAAAACCAGGAAGGCCTGAACAACTTCGACGAAATCCTCGAAGCGTCTGACGGCATCATGGTTGCGCGTGGTGACCTGGGTGTTGAAATCCCGGTTGAAGAAGTGATCTTCGCGCAGAAGATGATGATCGAGAAGTGTGTTCGCGCGCGTAAAGTGGTTATTACTGCCACCCAGATGCTGGACTCCATGATCAAAAACCCACGTCCAACCCGCGCAGAAGCTGGCGACGTGGCGAACGCCATCCTCGACGGTACTGATGCTGTCATGCTGTCTGGCGAATCCGCGAAAGGTAAATATCCGCTGGAAGCAGTGTCCATCATGGCCACCATCTGCGAACGTACTGACCGCGTGATGACCAGCCGTCTGGACTTCAACAACGACAGCCGCAAACTGCGCATCACTGAAGCGGTATGCCGCGGTGCGGTAGAAACGGCTGAGAAACTGGAAGCGCCACTGATCGTGGTTGCCACCCAGGGCGGTAAATCTGCTCGTGCAGTGCGTAAATACTTCCCGGATGCGACTATCCTGGCGCTGACCACCAATGAAACCACTGCGCGTCAGCTGGTGCTGAGCAAAGGTGTTGTAGCACACCTGGTGAAAGAGATCGCCTCTACCGACGATTTCTACATTCAGGGTAAAGAGCTGGCTCTGGAAAGCGGCCTGGCACAGAAAGGCGACGTGGTGGTAATGGTATCGGGTGCGCTGGTACCAAGTGGCACCACCAACACCGCATCTGTTCACGTGCTGTAATAATGCACAAACAAATTAATTTTTGATAAAAAGCGTCCTTCGGGGCGCTTTTTTTATTCGTGGTATTAGCCAAATCTATTCAAAAAGCAAATCGGGTTTTTCTATTTAATCGCGATTTATCTAAGATGAATCCGATGAAAAATGCCTTTTTTAACATAGCTTTTTCGACAAAAACGCCGAATTCGTTGCTTCTTTGAGCGAACGATCAAAAATAGGCGTATTCCCATCAAAAAAATATTCTCAACCCAAAAAAGTTTGTGTAATACTTGTAACGCTACATGGAGATTAACTCAATCTAGAGGGTATTAATAATGAATCGTACTAAACTGGTACTGGGCGCGGTAATCCTGGGTTCTACTCTGCTGGCAGGTTGCTCCAGCAACGCTAAAATCGATCAGCTGTCTTCTGACGTTCAGACTCTGAACGCTAAAGTTGACCAGCTGAGCAACGACGTGAACGCAATGCGTTCCGACGTTCAGGCTGCTAAAGACGACGCAGCTCGCGCTAACCAGCGTCTGGACAACCAGGCTACTAAATACCGTAAGTAATAGTACCTGTTAATAAAATGGCGCACATTGTGCGCCATTTTTTTTGTCTGCGTCAAACCCCTACTGCGTCACCTTCTCTCCGTCATCTTCCATTACCGCAGCAGACACCCGACTGTTCTGCACGGACTGCACGCTGTTGCTGGCTGACGGGCCGTTACTGGCCGACACGGCAACCGGGATCCCTGCCCGGCGCGACAAGGCTTTATCAATAAGCGCTTTATCACTCCCCGCCTGAGAAACAAATGAGGCGAAATCAGCGGAATGGGTAATCGGCGTTACCTGCGGGTTTTCCCCCTCAACCTGTGCCAGCGGGCGATGCACTTCAATGTAGCGTTTGCCGTCCGGCTCAACGGAGAACTTCACCGGCTCATTGATAATCTGCACCCGGGTACCGACACGCACCTGTTCGAACAGGGCTTTAATATCCGGCGCGTTCATGCGCATACAGCCGGAGCTGACCCGCAGGCCAACGCTGTCCGGCGCACTGGTGCCGTGGATGAGATATTCCCCATTGCCCACGCCTAAACGCAGTGCAAAGCGCCCCAGCGGGTTATTTGGCCCGGCGGGTACTACCGGCGGTAATTTAATGCCCTGCTCCAGTGAACGCGCCCGGATGCCCGGCGTCGGGGTCCAGGTTGGATTAGGGATTTTCTGGCTCACGCGGGTGGTCGTGACCGGCGTTTCCAGCCCCAGCTGTCCAATCCCCAACGGGAAGACCTGGACAATATTGCCGCCCGGCGGGAAGTAGTAAAGCCGTAGCTCGGCCAGGTTCACCACAATACCTTCGCGTGGCGTGTCCGGAAGCAGCATCTGGGATGGGATGGTAATAACCGTTCCCGGCGCGGGGTTCACCGGCGCAATGGTATTATTGGTCTCGAGGATCAACTGCGCCGCAGTATTAAACCGACGCGCGATGGTCTGCAGTTTAGTGTCCCCTTCCTGTATTGTGTAAGTTTGATTTTGCCCAATCAGACGGCTGCCTGCGGGCGGTAACGGATAATCCATCGCCATGGCCGAATTAAGAGCGCCGAGCGAACCAAGGAGTAAGAGTGTTATTAGAGACGCGCGCTTCATGCTGAGATTCCTTATTCACTGACAGAACGCCAGAAAGCTGAAAAACCAGCGAGGCGGGAACCACCTCGCGAAACAGAATGAATGCTGTCCTGTAAGTCTAGCTAAGGATTGCAGCTTTGGCGCGGATGGCGCGAATCATCGCTTCCAGTCCCTGGGAGCGGGACGGGGTGAGGTGTTGGGTCAGGGCCATTTTTTCAAACCACGGGCGCACATCAAAGGCGACAATATCCTGCGCAGACATCTGGTGGTACAGAATAAAGACCACGGCGATAAGCCCTTTCACAATCGCGGCATCGCTGTCGCCGTGCAATTCAATCGTACCGTCGCCCTTTTGCTCCATCACGATCCACACCTGGCTCTGGCAGCCCTGAATAATATTCTCCGGGTTATGCGCCTCTTCACTGAGCGGCGGCAAACGCTGTCCCAGCTCAATAATATAGAGATACTTTTCTTCCCAGTTCGCGCAACGCCCGAAGTTACGCAGCAATTTATCTTTATCCGGCAATTCTGCCATTGTTTGCCTCTCCGTTAGCCCAGCAACTGGTGAATGCGTTTTAGCCCCGCCACCAGCCTGTCGACCTCTTCCGTTGTGTTGTACATCACCAGCGACGCGCGGCACATTGCCGGGACCTGGTAAAATGCCATCAGCGGCATGGCACAGTGGTGTCCGGTGCGCACGGCCACGCCATAGTTATCAAGGAAACTCCCCACGTCATAGGCATGGTGTTTTCCCAGGTTGAACGCGATCACGCCCTGCCGGTCTGCCGGGCCGTACAGAGTAAGATCCGGTACGCTGGCAAGCTCCTGCAGCGCATAATGCATCAGCAGCTGTTCGTACTCCTGAATTGCGTCAAGGCCAATCGCGGAGACGTAAGAAACCGCTGCCCCCAGCCCGATAATCCCGCCGGTATTGGGTGTACCAGCCTCAAAACGCCACGGCGCACGCGCGTAGGTGGTGCCTTCCGACAGGCTGACGGTGGCGATCATCGAGCCGCCCCCTTCCCACGGCGGCATGGCCTGCAGAATATCGTCTTTCACATACAACACGCCGATCCCGGTGGGCCCATACAGCTTATGCCCGGAGAAGACGTAAAAGTCGCAGTCCAGCGCCTGAACATCCACCGGGTGGTGCATAACCGCCTGAGCGCCGTCAATCAGGACTTTCGCTCCCGCCTGGTGCGCTTTTTCAACGATCTCTGCCACCGGGTTTTCGGTGCCCAGCACATTAGAAACCTGAGTAACCGCGACCAGCCGCGTGCGGTCGTCCAGCAAGGCATCAAGGTGCTCAAGCTGGAGCGTTCCCTCCTGATGCAACGGGATGACCCGTAGCTCGGCGCCAACACGCTCACAGAGCATCTGCCACGGCACAATATTGGCGTGGTGTTCCATCTCGGTGATGATGATGTTATCGCCAGCGTGCACCTGCGCATTGCCCCAGCTGTTGGCAACCAGGTTGATCCCTTCCGTCGTGCCGCGCACAAACACCAGCTCTTCCGGCGATCGCGCATTCAGAAAAGCGGCCACCTGGGTGCGGACGTTCTCCATACGCTGGGTCGCCTCTGCGCTCAGCGTATGAATACCGCGATGCACGGCGGCGTAACCGTGGCGGTAGAACTCCGCTTCGGCATCCACCACCTGGTTCGGCTTCTGCGCGCTGGCCGCGCTGTCGAGATAGGCCAATGGCAGTCCGTTTACTTCACGGGTCAGAACCGGAAAATCGGCCCGTACTTTCTCTACGGGAAAACTCATGCTTCGCCTCCAGGCAGCCGCTGACCAATACGAGCCAGCACCTGCTGTTTTAACAGGCCATCGTCCAGCGCCTCCGTCAGCTCTGCGGCAAAGGCGTAGATAATCATCTTCTGTGCCGCCTGCTGGTCGATACCGCGTGAGCGCAGATAGAACATCTGTTCGTCATCAATGCGCCCGACCGTGGCGCCGTGGCTGCATTTAACGTCGTCAGCATAGATCTCCAGCTGCGGCTTGGTGTCCACTTCTGCCAGACGCCCCAGCAGCAGGTTGTTGTTGGTCATCTGCCCGTCGGTCTTAATGGCGTGTTGCGCCACATTAATCAGACCGTTAAACACCGCGCGGCCTTTGTCGCTGACAATGGTTTTGTGCAGCTGGCGGCTGTTGCAGTAGCCTTTGTTGTGCTCAAGCCAGGTACGCGTATCGCACACTTCCGATTTGACCGGCATCGCCAGGCTGTTGATGCGCAGCGTGGTGTTCTCGCCGTTGAGCTGCGTGCTGGTGTTGTGACGCAGTACCGCGCCCCCCAGCAGGAAGCTGTGGCTGTATGCCGCTGCGTCCTGCCCAAGCAGAATATCGTTATGCGCAAAGTGATGACTCTGCGGATTCTCAAATGCCAGCTTGATATGGTGCAACTGAGCGTTGGCGGCGACGTTCATCGTCAGGCGCGCCCCGGTAAAGTGGCGGGTGTCGTTGAGGCTGACGTAATGTTCAATGACCGTGGCCTCCGCCCCCTCCGCCAGCGCCAGATGGTGGCGATAATGCGCGGTATTGAGTTCGTCGCCATCCAGTCCCTGCGTGATATGCATCAGCAGCAGCGGTTTTGCCGGGCGCTGGTTTCGCTTCACGTGAATCTGCGTCACGCTCTGCGCCAGGCTCTCGGTAAGATGCAGAAAGACTTCTGGCTGCACGGGCGCCGTCAGACTCTGACGCTCATCATCAATGGTTATTGTATAACCGCTATCTTCGGTGCTGTCGCTCAGCTCCGCACGGAACTGGCCGTCGACAAATACCAGGCGCAGGGCATCGACATTCAGCGCCAGTGCGTCGCGTTGCGTCGGGTTGATATCCGCCAGACGCGAGACGAACTCAGCGTTCATCAGGCCATCGAGCGGCGTGTATTTCCAGTTTTCATGTTTACGCGTGGGCAAACCGAGGCGCAGCATCTGTTGCAGGTGCTGTTGTGCCTGCTCAGAACGCGTTTGCCCCTGAGCTTCAAACAGGCGGTGCCACTGCTGGAGCGCATTACTGCTGTTCGGTAAGCCAGCCATAACCCTGCTCCTCCAGTTGTTTGACCAGCGTGAAATCACCGGATTTCACAATGCGCCCCTGGTAAAGCACGTGGACGTAATCCGGTTTGATGTAGTCAAGAATACGCTGGTAGTGGGTGACGATAATGAATGACCGTTTGCCGTCGCGCAGAGAATTCACCCCGTCGGCGACAATCTTGAGGGCATCGATATCCAGACCGGAATCGGTCTCATCCAGAATGCACAGCTCAGGTTCAAGCACCGCCATCTGCAGAATGTCGTTGCGCTTTTTCTCGCCGCCGGAGAAGCCGACGTTAACCGAGCGGGTGAGCAAGTCTTCCGGCATTTTCAGCAATTTGATCTTCTCTTCCATCAGGTCCTGGAAATCAAAGCGATCCAGCGCCTCCAGACCACGGTATTTGCGTACCGCGTTGAGCGCCGTTTGCAGGAAGAACTGATTACTGACGCCCGGAATTTCAACCGGATACTGGAAGGCCATAAAGATGCCCTCTCCGGCGCGATCTTCCGGTGACATCTCCAGCAAATCTTTGCCGTTAAACTCCACCGAGCCGTGGGTCACTTCGTAATCTTCGCGTCCCGCCAGCGTCGCTGAAAGCGTACTTTTCCCGGAGCCGTTTGGCCCCATGATGGCGTGGACCTCTCCTGGCCTGACGTCAAAATTGAGGCCACGCAGGATGGCTTTATCTTCCACGCTAACCTGTAAATCTTTAATGCTTAACATGTGCTTTCCTTAACCGACGCTGTGTTCAAGACTGATGGCGAGGAGTTTCTGGGCTTCAACGGCAAATTCCAGCGGCAGTTCAGAGAACACATCCTTACAGAAGCCGTTTACGATCATTGAGATGGCATCTTCTTCACTGATCCCGCGCTGCAGGCAGTAGAAGAGCTGATCTTCCCCAATACGCGATGTTGTCGCCTCATGTTCAAGCTGGGCGCTGTTGTTGCGACACTCCACATACGGGAAGGTATGCGCGCCGCAGTCCGCGCCAATCAGCATTGAATCGCACTGGGTAAAGTTTCGCGCATTGGTGGCCGTCGGCATGATTTTCACCAGCCCGCGGTAGCTGTTCTGGCTGTGCCCGGCAGAAATACCTTTTGAGATGATGGTTGATTTGGTGTTTTTACCAATGTGGATCATTTTGGTGCCGGTATCCGCCTGCTGATGGCCGCTGGTGAGGGCCACAGAGTAAAACTCGCCGATGGAGTTATCCCCGCGCAGGATGCAACTCGGGTACTTCCAGGTAATGGCAGAGCCGGTCTCGGACTGCGTCCAGGACATCTTGCTGTTTTCACCCTCGCACAGCGCGCGCTTGGTGACAAAGTTAAGGATACCGCCAGTGTTACCATCGCCCGGGAACCAGTTTTGCACCGTAGAGTATTTCACTTCAGCATCTTTATGGATGATGACTTCCACCACCGCGGCATGGAGCTGGTAGCTGTCGCGTACCGGAGCGGAACACCCTTCGATGTAGCTGACGTAACTGCCTTCGTCCGCCACCAGAATGGTGCGTTCGAACTGGCCGGTTTTTTCCGCGTTGATACGGAAATAGGTCGACAACTCCATCGGGCAACGTACCCCTTTCGGCACGTAGATAAAGGTGCCATCAGAGGCCACCGCCGCGTTGAGCGCCGCAAAGAAGTTATCGTTAGACGGCACCACGGTGCCAATGTACTTTTTCACCAGTTCCGGGTGCTCATGAATTGCTTCGCCAAAGGAGCAGAAAATGATCCCCTGCTCCGCCAGCTTCTCACGGTAGGTGGTCGCCACCGAGACGGAGTCAAAAATGGCATCCACCGCCACCTCTTTCCCCTCGCGAACCGGCACGCCAAGCTGGTTAAACGCCTCTTCCACTTCTTTACTCAGGAAGCTGTTATCCGCCCCGGTTTGCTGTACCGCACCGGGCTGGGAGGCGCAGGTGTCGTCACAGCTGCCGCAGGAAGGGGCTGAGTAGTAGCTGTAATCCTGATAATTCAGCTTGTCGTAGTGCGCTTTCAGCCAGTGCGGCTCTTCCATCTCCAGCCAGGCCCGATAAGCGCTCAGGCGGAACGCCAGCATCCACTCTGGCTCGTTACGTTTGGCCGAAATCGCCCGCACGACATCTTCATTGATGCCCTTTGCCAGTTCATCGGTCTGCAGCTGCGTGAAGAAGCCCTCTTTATAATTGAGGTGCCCGCCGCTCCAGGTATTTACATCACTCGTTGCTTCAGTATTACGAGACATAGTACCGCCTATACCCCAAAGCTTTCGCCGCAGCCGCATTCGTTCTGCGCTTTCGGGTTATGAAATTTGAATAACTGGTTTAAGCCTTCACGCACGTAGTCCACTTCGGTGCCGTCGATAAACGGCATGGCCTGAAGCGCGACATACAATTTTGCGCCGTCCGTTTCAAATACCAGGTCATCCTTCTCAGGTTCGGTGACAGTGTCGAGCACGTAACCGAAGCCAGCGCAGCCGGTCTGTTTGACCCCTAAACGCACGCCAAGGATCTCGGGCTTTTTCGCCACCAGCTCGTGAATATGGGCCGCCGCCGCTGGCGTCAGCGTTAAGCCGCGCCAGGCGAAATCGGCAGGATTGAAGGTTTCTGAATGCAGTTCCATAGGTCCACCTCATCTGATAAGCCATCAGGGCATAACACCATGTTAGTGATAACGATTATCACTTCAACCCTCTGTCAGCAGGGGCTTTCGGCTAAATAGCCCTTTTTGCCTGGTTTTATTAAGCATAGACCCTGTACAAGGATGCAGTAGAGATGGATGTATTTGTTCAATGCATTGATTAATAATGCATTTCCTAGTGGGACTTATGAGGGCGAGAGGAAAAATAAAATATGCATCGGAAATGCCTATTTTTGAGATAGCTTTTGCGCAGAAAAACCACAAAAACAAAAAAAGGCCCTTAAGGCCTCTGATGATTAAAGATGAAATGAGACAGCAAAACCTTGTTCACGCCAGTGATCGAGCTGTTCCTGCTGACGAGGTGTGAGTGATTTCCCCGTCCAGACGAAGATTTTTTGCCCCGGGAAGAGTTCCGGGCGCGGTGAATCAATCGGTTCCGCCAGCACGTCAATGTGCCAGCCCTTGCTGGTCAGGCGCGCGGCCTCAAGCCACAGATGCGTACGGTCGTCACATTCCCATCCAACGAGCAAAGCATCTTTACCGGCTTTTTTGCGCGATTCTGCCAGGCTTGCCACGGCGAATTCAATCAGCACGCCATCCAACAGGCTCGCCATGTGGCGCACCGTATTCTGATCCTGATTCATTCGCTGTCGTACGGGGATAATGATGTTATCAATCAGCGCATCCATCGCATGATCGCGGCGAAACTCGCCTATTTTGGCGCGCAGTTTTGCCGGGCTGGCATAACGCAGAACGGTCATCATCTCTTCCTGGAAAGCGGCCCAGTTACCCTGGGTCATCACTTCCTTGTTTTCCAGCAAGGCTTTGACTTTACCCACCGAGACGCCCGTTTTCATCAGGCGCTTAATCTCTTCTATACGCAGGATATCTTCATCGTCGAACTGACGATGGCCCCCTTCGCTGCGTTGCGGCTTCAACAAACCATAACGGCGCTGCCAGGCACGCAGCGTAACGGGGTTGATACCGCATCGTTCGGCCACTTCGCCGATACTGTAATAGGCCATTAACTCCCTCACGCTCAATACTTCCATACCTAACCACGGCAACCTTATCAGATTGTACAAGCCATTTGTATAACGAAGACCTCAGTTTGCAACAGGTGAATGGCCTGTTCACCACTCACGCTGTTTACTCTATTGTTGTCTAAATTTTGCCTTACGTACAGTTAACTCTGCCGCACGATGTACAGCTTTCTCACAATTCGGGATTTTTCTCGGGCCACGCAATGGCCGGAATGCCGCCATGTCGGGGGCTGGCAAACAGATGCCCCTGAAACTGGGAAATTCCTGCCGATTCCAGCCACATCCACTCCTCGGCCTTCTCCACGCCCACGGCGCAGAACTGAATTTCCAGCGAGGAACAGCACTTGATGATCGCCTGAATGATGGCCTGTCGCGGACCGCTTTTATGCACATCCAGAACCAGATCGCGATTAATCTTAATTCTGTCCGGCTGGAACTGCGCCAGCAGCTGCAGCCCGGCAAACCCGGCGCCAAAGTGATCGATCGTCACGCTGATGCCTGCACTTTTTAACTGTCGTACCGAATGGGTAAACTCATCGAAGCGGGAGATAGCTTCGCTCTCGGTAAACTCCACCACGATCTGCTCCGGCACAAAGCCATTCGCATTAATGGCGGTAAGCAGAAAATCGACGGCACCCGGTACATTGACCAGCGTCATGGGCAGCAGATTAATGGACAGCGTCTGGTCCTGTAACCCCAGTGCACTGGCCATCGACAGCGCAACCTGTTTGCTCTGCAAATCTGCCGTGTACACCGCTTCCCGCGGAAGCGCCGCAAAATAGGCCCGTGGTGAATCACCCGATGGCGTGCGGATCAACGCCTCCCAGGACACCACCTGCTGCATAAACGGATCCACGATCGGCTGAAAGGCAAAGCTGCAGTCCGCCCCTTTTGCCACCACCGCCGGTTGCGCGGATAACGGCGTCTCTTCGGGGATAAAATCCCAGGCGTCAGCGGGCGGCAATTCAAAATAGTTGGCTTTCTCTGTCGCCTCAACGAACGTGCGGAAGAATTGCAGGGGGCGATCGCTATAGGTCAGTTGGTACCGGGTCGTCCCCTTATCAAGTACCTGCTGGAGCACATCGTCCCTGTCGTACTGACGTAAATCAAAGAGCTCCATACCCACGTTGCCAAACCGTCGGGAAGGACCGTGATCGCGCATCAGTTCCACCACATTGTGATGACGCGGGTCGCGGCAGATCTGCTCATAAATGGCGGTCACGTTGTCTACTGGCCCTTCGAGTAACTGGAAAAAATGCGTGCCGTTAAACAGCAGGATCCCCGTGACATCGGATTGTCGGTTTTTACTATTTGCAGCAGCGACCATGTTTTCCAGCGCTTTCACCGGAACGTCATCGCAGATATGGCTGCGGTATATGATGGTTGTCAGCATGCTTTTCCTGGGGGTTAGGGGTTTGGCCACGTAAACACGTGGGTAGAGTTCTGTTATAGCATATTAATTGTCAGGCAAATAATTTACATCTCAATGATTTAGGCAATGTATGACCCCGTTTTTTTTCTGTTGTATAACTTAACCGCAACATCATAAGTTGTACAATATATCCTGTCACAATGCTGTCACAACACTGACACGCAACAAATTGAAATATAAAGACTTTATAAGATATATCATAAAAACATCAAAAATCTGTACATTTTTAATGTACAGATTTAGAAATTGTGTATACCTTAAATGTAACGTTAGTGATTACTAAATTTTACAGGAGCGAAACATGAACCAGAACGGTTATGTCGCCGATTCAGCCGCCGCCATTGCGCAATACTTCGAAAAAGCTGCTCTCCCTACGCAACAGGAAACGCTGGGTGAGGTGGTTGTGGAAATACTTAGCGACGGGCGAAACCTTAACCGCAAGTCGCTCTGCACCAAACTCTTAAGCCGCCTCGAAAAGGCCGAAGGCCCGGAAGAGGAACAGCATTACCACATGCTGCTTGGCCTGCTCTTCGAACGGTAACGAGATGAATCGCAGTGACGCAGAAAGACTGACAGACCAGTTGATTGGTGAAGCCGTGCTTTCCCTTCTGAAAGAGCGGGGGCCGTTAACAACCGATTCTCTGGTACAGCGTCTGCGTAAAATGCAAGTTCGTGAAAAGGATCCCCGGCGGCGGGAGACACTGGCGAGGGTGATTGCCGACATCGGCTCAAAAAGCAGCGCCTTTATACGTCGAAGAACCGCGCAAGGACGACCAATCAGAGAGGGATCTCTCAATGATAACAGAGACAATGTAGTGCCGTTATTTGGAAGTGGAATACCGTCCGACCCCAAAAAAATACATTGACTGCAACTTAACAGCTACGGTGAGAACAAATGAGACAGAATATTCAGCTGCAACCCGAATTTCATTCGGCTTTTCTTGATAGCGCCCTGTCGGAGTATTTCCGCCACGCTGGCGATCGTTTTGCTGAAGAGTCCGCAATTTTTTCTACTGCAGTACGTTGTGTCCTGGCCACGGAAGGTCACCTTACCAACAAAGCGATCATTCTCTGGCTGATACAAACGCTGGAAGCGACCAACGACGTGGTTCAGGCGGACGTCATACGCAAAACGCTTGAAATTGTTGTGGGTTACACAATGGACGATCTTTAAAGACTGCTAACGTGTCATCGTCATAACTGTCGAACAGCCTGACGATGACACCCCTCCTCCCCGATAACACCCTGCAATACACGCCTCCTAAAGATGGCACGCTTCCTGCTTATCCCTCTTTACGGGATCGGGCTATCCGATCATCTTGCTTCATTTCTTAACAGGTCTGTTATTGATGAAAAAAATCGCCAGCGTCTGCCCTTACTGTGGTGCAGGCTGCAAATTAAACCTTGTTGTTGAAAATAACCGTATCATCCGTGCCGAAGCCGCAGACGGCGTGACCAATCAGGGCACCTTATGTCTGAAAGGGTTTTACGGTTGGGACTTCCTCAACGACACTCGCTTGCTCACCCCTCGCCTTACGCAGCCGATGATCCGGTATCACAAAGGCGAACCCTTCACCCCTGTCACCTGGGACGAGGCCATTCGTTATACCGCCAACAAGCTTAAGAGCATTAAAGCGCAGTTCGGCCCACGGTCGATCATGACCACCGGCTCATCCCGGGGTACAGGCAATGAAACCAACTATGTGATGCAAAAATTTGCCCGCGCGGTGCTCCATACCAACAACGTGGACTGCTGCGCGCGCGTCTGTCACGGCCCTTCTGTTGCTGGCTTACAGGAAACACTGGGCAACGGCGCGATGAGCAATTCCATTAACGATATTGAAAACTCAAAATGCCTGCTGGTTTTCGGTTACAACTGCGCTGACTCTCACCCTATCGTCGCCCGCCGGGTGCTGAAAGCCCGCGAGAATGGCGCGAAAATTATCGTCTGCGATCCGCGTCGGATTGAAACCGCACGCATTGCCGATCAACACCTGCAGCTGAAAAACGGCAGCAATATGGCGCTGGTCAACGCCTTTGGCTATGTGCTGCTGGAAGAGGAGTTGTACGACAAAAACTACGTCGCGCGCTTCACGGAAGGGCTTGAGTCCTACCGGCAGACGGTGAAAGCGTACGCGCCAGAGAAAGTTGAACATCTGACCGGCATTCCCGCCCGCGATGTCCGCCAGGCGATGCGCACTTTCGCCGCGGCCCCCTCCGCCACCGTGATGTGGGGAATGGGCGTCACGCAGTTTGGTCAGGCCGTGGATGTGGTAAAAGGGCTTTCCAGCCTGGCGCTGCTGACCGGTAACCTTGGTCGCCCTGCCGTCGGCGTCGGGCCGGTGCGCGGGCAGAATAACGTGCAGGGTGCCTGTGACATGGGGGTTCTGCCCAATATGTTCCCGGGATACCAGGACGTAACGGACCCGGCAGTCAGGCAGAAGTTTGCCGATGCCTGGGGAATTGACGTGAAGGCGATGGACGATCGCGTCGGCACACGTATTACCGAGGTGCCGCATCTGGCCCTGGAAGACAAGGTCAAAGCTTATTACATCATGGGGGAAGATCCGCTTCAGACGGAGGCCGATCTCGGTCTGGTGCGCAGCGGCTTTGAAGCGCTCGACTTTGTGGTGGTTCAGGACATCTTTATGACCAAAACGGCAGAAGTGGCGGATGTCCTGCTGCCCGCCACCTCCTGGGGCGAGCACGGCGGCGTCTTTACCTGTGCCGATCGCGGCTTCCAGCGCTTTGGCAAAGCCATTGAGCCCAGCGGCAACGTGAAACGTGACTGGGAGATCATCAGCCTGCTGGCGACGGAAATGGGCTATCCAATGCACTACGACACCAACCAACAGATCTGGGATGAGATGCGCGAGCTATGCCCGCTGTTCTACGGTGTAACGTATGAAAAAATGGGTGAAATGGGACATGTCCAGTGGCCGTGTCCGACGCTGGATCACCCCGGCACGCCGTACCTCTATAAAGGCAACCAATTCGACACCCCCACCGGTAAGGGTCAACTGTTTGCCGCCGCCTGGCGCGCGCCCGCGGAAACACCTGATGATGATTATCCTCTGGTGCTGTGCACGGTACGTGAGGTAGGTCATTACTCCTGCCGCTCCATGACCGGTAACTGCGCCGCGCTGCAAAGCCTGGCCGACGAGCCGGGTCGGGTACAAGTGAACCCGGCGGATGCGGACAAACTCGGCATTACAGACGGGCAACTGGTCTGGGTGCGTTCGCGTCGCGGTAAAGTGATCACCCGCGCCAGCCTCAGCGAACGCATCAACGCCGGGGCCGTTTATATGACCTATCAGTGGTGGATTGGCGCCTGCAACGAACTGACGCAGGATAACCTCGATCCCATCTCCAAAACGCCGGAAACGAAGTACTGCGCGGTACAGCTGGAAGCCATTGAGGATCAGCGCTGGGCTGAGGATTTTGCGGCATCGGCGTACCAGTCCATGAAGTCTCGGCTGATCAGTGCGGTGAACGTCTGAGAAAATGCCGGGTGGCGCTGCGCTTACCCGGCCAACTACCGGGCATTTATCCGATCAACAACAGGCAGGATAAATCATCGCCGCCATTGATTTTATCAATCGCAAAGTCCATGCGGGCATCAATGGTGGTATTGTGCATGGTCTTTTCGGAGAGGCTGGCGATGGTTTTCATTACCACCTGTTGGTCGATTTCGTCCTGCATCGATCTTACGCTGAGGATGCATTTGATATAGAAAAAGTCCAGCACGATACGATAAAACTGACGCATGATGGTGGCCATATTTTTGCCGGGGAAATAGCTGCTGTACAGTTTGTACAACAGATAATTACGTAATACGTAGGGTTCAGACAAACAGGAATTCTCACACAATCTGTGCCACTGCTGATTAATCGCGTCGAATTTTGTCTCCAGTTCCGCCGCGTCGCTGATACCGGCCACATCCAGATACGAGGCAATTAGCTGATGCCCTTCAAGAATGAAACCATCCCGGGCCGAATCCTTCGCCACGTTTGTGCCCATGACGGACAACGCCAGATATTTCATTGCGTTTGACTTCGCCAGATGACCGGAATCCATCAGCGATTTTCCGCTTTGCAGCTCATTGAGAAGCGCTTCGTAGAAATTTTCCACTTCAGCAAATTTATTATGTAGATCAAAGTTAACGTGCTGGAGGCAAAGAATAAACTGCGCCAGCGCCATCAAATTTTCTTCAATATTACGCGATGGTGACTGGATTAAATTCCAGGCAAAAAGATGGATCACCTGCTGCGTCTGCGAGGCAGACTGGCGCTGCCCAATCAGGTTGGTTTTATAGCCCGCCACCAGTTCATCCTGCTCCTGAAGCAGCATCGCATCCGGGTCAAACAACACCCGCCGGACCACTTCCGGGCAAGAGAGCGTCATCGTATGCCGGGTCTCATCCTGGTAGCGAGTTGAACCCCTGGGGTAGGTGCTACAGGTATGAGAGAGCGCCTCTTCACCTAAATCGCGATGAACCATGCAGAGCTTGTTTTCATCGACAAAAGGGCAGTCCCCTTTTTCGTTGAGCTTCACTCTGGAATAGTTATTTTTACCCTTTCGCTGAAGGATAAGATTCTCTTTGGCAATGGCGGCAATGTCTGCGTGCGAGGACAGGACATATTTCTGGTGAGTTTTCTTGTCAATATTGATTGTCCAGCCACGACAGCATGACATTAAGCACTCTGGCCCAACACACTGAAACTTACAGACGAAAATAGGTTTGATGGTTTTATGAATTTGCATAGCGAAGGCGTCATGATATAAAGCATAAAAAGTACCATGATGCGTGCGTTATGCTAAAGGTGCATAACGTCGCACAAATTCAGGTAATTTAGAGTATCAAAGAGAATGCGAGATAGTCACCGAGCCGGTTTGGATAACTGTTCCTCTGCACCATTCGGCGAATAAGGGCAATCAGTTCAAAATCAGTTCTCAGATTAAACTTCTGCATCATCACATACTTTTGCGTAAAAACGGTTTTATCGCTGATCTTCAGCGCATGCGCGATCTGCACTACCGATAATCCCCGATAAAAATTGGCCATAATGCGTTTTTGCTGGGGTGATAATATTTTATGCTGACACTCTGCGCAGCTTTTTTGCTTCCAGCTGTTCCCCGCCAGCTCTGCACGGTACCAGGCGATGAACAGCACCTGGTTTATCCGATCAAGCGAAGCGCGACGCGAAATAAAAATAATATCGTTAAAACAGGAGGGTAAGGCAGGAAAATGATATTCATCTTCCACCAATCCGATCACAATCCCTTTCTGGCGCGCCTGTAATTCGGGAAAACAGACCAGCGCCTCCCCCATACAAAATGAGAGAACGATAATATCGGCGGCACTGACGTTATCACGGCTAAGCTCTGCCTCGAAATGAATCTGCTGCTTAAAATTACGTAAAAAGAATTCCACAAAGAAACACTGCAGCCCATGGTGAAAAAATTGGTCTGTCTCTTGAATCAGAATATTCAACATAGCAAATACCGATGTGGGTCAGTCAATAAACGTTATTAACGCGCGGGATTTTTAATTGTATTGCATGGTCATCACAACAACTGCACTGACACTGCCCGGCGTCGCGCCACCGGTTACAGATTTTACCGAAGCCTGCATGGCCATGGTCGCCGTTCTGTCCGGCGTAATATTTTGCGTTATGCTGGACCCGGTCCCCTTCAGCGTACCCGTGGCGGCCTCACGCATGGCTATCGCCACGTTTGTCGCCGAGCCGCTGTTCAGGTAGTACTCCGCACCGGCCGCCGGATCGGGGGTGCCGGTAAACGAGACCGTGACGCTGCGGGTCCCCGCCGGGCACAGGGCAAATTGCAAATTAAACGGTACCGGATCGGATGTCGATCCCGGCGTCGCCATATTAGTCGCCTGTATATTTCCAAGATTAATATCCAGGTTTGCGCTCCCGCCATTAAATACACAGGGCGAGGCGATGATATTTCCCGTTACACCCAGATTAACGCTATCAGCCGCAACGACGTTCCAGCTGATAGCAAGGAGGAGCATCCCTCTCCTTAAGGATAATTTCATCATGTCACCTGTTATTGGTAGGTCAAATTAAGCGTGGCAGAGGCATTTGCCGAGCCGGATTCGACGGTCGTTAAGGTCTGGTAATAGCGTGCCGTTAACGGGAGCGTCTCCTGCCCGCCTGCAGACTGTTTTAATAAAAGACGACTGTTCAAGACCAGTGGCGTGCCATTATAGAGAAATTGCACGCCAACGCCTTTTGCCGTGCCGCTATTTCCCTGCCCGGTTAATGCCATGACGCTGGTGTTGGCACTGTCCGGATTCTGTATTCCGCTCAGGGAAACCGTAATATTGGTGCCGGCACTGCAGTTTAATCCCAGGTTTTGCGTATTCTGCGCAACCGCTGGCGTGGTCCCCACCACGCTGCCAAATGCCGCGGCCGAAATATCCCCCATCGGGAAGGTCAACTGTGGCGTGGCGATCGTGCATGCCAGCGCATTGATTGTTCCGCCGGTAAGTTGCGTGGTCAGCCCGTCGCGGTAGATACCGTCGCTGCCCTGAAGCGTGACCACACCTATTGCACCAGGCGTTAAGGCACCGGACGACACCGGGCCGGTGACAACCAGTTCGACCCGGCCACCATACCAGTCCACGTATGAGGTTTGCGCATTATACGAGAACGTATTGCTCGGGTTTTCAAAGTAGGCATTCGATGAGAATCGAATGCCTACGCCGCTGACATTAGTGTTGTAAACGTGGTTTCCGTAGCTGCTCAGCGTGGCACTGTTATATCGCATGCTAAAACCCAGCATTAACGGATTAGTACATCCGCTAAGATAGGATCCCGTATACGTTCCCGCACCAGAAAAAATCACCGTGCCGACAGGCGCATCGCGCTGAACATTGATTGTCCCCACCGATAATGTCGAAAGCTGCGGTGTAATGGTGGTGCAGGTTCCCGCCCGGGCGATGTGCCATGCGCAAAGACAGCACAGCAGTAATAACATGTTGATCCGTTTCATCTTAATGCTCCTGGCGACACGAGACGCTGATGTCCGTAATTCCGCCGTATTGCGATCCATTCGGCAGGCTAAAATCTGCCCGACACTGCTGGTGAGGTTGATGTCCCCATGTTGCCAGGACTGTGCCCCGGTCGCGCAGGCCGGTTAAATAGACCTGGCCGCGATCGCCCACGATAAAGCTGCTCTTGTCATCATCCGCCAGGGTAACAACCGCGCCAAACGGCACGAACTGATCAGGCGTCGTCAACGTCATCAGCACCCGACGTCCGACTTTGGACAAATAATCGGCTTTCACCACCGCACCACGTGTAGGTGTGACCGTGCGCGTGTTGATCTCCAGCTCCACATCATCAGGCATATTTTCAGGATCGAGAGCGAGATCGTTTTTGCGGTATACGGAGAGGTTATTCACCACCGTATATCCCCGGTAATCCGTCCGTACGCCGGACTGGTTACGAATATTCACACCATGAGCGCCAGGGGCTTTGATTAACGCATTGGTTTCTCCCAGCGGCTGAGACAGCGTTATGCCATCAGCATGGGCGAGGATCCCCCCCTGCACACCATAATTAAGGCGTTCGCTATGTTTGTCGTAGCCATATCCCGCCGTGACCTCGCCGTACGTGCCTTTGTAGTCACCGTTCAGCGTGCCGGTATACCCCACGCCATCCGTGCCGTAACCTTGCTGGATATTCCAGTTCAGCGCGCTATTGTTGAGAGCCACCCCGTTCATGCCGATACTGTGCGTCGTGCCATTGTTCTTACTGGTATTCAGGCCATAGTTGGCCCACGTCTGCGGCAGGAATTTATCCAGCGGCACGCTGACGGTAAACGCCAGCAACTGGTCGTGGTCATAGGTCTTTGTACTTCCACTGCCGGATGAGGTCGGGCCCCCATTTTTGCTGTATGTCCAGGTCACGCCATAACTGATGTTGTTCCAGTTGTTGTTGTAGCCGACACTCCACGACGCCATTGATTTGTCGGTGTTCCAGTAATCTTCCCGTGCGGCGCTGAGCGTCAGCGCCCCCCGCTCATCACCCAGCGTCTGGCTCATCGTCAGCTCCACGCGGTTACGTCGTCTGTTCAGAAGCGCACTGCTGTCTCCGTACGAGTCCAGCACGTCCTGGAGCCCGTAATAGCCGCGTGTTGAATAACGGTATCCTGCAATCGAAAAGTTAGTGCCGGTATTCAGCACGTTCTTGCTGTAGCGTGCGCGCAAGGATTGCCCCTGCGTTTTCGCGGTATGGGCCAGTGTTGACCAGGCCTGGGTGACATCGGCGGAGAGCGCCCCGAAATCCCCCATGTTTTTACCTGTGCCGACAGCAAACGACTGGTACTTGCCGGAACCCTGCACCCCGCCATATAGCGTAATGCCATTCCGCAGCCCATAAATACCGCTGACCTGCCCGAACGGGGTTTTCTCCACGCTGCTGTTATAGGCGCGATACTGTCCGCCGGTGAGGGCATATTTCAGTCGCCCTTCACGCTGCAACACGGGTACCGAGGCATACGGCAGCGTGAAATGCTGCTCGCTGCCATCTGCCTCTTTGATGGTCACGTCTAAATCGCCCGCGCCACCGGTGGGATACATATCGGTAATTTCAAACGCGCCCGGTGCCACATAGCTTTGGTAGATCTGATAGCCATTCTGGCGAATCACGACCTGCGCATTGGTGCGCGCGATCCCTCGCACCACAGGAGCATAGCCTTTCAGGGAGTCCGGCAGCATGTCATCGTCCGACGCCAGCTGAACCCCGCGAAAAGGCATGCTGTCAAAGACATCCGCCGGGGCGGAGCTGTCCCCAAGGGTAAGCTGCGCTTTCAGGGGTATCACGGCACGTTGCAGGTAGCTGTAGACCGTGTCCCATTGATCTTTCCCGGCAGCATCCCGCGACCAGGTGGTGTAGTTGCGTAAACGCCACGGCCCGATATTGACCCCTGGACGCAGGTTCGCATACTGGGTGTTGCTACTGACCCCCTCGCCCGCTCTCGCCCGGCTGTTTGCCCCACTCAGGCTGTAATTGAGCATGGCTGCCGTGATCCCTTCATCCCACATCTCCGGCGGCACATAGCCTCTTGCCGGCAGATCGATGGCAGCCTGCGGAATACTCAACACCAGACGCTGGGCAGCAAACTGAAAATCCGCACTGGCCTGTGGAATAGCCTGAAGATTGACGCATTCACTCTTCTCTGCATCAAGCGCTGGAAATAGTGCCGTTTTCACGCCCCAGCGTTTTAATTGCGCAAGACTCAGACAAGGTTGCAATGACGCATCGCCGTTGTCGGCTTTGCTCGCGGTAAACTGAATATCCCCCGTCTCCAGAAACGCGTCGTCGACAATAATATCGACATGGTAGATCCCCGGTGCCTGCGAGCCTGATTCAAAGGCCGACAAATCGGCTTTATCCATGCCTGGATTATCCAGCTCAATTAATTCGGTGTTAAAGGCAACACTGGCGTAGAGCGAGGTTGAGGATCCGCCAAACGCTAAGGCGATAAACATCGCCAGGCGTGCGGGTTTCATCGTGTTATTTACCGTCATTGCGAATTACCGGGTTAATGCAGGCGTTGCCGTTTGCCAAAGGATCACAAACTGGCTTGATGTAATACGCCGGGACTGCCATAGTCGTTAATAATTTTAAACGTGAGTGAATTTCCCCTTGCCTCGTTGGGTAATACAAACCGGGCTGAGGCGCCGGGTAACACGTAGGTCACATCGTCCAGCTTTTTCCCCCCCAGCGTAATTTCATTAAAATTGACGACATATTGCGTGGGGTTGTTGACCTGAATTTCATTCCCGGCTCGTTGCCAGGTTAATTTATTAGCCTGTTCTTCTGGCGTAGACGCCCGCAAACCTTCTGGCCGGTAGATCAGTTTGATGCGCGTTTTCACTGCTATTTGCAGGGCGTTCGTCTGCTTTGATGCCGAAGGGATCGCTTTGATATTCAGCCAAAATAAACTTTCCTGCTCCTGAGGCAGTGCACCAGTCATCACGATCCGCTCAATATTTTTTTGTCCTCCATCCAGCCGATATAATGGCGGTGTAATAATAAAAGGCGCTTTACCTGAGTTCCCTTCCTGCATATCTATCCATGACTGAATTAAATAAGGCGCACTGTCCGGATTAGTTATGCTGATTGACGCTTCTTTTTTAGCCCCATCGAAAATGATTCGGGTGCCGCCAATAATGACCCCGGCGTGAGCTGTGGTCAGCGTCAGTGCTGACAGCGCCAGGGCCAGTCCTTTTGTTTTGATAAAACGCATGAATACCTCATACCACAACGGGGCCGGGTTGGCCCCTTACTGATTGCTGCCAAAAATATTAGTTGTAGACCACGGAGAAATTCGCGACAGAATTCGCCGGACCAGCGGTGACCGCCGCTGCGGTGGAAATATACTGCGCATAGAAACTCAGCGTATTATCCATGGTGCTGCTCAGCGCATAGCTATAGCTGTTGCTGCCATGGAGCGGCAGATCGGCCTTATCCGCACTCATCAGGTTAATCGCCACACCGGTCGCCGCGCCCGCCGCAGACGAATCAATCGCCAGCAGGCTGGAATTCGTGGCATCCGGCGTACCATCAAAGCGAACCTTCGCGTTGGTGACCGTCACCGGGCAATTTTTCAACACGATATTAAATTGCGTGGCTGCGGTTCTGGCCCCGGTGGTCGGGAATTCGGTCTTATAATAATCGCCCAACACCACCACCTGATTCTGTGAAGCCACATCAACGTCACAGGCGGAATCCAGAATATTACCGTTAAAATTAACGGTACCCGCAGCGGCGAAGGCGTGTGTTGCTGTCAGGGCAGAACCGACTGCCAGCAGTGTTATCATCATTTTATTGTTCATCATTAAATCCTGTATCACTTTATTTATTACTGAAATCCAGATTACATAATTCGGGCCTCATCAGCCGATGAACGAAATTTATACAACTCTTTTCCGACACACAATCTATTTTGAGGTCTAGCTGTAGACTTCTCTTTAACAAAATAAATACATTTCAGTTTTGAAATTTCTTAAGCGATTATGTTTCCGGTCTACTTTTAGACCCCTAATTTACGCCCTTACAATTCATATAATTAGGCTCGTCATTTACTGCGGTCTATTTTTAGACCCGTGTTAAATATTCCACGACCCGCTGTTTTTTAAGATAATTCTTTATATCGATCAAATAATGATCGCGTCCGTGAGTGAGGTATCTAATGAACACCCGAATGGCTCCCAGTCTCGATAATGAAAAAGCCACCGTGCTTACGGCTAAACCCTATAAGCACATCGAGAAATTAATCGATAACCTTCTTCCCTCTGCACAAAGACGCATACTGTCGCGAGGGGAAATGATCCATTATTACAATAACGATATTCGTCAGTGTTTTTTGTTGCTGCAGGGCAGCGTGGCGTTGCACCGTCGGGGAGATGGCATTGTATTAAATTCAGAATCCTCGCCGTTTGTTCTTGGCGTGAGCAGCCAGTTCTCCTCAGAGCACCTGTACGTCAGAGCGCTGGAAACCTCCGAGATCGCGGGTATTTCGCTGGAACGGTTTAATCGCCTGGTTGCGCAACACAATTTATGGGAGCCCTTTGCGCACCTGCTGATCTATACCGCCTCCCGGGTCTACGAGCATTGCTCGCGGATCTCACAGATGTCAGCCTATGACATTATTCGCTTTCAGCTGGTTGAGCTGATGCAGGAGCCTGAAGCTATACGGCTGAACATGACGGCGGCAGGGTATATACAAAGCCGCACCTGGCTGTCGCGCAGCGGAATTATGCGAATACTGGCGGAACTGCGCACCGGAAAGTACATTACGATGGAGCGCGGCGTGCTGCTTGATGTCCATCATTTGCCGCGGAAATACTGACCCTGGTGCTGTCGGTGGTGCCGAGTAAGGCTATAATCAGAAAGACGATTCTTTCAGGTTCAGGTTATGTCCACCACAGAAAAACCCCATCGTGGTTCTCCTTATGCGCAAGCGCTGATTACGCACTTACAGCCCTACTCTACGCTTCGCAACACGGGTCGCGGGGAGCAGCTGGATCTGGTGGTTAATGGCCGGGGGATGAGTTATTTGATTCTGGAAGGGACCGTTGCCATTTACCGACGCAGCGACAATCTGATGCTGTCGACGGCGAAAAGCCCGGCGTTATTTGGCGTGGCCAATATCAGTGACATCTTTTTTGACGACTACCTGAAAACGGTGACGCCCTGCAGGATCGGTACGCTGCCCACAGAGCAGCTCAACGTCATTATCCAGGAGAAGGCGTTGTGGGGGCTGCTATCAAACCATCTGATGTTCATGTACAACCGGCTCTATAACACCGTCATGCCGAAGGGGGCGCCGACGGCTTATGAGATGATCCGCCAGCAGCTGATGCTGTTAATGAATGAAGATGAATCCTATCGCCGGGGGATCACCGCTGAACGCTACATTCGCGACAAAACCCAGCTTTCCCGTAGCGGCGTGATGCGTATCCTGGCGGATTTAAAAACCGGCGGGTTTATCGAAATGGATGACGGCAGGCTGATTAAAATCAACAAACTTCCCGCCCGATACTGAATTGCAGACACAAAAAAGGCCGCACTCGCGGCCTTTTTATTCTCTCAATGGACGTGAACGCCCAAGCGCCAGGCAAAATAGATCTCTTCTTTCAGTTCATTCGAAGAGAGCGCCAGCAAATCTGTGAACTCCAGTTCAAGCTGTTTCAGCTTTTTCAGGTACTGCGCCGGAGACAGGTTGCTCTTATCGCGACGTAAGTATTCAATTGCCAGTTGCGTTGGGGTTATTTCAGTATCCATGATGTCCTCGCTTATGTACAAATCCTGACCAGTATATCACAACGCCCTGGCTAGTTTTTGACCAAATGCAAAAACAACGACAAAATTTACACCACCGCTGTCGTCAGCCGCGACGAGCAGCACAGCCGATCCTGCTCATCGAGAATATCAATCTGCCACACCTGATGACGGCTACCGGCGTGCAGCGCGCGGCAAATACCGCGCACGCGTCCGCTACGCACCGAGCGAATATGGTTGGCGTTCACCTCCAGACCGACCACCTTTTGCTCCCCTTCGGTACACAGATAGCCCGCCACCGAGCCCAGCGTTTCGGCCAGCACCACGGACGCACCGCCATGCAGCAGGCCAAACGGCTGATGCGTGCGATGATCGACAGGCATGGTGGCCTCCAGGTCGTCCTCGCCGATACGGATGAACCGGATATCCAGCAACCCGACCATATTCCCCTCGCCCATGGCGTTTAACGCCTGTAGCGTGACGGCACGTTTCCAGATCATCCGATAATCTCCAGTAAAGCCTGTAATGGGTGGCGTACGCCGTTACCCTCTACCCGTTTCACCTGGCTTCGACAGGAGTAGCCCGTTGCCAGGCAGCGGTTTCTTGGCAAACGCTGCATCGCCTGATGCCACGACAGCTCGTAGATACCGAGCGAGTTGGCGTGATTCTTGACTTCATGCCCGTAGGTGCCCGCCATGCCGCAGCAGCCAACGCTGACGCTCTCAAGCTTCGCGCCGAAACGGGCAAAGATAGAGGCCCATTGCGCAGGTGCCCCTGGCAGCGCGGTGACCTCGGTACAGTGGCCAAACAGGTACCACGACTCACCGCTGACCTCCATGGCGGAGGTCTGCTCCAGGGCGGCCGGCAGCCACTCATGTACCAGCATAACGTGGAAATCACCGCGTTTATCGCCCAGCGTCTGCGTGTATTCATCGCGATAGCAGAGCACCAGTGCCGGATCGACACCCACCATCGGCATCCCCAGACCGGCGACCCGGTTGAGGAAATCAGACGTTTTTTGCGCCGTTTTCGCGAAGCGGTTGAGGAAGCCTTTAATGTGTTGCGCCTTACCGTTGGGTGAGAACGGCAGGACTACCGGCTGGTATCCCAGCTTTTCCGCCAGGCGGACGAAATCGGCCACCACCTGCGCGTCGTAGTAGCTGGTAAAGGGATCCTGCACCACCAGCACCACCTTCGCTTTTTGCTCAGGGCTTAGCGCCTCAAGCTGCTCCAGGGTCATGTTTGCCGAGCGGTGCCCCACCAGCTGGCGCTGCAGCGACGGTACCGAAAGCAGCGGCAGATCCACCATCCCGATATGTTTTTCGGAAAGCTTGCGTACCAGCGGCTGATTAATAAAGAAGTTGAAGGTCTTCGGCGCCCGCGCCATCAGCGGCGCATAGCTCTCCACCGTTGCCACCAGATGGTCGCGCATCGGGCGCAGATAGCGCGTGTGGTAGAGCTGCAGGAAGCGTGAACGGAACTCCGGCACGTCGATCTTAATCGGGCACTGGGTCGAACAAGCTTTACAGGCCAGGCAGCCGGACATCGCCTCTTTCACCTCATGGGAGAAATCATACTCGCCCTTATTCGCATGCCAGCTGTTGCGGGTGCGCTCAATCAGGGAGCGCAGGCTGGCCCGTTTTTCCGGCAACTCCTGCTCCAGCTTGAGGGGATCCACCCCGCGGTCGGCCAGCAGACGCAGCCATTCGCGTACCAGCGTCGCCCGCCCATTTGGCGAATGGATGCGGTTGCTGGTAATTTTCATCGACGGGCACATCGGGCTTTTCACGTCGAAGTTAAAGCACAGGCCGTTGCCGTTACACTCCAGCGCCCCGCGCCAGGACGCGCGCACGGCAATCGGGATTTGTCTGTCGTAGGTGCCGCGCTTGACGGCATCCACCTGCAGCATCGGCGCCTCAATCCCTTCGGGGGGGCAAATTTTCCCCGGATTGAGACGGTTATTGGGGTCAAACGCCGCTTTGACCTTGCGCAGCTCGCCGAAGAGCTGTTCACCGAAGAACGCCGGACTGTACTCGGCGCGGAACCCTTTTCCGTGTTCACCCCACAGCAGGCCGCCATATTTCGCGGTTAACGCCACCACCTCATCGGAGATCTGTTTCATCAGGATCTCCTGCTGCGGGTCGCACATGTCCAGCGCCGGACGCACGTGCAGCACCCCGGCATCAACATGGCCGAACATGCCATAGCTCAAGCCGTGGCTGTCCAGCAGGGCACGGAATTCAACAATATAATCCGCCAGATGCTCAGGGGGGACACAGGTATCTTCGGCAAACGGAATCGGCTTAGCGGCACCTTTGGCATTGCCGAGCAGCCCCACCGCTTTTTTACGCATCGCGTAGATACGCTCAATGCCGGCCAGATCGTTACAGAGCTGCCAGCCAATGACGCCACCTTCGCCCTGAGCAATCAGTTCGTCCAGCCGCTGACAGAGCGTGGTCACCTGGCTGTCGATAAGCTCTGCATCGTCTCCGGCAAATTCAACGATGTTAAGCCCGAGCATCTCTTTATCTGGCACATCGGTAATCAGCTCCCGTACGGAGTGCCAGACGATATCTTCCCGCGCCAGATTAAGCACCTTCGAGTCGACGGTCTCCACCGACAGCGCCTGCGCCTCAACCATAAACGGGGCATTACGCAGCGCGGAATCAAAGGAGTCATATTTGACGTTCACCAGGCGGCGAACCTTCGGCAACCGGGTGATATCCAGCCGCGCCTCGGTAATAAACGCCAGCGTCCCTTCGGAGCCGGTCAGCACGCGGGTCAAATCAAACTGGGTCAGTTCGTCGTTAAAGACATGCCGCAGGTCGTAACCGGTCAGGAAACGGTTCAGTTTGGGGAATTTGTCGAGGATCAGCTGGCGGTTATCGCGACAGCGTTCCAGCACGGTGCGATAGATGCGCCCGCTTGCGGTATTCTCTTTACCCAGCGTTTCCGCCAGCTCGACCGGCATGGGCTGGGTATCCAGGATATCGCCGCCCAGCAGCACCGCGCGTACGCCCAGAACGTGATCGGAGGTTTTTCCGTAGACCAGCGAGCCCTGCCCGGAGGCATCGGTGTTGATCATCCCGCCGATGGTCGCCCGGTTGCTGGTGGAAAGCTCCGGCGCGAAGAAGTAGCCGTAAGGTTTGAGATACTGGTTGAGCTGATCTTTGATGACGCCCGCTTCGACACGCACCCATCCCTCTTCAGGATTGATCTCGATGATGCGGTTCATATAGCGCGACATATCTATGATGATGCCCTGGTTCAGCGCCTGGCCATTTGTCCCGGTGCCACCGCCACGCGGGGTGAACACCAGAGCGCTAAAACGTTCCTGGGTGGCCAGCCGGGCGATAAGCGCCACATCGGCCGTTGAGCGCGGAAAGACGACTGCATCGGGAAGAAGCTGGTAAATACTGTTATCGGTCGCCATCGTCAGCCTGTCGGCATAGTTCGTGGCGGTATCACCTGTAAAACCCTGTTGCTCCAGTGCCTGCAAAAAATTAAGCACCAGCTGAACGACGCCAGGTGCTTGAGAAATCTGTGGGATCATGACTGTCGACCCTAATTAGAGTGGGATGAAACCGTTTGCGTTGTGTCTGGAAAGTTTTATCACATTTTTTTCTTATGTGCTTCGCTGAATTACGGGCAAAATCCGCCTGTCAAAAATCGCTGATATCATTAATGATTAGAGAGACGCGGTTATCCGTTCCCGCCAGCCTCGCTGGTGTTTATTAAGGAAAGTTTCATTTATGGTCAATCTTCGCCAGCCCAGGGATGTTGCGCAAATTATGCTGTCGGTGCTGTTTCTGGCCCTCATGATTATTGCGTGTCTGTGGATTGTTCAACCTTTCATACTTGGCTTCGCCTGGGCCGCGACGGTGGTCGTGGCGACCTGGCCGGTGCTGTTACGTCTGCAAAAACTGCTGTTTGGCCGCCGCGGTCTGGCGGTACTGGTCATGACGCTGCTGCTGTTCCTGCTGTTTATTATTCCAATTGCGCTGCTGGTGAACAGTCTTGTCGATTCCAGTGGCCCGGTGATTCGCGCCATCACCAGCGGTGATTTAACGCTGCCGGATCTCGCCTGGCTGAACAGCATTCCGATGGTGGGCGCCAAACTTTACAGCGGCTGGCACAGCCTGCTGGAGATGGGCGGCAGCGCGTTGATGGCGAAAGTACGTCCGTATATTGGCACCACCACCACGTGGTTTGTGGGTCAGGCGGCCCATATTGGTCGCTTTATGATGCACTGTGCGCTGATGCTGGTCTTCAGCGCCCTGCTCTACTGGCGCGGTGAGCAGGTAGCGTTGGGCGTTCGCCATTTCGCCACCCGACTGGCCGGAAAACGCGGTGACGCCGCGGTTCTGCTGGCGGCGCAGGCCGTGCGGGCGGTTGCGCTTGGCGTGGTCGTCACGGCGCTGGTGCAGGCGGTGCTGGGCGGTATCGGCCTGGCCATTTCTGGCGTGCCGTACGCCACCGTGTTTACGGTGGTGATGCTGATGACCTGTCTTGCGCAACTGGGGCCGTTGCTGGTGCTGGTCCCCAGCATCATCTGGCTTTACTGGACGGGGGATACCACGTGGGGAACCGTTCTGCTGGTCTGGAGCTGTGTGGTCGGCACCATGGATAACGTGATTCGTCCCATCCTCATCCGCATGGGCGCGGACCTGCCGCTGATCCTGATCCTCTCCGGCGTCATTGGCGGGTTAATCGCCTTTGGGATGATCGGTCTGTTTATTGGACCGGTGCT
Source organism: Enterobacter sp. 22466 (assembly GCF_052044775.1). Taxonomy (NCBI): domain Bacteria; kingdom Pseudomonadati; phylum Pseudomonadota; class Gammaproteobacteria; order Enterobacterales; family Enterobacteriaceae; genus Enterobacter; species Enterobacter sp. 22466. Next base: position 1,132,209 of record NZ_JBQENX010000001.1, on the reverse strand, counting down.
GCTTGCCGTCACCTGGCGTCTCTTCTCCGCCTGGGTACACGAAGTACCGCCGCCGGGAACTGACCCGGATGTGATTTTGAGCGAACTGGAAGAGCTGGAAGAAAAGAATACGCAGTAAGGTATGTTGCCGGGTGGCGCTGACGCTTACCCGGTCTACATTCTCCCCTGCAATACTTAAACGTTGCTAAACTATTTATTCGCTGCGCACTGGTCCGACCCGCCTTTTTTGCTCTAAGTCCGCTATTCACCTCAAGAAATCTTTACTTCTCTTTAACTATTGAGACGAATCTGATCGACGCTCAGGGCTGGCATGCCTACTATTAGCTCACGGTTATAAATCAACACCTTGATTTATAAGCATGGAAATCCCCTGAGTGAAACAACGAATTGCTGTGTGTAGTCTTTGCCCATCTCCCACGATGGGCTTTTTTTTATCCTGACTACGCGTGCTGAACCTGACAGGTGCTTAGCATGCGCCATTCAGCAGGCAGCACCCGCGTCTCTCCCGTCACATTGACCGTCACCACGTCGCGAATATCCGCCGACGATGCCCCCAGCTGCAGCTCAAACTCGCCCGGCTCAACAATGCGTTTGCCGTCCCGACGGGTAAAGTTGAACATCTCCACGGGCAGCGTAAAAGTGAGCGTGGCCGTTTCGCCCGGCGCGAGCGCCACGCGCTGGAACGCTTTCAGCTCCTGAAGCGGCCGCACCTGCGTGGCAACCTTATCCCGGACGTACACCTGCACCACCTCGCTGCCGCTGCGTTCACCGCGGTTGGTGACGTCAATACTCAGCACCACCTCGCCGTCAACCGGTACGCTGTTTTGCGCGAGGCGTGCTGCGCCCCAGTTAAATTGCGTCCAGCCAAGGCCGAAACCAAAGGGATAGCGGGAGCCAAAGTGGAACGCGAATGGCGTGCCGCCGCTTTTCAGCTTGTGGTTGTAGTAGTACGGCATGGCGCCCGCACTTTTCGGCACGCTCACCACCAGACGTCCCTGCGGCTCCGCGCGGCCGGTTAACACATCGGCAATCGCCCAGCCCCCTTCCTGCCCAGGCGCCCAGGCCATCATCAGCGCCGCGACCTTATCTTCCAGCCCCTGAAGGTTGTACGGCCGCCCGCCGGTCATCACCACAATCACCGGTTTGCCCGTGGCGACCAGGGCGTCCAGCAGCTGTTGCTGAACGCCAGGCAGGTTCAGGGAATCGGTATCGGATCCTTCCCCTACTGTGCCGCTCTGGAACAAACCGGCGAGGTCGCCGACGCAGGCCACCACCACGTCGCTCTCCTGCGCGGCGTTCACGGCTTCGGGGATCAGCGCGGTACTTTGCGACACCGGCGACTGCTGCATCGGTTTGCCCCCGCTGTCACCCGGGAAGACCGGCGCACCCGCCATCCGTTTTTCAATGATGTGACACCCTTTGGCGTAACGCACGTTCGACGCGCCCAGATAGTGCTCCAGCGCCGCGCGCGGGGTCGTCACCTGCGAGGTTTCGTCAACCATATCGCTGATAATTAAATGCACCGGGAAGCTGTAGCCGCTGAGCAACGCCAGCGGATCGTCCGCCGTGGGTCCCACCACCGCCACGCGGGGTTTGCCGCCGAGAGGCAAAATGCCGTTATTCTCCAGCAACGTCAGCGAGCGGGTCGCCACCTCACGTGCAACCTGCCGGGTGGTCTCATTTTGCAAATCAATGCCGCGTTCATCGGCATACGGGTTTTCAAACAGGCCGAGACGGAATTTTTCGGTCAGCACGCGTCCTACAATTTCGTCCACTTTTGCCATGGAGATCAGACCACGCCCGACGGCCTCGGCCAGATGGCGGGCGCAGTCATCTTTCGGCAGCTCGACATCGAGCCCGGCGTTAAAGGCCAGTGCGGCGGATTCGGTCGCATCATGCGAGACCCCGTGATGCTGATGCAGCAGGCTGACGCCGCCATAGTCCGCCACAACGATCCCGTCAAAGCCCCACTGTTCGCGCAGGACGGTGGTCAGCAGGAAGTGGTCGCTGTGCCCGGGCTGATTGTCGATATCGTGGTAGGCTGGCATCACCGACCCGGCATTGGCCAGCTTCACCGCCATTTCAAACGGCAGCAGGAAGGTATCATTCAGTTCGCTAAAGCCCAGATGAACCGGGGCATGATTGCGCGCCCCTTCGCTGAACGAGTGGCCCACATAGTGCTTAAGCGTGGCCAGCAGATCGCGTTTATCGCCCTGCAGCCCTTTAACATAGGCCGTGGCCATCACGCCCACCAGCCAGGGATCTTCGCCAAAGGTCTCTTCCGTGCGCCCCCAGCGCACATCGCGGGAGACATCCAGTACCGGGGCCAGCCCCTGCTGGCACCCCACAGACCGTGCCTCTTTACCTATCTGCTCTGCTGCCTGCTGCACCAGGGCCGGATCCCAGGTTGAACCGTAGTTCAGCGAGGACGGGAACAGCGTCGCATCTTTGCACAACAACCCCACCAGACACTCCTCATGGAACAGCGCCGGAATGCCAAGCCGCGTCTCTTCCATCATCATGCGCTGCAGACGGTTGGCGGCGCGCACGCCGGTTTGCGCATCAACGATATGGGTGCCCAGCGGACGGGTGATCTGCCCGACGCCCAGCTTCAGTCGTTCGCTGAGCGAGGCCTGTTCACTCACCCCCGCGAATTCATCACTCAAGTCGCTGCGCTCACGGTGGTTGCCGTTTTCATCGAGGATCAGCCAGTAAGCATGCATCTGGGCAAATTTCTCTTCCGGGGTCATGCGTGCCAGTAAGTCGGCGACGCGCTCGTGCACGGGACGTCCCGCGTCCTTATAGATTGCAGTCATGTTTTACTCCTGTAGGGCGGAAGGGGCAGCCGGGCTGAGTTGCCCTGCTTCTGGCCGCACGTCGCGCTTGCTGGCCAGTTCGCGGGCGATGGTATCCACCAGCCGGCTGTTGAGTTTGTAGATGGCAAGCAGTGCGACCATGCAGAGGAACAGCACGCACGGAATAAGGGTAAACAGTGCGTTAATGGTCGTGAGTACGTGCGGCGCCTGGGTTGCCTGGCCTGGCGCGTAATCCACCATCCCGAGCACCCAACCCACCACCGCTCCGCCCAGCGCCAGACCAAACTTGATGGCAAACAGCGCGGTGGAGAAGACCAGACCATCAAGCCGACGGCCGCTGCGGTGCTCTTCGTAGTCGACCACATCGGAGAACATGGTCCACTGCAGCGGCGTGGTCAGGTTCTGGATGAAGCTAAAGACAATATTGAGGCCGAAAATCAGCCAGACCTGTGAAGGCGGCAGGAAGAAGATCAGCGCCCCGAAGATCACGAAAGAAATAATGGTCCACTGATAGGCGCGTACGCGGTCAAATTTCCCCAGCAGCCGTTCGGATAATAATGCGCCACTTAAGGAGGCCACCATCCCGGAGACGATAAAGGCAAAGACCAGTTCCGGGCGCAACAGCACATAATTCACGTAATACATCGTGGCAGAGCCGCGCGTCACGACCGCCGTTAACAGCAAAATATTAAACAGGAACACAATTCGCCACTGGCTATTGCCGGCCAGCAGTTTTAAATCGGTGAGCATGGAGCCAGAGGTGTCATTACGCGGAGAATAGCGCTCGCGGGTCATCAGGAAACAGCAGAAGAATAAAATAATCCCCAGCAATCCCATCAGACTCATGGCATAGAAATAGCCTTTCTGTACGTTGCCCTGCCCTAGATGCGAGACCAGCGGCAACGCGATCACCGTCACAATCAACCCGCCGATAAACGACAGGCCAAAACGCCACGACTGCAGCGAATGACGCTCGCGCGGATCCAGCGTCAGCGCGCCCGGCATGGCGCAGTAAGGGACGTTAATGGCGGAATAGATGAGGCTTAAAATCCCGTAGGTCACGCAGGCATAGACGATTTTCGCCGTGGGCCCGACGTCGGGAACGTAGAACGTAATGAGGCAGCTTACGCCAAACGGAATGGCAAACCACAGCAGCCATGGACGGAAACGACCGTGACGCGTTTGGGTGCGATCCACCAGCGCGCCTATACAGGGATCAATAAAGGCGTCGACCACGCGCACCACTAAAAACATGGTGCCCATAATGGCCGCGGGTAAACCGAAAACGTCTGTATAGAAATAAGCAAGAAATAACGTCGCTGTTTGCCAGACCAGCGCACTGGCCATATCACCTAAGCCATAACCTATTTTATCTTTGGTACGCAGTACAGAGGAGATTGTCATTTGTTATTTGCCTTTTTATCAGGTTAAAACGTATTTCAACCAGTTGCGCAAAATCCTGTTGATTTGCGCGGTAAGGCTCAAGTATTAGCAACGCTTTGCGCGCTAACAATTGTCTAAACTAACAGACAAATTATGATATTTGGTTTTTTACTTTATTTGTGATGGGGAGCAAATATAAGCGGAAATAAAAAAGGCGAGGATTATTTCCCTCGCCTTTTCAGATACGGATGACGTTACTTATTCAGTTCAGCCAGGCTCAGCCAGGTTTGCACCACGGTATCCGGGTTGAGGGAAAGACTGTCGATCCCCTCTTCCATCAGCCAGGCCGCGAAGTCTTCATGGTCAGATGGGCCCTGACCACAAATACCGACGTATTTACCCTGTTTCTTCGCCGCACGGATGGACATCGACAGCAGGGCTTTCACCGCCTCGTTGCGCTCATCGAACAGCTCAGAGACCACGCCGGAGTCACGGTCCAGACCCAGCGTCAGCTGCGTCATGTCGTTAGAGCCGATAGAGAAGCCGTCGAAGTGCTCCAGGAACTGCTCTGCCAGCAGGGCGTTGGACGGGATCTCACACATCATGATGATCTTCAGCCCGTTCTCGCCGCGCTTCAGACCCTGGCGCGCCAGCTCATCCACCACCGCTTTCGCCTGATCCACGGTGCGTACAAACGGGATCATGATCTCAACGTTGGTCAGCCCCATGTCGTTGCGCACGCGTTTTACCGCTTCACACTCCAGCGCGAAGCAGTCGCGGAAGCTGTCGGAGACATAACGTCCGGCCCCACGGAAGCCCAGCATCGGGTTCTCTTCTTCCGGCTCGTAACGCTCGCCGCCCACCAGGTTGGCGTATTCGTTAGATTTAAAGTCCGACAGACGCACAATCACGCGCTTCGGATAAAACGCCGCGCCGAGCGTCGCGATCCCTTCGGTCAGACGGCCAACGTAGAACTCTTTCGGCGAGTCGTAACCTTTCATCATCTCGCGGATCTCGTTCTGCAGCTTTGCGTCCTGTTCGTCAAACTCCAGCAGCGCGCGCGGGTGAACGCCAATCATACGGTTGATGATAAATTCCAGACGCGCCAGGCCCACGCCTTCGTTCGGCAGGCAGGCGAAGTCAAACGCGCGGTCCGGGTTACCGACGTTCATCATGATCTTCAGCGGCAGGTCCGGCATGGTATCGACGCTGGAGCTTTTCACGCTGAAGTCGAGGATGTCGGCATACACGTAGCCGGTATCCCCTTCGGCACAGGAGACGGTCACGTTCTGCCCGTCCTTCATGCGTTCGGTTGCGTCACCGCAGCCGACAACCGCCGGGATCCCCAGCTCGCGGGCGATGATCGCCGCGTGACAGGTACGGCCGCCACGGTTGGTGACGATAGCCGCGGCTTTCTTCATGATCGGTTCCCAGTCCGGGTCGGTCATGTCGGTTACCAGCACGTCGCCCGGCTGAATGCGGTTCATCTCGCTGATATCGTGGATCACTTTCACCGGACCGGCACCAATGCGGTGACCAATCGCGCGGCCTTCCGCCACGACTTTGCCCTGTGCGTGAAGGGTATAACGCTCCATGACCTGACCACGGGAGCGAACGGTTTCCGGACGCGCCTGGACGATGAACAGCTTGCCGGTGTTCCCGTCTTTGGCCCACTCGATGTCCATTGGACGGCCGTAGTGTTTTTCAATCTGCACCGCCTGCTTCGCCAGCTCCTGCACTTCGGCGTCGGTCAGGGAGAAGCGGTCGCGCAGCTCCTGCGGTACATCTTCAATTTTCACCTGCTTACCATGCTCCTGGGTCGGGGCATAGATCATGCGGATTTTTTTCGAGCCCATGGTGCGGCGAACCACCGCCGGACGGTTAGCGGCAAGCGTCGGTTTGTGGACGTAGAATTCGTCAGGGTTCACGGCCCCCTGCACCACCATTTCACCCAGACCCCACGCGGAGGTGATGAACACCACCTGGTCGAAGCCGGATTCGGTATCGATGGAGAACATCACGCCGGAAGAGCCCACGTCGGAACGCACCATACGCTGTACGCCCGCGGAGAGCGCCACGCCGCGATGGTCATAGCCCTGGTGTACGCGATAGGAGATGGCGCGATCGTTAAACAGGGAGGCGAACACGTGTTTCACCGCCACCAGCACCGCATCGTACCCCTGGACGTTCAGGAAGGTCTCCTGCTGCCCGGCGAACGAAGCATCCGGCATGTCTTCTGCGGTTGCAGAGGAGCGCACGGCGAAAGAGGCCTGCGCATCATCAGCGGAGAGCTGGTTGTACGCGTCGTGAATGGCTTTTTCCAGTTCCGGCTGGAAAGGTGTGTCGATAATCCACTGGCGGATCTGCGCCCCGGCTTTGGCAAGCTCGGTAACGTCATCAATATCCGTTTTATCCAGCAGGTCGTAAATGCGCTGGTTTACACCGCTCTGGTCTAAAAACAGGTTAAACGCATCGGCGGTTGTGGCAAACCCGTTTGGTACGGAGACACCCATACCGGACAGATTTGTAATCATTTCACCCAGGGAGGCATTTTTGCCCCCAACTCTGTCTACATCATTCATGCCGAGTTGGTTATACCAAAGCACCAGCGGTGACGAGCCATTGTTGGACATCGAAACAATCCTTTTGTGATATTTGATCGGAGTAAGAAACACCTGACTACGTATTTATACTGGCATAATTATTAGCGCTAAAAAAACGGTGAATCGTGTAAGCAATTTAAATTTTCAACTTTTCGGATACTTTCCCACCATCCGATAACCCGATGATTCCTATATATTCAGCCAAAAACCACAAAAATGAAGTCGCTATTTGAAAAATGAAATCCACTTTTCAGGAAAATCAAAAACACCGTTCCATTTATAATTAGGACAAGTTCTTTGCTGTGCAATTAACTTTTTTAATTTATGCTTTCAGACAATTAGGTCCGATATTCAGGGTGGATAAAATGGATAATGCTGTCGATCGCCACGTTTTTTATATTTCTGATGGTACGGCGATTACCGCCGAGGTGCTGGGGCACGCGGTGATGTCGCAGTTCCCCGTTTCGATTAACAGCATCACGCTGCCGTTTGTGGAAAATGAGAGCCGCGCGCGGGCGGTCAAGGATCAGATTGACGCCATTTACCAGCAGACCGGCGTGCGCCCGCTGGTCTTCTACTCCATTGTGATCCCGGAAATTCGCAGCATCATTCTGCAGAGTGAAGGGTTTTGCCAGGATATCGTTCAGGCGCTGGTGGCCCCGCTGCAGAGCGAGCTGAAACTCGACCCGACCCCTATCGCGCACCGAACCCACGGGCTGAACCCCGGCAACCTGACCAAATACGATGCGCGTATCGCCGCCATTGACTACACCCTGGCGCACGACGACGGGATCTCGCTGCGTAACCTCGACCAGGCGCAGGTCATTTTGCTGGGCGTCTCGCGCTGCGGTAAAACCCCAACCAGCCTCTACCTGGCGATGCAGTTTGGTATTCGTGCCGCTAACTACCCGTTCATTGCCGATGATATGGATAATCTGGTGCTGCCTGCTGCCCTGAAGCCGCTGCAGCACAAGCTGTTCGGTCTGACCATCAATCCGGAACGGCTGGCGGCGATCCGCGAAGAGCGACGCGAGAACAGCCGCTACGCCTCCATGCGCCAGTGCCGAATGGAAGTCTCCGAAGTGGAAGCGTTGTACCGCAAAAACCAGATCCCATGGCTCAACAGCACCAACTATTCGGTCGAAGAGATCGCCACCAAAATTCTCGACATCATGGGTCTCAATCGCCGCATGTACTAATATGCTAGTACATTAGCTCAAATTCGGGTATCATCATCCACATCCTCGGGGCGGAGCCGCCCCGAACTTGAAATCAGCAGGGATTGGTTTAAGGTGATGCCCATCACTTCCCGGTAGTCTGCCGATGAAGCACAAAATTTCTGAGACATTCCATGAATAAAACCGACGAACTCCGCACAGCGCGCATTGACAGCCTGGTCACACCGGCTGAACTGGCACAGCGGCATCCTCTTTCCGCAGGCGTTGCGGAGCATGTTACGGCCTCGCGCCGACGTATAGAAAAAATCCTCAATGGTGAAGACAAACGTCTTCTGGTGGTGATTGGCCCGTGCTCGATCCATGATCTGGACGCGGCAATGGATTATGCAAAACGGCTACAGGGACTGCGGGAACAACACCAGCATCGCCTTGAGATCGTGATGCGGACCTACTTTGAAAAACCCCGTACCGTGGTGGGCTGGAAGGGATTAATTTCAGACCCCGATCTCAACGGCAGCTATCGCGTTAACCACGGGATTGAGCTGGCGCGTAAGCTGCTTCTGCAGGTGAACGAGCTGGGCGTTCCCACGGCAACCGAGTTCCTCGATATGGTGACCGGCCAGTTTATCGCCGATCTGATCAGCTGGGGCGCGATTGGCGCACGGACCACCGAAAGCCAGATCCACCGTGAAATGGCCTCTGCCCTCTCCTGCCCGGTCGGGTTTAAAAACGGAACCGACGGCAACACCCGGATTGCGGTCGATGCGATCCGCGCTGCGCGTGCCAGCCACATGTTCCTCTCGCCGGATAAGAGCGGCCAGATGACCATCTACCAGACCAGCGGTAACCCGTACGGGCATATCATTATGCGCGGCGGGAAGAAACCGAACTATCACGCCGGGGATATTGCCGCGGCCTGTGAAACGCTGGCCGAGTTCGATCTGCCGGAACATCTGGTGGTGGACTTCAGCCACGGTAACTGTCAGAAACAGCACCGTCGCCAGCTGGATGTCTGCGATGAGATCTGCCAGCAGATCCGCAGCGGTTCAAGCGCCATTGCGGGCATTATGGCCGAAAGCTTTATCCGCGAAGGCACGCAGAAAATCGTGTCGGGTCAGCCGCTGGTTTACGGCCAGTCGATCACCGACCCGTGCCTGAGCTGGGAAGACAGCGAACTGCTGCTGGAGAAGCTGGCGTCTGCGGTAGATTCGCGCTTCTGATGTTATTGTCGGGTGGCGCTGCGCTTACCCGACCTACGATACGTGCCGTTGTAGGCCTGGTAAGGCGTAGCCGCCACCGGGCGTTTCATTGCACAAATTTGATCCTCTCACCCTTTTTTCACAAAAACGCTTGCCGCGAATTTGTAGTTTATTGATAATGATTATCATTGTTACATTGATTGTTATTTATAAACATTATGTCACGTACGGATAACACTGCGGCAACGCCGCCAAAAACAGACACAGCACCCGCCCCCGCCGGGCGTCGCATTGACAGCAAAACCCTGCTGGGCGATGAGGGACGGGTCATTATCGAGCATGACGGTCAGTACTACCTGTTGCGTCAGACCCATGCCGGAAAATTGATCCTCACAAAATAAACAACACAAAAACTCCGCCAGCCACCCAGGTGACCCCCCAGGCAGCCAGCGCTTTCAATTCTTAATGGAGAGTTGCTATGCCACACCTGCCTTCCGCGCCTTTACGTCCGTCACTGCTGGCGCTGGCGATTGTCAGCACCCTGCCGGGCGTCGCGTTTGCTACCACAGATGAAATGACCGTGACCGCCACGGGTAACGCCCGTAGCGCCTTCGAAGCGCCCATGATGGTGAGCGTGATTGACGCCAGCACACCGGATAAACAGACCGCCAGCTCGGCGGCCGACCTGCTGCGTAACGTCCCCGGCCTGACGCTCGATGGCACCGGACGCACCAACGGCCAGGACGTTAACCTGCGCGGTTATGACCGTCGCGGCGTGCTGGTGCTGGTTGACGGCGTGCGCCAGGGCACCGACACCGGCCACCTGAACAGCACCTTCCTCGATCCAGCGCTGATTAAACGTATCGAAGTGGTGCGCGGTCCGTCGGCCCTGCTGTACGGCAGCGGTGCGCTGGGCGGTGTGATTGCCTATGACACCGTCGATGCCAAAGATCTGCTGGAGCCGGGTAAAAACAGCGGCTACCGGGTGTTCGCTACCGGTGCGACGGGCGATCACAGCATCGGCATGGGGGCCAGCGCCTATGGCCGCACCGATACCCTGGACGGGCTGGTCTCCTGGTCGAGCCGGGATCGCGGCGATCTGCGCCAGAGTGACGGCACAACCGCCCCGAACGACGAATCCATTCAGAACATGCTGGCGAAGGGCAGCTGGAAAATCGACGCGGCCCAGAGCCTGAGCGGCTCCCTGCGCTATTACAATAACGCCGCACAGGAGCCGAAAAACCCGCAAACCAGTGCAGCAGACAGCAGCAGTAACCCGCTGACCGACCGCTCCACCATCCAGCGTGACGCACAACTCGGCTATCACCTTGCTCCACAGGGTAACGACTGGCTGAACGCCGACGCGAAAATCTACTGGTCCGAAGCGCGCATCAACGCCCAGAATATCGACGGCAGCGGTGAGTTTCGTAAACAGACCACCAAAGGTGGCAAAGTGGAGAACCGCACCCGTCTGTTCAGCGATTCCTTTGCGTCACATCTGCTGACCTACGGCGGTGAGTATTATCGTCAGGAGCAACGCCCGGGCGGCGCAACGACGGGCTTCCCGCAGGCGCAAATCGATTTCAGCTCCGGCTGGCTGCAGGATGAAATCACCCTGCGTGACCTGCCCGTTACCCTTCTGGGCGGCACACGCTATGATAACTACCGCGGCAGCAGCGACGGCTACAAGGATGTGGATGCCGATAAGTGGTCCTCCCGCGCCGGGTTAACCGTCAGCCCGACCGACTGGCTGATGCTGTTCGGCTCTTACGCGCAGGCGTTTCGTGCACCGACCATGGGCGAAATGTACAACGACGCCAAACACTTCTCCATCGGCCGCTTCTATACCAACTACTGGGTGCCAAACCCGAATCTGCGCCCGGAAACCAACGAAACGCAGGAGTATGGTTTTGGTCTGCGCTTTGATGATCTGATGCTGGCCAACGATGCGCTGGAGTTTAAAGCCAGCTATTTCGATACCAACGCCAAAGACTACATCTCCACCACCGTCAATTTTGCGGCGGCGACCACCATGTCATATAACGTCCCGAACGCCAAAATCTGGGGCTGGGACGTGATGGCGAAATACTCCGCCGACCTGTTCAACCTCGACCTCGCCTATAACCGCACGCGCGGAAAAGATACCGACACGGGCGAGTACATCTCCAGCATCAACCCGGATACCGTCACCAGTAAGCTGGATGTTCCGCTGGCACAAAGCGGCTTCTCCGTCGGCTGGATCGGCACCTTTGTCGATCGCTCAACGCACATCAGCAGCAGCTACAGCGAGCAGCCCGGCTATGCGGTCAACGATTTCTACGTGAGCTACACCGGCCAAGCGCAGCTTAAAGGCGTCACCACGACGCTGGTGCTGGGCAACGCCTTCGACAAAGAATACTGGTCGCCACAGGGCATTCCGCAGGATGGCCGAAACGGGAAGATTTTCGTCAGTTATCAGTGGTAATCCCCGCCCCGGCTGGCCGGGGCAATGCTTTGAGAGGAAAAGACAATGAATCACTACACACGCTGGCTTGAGCTAAAAGAAGACAATCCGGGTAAGTACGCGCGCGACATCGCAGGTTTAATGAACATCAGCGAAGCCGAGCTGACCTTCGCCCGTGTGGGTCATGACGCCTGGCGCCTGCGCGGTGACGTCCGCGAGATCCTGGCCGCGCTGGAAGCGGTGGGCGAAACCAAATGCATCTGCCGCAACGACTACGCCGTTCACGAGCAGGTCGGCGCCTTTACCCATCAACACCTGAGCGGCCACGCCGGGCTGATCCTCAACCCGCGCGCGCTGGATCTGCGCCTGTTCCTTAACCAGTGGGCGAGCGTATTTCACATCAGCGAGGCCACCGCCCGTGGCGAGCGACAGAGCATTCAGTTCTTCGACCACCAGGGCGACGCCCTGCTGAAGGTTTACGCCACGGATAACACCGACCTCACCGCCTGGGGCGACCTGCTCACCCGCTTTATCTTTGCCGGGAATCCGCCACTGGCGTTGAAAACGGCCGATGTCCCGGCTCACGCTGAAAACCCGGACGCCTCGCTCGTGGACACTGAGTGGCGCGCCATGACCGACGTGCATCAGTTCTTCAGCCTGCTCAAGCGCCATAACCTCAGCCGGCAGCAGGCGTTTCGCCTGGTGGGTGACGATCTGGCCTGCAGGGTCGACAACACCGCGCTGACCCAGCTGCTGGAGACGGCGCGCCAGGACGGGAACGAAATCATGATTTTCGTCGGCAATCGCGGCTGCGTGCAGATCTTCACCGGCGTGGTGGAAAAGCTGATGCCCATGAAGGGCTGGCTGAACATCTTCAACCCGGCCTTCACCCTGCATCTGCTGGAAGGCGCCATCGCCGAATCCTGGGTCACGCGCAAACCGACGGCTGACGGACATGTCACCAGCCTGGAGCTGTTTGCCGCCGACGGCACGCAGATTGCCCAGCTGTACGGCCAGCGGAGCGAAGGCGAACCCGAGCAGAGCCAGTGGCGCAGCCAGATCGACGCCTTAACGGCAAAAGGGCTGGCCGCATGAAAAAATGGCTTGCCCTGATCAGCGCCCTGCCGCTGCTGGCATTTGCTGCGCCGCAGGCGAAAATCGTCGCGCTCGGCGGCGACGTTACCGAGATTGTCTATGCACTCGGCGCGGCGTCTTCGCTGGTGGCACGCGACAGCACCAGCCAGTGGCCACAGGCGGCGAACGCGCTGCCGGACGTGGGCTATTTGCGCCAGCTGAATGCCGAAGGCATTTTGTCCATGCGCCCCACGCTGGTGCTGGCCAGTGCGCAGGCACAGCCGTCTCTGGCGTTAAAACAGGTAGCGCAGAGCCACGTCAGGGTGATCACCGTTCCGGCAGGCAATGATCTGAGCGTTATCGATGAAAAGGTTCGGGTTATCGCTGAAGCGACACACCGCGAGGCCGAAGGGAAAACCCTGCGCAACACGCTGCGTCAGGCGCTGTCGGCGCTTCCTGCGTCACCGCTCAATAAACGGGTGCTGTTTATTCTCAACCACGGCGGGATGACCGCGATGGCCGCCGGGCAACAAACCGCGGCGGATGCTGCGATCCGTGCGGCGGGACTGCAGAATGCGATGCAGGGTTTCACCCGCTATCAGCCGCTGTCTCAGGAAGGGGTTATCGCCAGTCAGCCCGATCTGGTGGTGATTTCGCAGGATGGCGTTAACGCTCTGGGCGGGGCGGATGCGGTGTGGCAACTCCCCGGTCTGGCGCAAACCCCTGCGGGACGTCACCGGCAGATGCTAGCCATCGACGATATGGCGCTGCTGGGCTTTAGCGTGCGAACGCCACAGGCGCTCCAGCAGTTACGCCGTAAAGCGGAGCAACTGCCCTGATGTCCCGACGCGCCGTACTGGCATTGTGGTTGCTGGCCGCGCTGCTGGCCGTCATGACGCTGGCGGCCAGCGGTGTGGGCGCGTTGCGCCTGCCGGTCAGCCTGCTGTGGACCGGCAGCGACGACGCGCTGCGTCAGATCTGGCTGACAATCCGCCTGCCCCGCGTGCTGCTGGCGCTGGCAATCGGCGGTTCGCTGGCGCTGGCGGGCTGCGTGATGCAGGGACTGTTTCGTAACCCGCTGGCCGACCCGGGCCTGCTGGGGATCAGCAGCGGTGCAGCACTCGCCGTCGCGCTGTGGGTAGTTATTCCGCTCGCGCTACCCGCGCTGGTGATGCTGTACGCCCCGATGCTGGCGGCGTTTCTCGGCGCGCTGGCCGCGACTTTCGTCATTTTCCTGCTTAGCCGGCAACGTGACAGTTCCCTGTCGCGACTGCTGCTGGTGGGGATTGCCATCAATGCCCTGTGCGGGGCGGCCGTCGGCGTGCTGTCATGGCTCAGCAATGATGCCCAGCTTCGCCAGCTCTCACTCTGGGGCATGGGCAGCCTCGGCCAGGCCCAGTGGTCAACGCTGCTGGCCGTCTGCTCGCTGATGGTTCCCACCGTGCTGGTTATCTGGCGCCTGGCTGGCGCGCTTAATTTGCTGCAGCTTGGCGAAGAAGAGGCGCATTACCTCGGGGTGGAAGTGGCCGTTGTGCAGCGGCTCCTGCTGCTGTGCAGCGCCCTGCTGGTGGCCGCCGCGGTGGCCGTCAGCGGCGTTATCGGTTTTGTTGGCCTTGTGGTGCCACACCTGGTGCGCATGTGGCTGGGAGCCGACCACCGGGCAGTGATCCCCGGCTCGGTGCTGGCCGGTGCGTTACTGTTGCTGGCGGCCGATACGCTGGCGCGTACCCTGGTCGCCCCGGCGGAAATGCCGGTCGGTTTATTGACCAGTCTTCTCGGTGCGCCGTGGTTCCTGTGGCTTATCTTTCGTCGCGGAGGTGCGCATGGCTGAACGCTATTGTGCGGAAAATATTGTCTTTCACGCCGGGCAACGGACGCTGATCGACGACGTGTCGCTGACCCTCTCTCAGGGCGAACTGGTGGCGCTGATAGGCCCCAACGGTGCCGGGAAATCGACCTTGTTACGCCTGCTTACCGGCTATCTCAAACCCGCAAGTGGACAGTGCAGTCTGGCGGGAACGCCGCTTGCGGCCTGGCCGCCGGACAGACTCTCCCGCTACCGGGCAGTGATGCGCCAGAGTACGCAGCTCGGATTCGACTGGCCGGTGGAGGCGGTGATCGGGATGGGGCGTGCGCCGTGGACGCGTCGCCCTGAGGCGTCAGTAATTGAGGAAGTGATGGCCATCTCCGGCTGTTTACCGCTGGCGGGCAGGCAGTTTGCGGCGCTCTCCGGCGGGGAGCAGCAACGCGTTCAACTCGCCCGCGCGCTGGCACAGCTCTGGTGCGACGGTGCGCCGCGCGGCTGGCTGTTTCTGGATGAACCCACGTCCGCGCTGGATCTTTACCACCAGCAGCATCTGCTGCGTCTGCTCTCTTCCCTGGCCCGTCGGGGGCATTTGCATGTCTGTGTGGTGCTGCACGATCTCAATCTGGCGGCGCTGTGGGCAGATCGGATCCTGCTGTTACATAACGGCAAAATGGTCGCTCAGGGGGCCCCGGAGGCGGTTCTGCAGGCCGATACGCTGACGCGCTGGTACGGCGCGCAGGTGCACGTTGGCCGACACCCGGCTCATGCCGCGCCGCAGGTGTTTCTCGCCCCCTGACCGGGCTGATAAAAATCTTTCAGGGTTTCCAGCAGGGCATGCGCCGCTTTTGAGAGCTGCGTGTGCCCCGGATGGATCACCCCGATACACTTTTCTATCGGCGGGCTGTCCAGCGGAATACAGACCGCACCCAGCGATGTCATCTGCGCCTCGCACAGCGCCGGTACGGCACTGCCGCCCAGCCCGCTGGCGACCATCCTCCCTACCGTCACCAGCTGATGGCTCTCCAGCGCCACCTCCAGCTTGCGGCCGCTACGGGCCAGCTCCTCTTCCATCATCAGGCGCACCGCCGAGGGGCGCTGCAGGGTAATGAAATCCAGCGTCAGCAGTTCATTCCAGGAGAGGCGTTTTTTCATCGCAAGGGGGGATGCTTTCGGCACAATGGCGACAAACCGGTCGAGGCCCAGCGGCGTAAACAGCAGGTTATGCGTCGGCGCCGGTTCAAAGGCGATCCCCATCTCGACCCGCCCTTCCCGCACCATCTCAATCACCTGTTCGTTGATGACATCATGCACGGTGACGTTGATCCCGGCATGGCGATCGCGAAACGCTTTCAGCACCTCCGGCAGGACGTTAGCCGCAAACGACGGCATGGCCGCGACCGAGATTTTGCCGCGCTGCAGCGTAAAGCACTGGTGCATTGCCTCTTCCACGTTATCCCAGTCAGCCAGCAGCTGCCGCGCCATCGGTAAAAAGGTTTCGCCCTCCTGCGTCAGGGTGACCTTACGCGTGCTTCGCTGCAGCAGCGGGCCTCCCAGCGCATCCTCCAGCCCTTTAATCGTCAGGCTGAGGGCAGGCTGAGAAAGATTTAGCCGTTCGCTGGCGTGCGCAAAATTGAGAGTGTGAGCTACCGCTAAAAACGCGCGTAACTGTTTGACACTCATTCTCATTTTTCATCCTGTTAACTAATTGAAAAAATTTAGTTAACAGGAAATTAATAAAAAAACCAAATGAGTGGGTCACAAATTCAAAATTAACAAAAGAGTCGTCGCCCCCAATGATACCGCCACGGACAACAGGAGGGATGGTTATGGCAGGACTGGATAAGCGTGTCGGCAGCTATGCGCAGGCGCTGGAGGGGCTGACGGACGGGATGACATTGCTGGCGGGCGGCTTTGGCCTGTGCGGTATTCCTGAAAATCTGATTGCGGAAGTCAAACGCCGTCAGGTGCAGGGCCTGACGGTGGTCTCGAACAACTGCGGCGTGGATGGTTTCGGGCTCGGGCTGCTGCTGGAGACGCGCCAGGTGCGGAAGGTGGTGGCGTCTTACGTCGGCGAGAACGCGCTGTTCGAACAGCAGGTGCTGAGCGGAGAGCTGGAGATTGAGCTGACGCCCCAGGGCACGCTGGCCGAAAAGGTGCGCGCGGGCGGGGCCGGTATTCCGGCATTTTACACGGCCACCGGCTATGGCACGCCCGTGGCCGCAGGGAAAGAGGTGCGTCAGTTTGCCGGTAAGCACTACATCCTTGAAGAGGCCATCACCGGCGATTTTGCGCTTATCAAGGGCTGGAAAGCGGACTGGTACGGCAACGTCATCTACCGCCACACCGCGCAGAATTTCAACCCGCTGATGGCCACCGCAGGACGGATAACCGTGGTGGAGGTGGAAGAGATTGTCCCGCCGGGTGAGCTGCCGCCATCCGCGATCCACACTCCGGGAATTTACGTCGACAGGCTGATTGTCGGCCAGTTTGAGAAACGCATTGAACAGCGCACGCTGCGCGCAGAGGGAGTCTGACCATGTTAACCCGCGAACAGATGGCCATGCGCGTTGCCCGCGAGCTGCGCGACGGTTACTACGTCAACCTGGGGATCGGTATCCCGACGCTGGTGGCGAACTACATCCCGGCCGGCATGGACGTGATGCTCCAGTCAGAAAACGGACTGCTGGGGATGGGGGAATTTCCCGATGCGCAGAGTCTTGATGCCGACATGATCAACGCCGGTAAGCAGACCGTTACCGCGCGAACCGGTGCCGCCATTTTCGACTCGGCCCAGTCGTTCGCCATGATCCGGGGCGGTCACGTCGACCTCACGGTGCTGGGGGCGTTTGAGGTGGACGTCGAAGGCAACATCGCCTCGTGGATGATCCCCGGAAAGATGGTGAAAGGCATGGGCGGCGCCATGGATCTCGTCGCCGGGGCGCAGAACATCATCGTCGTGATGACTCATGCTTCGAAAAGCGGTGAGTCAAAACTGCTGTCGCGCTGCACGCTGCCGCTCACCGGGGTGGGCTGCATTCGCCGGGTGTTAACCGACCTGGCACTGCTGGAAATTAAAGACGGTGCGTTCATTCTGCGGGAATACGCCCCCGGCGTCAGCATTGACGACATCGTCAACAAAACCGCCGGGAAAATCATTGTGGCGGACGACGTTCGCGAAATGCGCTTTAGCTGAGGACTCAACATGAAAAACGTCATGATAGTCGGGGCAACGCGAACGCCGATTGGCAGTTTTCGCGGTTTGCTCTCTCCCCTTTCCGCCGTTGAACTTGGTGCTGTCGCGGTGCGCCGCCTGCTTGAGGAGAGCTCGCTTTCGGCAGGTGACACAGACGAACTGATTTTTGGGCAGGTGCTGACGGCAGGCTGCGGACAAAACCCGGCGCGTCAGACGGCTATCGCCGCCGGGCTGCCCGTCAGTACCCCCGCCACCACGGTCAATCTGGTCTGCGGCGCGGGGCTGAAGGCGGTACAGCTTGCGGCACAGGCTATCCGCTGTGGCGACGCAGAGGTGGTGATCGCGGGCGGTCAGGAGAGCATGAGCAATGCCCCTTACCTGCTGGACGGCGCCCGTTCCGGGCTGCGTTTTGGCCACACGGGCCTGCAGGACAGCATGATCGTCGACGGCCTGTGGGATGCGTTTAACGATTACCACATGGGGATCACCGCGGAAAACGTCGCCCGGCAGTACGGCATTTCACGCGAGCAGCAGGATGCCTTCGCCGCCGGGTCACAGCAAAAGGCGGCGTCTGCCATCGAATCTGCTCGCTTTGAGGCCGAGATTGCCCCGGTAACGGTAAAACAGGGCAAGAAGCCGCCATTGGTGATTCGTCATGACGAACAACCCCGGCCAGGAACCACCGCAGAGCAGCTTGCGCAACTGCGCCCCGCGTTTCGCCAGGAGGACGGCACGGTCACGGCGGGGAATGCCTCCACCCTGAACGATGGCGCCGCCGCGGTGTTGCTGATGAGCGAAGAAAAAGCGCGGGCGAGCGGACTACCGGTGCTGGGCCGGATCGTGAGCTACGCCGTTACCGGGGTCGACCCGTCCGTAATGGGCATCGGCCCCGTCAGCGCCTGCCAGACCGCGCTGGCGCGGGCAGGCTGGACGCTGGATGAGGTGGATCTCATCGAAGCCAACGAAGCTTTTGCCGCGCAGGCGCTGGCGGTTGGCAGCCTGCTTGGCTGGGATGCGCGCAAAGTCAACGTCAACGGTGGCGCTATCGCCCTGGGCCATCCGATTGGCGCGTCCGGCTGTCGGATCCTTGTGACGCTGCTGCATGAGATGCAGCGCCGTGACGCCAAAAAAGGGCTCGTCACCCTGTGCGTAGGCGGCGGGCAAGGCATTGCGCTGACCGTCGAGCGTTAAACCTCTCGTGAGTACCCGAATATAACAACAGTAAGGAGTCGCAATGAGTGTGTTAATTGCCCTGGCGGCGCTGGCGCTGCTGATGCTGGCGGCCTATCGCGGATATAGCGTTATTCTGTTTGCGCCCATTGCGGCGCTGGGTGCCGTGCTGTTGACCGACCCGGGCGCTGTCGGCCCGACGTTTACCGGCCTGTTCATGGAAAAGATGGTGGGCTTCGTCAAGCTCTACTTCCCGGTGTTCCTGCTGGGCGCCGTGTTTGGCAAGCTGATTGAACTCTCCGGCTTCTCACGCTCCATTGTCGCCGCAGCGATTCAGATCCTTGGCCGCCGCCACGCCATCCCGGTGATTGTGCTGGTCTGCGCGCTGTTAACCTACGGCGGCGTGTCGCTCTTCGTGGTGGCGTTTGCCGTTTATCCGTTCGCCGCCGAACTGTTTCGCCAGAGCGGGATCCCCAAACGGCTGATCCCGGCGACCGTGGCGCTGGGGGCGTTCTCGTTCACCATGGATGCCCTGCCCGGCACGCCGCAGATCCAGAATATTATCCCCACCAGCTTTTTCGGTACAAACGCCTGGGCTGCCCCCTGGCTGGGGCTGATTGGTTCGCTGTTTATTATCTGCTTTGGCCTGCTCTGGCTGGAGCGTCAGCGGCGGAAAGCGCTGAATAACAACGAAGGTTACGGCACGGATCTGAAAAACGAACCGGAAACACCGGACAACATTAACCTTCCCCATCCGCTGATTGCGATCTCCCCTCTGCTGGTGGTGGGGATCCTCAACCTGCTGTTTACCCGCTGGATCCCCGGCTGGTATGGCACCAGCCACGAGCTGACTCTGCCCGGGCTGGCAAAGCCGATTGTGACCGAGGTCAGCAAGATCACCGCCATCTGGGCCGTGGAAGCCGCGCTGATTTCCGGTATCGTGCTGGTGCTGATCTTTGGCTTTCGCAATATCCGTGGGCGTCTGGCGGAAGGTAGCCGGACGGCAGTGAGCGGCGCGATCCTGGCGGCGATGAATACCGCCTCGGAATATGGTTTTGGTGCCGTTATCGCCGCCCTGCCCGGCTTTCTGGTCTTATCCCACGCGCTGGCGGCCATTCCGAACCCGTTACTGAATGAAGCGATCAGCGTGACCGTTCTCGCCGGGATCACCGGTTCGGCTTCAGGTGGGATGAGCATTGCGCTGGCGGCCATGGCAGACAGCTTTGTCGCTGCCGCCCACGCCGCGAATATTCCGCTGGAGGTCCTGCACCGGGTGGCTTCTATGGCCAGCGGTGGTATGGATACGCTCCCCCATAACGGCGCGGTGATCACCCTGCTGGCCATCACCGGTCTTAGCCATCGTCAGGCCTACGGCGGTATTTTCGCCATCACGATCATTAAAAGTCTGGCGGTGCTTTTTGTCATTGCCGTGTTCTATCTCACCGGCATTGTGTAAGGAGAATCAAATGAATCTGAACGGTAAAACGGCGCTGGTCACTGGCTCGACCAGCGGCATTGGTCTGGGCATCGCCCGCGTACTGGCGAAGGCCGGGGCGCAGCTGATCCTCAACGGCTTTGGCGACAGTGACGCAGCAAGAGAAGAGATTACCCGGCTGGGGAAAACGCCGGGCTATCACGATGCGGATCTGCGTGACGTCCTGCAAATCGAAGCCATGATGCGCTACGCCGACACGCAATTCGGCGGGGTGGATATTCTTGTCAATAATGCCGGGATACAGCATGTCGCCCCGGTTGAGGCGTTCCCGGTGGAGAAATGGAACGACATTATTGCCATTAACCTGTCATCGGTGTTTCACACCAGCCGACTGGCGCTGCCTGCAATGCGGGAGAAAAACTGGGGACGCATCATTAATATCGCCTCCGTGCATGGGCTGGTGGCATCAAAAGAGAAGTCTGCCTATGTCGCCGCCAAGCACGGGGTGGTCGGTTTTACAAAATCCCTGGCGCTGGAGACTGCCCGCACCGGTATTACCGCTAACGCCATCTGCCCGGGATGGGTGCTTACGCCGCTGGTTCAGCAGCAGATCGACAAACGTATCGCGGAAGGTGTGCCTGCGGATCGGGCACGCGAGCAGTTGCTTGCGGAGAAACAGCCCTCAGGAGAATTTGTTACGCCGGAACAGCTGGGTGAACTGGCGCTGTTTTTGTGCAGCGACAGCGCCGTGCACGTGCAGGGCGCGACGTGGAATATGGACGGCGGGTGGGTCGCCCAGTGACGTATCGGCCGGGCAAGCCTGTGCTTCCCGGCCAAAACATTAGCTTGAGCAGCTGACTTCCAGCCGTTTGCCCCAGTCTGGCGGACGGCTGACATAGTCATCATCCCGGTCGGCAAACGGCGTGCGCAATGCCACGTGCAGACGGTGCAACTCGTCATACTCACCTCGTTCAGCCTGTTCAATCGCCCGCTGCGCCAGCCAGTTGCGCAAGACCATCGCCGGGTTCGCCGCGTTCATGTGCGTCTGCCGGGCCGCATCATCTACCTGCTCTTGCTGCAGGCGCGCCCGGTAGGTGGCAAACCAGTCGTCAAACCCCTGCCGGTCGATAAATTCGTCGCGCAACGGCGAGGCGGCGCTGTGCTGCTCCGTCTGACCGAGCATACGGAAGGTACGGGTATAATCGCTGCCCTCACGCGCCATAAGCGCAAACAAACCATTCAGAATAGCGTTATCGCCTTTCTCCTGCGTCATCAGCCCCAGCTTGTTGCGCATCAGCGCGCCGTATTCGCGCAGCAATGTCTCCTGATAGCCGTCGAGCGCATCATTCAGGGCATCAACGTCGATAAACGGCGACAGAGATTGCGCCAGACGCTGCAGATTCCACAGCCCCACAGCCGGCTGATTGTCAAAGCTGTAGCGTCCCTGATAGTCCGAGTGGTTGCAGATATACCCCGGCTGGTAGTCATCCAGAAAACCAAACGGACCGTAATCAAAGGTCAGCCCCAGAATCGACATGTTATCGGTGTTCATCACACCATGGGCAAACCCAACGGTTTGCCAGCGGGCAATCATTGTGGCCGTTCGGGCAACAATATCCCGGAACCAGAGGTGATATTTATCGGCCTCGTCCTGTAATTGTGGCCAGTGCCGTCGGATCGCGTAATCCGCCAGCTGGCGCACTTTCTCCGGCTCGCGACGATAATAAAAGTGTTCAAAATGGCCGAAACGCAGATGGCTTTGTGCAATGCGCATCAGCATTGCCCCTTTCTCTACGGTTTCGCGGACCACCGGGGTGTCACTGGTCACGATCGACAGCGCGCGCGTGGTGGGGATCCCCAGCGCATGCATTGCTTCCGACGCCAGACTTTCGCGGATGGTTGAACGCAGCACCGCACGCCCGTCACCCATGCGTGAATAGGGCGTGAGGCCCGCCCCTTTCAGGTGCCAGTCCATCGTCTCTCCGCCGGGGAGTTGTTGTTCCCCGAGCAGGATCCCGCGGCCGTCCCCCAGTTGTCCTGCCCAGACGCCAAACTGGTGTCCGCTATACACCTGAGCGAGAGGCTGCATGCCGGCCAGAAGCGTTTCCCCTCCCCAGACGCCCGCGCCGTCTGAGGGCTGGAACATCTCCGGCGGGATAGCCAGGTCTTCTGCCAGCGAATCGTTATGCCAGACAAGACGGGAATGTTGTAATGGTGTTGGTTTGAGTGCGGTATAAAAGCCCGGCAACTCATCATGCCAGTGCGCAGTAAAAGACAGGGTCATAAGTCCTCCTGCTTTTAGTGTAGAGGGTTTACCCGGACTTAAACACGGGCGAAAGAAAGGGTTATCACTGAACCAGCGTGGTGACGCGCCCGGCAGAGACGGCAGGCCACAGCGCCCCCTGCATGGCACCAAAGTTGAAGGATAAGACGCGTTGCAACAGGCTATGATCGTCGATACCGGCGACCAGCACTGACTGACAGTGAGGCGTTATTTGCCACAGGATTGCGCGCATAAATGGCTCAAAAGAAAGCGCAGAAGCGTGCTGCTGGATAAACCCTTTGTCCAGAATGACACGTTTAAACAAACCATCATAAACGGCTTTAAGCGATGCTTCACCGGCACCAAAGTTTGCCAGCACCAACGGAAAATGAATCGCCATTCTCGCCAGTTCCAGATCGTCTTTCCCGTTATTTAAACCTGGATAATTCTCATTAACAGTAAACTCAAGAAACGGATAACGCTCAAGTATTGAAACAGCGTTCCCTTTAGTTAATAAAAACTCAACTATTACAGGTGTAATATTGATCCATGCAATTAACTGATGCTGAATAAAAAACAGTTTGCAGGTATCAAGCAATTGCAGTTTTTCGTGAAACAGCGCTAACTCTTCTGCCGCTGTCAGACGCGGGATAACGAGTTCAGTGGGGATCCGTACATCGCTGCCGACGCCAGTAAAGTTAACCACTACCTCTAAACCTTTAAGCTCACCTGCGTTATTGCGGGCAGGCTGGAGCAACAGTTCAGACTGGTAAGCATTATCTAGCGTAATAATCATTGCACTCGCCCCGCATTAAAGATGAGAGAGGACATCCTGGAGCAATTGCTGACACAATTCCACTGTCTTGATTTTAATAAGTTTAATTTCATTAGATCCGTATTAATTTTCAGATTTATCCCTGAATCTAAAATAATCTTATCCTGGTTACTGAGTAATAGCCAGTTTTAGATAAAACAGACACATAAGGACATAAGTAATTTGTCGTAAATTTAACTTTAATCATCTTATTTGCAAAAAAACGGCATGGTGTAATAGTGCCATGCCGTCAGAAATGCGATGTCGGTGGCTGACTAAATACGTCGTGCCTGCCAGAAATTTTTACGCCAGTAAACATTATCGAGGGAAGAACGCATCACCCCGCGACTGGTCGACGCATGAATAAACTGGTTATCAGTATCATAAATGCCTACATGCAGACCACTTTCACCCGAACCGGTTTTGAAAAAAACCAGGTCGCCAGGTAACAACTCATCTTTATCAATTTCGGTACCGATTTCAGCCTGTTTGCGCGTTTCGCGCGGAAGCTGTAAATCGAACTTATCGCGAAACGTCATCAGCACGAAGCCGGAGCAATCCACCCCACCGCGACTCATGCCACCGTAGCGATAAGGTGTCCCGCGCCAGTTGCTCAGCTGATCGTTCAGGCTGGCAATCACGGTGATTGAATCTGAAAGTCGTGGGTTAGGCGGCGGTGCGCGATGGCTACTGCATCCCGCAAGAAATAACACTGCCACCAGGAGAAACCAGAATCGCATGTCCAGACGAATCCTCTGCTTTTTTTATTCTTTTCGTAATTTAGCGTGCAATGGCGCTAACAGGCAAGAAACGGTTACTCCTGCGCGGTAGAAATCAGCATCTTATGTCCTTCGATATCCAGCCTGCGGAACGGCATATTGTAGGCACGAGCAAGATTTGGCGGCGTAAGGACGCTATCGCGCGTGCCGCTGGCGATCAGCCTCCCGCGCGCCAGAAGCCATACGCTGTGCGCATGGCGCAGCGTATGGTTCAGGTCATGGCTGCTCATCACCACGGCAATGCCTTGTCGACACAGCGCGCTGAGCAGCGTGTCCAGCGCGGCCTGTTGCGCCACGTCCAGACCGCTCATCGGCTCATCCAGCAGCAACAGCCGCCCATGAGGATTGCCAGCCGGGTGGATCTGAAGAATCACCGCCGCCAGACGGACGCGCTGCCACTCGCCACCGGAAAGCTGGCTGGCATGTCGGGAAAGTTTGTCCTCTAACCCCAACGCTGCCGCCACCTCCCTGAGCAGCGTCGTCTGCTGTTTATCGTGCAGATGCAACATCAGGTAGTGCCAGACCGGCATCGCAAACGGCGGGAGCTGCTGCTGAACGAGGTAGCTTCGCCGATGCGCCAGCGAGACCGCCGACCAGTCGCTCAGAGGATTGTCGAGCAACGTAATCGAGCCTGGCCCGAAGGTCAGCCCCGCCATGCGTGCCAGCAACGTACTTTTCCCTGCCCCGTTCGGCCCCACCAGATGCAGGATTTCACCTGCACGGATGGCCGCCGTCACCGGCTCCAGACGCCCCGTCTCGGCAACGTCCGTGAGCTGCATCAGCAATGTCATTATTTCGCCAGCGCCAGCTTAATTGACTCCATCACGATAGGATCTTCAGGCGTCATATCCGGAGAAAAACGCTGAACAACCTGGCCGTCACGACCAATCAGGAATTTTTCGAAATTCCACAGAATGTCGTCCGGATAGAGCGGCGCGCGCCCTTTGCTGGCCATACGCTCGTAGAAGCCGCTGCCTTCCGGTGCCACGGCGGTCGGCGCGGCGGCCACCAGTTTGGCATACAGCGGATGACGATTTTCGCCATTCACATCAATTTTGCTGAACATCGGGAACGTCACACCATAGGTGGTGCTGCAAAACGTTTTGATCTCCTCTTCGCTGCCCGGCTCCTGACCCAGGAACTGATTGCACGGGAAGCCCAGCACGGTGAAGCCGTCTTTTTCCCAGGCTTTCTGAATGTTCTCCAGCTGCTCGTACTGCGGCGTCAGACCACATTTGGAGGCCACGTTCACGATGAGCAACACGTTGCCTTTGTAGTGCTCCAGGGTGGTTTTGTCCCCGTCAATGGTGGTCACTTCGGTATTCAGAATATCAGACTGCATAGCATTTCCTCAGGTTGTCGATTTAACGTCCAGCTTTTAATAGTAGCCAGATAAACACCGGCGCGCCCAGCGTGGCGGTCACCACGCCGATGGGCAACTCAGCGGCGGTCAGGGCAAGCCTGGCGATGATATCCGCCACCAGCAGCGTTGCCGCCCCGGCCACCGCCGAGGCGGGAAGTAAGGTCCGATGGTCGGTGATGCCACACAGACGCAGCATGTGCGGGATAATCAGCCCGATAAAGCCAATCGCCCCCGCCAGCGCCACGCTTACGCCGACCAGCCAGCCGATGGCCATCACCAGCGCATTACGCCAGACGCCAATTGGCATACCGAGCTGGCGGGCTGAAGTTTCACCGAGCGCAAGGATATTCAGCGGCTGCGACTGCACGCTGGCCCACAGAATGACCGGGATCAGCAGTACCATCAGCCATCCCTGTTGCCAGTCTACGCCACCAAATCCGCCCATCATCCAGTACATCAGCTGTCGCAGATCAAACGAGGTGGAGAAGTAGACCGCCCAGGTCATCAACGCACTGCAGATGATCCCCAGCGCAACACCGGCCAGCAGCAGCCGGCTGGTTGATAAATGGCGGCGCGCGAAGCGCAGGAGAATGAGGGTGATCAGCAATGCGCCAACGATGGCGCTAAGGCTGACTCCCCAGGCCGAAAGCGCCCCACCGCCGAGCATCACCGCGGCAATCAACCCCACGCCGGCACCATTTGACACGCCGAGCAGCCCAGGCTCCGCCAGGGGATTTTCAAATAACGCCTGCATAATGGTGCCCGAGAGCGCCAGTGCGGCGCCGACAAGGATCACCGCCAGCGTGCGCGGCAGACGAATTTGCCAGACGAAAAGCTGTCCGTCAGGACCCAACCAGCGTTCCGGGCCCAGCCACTGGTCACCGGCGCAGAGGCTGAAACCGGCGGCAACAAAAAGCAGCAGCACCAGCAAAAGCAGGCGGCGTCGATCGGAACGCTGTTGGCGATGGGCAAAATCAAGCATGAGTACGGTTTTATTAGCGTGAGATGTAATTGATTTTACGGCGGGTTTGCCAGCGAGAGCAAAGAAAAAAGGCCGCGAGAGCGGCCTTTTTAGTTAGTTCATATTACTCTGTTTTGGGCGTTGCGTTTTCGACACGGCTTTTTAACTTCTGTCCGGGTCTGAAGGTCACCACGCGGCGGGCTGTAATGGGAATATCTTCCCCCGTCTTCGGGTTACGGCCCGGACGTTGGTTTTTGTCTCGCAAATCAAAATTGCCAAAGCCGGAGAGTTTTACCTGCTCACCATTTTCCAGAGCACGACGGATCTCTTCGAAAAACAGCTCTACCAGCTCTTTGGCATCCCGTTTGCTAAGCCCAAGCTTATCAAACAGATATTCTGACATTTCAGCTTTTGTAAGCGCCATAGGTTCAATCCCTCAATGATGCCTGGAATCGCTCTTTTAATGCCTCTACACATTTGGCGACGGTAGCGGCAATCTCCTCTTCTTCGAGTGTACGGCTGGTATCCTGAAGGATAAGGCTGATAGCGAGGCTCTTGAAACCTTCTGCTACGCCCTTGCCGCGGTACACGTCAAATAAGTTTACGCCAACTACCTGATTTACGCCAACTTTCTTACACTCGGCCAAAATATCTGCTGCAGGCACGTTTTCAGCGACCACAACCGCGATATCACGGCGGTTTGCCGGGAAGCGAGAGACGTCCTGCGCCTGTGGAATCACGCGGTCTGCAACCGGGCTCCATTCCAGCTCGAACACGATGGTACGGCCGTTCAGGTCCAGTTTACGTTCCAGCTCAGGATGAACAACACCAATAAAACCAATGCGTTTGCCCGCTAAATAGATAGCCGCACTTTGGCCCGGATGGAGCGCTGGAATCGCTTCTGCACGGAATTCAATTTCAGATAATTTACCGGTCAGATCGAGAATCGCTTCCAGATCGCCCTTCATATCGTAGAAATCAACCGTGCCTTTTGCCAGGTCCCAGTGCTCTTCATAGCGATTACCGCTGATGGCACCAGCCAGCATGAGATCCTGACGGATGCCTAAATTTGCCTGATTATCCGGCACAAAGCGCAAACCGCTTTCGAAAATTCGCACACGGTTTTGCTGGCGATTCTGGTTATAAACGATGGTACCCAGCAGGCCCGTCCACAGTGACAGACGCATTGCCGACATTTCGCTGGAGATCGGGCTTGGCAGGATCAGCGCGTCCTGGCCTGGATGGATCAGCTGCTGCAGCTTAGGATCGACAAAGCTGTAGGTGATCACTTCCTGGTAGCCTTTATCGTTCAGCATGGTTTTCACACGCTTCAGGGAGAGATCGGCTTCACGGTGGGAGCCCATCACCAGACCTGCCTGTACCGGCTCGTCAGGGATATTGTTGTAGCCGTAAACGCGGGCCACTTCTTCCACCAGGTCTTCTTCAATCTCCATGTCAAAACGCCATGATGGCGCAACGGCTTTCCACTCATCCTGCCCTTCCGTCACGTCGCAACCCAGACGCTTCAGAATGTCGGTCACCTGTGCCTCGGCAACGTGGTGGCCAATCAGGCGATCCAGCTTGCTGCGACGCAGGGTAATGGTTGCACGCTTCGGCAGCGTGGCTTCGTTGGTCACATCAATAACCGGACCCACTTCGCCGCCGCAGATGTCGATCAGCAGACGGGTCGCACGTTCCATCGCTTTGTACTGCAGCGCCGGGTCAACGCCGCGCTCGTAGCGGTGAGAGGCATCGGTGTGCAGACCATGACGACGTGCGCGACCGGTAATAGAGAGCGGGCTGAAGAAGGCACATTCCAGCAGAACGTTTTGCGTTTCATCGTTCACGCCAGAGTGTTCGCCACCGAAGATCCCGCCCATCGCCAGCGCCTTACCGTGATCGGCAATCACCAGCGTGTCGGCATTCAGTTTTGCTTCGCTGCCGTCCAGCAGAACCAGGGTTTCACCCTCTTTTGCCATACGCACGACGATCCCGCCGTCGATACGATCTTTATCGAACGCGTGCATTGGCTGGCCCAGTTCCAGCAGAACATAGTTCGTCACGTCAACAACCGCATCGATAGAACGGATACCGCAGCGACGCAGTTTTTCTTTCATCCACAGCGGGGTTGGCGCTTTGACGTTGATACCTTTCACCACACGACCGAGGTAGCGTGGGCAGGCCTCAGGCGCATCTACCTGAATAGGCAGCACGTCGCTGATGGTGGCAGCAACCGGCGCAATCTCCGGCGCGTTCAGTTCGGTCTGGTTCAGCACCGCAACATCGCGGGCCACGCCGATAATGCCTAAGCAGTCCGCACGGTTTGGCGTCACGCTGATTTCGATGGTGTTGTCATCGAGTTTCAGGTATTCGCGAATATCAGTACCGATTGGCGCATCCAGCGGCAGTTCAATAATGCCGTTGTGATCGTCGGAAATACCCAGCTCGGAGAACGAGCACAGCATGCCTTCAGACGGTTCGCCGCGCAGTTTGGCCGCTTTAATTTTGAAATCGCCCGGCAGCACGGCGCCGACAGTCGCCACAGCCACTTTCAGGCCCTGACGGCAGTTTGGCGCGCCGCAGACGATATCCAGCAGACGATCGCCACCCACATTGACTTTGGTGACGCGCAGTTTGTCAGCGTTAGGGTGCTGACCGCATTCAACCACTTCGCCCACGACCACGCCGGTGAAGGCGCCAGAAACCGGCTCTACACCGTCAACTTCCAGACCCGCCATGGTGATCTGGTTGGAAAGCGCTTCGCTGTCCAGCGTGGTGTTCACCCATTCGCGTAACCACAGTTCACTGAATTTCATTGTTCTGTCCTGCCCTTATTTAAACTGTTTGAGGAAACGCAGATCGTTTTCGAAGAATGCACGCAAATCGGTCACGCCATAACGCAGCATGGTCAGACGCTCCATGCCCATACCGAACGCAAAGCCGGAGTAGACTTCCGGGTCGATACCCACGTTGCGCAGTACGTTAGGATGCACCATGCCACAGCCCAGCACTTCCAGCCATTTGCCGTTTTTGCCCATCACATCCACTTCTGCAGACGGTTCGGTGAACGGGAAATAGGACGGACGGAAACGCACCTGCAGATCTTCCTCAAAGAAGTTGTTCAGGAAGTCATGCAGCGTGCCCTTCAGGTTGGTGAAGCTGATGTTTTTATCCACGATCAGCCCTTCCATCTGGTGGAACATAGGGGTGTGGGTCTGATCGTAATCGTTACGGTACACGCGGCCCGGTGCGATGATACGGATCGGGGGTTCCTGTTCCTTCATAGTACGGATCTGAACGCCTGAGGTCTGAGTACGCAGCAGACGGGTGGCGTCGAACCAGAAAGTGTCGTGGTCAGCACGTGCCGGATGATGGCCTGGAATGTTCAGAGCG
This sequence comes from Enterobacter sp. 22466, assembly GCF_052044775.1. NCBI lineage: Bacteria > Pseudomonadati > Pseudomonadota > Gammaproteobacteria > Enterobacterales > Enterobacteriaceae > Enterobacter > Enterobacter sp. 22466. The sequence goes on along the minus strand of NZ_JBQENX010000001.1, from coordinate 1,102,335 downwards.
TCGAAGTTATGGTAATCATCTTCGATTTCCGGGCCAGTCGCCACGGTAAAGCCGAGCTCACCGAAGAAACTTTCAATGCGATCGATGGTGCGGGTCACCGGATGCAGACCACCGTTTTCGATACGGCGCCCCGGCAAAGACACGTCGATCGTCTCTGCCGCCAGACGCGCATTCAGCACGGCACTTTCCAGCGCCGCTTTACGCGCGTTCAGAGCCTGTTGCACCTGCTCTTTGGCTTCGTTTATCACCGCACCCGCTGCCGGACGCTCTTCCGGCGGCAACTCACGCAGGGTAGTCATTTGAAGGGTCAGGTGCCCTTTCTTACCCAGATATTCGACGCGGACATTGTCTAACGCGGCAACATCTGAGGCCTGATTAATGGCGGCTGTTGCACTGGCAACCAGCTCTGCGAGATGTGACATGATTTTCCTCATTATGTCGGTACAGACACCGATTTGGTGGACGTATTCTCTTAAATTCAGGCACAAAAAAAGCCTCCATCAGGAGGCTTATCTGGCGCTGTTTTTCGTTTCATCTTTCACGCGCTAGCCTCCTGAAATCAGGTGCTAAAGTAAAAGAAGAAGCGGAAAATAGCAGCATTCATGCTTGCGTTACCTTGTGTGGTAAAAACCGTTAAGACCTTATTGAAAAGCCTGCACGGATAAAAGTCAATCTTCTGATAAGGTTATACCCTAAATAATTCGAGTTGTAACAAGGCGGCAAGAGAGAGAATCCTCAGGCGCTTACATCAGTAAGTGACTGGGGTGAACGAACGCAGCCAACGCAGGTACAGCTTGAAGTATGACGGGTATATGAAAAGAGGGAGCTAAGCCCCCTCTCTCAACTGGCTTATGCCAGTGCTGCTTTCGCTTTTTCGACCAGCGCGGTGAACGCGACTTTGTCGAATACTGCGATGTCAGCCAGGATCTTACGGTCGATTTCAACAGAGGCTTTTTTCAGGCCGTTGATGAATTTGCTGTAAGAAATACCGTTCTGACGTGCTGCTGCGTTGATACGCGCAATCCACAGTTGACGGAACTGACGCTTACGCTGACGACGGTCACGGTAAGCGTACTGACCTGCTTTGATAACAGCCTGGAAGGCAACGCGGTATACGCGTGAACGCGCACCGTAGTAGCCTTTAGCTTGTTTCAAAATTTTCTTGTGACGTGCACGTGCAATTACACCACGTTTTACGCGAGCCATGTGTGCTCTCCTGTATCTATTCTAAGTTAAAAAAGTTAAACGTTAACGACTTATGCGTACGGCAGGCACGCGATGACCAGGCCCAGATCGCCTTTAGAAACCATGGCTTTTGGACGCAGGTGACGTTTACGCTTGGTAGCTTTCTTAGTCAGAATGTGACGCAGGTTAGCGTGCTTGTGCTTAAAACCACCTTTACCGGTTTTTTTGAAGCGCTTAGCAGCACCGCGTACGGTCTTAATTTTTGGCATTTTAATAACTTCCACTTCGCATTGTTAAATAAACGAAACATAGGCGAGCAAAACCTATGAGGCCCGAAGGCTCCACAGATTTTGCTGCTTGAAGGCCTTACTGTTTCTTCTTAGGAGCGAGCACCATGATCATCTGGCGGCCTTCGATCTTCGTAGGGAAGGATTCGACTACTGCCAGTTCACTCAGATCGTCACGGACGCGGTTAAGCACTTCCATACCAATCTGTTGGTGGGCCATTTCACGACCGCGGAAACGCAGTGTGATCTTGGCCTTATCGCCATCTTCCAGAAAGCGAATCAGGCTGCGGAGTTTTACCTGATAATCGCCATCGTCGGTACCAGGACGGAATTTAATTTCCTTAACCTGGATAACTTTTTGCTTCTTCTTCTGTTCCTTAGAAGACTTACTTTTTTCATAAAGGAACTTGCCGTAGTCCATGATACGACAAACTGGCGGTTCGGCGTTAGGGCTGATTTCAACTAAATCTACTCCAGCTTCTTCAGCTTTTTCGATTGCTTCTCTCAGACTCACAATCCCCAGCTGCTCGCCTTCCAGACCTGTTAAGCGAACTTCCTGGGCGCGAATCTCGCCATTGATACGATTCGGACGTGCCGTTTGAACTCGTTTTCCGCCTTTAATACCTTATTCCTCCAGTTGTTGAAGACTGCGGCTGCGAATCTCTTGTTGCAGCTTCTCAATCACTTCACTTACGTCCAGGCTGCCCAGGTCTTTACCACGGCGGGTGCGAACGGCAACTTTGCCTGCTTCCACCTCTTTATCACCACAGACCAACATATACGGGACACGACGTAAAGTGTGCTCGCGGATTTTAAAGCCAATCTTCTCATTTCTCAAGTCTGCTTTTACGCGAATGCCCGCATTTTGTAGTTTCTGCGTCAATTCTTTAACGTAATCCGCCTGAGAATCGGTAATGTTCATGACCACTACCTGCACCGGCGCAAGCCAGGTTGGGAAGAAGCCCGCGAACTCTTCGGTCAGGATGCCAATGAAGCGCTCCAGAGAACCGAGAATAGCACGGTGAATCATTACAGGGACCTGACGCTCGTTGTCTTCGCCAACATAAGAGGCGCTTAAACGCTGAGGCAGGGAGAAGTCCAGCTGTACTGTGCCGCACTGCCAAGCTCTGTCGAGGCAGTCATACAGGGTAAATTCAATTTTCGGACCGTAGAAGGCGCCCTCACCCAGCTGGTATTCAAACGGAATTCCGTTCTCTTCCAGCGCCACGGCGAGATCCGCTTCTGCGCGGTCCCAGGTCTCATCGCTACCGATACGTTTTTCCGGACGCGTTGAGAGTTTGACCACGATCTTCTCGAAGCCAAAAGTGCTGTACATATCGTAGACCATACGAATACAGGCGTTAACTTCATCACGTACCTGATCTTCAGTACAGAAGATATGCGCATCATCCTGCGTAAAGCCACGAACACGCATCAGACCGTGCAGTGCGCCTGATGGCTCGTTACGGTGGCAGCTACCGAACTCTGCCATACGCAGCGGCAGGTCACGGTAGGATTTCAGACCCTGGTTGAAGATCTGAACGTGGCCCGGGCAGTTCATTGGCTTGATGCAGTATTCACGGTTCTCAGACGAGGTGGTGAACATCGCATCTTTGTAGTTGTCCCAGTGGCCGGTTTTTTCCCACAGCACACGGTCCATCATGAACGGGCCTTTCACTTCCTGATACTGGTACTCTTTCAGCTTGGAACGCACGAACGTTTCCAGCTCACGGAAGATAGTCCAGCCGTCGTTATGCCAGAAGACCATACCCGGCGCTTCTTCCTGCATGTGGTACAGGTCAAGCTGTTTACCGATTTTACGGTGGTCACGCTTCGCCGCCTCTTCCAGGCGCTGCAGGTAGGCGTTCAGGGCTTTTTTATCTGCCCACGCGGTACCATAAATACGCTGCAACATCTTATTGTTGCTATCGCCACGCCAGTAGGCGCCAGCAATTTTCATCAGTTTGAAGTGATGACAGAAGCGCATGTTCGGCACGTGCGGTCCACGGCACATGTCGATGTATTCTTCGTGATGGTACAAGCCAGGCTTGTCATCATGAGAAATGTTCTCATCAAGAATAGAGACTTTATAGCTCTCGCCACGCTTCACGAAGGTTTCACGCGCTTCGTGCCAGCTGACTTTCTTCTTAATGACGTCATAGTTGGTTTCGGCGAGCTCGTGCATACGTTTCTCGAGCGCGTCGATATCTTCCTGGGTCAGGGTGTGGTCAAGGTCAACGTCGTAGTAGAAACCGTTGTCGATAACCGGGCCGATCGCCATTTTGGTGTTTGGCCACAGCTGTTTGATGGCATGACCTAACAGGTGCGCACAGGAGTGACGAATGATCTCCAGACCTTCTTCATCTTTCGCGGTGATGATAGAGAGTTGCGCATCGTTTTCGATCAGATCGGATGCATCAACCAGCTCACCATTCACACGGCCAGCGATGGTCGCTTTCGCGAGTCCAGGACCAATATCCAGGGCAACATCCATTGGGCTAACAGCGTGGTCGAAATGGCGTTGGCTGCCATCAGGAAGAGTAATTACAGGCATTTTATATCCTTATTTGCAGTGATGCCCCACACATAAGAGCATATACAAAGAAAATAATCATTGTTTAACAATAGATTACGAAACCATCTGACCAACAATCGTCAAATTGGCTCGTCATCCTGCACCTGCCAAAATCAGACTAATGCCGGTTTACGGCAGGCTTTCTAATGGTAACACTAATGACAGGGCATATGCACCCTCTGCGACCAGTTTGAACGTCTGATGTATCCGTTCACGCGTGTTCGCCAGCCAGAGCTCGCAATACCCGATTGTTGAGCTATTCTTGAACAGGTCCTGACACAGCCATGAGGCATCACATGAACGTATCCAGTAGAACCGTTGTGATATTGAATATACTTTCTGCTGCCGGTTTAGCGTTGATTCTTGCCGAGAGATTTCACTGGTTCTGACCCAACCGGTGATATGGCATAACCTTCTGTCCTGCGCAGCGCATATTTTGGTAGACTGAAGGAATCAACAGACAAGGATTAGGTTATGCCAACAAAACGATTTGCCGTAAAACACTGGAAAATGGTGCTGGTATTGATTGCCATCTGCGGTGCAATGCTGCTATTGCGTTGGGCGGCGATGATTTGGGGCTAAGCGGAAATCTCACGTTATACATAAATATATTCCACCTGTTTTTCGTCAATACGAAATACAGGTGGAATAGTGACATACACAATAACCTGTCAAGACCATTCACCTGCAACCAGTTTATGCACGTCAAACGCGTCATTCATCGATTGGCCGGTAGACTGTGCTCCTGGCGCGATGTTTGAACCGGCTTCGACGTCAGAGGCGCGAGTTATCCCGGCCTGGCTGACGTCATCCGCAGCAAACACACCAAAGGAGAGTGCGGAAAGCACCATTGCTGCAGCAGCATTTTGGATTTTTTTCATAACCATTATTCTCTTTCTGAAGTCATGCAATACTACTCAAGGCAAATGTCTGCCTGAGTGTTCAGTATAACTCTGGATCATACTTTTGCCTCGCCCGGTTATTGATCAATTTGTGTCAAATAAACGAATGAGGTGTAGCCGGGATGAATTATGAAGAAATTAAGAAGAATTCAGAGGACCAATTATTTTAAAACGGCGTTTAATATAAAACAGCACAGTTTCTGAAAATAAAAAACGGGCCGAAATAATCGGCCCGCCTGCATTACATTTTATAGCCCAGTGAAACCGTGGTTCTGCGGTCGGTATGATCCGGCGCAGTCTCTGGAGGTGATGAGTTCCAGGTCACGTTATAAGCCACTTTCAGGCCAAAGTGTTCGTTGATGTCCACGTTCAGCGCTGTCTCAGAGTTCAGCGTTGTGTCGTCGGCACCAAACACAGAAACACCCTGGGTGAATTTGGTGTTGTCGGTCATCTGCCAGGCATAGGTGCCAGACGCGTAGCCGAGCGGTTGCGTTTTGGTATCGCCGTCGGTGTACTCGTCATAACGGACACCCGGACCGAATTCGAAACGGAAGCTATGAACCGGACCGTTCAGGAACTGGCGACCATAACCGGCAGTGAAGACATCGCGTTGACGATAACCGTTGTAACGGTCAGTCAGCCAGCTTGCCTGGCCAAACAGGTAGTCATAGTCAGTCATGTTGTAACGGCTACGTCCACCTACCGCGTATTTCTCGGAGGAGCGTTCATCGTTAGCGGAGGTGTTGCTGGCGTTTCCCCACAGAGACCAGGCGGTGGTGTTACCGTACCAGGTCAACGTGCTATCCGCCGTCAGAGAGGAGCTTTTCGTGTTACCGGATTGCGCCAGGTAACCAGCATTCAGGTTACCTTCGAAAGGTTTTTTCGCCGCGGTGGGATCGTCCATGACAGTAAAAACGGAATCATCGGCGGTCGCGTTCATAGCCGCAAACACGCCACCCGCCAGCATCAGTGCAGCGGGCACTGTCTTCAAAAGCTTCATTTTATTAAGGAGTCCGTACAACAAAAAAAGAGACCACACGGTCCCGGAAACTTTCTTGAGGATCAATGACAAGGCGTCCAGAGAAAGGTAACAAATTATAAAAAGCCGCAAATAACATAGCAATGTTTTCTTATTTCATTTTTTGAATAAGAACGATCCCAAAATGCGTTTTATTTTATATATCGCCTAACCTTCGCTTTGTCATTATTCATATTGAAAATCATACTGTTATTTACATTGCCTTCCTGCTAAATGGTGCCAGACTAAAAGGAACCCACGCTAAAAGGAGGTAATGATGGTTTCTATCTACACCCTGACGCTCTCCCCTTCCCTCGATTCCGCCACCCTGACGCCGCAGATTTACCCGGAAGGTAAACTCCGCTGCAGTGCCCCGGTGTTTGAGCCGGGCGGCGGTGGGATCAACGTGGCACGCGCCATCACTCATCTTGGTGGAAAAGCCACGGCGATTTTCCCCGCCGGGGGTGCCACCGGCGAGCACCTGGTTTCCCTGCTGGCCGATGAACAGGTCGCCGTGGAGACGGTCGAGGCCAAAGACTGGACGCGACAAAACCTGCACGTGCACGTAGAGTCCAGCGGGGAGCAATATCGCTTTGTGATGCCAGGCGCCAGACTGAGCGACGATGAGTTTCGTCAGCTTGAAGAGAAAGTGCTGACCATTGAAAGCGGTTCACTGCTGGTGATCAGCGGCAGTCTGCCGCCCGGTGTCAGTACGGAGAAGCTGGCAGCACTCATTCGTGCCGCACAGCAGCGCGGCATCCGCTGTATCGTAGACAGCAGCGGCGAGGCGTTGCAGGCAGCGTTAGAGCCGGGCAATCTTGAGCTGGTCAAACCAAACCAGAAAGAGTTGAGCGCGCTGGTTAACCGCGAACTTACTCAGCCAGATGATGTGCGTAGCGCGGCCCAGGAGCTGGTGCGCTCGGGTAAAGCCCGACGCGTGGTGGTCTCTCTTGGCCCACAGGGGGCGCTGGCCGTGGATGAAACGGGGTCAGTGCAGGTTGTCCCACCGCCGATGAAAAGCCAGAGCACCGTAGGCGCAGGCGACAGCATGGTTGGGGCAATGACGCTGAAACTGGCGCAGGGCGCGTCGCTACTGGAGATGACGCGCTACGGCGTGGCGGCAGGCAGCGCGGCAACCATCAACCAGGGAACGCGGCTGTGTTCGCTGGCCGATACGCAAAAAATTGTCGATTACCTGTCCCGAAATTAACCCGGTTTCCCCTTCGCGCTGAAGGGGAAATGCAGTGCAAAGTCGCCAAACACACACTATCGACTATGCTAAGAAAACTTTCATGATAACAATGAGGTGAATTATGAGCAGTGGTGACATCACCCGCTACGTCGTTACCGTGAACCTTCATGAAGCGTCGCTGACCGAGCTGAACGAGCTTAACAACGCCTTTACCCGGGCCAATTTCCTGCTCACGCTGACGGATGAAGAAGGCAATATTCATGATTTAGGCACGCTGGCATTCGGCCTGATAAGCGCCCTCAGCGATGAGGAGGTTCGCGCGCTGGCGGAAAGCCTGGTTGAGAGTGTGACCGACAAGCCTGCCGAAATTGATGTGGATACCTGGGAAACCTGGCAGAAAAAAGAACAATAAGTGCCCTGCATGAAGGTAAACCGCTCAGGTGTGCGTTAGTTCGTATTTTTTTACCGTAGTTATGCGCTAACTTTATGATCTGGCAGACAACATGGGAGAGAGATCATGTGGCAGGCTATCAGTCATCTTTTACGTGAACAACTGGGCGAAGGTGAAATTGAACTGCGTAACGAACTGCCAGGCGGAGAGATCCACGCCGCATGGCATATTCGCTACTCAGGGCGCGATCTCTTCGTAAAATGCGATGAGCGAGAACTGCTCCCTATTTTTACCGCCGAAGCCGATCAGCTGGAACTGTTATCACGCAGCAAAACGGTCACCGTCCCTGAGGTGCTGGCCGTGGGCAGCGATCGTGACTACAGCTTTCTGGTCATGGAATATCTCCCTCCCCGTCCTCTGGACGCCCACAATGCTTTCATTCTGGGGCAGCAGATAGCGCGCCTGCATCAATGGAGCGACCAGCCGCAGTTTGGTCTCGACTTTGATAATGATCTCTCCACCACACCGCAGCCGAACGCCTGGCAACGCCGTTGGTCGACATTCTTTGCCGAGCAGCGTATCGGCTGGCAACTGGAACTGGCCGCCGAGAAAGGTCTCGAATTTGGCAATATCGATGCCATCGTCGAACATGTCCAGCAGCGCCTGGCCTCTCATCAGCCTCAGCCTTCCCTGCTGCACGGCGATTTGTGGTCCGATAACTGCGCGCTGGGCCCTCACGGTCCCTATATCTTTGATCCGGCCTGCTACTGGGGCGACAGAGAGTGCGATCTCGCCATGCTGCCCCTGCACCCCGAGCAGCCGCCACAAATTTATGATGGCTATCAGTCCATTTCCCCCTTACCGCAGGGTTTCCTCGACCGTCAGCCGGTGTATCAGCTGTATACCCTGATGAACCGCGCGATTCTGTTTGGGGGCGAGCATCTGGTGAACGCGCAGCGGGCGCTTGAGCGCATGCTGGCCGCGTGAAGGCAGGACGGGTGGCCGCAGGCCACCCTGTTCAGACTACAAAAAACCGAGCAGTGAGAAGAAGAAGTAGCCCGCCACAATAATGATCACAGGCAGGATATAGAGCGGGAAAATTTGCAGGAAAATGGAGTGACGCGGAACCACAATGCGGGACTCGATCTGTTCGCGGGTCATCCCTTCCGGGCCTTTGGCCTGTTCCAGAATCATCTGGTCTTCCACCCCTTCACGTAAAAAACGCGTCTGACGGCTCATGCGTGCCCCAGAGGCCTGTAACGCCATGGCGATAAAGATCAGCGCATAGATAATCCAGAAACCGATATTGAGCTGCTGGTGAAAGTCCGGCGTGGGCGAGTTGAACCAGAAGACATTCAAAAATGGCGTGTTAAAACGCATCATCTCAATCATGACATGCGCAAAATCAAGCATAACCGCATTAATACCCGGCTGTTTTTCGCTGTGATCGTACATAAATTTGAGCACAGAGATCAGCGTAGAAATGACGGCTGGAATAAAAATCACCCAGCCCGCAACCCGTTTTAAGACAGCAATGCGTCCAGCTTGTTGATACGTCATCAGTTCCCCTTCATAAAGACGCGTTATTTGTCGCTAAGTCTACCTGCTGACCATCATTTTCGCCCGATCTTTAAAGGCAATATGCTAAATTGCAGATTGTACTTAGCACGTATCGTCTGTCGTACACCCTTGATAAGGAGACGTTGTGATGTCGACACCGCGCCAAATTCTTGCCGCTATTTTTGACATGGATGGATTACTGATCGATTCCGAACCGCTCTGGGATCGCGCCGAGCTGGACGTCATGGCCAGCCTCGGCGTCGATATCAGCCGCCGCCATGAGCTCCCGGATACGCTGGGCTTGCGCATCGATATGGTGGTTGATCTGTGGTATGCCCACCAGCCATGGGTTGGCCCGGATCGCGATGAAGTCACCGCCCGCATAATCAGCCGCGCCATTGCGCTGGTGGAAGAGTCCAGGCCGCTGTTGCCGGGCGTCCGTGAAGCTGTCGCTCTGTGTAAAGCACAGGGGCTGAAAGTAGGCCTGGCCTCCGCCTCCCCGCTGCATATGCTGGAAAAAGTGCTGACCATGTTCGAACTGCGTGACAGTTTCGATGCGCTGGCCTCTGCGGAAAAGCTCCCTTACAGCAAGCCCCATCCCCAGGTGTATATGGACTGTGCCGCTAAGCTCGGCCTCGATCCGCTGACCTGCGTTGCGCTGGAGGATTCTGTCAACGGCATGGTGGCCTCGAAAGCTGCACGGATGCGTTCCATTGTCGTTCCTGCTGAAGAGGGCCGGCACGATCCGCGTTTTGCGCTTGCCGACGTCAAGCTGAACTCACTCGCTGAGCTGACAGTGGAGCACTTGCGAGGCGAATAAGCACTGCGTTTCAGGCAGCTCATGCTGCCTGAAAATAAAATAAAACATCGTTTCATTTCATTTGCATTTCTCACAGCCGCCTCCTATTCTTAGCGTCAGAACGACAATACTCTGCTTCTGAGGCGCGTATGATACTGGATACCTTTACTCTTTCTGGAAAAGTGGCCATCGTCACCGGGTGCGATACGGGGCTGGGGCAAGGCATGGCCATCGCGCTGGCACAGGCGGGATGCGATATCGTGGGTGTAAATCGTAAAGCGCCTGAGGAAACGGCGACCAGCGTGACGGCGCTCGGCAGACGGTTTACGGCCATTCGGGCCGACCTCGGCCAGCAGGCGAGCCTTCAGGGCGTCGTGGAGCGTGCCGTCGCTGAGATGGGGCGCGTTGATATTCTGGTGAATAACGCCGGGACGATTCGCCGGGAAGATGCGCTGGCGTTCACGGAAAAGGACTGGGACGAGGTTATCGACCTCAATCTGAAATCCGTCTTTTTCCTCTCACAGGCCGTGGCAAAGCAGTTCATCGCTCAGGGTCAGGGTGGAAAAATTATCAATATTGCCTCAATGCTCTCCTTCCAGGGCGGCATCCGCGTGCCCTCTTATACGGCCTCAAAAAGTGGCGTGCTGGGGATCACCCGTCTGCTGGCAAACGAGTGGGCGGCGCATGGTATTAACGTCAACGCTATCGCACCGGGTTACATGGCGACCAACAATACGCAGCAACTGCGTGATGACGAGCAGCGTAGCCAGGAAATCCTTGACCGCATTCCTGCCGGGCGCTGGGGCGAGCCGAAAGACCTGCAGGGCCCGGTGGTGTTTCTGGCCTCTGCCGCCTCAGATTACGTGAACGGCCACACTCTGGCCGTCGACGGAGGCTGGCTGGCGCGTTGACCCGCTTTGTGACAAAGAGTTACACCGTCACCTCTTCCGCCTACTGTATAAAAACCCTATACTGTATGAATTGACAGTTTCCTGGGTTTTATCATGACGGCGGAAGGCCACCTGCTTTTTTCCATTGCGTGCGCAGTATTTGCCAAAAACGCTGAGCTTACCCCCGTGCTTGCACAGGGGGACTGGTGGCATATTGTTCCTTCTGCCGTGCTAACCTGCCTGTTGCCCGACATCGACCATCCAAAATCTTTTCTTGGGCAACGCCTGAAGTGGATCTCAAAACCTATCGCCCGTGCCTTTGGCCATCGCGGGTTTACCCACAGTCTGCTGGCCGTGTTTGCCCTGCTGACGCTGTTCTATTTAAAAGTGCCAGAAAGCTGGATAGTGCCCGCCGATGCCATACAGGGCATGGTGCTGGGGTATCTGAGCCATATTCTTGCCGATATGCTGACGCCTGCTGGCGTACCGCTGTTGTGGCCCTGCCGCTGGCGTTTCCGCCTGCCTGTTCTCGTTCCCCAGAAAGGGAATCAGCTTGAGCGCGTGTTGTGCATGGCTCTGTTCGCCTATGCCGTCTGGATGCCGCAGACCTTGCCCGAAAACAGTGCAGTGCGCTGGTCATCTCAGATGATCAATTCGCTGCAATTTCAGTTCAATCGCTTTATTCATCACCAGATTGAACAGTAAACCAGCAAAATTATCGCATTTGTCATAACCCATTCCATTTGGATATAAGCGCGACATCACACTTCTGCTAACCTTGCGCCAACAGGACCGGTAAAAACCGGCCACATAATAAATCAGGAGAACGGGGATGAATTTTCCACTCATCGCGAACATTGTCGTGTTCGTTATATTGCTATTGCTTCTCGCCCAGGCGCGTCACAAACAGTGGAGCCTGGCGAAGAAAGTGCTGGTGGGTCTGGTCATGGGTGTCGTGTTTGGCCTGGCCTTACATGCCGTCTACGGCTCCGATAGCCCGATACTGAAAGACTCCATTCAGTGGTTCAATATTGTCGGTAACGGCTATGTCCAGTTGCTGCAGATGATCGTCATGCCGCTGGTATTTGCCTCTATTCTGAGCGCTGTTGCCCGTCTGCATAACGCTACGCAGTTGGGTAAAATCAGCTTCCTGACCATCGGTACGCTGCTGTTTACCACCCTGATTGCTGCGCTGGTGGGTGTGCTGGTGACCAACCTGTTCGGCCTGACCGCCGAAGGTCTGGTTCAGGGTACTGCTGAAACCGCGCGTCTGACCGCAATTCAGACCAACTACGTGGGTAAAGTCGCTGACCTGACGGTGCCGCAGATGGTGCTCTCCTTCATTCCGAAGAACCCGTTTGCTGACCTGACAGGCGCCAGCCCAACTTCCATCATCAGCGTGGTGATTTTCGCTGCCTTCCTGGGCGTGGCGGCACTGAAGCTGCTGAAAGACGATGCGCCAAAAGGCGAGCGCGTGCTGACCGCTATCGATACCCTGCAAAGCTGGGTGATGAAGCTGGTTCGTCTGGTGATGCAGCTGACCCCTTACGGTGTTCTGGCACTGATGACCAAAGTGGTCGCTGGCTCTAACCTGCAGGACATCATTAAGCTGGGCAGCTTCGTTGTCGCCTCTTATCTGGGTCTGGGCATTATGTTTGTCGTACACGGCATCCTGCTCGGTGTGAACGGCGTAAGCCCGCTGAAATACTTCCGTAAAGTCTGGCCGGTGCTGACCTTTGCCTTCACCAGCCGTTCCAGCGCCGCGTCTATTCCGCTGAACGTCGAAGCGCAGACCCGTCGACTGGGTGTACCAGAATCTATTGCCAGCTTCTCGGCCTCCTTTGGCGCCACGATTGGTCAGAACGGGTGTGCGGGTCTCTACCCGGCGATGCTGGCCGTGATGGTTGCGCCAACGGTTGGGATCAACCCGCTGGATCCGGTCTGGATTGCTACGCTGGTCGGTATTGTCACCATTAGCTCCGCAGGCGTTGCGGGCGTGGGCGGTGGTGCCACCTTCGCCGCGCTGATTGTTCTGCCTGCGCTGGGTCTGCCAGTGACGCTGGTTGCCCTGCTGATCTCCGTTGAACCGCTGATCGACATGGGGCGTACCGCGCTGAACGTCAGCGGCTCAATGACGGCCGGTACGCTGACCAGCCAGTGGCTGAAGCAGACCGACAAAGCCATTCTGGATAGTGAAGACGACGCCGAGCTGGCGCACCGTTAAGCAAATAAAAAAACCGCCATCAGGCGGTTTTTTTATACGTGTTATTCTTCAACTTCTTCATCCTGTCGAATTTGTACCGCCCACCGCTGAGCCGCTTCCGGCACATTAAATACCGGTGAACGCCGGAAGTGCTCGCCGATCAGCACAAAAGCCACGTATTTTCCACGTAACTGCCAGACATCGCGATACCCCTCCACCTTCAGCGCATGATCGGGGGGAGCGGGTTCGACACGGGGCACGTAGCTAATCACCTGGCGGTTTTGTTGACGAAGAGGTTTCATAAGCGACTGGTTCACTAAAGCAAATTCTTAAAGCAGGAAATTTCTATGATAGCCGATCCTGCCCCCATGCGTCGCGCCTTGCGTGTGGTTGACAGCGCCTTTTGCTAAGGCGGTGTCTGAAAAAGCTGAGTTCGCCTGCCCTTTCCTTACATTGTTCTATAGTTAACAGGGTTTTTTAGGAATGAATAAAGGAGAAGCGTGCAATGTCGAACAAAGATAAAACACATCAATCACCCATTCATGGCACTGAAGAATCACAGCCGGGTATGGACTCCCTTGCGCCTGAAGATGGCTCTCATCGCCCTTCACCGGGCCCCTCAGCCCCTGGCGAGCAGCCGACCGCGCCCGGTAGCATGAAATCGCCGGACACCGGCAATGAGAAGCTAAAATCACTGGAGCCACACCGCAAAGGCGGTGAAGGCTATGCGCTGACCACCAATCAGGGGGTGCGCATCGCTGACGATCAGAACTCCCTGCGCGCGGGTGCTCGCGGGCCGACTCTGCTGGAAGATTTCATCCTGCGGGAAAAAATCACCCACTTTGACCATGAGCGCATCCCGGAGCGTATCGTGCACGCGCGCGGTTCCGCCGCTCACGGCTATTTCCAGCCCTACAAGAGCCTGAAGGAAATCACCAAAGCTGACTTCCTTTCAGACCCGGACAAGATCACCCCCGTGTTTGTGCGTTTCTCCACCGTGCAGGGTGGCGCAGGCTCGGCAGATACCGTGCGAGATATCCGCGGCTTTGCCACCAAGTTTTATACCGAAGAGGGTATTTTCGACCTCGTGGGTAATAACACGCCGGTCTTTTTCATTCAGGATGCGCATAAATTTCCTGACTTTGTCCATGCGGTAAAACCGGAGCCCCACTGGGCGATACCGCAGGGACAAAGTGCGCATGACACCTTCTGGGACTATGTCTCCCTGCAACCCGAGACGTTACACAACGTGATGTGGGCGATGTCTGATCGCGGGATCCCACGCAGCTATCGCACCATGGAGGGGTTTGGCATTCATACCTTCCGGATGATCAACGCCGAGGGCAAAGCGACGTTTGTTCGTTTCCACTGGAAACCGGTCGCCGGGAAGGCCTCACTGGTGTGGGATGAAGCCCAGAAGCTGACCGGCCGCGATCCGGACTTCCATCGCCGCGAGCTGTGGGAATCCATTGAAGCGGGCGACTTCCCGGAATATGAGCTGGGGTTACAGCTGATCCCGGAAGAGGACGAATTTAAGTTCGATTTTGACCTGCTGGATCCGACCAAACTGATCCCTGAGGAGCTGGTGCCGGTTCAACTGGTGGGCAAAATGGTGCTGAACCGCAACCCGGACAACTTCTTTGCCGAGAACGAACAGGCGGCTTTCCATCCCGGTCATATCGTCCCCGGCCTGGATTTCACCAACGATCCGCTGCTGCAGGGGCGACTGTTCTCCTACACCGATACGCAGATTAGCCGACTTGGCGGGCCGAACTTCCACGAAATCCCGATTAACCGCCCTACCTGCCCGTACCATAATTTCCAGCGTGACGGAATGCATCGTCAGGATATCGATACCAACCCGGCCAACTATGAGCCGAACTCCATCAACGATAACTGGCCGCGTGAAACGCCTCCAGGCCCTAAACGGGGCGGATTTGAGTCGTATCAGGAACGTGTGGATGGCAATAAAATCCGCGAACGCAGCCCATCGTTTGGTGAATATTATGCCCACCCTCGCCTGTTCTGGAACAGCCAGACACCGATTGAGCAGCAGCATATTATCGGCGGCTTTAGCTTCGAACTGAGCAAGGTTGTCCGGACGTACATCCGCGAGCGCGTGGTCGATCAACTGGCGCATATCGATATTCAGCTCGCCCAGAGCGTGGCCGATAACCTCGGCATTACGCTGACGGATGAGCAACGCAACCTTGCGCCGCCGAAAGACGTTAACGGGGTGAAGAAGGATCCGTCGCTCAGCCTGTACGCGGTGCCGGGAGGCTCGATTAAAGGCCGGGTGGTGGCGATCCTGCTTAACGACAAAACCCGTGCCAGCGACGTACTGGGGATCATGCAGGCGCTGAAAACCAAAGGCGTACACGCCAAACTGCTCTACTCCCGGATGGGTGAAGTGACCGCCGATGACGGGTCGGTGCTGCCGGTTGCCGCCACCTTTGCGGGCGCGCCATCGCTGACCGTGGACGCGGTGATTGTGCCGTGCGGCGATATTGCCAGCCTGCTGACGAACGGTGACGCGGTCTATTATCTGCTTGAAGCCTATAAGCACCTGAAGCCGATCGCCCTTTCCGGTGATGCGCGCCAGTTTAAAGCACGCCTGAATGTGGCCGACCAGGGTGAAGACGGGATTGTGGAAGGCGATAACGTGGACGACGCGTTTATGACGAAGTTGTTTAATCTGCTTGCCGCGCACCGCGTCTGGTCGCGCAGCAGCAAGATTGACCAGATACCGGCGTAAAAAAAGGCCGGGTAAGGCAAAGCCGCACCCGGCACTTTTCACAGATCCCTGAATGTCCCCAACCGATACCCGCGCTCGGCAATCGCGTATTTCAGCGATGGCGACGTCAGCACCTCCAGCTCCGCCAGGCGCGGCCAGCAGTAGGCGCTCTTACGCACGATATTATCGACGAAAGCCGGGTGCGCCATCACCTCCAGTGACCGTTCTCCCCGGGCAGCGGAATCATCCAGCACCTTCAGGAACAGCGCTTCGTCGATTTCATCACCATAAAATGCACTGCTGAACCCCTCGGTTGTGGCCACTGCAACGTCCGGCAATCCGCGTACGTCGCGATCCACGCGCATCGCCACGCCTTTGCGCTGAGCAAATTCCGCGACGAGAGGGAAAATCGCCGGGATCATATGCACGTGGTGATGGCTGTCGATATGCGTAGGTTCGTGACCAAAGAGGTCAACAAAACGGTTGTACTGACAGTCCAGCTCGCGGGCAATCTCTTCGAGCGGCAGTGCGTCCTGTCCTGCCAGTTCCCAAATCCATTTCCCCAGCTGTCCGTCGCGCGTCAGGCCTGGCATCGCTGAAAGCGGCATCCCCAGCGTCAGCACAAAGTGCATGCCCACGCCCAGCTCAGGCGCTTCACGGCTCAACTGCGCCGCGTGCGCTATCGCTTCTCCATTCACCAGCGCAGTGGTCGACGTCACCACGCCCCGGCGACAGGCTTCAACAATGCCGTAGTTCTGCCCTTTTGACAGGCCAAAATCATCAGCATTGACGATCAGCAGGTTTTCCATCGCACATCCTCTTAACGGTGTTGGAATTTGAGCTTCTCAATCGTGGCAGCAAAGTTTGGCAGCCATTTTTCATGCGCCAGTATCATCTCACTGGCCAGCACTTCCGCATCGCGGTCGGAATGGACCAGCGGGCTGAGGTTCAACGCCAGCAGCACGTCATTCAACTCACCGCTCAGCGCGGCGTTGCTGGCCGCCACTTCAAACCCTTTGATGGTGTGAATAAGTCCCATCACGTTGTCATCAAAGTGGGTAATACGCGGATGCGGTTTTGCCCCCTCACGGCCCAGGATACAGGTCATCTCTACGGCCCAGTCGGCCGGGATATTGTCGATATGGCCGTGGTGCGGCACATTGACGTAGTGCTCAGCCTGCTTGTCATTGTAAATGGCGTTAATCACTTCGCACGCCGCGTCGGAATAGTACGCCCCACCGCGCTGTTCAAGCTCTTTCGGCTTCTCGTTCAGATTCGGATCTTTATACAAATCAAACAGCTGCTTCTCAACTTTCTGCACTATCTGTGCACGTGCGCCGCCTTTATAGTACTCACCCATTTCGATAGCCAGCATCTCTTTCTGCTTGAAGTAGTAGAGCAGATAGGAGCATGGCAGCAGGTTCAGGGAACGGATGAGCCCTTCGCTGAACGGCAGGTCGAAGATATTTTTCACCGATGCAGCGGTCAGGCGACCGGAGGCCACGCCGTCCAGTAGTTCAGCAAAGCGAGACTGGCCGTTGACTATCACATCTTTGATGAACACCATGTGGTTGAGACCGAACAGATCGATAGAGAGATCGTCGTTGTCGGTCAGCTCCAGCACGTCGCGGATGAACATCTTCATGCCAATCGGAATATTGCAGACGCCGATAAAACGCTTGAAGTTGGTATGGCGATAGACCGCCTCGGTGACCATCCCGGCCGGGTTGGTAAAGTTAATCACCCATGCGTTCGGGCAGATCTCCTGCACATCGTTGATGATGTCGAAAATGACCGGGATGGTGCGCAGACCTTTAAACAGGCCGCCCGCGCCGTTGGTTTCCTGTCCCAGATAGCCGTGGCTCAGCGGAATGCGTTCGTCCAGTTCACGCGCTTTGAGCTGGCCCACGCGCAGCTGAGTGGTAACGAAGTCAGCGTCTTTCAACGCCTGGCGACGATCGAGGGTTTTATGCACGGTTAAGGGCACACCGGCTTTTTCAACCATTCGTTTGCACAGGTCGAAAATAATATTCAGCTTTTCCTGACCCTCCTCAACATCCACCAGCCATAATTCGCTGACCGGTAATTCATGATAACGTTTCAGGAAACCTTCCAGTAATTCCGGGGTATAGCTGCTGCCGCCGCCAATGGTCACGACTTTTAATTTCTTTTGCATAACATCTCCCTTAGCGTATCAGGTTAATCGCCTGCAAGGTATAGCGGACTCTTCCCGCTATTTGGGCAAGCAATCAAGTCAATATTCGTGGCGAATACACTCGCCAGGCACTAATTAATTACCGTCAAATTCTTCCGGTAACTGTTTGGTGTGAATGAGGTAAATTTCTTAAAGGTTTTAATAAACAGGCTGGGGCTACTGTAACCGGACTCATAAGCAATATCGGTGACAGAGTAGTTGGTAATTTCCAGCTGTTTTTTGGCAAAATTAATGCGGATTTCATTAATAATTTGCACGGGCGTTTTACGATAATAACGCTGTGTCGCCCGGGTCAGGTATTCCTGGGATTTTCCGGACAGTGACACCATATTTTCCAGAGCATTCTCGCTGAACTGCCCTTTGTCGTGCATTAACTCGACGGTACTGCGAAGCCATTGCGGGACATCATCGGTCACCTGCTGCTCTTCACGGTGGTGGCGAAGGCGGTTCATCACATAGAACGTCACGGTTTCAATGAATTCATCGAACTCATTGTCGCGGAAGTTGAGCGAGGCAATCACCGTTTCTATCCAGGTCATGAATTCGTTTTTGACGCGATAGACCTGTGATGCCACAAAGCAGAACGGCACCAGCGGCAGATAGTGTTTCTCAAAGAAGCGTCTGCTGACGCCAACGTTAAGAATGCGGGTGGCACCAAATTCGTAAAAACTCTGGTGGTAAGACCCCATCGGCAGGAAGACAAAATCACCGCGCTCCAGCAGGACACGCTTGCCGTTAATCTCCTGATAGTAGCGGCCGGTCAGAACAATCGTGAACTCGTAGTAGTCATGCTGGTGCAGACCACTGGCGCTCTCCGTCTTGTTGTAAATAACCACGTGAAAATTCTTGCCATTAAACAGCTGCTGTTCAAGTGCGGTTTTAATTTCCATCGTGCTGACCTCCTGCTACTCAGTCTGACTTACTGCAGCTTCTCGTGAAGCTCAATTAACTCTGCCACCAGTTCGCGCGCCAGCATCGAGGTCATCAGGTGATCCTGCGCATGTACCAGCACCAGGCTGACTTTCATCTTCCCTTCGCCCTGGTCGCCTTCGATAAGCTTTGTCTGCACCAGGTGCGCTTCATTCAGCGCGATGCGGGATTGATCCATCATGGTCCTGGCGGCGGCGAAATCGCCCTGCTTGGCCTGTTTCAGGGCGGCATACGCCAGGCTACGTGCTTGCCCGGAGTTGATGATAAGGCCCATCACCACTTCTTCCAGATCGTTCTCTACGGCCTCTTCGGCTACGATACTATCCAAATCTAACATCTTTAAGCTCCTTTTCGCTGGCGCGGGCGACCCCGCGCCGGGCAATATTTAGAATTTCAGTGCGAGGGCGATATCCTCTTCGCTCTCTTCTTCATCAATTACGGTCGCGGCTTTGTTGGCTATCGCCACGAATGGCATATAGAGCAGTGTTGCAATCCCGAGGTTGAATATCGCCAGCAGGAAGGCGGCTACGCTACCGTTGGTATTGAAGAATGCTCCCAGACCCGCCGGCATGGTCCACGGCGCAATGTTGGTCACAGGCGGGATAATGCCCAGGTAATAGGCCGTCAGGGTGATCCCCGCCAGCAGCGGCTGAATCAGGACGAATGGAATGAACATCACCGGGTTCATGATGATAGGCAGACCAAACAGAATCGGCTCGTTAATCTGGAAGATGCCTGACGGCAGCGCCAGCTTCGCAACCTGACGATGGTCAGCGCGACGAGAGACAATAAAGACCGCGATGATCAGACCCAGCGTCGCCCCGGTACCCCCCAGGAAGATATAAGAGTCCAGCATCGGCTTCGCCCACACATGGAAGGTTTTACCTGCCGCCAGAGCCGCGTCAACGGAGCCGTACTGCTGATAAAGTGCAACGTTTTCCAGTGCCCATGGGGTCATGATACCGCTGTCCAGCGCCGCCAGTGCCAGTGAACCATGCACGCCGAAGAACCACAGCAGGGAGGTGAAAATCACGTACGCCCAACCGACCACGCCACCCATCGACGCCAGGGGCGTAGAGATAGAGTCCATGATGATCTGGTGGAAGTTTGTGCCCCAGTGAGAGAGCGCCCAGGCAATAATCCCCATGATGGAGAGAATAATGAAGCCTGGAATCAACGCGGAAAATGAACGGGAAACGGAGGCCGGTACGCTATCCGGCAGGCGAATTACCCAGTTGCGACGGATAATAAAGGTGAACATCTCGGCAACCACCAGACCGATAACAATACCGGAAATAATGTTTGCCCCACCCAGCCAGTTAGCGCCTACCGCATAAGCTTCACCCACGCTGTAAGGGGTGACGGTCATAAAGGCGGCAACGGACAATAACCCCGCGGCCAGCGGATCCACCTTGCGTTCTTCGGCTAATGCCATCCCAATAAAGAAAGGCGCCATCAGCGACATAATACCCAACGTACCGTTATATACGTTGCCGCCGATGGCTTTAAAACCGTTAAGGGTTTCAATGGTTGAAGCGTCTAACCGAATTCCTAATGAATAAAAAAAGGAACCTTCACCAAAGCTCAGAAAAACGTTGTTAATTAAAACGAACATTGCCCCGGCCAGCGTCAACGGCATTAATTTAATAAAGCCGTTTTTGATGGCATTAACGTGAGGCTGCTTTCCTATTTTAACAGCAAAAGGAAGGAGTACCTTTTCAAGTGAAGCGATGACTTTACTCATAGGAAAATACCCTTAAATGCCGCAACCCAGGTCACGGCGTATTGTGTGTGAAATAACTCTTTGACGGGAAAAATAAAAATTAATTAGCAGCTTTTTTAATGGCTGCCACAGCAGCTTTCAGTACACCTAAACCATCAATCTTGCCATACAGTCCCGAGTCGATAACCTCGACCGGTTTATTCGGTAACAAACGTTGAATCTCTGGCAGCATGTACGCGATCTGCGGTCCCAGTAAAACGACATCCGCGGTCTGTCCTTTTTCGCCCGCCAGCGTTTCCGGGAACGCTTCTATCACGACAGGCACTTCATACTTTTCAGCCTGCGCACGCATCTTTGACACCAGCAGTGACGTTGACATGCCCGCAGAGCAGAACAGATAGATATGTTTCTTTTCCATAATAATTTCCCTCTTGTATGACTACCTGCCGTCGCGCTATCACTCGACTCGCTCTCCTGGCTGACAGGTAATGTGCTGACTGTTGTTTATCGTTGGAGTGAGTATACGTAATGGTACAGAGGGGGGATAATTCTGCACAGGCCTAAATTGTCTCTCATTGACCTGGCTTGTTGACTACCTTCACATTTCAGGCAAATAATTCGCGCAAAGAAATAAGATTTACGTATGCATAAAAAAACCGGCCTAAAGGCCGGCTTGTTAACATCCTCAGGCAAGCAGGGTTACTGCGCCTTAGGTGCCTGCGGATCGGTATCGTATTCAGCACAGGTCTGGTAACCGGAATTGATCACGTGACCGGTGTCATCCAGAGCAACAAAGTAGGTTTCTGCCTTACCATCACGTTGACCCAGGATATAGGTCTGGCAGGTACCACGCGCGTGGATCATCGTCACTTCTGACGAAGGCTTACCGGCAATCGCCGCCACCTGCGAACGCGTCATCCCTTTTTTGACATCTTTCACTACCGGCTGTGTAAACTGATCTTTGGTGCGATCGTACGCCGTACACCCTGCCAGCATAGTCAGTACCGCCGCTGCGCTAAGAATTCCTGCTACGTTCTTGTTCATATTCCGTCCTCTTGTTTATCAGCGTGTTATCTAAGCATGGGATAAAAAGTACTATTGTTCAACTTTGCGAGTTACGCCAGACGAATTTCGGAAAATTCTAATAAAACAACGATAACCTGCTAAAACGCCGCAAAATAGCGCACTCGAAACTGTGATCCTTGTCGTTTTACGCCTGAAGGGGTAGTTTTAACAGTTAACACATTCTGTTTATGGTCTGCATATGGAGGGCGTGATGGCTCTGCAACACGAGATTATCCAGGCGCTGGGCGCGAAGCCTGCGGTAGATGCTAATGAAGAGATCCGCCGCAGCGTGGATTTTTTAAAATCGTACTTAAAAACGAACTCTTTCCTGAAATCTCTGGTGCTGGGCATCAGCGGGGGCCAGGATTCAACGCTGACCGGTAAACTCTGTCAGATGGCAATCTCAGAGTTGCGCGAAGAGACCGGGGATGAATCCCTGCAGTTTATCGCCGTACGTCTTCCGTATGGCGTGCAGGCGGACGAACAGGATTGTCAGGATGCTATCGCCTTTATCCAGCCTGACCGCGTGCTGACGGTCAATATCAAAGGATCGGTGCTGGCGAGCGAACAGGCGCTGCGCGAAGCGGGCATTGAGCTGAGCGATTTTGTGCGCGGCAATGAAAAAGCGCGCGAGCGCATGAAAGCACAGTACAGCATCGCCGGCATGACCAAAGGCGTGGTTGTCGGGACCGATCACGCGGCGGAAGCCATCACCGGCTTCTTCACCAAATACGGCGACGGTGGCACCGACATTAACCCTATCTTCCGTTTGAACAAGCGTCAGGGTAAACAACTGCTGGCTGCGCTGGGCTGTCCGGAGCATTTATACAAGAAAGCGCCAACGGCGGATCTGGAAGACGATCGCCCTTCCCTGCCGGATGAAGCGGCGCTCGGTGTGACCTATGACAACATCGATGATTATCTGGAAGGCAAGAAACTGGACGAGAGTATCGCGAAGATTATCGAAGGCTGGTATCTGAAAACCGAGCACAAACGCCGCCCACCCATTACCGTGTTTGACGATTTCTGGAAGAAATAGAAGCAAAACGGTAACCCAGGTTACCGTTTTTAATATTTGCGCCCTCTCCCGTGGGAGAGGGTTGGGGTGAGGGCATCAGGCCACCCGGCTCTTTTTTAACCACCCCACACCTGCTACACTGTATACCTGAACAGTATATGGAGTGGTATGTGAGCAGGCGTCAATCTGCCCCGCGTCTTGAGTTTGAAGCGGCGGCTATCTATGAATATCCCGAACATCTCCGCCCCTGGCTTGAGGAATTGCCTAAACAGCCAGGCGTGTACATCTTTCATGGCGAAAGCGACACCCTGCCGCTCTATATCGGCAAGAGCGTGAATATTCGCAGCCGGGTGCTGTCCCATCTGCGCACGCCGGACGAAGCCGCCATGCTCCGTCAGTCGCGACGCATCAGCTGGTATCCGACCGCGGGAGAGATGGGGGCGCTCTTACTGGAAGCCCGGTTAATTAAAGAGCAACAGCCGCTGTTTAATAAGCGTCTGCGCCGCAATCGTCAGCTCTGCTCGCTGCAGATAACCGCGGGCAAACCGCAGGTTGTCTATGCGCGCGACGTCGATTTTTCCCATGCACCGAATCTGTACGGCCTGTTCGCCAACAAACGTGCTGCGCTACAGGCGCTGCAAACGCTGGCGGACGAGCAGCAGCTTTGCTACAGCCTGCTGGGGCTGGAGGCCACCACCCGTGGACGCGCCTGTTTCCGCTCTGCGCTCAAGCGCTGTGCGGGTGCCTGCTGCGGCAAAGAGAGCCTGGAGGAACATCACGCCCGGCTTCTTGGCGGGCTGGCGGCCATCAGCGTGAACTGCTGGCCATGGGAAGGCGCTGTTGCGCTAAAAGAAGTGGGAGAGACGATGACGCAGTACCACATCGTCCATAACTGGTTCTGGCTGGGTGCGGTCGATAACCTGCAGGAGGCCGCCACCCTGTTACGCACACCCGCCGGCTTCGACCATGATGGCTACAAAATTCTCTGTAAGCCCGTGCTGACCGGCGAGTTTGACGTTATTGTGCTCAGTGACCAGGCAGCCAGTTGATTTCGCTGAATAATAACGTGCCCTGTGATTCCAGCAAACGGAGGGTATGGGTTCCCTCCTCCCAGCTCGCGCCCTGATCGGCCGTCAGCAATTTATCCCCCAACTGCCACGCACCGCTTAACACGAATACCACACCGCCACGTGAACCAAAGGTGGTAAAGGTACGGTCAGCCACCCGCACTTTCGCCTGGCAGCAATCCCGCCGGGTCATGATGTTGAAGTCCATCGACATCTGACCTTCGGTGAGCAGCGCTTTTACGGGCTGATCGCCGGAAAAACAAAAGGGCTGATGGTGCTTCAGGGTATGGCAAAACGCCTGACCGGCATCCAGCGTCACCTCTCCCCCTTCCAGCAAGGTAATCACCCGATCCACACCCGGAAAAGAGGAAAACTCGCCATTACTGGCGATGGTCGCAATGCTGGCACGCCAGAAAAAGTCGCGCGTCGCGGGAGGAAAACAACAAATTTCGCGCGTCTCACCAGCACCATTACGCCAGAGACTGACCGGCATCTTACGGATATCAAAGAACTCCATCACCACTCCTGAATGGCGCAACGAGCGCCAGGGCAAGGATATCGCTATCGTTGCTGTCTTGTTTGTTATGGTTGAATAGTCACAGACGTATTATCGGCAGCAGAGTGGGCAGGCCTTAGCGGGACGTGGATAAAAATCTAACGTCATGAGTTCTCTGAAGCGATGTGAGGAGAATACCGCGCCTGTTGCGGCAGACAAGAGGGTAAGAAAGAAAAAACCGCCGGTCCTGTCCACAGCGTTTGCGCTTTTGTAGACAGGATCCCGGCGGTCTTAAGAGGGTGAACCGATTATTCGGTTGGTGCTGGCATTTTACCTTCCATTGCCGGACGTTCTGTCAGACGCTTCTCAAAATTGGCATTAAATTGTTTTTTCTGTTCCGGCGTCAGAATGTTGTAGATCTTGTTCTGGGTTTCCATATGAGCCAGCATGCGTGCTTTATGCTGCTCAGCCATTTTGTCGATCTGCGCTTCGGCTTTGGCCTTATCGAAGCTGTCGCTGGCGATGATGTCATGCATCGCGCGGCGCTCTTCCAGCGGAGGACGTTTCATCTGGTCACGCTGGCTTTTCATGATGTCGCGGATCTGCTGTTTCTGTGCATCCGTGAGGTTCAGATCTTTGAACATCATCATCTCGTGCATACCCGGCTTGCCTTTGTGATGCATCATCATTTTGCCTTCAGCAGTCGTGGTTGCGGTATCTGCGGCGAACGCCATGCTGGTAGCGCCCAGAGCCAGGGTAGAAGCAACAAACAGTGCAGTAAACTTACGCATAATTTATTTCCTTACTTTCAGTTATTCTTCGGCGCTATGCCGTGTTGACGAGATTAACTTTACGGGGTTTATCGTCAATTAGTCAGAGCAACGGTAAAACAATGAAAGTGTAAAAAACAAATTTTCGCCAAATATGGAGGAAATAAGGATAAAGCATGGAGAGTTGCAACAAAAATATGCAACAGACTGATTATCAAGAGATTGTGCAGAAGTATAACCAACTGCCGATTAATAATAAAGCAATAATCCAGGAATATTCCGCAAAGAAAATGCGATCGCCTTAATCGCTAAGAAAATAGTTTTAAATTTCCCCTCCTGCAGACAGGAGGGGAAACGATCAGGACACTTTCTCCAGCATCAGCCCGGCACGCAGACCAAAGGCCACCGACGGGTTGGGGAACAGCACATACTCGGTTGTTTTCTGCACCTCATAGCGCTCGTCACCATCCTCCGCCAGTAATACCCCTTTGCGAAACGGCGTAAAATTGAGCGTGTGGGCCGCCATGTGAAGCTGGAAAGCTTCGCTGCGGCGGGTGATCTGCTGCACTACCCGATAACGCTCGACGGGCTGGCTGGTATGCTCCGGCACGGTACCGCCCAGCAGCGCCCGCAGCGCAAGATGCGTCGGGGCAAAGCGCGTGAGATCGTTTTGCCCAAATGGCAGCGCTTTTCCCAGCTCCAGCGTGCAGGCCAGCGCACCGAAGCGTTCACAGGTGAAGTGGGTAAAGGTGCCCCCCGGCGACTGATGAAAGACCAGCGCTTCCAGCCCCGCATCCCCCAGCCAGCGCAGAAAGTCTTCATCCCAGGGCTGATTCCGCTGCGGCAGCACGCCAAAGCGCACGTGATACGAGGCACGGATCGCCGTATGCAGATCGAGATGCCAACGCGATGGTCCCGCGTCGGTGAAAAAGTGAGTGACGATCTGCTCCAGCCACTGCGCCCGTGCCGTTTCATCACTCGGCGGGAATTGCGACCAGCGGCCACCGAACATGCGGTTAATATCGCTCACCAGATAGCGTTTGTTTTGCGCCAGCGCAGTCGGGTTCCCCAGAACCACCAGCAGGCGGCAGTGCAGCGCAATCTCCCCGCGATACAATGCGCGCAGCAGCAGGTCGACAATTTCCACGGGTGCCGTTTCATTGCCGTGAATGCCGGTTGAAAGCACAAGCGACTGTTCACTCTTCGCGGTCGGCGTCAGCTCAAGCACGCCGCGTCCCAGCCATTGCCAGTGAAATGAGGGGCCGTCCCCCTCACTCTGCTCAGGCGTTTCGTCTGCCAGCGTCAGCGCCAGTAAATTCTCCATAGCCTCTCCTTTAGCGCTGGAACGGGTAAACCGGGCCCAGCTGCAGGATTGAGGTTAACGCGTCCAGCGCCTCGCGGCCTTCGCGCAGCAGCTGCGGGTCAACCAGATCGGCCTGCGTTAACCGGTCGCGATAGTAGCGGTCCACCCAGTCGTTCAGGGTGTTAAATAGCGTCTCATTCATCATCACTGCCGGGTTAACGGCCTGCATTTCAGTGGGCGTAAGTACCACGCGCAGACGTAAACAGGCCGGACCGCCCCCGTTCGCCATGCTCTCGCGCAGATCAAAGACGCGCAGCTCCGCAATCGGGTTATCGGCTTTCACCAGTTCCGTCAGATAACGCCACACGCCCTGGTGATCCCTGGACTCTTGCGGCAACACCAGCATCATGCTGCCATCGTCCCGGCTCAACAGCTGGCTGTTGAAGAGATAGGTCTCAACCGCATCCTGCACGCTCACCGCCTGGGTCGGTACCTGAATCGGCATAAAGCCGGGCACGCGTTCATGCAGCGTGGCGAGGAGTTTCTCCTGATGGGCGAACGCCTGCTCGTGGCAGAACAGAACCTGCCGGTTAGAGACGGCAATCACGTCGTTATGGAACACGCCCTGGTCGATCACATGCGGGTTCTGCTGGGCAAAAATCACCTGTGACGGATTGACCTGATTCAGACGCGCCACGGCCTGGCTTGCCGCCAGCGTCTGTCGGGCCGGGTAGCGGGTGGGCGCAGAATGGCCGCCCTCTTCCCGTCCGTAAATAAACAGCTGTAACCCCGGTTCGCCGTAATCGCCGCCCAGGCGGTTATGGTTGGCAGCACCTTCATCACCAAACATCGCCACCTGCGGCAGAGCCGGATGGACAGCAAAATGGGCGTCATTATGGAATATGGCGCGCAGCACGCGCTCCGTGGTCTCCGCTTCGGTGGCGCGGTGGAATTTGTTATTCAGGTTCGCCACCGTCAAATGGACCTTGCCATCCAGCGTATCGGCAGAGGGTGCGACGGTCGCTGCGTTGGCCACCCACATTGAGGAGGCAGAACTCGCCGCCGAGAGCAGGTGTGGCGTCTGCGTTCCCGCTTTTTCGACCACCTGCTCATCCGTACCGCTAAAACCAAGCTGGCGTAACACCGCCACGTTTGGACGCTCCTGCGGCGGGATCACCGCCTGCGGAAAACCCGCGTCCGATAACGCCTTCATTTTCAGCAGCCCCTGCTTTGCCGCCAGTTTCGGGTTGGAAACCTGAAAACGATGCTTCGTCGAGGCTTCATTACCAAAGGAGAGCCCGGCATAGTGATGCGTCAGCCCCACCAGTCCGTCAAAATTCACTTCACGCGCTTTCATGGCGTTCTCCCTGACTAAAGTCCAGACCCGGACTCAGCGTGTCCGGCAACGTCAGCGCAGCTGTTTCCAGGCTCGCCATCGGCCACGCACAGTAATCCGCTGCATACCAGGCGCTGGCACGATGGTTGCCGGATGCGCCTACGCCGCCAAACGGTGCGGTACTCGCGGCTCCGGTCAACGGTTTGTTCCAGTTAACAATCCCGGCGCGCGCTTCGAGCAACAGCTGATCAAACTTCTCGCGCTGCGGCGAAATCAGACCGCTCGACAGGCCGTAGCGGGTGTTGTTGGCCATCGCAATGGCGCTGTCAAAATCGTCATAGCGCCAGACGCACAGCAGCGGCCCAAAGACCTCTTCATCCGGCACGTTGCTCGTCCCGCTCATCTCAACAATGCCCGGCGTCAGCAGCGACGTGCCCGGCTGAACCTGCTTCGGCTCCAGCAAGGTTTTCGCGCCGCGTGAGACATGGTCCTGCCAGGCTTTCAGAACGTTTAGCGCCGCCTGTTCGGAGATCAGCCCGCCGATAAACGGCTGCGGGTCGGCATCCCACGTCGCAGGCACCAGACGCGCGCTCACCTCAACCAGACGTCTGAGGAACGCATCGCCCTGCGCCCCGCGCTTCACCAGCAGACGACGCGCACAGGTGCAGCGCTGACCGGCGGTAATAAAAGCCGACTGGATGGTCAGGTGGACTGCCGCGTCAATATCATCAGGATCTTCAACAATAAGCGGGTTGTTTCCGCCCATCTCCAGCGCCAGAATTTTTTCCGGCTGTCCGGCCAGCTGGCGATGCAGCTGATAGCCCGTCCCGGCACTGCCGGTAAACAGCAGGCCATCAATATCACTCAGCGCGCTCAGCGCCTGGCCGGTTTCACGCCCGCCCTGCACCAGGTTCAGCACGCCAGGCGGCAAACCCGCCTGCTCCCAGAGCTTCACCACCACCTCACCGGTCAGCGGCGTTAATTCACTCGGTTTGAAAATGATGGTATTTCCCGCCAGCAGCGCCGGCACAAT
This sequence comes from Enterobacter sp. 22466, assembly GCF_052044775.1. Classification (NCBI taxonomy): domain Bacteria; kingdom Pseudomonadati; phylum Pseudomonadota; class Gammaproteobacteria; order Enterobacterales; family Enterobacteriaceae; genus Enterobacter; species Enterobacter sp. 22466. Next base: position 1,073,643 of record NZ_JBQENX010000001.1, on the reverse strand, counting down.
ATGCCCGTTCGGCAGATGCCCCGGGAAGTTGTAGGGGCCAAACACCGCCAGCACGCCGTGGGGGCGATGGCGCAGCGTGGCCGCGCCGTCAGCCATTTCGGTATGCTGCTCGCCGGTGCGGGTATGGTACGCCTTTACCGAGATGGCGATTTTGTTGATCATCGCCGTCACTTCGGTCGCCGCTTCCCAGCGTGGCTTGCTGGTTTCCAGGGCGATCGTGCGGGTCAACTCGGTTTTGTTCGCTTCCAGCAGAGACGCAAACTTTTCGACAATTCCCTGGCGCACGGTGAACGGCTGTTTCGCCCACGCCGGAAACGCGCGGCGCGCCGCGTGGCAGGCCTGTTCAACCTGCCCGGCGCTGGCATCATTACCCTTCCAGAGCACCTCGTTGCCGACCGGATTGGTCTTCACGCGCTGTTCGCCTTCGCCCGTTACCCAGTCACCGTTGATCCATAAAGTCATGCTGTTTTCTCCTCAGGGCAGAGTCGTACCAGGCGAACCGTATCGCCGGCATTACATTTCAGGGCATCCAGTTCTGCCGCCGTCAGCACCAGACGTTCACATTTCGGGTTGGTACGCACCAGCATGGCGCGGAAGTTGGTGTAATTTTCGTTCGCCACCAGGCACGCTGGCCAGTCACCCGGCGCGGGCTGACCTTCAGAGACGTCAACCAGTCGGCTTTTACGGATCGCGCGCACGCGGTCGATATCGCACTCCAGCGTCGGCCCGCCGTCAAAGATGTCGACATAGTTACGGTAGCGGAAGCCTTCTTTCTCCAGCACCGCGCGGGCAGGCGCAGTTTGCGGATGGACTTCGCCAATCACCGCCTGTGCTTCCGGGGTTAAGAAATGGGTATAGATAGGGTGTTTCGGCATCAGCTCAGCGATAAACGCTTTCTGCCCGGTGCCGCACAGATAGTCTGCCCGGCTGAACTCCATTGAGAAAAAGCGTTCGCCCAGGCTCTCCCAGAACGGTGAGTAACCTTTGTCGTCGATCACGCCGCGCATCTCGGCCACCACCTTTTCGTTAAAACGATCGCGGAAAGCGGCCATAAACATAAAGCGCGATTTGGAGAGCAGATACCCGTTGCCCTCTTTACGCCACGCCGGGTCAAGAAACAGCGTGCAAAGCTCGCTGGCACCGGTGTGGTCATTACAGAGAAACAGCGTCGGCAGCGCGTTGTAGACGTTCAGCTCTTTCGAGGCATGAACCATAGTGCCCACGCGGTAGTTGTACCACGGGTCATTAAGGCCAACGGCCACTTCGATGGCGCAGATCCCGGCTACGGTCCCCGTGTCGGTATCTTCCAGCACGAACACATAGCCCTGTTCGCTTTTTGGCAACGTCCCCTGCCAGGTTTGCAGGGCGCGCTCAATGCGCGCCGACAGCGTTTTTTCATCGGCAGGAAGCGAGGTCAGCCCGCCCCCCGTCTTACCGGCAAGCTGCATGAGCCCGGCGAGATCGCCGCGCTCAACGGGACGGATGACCATCATGATGACACCCCGGATTTCACACGTTCACAGGCCAGCGCAAAACGGTCTAAACCGGTGCTCACCTCTTCCTCGCTGACAATCAGCGCAGGGGCAAAACGCACCACGTTGGCACCGGCAATCAGCACCATCACGCCCTGTTTCGCCGCTTCCTGTGAAATAAGTTTAGCTTTTCCGGCAAACTCCGGCGTCAGTTCGCAGCCAATTAACAGCCCCAGGCCGCGAATCTCTTTAAACAGACCGGTCTTGCTGTTAATGGCGTTCAGACGCTCCACAAACCAGTCGTGACGCTGTTTAACCCCCTTCAGCACTTTCGGGGTATTGATGATATCCAGAACCTGTCCGGCCACGGCCGTTGCCAGCGGGTTACCGCCATAGGTGGTGCCATGCGTGCCCACGACCATTACGCTGGCGAATTTATCGGTGGTCAGCATCGCGCCAATCGGGAAGCCGCCGCCCAGCGCTTTCGCCGTTGAGAGAACGTCCGGCGTCACACCGTAGTGCATATACGCATACAGCTCACCGGTACGGCCTACGCCGGTCTGTACTTCGTCGAAAATCAGTACCGCGTTATGACGATCACACAGTTCGCGCAGCCCCTGCAGGAATGCTTTCTGGGCGGGCAGCACACCGCCTTCCCCCTGCATTGGCTCGACGATCACCGCGCAGGTGGTGTCGTTAATCAACTCGCTGGCAGACTGCAGATCGTTATACATCCCGTGGCGGATATCCGGCGGCAGCGGCGCAAAGTCCTGCGAGTAGGACGGCTGGCCTCCTGCGCTGACGGTAAAGAGCGTACGGCCATGGAACGCGTTCTTAAAGGCCACAATCCCGCTTTTATGCACCCCGAATTTGTCGTGCGCATATTTGCGTGCCAGCTTCAGCGCCGCTTCGTTCGCCTCCGCGCCCGAGTTACAGAAAAAGACTTTCTCCGCAAAGGTCGCGTCGATCAGTTTTTTCGCCAGACGCAGCGCCGGTTCGTTGGTATAGCCATTACCGGTATGCCAGAACTTCGCCGCCTGGTCGTTTAACGCCTGGCGCAGCGCAGGGTGTGCATGGCCCAGCGCATTCACCGCGATCCCCCCTGCAAAGTCGATATACTCTTTGCCCTGCTGATCCCACAGGCGCGAGCCTTCCCCACGTACCGGAATAAAAGCCGCCGGAGCGTAAACCGGCATCATCCATTCATCGAAATTTTCACGCGTAATTGACAGAGACATAGCGACCTCATCCGGTAAATAAAAAGTTATTTAGATGTTAAATAATTGGGTGTTTGCACTGTGAATGTAGATTGCACGCTTCGTGCCAGCCAGCGATAAAAATGCATAAACGGGAGTGAGCAACAGAATATCAATAGGTTACGACATGGAGTTATTCACCATTACTGCATAAAAAGTGAATATTTTTACGATAAGCGGCGCTTTGCCGCATGAAAATAAGAAAGAGTATGCAGAGGCCAAATATAATTCTGGAATTGTGATCCCTCGCGAAATTTATCGGCCATTTACGCCCTCTTAAGGGGCGAAGCGCGTCAGAATGGTGCAAATATTGCACCGTTGGCATTATCTGTCGCAGTTATTGGTCAATCCCCATAACAGGCGACGCAAATTCTGCTACCATCCATGCACTATTCACCTTGCACTGGCAGCGACTATGAAATTTGTCTCTTTTAATATCAACGGCCTGCGTGCCCGCCCTCACCAGCTTGAAGCGATTGTTGAGCAACATCAGCCTGATGTGATCGGCCTGCAGGAGACAAAAGTTCACGACGATATGTTCCCCCTCGAAGAGGTGGTGAAACTCGGTTACAACGTTTTTTATCATGGGCAGAAAGGCCATTACGGCGTAGCCCTACTGACCAAAGAGACGCCGGTTTCCGTCCGCCGCGGCTTCCCGGGTGATGGCGAAGAAGCGCAGCGCCGGATCATCATGGCGGAAATTCCTTCAGCGCTCGGCAACATTACCGTGATCAACGGCTATTTTCCGCAGGGAGAGAGCCGTGACCATGAGACCAAATTCCCGGCAAAAGCGAAGTTTTATCAGGATCTGCAGGATTACCTGACCACTGAACTGAAAAAAGAGAATCCGGTGCTGATCATGGGCGACATGAATATTAGCCCGACCGATCTGGATATCGGCATTGGTGAAGAGAACCGCAAACGCTGGTTGCGCACCGGTAAATGTTCGTTCCTACCGGAAGAGCGTGAGTGGATGGATCGCCTGCTGAGCTGGGGTCTGGTGGATACCTTCCGCACGGCCAACCCGGATACCCAGGATCGCTTCTCGTGGTTTGATTACCGCTCAAAAGGCTTTGACGACAACCGCGGGCTGCGCATAGACCTGCTGCTGGCCAGCTCCCCGCTGGCAGAACGCTGCATTGAAACCGGGATCGACTACGATATCCGCAGCATGGAAAAACCGTCGGACCACGCGCCGGTGTGGGCGAAATTCAAGCTTTAACCCCGTGTGAACATTCGAAAAATTGTCTTACTGTGCGCCCTGCTGGGCGCCTTTATGCTGACGTGGCTCACTCTTCCTCCGGGCACGCTCTCTCTTGAAACCGTCAAAACGCATCAACAGACGTTGCTCGCCTTTGTCGACGACTCCCCCCTGCAAAGTGCGCTGTTCTTTTTTGCGCTCTATGTGGTGGTTTCCGCCCTGTCTATCCCCGGTGCCGCGATACTGACCCTGCTGGGCGGCGCGCTGTTTACGCTGTGGGAAGGGACGCTGCTGGTGTCGTTTGCCTCCACGCTCGGCGCCACGCTCGCTATGCTCGCCAGCCGTTATCTGCTGCGCGACTGGGTTCAGCGACGGTTTGCCCAACAGATGAAAACGGTGAACGCCGGGATGAAGCGTGACGGCGCAGGGTATCTTTTCGCCCTGCGCATGATGCCGTTGTTCCCGTTTTTTCTGGTCAATCTGCTGATGGGGCTGACCCGCATTGGGGTGCGCCGGTACTGGTGGGTCAGCCAGCTCGCCATGTTGCCCGCGACGGTTATCTTCCTCAACGCCGGCCGCGAGCTGGGAAAAATCACCTCGCTGCGCGATATTCTGTCGCCGGGCATGCTGTTAGCCTTTACACTACTGGGGTTATTACCGCTGGTGAGCCGATGGCTGTTTTCCCGACTCCCCTCTTAGTTTAAAAAGTGAGGCATTATGCGCCGTGTGCGTTTTTGCGCGTTTCTGACCGGTCTGCTGCTGACCGCCCCTCTGTGTGCCGCCGACAACTGGCACGTTATCCAACAACAGGCCAAAGGCCAGACCGTCTGGTTTAACGCCTGGGGAGGCGATCAGGCGGTGAACCGCTACCTCGACTGGGTCAGCGGTGAGATGAAAACGCACTACGCCATCAACCTCAACATTGTCCATCTGGCCGATGCGGCGGACGCGGTAAAACGGATCCAGACAGAAGCCGCCGCAGGGCGTAAGACCCACGGTTCAGTCGATCTATTGTGGGTTAACGGTGAAAATTTCCGCACGCTGAAAGAGGCTAACCTGCTGCAAACCGGGTGGGCGCAGACACTGCCTAACTGGCGCTATGTCGATACAAACAAACCGGTCACGGAAGATTTCGCCCTGCCAACCGAGGGCGCAGAATCTCCGTGGGGTGGCGCGCAGCTCACCTTTATCGCCCGCAAAGCGAGCATGCCGACTCCGCCGTCAGACCCGCAGGCATTACTGGCCTGGGCGCAGCAGCATCCGGGTAAAATCAGCTATCCCCGTCCGCCAGATTTCACCGGCACCGCGTTTCTTGAGCAGTTGCTTTTAACGCTCACTTCCCGGCCTGATGCGCTGAAACGCGCGCCCGATGACACCTTTGCGCAGGTTACCGCGCCGCTCTGGGACTACCTCGACAGACTCCACCCGCTGCTGTGGCGAGAAGGAAAAGATTTTCCGCCTTCTCCTGCGCGGATGGATACCCTGCTTGCCCGCGGCAGCCTGGACCTGTCGCTGACCTTTAACCCGGCACATGCACTGCAAAAAGTGGCCAGCGGTGAACTGCCTGCCGACAGCTACAGCTTTGGTTTTCGCAACGGGATGATCGGTAACGTTCATTTTGTTGCCATCCCGGCGAACGCCAGCGCCAGTGCGGGGGCGAAGGTGGTTGCCAATTTCCTGCTCTCACCTCAGGCGCAGATCCGCAAAGCCGACCCGACTATCTGGGGCGATCCGAGCGTACTGCAGGCGAACACGCTGCCCGCAGATGAAGCAAAACAGCTTCAGGCCCGCACGCCGCAAGGGCTTCCGCAGATGCTTGCGGAGCCACATGCGGCCTGGGTTAACGCGCTGGAGCAGGAATGGCTGCGTCGTTACGGCACCCGCTGAGCGCACTCATCTGGCTGGCGATGGTGGCAGTGTATCTGCCGCTTGTTCCCGCCAGCGCCATGCTGCTGATCCCGGCCATGTCGGCGGAAAACTGGCAACGTCTGTTTGATGATCCGCAGATCCCGCAGGCGCTTGCCGCCACCCTGGTATCCACGTTGATTGCCACTCTCGGCGCCCTGTTTATCGCCCTGATTTTCGTCACCACGCTGTGGCCCGGCGAGCACTGGCGTCGTCTGTGTACCCGTTTGCCGTGGCTGCTGGCCGTTCCCCACGTTGCCTTCGCCACCAGCGTGTTGCTGACCTTTGCCGAAGGCGGTCTGTTTTATCAGCTCTGTACGCGCTGCTCCCCGATATTGGATCGCTACGGGATTGGGTTAGGGCTGACCCTCGCCGTCAAGGAGAGCGCCTTCGTGCTGTGGGCGATATACGCGGTGTTACCTGAAACCCGACTGGCCCGCCAGAATGTCGTGTTGCAGACCCTGGGATACGGGCGGCTCCAGCGGCTGTGCTGGCTGGTGATCCCGGAGATCGCCCCGGCGCTGGGTGCCACAATGCTGGCGGTGCTCGCCTGGTCCCTCTCTGTTGTGGATGTCGCCATCATCCTGGGGCCGGGGAATCCTCCTACCCTGGCGGTACTGGCCTGGCAGTGGCTGACCCAGGGCGACGTGCAGCAGCAAACGAAGGGAACCCTGCTCTGCCTGCTGATGCTCGCGCTGCTGGCCGTGCTTTCGGCGCTGGGGTTCGGTATCTGGAAAGCGTGGCGTCGCACGTTGCCTGCGCTGACAGGGGTGCGACGCACGTTACCCCTCGCGCCGCCCGCCCGTATGCTCAGCGGAATCCTCCCCGCATGCGGCATGCTTTGCGCCGGAGTGCTGCTGATGCTGGCCCAGTGGGATGATGTTAGCGCCGTGCGTGCCAGTTTATCGTTCGGCCTGCTCGCCAGCCTGATCGCCCTGATCATGATACTGCTCTGGCTGGAATGGGGGCCGCGGCGTGGTGTGCTGTGGGTCTGGCTCCCGCTCGCCCTTCCTGCGCTGCCGCTGGTTTCCGGGCAATACAGGGTGGCGTTATGGCTGGGTATCGACGGGCAGTACGCCGCCGTGCTCTGGAGCCATCTGCTGTGGGTACTGCCGTGGATGCTGCTGATACTGCAACCCGCCTGGCGGCGCATCGATCCGCGGCTTCTCCTCACGGCCAGAACGCTTGGCTGGCGGCGGACAAAAGTCTTCTGCCTGATCAAATGTCCCCTGCTGTTTCGCCCCGCGCTGCTGGCGTTTGCAACCGGCTTTTCGGTCAGCATGGCGCAATACATGCCAACACTCTGGCTCGGCGCGGGGCGTTTCAGCACCCTTACCACCGAAACCGTGGCGCTCAGCAGCGGCGGCAGCATCCCGATTCTGGCTAACCGGGCGCTGTGGCTGCTGTTGGTGACAGGGGCCGTCTTCGGCGTTGCCGCACTGTTATCCCGGCTCGCGGGCCATTACCGACGAGGATTACGTTAATGCTGAAGGTCAACAATCTCACCATTGCGCCGCTGTTCCGTGAAGTTAACTTTTATGTTCCTCGCGGTGAAATTGTCACCCTGATGGGGCCGTCCGGCAGCGGGAAATCGACCCTGTTTTCATGGATGGTTGGGGCACTGTCTGACGACTTTCAGGCGCAGGGTGAGCTGTGGCTTGACGATCGCCGCTGTGACGGGCTGCCTGTCGAGCAACGTGGGATCGGTATTCTCTTTCAGGACGCCCTGCTGTTTGACCAGTACAGCGTCGGGCAAAATTTGCTGCTGGCGTTACCGGCGCGGATCACCGGGCGCGTACGCCAGGAAGGGGTGCAACGGGCGCTGGACTCAGCCGGGCTAAATCACCACTATGCCAGCGATCCGGCCACGCTGTCCGGCGGGGAGCGTGCCAGGGTGAGCCTGCTGCGGGCTCTGCTTGCCGAACCACAGGCGTTGTTGCTGGACGAACCGTTTAGCCGCCTGGATAAATCACTGCGGTCGTCCTTTCGGACATGGGTGTTTGATGCCCTGCGCGCACGTGATATCCCGGTGGTGCTGGTCACGCATGACGAGGAAGATATTCCGCCGGGTAGTGAGGTGATTGAGATTTCTCGCTGGCAATAATGTGCTAACGCAATGTTTTACCTTTCAGGAGAGACGACAATGCCCCCCTCTTTTACTGACGTCAGGTTATTCGATGAAACGTGTTTCTCAACTGACCGCGCTGGCCCTGCTTTGCGGCCTCGCCTCACTCTCTTGCATGGCCGCTGATATGCCACACTCGCTCACACTGGCTCAGCTCCAGGAACAGCACGGCGCGGCGATCGATACCCGTGCCAGTGCGTTTTATAACGGCTGGCCGCAAACGCTGAACGGCCCCTCCGGGCACGAGCCCGCCGCGCTTAATCTCTCCGCTACCTGGCTGAGCGCGATGAGCGACGACCAGATTGGCCGCTGGGCAAAACAGCATCAACTTACCCCCACAACACCCCTCGCACTCTACGGCAGTGACGCGGATAACCAGGCGGTGAGCGCCCGGCTCAGAAAAGCCGGCTATACCCGGATTTCACTCCTCAGCGATGCCCTACAGGCCCCCGATCGTCTGCAGCGCCTGCCACACTTTGAACAGCTCGTTTATCCGCAGTGGATCCACCAGCTTTCGCAGGGTAAACCAGTGGCAGCCGCCCCGGCCGGTCACTGGAAAGTGATTGAAGCCGCCTGGGGAGCGCCGAAGTTCTATCTGCTGAACCACATTCCCGGCGTGGGTTATATTGATACCAATGAAGTGGAAAGCGAGCCGCTGTGGAATAAGGTTTCTGACGACAAACTGAAAGCGATGCTGGCAAAACACGGGATCCGTCACGATACCACCGTCATTCTGTATGGTCGCGATGTCTATGCCGCCGCCCGCGTGGCACAAATTATGCTCTACGCGGGCGTGAAGGACGTGCGTATTCTTGATGGTGGCTGGAAAGCGTGGTCAGAAGCCAACCTGCCGGTGGAAAGAGGGATGCCTGCTGATGTCAAACCCGCCCCCGATTTCGGCGCGCCGATCCCCGGTCAGCCACAGCTGATGGTCGATATGGCGCAGGCGCGCGGGATGCTGCATCGCCAGGATGCCTCGCTGGTCAGCATTCGCTCGTGGCCGGAGTTTACTGGCGAAACCAGCGGCTACAGCTACATCAAACCCAAAGGTGAAATCGCCGGGGCCCGCTGGGGTCATGCCGGAAGCGATGCCACCCACATGGAAGATTTCCATAACCCGGACGGCACTATGCGCAGCGCCGATGACATCGCCGCCATGTGGAAAAGCTGGAACATCCTGCCGGAACAGCACGTGGCCTTTTATTGCGGTACCGGCTGGCGAGCTTCTGAGGGCTTTATGTATGCCCGGGTGATGGGCTGGAAAAACGTCGCCGTCTATGACGGTGGCTGGTACGAATGGAGCAGCCACTCGCAAAACCCGGTGTCGTCTGGCGAACGCGGACCCGACAGTTCGCGCTAGGGCGTGAGTGATCGCAGCGTCAGATACCCGCTCCAGATGCGCGTTGTGGTGGTCAGCCAGCACAACGCGCCAAATACCCACGCGAGAAGCGTGAAGTGCGCCGGAAACAGGCAGCACAACACAAACAGCACGATGGTCTCCGTCCCTTCCGTTAATCCGCCGATATAGTAAAACGACTTGTGCGCATAGCCGGGGTTATCGATATTGTGTTTCGCCGCCAGTGCAGCAAAGGCCAGAAAGCTGCTGCCGGTTCCGATAAAGGCGAACAGTAGCCAGGCCGCGGCCAGCGCATTCTCAGCGGGAGCCGCGAGGGCAAAACCAAACGGCACCAGCGCGTAGAACAAAAAATCGAGCGCGATATCCAGAAACCCGCCCGCATCCGTCAGCCCTCTTCGGCGTGCCAGTGCGCCGTCCAGGCCATCCAGCAGGCGATTAACCACAATGGCGACCAGGGCCGCCGGATACCAGCCAAGTGCCAGAAACGGTAGCGTCAGCACGCCTGCGGCAAATCCGGTCAACGTTAAGCCATCGGGCGTGATGCCGGGTTTATCCAGCCAGGAGGCCAACCGGTTAAGGGCGGGCTTTACCCGGGGATGAATATGTCGATCAAGCATGCGGCTTTCCTTTAAACGTGTCGCACAGTCCCTGCGCCGGGATATCAAGGGCGGCATTAAAGCGGGCCGAAAGGTTTTGAAACGCAATCAGCGCCGTCATTTCACTAATCGTCTCATCGGTAAAAAGGCGTTTGAGCTCGCTTTTGAGCGCCTCATCCACCTGCGGCGGCGTGGCGGTCACGGCCTCCGCATAGGCCAGCGCCGCGCGCTCCTGTTCATTAAAAAGCGCAGCGTCACGCCACTGGCTCACGGCCTGCACTTTATCCAGCGCGCCCGCGCGTTCGGCCAGACGCAGACTGTTGGCATCAATACAAAACGCACAGTGACAGAGTTGCGATACCCGCGTCATCAGCAGCGAGCGCAGCACCGGCGTCAGGCGGGCGTTGCGTCGCTCCAGAAACCCGATAAACAGCGCCACCAGCCAGAACAGGCGCGGCATGCGTCCCCACCAGCGCGTGGGGTTAAGCACTGCGCCAAAATGTTTTTTCTGCATGGCGGCAATCGGTTTGAGGCTGGCGGGAAGGGATTCAACCGGGGCAACCCAGGTGGATGTCGCTTTCACGTGATTCTCCTGATGACTGGACTCCTGGAAAGGGCACGATAATATGGTGTTTTTCGCTAACAAGTATTGACGACCATGCTGAAAACACTCGATGTCGTTGCGGCAATCATTGAAAAAGACAATAAAATTTTACTGGCGCAGCGCCCCATGCATGCCGATCAGCCGGGCCTGTGGGAGTTTGCCGGTGGAAAGGTGGAAGCCGGAGAAACGCAGCCCGAGGCGCTGATCCGCGAGTTGCAGGAGGAGTTGGGGATCCACGCGCAACCGTCGCACTACGTCGCAAGCCACCAGCGGGAAGTGTCGCAGCGGCTTATCAATTTGCACGCCTGGCACGTTCCCCACTTCAGCGGTGAGCTAACGGCGCACTACCACAGCGCCCTGGTGTGGTGTACGCCTGAAGAGGCGTTTGACTACCCCTTAGCCCCGGCGGATATTCCGCTGCTGGAAGCCTTTATTCTTTTACGCGACGCCAGACCAGCGGGTTCGTGCTGATGGTGCGTTCATCGCGCTGGCACTGCAGCAGGATGCCGTCCGCTTTCACTACCGCCCCTTCTGAGTAGTTCTGATCCTGATAGATGCAGCACTGGTTACAGGGCTGCGCTCTCTGGCCGCTGGAGCTAAAGACCTCCGGCGGGACGTTCACTTCCACATCCGGACGCATGCGGTCAGCCTGCGCGCCTGCGCTCAGCATCAAACATAACGCGGTCATCACGTAACGGTTCATAGACTTCTCTTCCTGTTGTGTCCTGATAATGACTATAACGGTTAATCATCGCGGAACCTTTAATTTATCTCGTCATCGCTTTTGGTTATGACGCCGCACAGGTCATTAATTTCCCTTTCGACATGAATTTCTGCTTGCTTCGCAAAGCGGTACGGGTGGTATAGTCAAAAAAACAACACAAATCGTATAAGACACATACGGAAATTATCATAAGAGGTTCTTATATCTATGGATCAGACACGCACTCTGGAAAGTTTTCTCACCCATGTTCAGCAGCGCGACCCGCATCAGAGCGAGTTTGCGCAGGCCGTACGTGAAGTAATGACCACCCTGTGGCCCTTCCTGGAACAAAACCCGCGTTATCGTCAGATGTCTTTGCTTGAGCGCCTCGTCGAGCCTGAGCGCGTGATCCAGTTCCGCGTGGCGTGGGTGGACGACCGCAATCAGGTGCAGGTCAACCGCGCATGGCGCGTGCAGTTTAACTCGGCCATCGGGCCGTTTAAGGGCGGGATGCGCTTCCACCCTTCAGTGAACCTGTCGATTTTGAAATTCCTTGGCTTTGAGCAGACCTTTAAAAACGCGCTCACTACCCTGCCGATGGGCGGCGGTAAAGGCGGCAGCGATTTTGATCCGAAAGGCAAAAGCGAAGGCGAAGTGATGCGTTTCTGCCAGGCGCTGATCACCGAGCTTTATCGCCACCTTGGCCCGGATACCGACGTCCCTGCCGGTGATATCGGCGTAGGCGGGCGTGAAGTGGGCTTTATGGCCGGAATGATGAAAAAGCTCTCAAACAACAGCGCCTGCGTCTTTACCGGCAAAGGACTCTCCTTCGGCGGCAGCCTGATCCGCCCGGAAGCGACCGGCTACGGTCTGGTCTATTTCACCGAAGCGATGCTGAAACGCCACGGCTTAGGCTTCGAAGGCATGCGCGTGGCAGTCTCCGGCTCCGGTAACGTGGCGCAATATGCCATCGAAAAAGCAATGCAGTTTGGTGCCCGCGTGGTCACCGCGTCTGATTCCAGCGGTACCGTCGTGGATGAAGCCGGCTTCACGGCTGAGAAACTGGCGCGTCTGTGTGAAATCAAAGCCAGCCGCGATGGCCGCGTGGCCGATTATGCCCGCGAGTTTGGTCTGACCTATCTTGAGGGTAAACAGCCGTGGGGCGTGCCGGTGGATATCGCCCTGCCGTGTGCAACCCAGAACGAACTGGACGTTGAAGCCGCCCGTACTTTAATCAGCAATGGCGTAAAAGCGGTAGCCGAAGGGGCGAATATGCCAACTACCATCGAGGCGACCGATCTGTTCCTGGAAGCGGGCGTACTGTTTGCACCGGGAAAAGCCGCCAACGCCGGCGGCGTGGCAACGTCCGGTCTGGAGATGGCGCAAAACGCCGCGCGTCTGGGCTGGAAAGCAGAGAAAGTGGATGCCCGTCTGCACCACATCATGCTGGATATTCACCACGCCTGTGTAGAGTACGGCGGCGAGGCCTCGCAAACCAACTACGTGCGTGGTGCGAATATCGCCGGGTTCGTGAAGGTGGCGGACGCGATGATTGGGCAGGGTGTGATTTAAGGTTTATCGTGCGGCCGGGTGCCCTCACCCCGGCCCTCTCCCACAGGGAGAGGGAAAAAAAAGGGGGTGTCAGGCCGCGCTCTTTTTCTTTTTAAACGGTTTCTTCGCACCACCACCCGGTGCCACCATTCCTCTGAACCGCTTCACCGGCGTGCTGCGCGCCTGATCGATCAGCTGATACAGCGTCCCCACCAGCGGCTGCATAAAGTCCTGATAGCGGCACTGTTTCTCGCTGATCTGCGTCAGCACCGATTCCCAGTGCGCCGTCATATCCGGCCTGGCAGCCAGCTCCGGCAGGGAGTGGATTAATGCCCTGCCCGGCTCGGTGGAGTGAATATAGCGCCCTTTCTTCTCCAGGAAACCGCGTTTGAACAGCAGCTCGATGATCCCCGCGCGGGTTGCTTCGGTTCCCAGTCCGTCAGTGGCGCGCAGGATCTTTTTCAGCTCTTTGTCCTGCACAAAACGAGCAATTCCGGTCATGGCGGAGAGCAGCGTCGCATCGGTGAAATGGCGTGGTGGCTGCGTCTGGCGCTCTACCACTTCCCCTTTCTCACACAGCAACTCGTCGTCTTTAGCCACCACCGGCAGCGGAGTACCGTCGTTCTCTTCGTCACGCTCTTTGTTGCCAAGCAGCGTGCGCCAGCCCGCTTCCGCCAGAAAACGTGCTTTGGCAATAAATTTGCCTTTGGCGATCTCCAGCTCAATGACGCACTTGCGGAACACCGCGTCCGGGCAGAACTGCATCAGATACTGACGCGCGATCAGGTTATAAACCTTCGCTTCGTTCTCCGTCAGGTTGACGTTGCTGGCCCGCGCCGTCGGGATGATCGCATGGTGGGCATCGACTTTTTTATCGTCCCAGCAGCGGTTATGGGTATCCGGGTTGACGACCGGCTGCGGCAGCAGATCCGGCGCATGCACGCCGATGGCGTTCATCACCGCGTGGCGTCCGGCAAAGTGCTCTTCAGGCAGGTAGCGGCTGTCTGAACGCGGATAGGTGATGAGCTTGTGGGTTTCGTAGAGCTTCTGGCAGATATCCAGCACGTTCTGCGCGCTCAGGCCAAAGCGCTTCGCGGCCTCAATCTGCAGGGCAGAAAGTGAAAACGGCAGCGGTGCGGGTTCGGATTCCCGTTTATCGTTATAGCTGGTGACGATGGCGGGTTGACCGGTGATCCGGTTGACCACGTGCTCCGCCAGCGGACGGTGCAGCAGACGCCCTTCTTCATCCTGATACGATTCGCAGGCATCGCTCGGCTGCCAGACGGCGGTAAAACGCTCCTCTTTCGGGGTGACGATGTGCGCTTTCACTTCGAAGAAATCTTTGGCAACGAAGTTTTCAATTTCCTCATCGCGGCGCACCACCAGACCCAGCACTGGCGTTTGCACGCGGCCAACGGAGAGTACCCCCTGATAACCGGCATTCCGCCCAAGGATCGTGTAGGCGCGGGTCATGTTGATCCCGTACAGCCAGTCTGCGCGCGCGCGCGCCAGCGCGGACACGCACAGCGGGATAAACTCGCTGTTGGCGCGCAGGCGCGAAATCGCCCGCTCCACCGCCTGCGGGTTGAGGTCGTTAATCAGGCAGCGCTGCACCTGCTGGCGTTTTTCCGGCGCCAGTTCCAGATAGTCCAGCACTTCATCCACCAGCAGTTGTCCTTCCCTGTCCGGGTCACCAGCGTGGACAACTTCAGACGCTTCATGCAAAAAGCGCTTAATGACGTTGAGCTGTTTGGTGACGGAGGGGCGCGGTTGCAGGCGCCATTTTTCCGGCACAATCGGCAGATCGTTGAGGTTCCAGCGGGCATAGCGGCTGTCGTAGACGTCCGGCTGTGCCTGCTCAAGCAGGTGACCAATGCACCAGGTGACCACCTGCCCGTTACCGCATTCAATAAAGCCGTCGCCTTTGCGATGCGGCTTCGGCAGCACATCGGCGATGGCACGGGCCAGACTCGGCTTTTCGGCAATAAACAACCGCATCGAATTAACGGATCTCAATCATCGGTCGGCCACCGCGCGCGGTCACCAGCTCGCCGATCGCCGTCAGGGTAATACCAAACTCGGCGGCCGTAGCCTGCACCTCAGCTTCTGACTCCGGCGTGACCGCCAGCAGCAGGCCACCCGAGGTTTGCGGATCGCACAGCAGGTTACGCCACTCTTCAGGCATTTCGCCCATCAGATGACCATAGCTGGCAAAGTTACGCTGAGTACCGCCCGGCACAGCGCCCTGGGCAATGTACGCTTCCACGCCTGGCAGCTTCGGCACGTCCTGATACCAGACCTGCGCCTGCACGCCCGCGCCCTGACACACTTCAGAGAGATGCCCCAACAGGCCAAAACCGGTGACGTCGGTCATCGCCTTCACGCCGTCGATATTGGCGAAAGCGGCACCGGCCAGGTTCATCTGGCACATCACTTCCGTTGCCAGACCTTTGTGTTCCGGTTTCAGCAGGGATTTTTTCTCGGCGGTGGTCAGCACGCCAATGCCCAGCGGCTTGGTGAGGAACAGCTTGCAACCCGCCTGCGCGGTGCTGTTGCGTTTGACGCGCTCGGTTGGCACCACGCCCGTGACCGCCAGACCGAAGATCGGCTCCGGCGCATCAATAGAGTGACCACCGGCCAGGGCGATCCCCGCCTGCTGGCAGGCAAAGCGTCCGCCCTCAATCACCTGGCGGGCTATTTCTGGCGCAAGGGTGTTGATCGGCCAGCCCAGAATCGCAATCGCCATAATCGGTTTACCGCCCATCGCGAAGATATCGCTGATGGCGTTGGTCGCCGCGATGCGCCCGAAATCGAACGGGTTATCGACAATCGGCATAAAGAAGTCAGTGGTACTGATAATGCTGGTGCCGTTACCCAAGTCATAAACCGCTGCATCGTCACGCGTTTCGTTGCCGACAAGCAGGTTCGGGTCGACAAACTTCGCCTGCTCGCTGTGCAGGATGGTTTCCAGCACTTTGGGGGAAATTTTACAACCGCAACCGGCTCCGTGGCTGTATTGCGTTAAACGAATGGTTTGCTCGCTCATGGACATCTCCTGTCAATGCAATCGCGCTATGGTAGCGCTCATTCCTTAAAGAGGTAAGTATGACTGTCTGAATTCTGCGGCAGATGCTCAGAATCCAGACAGTTTAGCGCGCGTTATCAGAAACGGCTGACGAAAGGCGTAGTGTCCGGCACGCTAATGGTGCTGGAGGCTTTAAGCTGAGGGGTGCCGAGATAGAGGAAACCGACGATTTTATCATGCTCGCCGCAGTTGAGTCCGTAGCGCACCGCCGGGCTTTCAGTCAGTGGCCCGGTACGCCAGATACCGTTGAAACCTTGTGCAACAGCGGCCATCTGCATCGCCATCACCGCGCATCCCGCCGACATCTCCTGCTCCCATACCGGCACTTTATGCTCCGCCTGACACTTCGCCACGACGGCGATGATCATCGGTGCACGGAACGGCGCGTTACGGGCTTTATCGATCCCTTTCTCATCCTGACCGGCGGCAACCGCCCCCTGCTCCAGCAGTTGGCTGAAGCGCTCGCGGCCTTCACCCTCAATAATAAAGAAGTGCCACGGCTGAAGTGTGCCATGATCCGGCGCACGCATACCGGCACGCAGAATGTTCTCCAGCTGCTCACCCGCTGGCGCAGGATCCGCCAGACGTGACGCGCTACGGCGGTTAACAAGCAGTTCAAGTGCGTCCATTGGTTAACTCCTTTCTTGAAATTTACTCACAAAATTAACACGACGGCAGATTTTGTTACAGCCTGGCAGGCGATTCCTGCTGACAAGTGGCGGTTGGGTCATTACGATAACCCAACATTACCGTCCAGTGGCGACGGAAACAGTCATTTTCTGGTTAGGGAGAATACATGCGAACCCTTTGGCGAATCTTTGCCGGTTTCTTTAAATGGACGTGGCGACTGCTCAATTTCGTCCGCAACCTGGTGATGAACCTCTTTTTCATCCTCCTGGTGCTGGTTTGCGCGGGCATCTGGATGCACATCAGTAACGCAAACCAGTCGCAACATTCGACGCGCGGGGCGCTGCTTCTCGATATCACAGGCGTGATTGTCGATAAGCCCTCCACCAGCAATCGTCTGGGGGTGATTGGTCGTCAGCTGTTCGGCGCCACCTCAGACCGTCTGCAGGAAAACTCCCTGTTCGATATCGTCGATACCATTCGTCAGGCGAAAGATGACCGTAACATTACGGGTATCGTACTGGATCTGAAAGATTTTGCCGGGGCCGACCAGCCTTCCATGCAGTACATTGGCAAAGCGCTGCGCGAATTCCGTGACAGCGGTAAACCGGTGATCGCGGTAGGCGACAGCTACAGCCAGGGGCAATATTATCTGGCGAGCTTTGCCAATAAAATCTGGCTTTCACCTCAGGGTACGGTCGACCTGCACGGCTTTGCCACGAACGGGCTTTACTACAAATCGCTGCTCGACAAGCTGAAGGTCACCACCCACGTGTTCCGCGTCGGTACGTATAAATCTGCCGTTGAGCCATTTATCCGTGATGACATGTCCCCGGCCGCCCGTGAAGCGGACAGCCGCTGGATTGGTGAACTGTGGCAGAACTACCTGACCACGGTTGCCAGTAACCGTCAGATTACCCCTGCACAGGTCTTCCCTGGTGCTCAGGGCGTGCTGGACGGCTTGCGCAAGGTTGACGGCGATACCGCGAAATATGCGCTTGATAACAAGCTGGTCGATGCCCTGGGAACCAGCGCGGAGATCGAAAAGTCCCTGAGCAAACAGTTCGGCTGGAGCAAAGAGGATAAAAATTACAGCGCGATCAGCATGTACGATTACGCGGCGAAAAAACCGGATGAGAGCGGTGACAGCGTTGCCGTCGTCTTCGCCAATGGCGCAATCATGGACGGTCAGGAGACGCCGGGGAACGTTGGCGGTGATACCACCGCGTCGCAGATCCGCGATGCGCGTCTTGACCCGAAAGTGAAAGCGATTGTGCTGCGCGTGAACAGCCCGGGGGGCAGCGTCAGCGCCTCTGAAGTGATCCGCGCCGAGCTGGCTGCAGCGCGTGCAGCAGGTAAACCGGTGGTGGTTTCCATGGGCGGCATGGCGGCTTCCGGCGGTTACTGGATCTCAACCCCGGCTAACTACATCGTCGCTAACCCAAGCACCCTGACCGGGTCAATTGGCATCTTCGGGGTGATCAACACGGTAGAGAACAGCCTGGACTATCTGGGGGTGCATACGGATGGCGTTGCCACTTCGCCGCTGGCGGATGTGTCGGTAACCAAATCCCTGCCACCTGAAGTGTCCGAGATGATGCAGCTCAGCATTGAGAATGGCTACAAGCGCTTTATCACGCTGGTCGCTGACTCGCGTAAGAAGACGCCGCAGCAGATCGACGAAATCGCTCAGGGCCACGTCTGGACGGGGCAGGATGCGAAGAGCAACGGCCTGGTCGACAGCCTGGGTGACTTTGATGACGCGGTGAAGAAAGCCGCCGAACTGGCGAAGCTCAAACAGTGGCATGTTGAATACTATCAGGATGAGCCATCGTTCTTCGATATGGTCATGGACAGCATGTCCGTCTCCGTGCGCGCCATGCTGCCGGACGCGCTGCAGGCTTATCTGCCAGCGCCTGTCGCCACGGCCGCGAAAGCGATGAAAGCGGAAGGCGACAAGCTCGCGGCGTTTAATGATCCACAAAGTCGTTATGCGTTTTGCCTGACCTGCGCAAACGTACGTTAAAACCCGTCCCCTCTTCCGTTGAAGAGGGGATTTTTTTCTTTTGAAGAACAAGAAATCTCACTACCATGCAGAAGAAATCGATTTATGTAGCCTACACTGGCGGTACCATCGGGATGCAGCGCTCTGAAAACGGCTATATTCCTGTGTCCGGCCACCTTCAACGTCAGCTTGCCCTGATGCCGGAATTCCACCGCCCGGAAATGCCTGACTTTACCATCCACGAGTACGAGCCGCTGATGGACTCCTCCGACATGACGCCGGAAGACTGGCAGCATATCGCGGATGACATTAAAGCCCATTACGACCAGTACGACGGCTTTGTGATCCTGCATGGTACCGACACCATGGCCTTTACCGCCTCGGCGCTCTCCTTCATGCTGGAAAACCTGAGCAAACCGGTGATTGTCACCGGCTCGCAAATTCCGCTGGCGGAACTGCGCTCTGATGGACAGATTAACCTGCTTAACTCCCTCTACGTGGCGGCGAACTACCCGATTAACGAGGTCTCGCTGTTCTTCAACAACCGTCTGTATCGTGGCAACCGTACCACCAAAGCGCACGCCGATGGGTTTGATGCCTTCGCCTCACCAAACCTACAACCGCTGCTGGAAGCGGGTATTCATATTCGTCGTCTGGGCACGCCGCCTGCGCCGAATACCTCAGGCGAGCTGATCGTTCACCCGATCACCCCGCAGCCGATCGGTGTGGTAACCATTTATCCGGGCATCTCTGCTGATGTGGTACGTAACTTCCTGCGCCAGCCGGTAAAAGCGCTGATTTTGCGCTCCTACGGCGTGGGTAACGCGCCGCAGAACGGCGAATTCCTGAAAGAGCTGCAGGAAGCGAGCGAGCGCGGAATTGTGGTGGTTAACCTGACGCAATGTATGTCCGGCAAGGTCAACATGGGTGGCTATGCCACCGGTAATGCCCTGGCGCATGCGGGGGTGATCAGCGGATTCGATATGACCGTCGAGGCCACACTGACTAAACTTCATTATTTACTGAGTCAGGATCTGGACATCCAGTCCATTCGCCGCGCCATGATGCAAAACCTGCGCGGCGAACTGACCCCGGACGAATAAGGAGGCCTCATGAAGCAACGCGCCCTGTTACTGGTCGATTTGCAAAATGATTTCTGCGCGGGCGGCGCACTGGCCGTCGCAGAAGGTGACAGCACGGTCGACGTGGCCAATATCCTGATTGACTGGTGTCAATCGCGCGGTGAAGCGGTTGTCGCAAGCCAGGACTGGCACCCGGCGAATCACGGCAGTTTTGCCAGCCAGCACGGCGTTGAACCCTTTAGTCAGGGTGAGCTCGACGGTCTGGCGCAAACCTTCTGGCCCGATCACTGCGTGCAGCAAACGGAAGGCGCCGCGCTGCATCCGCTGCTGAATCAGAAAGCCATCGACGCGGTGTTTCATAAAGGCGAAAACCCGGCTATTGACAGCTACAGCGCCTTTTTCGATAACGGACATCGCCAGAAAACGGCGCTGGACGCGTGGTTACGTCACCACGAAATCACCGAGCTGATTGTGCTGGGGCTGGCAACCGACTACTGCGTGAAGTTTACCGTGCTGGACGCGCTCCAGTTGGGTTATACGGTCAGCGTCATCACCGACGGCTGTCGCGGGGTGAACATTCAACCGCAGGACAGCGCGCAGGCGTTTATGGATATGGCCGCTGAAGGCGCAACGCTCTATACGCTGGCAGACTGGCTGGAGACGCAAGCATAGTCTTTTATGCCGGGTAAGGCGAAGCCGCCACCCGGCATTTCCACTCCGATCCCCATAAAGTGAACTCCCTCGCATCACCAGCGAAGCGGCAATGCTATGCTTTTCAGGCTGTTTTTTTCGCCACGCTTTTTCTGTGGCGTGGTTATTTTTATTCTGTCAAAGAGGAACTTGTATGAAACGTTTGCCATTGCTGGCAGCATTACCCCTGCTTTGCGCGTCAGTTGCTTATGCCGCCCCCCTGATGTCCGTGGGCTACTTTAACGGCGGTGGAGATGTGACCGCCGGCCCCGGCGGCGATATCAATACGCTTGATGTCCGCCAGATCACCCACCTGAACTATTCGTTTGGTCTTATCTACAATGATGAAAAAGACGAAACCAACGCCGCCCTGAAAGTTCCGGCGAAGCGGCATCAGATCTGGTTATCGCCGAAAGTGGCGTCCGACCTGGCGCTTATCCCTCAGCTTCGTAAACAAAACCCGAATTTAAACGTTCTGCTTTCCGTCGGCGGCTGGGGTGCCCGCGGCTTCTCAGGCGCAGCCGCCACCAGAGAGAGCCGCGCGGTGTTTATCCGCTCGGCGCAGGAGATTGTTGAGAAATACGGTCTGGACGGGATCGACCTTGACTGGGAATACCCGGTAAACGGCGCATGGGGACTGGTTGCAAGCACGCCTGCTGACCGGGATAATTTTACTGCCCTGTTGAAAGAGCTGCGCACCGCCTTCGGGCAGAAAAAACTGGTCACGATTGCGGTTGGAGCCAATGCGGAAAGTCCGAAAAGCTGGGTCGATGTGAAAGCCATCGCCCCCCTGCTCGACTATATCAACCTGATGACCTACGACATGGCGTACGGTACTCAGTATTTTAACGCAAACCTGTATGACTCCAGCGCCTGGCCGACCGTGGCGGCCGCAGATAAATACAGCGTCGATTTTGTGGTGAACAATTATCTGGCCGCTGGCCTGAAGCCACAGCAGATGAACCTCGGGATTGGTTTCTATGGCCGCGTGCCAAAACGAGCTGTGGAACCGGGCATTGACTGGAGCAAGCCCGATGCGCAAAACAATCCGGTTACGCTGCCTTACTTCGGCCCTCAGGAGATCGGGTTGTTCAAATCACTCGGTTATGACCTGACCAAAGATACCTACGTGAAGTACAACGATATTGTGAAGAAGCTGCTTAACGACCCGCAAAAGCGCTTTACCGAACACTGGGACGACCAGGCGAAAGTGCCGTGGCTTTCCGTGAAGGGCGCCGACGGGAAGGATCTGTTTGCCCTCTCGTATGAGAATCCGCGTTCCGTTGCCATCAAAGCGGACTATATCAAAGAGAAAGGTCTGGCAGGCGCAATGTTCTGGGAGTATGGGGCGGATGATAACAACCAGTTAGCGAAGCAGCTGGCGGAGTCGCTCGGGATCCCGCACAAGTAGTGAGGCAATCAACCCTCTCCCACCGGGCTGAGGGTTCCCCACAAAATAATGCCTGCACGGAGGACGCCCTCTCCCTTGAGGGAGAGGGCTGGGGTGAGGGGGAACATATGGCTGTAGAGGTCATTCCGTTCACATTACGTTCCTTGCTGCTCTGTAACAACATGACCCGTGAACGTGCCAGGGCGGCTCAGTCGCCACCCCCCTGGCAACCCGGGCTCCCGGCGGTAAATCGCCGCTTCGCGGTGCCTTCGGCTTATTCCTTCCGGCTTATCGGGGACGGGCGGAGGTAACGTCCCTGTAAAGCCGCCCTCTCGGCGCATCCATGCGCCTCGCCCCGGCCTGCAGGAAACGCCTCAGCGATTTACAGCCGGACCAGGGCGTCGCTGTAAATCATTCATTTTCCTGAAACAACTTTCGTCGCTTTCGGTAAAAAAATTACTGGGGATCCCTCAACCCACCGGGAGAGGGTTGAGTAAGGGCATCAACCCGCACCGTTATTGCATTTTCATTGTCGCAATCGGCTTGGGCGTGATACCAAACTCTTCTTTCAGCTCACGCTTGCTCTTCATCACCATCTGGCCGTTGGTATCGATTGTCATGTGCTGCGCATCGGTGTTATTGCGCGCCTGCCACAGCATCACCAGCTGCAGGCTGTTCTCTTTTTGCTCCGGGGTTAAGGCAACGCCATCAGGCCATTTCCCCAGCTCAACGGCAGTGACCAGACGCTGATAAACCTCGGGCGTCATACCGTTAATCATGTCATCAATATTCACGATCTCTCCCTTTCAAAGGAATAATTTGCTGAATCGTTTTTTCAACCTTTGATCTGGTCGCCGTTTTCATCGTCGCTGAAGCTCAGAGAGGCTGAGTTTACGCAGAAACGCTCGCCCGTTGGCTGAGGGCCGTCCGGGAAGACATGCCCCAGGTGCGCATCGCAGTTGCCGCAGCGAATTTCGGTACGGACCATCCCGTGCGAGGAGTCAGTCAGGTAGCGGATCGCGTCATCGCTCACCGGCTCGTAAAAGCTCGGCCAGCCGCAGCCAGAATCGTATTTCGTTTGTGAGTTGAACAGGGGGGCATCACAGACCAGGCAATGGTACACGCCATCGCGTTTGTTATGCAGCAAACGCCCGGTGAATGGCGGCTCCGTGCCGTGATTCTGCGTCACGTAAAATTGCATTTCTGTGAGGTTTTTTTTCAAATCGTCAGGGTTACGTTGGTTCGACATACGCTTACATCTCGCTGTAGAAACAGACATCTTTTAACCCGGATTCTAACAAAACATTAACACCCTTGCGTGCACTTTTGTTCTAAACTTATGTGTCGCGAAAAGGCGGTCAGGCAATTGTGATCATGTTCACATATTTATCCTGCGAGGCCTTTAAAATTCCGGGCGCAGCCCCCATGTGGTTGCTAGCTCAAAGGGAAAGTGAGGCGAGTCAGTCGCACAAACGTTAGTCACAGGATTGATTTGTCGCAATGATTGACACGATTCCGCTTGACGCTGCGTAAGGTTTTTGTAATTTTACAGGCAACCTTTTATTCACTAACAAATAGCTGGTGGAATATATGACTATCAAAGTAGGTATCAACGGTTTTGGCCGTATCGGCCGTATTGTTTTCCGTGCTGCTCAGAAACGTTCTGACATCGAAATCGTTGGTATCAACGATCTCCTGGACGCTGAATACATGGCGTACATGCTGAAGTACGACTCAACTCACGGTCGTTTCGACGGCACCGTTGAAGTGAAAGACGGCCACCTGGTTGTTAATGGCAAAACCATCCGCGTTACTGCTGAGAAAGACCCAGCTAACCTGAAATGGAACGAAATCGGTGTTGACGTTGTTGCTGAAGCAACCGGTATCTTCCTGACCGACGAAACTGCGCGTAAACACATCACCGCGGGTGCGAAAAAAGTTGTTCTGACTGGTCCTTCTAAAGACAACACCCCAATGTTCGTTCGTGGTGCTAACTTCGAAACTTACGCTGGCCAGGATATCGTTTCTAACGCATCCTGCACCACCAACTGCCTGGCACCGCTGGCTAAAGTTATCAACGACAACTTCGGCATCATCGAAGGTCTGATGACTACCGTTCACGCGACCACCGCTACTCAGAAAACCGTTGACGGCCCGTCTCACAAAGACTGGCGTGGCGGCCGTGGCGCGGCTCAGAACATCATCCCATCCTCTACCGGTGCTGCTAAAGCTGTAGGTAAAGTACTGCCAGAACTGAATGGCAAACTGACTGGTATGGCGTTCCGCGTTCCAACTCCTAACGTATCCGTAGTTGACCTGACCGTTCGTCTGGAAAAAGCTGCTTCTTACGAAGAAATTAAGAAAGCAATCAAAGCTGCTTCCGAAGGCGCAATGAAAGGCGTTCTGGGTTACACCGAAGATGACGTTGTATCTACCGATTTCAACGGCGAAGTATGCACTTCCGTGTTCGATGCTAAAGCGGGTATCGCACTGAACGACAACTTCGTTAAACTGGTATCCTGGTACGACAACGAAACCGGCTACTCTAACAAAGTACTGGACCTGATCGCTCACATCTCCAAATAAACTGGAATGAGTGCTTGATCCAAAAAGGCGACTTCGGTCGCCTTTTTTATTGTTTTAAGACAGAGGATTGCTTAATGACTCATAAAATTTTTGCACTTCCGGTAGTCGAACAACTTACCCCTGTGCTCTCCCGTCGCCAGATTGATGGTGCTGATGTTATTGTCGTTGACCACCCGCGTGTTAAGGCCTCCGTTGCGCTGAACGGCGCTCACCTGCTCTCCTGGAAACCGGAAGGTGAAACGGAAGTGCTGTGGCTGAGCGATGCGACCTCTTTCAAAAAAGGGGCGGCGATCCGCGGCGGCGTGCCGATCTGCTGGCCGTGGTTTGGCCCGTCAGCGCAGCCGGGTCTGCCTTCTCATGGTTTTGCCCGCAACCAGCAGTGGACCCTGAAAGCGCATAACGAAGATGATAACGGTGCCGTGCTGACCTTTGAGCTGCAAGCCAATGACGAGACCCGAGCGCTGTGGCCACACGAATTCACTCTGTACGCCCGCTTTAAGCTGGGGAAAACCTGCGAAATTGAGCTGGAAGCGCACGGCGAGTTTGAAACCACGTCCGCCCTGCACTCCTATTTCAACGTGGGTGACATCAGCGCCGTTAACGTCAGCGGCCTTGGCGATACCTATATCGACAAAGTGGACAACGCCAAAGAAGGGAAACTCAGCGACGGCGTACAGACCTTCCCTGACCGCACCGACCGCGTATACCTGCATCCGGAAGCGTGCAACGTGATCCACGACAGTGCCCTCAACCGTGGCATCGAAGTGGTTCACCATCATCACAGCAACGTGGTGGGCTGGAACCCTGGCCCGGCGCTCTCTGTAAGCATGGCGGACGTGCCTGACGACGGTTACAAAACGTTTGTCTGCGTCGAGACCGCCTGTGTAACAACACCGCAAAAAGCCAGCGAAGAAAAACCGTCTCGCTTAGGGCAGACTATTCGCATTGTGAAGCGCTAAAGGCTTCGACACGGTGTTGTGTTTTACTGCACCAAAGCAATGCAAACGGGGCGCAAGCGCCCCGTTATAATGCAAAGAATGCACTGATTTAATGCACAATCAGAACTTGTAGGTCACACCGACAGAGAAAATGCCCGCCCAGGACTTGTCGACCATCGGGCTGTCTTTCACTTCGTCGCTCAGACGCTCGTAACGGCCAGTACCGTATACGTTCCAGTCCCCGAGGAAGTTGTAGCTCGCGGTTAGCTCCAGGTACGGATCCCAGCCATCATCGGCGCTGTAGCTCTTCAGACCGCTACGACGGGACTCATTCTTAGAGACGCCATAGTAGTAGTCGTTGTAGTTCTCACTGTTGTACTGCACACCGATACCTGGCGTCAGCGTTAACGCACCGTTGGTGTAGCGATAGAGCCAGGCCAGATCCCAGATAAAGCCGTTGCTGTTATCCAGCGTGTCTCCCGCCAGCGCGGTACGCAGGAAACCATACTCGGTGTTATGCACATAAGAGAGACCCGCCATCATGGTGCTCTTACGCTTGTCGAGCTGACGCAGGGCGTGGCTGTCGCTATCACCGGGTTTGAAGTGCGTCGGATCGTAGTAAGCCATAATAGAGAGCTTATCTGCCGTATCGTTCCACAGATAGTAGCCGCCGCCCAGGCCGCGGAACCAGAAGTTATCGCCTTCATAGGTGACAACCGGAACGGGATAAACATCACGATCATACTGTTTGTACGGGCTGTTAATGACACCCACGCCCGCACCAACCGTCCACTGGCTTTCCGCCTGTGCGGTGCTAACTGCGGTCGCGGCGAGTACGCCCAATGCCAGAAGTTTGAGTTTGGTCACAATCCATTCTTTCCTGTAGTCAAATAATCAGCGGGTGAAGTGTAACCGCCAGACCCGTACTTCCTCAAATTTTTTGCCTGCTAATCAGTTTGATTAACCCGTTATTTTTCATTTTTCAGATGACAGGTCGTTTTCATTTATGTGACCACAGGGTGAAAAATGCCCTTATGACTTATAACGACAATGGAAATTTTTGGATGAGTTATTGATATGTCATTGAAATTAGATTTTATCAGCATGCAAGTTTTGCAAATGCCATCTACGCTTTAATTTAAGAAGAGTTTTCCTGAACGCCCCGCGGTACTTAGCGTCTGACCTGGCACACAGGTTGCTGCTCTGGCAGTGAGGTGCGAGAGATTCTCTTCCGGGAGCCTCCACTACTCATACGAACGGCTCTTATCCTGTGCTAAAAAACGAAAGGACGGCATGCCATGAATATATTCGATCACTATCGCCAGCGCTATGAAGCTGCCAAGGACGAAGAGTTCACACTGCAGGAGTTTCTTACCATCTGTCGGCAAGATCGCAGTGCCTATGCCAACGCGGCAGAACGGCTATTGATGGCTATTGGTGAGCCAAACATGGTTGATACTGCCCAGGAACCACGGCTTTCCCGTCTCTTTTCGAATCGGGTGGTCGCCCGATACCCGGCGTTTGAAGAGTTCTATGGCATGGAAGATGCCATCGAGCAAATCGTCTCCTACCTGAAACATGCTGCTCAGGGTCTGGAAGAGAAGAAACAGATCCTCTATTTACTCGGCCCGGTGGGTGGCGGTAAATCGTCACTGGCTGAACGGCTGAAATCGCTGATGCAGCGCGTGCCTATCTATGTACTGAGTGCCAACGGTGAACGCAGCCCGGTGAACGACCATCCGCTGTGCCTGTTTAACCCGCAGGAAGATGCACAAATTCTGGATAAAGAGTATGGCATTCCGCGTCGTTATCTCGGCACCATCATGTCGCCATGGGCGGCGAAACGCCTGCATGAGTTTGGCGGTGACATCACCAAATTCCGTGTTGTGAAAGTGTGGCCATCCATACTGGAACAGATCGCTATTGCCAAAACGGAACCGGGTGATGAGAACAACCAGGACATCTCGGCACTGGTCGGTAAAGTCGATATCCGTAAGCTGGAAAACTACGCCCAGAATGACCCGGATGCCTACGGCTACTCCGGTGCACTGTGCCGGGCAAACCAGGGGATTATGGAGTTCGTCGAGATGTTTAAAGCACCTATTAAAGTGCTGCATCCGCTGCTGACGGCCACCCAGGAAGGGAACTACAACGGGACGGAAGGTATCTCTGCCCTGCCTTTCAACGGCATCATCCTGGCGCACTCAAACGAATCCGAGTGGGTCTCCTTCCGTAATAATAAAAACAATGAGGCGTTCCTTGACCGTGTGTACATCGTCAAAGTGCCTTATTGCCTGCGGATCTCCGAAGAGATCAAAATTTACGAAAAACTGCTTAACCACAGTGAGCTGGTGCATGCGCCATGCGCGCCGGGCACTCTGGAAACGCTGTCGCGCTTCTCCATCCTGTCACGTCTGAAAGAGCCGGAAAACTCCAGCATCTACTCGAAAATGCGAGTGTATGACGGTGAGAGCCTCAAAGATACCGACCCGAAAGCGAAGTCGTATCAGGAGTACCGTGACTACGCGGGTGTCGACGAGGGCATGAACGGTCTGTCCACGCGTTTCGCATTTAAGATCCTCTCCCGCGTGTTTAACTTCGACCATGCGGAAGTGGCAGCCAACCCGGTTCATCTGTTCTACGTGCTGGAGCAGCAGATCGAACGCGAGCAGTTCCCGCAGGAGCAGGCTGAACGTTATCTTGAGTTCCTGAAAGGTTATCTGATCCCGAAATATGCCGAGTTCATTGGCAAAGAGATCCAGACGGCCTACCTGGAATCCTATTCAGAATACGGCCAGAACATCTTTGACCGTTACGTCACCTACGCTGACTTCTGGATCCAGGATCAGGAGTACCGCGACCCGGATACCGGGCAGCTGTTTGACCGTGAATCCCTGAATGCGGAGCTGGAAAAAATTGAGAAGCCTGCCGGGATCAGCAACCCGAAAGACTTCCGTAATGAGATTGTGAACTTTGTACTGCGTGCGAGAGCGCATAACAACGGTCGTAATCCGAACTGGACCAGCTACGAGAAACTGCGCACGGTCATCGAGAAGAAAATGTTCTCCAATACCGAAGAGCTGTTACCGGTGATTTCGTTTAACACCAAAACCTCAACTGACGAGCAGAAGAAACACGACGATTTTGTCGACCGTATGATGGAAAAAGGCTATACCCGCAAACAGGTTCGTTTGCTGTGCGAATGGTATCTGCGCGTACGGAAATCGTCTTAAAACAAGTGCCCGGTGTCGCTTAACGTTCACCGGGCCAACAAAATGCAAGTTGGCAAATGCAGTACGGGGGGCATATGACCTGGTTTATTGACCGGCGTCTGAACGGCAAAAACAAGAGCACGGTGAACCGCCAGCGCTTCTTGCGCCGTTATAAAGCGCAAATTAAACAGTCGATCTCCGAGGCCATCAACAAACGCTCGGTGACCGACGTCGACAGCGGCGAGTCTGTCTCCATCCCCACCGATGACATCAGCGAACCGATGTTTCATCAGGGGCGTGGCGGGCTGCGCCATCGCGTCCACCCAGGTAATGACCACTTCGTTCAGAACGACAGAATCGAGCGTCCACAAGGGGGTGGCGGCGGTTCAGGAAGCGGTCAGGGACAGGCCAGTCAGGACGGTGAAGGTCAGGATGAGTTCGTCTTCCAGATCTCGAAAGATGAGTATCTCGACCTGCTCTTTGAAGATTTGGCGCTGCCTAATCTGAAAAAGAATCAGCACCGTCAGCTTAACGAATACAAAACCCATCGCGCCGGCTATACCGCGAACGGCGTACCGGCCAATATCAGCGTCGTACGTTCGCTGCAAAACTCGCTGGCGCGGCGCACGGCCATGACGGCAGGTAAACGGCGTGAACTGCGCGAGCTGGAGAGCAGCCTGAAGGTCGTGGAAAATACCGAACCGGCGCAACTGCTGGAAGAGGAGCGCCTGCGTAAAGAGATTGCTGAGCTGAGGGCGAAGATCGAGCGGGTACCGTTTATCGATACCTTCGACCTGCGCTATAAAAACTACGAAAAACGGCCGGAGCCTTCGAGCCAGGCTGTCATGTTCTGTCTGATGGACGTCTCCGGTTCAATGGACCAGGCCACTAAGGATATGGCGAAGCGTTTTTACATTCTGCTCTATCTGTTCCTGAGCAGAACATACAAAAACGTAGAAGTGGTCTACATTCGCCACCACACCCAGGCTAAAGAGGTGGATGAACATGAGTTCTTCTACTCGCAGGAGACCGGTGGCACCATCGTGTCTAGCGCCCTGAAGCTCATGGATGAGGTAGTGAAAGAGCGTTACGATCCGGCGCAGTGGAACATCTATGCTGCGCAGGCGTCCGATGGTGATAACTGGGCGGATGACTCGCCGTTGTGTCACGACATTCTGGCGAAAAAAATTCTGCCGGTGGTGCGTTACTACAGCTATATCGAAATCACGCGTCGTGCCCACCAGACGCTGTGGCGTGAATATGAACATCTGCAATCGATGTTCGATAACTTCGCCATGCAGCACATCCGTGACCAGGATGATATCTATCCGGTGTTCCGGGAACTGTTCCACAAGCAATCGGCCACCAGCAACGCCTGACCCCACAGCCAGCGACACGCTGGCTGTTTTCTTCCCCCTTCGTTCATCCCCTTCGCGAAAGGATCTGTGCTACTGTTGGACACTGCGTATTGGCAGATAACAGGTACACTCACTATGTCTGATGATGTTAAGGGTACGGCTACCCACCAGCAACTCATTACGCTGTTAACCCAGCAAGGTGCGCGGTTTCGTGTGATGGAGCACGAGGCCGTGGGGAAATGTGAAGCGGTGAGCGAAATCCGTGGAACCGATCTCGGGCAAGGCGCAAAAGCGCTGGTCTGCAAAGTGAAGGGAAACGGTGTAAAAAAACACGTTCTGGCGATCCTGGCCGCTGACCAGCAGGCCGACCTGAGCCAGCTTGCCAGCCATTTCGGCGGGTTAAAAGCCTCTCTCGCCAGCCCGGCCGAAGTCGATAACCTGACGGCCTGCGTGTTTGGCGCTATCCCGCCGTTCAGCTTCCATCCCGATCTGACCCTGGTCGCCGACCCGCTCCTCTTCGAGCGTTTTGACGAAATCGCCTTCAACGCCGGTCTGCTGGAAAAATCCGTGATTATGGATACCCAGGATTACCTTCGCATTGCCCGTCCCGAACTGGTGGCGTTCCGTAAGGCATGAGCGTGATGGCTGACGCCTCTGTCAGCCTCTCTTTTCCAGAAACAGAATCGACGCGATCAGAATAACGGCAATAGCGAAAAACGATGAGGAGATAATCAGCGTTTCAACAAACATGTGATCGTTCATCTTAGCAACCCTTTGCGATGCCTGATGCCGTTTTATCCCCTGCAAATGACACGGATATGACAGTGACACGTATTTTTTTTAAAACACTGTCGTCAGCCGTTTTTCCGCGTAAAGTAAGCAGGCTTACTATTCTGGCAAGGACTCCTCATGTTTGATCCTACTCTGCTCATTCTTCTGGCACTCGCTGCACTCGGCTTTATCAGCCACAACACCACCGTCGCCATCTCGATTCTGGTGTTAATCATTGTGCGCGTAACGCCGTTAAACACTTTTTTCCCGTGGATAGAAAAACAAGGCCTCACGATCGGGATAATCATTCTGACCATTGGGGTAATGGCCCCTATTGCCAGCGGCACGCTTCCGGCTTCAACGCTGCTGCACTCGTTTGTGAACTGGAAATCGCTGGTGGCTATCGCGGTGGGGATTTTCGTGTCATGGCTGGGTGGTCGTGGCGTCACGTTGATGAGCAGCCAGCCCTCCCTGGTGGCTGGTCTGCTGGTGGGAACGGTGCTTGGCGTGGCGCTCTTTCGCGGCGTTCCGGTGGGCCCGTTGATTGCCGCCGGGCTGGTTTCGCTGTTTATTGGGAAGTCGTAGTCAGGCTGGCAATATAGCGTGCGGGCGTTTGCCCCAGCCCCTTTTTAAACATCGTAATAAAGGCAGTGGTGGAGTCATAACCGAGTGACTGTGCCACCTGCTGAACTGACTTCCCGCCAATCAGCAGCTGCAACGCCACAATCAACTGCAGCTGATGACGCCAGCGGCGAAAGCTTAAGCCCGTCTCTTTGACCACCAGCCGTGCCAGGTTGCGCTCGCTCATGGCAAAGTGGCGCGCCCATTGCGCCAGCGTCTGCCACGCGGCGGGCTCTTCCGCCATCTTTTCGCTCATCAACCGAATTTTTGGATGAGGGGAAACGGGCAGCTGTAAATGCTCCTGACGCTGGAGCGGCAGTTCATCAAACAGCACATCCACCAGACGCAAGGTGGTGGCAAGCGGCAGTTGCTCACGTGTTTTCCCCGCCAGCGACAGAATCAGCTCCCGCACCAGCGGCGATATTTTCAGGGTACAGCACCGGTCTGGCAGACTGACGGCGCCAGGTTCAATAAACAAAAAACAGAGCTGGGCACCTGGCGTCGCTTTGTTGCTGTGGGGCATCTGCCCAGGGATCCACACGGCATACTGGGGCGGTACCATCAGCATGGCATTTTCTACCTCACAGGTGATTGCGCCACCCAGCGCCAGAATCAGCTGCCCTTTGCGGTGCTGGTGCCGCGGAATATGTTGTTCCTGCGCCACCACGCGGATGCGAAAGGCGACCGCCGCATCGAATTGGCTATCGGGATCGTAGCCGTCCAGTCCCAGACCGATCATCAGGTTGTCCGATATTAGCGATAAACTGTCATTTTAGCCTGATTTCAACCGCGACGAAAATCGGTATTGTGTGCGCTCGCCTGAACGTATGAGAACACAATGACTACTGCTACTCGCAACGGCGCGCTGCTGATCGCAGGCATCCTGATGATTGCCACGACGCTTCGCGTCACCTTTACCGGAGCAGCGCCGCTGCTCGACACTATTCGCCTTGAATATGGATTAACCACCGCGCAGACCGGTCTATTAACCACCCTGCCGCTGTTAGCGTTTGCCCTTATCTCGCCGCTCGCCGCGGGCGTAGCGCGGCGTATCGGCATGGAGCGCAGCCTGTTTATTGCCCTGCTGCTGATATGCGCCGGCATTGTCGTGCGCTCCCTGCCCTCCGCAGCCCTGCTGTTTACCGGCACGGCGGTGATCGGCTGTGGTATCGCGCTCGGGAATGTGCTGTTACCTGGATTAATCAAACGTGATTTCCCCGGCCAGGTTGCCCGACTTACCGGAGCCTATTCCCTGACGATGGGGGTTTCGGCGGCGTGCGGTTCGGCGCTGATTGTACCGCTTGCCCAGGGCGCGGCAGGCTGGCAGGGCGCACTGCTGATGCTGATGATCTTTCCCCTGCTGGCGCTGCTGCTCTGGCTACCGCAGTGGCGGCAGAAACAGGTCGCCACGGTGACCGGCGCCGGGGCGCTACACAACCGCGCCATCTGGCGCTCTGCCCTCGCCTGGCAGGTAACGCTCTTTCTCGGCATCAACTCGCTGATTTACTACGTCATCATCGGCTGGTTGCCCGCGATATTACTCAGCCACGGCTACAGCGAAGCGCAGGCAGGCTCCGTGCACGGGCTGTTACAGCTGGCGACTGCCATTCCGGGCCTTGCCGTGCCGCTGATCCTGCATCGTCTGAACGATCAGCGCGGGATTGCCGGCGCAGTAGCGCTGATGTGTGCAGTCAGTGCGGCAGGTTTCTGGTTTGCGCCGGATTGGGCGGTCGTGTGGACGCTGGTGTTTGGCTTTGGCACCGGAGCAACGATGATCCTCGGTCTGACGTTCATCGGCCTGCGCGCCAGCTCTGCCCATCAGGCGGCGGCGCTGTCCGGTATGGCGCAGTCAATTGGTTATCTGCTGGCAGCCTGCGGGCCCCCGCTGATGGGGAAAGTTCACGATACCGCCGGTGACTGGCAGATCCCGCTTCTGGCCTGCGCGCTGGCCTCGGTGGTAATGGCCATCTGCGGCATGCTTGCCGGGCGTGACCGGGAGATCACGCCCCGTTAAAAAAAGAGGCAGACCTGATGGTCTGCCGTTTTCTTACCCACGCGCCGCACGCAGCATCGCCTGTACCAGCACTACCGGACGCCCCGCCAGCGCAGCACGCTCGTGCTGGAATAACGTAATCACGAAGAACGGATGGGTGACCAGCTCTGCGGCACGGATTTCCCCCTGCTCGTCCCAGCCCGTCACGCGCATATCACCGCTCTCCAGCTCCTGCGCAAATTCCGGCGATACGCCGTAGTTGCAGTGATATCCCTCTTCAATTTCCGGCTTGCCGTAGGCTTTCGCAATCAGCGTGTTGTTACGCAGCTCAATCGCATCGGTTTTTTCCACCAGCGAGCAGGTCAGCGGCGCAATCACCATCGAGCCTTCGGTGTCCGTTTCGGCGTGCGCTGCATCGCTCCAGCCGAGCACGTTACGTGCGTACTCAATTAGCGCATGCTGGAAACCACCGCAGGTGCCGAGGAACGGAATGCTGTTTTCACGCGCATAGCGTGCGGCGATAAAAGCGGCTTCGGTATTTTTGTAGGGGCTTGCAGGAACCAGCCAGATGGCATCGTAACCCACCAGATCTTCAGGACTGGTCAGCTCCGTCGTCGCAAGCCAGTCATAATCAGCGGTGAGATCCAGCACTGCAGCAGCATCATCAATGGCCAGCGGGATCGCCTGGTGCGCAATCACATCGGGATTGTAATCGCCAACCAGCGCAATGCGCAGCGTCGTTTTAACGGGGAGGTGTTCCATGAAAGGTTCCTTATGCCAGAGTATTATCAGATAACATAAGGAACCTCAGACTACCGATCTTCTGCAATAATCACAATACCTTAAATTGGGAGGGTGAAATGATGATTCAATGCAAGCGCGTCTATGAACAGGCTGCCCCCGAGGATGGTTATCGGGTGCTGGTGGACAGGCTGTGGCCGCGGGGGGTGAAAAAAGCAGACCTCGTGCACGATGAATGGTGCAAAGCGCTTACGCCTTCAGACGGATTGCGCAAGGCTTTCCATAGCGAAACCATTGATTTCACCACCTTCAGCCAGGCGTATCGGGAAGAGCTGGCACAACATAAAGACGAGGGATTGCGTCTGGCGACGCTGGCAAAACAGCAGACCTTAACCCTTCTCTACGGCGCAAAAAATACCGAACAGAATCACGCTAAGGTCCTGGCAGACTGGCTGCGCCATCTGTAATTAGTCGATCGTTAACTCATCCACAATGTGAGGCGCCTCATCCGGAGTGAGCGGCAGTAAATGTTCAGCGCGCACAAATGCAAAACCGTGCTGATTATCGAAGGCGTAGACATCGCCCGTCACCAGCCAGAGCGCGCGATCCGCTGTAGCAGGTAGCTGCGTCATTACGCCATTGACCGGGTTAACAAAACGCTGGCCGGGCTGGCAAAGGCCAAACAACTCGACTGATTTACCCACATTGCGACGGCCAGAGGCCGTGCGGGCACCAATGATCAACGCCATGCTGCCCGGTTTAAGCTGAAACATACTTCTCTCACGATAAAGATGGCCAGAAACTGGCTAAGAATAATCCTAAAGAGAAGTGTATCGCAATAACTGCGCCGCTGTCACCTGGCGGGTTGCGGGTGATCGCGACGATAGAGCTCCCATTCGTCAATCACTTCGCCACCGGGTAATTTGCACTCGGTGCGCACGCCCTGCGGGCTCTGGATTGGGATCTGCTCTCCGCCTTTTTCCAGACAATAGACCGAGGCAGGGTTAGCCATTCCAGCAATGTGCGGCGGTTGCGGGGCATCCGGTGGAGGCGTTTGTGTGGTGCAGGCGGCCAGTGGTAACGCCAGGGCCAAAAGCAGAAATCTCATCGTGTTGATCCTTTTCACATCATCAGATCTTAAGGGTAACGGGTCGCCGCCGCTTTCTCCATGATTTCTCCATTTTAACTGCACTTTTCAACACTATAGTGAGGCGTGTTCTCGATATGACCAGAGAACATCATTCCGTAATCAAGATGTCTTTGCCCCGTTCTCAACAACGGGGCTTTTTTTTCCCCGCTGCCTGTCCCCGCTGAATATGTAAAATTTTTACCATTCATGTTTTACTATGGCTGAAGCCGAAATTTTCAGCATAACATGCAGATGCAGACGTCTTCTGTATGGGAGTCTAACTACGTCATGTCGGATATTATCCTTGCCCGAGTTTCAGAAACTCTCTCCACTGAGCAAACCCTTGAAAGTCTCGTTCGACGGCTGCTGGAGATGCTGGAACTGGTGACCGAAATGGAGTCGACCTACCTGACGAAGGTCGATCTCAATGCGCGCCTGCAGCATATTTTATATGCCCGGAACAGTAAGCAGATGCAGATCCCGGAGGGACTGAGCGTTCCCTGGGGCGACACGCTGTGCAAACGTGCGCTGGACAGTGACACGCTTTTCAGTAACGCGGTGCCCGAGCGCTGGGCAGATTGCGACGCCGCGAAAGCACTCGGCATTACCACTTACGTGAGCGTACCAGTGCAGCTTGCTGATGGTTCCCTTTACGGTACGCTCTGCGCAACCAGCACGCAAAAGAAGCAGCTTAGCGAACGCGGTGAACAGGTTCTGAAACTGTTTGCCGGATTGATTGCCCAGTCCATTCAGAAAGAGTCGCTGGTTTCCCAGCTTCGTGAAGCGAATGCGGCACTCATCGCCTATTCCTACACCGATGCCCTCACCGGTTTACCCAACCGCCGCGCCATCTTTAAAGATCTCAACACCCTGTTCTCCCTGGGCCGCCACCTTAAGCGCAACGTGATTATCGCCTTTATCGATCTGGATGATTTTAAACTGATTAACGACCGGTACGGGCATGAAACAGGCGATCAATTCCTGATTGAAGTGGGCAAGCGCCTGTCAGAAGAAAAAACCGATGACGAAATTATCGGCCGGCTGGGCGGCGATGAGTTTTTGGTAGCCTGCCTGAGTCAGACAGAAAATCAGGCTGATCACACCCAGATTAACCAGCTTAAAACGCGCCTTCGGGCCCGCATCGCCGGCTACTACGGGCTGGACAGTGTGAACATTGTTTACCCCGGTGCAAGTCTGGGAATTATCGACGTCGATCCTGCCGGGACGGATGAGGACAGCGCGTTACGCGCCGCGGATGTCGCGATGTATCAGGATAAAAAGGGAAAAAGCAAAACCCGCTTTCTCGATCTGGATTAACCCCGTACACTCTACGGCATTCTGAAAACCAAAACAGGTGATGGCATGAGAATAGGGATCCTCTTCCCGGTCGTTATTTTTATAACGGCGGTGGTTTTTTTAGCATGGTTTTTTGTCGGTGGTTACGCGGCGCCAGGGGCATAAATGAGAAAAACAACACTCATTATGCTGATTGTCGCCATCGTTGCTGTCGCTGGAACGCAATTTGGCTGGTGGTAACACCGCAACGTAAAAAGGCCGCCATCTGGCAGCCTTTTTTAACGCTTATCAGATTTAGCTTTTGATTTTTCTGTAGATAAACAGAACAACCAGCGCACCGATCACCGCGACAGCAAAACTGCCGAAGTTGAAGCCATCGACCTTGCCGAACCCGAACAACGTACTGATCCAGCCGCCGACTACCGCGCCGACAATACCCAGTATCACGGTGACGATAAAACCACCGCCATCTTTGCCCGGCATGATCCACTTCGCCAGAATACCCGCAATAAGCCCAAAGATAATCCAGGATAAAATTCCCATAACTTTCCTCTCTGTATGGTTTTTGTCATTAAATCAACGACACAAAAAGGATAGCACAGGATCCGGGAAAGGAAATTTGTGATTAGTATCACAGCGAGAGAGTGCGCATTTATTCTCCAGAAGCGCGCCACATGAAATGTGGGGTTGCATCTTAAGTTGAGAAAGATTATCTTTCTCAACACTGAATAGTTGAGTTAAACACTCAGGTATTCAATACGACATTGCTCACATTGCTTCCAGTATTTTTTGCCCACTTTTGAGTGGGCTTTTTTTTTGCCCGCTTAGACGGCAACAAAAGCGTGCCGGTTTCGCCCTGCACGTTTTGCCTGATAGAGCGCCTGGTCCGCTGCAATAATGATGTTTTGCTGGCTGCCAGCAATGTCCACGGCACGTGCGGTTGACACCCCAACACTGACGGTCACCCGTCCAAAGGGACTAAAAGCATGCTCAATGTCCAGTGAGAAAACGTTGCCGATCATCGTCTGAGCCAGGCGGATCGCTTCCTGAATATCGGTGTCAGGCAATATCAGCGCAAACTCTTCTCCGCCATAGCGCGCCACCAGCTGGTTGTCCCGGGTGAGGCTCTCACGCAGACTATTCCCCAGCAGGGTCAGACAGCGGTCCCCTTCCGGATGGCCGTAGTTATCATTGTATTTTTTGAAATAATCGACATCCACAATGAGGACGGAAATCGGCGTGTCGTTAGCCGCACACGCGGCGATTTCTGAGAGAATTTTTTCATCAAACGTGCGGCGGTTGTAAAGCCCGGTCAGCGCATCTTCTGACGCAATGATCTTAAGCTCTTTGTTATCCCGGGTTTTTCTGGACAGATCCGAATAGAGGAAATAAGAGGCCACGATAAGCGCCACGGTAAAAATAAGAATGAGGACGGCCAACTGCACGGCCTGTTTACGCCAGGGGGAAAGAGCCTCTTCTTTACTGACTGCCACCGTGGTGACCAGCCCGTATCGTTTGTTTTTTTCAAAAGCAAAAATACGTTCGACTTTGTCAAACCGCGAAACGGAACTGGCGATCCCTGAATTTTGTACCTTGAGGTACTTTCTGAAAAGTGGCGAATCAGAAACGATCGCACCAATGTAGTTATTTTTAAAAGGATAGCGAACCAGCAATACGCCAGATTGTGTTGTCAGGCCAATCACACCGGAATGGCCAATATCAATCTGCCCGTAGAGGGCCAGAAAATTTTCGATTCCCAGCGTCACGACGACAACGCCGTTAAAGTCTCCGGTATGCGTTTCTAACCGTCGACTGATCGTAATCACCCATTTACCATTCGTCCTGCTCACCACTGGCTGGCCGATAAAGATCTGCTGATTTTTATTTTCCTTGTGATAGATAAAAAACGATCTGTCAGCCCCTTTTCGTGGCCCGGAAAAATTTCCATACAATGCCGTAAAGATATCTCCATGGACATTGTAGATAACCACATTATTAATCTGGGTAAGCAGATTATCCTGGTTTTCTATTATCCGCTGAATATGGGTCGCCTGCTGCGGGGTCATACCATATATGTCGATCACGTCTGAAATGGTGGTGATAAGCATTTCGCTTTGACGCATGATCCCCTCAGTGTAGACATCTAAGGTATGACTCAGGTTAGCAACGCCGGTATTAATTTGCTGAATTGACTGCTGTCTGGACGTGGTAATTTGGACGGCAAGCGACAGCGAGATGATCAATGAGACAATGATGACGGTAATGGTTGTTGTGTAAAAAGTATTTTTCACATGCACGAGCTTTTCCACCTTATCACGCCTGACGTCCCTGGCTGACAACTCTTGCCACTCTAACAAAGGTCAGGTTAAGAGGAAAATAAATTGCACTTAAGCGTGCGACAGGGAACGGTTATTATTTTATTTATCTAAAATTTGCGTCAGGTACTATTACAGCGATCTACTGAAGGCTGCCATCACACGCGGGCTTGTACGCTGCCCTGCCTGTGTTAAGATTCACCCCATCAGGGAGCTGACAGGATAACCGGAAAATGAAAAAGATCATTGCCGTTGCTATCATATCAACGATTCTGGTCATTCTGTCTCTTTATGCAGTGAATGCGGTTATCGTCAGCCAGCAGCGGGATAAACAGCGTGAAGTCGCCCATACGCTTTTGCACTATTCCGAAGGATTGTCCGAAAGCGTCGCCCTTGCGCTTAAAAATGTTACGGCGCAAGGCTGTGATGAAACCAGCCTTGATGGCTATCGAAAGATTAAACTCGATAGCCCCTATTTTGCCGATATCGGTTTTGTTGAAAACGGCAAAGTTGCCTGTACTGCCTTTTGGGGAAAACTTGCCACTCCCGTCCCCGTTCCGGCAGAACTTCATAAAACGCCACGAGGGTTCCTGCTGGCGCAGTTTTCGAAAAAAGATTTTTTCACCGGCAACGCAGCCATTTATAATAATGTTATTATTTTCACCTCCCGTTATGCCTACGACAAATTTACACCGGTTACGGCAAACTACTCCCTGAGTGCGACGACCAAAGATTTCGGGCGAACATTTTTCCTGGTCACACCTGAATCCGTAAAACAGAACTGGTTGCATTCAACACTCTTTACCTTAACCCTCACACAGTGCAGTGCCCGTTGGGATTTATGTGTCATTGTGAAGCATCACGATGCGGGCCTGGCCTCGTTACCCATCGTGGTGTTTATTCTTCTGACGGCCATTTTGTCGTTTATCTGGACGGCGATAACGCTGTTTTTCATGCGTATTTACGAAGATCGCTTTTCTCTGGAGCGAACGCTGGTTAAAGCGGTAAAAACCAATACCATCAGCGTCAATTACCAGCCGATTATACGTATTGAGGATCACAAAATTGTTGGTGTTGAAGTGCTGTCGAGATGGCGTGATTACAATCAGGCAGATGTCTCCCCGGAATTGTTTATCCCTTTAATTAAGAAAATAGGTCTGTACCGGCAGTATTATATTAATATCATTGCAAAATCACTGTCTGAAATCGCGCCGCTTGCCATTAAACATCAGCTAATGATCTCCCTTAACGTGGGGCGAACAGAGATTGAAGATGGCCTGTTTATTCAGGTATTGCGTCGTGAATGCTCACGGAATAATATCCCGCTGTCTTTAATAAAAGTTGAGCTTTCAGAAAAAGCAGTGTCCAGTGCGGATATTCTGGAAGGATTTTGCCTTGAGCTTAAGTCCCTGGGCGTGAGGATCTCGATAGACGATTTTGGGGTACAAAACTCAAATCTGGACAGGCTCTCCCTGCTGGAATATGACGAGATTAAAATCGACAAGTCACTGGTTGACGGTATCACTGAACATTATAAGCAGAATATTTTTGCGATTTTTTGCGATGCCCTCGCCCGACTGAATAAAACGCTTGTTTTTGAAGGGGTGGAGAGCGAAACACAATATCGCTTTATTGCGGACAGGTATCCGGACGCCCTGATTCAGGGGTGGTATTTCTCAAAATCACTCGCCCGGAGTGAGCTGGCCAAAAAACTGACATGTACCGTACGGCAACCTGAGCCTTAGGATGCAATCATACCCGGCGTGACCGGTGTGGAGTACGTCCAGTTATAATTGACCAGCCGGAGATCAAGAGAGCCGCAGACGTCGCCAAAGCGCAGCGATTGCCGTGCCCGGAAAAATGCCCTCAGGGGCTCTGGCATATAATCAGCCTGATAGCGTAGCAGTGTGGTATGCCAGAAAGGCGCGGGTAGCGGTGTCTTATCATGACGTAACCGCAGTTCATCTTGCCAGTGCGTTGTTAACAGCGTTTCGCAAAATGCCTTTCGTTGTGCCGGGGCGGGAGAATCGGGTAGTCCGGCAAGAAGAAGCTGGCCCGGCAACGCCACCAGCCGGAGCGCTCTGATGGTGATGACCTGCCCCGCAAACGGTGACCACGCGTCGAGGAGCTGATGCGTTTTCACCGGCAAACGTGCGTTCTTCTCATAAAGAGGCAACGTCAACGGAACAAAGGTAAAATGGAAACCCGGGCGCGGCTGGAGATCGGCCAGCGGATCCTGACAGGTAAGCGACTCCAGTTCCCGGAATAAAACATCAACAGACTCTGCGATTTCCGGCTGGAACCCCGTCGCCAGTGCGAAACTGCCCGACGCGTAACAGGGAGCTCTTCGCGAACCGATACCGTCCTGCGTTTCCCACATCGCCAGCGTTTTGGCGTTGGTTTCAAGGTAAAGTCTTTCCAGATCGGGGTTTTCCATTTATCACCCAAAACATATTCGTCACAATCAGACGGTAGATTACCGTGAAATACACTTTTATTGGGTCAACACTGTGAAAATGCCCTTTTTGTTTCCCCTGGTACTCTTTTGCCTGGTGTTTATTTTTGCCCTGTTTATCGGTAAACCCTCTTCACCTGGGTTGCGAAAAAAATGCATGTGGTCCGATAGCGTAATGCTGAGCTGTCTGGCAAAGCATCAGCATATCGGAGTCTGAAGCGGGCTACTCGTTGCCCCATTGATTGAGAAAGTTCGCAATATCATCGATGCGTGCCGCGCGGATCCCGGCTTCACTGGCCATCTCCTGCTGGGCTTCCTCGCTGATCTCCTCGTTGTTGCTTAAACGAGTGAGGAGCAGCTGGAAATAGTGCGCCAGCGCGTCATGCTCTGACTCACTGACTGGCTCCGCGGTTTCCGTCGAATACTCATCGACGATGTCATAATATTTAAGCGGGATATCGTTGTTCATAAACAGTCTCTTGTCTGCCATTTAGCGGGTGATGCACCGAGTATATCGGACGCGTCACGTTGACCATAGTGTTGGCTCAGACAAGCATCGCAAGTAAGGCAGCGAGCGCCGGTATAGCCTGAACATACAGGATTTTTCGACTGGCAGTCGCTGCCCCAAACATTCCGGCAATGAACACGCAGCTCAGGAAAAAGACGGTCACATGGACGCCGCGTTCACCGAGCCAGAGTCCCCAGAGCAGCCCCGCCGCCAGAAAACCGTTATACAGCCCCTGATTCGCGGCCAGTACGCGGGTTTCACGCGCAAAGTCGGGGGTTAGATTAAAGGCCTTTTGACCTGTTTTTGTGTTCCACAGGAACATCTCCAGCACCAGAATATAGAGATGGATTAACGCAACAATAACGATCAGTGTAGTTGCTAACATTGGGCAGTCTCTTACAGTCAGTGGCAAAATAAATGCCGTCCCGGCAGACGGCATTTTGTATTAACGAACCAGGTGCAGGAAGTGGAGATGTTTTTCGTACTGGTC
This sequence comes from Enterobacter sp. 22466, assembly GCF_052044775.1. Lineage (NCBI taxonomy): Bacteria > Pseudomonadati > Pseudomonadota > Gammaproteobacteria > Enterobacterales > Enterobacteriaceae > Enterobacter > Enterobacter sp. 22466. The sequence continues at coordinate 1,031,581 of NZ_JBQENX010000001.1, read as the reverse complement.
AAGTATGTCATTGATAAGCTGTTCCTGATTCCAGCCCATCACATCATAATTCTGACCGCCCTCTTTCAGATACACTTCTGCACGATAATAGCGGTGTTGCTCTGCCTGTTGCTCATCATTATCCATTGCGGCAAGAGCAAAAGTTGGCGAATTATAGCCGCGAAGCCTTACTTCATAAATAAAGTTCAGCTCATTGCCCAAATCAACCTCAAGCCGAAGACGATCGTCAGTCGCATCATTGATGTGACTCAGCGTCCCCTGCTTGTTCAGCTCTTCCTGAACCAACGTCATGGCAGGCTGGATAACGTCGTCCATAAAGCGTTTCACCAGAGAACGTTTCGGCAGATAGGCGATATTGCGCAACCTTCTCTGCCACGGAATAGGGTTACGTGCGGCGGTCGGCGCAATCGTCGCCATGCTCAGACTTTCACGTTTGGTCAAATCCCGACGCAGGGCTTTTAACAGTCCGTATATTGAGATCAATAAGATCACTGAGAAGGGTAATGCACTCGCAATTGTCACGGTTTGCAGCGCACTCAGTCCACCCGCAATCAGCAGTGCGATAGCCACAATCCCCATGAGCGAGGCCCAGAAAATTCGCTGCCAGACAGGCGTGTGAGCGACGCCACCCGATGCCAGCGTATCAACAACCATCGCCCCGGAGTCAGCCGAGGTGACAAAGAAGACAATGACCATCGCCATTGCAATAAATGACAACACTGAGGAAAACGGGAAATGTTCAAGGAAATTAAACAGGGCCAGCGCGACATCCTGCTGGACGGTATTTGCCAGGTCAGTTGCTCCCTGATTCATGATGAGATAAATGGCGCTGTTACCAAACACCGTCATCCACATGAGGGTAAAACCTGCGGGAACAAACAGCACGCCCGTAACAAACTCACGAATTGTCCTGCCACGGGATACGCGCGCGATGAACATACCGACAAATGGCGACCAGGAAAGCCACCATCCCCAATACAATAACGTCCAGCCACCAAGCCAGTTGCTTGATTTCGGTTCATAGGCGTAAAGGTTAAACGTTTTACTCACTAATTCCGAAAGATAACCGCCAGTATTTTCCACGAATGATTTCAGTAAAAGCACTGTTGGTCCAAGACATAACACGAGCGCCAGGAGCAAAACCGCCAGGCCCAGGTTGAGCTCAGACAGGATACGTATTCCTTTGTCCAGACCGGATACCACTGAAATCGTCGCTAACCCGGTGATCACTACAATCAGAATGACCTGCACCGTTTCATTAATGGGCACCCCGAAAAGATGGTTCAAACCAGCATTAACCTGCAAAACACCGTAACCGAGCGATGTCGCAACACCAAAGACAGTCCCTATCACGGCAAAAATATCGACTGCATGGCCGACAGGACCGTAGATGCGATCGCCAATGATGGGATAGAGTGCGGAACGAAGCGTTAAAGGCAGACCGTGACGGTAGCTGAAGAATGCCAGAATCAGCGCCACAATGGCATAGATGGCCCATGCATGCAGTCCCCAGTGAAAGAACGTCAGGCGCATGGCTTCTTTCGCTGCAGCAACGGTTTCAGGGGTGCCGACGGGTGGCGACAGGTAATGCATCACTGGTTCGGCAACGCCAAAGAACATCAGGCCGATGCCCATCCCTGCTGAAAAAAGCATCGCAAACCAGGAATGGTAGCTGAAGTCAGGCTGGGCATGGTCCGGCCCCAGCTTGATATCACCGTAACGAGAAAGACCGAGGAAAGTGACACTCAGTAAAATCAGGGCGACAGCAAGAATGTAGAACCAACTGGCATTCGTGAAGATCTGTTGCTGCAGGAGTTTGAATTTTTTGTCGGCCATCTCCGGAAATACTGCGGCAAAGGCGACAAGAAGGAAAATTAACAAAGCAGATGTAAAGAATACCGCTTTGTTAATCTGGCTTGTAGACTTCTTTGGGATAAGATCATTTCCACTCATAATTAATTTATTCCATTATCGTAGACCGCTTCAGATGAGAGGCGTTACCTCTCGTAGGGTAGCAAAAATCAACAGAACCTGGGGATAATAATCTGAATGAGTGTCGTTTAGACTTATGATGTTCTCCGCTTAATCAATAAAGCTTGCGGGGTGGGCAGCGGGATTTACCGATTTGCAAAGTTCCGGCAGCATGTACCAGATCCGCTAACGTACGTACCTGCATTTTATCCATCACCCTGCGTCGATGGACCTTCACCGTAATTTCTGTTATCCCCAGCTCTGAGGCGATTTGTTTATTTTGCAAGCCATTAATTGCCATCTCAAAAATCTGTTTCTCACGTCGTGTCAACGCCTGGTAATTTTTGCACAGTTCAAATAACCGTTGCTGTTCCAGAAAATGGTTTGTCGCGTCGATCAGTACCTCATTCACCACGCGCAAAAGTTGTTCAGGTTCGACCGGTTTGGTCAAAAAATCCCGGGCGCCTGCTTTCATTGCCCGAACGCAGGAAGGGATTGCGCTGCTCTTCGTCAGAATGAGTACCGGTATAGCGCATCCACGGGCTTTCAGTGCATCCATCACGCCAAAGCCATTCATACGAGAAAGGTTTAATTCAAGGATTAAGCATGAAGGGTGATCAACGATGGGAAAGGATAAAAATTCTTCGGCATTACTGAAGTCAAACGTCTGATAGCTCGCGGCGGTTAAGAACTGAACAACAAACGACCGGTATGCATCATCATCATCGATAACATAAATAACCTCTTCCATATCATTTTCTCCTGATTAAATCTTTCAGGGACATAATACGAACAGTTGCGTCCATTCCCAAAGTATTTATGACTGCTAACGTCATGCCGGATATCTTTTCCACATCGACAGCAGGTAAAACCAAACACGCCAACCATTCGTCAACCGTCAGGCTTATTGACCGCGAGTAGTATTAGGACAATCCGAAAAAACTGAACTTTCACAGCGTTCGCTTTCGAGTGGGAATCTGTCAGCGCCACACTTTTATATTCAGAGGACAACATGATATTGACGGATGGCCAGCCCATTCATCAGATCAATCACGCCGTTGATAAGCCAACAATAGCCGCTCATTCGCAGCCAGAATTTGAAGGGGTCGTTGTCAAAAGCCGCTTTCTGAAACTTCCGGGGGACATCCCCATCATGGTGCTAAAAGCGCGCCGGAAAGCAGTTTCATCGCTATATCCGCAAATATTTGCAATCTGTGAAATAGTTTTTCCCGGGCTTTCAAGAAGCACAGATGCAGTTTCAATACGAACCCGCGTAATGAAGTCTTTCGGACTTTCCTGGATGAGCGTTTTCATTTTACGGTTCAGCGTGCGGGTCGTCATATTCAGAGCTGCAGCAAGTTGCTTTACCGTCATTGCAGGGTTCTGATAACGAAGCAGACTCTCTGCTTTAGTCAGTAGAGGATGTCTTGAGTTGAGAAAACCTGCGGGCGCATAGATTTGCTGTGACAAAGGCTGGTTGTCAGCAACGGCCATGTCAGCTGTCAATTTTGCCAGCTCATTACCAGCATGTTTGCGTACGAGGTATATAACCAGATCGACCCATGAAAGCGGGCCGCCCGCGGTTATTACATTGTCCTGTTCGGCCAGGGTTTTTCCCCAAATGGGTTTTGCAAGTGGATAGCGTTCAGCGAAAGTTGGATATAACCACCACGTAGTGGTGCAGATCCGTCCGTTGAGTAAACCCGCCTCTCCCAGTACAAAACCGCCCGCACATGCTGAGGCAATACAGCTTCCCGCTGAATACTTAACTTTCAACCACTCGGCTGCACTCGATACAGCTGCTCTGTCAGCCGGAAATCTTTGCTCATCCAACTGCATACCGCTGGCAATGATCAGCTCGAAGTTGTCAGGTTCATTAAATGAGCCATCACTTTCAATGATTCGTCCCTGAACGTCCCTGACGGGCTGCCCATCCGCGGTAATCGTCCTGACGTCAAAAAATGGATTAGCCCTGGATATTTCAGGACTCACTGTAGGGTTTAGCCTGATCACCTGATTCGCCAGCCAAAACATATCAGCCAGCCCTGCCAGCGCCGAACGCATGTTGCCCGGAAGCGCAAGTAACGCAACTCGCATTTTAACCCCAGTGTCAAAGAATGTCTTATTTCGCATGTTACCTGTCATTAATGACACTTCATACCCCCCTGTCAGCATGATTACACTGCCTGAAACTGAGAAATACGGGAAATAGAGTTATGCGTAAGCAAAATTTAATGTCGGTCGCGCTGCGAAAAGGAGTATTTGCTTTGTGTCTTTTATTTATGAGCAACCCGCCGCTTATGGCACAGGATTCGGGTGTAAAAAATATCGTGCTGGTTCACGGTGCCTTTGGTGACGGATCGAACTGGTCAGCCGTCATCGCTCTCCTGCAGGACCGGGGCTACCACGTTACTGCTGTTCAGAATCCCCTGACATCCTTACGAGAGGATGTGGCTGCAACAAAGCGTGTACTTGAGCGTCAAAATGGTAACGTACTGCTCGTTGGCCATTCATGGGCAGGGGCGGTGATCACCCAGGCTGGTAATGCGAATAACGTAAAGGGGCTCGTCTATTTGTCCGCCCTTGTTCCGGACAGCAATCAGTCTGTTTCTGACGCACTTGCGCACTTCAATGCCCCCATGAAAGGTATGGAAGCCGATAAAAACGGCCTCATCTGGCTTGATAAGCCAGAGTTGTTTCATCAGGTTATGGCTAATGAGCTAAGCATGAAACAGAGCCTTCTGATTTCTGCGGTGCAACAGCCTATCGCCGCTGCCGCTTTTAACGAAAAAGTGAATGCGGCAGCCTGGAGAGAGAAACCCTCCTGGTATCTCATCACAGAAAACGACAACGCACTGAACCCGTTAGTACAGGCAAGTTTTGCCCATGAAGCAGGCGCACATATCACACGAATTCACTCAGATCATCTATCCATGATTTCTCATCCCAAAGAGGTTGCAGCACTGATTGAAAATGCTGCGCAGAGTATCCACTGACCCTTACACAACAGGACGATATGCAATGAAAATTCTCCATCTTGATTCAAGTATCAATTATGAATTTTCAGTAACCCGACAGTTGTCGGCTGAAACAGTGAAACAACTGATGGCAACCAGTCAGGGGAATCAACTGACTTACCGGGATCTTGTAAAAGACGAAATCAGCCATCTCACCGGGGAAATCGCTGCAGAATTCAGACCTGTTACCGGACGACCTGCAACTACAACTCGCCTGGACTCTGAGCGAGAATTATCAAATGCTCTGGTCTCTGAGTTTCTTGAAAGCGAGGTGATTGTTATCGGAGCGCCAATGTACAACTTTTCCGTTCCCAGCCAATTAAAAGCCTGGATGGACAGAATCGCGCAGCCAGGGAAAACCTTCAACTACACCCCAACAGGCCCTGTTGGTCTTGCAGGGGAAAAAAGAGTCATCATAGCCTCAGCCCGGGGTGGTTTTTATGCCGGTACGGCATTTGAAGAAATGGACTTTCAGGAGCAATTTCTGCGTAAGTTTCTGGGCTTCCTGGGCATCTCAAATGTTGTGTTTGTCCGGGCTTAAGGCGCATCTAAAGGGGAGGATGTAAAGCTCAGAGAACTATCCCGTGCTTTCTCTTTAATACCACAAGCCATTAATAACGTTTCTGCCGCTAAGGAATAAACCATGTTGCACGCCGTCACGCTGAGTTACCTGACACAACCTGATGCGATTTCTGATCATCTTGAAGCACATAAACAATGGCTGCTGAGGGGGTTTGATGAAGGAGCAATTCTTTTTGCCGGCCCGCTCAGCAATGGTACTGGCGGCTTCATTCTTTTTCAGGGGGATAACATCAGCGATATTCATAACTTTCTTCAGGATGACCCCTTTATAATTCATAACATTGCAGATGCAGAAGTAATGAGTATCGAGCCGGCGTTATGCGCGCCGGGATTCCCAAAAAAATGGGCGGAGAAAGCTCGTTTCATCTGACCATTACTCACTCTAAAGCGTCCTGAAACCTATGAAATGAGTCTGTTTCATGGTTTTCGAGGACGCTTTTATTTGTCATTGAACAGCGCACCATTAAAGATAAATCATAGAAGGCTTTTTTAATTTGACTCAGTTTTGAGGCTGCACTTAATTAGCTTCCATCTAATTTTTTCATTCCAAACACCCTCCGGAAACATACATAAATAATTTTAAACATCTCGATATGGACCAGTAATATAAATCCCTGCATAAACAAATAGTTGATAACTGTCAGAGAAAAAAATTCAGTAATGATAACCGCTGATGCAGCCCCCATCAATCCGAACCTGATAGACAAGAAATAAGAAAGGACCAGACTTAAAACCAATATAAATATAGTCTTCCATAATAAAAACCTATACCCAGAAAACTTAATTATTATTTTTGATGAAGCCATGCCAAGTGTAGATAATAATGTTGAGAAACATAACAAAATACAGGGTGCTATTGACTCCTTATAAGATTCCCCGTATAGATAGAGAATTGCGAAGTTTACTAAAAATGTAATCACCAACATTACTGGAATCGATAATAAAATAATATTTAAATGTAATCTAGCCCCTGCTCTAATTATTTTTTGATTATTTTTCTCTCGAAAAACAGACGGAAGACAAGAAGTCAACAACGATAATAAGATGAAACTCCAACTCGTTGCAATGCTTTGAGAAACTGAATAAATACCGACATCATGATTACCATATAAAAAAGAGATTATAAGCACATTCAACCTTGGATAGATTGATGAAATGATTGAAGGGATAACAAGAATGCTACCAGCATAACTCAGATGGAATAATCTTTTTTTTAGCACGTTATACTTAACTGTTACCATCCCTTTATATTGTTTTCTAAATACATATGATTTTAGAAAATAAGGAATAGCACTTATCATTATAAGAGGCAATCCAAAATAGATAATCGGCACTTTATATCTAACCATTAATGCTCTGGCTACTAAGCCGAAAATAAGTCCAACTACGTTTGCAATAGCATTAACTCTAGAGTTCAGCAGTGACTCATTAAAGCTTGTATAAGTATCAATAGTGTAAAAATAATACGCCGTACAGATTGACAGCACTAATGTCATACCTGTTAAATCCATTCTCACATTTAAAAACAGTATGCAAACGCTTGCAAAAAAGATAAATATTATACTTCTCAACATAAATATAGGCATCATTAATTGTATGCCGCTAATCAAATTTATGCTTATTCTTTTATAGAAAATACTATCGCTGCCAAACACCCCAATAACCTGAACAATTTGAAAAATAGCAGTTGCAATTGCTATTTGACCAATTACCACAGGCCCCAGGTATTTAGCCACCAAAGCATTTATAAAGAAAAGACCCACTACGCCGATTGTTTTTTCTGCAATCATCCACAAGAAATTCTTTTGAGTTTTGCTTAACACTTACTCAACCTCATATAAATATTTATTTCTCTTCATCATCTCTATAAAGTAAATCTATGAATTGAGTTACATCCATACTGTTTTTATTTGATCGAATAAAATAAAAAACAACTGCTATTAGTATCAATAAGGCTATACATAACAATAGAAATAACATATCGAGTCCCCGTTTTGATACTCAACCCAACTTAAAAATGAGATGATTCTTTAAGTGTTAAGCATCAATTTATATAGAATTAAAGAGTTGTTTTGAGCAATACCAATAAATAGTAAATAGTCGTATATCATTCCTATATAAAAATTAATCCCCACGTAAATCATTAACTCAAAAAATCACGCTCAAATAACATAAAGCCATCTTCGAATCGACTATTAATAATGATAGGTTGATAAAATTTTACGAGCTCAGCACTTACTTATTTTTGATGATCTGGTCTATAAAAATTAAATTATGTATAATTACACAAACACATATTTAAATTTAAACTTGCCATCTTCTAAAAAGGTTATATGATTACCTAACATCAAACTTTAAGAATGAAAATAGTAGCAGAGGCTTCACACCATGTTTAACCATATCTTAGAGATTGTTGAAGGATCTAACAAGTTTATGCGCATTTATGCGTCAAATGGACAACGAATAAACTTCACGCTTAATAATAAACCACACGTATACTTTCTCACAGAAGGAAGAGTAGACATTTATAGAAAAGCAGACGATATTTTAATTTTCACTGTATATGCGCCCTATATTTTAGGGATAATCTTTATGTTCGAAAAGGATGATTACCATTACTTTCGAGCTTCAACGGATGCAACTTTCACAGCAATTTCAACTGTGGAATTGGATTGTTTGGCTGATAGTAATAACTTGTGGAAACATTTTTTCTTAATGACTTGTGAAATCACTTTAAACTTTTTCAAAAGAGACCAAAGATTTTCATCAAAAAATGCCTACGATATTATAAAAAACAATTTAGAAGCCATATGGGAATTACCAGAGAATGAAAGATCTCAAATTTCAGTTTTCAAGTTCATTTTATCCAGAAGCTCAATTTCTCGTAGTTCCTTAAATAAAGTCTTAAAAGATTTGAATGATGGTGGATATATTAATATTCACAGAGGAAAGCTACTAAACATCAAAAACTTACCATTAAAATATTAATCATTTAGGAGGCAGAAATATCTTTCGCCATAATGGTGTTGTTTCTGATGCAATTCTTTTGTTTTCATTGATGCGATAATTAGCATAAAAACAATAAATTGAAAATGGAATCAATACCATTATCGATAAAATAGATATTATATTATACGTGTTCATACAACCCTTCTTTCGTTGCCAAAGCATACATATACAATTCATGCCTATTTTTCAAGTTTAATTTTTGCAAAATATTACGCCTATGAGAGCTGATTGTCTTTTTTGTTATATTAAGCATAATAGCAATTTTGTCATCTGTTGCTCCCTCCGAAAATAAAGTTAACAACAGGGTCTCTTTCGATGATAGTTTTTTAAAATAAAGCGCACTGTGAAGATAATCTTGGTTTGTTAAATCATTAAAACACTCTATATATTTCTCCAAATCATAATTACATGGCAAAATTAAAGTTTTTTCCGGTCTATATTTTGAAACTGCGTAACAATGTAAGAAATTATCTGTAATGATTATATCTTGAGTATGATACTTATGATAAAAAATAAGAGCTGGAAGCTTAGTGGTTTGCTCAACGTTATATGTATAAGATTCAAATACTTTAGAATCGTAAATGAGCTCCCTGATGCCGTAATATAAAAAATAGTTATCAGTAATAACATATATTCTTATTATTTTTTTTGATATCATTTCATTCACCTTGAAAGTCAGAGCAAATATCCTATCCCAATGATGAAAGTATCTATTCCTTTGTTATCAACAAGACCCAATTCATATCCTGTATTTAATTGAATATTGTCTGTTAAGTTGTAAAACAAACCAGCACCAAAAGCTGCCCCATAAATCTCATGACTTTGATCAGGTTTCATTTTTGAACCACAAGAAATACCAGCAAGCCCATATAAATTTATATCTTGTGTGATATTAATAGCAAGCCCAGGCATAATTGATGCATATTTGTTTTTCAAATAAGAGTCCCCGGAACCGCTGGTGTTCTGTATATAAGAACCTGATGCGACCAGTGCAAAATTACCCATATCGTGTTTAAACATCACATTCATGCCATGCATCTTTTCGGCCCCACTCTCTTTGCCTGCAGCATAGTTTATAGACATTGAATTACTGGCAGATACCGGCATGGTAAAAGCGCCAAAAAAAAGAAAAGAAGCTGCTAGATTAAATTTATGCATAGTTCCTCCAATAATTTCTCTTAAATATACAGAGATAAAATTGTGTTACCAGCATATAAATACACATGCAAAAGTTTTAATTGCACAACAAAATGTTTATTTTTATATATTGACTAAGGGTACTAACACGAACCAGTCATTCCTGGATAAAGGATTTTGAGGAAATGAAATTCGGAATTGTTTATTTTTGATAAGTGGGGAAGTGAAATGCGAATACAGTTTTTATATTTACAGTAGCGAATACACCCTGCCCTAAATTGTTGTGGCAGATGCAGAGAGAACAGGAAATAACATCTGCTTAAGAAAGGGTTTTGATAACTTATTGATAACAATACGAAAAATAATAATAAAAACGGGAACCAACTGGCTCCCGTTCTTTACTAACCCAGCGAGTGGATTACATATTCGCGATAATCGCGTCGCCAAACTCTGAACATTTCAGCAGTTTAGCGCCTTCCATCAGACGTTCGAAGTCATAAGTAACGGTTTTGGCGTTGATCGCGCCTTCCATACCTTTAACGATCAGGTCTGCGGCTTCGAACCATTCCATATGACGCAGCATCATTTCTGCGGACAGGATGATAGAGCCTGGGTTCACTTTGTCCTGACCTGCGTATTTTGGTGCAGTACCGTGGGTGGCTTCGAACAGGGCGCACTCGTCACCGATGTTCGCGCCTGGGGCGATACCGATACCGCCAACCTGTGCTGCCAGGGCGTCAGAGATGTAGTCACCGTTCAGGTTCATACAGGCGATCACGTCGTATTCCGCTGGACGCAGCAGGATCTGCTGCAGGAACGCATCGGCGATCACATCTTTAATGATGATCTCTTTGCCGGTGTTCGGGTTCTTGATCTTCTGCCATGGGCCGCCGTCGATCAGCTCACCGCCGAACTCTTCTTGCGCCAACTGGTAACCCCAGTCTTTGAACGCGCCTTCGGTGAACTTCATGATGTTGCCTTTGTGAACCAGGGTCACAGAGTCACGGTCGTTGGTGATCGCGTATTCAATTGCCGCGCGCACCAGACGTTTGGTCCCTTCTTCGGAGCACGGCTTGATGCCGATACCGCAATGCTCAGGGAAGCGAATTTTCTTCACGCCCATCTCTTCGCGCAGGAATTTAATCACTTTTTCTGCGTCAGCAGAGTCGGCTTTCCATTCGATACCCGCGTAGATGTCTTCTGAGTTTTCGCGGAAGATAACCATATCGGTCAGTTCAGGATGCTTAACCGGGCTTGGGGTGCCCTGATAGTAACGAACCGGACGCAGACACACGTACAGGTCCAGCTCCTGACGCAGTGCCACGTTCAGAGAACGGATACCGCCGCCAACTGGCGTCGTCAGTGGGCCTTTAATAGCAACGCGGTAGTCGCGGATCAGGTCCAGCGTTTCGGCTGGCAGCCAGACATCATGGCCATAAACTTGAGTAGATTTTTCACCGGTGTAAATTTCCATCCAGGAAATTTTACGCTCGCCTTTGTAGGCTTTCTCAACAGCGGCATCAACCACTTTCAGCATTGCCGGGGTAACGTCTACACCGATACCATCACCTTCGATGAATGGAATGATCGGATTGTGAGGAACGTTAATCTTGCCGTTTTGCAGGGTGATCTTTTTACCTTCCGCCGGAACAACTACTTTGCTTTCCATTAACCTCTCCTTCGAGCGCTTCTGGTTGTTACTGATCTTATGTTAATAAATTGTAATGAGCCCTTCGATAGTACCTGATTGTCCGACGCCATGAAAGGTCTTCGTTATTAGGCTATAATGCGGCAATTGATAACGCCTGAAAATACCATGAAGAAAACTTCTTTTACAAAACACCGGGTTGAGCGATTCAGCTCGCGACAAGCCGCCAGAAGACCGCAGGAAAGCCAGCCAAAGCGGGTCATTTTGTTCAATAAACCCTACGATGTTTTGCCGCAATTTACCGACGAAGCCGGGCGCAGCACGCTCAAGGATTACATCCCCGTTCAGGGTGTCTATGCCGCCGGTCGTCTGGATCGTGACAGCGAGGGGCTGCTGGTTTTAACCAACGATGGCGCCTTACAGGCGAAACTCACACAGCCGGGAAAACGTACCGGCAAAATTTACTACGTGCAGGTGGAAGGCGAGCCGGATGAAGCGGCGCTCGCGGCACTCCGCAACGGTGTGACGTTAAACGATGGCCCCACCCTGCCCGCAGGGATTGAACGCGTGAATGAACCGGAGTGGCTGTGGCCGCGCAACCCGCCCATTCGCGAGCGCAAATCTATTCCTACCAGCTGGCTCAAAATCACCCTTTATGAAGGCCGCAACCGACAGGTTCGGCGCATGACCGCCCACGTGGGCTTCCCTACCCTGCGCCTGATTCGCTATGCCATGGGCAGCTACACGCTGGATGCCCTGGCTAACGGTGAATGGCGGGACGTTGCCCCTTAAGGAGTCACTATGTTTAAACCTCATGTTACGGTCGCCTGTGTGGTTCATGCACAGGGGAAATTCCTGGTGGTGGAAGAGAGCATCAACGGTAAAGCATTGTGGAATCAACCTGCCGGGCATCTCGAAGCGAACGAGACGCTGCTGCAGGCCGCGAAGCGCGAGCTGTGGGAAGAGACGGGTATCCGTGCCGAACCGCAACATTTTATCCGCATGCACCAGTGGATTGCCCCCGACCACACGCCGTTCCTGCGATTTTTATTTGCCGTTGAGCTTAGCGAAACGTGCGCCACTGAACCGCACGATGACGATATCGATCGCTGCCTGTGGGTCAGCGCCGACGAGATCCTGAACGCGCCAAACCTGCGCTCACCGCTGGTTGCCGAAAGCATCCGCTGCTGGCAGTCAGGCGCACGCTTGCCGCTGGAGGTCATCGGAGAATTTAACTGGCCGTTTACAGAGGGTGTCAATGGTGGGGGGGCGTGATAGAATACGCCGCCTTGAAGTTCAATGTCGTGAGTATTCCATGTCAGATAACAGCCAGAAAAAAGTGATCGTCGGCATGTCCGGCGGTGTCGATTCCTCCGTTTCCGCCTACCTGTTGCAACAACAGGGCTATAAGGTGGAGGGCCTGTTCATGAAGAACTGGGAGGAAGATGATGGCGAAGAATATTGCACTGCCGCTGCGGATCTCGCCGATGCGCAGGCCGTGTGCGACAAGCTCGGCATTGAACTGCACACCGTTAACTTTGCCGCAGAATACTGGGATAACGTGTTTGAGCTTTTCCTGGAAGAGTACAAAGCGGGCCGTACCCCGAACCCGGATATTCTGTGCAACAAAGAGATCAAATTTAAAGCCTTCCTCGAATTCGCGGCGGAAGATCTGGGCGCAGACTATATTGCGACCGGTCACTACGTGCGTCGCGCCGATGTGAACGGCAAAAGCCAGCTGCTGCGCGGTCTGGACGGTAATAAAGATCAGAGCTATTTCCTTTATACGCTAAGCCATGAACAGATTGCACAAAGCCTGTTCCCGGTTGGCGAGCTGGAAAAGCCGGAAGTCCGTAAAATCGCTGAAGCGCTGGATCTGATCACCGCGAAGAAAAAAGACTCCACCGGTATCTGCTTTATTGGCGAGCGCAAATTCCGCGATTTCCTTGGTCGCTACCTGCCTGCGCAGCCGGGCAAAATTGTCACCGTCGATGGCGACGAAATTGGCCAGCATCAGGGGCTGATGTACCACACCCTCGGCCAGCGTAAAGGCCTGGGCATTGGCGGTACCAAAGACGGTAGCGAAGATCCGTGGTATGTGGTCGACAAAGATGTCGAAAACAATATTCTGATTGTCGCTCAGGGGCACGACCATCCGCGTCTGATGTCCGTTGGCCTTATCGCACAACAGTTGCACTGGGTCGATCGTGAACCACTCAAAGGTACCCTGCGCTGCACGGTAAAAACGCGCTACCGTCAGACGGACATCCCGTGCACCCTTACCGCGCTGGATGACGATCGCATTGACGTGCGTTTTGACGAGCCGGTTGCAGCCGTTACCCCGGGCCAGTCTGCCGTCTTCTACAGCGGTGAAATCTGCCTGGGCGGCGGGATCATTGAACAGCGCCTGCCGCTGACCGCTGTTTAACCCGATTGCACACATAAAGGAGACCGTGTGGCGAAGAACTATTATGACATCACCCTGGCCCTGGCAGGAATTTGCCAGTCAGCCCGTCTGGTGCAACAGCTGGCGCATCAGGGTCATTGCGACGCTGACGCGCTGCACGTTTCGCTCAATAGCGTTATCGATCTCAACCCCGGTTCAACCCTGGGTGTCTTCGGTGGCAGCGAAACCAATCTTCGTCTCGGTCTTGAAACCTTGCTTGGCGTGCTTAACGCCAGCAGCCGTCAGGGCTTAAATGCGGAGCTCACCCGCTATACGTTAAGCCTGATGGTGCTGGAACGTAAACTGAGTGCGGCAAAAGGCGCGCTGGATACGCTGGGCGACCGCATTGCCGGATTGCAGCGTCAGCTCGACCATTTTGATCTGCAGTCTGAAACGCTGCTGAGCGCCATGGCCGGTATTTATGTCGATGTTATCAGCCCACTCGGCCCACGCATTCAGGTCACCGGTTCACCTGCCGTACTGCAAAGCCCACAGGTTCAGGCAAAAGTGCGCGCCTCGCTGCTGGCCGGTATCCGTGCCGCCGTGCTGTGGCATCAGGTTGGCGGTGGCCGCCTGCAGTTAATGTTTTCTCGTAATCGCCTGACGACTCAGGCAAAACAAATTCTTGCTCATTGTTAACCTCCCGGAGTTGCGAATTATGGAATTATCCTCACTGACCGCCGTATCCCCTGTCGATGGACGCTACGGCGATAAAGTCAGCGCGCTGCGCGGGATCTTCAGCGAATATGGCTTGCTGAAGTTCCGTGTTCAGGTTGAAGTACGCTGGCTGCAAAAGCTGGCCGCCCAGGCAGCAATCAAGGAAGTTCCTGCTTTTGACGCCCAGGCAAACGATTACCTTGATAAAATCGTTGCTGACTTTAATGAAGAAGATGCTGCACGCATCAAGACCATTGAACGTACCACCAACCACGACGTAAAGGCGGTTGAGTACTTCCTGAAAGAGAAAGTGGCGAGCGTCCCTGCGCTGCATGCGGTGTCTGAATTCATTCACTTCGCCTGTACATCTGAAGACATCAATAACTTGTCTCACGCGCTGATGCTCTCCACCGCGCGCAAAGAGGTGGTTCTGCCTTACTGGCGTAAAATCATTGACGCGGTGAAAGCCTTGTCTGCGGAATACCGTGATATTCCTCTGCTCTCCCGTACTCACGGCCAGCCAGCCACCCCGTCCACAATGGGTAAAGAGATGGCTAACGTGGCGTACCGTATGGAGCGTCAGTACCGTCAGCTGGAGCAGGTTGAAATCCTGGGCAAAATTAACGGGGCGGTGGGCAACTACAACGCCCATATCGCCGCCTACCCGGAAGTGGACTGGCATCAGTTCAGTGAAGAGTTCGTAACCTCTCTGGGTATTCAGTGGAACCCGTACACCACTCAGATTGAGCCACACGACTATATCGCTGAGCTGTTTGACTGCATCGCTCGCTTCAACACCATCCTGATCGACTTCGATCGTGACGTGTGGGGTTATATCGCGCTCAACCACTTCAAACAAAAAACCATCGCCGGCGAAATCGGCTCTTCAACCATGCCGCACAAAGTGAACCCGATTGACTTCGAAAACTCCGAAGGCAACCTGGGTCTGGCCAACGCCGTACTGCAGCATATGGCGAGCAAACTGCCGGTTTCCCGCTGGCAGCGCGACCTGACCGACTCCACCGTTCTGCGTAACCTGGGCGTGGGTATTGGCTATGCGCTGATCGCCTATCAGTCGACCCTGAAAGGGGTGAGCAAACTGGAAGTGAACCGCGATCGTCTGCTGGACGAACTGGATCACAACTGGGAAGTGCTGGCCGAGCCGATCCAGACCGTGATGCGTCGTTATGGCATCGAAAAACCGTACGAAAAACTGAAAGAACTTACCCGCGGTAAACGTGTCGATGCGGAAGGTATGAAGCAGTTTATCGATAGCCTTGCATTGCCGGAAGCGGAGAAAACCCGCCTGAAAGAGATGACACCGGCGAATTACATTGGCCGTGCCATCACCATGGTCGACGAGCTGAAGTAATCCACTCCTCCCCCTTTTCGCCCGAAAAGGGGGCTGCTTTTTCCCCGGTTTACTCAATGTTTATCTCCACAACAACATAATCAGCGTTAGACTGTTTAGCGAAAAATACAACTAACATCAAAACAATAACTTATATATTTATCAGTAGCTTACAACAATTACAATGCAGACATTATCGGACAATATTGGTCGTTTTAACGCCCCAAATCATGCCCCCTGCTCAATTATGCCCCCAAATTTGCCCCCAAAATTGACACTTTTTTGTGGCATTTTTGCACTGGCATAGAGAACTTTTTTTACCGACGTTGACTTAAAAATGATTTTTTCTCATACTCACCTTGCACCAGCAAAATCTGGTGTCGGGATTGGCGTCCCGGAACAAGCAAAGCGCATAACCGCGCCAAGCGGTTTTTTTATGCGTTAAGCACGGCCACATTCGCATTATGGTGGGGCGTGCGGGGGCGGAGAGATCCGCGCCGGGTCTTTGCTGCCGGTTACGCCAACCCCGTACGTCTCACCACCTCAATGATTGGCGTCATACGTGGTGTTAACCTTTACAGCAAAGGAATATCCATGAATACCGAACTCACGTTTCGCAACCATACCTTCACTCCAGCCATCCGCGACAATAAACTTTGGCTCACTTCCTCACAGATCGCAGAAGCACTTGAGTACTGCAGCACAAAATCTATAAGTAATCTCTACAAACAAAATGAGGATGAATTCACGCCGGAAATGACTCAGGTCACTGATTCAGTGACCTCAGGAAATTATCGGAAAAAGGTCCGCGTTTTCTCTCTGAGAGGCGCACACCTGATCGCCATGTTTGCCAGAACGCCGGTCGCTAAAGAATTCCGTAGGTGGGTATTAGACATCCTCGAAAAAGAAGTTATGAAGCCAGCAACTCAGGCGAGGCAGGCTGATGCTCGTCAAAATTACGCAATAATCACCTATTTCGAAAATGGCCTGCCCGTGGCCTGCCACCCTCTTATGCCTGGCGAAGTAGTTATGAACCCAGATTCATGCTTGGAACATGTGATCCGTTCTGGCTATGTGGTAATGCCATGTGATGAAGCAGAAAAATTCACGCTCGGTGAGATACAGGAAATGATCGCCATAGCACGTCAGGCTCGTAATAAGTATATGCGGCCATAGTGCCCTGCAGCCGCCCGCTTGAGTATATAGCGGGTGGCGATGCTATCCGTTTGAAGAAAGATAAAGTTCTTATAATTCTTATGAAGAGCTCGCTGAAAGGAGAATGGATAATGCAGAAGTACAAGGAAAATGAATTTAAAAAAAAGCCTGTACCAACGCAGAGACAGGCAGGATAGAAGAAATGTTAGTTCACCATTGAAATCATTTGCAACTGACCAGTGATGTGCTTCGCGCATATTTTCGCACGTATATATAAACCTCCAACGACAGAGGTGCATACACTAACCAAAACATTGTCATATGTTTGAGTCAAATAGTCAACAGAATGACAAGCCGCCCATTCTTAGATATAGCTCCATTATTTCCTCCATTTTACCAAGTAGATATTAAAGCTGATTTCCGCCCCATAACCCCGCCACCAAAAGCAGAATATAGTATCAATATTGACGCCATTTCTTAAAATAGAAAATTCATCCCCATAATCCACAAAAAAAATTTTAGTAATTTCTCTCCCCCTCCGATTCCTAAGTTATGCGCAACATGAATCGCATAAACTCGTTAACTACATTCGAACGTTTATATTTATCAGGAGAATTATATGGCCCAGGTCATTAATACCAACGCACTGAGTCTGATGGCTCAAAACAACCTGAACAAATCTCAGAGTCAACTGGGCACCGCTATCCAGCGCCTCTCTTCCGGTATGCGTATTAACAGCGCAAAAGACGATGCAGCCGGTCTGGCAATCTCTAACCGCTTCACCTCCTCTATCCGCGGTATGACCCAGGCGGCGCGTAACGCCAACGACGGTATCTCCCTGGCGCAGACCACCGAAGGCGCGCTGGAAGAAGTGACCGAAAACATGCAGCGTATCCGCGAGCTGACCGTACAGGCGAAAAACGGCACTAACTCTGCAAGCGACCTCGACTCCATCAAGAAAGAGATCGGTACCCGTCTGGAAGAGATTCAGCGCGTAGCGGAAACCACCAACTTCAACGGCGTGAAAGTATTCGACGGTTCTAAAGAAAAAATCACTATTCAGATCGGTGATAAAGACGAAGATACCATCGATATCACCCTGAATAAGCTGGATATGGAAACGCTGGGTCTGGATAAATTTATGGATGATTTCGCCGATATCGGGATCACCATGAATGGTGCGGGTATTGCCAGCAGCAAGTATGACGGTGCAGCAGCGAAAAAGATTGCTGGTGAAGATACCGGTATTGAGACAGGCTCACCTGGCGGCACAGCTACAGATAAATGGAAAGTGGATGCTGCCGATATAACGGCGCTCAAGACTGCAATAGCAAATGGCGGTGCACCACTGACCAACGATCCCGAGATTTATATTAAGGATGATGAGGCTTTCGTCCTGAACAAAGATGATGGCAAGCTGTATAAAATCGACACTGATGCAGTTACCTGGGCTGATAATGGCGCTGGTGCATCAAAAATCGGTGCGGTGACTTTTGGCAACCTTCAAGAAATGAATGAAGAAGATACTGACATGCTGCTCAATGGTCCGAGCGATTTCACCACAGGCACGTCGACTCCTCTTGCAGCAGGCGCTACAGTTAAAAACACCGCTGGCGGGGATGTGACCCTCGACTCTGCCAAACTCGACGAAATCGCTACTGCCGCATTTGGTCAGGACGCTAAAGCGTCAGGCATGAAGATGATCATGATGAATGATGGCACAAGCGACCGTTACTTTGCTTACGGCGAAGATGCTAGCCATAATAAGATTTTAAAAGAAATTACTTTTGATGATGCTACTGGTAATGCAGCAGTTGCTGATGATGTTCGTCCTGCCGATTCCGACATTGTTATGAAGGAGTTTGGTGCAGCTGCGGCCGACGGCCTGCTGGCTAAGCTGGATGGCGCGATCACTCAGATTGCCGACTTCCGCGCCGACCTCGGTGCCGTTCAGAACCGCTTTAGCTCTATCATTGCCAACCTGAACACCAACATCATCAATACCACCGAAGCGCGCTCCCGTATTCAGGACGCTGACTTCTCCGTTGAAGTGTCCGCCATGAGCCGCGCCAACATCCTGCAGCAGGCAGGTGTGTCAGTACTGGCCCAGGCGAACCAGGTTCCGCAGAACGTCCTGTCCCTGCTGCGTTAATCTGGACAGAACCACCTTACATTGTGATTACGCGCGTGCCTCACGCGCGTTTTGCCCTCCTCCCCCGGAGGGCTTTTTTATTTCCTTAGGGAATTTTCTATAAAGCGTGCACACTGCCACATCGTATATGATCGCCACCAGCTACCTGTCCACGCCGCCCGCAATCTATCTACCAGCCTGAGCCCATTGCTCGGCCAACAAGTCGCCGGTTGAGCATCAAAGGACAAATAAACAGCCATATAACAGATAATTGCCATCGTTCTGTTTGTTCGACCTATCCATCTTTGTCAACATTAACTCTTATTGTTTATTGTTTATTGTTTATTGTTTATTGTTTATTGTTTATTGTTTATTGTTTATTGTTTATTGTTTATTGTTTATTGTTTATTGTTTATTGTTTTCTAAGGGATTTAAGGATTCGTTAAGAGTTTTCTGTAAAATTGTCTTTGCTCATAAGGATGAGCCAAAATTTTCAGGAGAATATGATGAAACACACTAAATTTCTGCTTGCTGGTATGCTGATAATGGCTCCTGCCTTTTCCACGCTGGCTGCGCCTCAGGCGGCAACCGGATGCGAAGCCAAGCGCCAGAATATTGAGCGGCAAATAGATTACGCCCGCACACACGGCAATAATCATCGCGTCGCTGGTCTGGAAAAAGCCCTTTCTGAAGTCATTGCTAACTGCACAGACGAAGGGTTACGCGCTGAACGTAAATCTGATGTGCTTAAAAAAGAACAAAAGGTTGAGGAACGCCGCCGGGAACTGTCCGAGGCTCAGGCTGATGGTCGTGCTGATAAAATTAGTAAAAAACAGCAGAAACTTGACGAGGCTCATGCTGAGCTTGATGAAGCCAAAAGCCAGCTAAATAAATAGTTACGCATTGATGACACAGACTGTAGCGCACGAAATTTTCTGAACTGTTTTGCACTCAGTTTTGGACTATGGTTCGACACGAATTAAGATGATTTTGGATCATTCCGGAATTGATTGCAAATGGTCAATAGCAGATAAAAGTAACCCCGATTTAAAATCGGGGTATGTTTGTTAGCTTGCCTCTGTGTCGAGTTTTAATTTCTCCGCTAGTCGATGTAGCCCATTTACCCCTAAAAATTCTTCCGCCCTTGTGGCGAACTCCTGCCAGTTCTCGCCAATAAACCAGGTCAAAACCTCGCGTTCAAGCTCTGTAAGTTCCACTAATACACCCCTTATCAAGTTAGGGGATAAGTGTTCTTTTAATATCCTCACCATTCAAATAGATACTACAGATCAATTATCGGTTATTGATCGTTAGCAACGATCAATCAGGCGCGACAGGCCATTCGATATCGGGCGCATGCCACGTATCGACCCGCATTAACAGCACGCGATACTCTCGCCATGCCAACAGGCAGGCCTCCTCTTCCTTTGTTGCCATGCCCAAATCAACCGCATCCTTCAATGGTGCAATGGCGTCGCTGGCGATACTCATAAGCGCCGCTTTCTGAGCTTCAGCTTCGGAAATAAGTTGCTCTTTAGTCGGGAGGGCCGGGTCAGCAAGAACCGGCTGCCCATATTCATTAACCGTCACAATCCTACCGAGAGATTGTCCATTGAGAAGATGCTGATACCATCGGTCTGATATTGCCGCTGCATCAGTTGGCCACGTTCCAGCAGCCATATAATCATTCTTGAGCGCATCATCATAAAATCCGTTTTCTGCTGCACTAAAATAAATAGTCATCTCAATACCCCGTAGCTATAAGCATGAACTTACCATTTGCATTCCACGCTTGGATAGTGCAACCCGTCTTTGAATAAGCTGTCACTGCATATGCTGAATCAGAATCATTTCCGTGCCCATTACCGTCATAAGAAATCACAGTGGCCACACATGCATTCGGAAATGCTGTTGGGAATGTAACCGCAACTGAAGCGTTATTCCCTACAGTAATGTTACTCATCGCAATAGTGATAACACCAGTCGATGCATCCTTGCTGTACATGGAGTTTGCGGTTTTTGACGCTGTATTAATTTGTGAGTAACGTGCATCACTTTCAGCTTTGGTATATGACGCCCCAGCTGCTGCGTAATTGCCTTTAGGCTGGAAACGTCCGTCGCTCTCTGTTTTGGTATATGCGCCTGTTTTTGCCATATAGCCATTATCAGATTCTGCTTTAGTATACGCGTCGCCTTTTTTCGCCAGCTCCACTACAGCATTGCTGGCCTTGTGACGCATGTAAGGCCTTGTAGCATCTCCGCTTGCAAATCCGGCATGAGTTGCACTGTCAGCTAACAGGTAGCGGGCGTCAAAGTTCGAAAAGTCTCCGGGAACAAACTGTCCACCTGTTGTAAGCTGCTTGCTGCCGCTCGCGTAGGAGAGAATATGATCTCCAGCGGTAGAATCTTCGTCAATACGAAAACCACTGCCATCGACTACGATGAAATATTTTTTCCCGGTGTCAGTTTCGGTTAACTGGATAATTGGAGCGGCGTGATAAATTTCTAAAGTCCCTGTTAGCCGACCGCCTCCAGTTGGCAGCGCCCCTACATCCCCGGCAGTGGGTTTATTCTTATCGGTATAAAAATATTGGTAACTCTTTGTTTGCCCACCATCCCAGCGAATCGCAATTTTATTTCCGGTGCCTGTTGGAATAATCAGATGTATGTCGTTCCTGTTTCCCCCTCCGTCCTGTTGTAATGTAACTGTGTGAGCGTACGGACCACCACCAACAGCATGCGTCCAGAAGCCTGAAGGTAATCCGGTTGGGATATTGTCATAGCTATCAGATGCAGCTACCGCTGTACGCGGCGCTACACTTCCCAACCCCATCCAGCCAACTACAGGAACACGGTTCGCTGTCGTATCTGTCATTGAGGTGACAACTTCTTTTTGCGCGGCCGTTTTTAATTCAAGGTGTTCTCTTGCTTTAGCCTTATCGGTAAGGTCGGACAGGTTGTTATTTTTCTGCAGTGCATTAACGATGCGCGTGTCATCCCCAGCAGCAACCGTACCGGCAGTTTTCCCCACATCCAGCACGGCCGCCCCTTTCAGCCCAATATTTTCCCGTGATTCAGCGGCATCCTTTACATCACCCAGATTTGCATCCTGGCGAAGGAACAGGCCATCCCCGGTAGCCACCTTCAGCTCAATATCTGCTGTCTCTGATACCGCAAGACGGTACTGCATCCGGATGCTGACGCTCTTCTCCGGCTTTTCGATGGCCGCACAGTTCGCCAGGGAGTAAAGCTCACCGGCCTCCGTCAGCAGCCCCACCTCACGCACCACAAAGCCCCCCACGTCTGCCGGCAGCACCAGCTGCGCGATAAACTGGTTTGCCTGGTCGGGCGAGACCTGCAGTGCAGATACCGCGCTGCGGTACACCTCATTCATCAGGGCCGTACGGACCGGATCGGGAATAACTGGCGCGCCGTTACCGTCCCCGACCACAAAATCGGTGATCACCACCGGCTTGCCTGTCGCCGCCGACTCCGCCTCGAGTTCCTTTCCCCGGTTGGTCAGGATGCTGTAATATTTTTCTGCCATCTTTATTCTCCTGCTGCTATATCAATATCTGCCCAGGCGGTCACTGCCCCGCCGGTGTAATACGTCCCTTTCGCGCCCAGATCGGCAATCACATCAATAGTGGTGAGCTGGCTGCGCAGATTCTTGGCTTTCTCCACCTGACGACGGATGCGCCGGTACAGCGCCTCATCAATGGCCTGGATGCTGTACACCACCACCCGGAAGGTGTACGGCGCCCGCCGTGGCTCATCCTCCCACCACTCCACCACCGTCGTGGGCAGGCTGACGGCGCTTAGCGACCGTCTCACCGCGCCGGCAGTCCCCCGGTGCTGATGGACATAGGCCGCATCCCGCAGCACCTGCCGTTTTTCCGCTTCGGTCCAGGCGTCTTCCCAGAAGTCCACCGCAAACTCCCAGGCCAGCCACGGCAGCAGGTGCGCCGGACAGGTGTCCGGATTTTTCATCTTCCGCACCATGTCTGCGTCCAGGATGAGGATCTGCTCCGTGGTGGCCTGCTCCTGCGCCCGCTCTGACGGGAAAGACGAGGGGGGAAGCAGGGACCGGAATTTATCCGCCATCGCTGCC
This sequence comes from Enterobacter sp. 22466, assembly GCF_052044775.1. Classification (NCBI taxonomy): domain Bacteria; kingdom Pseudomonadati; phylum Pseudomonadota; class Gammaproteobacteria; order Enterobacterales; family Enterobacteriaceae; genus Enterobacter; species Enterobacter sp. 22466. Next base: position 1,008,366 of record NZ_JBQENX010000001.1, on the reverse strand, counting down.
TCCCGGACGCGTCACATTAATCGCACTGCACCAGGGGGCCTGCCCGGCTGCAGCCTCGATATCTGCCGCCGGGTTTATCAGGCGCACGCGGGACACCCCGGGCTGCTGGAGCGCAGCGTAAATGGCCGACACCGGCACCAGGGCGTTGATGCGGTGCGCGAGCTGCGTGTAACTTCTGAGCGTGTCGATGGCGTTATCCAGAACCGTCTGCACATCGGGTCCCTCGGGGATCTCCAGTTCGGCCGTCACGGTGTAGTCCTTAATCGTCGCGCTTTTTACGCTGACAAAATCCGTGAGCGGGCGGACGTCATCCACGCTCAGTCTGTTCATCACCGCCTCCTGCAGTATCAACCCCGCCTCACCGTTGCCGGTGCGCGCCAGCACATACACATCCACCTCGCCCGGGCGGTTATGGGTTTCCGGACCATACGCATCCGCGTCCAGCACCTCGCTGTCGGCGGACCGGGCGTGGTAGCGGTACGCATCCCGGGCGCCGGCGGTGTTCAGCTGTGCCCACGAAAGCTGGATGCGCTCCCGGTAGGCGTCGTCCGTTTCCATCACCCGGTCAACGGGCGGAACCGCCTCCGGATCCCCCGGATGGATCACCAGACGCGGGACGTTAAAATTGGCCCCCAGCTGATCAAGGTCTGCCCCCCGGGCACTGGCGAGGAAGACGGCCCGCACTGCATCGTTGACGCGCTGAAAGGCCAGCGTCAGCTGATAGGCACTGACCTCTCCCTGCTTGTACGCGGGGTCGGATTCCAGCAGGGCATCAAATTCTGGATCCAGTTCCCGCAGGCGGGCCAGCCAGCGGGAAAAAAGCGTGGCGGCGTCCGGAAGCACAATCGCATCCGGTACCGCCAGCGCCGAAATGTTAATCACGTCATAGCTGTTTGCCATAAATCGGTATGCCTCCGGTGCTGACAGGAAGATTGTTCTCTTTGTTAATCCCTTCGATATCCACCACACATCCCGTTTCATCAGCAGGGAAAGAAACGACAACGCGCGTGACCTTCAGCCGGGGTTCCCAGCGCGACAGCGCCGAGGCGGTCGCGGCGATAATGCGCAGCCTGGTCAGGTCGTCGCGGGGGTTGTCCACCAGCGAAAACAGGTCACTGCCATAATCACGAACCAGCACGCGGCTGCCGAGCGGCGTGGAGAGGATATCGCTGACCGACTGGCACAAATGGTCGCTACCGGACAGGCGTTTACCCGTCCGGCTGTTTACACCGTTCATAATGTTTTTCCGTATGAGGATCGCCAGGAGGCGGAGAGTTAACCGAAATAATCCGGGCCGGTTTTATCGGTGCTGCCGGATTTTTTAGAGGACTTCGCAGGCTTGCGAATATCAACCACCAGGTTGTACGTGTAGCTGAACCCGGCAGGCGTCAGGGAATAGACCAGTGATTCCACCACCCAGGCACGATCTTCCCGCTCGCCAAAACCTGACGTGGAAACGCCGGATTCTGCCGTAAGCGGGACATGTTTCGGGCGGCACGGCCCCGTCACCGTCATTTTCTGCTCATTGCGCCGGGCCTGCGTTTTTTTCGATTTGGCCTGCTGGTCAGCAGTGGCCTTTGCCGGCTGGGTATAGGGATTCGCCATCGAGGGACCGTCATGGTCAACCGTGGTGGTTTTGGTCTTGCCGTCCGCTTCATCGTAATAGCGAACCCCGATTTTTCCTGATGACTTACCGCTGCTGCCGGTCGCTTTCCCCGTCGAACTCCCCCGCTCTCCCTCACTGTATGACCAGTTTGAGACTTCCTCCGGAGTGATAACCAGTTCCCCGGTCTGTTCACCTGAAGCCTTAGCCGTTGCGCCCTGCCGTAGAAAAAGCCAGTACCCGCCGGAGGGTTTGCTGACGGCGTTCCACGTTCGGGCAAGACGAGTCAGCAGGTTGGCGTCGGACTCCGCCACCTGATCAACATGGTCAATATGGATATTCGCAAGCTCCGTGGCCACTTTGGGTACCAGACCGTTTTCGGTGGCCACAGTTTTAACCAGATCTGCCAGTCGCAGATTGTCCCAGCTTCGGGTCTTCTGGCTCAGCACATCACCGGGCTGTTTCTGCGCGTTCATGGGCGCAGCCGTGGCATAAATTTCCACGCGCCGTGGCGGACCGCTGCTGCCGACGCCGGATACCACGAACCAGCCCTTATCCACCAACTGGTCGTTGAAACCCAGCGCCACGCGTAGACGTGCGCCTTTTGTCGGCAAAGGGAGCGTTTCCGACAACAGCGTGATTTTCAGCTCATCCGCTTTTGCCGTGGCGCCGCCGTAATCGGTCAGCGTCAGCTCTGCCAGGCTTTGCTGCAGCGCGCGGGTGATATCCTGTCCCTCCGCGCTGACGCTGAAAGCGGGCGCATATTCAGGTTTAACACTCTGTTCGGTCATTTTAATCCCACAGACTGAACGTAGAATCCTCAACCGGCGGAGCCAGATCCGGCAGGGTGATAAACAGGCCTGACGGATAAACAGCACCGACATCGGCCAGCCCCGGATTCGCTTCGAGTACCTGCGTCACAATATAAGAAAGGTTTTCCGTGCCGTAATGCGCCGCGCAGACAGCATCCAGCACGTCACCGTCACGGGTTTGATATATCGTCTGCATAATGTTTCAGCGTCATCGTCCAGTTTTTATTACGGTGGCCGCCGCCAGGCAGGAATCGACTGGTCGTGTCGGAGAAGTCGATCACCACCCACCAGCCCAGCACATCCCCTTCGCCGCTGACCAGCTGCTGTGGCTTGTTCTGGTCTGCGAGATCGTAGAGATCGTTAACGGCATCCACCCCCTTACGGAAGAAGGCATGCGACTCCCCCTCAAGCCGGACGGTTCGCCCGGGCTTGCCGGTATACTGCAGCAGGTCCTGTTTGCCGATACGCTCCTGCTCGCTCCATCGCCAGCTGGCCTCGCGGGTCAGCTGGTTGTAAGCCGTGGTGTCGATGGAAAAGGCAAAATCGCCCAGCATCATCATCACCCGGGCAGCCTGTGCACCACGAACAGCGCTGGACCGGGACTGCCCGAAGTCTTCAAAGACCGGAATAATTTCACTCACCAGATTTGCCCTCCGTCCAGCATGCTGCTGTCACCGTTAAATACCGGATTGGTTTTAGTTACCGCGACAACCTCATCCCCGATCGCCCGTTCGTCCTGCCCCGGTGCGCCGTGAATTTCATAATGAAAGTCGAAACGACGGTTGTCGGTCAGTTGCCGGGGAGGCGGCGCTTTGTCCGCTGAATCCAGCTTCTGCAGTAACGTTTCCCAGTAACTTCCGCCCTCTTCGCCAGACTGGCCTGCCGGCGGAACAGTATTCGGGATGGCGTTTCGCATCCCGCCATATTCAGGTGAAGGATAAACATCAACATTCACCATCGGGTTAACCGTTAAAGGCTTGTCTGAGGATCCTGTCAGTTTCTCCGCTACGGGCCAGCTGAGGCTTTTTTCAAATGCGGGGACAGAAGGGAGTCGGTAATTATTCCAGGCGCTGACAGACTGCCCGGATGTTTCACGCCCGCGCTGCGAAGACGCCCCCTGGTTCTGGCTGAGCACTGAGTCCCAGGAGAACGGCGCGCCGCTGCTTTCCGGTGTCACATATTTATCGAGCGTATTGTTGAAAGCGTCCTCGTCATCGCGGAAAAAGCCCCGCGTATCCCGCCAGGATTTTTTCACATCGTCCTGCAGGCCCGGCTTTTCCTGCAGCTGCTGTTCGAACCACTCTCCCTGACCGGTGCGCTGCGCCGTCATGCGCGCAATATCAACCGATCCGGTCATCGCCAGCGACTTGAGCACATCCCGCTGATCGCTTCGCTCATCCGGCAACAGCCAGGAGAGTTTTTTCGCCAGCGCGTACGCCACTTTCCCGACGAAAAATATGCCCTGCCCGAACGTCAGCACGCCGGGATAAAGGTCATTACGCAGAAAATTGACAATGCGCTTGATCCCGCCGCCTTTAAACCACTCTGCCATATCGTCCGTCAGACGACGGATATCCGGAGCCAGCTCGTTACCCAGCTGACCGGAGATTTCCGCCACCGCAGAGGAGAAGACAGTGCGCAGACTGGTGATGGCGCGGTTGCCCTCCATCGCCCCTTCAGCGCCTTCTTTCGTGACGAGGTTATAGCGCCGCTGCTCGTCCATCAGGTCGCGATAGCTTTTGCCGGACTGCTTCAGCAGCATCAGCAACTTGCTGGCCTCACCACCAAACAGCGAATCCAGCGCAAACGAAGCTTTCGACTCATCCTGCAGGCTGAGCGCACGCTCGACAATTTTTTCAAACTGCGCCATATCGCTGAGCCCGGCAAAATCACCCGCCTTAAACCCCAGCGTTTCAAACGCATCCTGCAGCGAGCCCTGCTTGCCGTTCTGTTTGTACTCACCCGACTTATGCAGATACTCCTCAAACAGATCGCCGATGTTCTCCCCGTTCATGTCGTACTGTTTCGCGAGGGTGTCCCAGGCATCAAACGTCGGGATATCGACGCCATAGCTTTTCGCCACGCCAGCGCGTCGGGCCGTTTCTTCGTTGGTGGCCGCCGGAGCAATCAGGGTGCCCAGGGCAGAAGCCACCACACCACCACCGCCAATCGCCAGCCCGGGCGCCACCATCCCGCCCAGCTGTCCGGCCATACCGAGCCCACGGCGAAACAGCCCCTTCCCTGCCCCCTTAAATGCTGCCAGTCGCTGCGCCTTCTGCATCTGCTGATTCAGCTTCTGCTGCTCGGCCTCCGTTTTGCGGATTTCACGGGATACGTCGCTGTAACGCCGTTTAAGGTCGCCCAGGCTCTGTCCTGCCAGCTTTGCGCGCTTAATCTCTGCCGCCAGCTTAGTCTGGTCTTTCGTCAGCTTTTCTGACTGCTTCCCGACGTCCTTCAGGCTCTTTTGCAGACTGTTCGCTGAACGATTCCAGGAGCTGTCGATACTGCCGCCAAAGGTAATGACGGCCTTAAGGTTCTGGCTTAATCCGGCCACGGTTTACCGCCTCCACTTCGTCGGTGAGAAAATCAGAAAACACGCTGAACGGCATATCCAGGTATTCCGTCATGGGAAAATGCAGGCGCCGCCCCAGAAAACGCATCGCCCGGATCAGTCCTCTTTCGGTCGCTTCCCGGGCGGGAGCATAAAAACGTTAAACGCGTCCAGCAGCTGAGCATAATCCGCCGCCGTCAGTTGCCAGATATCCTGCTCACTGAGGTTGCACAGCAGCGCAATCATGCGCGCTTCTTTTTCTTCTTCACTGCCGCGGTCTTTGGAAAAAGCGATGCGGTCACGCACCAGCGGCTCCCGCAGCGTCACCTGGTTGAGCGCACTGCCATTTTCAAGCGTGACAGGGGAATACAGTTTGATAACGCGGGTTTCACCAGGAAAAGACATGTTTATCTCCATAAGAAAACGGCCCGCAGGCCGTTACAGAGTTATATAAAGGAAGAAAGACTCAGAGGCGGACTTTAGCCGCCAGGCCGGACAGCACATCCACGCCATTCACCCGGCGCGCGAAGCGCTCGGTATCGATGGCAAAGAGTTCCCGGCCGTCTTTGGTCTGACGGTAATAGCTCACGGCGATATCCACCGTGATGGCGTTTTCCGAAAGACTGTCCTTGCCCCGCGCATCCGGGGTGACGGTCTGCACAAAACCTTCAATTTCCTCGATGGTGCCCAGCGCGGTACCGTTCGCCAGATAGCCCTGATAGGCTGTAAAGCGCGGGCGGCTGCCGCTGACAAAACCGAAGGCAGTCAGCATATCCGTATCCACGCCGTAGAATTTCAGCTGGCAGGTCAGTGCCTCCATGCCGTCATCCACGGGAGAGGGAGCATCCTGCGCGCCGGTGCGCAGATCGGTTTTGACAATGGACAGTGTCGGCGGCGTAAATTCATGCGCGCCCTGAATACGGATCCCCTGCCGGAAGAAGGTCCATACGCGTAGTGTGTTTTTCTCGCTCATGCTGCCAGCATCTCCTCAAGCGCATAGTTGTTATTCACCCGGACGCGCAGGCTGATAAGCTCAGTCGGCGATTTCGGTCCAAAGTCATAGTTGATGTACAGCACGCCCGCCGCCATGCTCTCAGCGGTATTAAGCTCCTCATCCAGCCAGGCGCGACCACCGAAAATGGCGCCGAGCCCGACCAGCTGGCGCATATAGGCGTTGATCGTGCCGATAATGTCGTCGGCGTTCTCCCGATCCAGAGGACGGTCAACGTACTCCAGCATCGTTTCCTGAATACTGTCCTCGATGACGTCGGCGGTACGGCGAACCGATTCAAAGCGCCACTGTGGGTCAGTACCACACAGTCGATTCCCCCAGTGCTTAAACCCGGCACGACGAATGATGGTAGAGACGTTCTGCATGTTGAGCAGGTTCGCATCACAGTTTTCATCACCGAGAATGAACTCGTCGATCTGCTCCACGCCGAGGATGTTGTTGATGTCCTGGTTGGATTTACTCCACCACCAGCCCTTCTCAACGTCGATACGGGCACGCAGCCCCGCCGCAAAGGCAGAATACGGACGCCAGACCAGCTGGCCGTCGGCGTTGCTGACCTGAACACGCGGGCGCAGCAGCTCGGTGCGGGTACCGTAAGACTGACGACGCTGCACCACCTCCTGCAGCGTGGCACCGGACGCACAGTCAACATATGCCACCGCCCGCAGCTTGCCGGCAACGGTTTCCAGCGCCTTGCCCACCGCATCATCCTCACTGAACCCCGGCGCAATCACGATTCGCGGCTGGTACGTCGTCACGGATTTCGCCGACGACAGCGTGCTAATACCAGCCAGCACCGCCGCACGCTGTTTCGCTTCATCGGTTTCTTCTGCCACACGCACCACCACTGTCAGGGCATTTCGCTGGTCATTGATTTCAGTGAGCGCCGGTTTCAGCGTCCCTTTATCACCGAGACGGGAAAGCATCGTGGTACCGGCAATCGCAACGGGCGTGTTCAGCGGAAAAGGCTCATCCTCCCCCCCGGTCAGCTGCTGACTGAAGGGGGACACGATACCCTTGCCGCTTCCTTTTGCAGTCACTTTCACATCGGCCGCTGCGCCCACGGCAGCGACCACCTCCGCAGGCGTTGCGGTCAGTTCGCCGCTCGCGTCACAGCCAAGGGTGATGGTCAGGGTCTGCGACGGCGCATTCCAGACCGCAGAGGTTTCCACCGCTTCCGGCATATCCTCATCTGGCTTACCGGCCACTGCCTCAACCTTCATGAGGTTGCCCGCCCTGCCGGCCAGACCTGCCGTAAACGTCACAACATCATCCAGAATGGGCGTTCCCGTGCTGGCAGTTGCCTGCGTGCCGGCTGAGGCTGCGGGTGCCGTCCCGACCAGACCAATAATCGCGGTCTGGATGGTTGTGACGGCCACCGTACCCGAGGTCAGCTCGATTGTTTCCACACCATGTAACTGGGCCATATTTTTTCTCCAGGCATAAAAAAACCTGCGCAAGCAGGTCACATTTTTTGATTGGGGGGATTTGTGGTACCACCGCCGTCACCATTTTCCTGATGGTTATGGCCGTTGTAGGTTTCGCGGATCCCGCTCATTGTCCCGGTACCGTCCGAAATCTCCTGGGTTGCACCGATGTTTCCCTTCACGTTCGTGTTGGAATTGATTTGCGTAACACCCTGAACTGTGAGGGTATCAGTGATTTCCACCGGACCATCGAGCGTTCCTTTTCCGATAATTTTGTAGGTCCCGCCCTCTGCCAGCGTGATGGTCAGGGCATGCGCCTCCCGGTCATACCGGATCTCGGTACCGTCGCCGTAGCGGGTGATATGTTCACTGTCGCTACCCTCCGGTACCGGCAGACCGCCGGTATTCCAGCCGGGAAACACCCGGCCATTATTCAGCTCACCCGCCTCCGACAGCACCGTAACCGCATCCCCCACCGCATACGGATTCGAGTCAGCCCGGTTAGCACCCGAAAAGCCCTGGCAGAGCGGCAGCCAGGTAGTGATGATGTCGCCCAGATCCACCCGGCACTTCGGTATGTCGTCATGCTTAACGGAATGAATAACCCCGCGCCGGACAATATTTGCCAGGCGGCGCTGTAAATCGCCCTCGATATCACTCATCGGGTTTTGCCTCGTAAATCAGCTGATAGTCATCCACATGTGCCCGACCGATATCCGGCGCCTTGCCCAGCCAGGCCGCTTTCAGCGGGGCATTCAGCTGTGCAAACGGATCCGCACCAAAGGCGGCTGACTGTGTGAAAGAGATTCGCCAGACCAGGTAATCATCCATGCGCGGATCAAACTCATCGCGTGCGGCATCGATAAACACAGCTGGCTCCAGATGGGACAGGCCGAACTGCTGGCCGTCAATCCACTGGGTGATATCTGCGCCCGCCGTGCGCAGAAAAATCTCCGGTCGGCTGACGCCCGCGCCGGCCGCATCCACCACCACGAACAAATCGCAGGACAGAGTGACGTTAAGCTGCCCCTCGTTGCCGCCGCCCTGCTCCCAGCCGTTAATGGAGAAATACACTGCAGGGGTGATCAGTCCGGTAAAGCGGGGGATATTTTTTTCCGGGTACGCATCGGCGTCTCGCACCCACGCAATGTTTTTCAGCGCGGCGGTGACAGCATCGTGATACTGCCCAAGCAGTAATGGCTCAGCCATGGTTTACCTCAGACAGAAATACGGGCTTTCACGCGCCCGCGCAGATCGGTTTCAAAGTGATGCATAAAAATCTCCATCGCCTCCGCAAAGGCGTTATCCTCGATGTAGTTCAGCATCGGCTCATAAATATCGACTTCCGCCTCGCGGGCACGACGGGTATCCGGATCGCGGATAACCACCGTCCGCCGGTTTTCACGGCGGGAGCGCGCCACTTCCCCGTTTTCAAACGTGCGCGGGGAAAGCAGGCTGCCCTTTGGGGTGAACCCGGCGTTTTCTGCCTGGCGCCGCGCCTTTATATACCGCCCGGTGGATTTATCTCGCCGGGTATGGTGAGGCCTTACCCGCCCGTTAATCCGGCCTTTCAGATCTTTTACCTTGATGGCATTGAGACCAAACCAGAGACGAAAATTATCCAGTTGTGACTGAGAAGCGCGATCAAGACGAAAGGAAAGCAGACGCCGGCGCACCAGATCCAGGCTGCGTGGCGCCAGCCCGTCTTTCAGGTCTGCCATCGCTTTTTTACGCAGGGTGGCGGCGGTACGTTTCAGCGCGCGGGAGTACGCCGCCCGAAACTGTTTATGGGTGGCACCGATGTGATCCGCTATCCGCCAGATGGCATCCACATCGATATCGACGGGCAAATCCCGCCGCAGTCTGGACTCACGCGCCATATCAGCTCCACTTATTGATGTCCGGCTGCATCTTACCCGGTGCGCCATACGCCAGCGTGACGCGGGTGCGGCCTTCTTCATCAGCCCCGACGTGCGTCACACGATAAGCCGTACCGTTGATCTCCACGCCGTGGCGCTTCTCAAGCCCCGCGATATCGGTGGTCATCGCGCTGAAGGCCGGAGAGCGATCCTGAATTTGCCCCCCGCCGGGCACGTCAACCGGGGCATCAGGCGTCTCGAAAATCACGGTAACAGGACGCAGCTCGCTGCCGATAGACAGGACGGCTGGCACCTCTTCGGCAAATGCCCGGGAAATCCGGGCATCCGCGTTTAACAGGCGTTGACGAAAGCGGTTCATCAGAACCCCAGACGCACACGGGTTTCGGTTTCGCCCGGGTTGTTGGTGATCCACGCCGTGCCCGCCACCACCAGTTCGTCGTCGGCAGGTTTCACGGCTGTCAGCAACCCGGCGTCATTCAGATACAGTTTTGTGCCACGCGGCCAGGGTTCGGCCTCCACCTTGGGCAGTACAAACACCCCGGTGGTGTGCAGGACGCCCTGACCGCCGTCCGGGATATCCGCGTGCGCCACGCCCATAAACTGCCCGACCGCCACCGGTTCGCCGGATTTCACATCCTTACCCGTGCTGTTGCTCCAGTCCATCGTGGTGCCGTCCTGATAATAATTTGTCGCCATCGTTATTCTCCGCAAAGAAAAGGGGCGGTCAGCACCACCCCGGGTATAAAAAAACCGTCAGATGACGGTCGTTATTTTTTGGTGACTTTCACCATGCCACGGTGGTCAAGCGCGGCCACCCCGGCATCGATGCGCACCTTGAAGGCGGCACCGTCAACGGTGAAGCCCTGCTGCTGCTCCAGATACGGCGTATCGATGCCGTCGAGATAGGCCACTTCAATGGTGTCGCGCCCCTTCGCCGCCGCCAGGTAATAATCCGTCGGGCTGCTGTCATCCAGTCGCGCCTCTGAAAGGACAGTGGCAAAATTCTGGATCGGGTTGGAAATGCCGCTGTTGGCATCCGCACCTGGCACGCTGGCCGATTTGATCAGCTGGTTCGCACGGGACTCAATCGCCACCGGCGTCAGCATAAAGGCCGGACGGATATTGAGGCGACGGTCGCCGGATTTCTGCAGCAGCATCGCCTGGCGTCCGGCATCAAGCCCTTCGATGCTCAGGTCCGCTGCCACCAGGTTTCCGTGGTCGGCGTGGAAAAGTGGTTTTCCGTCGGCCATTTTCGGGTTGCTGGTCAGCACCGCCCACACCAGATCGCCGATGGTGGCACGTGCCGCGCCGCCCATCGCCATCGGGAGACGCGTCAGCATGTCCATGTCATCGTTGATGATGGTCTGACGGTCAAGGCTGAACAGTTCGCCGTAAGTCGCCAGGGCAATCGGCTCACCGCGATCTTTCAGGGTGACATACTTATATTCCGCCCCGGCGCGTACCTTGCGCAGGGTCGGGAAGGCTTCCAGGCCGACGCGGTGCGCGGTTTTGAAATCGGTCAGCGTGCCCTTGCGGGTCCACTGGTCAAAGGTTTCGCTGGCCTCATCCCAGCCCATCAGCGCGGCTTTATGCGCCACATCCATCAGGATATTGCCGAAATCGCTGCTGCTGTGGGTGAACGCCAGGCCGACCATCGCCAGCGGCGCCGCGTGACCGGAAATGCCAATTCCACGATCCACCAGGGAGGCACGCGCCAGCTCACGCAGGGTATAACCGTTGTAGGCGTTATCCTTCTCGGCCTGCGCATAACCCGCACGGGTCATGATAGCCGCACGGATGGAGTCACCGACCAGATTACCGTTGCCGGCGTGGAGGTGAATGGCCCCCGGACCGGCGCTCGGGGTGGTACCCGCCGCCAGCGCCTGCAGCAGTTTGTCGCGGGCGTTTTCGGCGCTGCAGGTGAAATCGGCGAGGCACTCCGCCTTCAGCGTGGCGAAGGCCGGGAACGCCTCAAAAACGGCAGATACCGTGCTCACGCGCTCGGCGTTTGATGCCTGCATCTGCTGCTGCAGCTGCTGGGCCAGAGCCGCGACATCGATGTTTGTCATCTGCGGCGCGGGCTGCTGTGTCGCTGGCGGGGTAAGGTTTGCCTGTACCGGCGCAGGCTGCTGTACCGGAGCAGGTTGCTGTGGCTGATTCACCGGAGCTTCGGCGCGCGGCGCAAAAAGGGATTTAATCTGTTCTGGCATGTTCTGGTAATCCTTCAGTTTATTTTCATTCACACAGGCCGCGGCCTGCAGTTCAGGTTCAAGCGTATCGGCGAAACCTTTTTCCACCGCCTCGGCACCGTTAAGCCAGGTCTCCGCTTTCAGCATCGCTTCCAGCTCCTCCTGCCCCAGTCCGGTTTTGTTCATGTAGGCACTGAGCATCAGGGCTTCATTCCGGTCAAGCCAGGCGGCATAGTCGCGCATGTCGTCAGAATCCCCGGCGATGCCGCCCCACGGTTTGTGGACCATGATCCAGGCGTTCTCCGGCATATGCACCGTGGCGCCGGGCAGGCAGACAATCATCGAGGCCATGCTGGCTGCCACGCCGTCCACCCAGATATCCACCTTAGCTTTCAGCCGCGACAGGGTGTTGTAGATGGCAAAACCCTGCATGACATCGCCGCCGGGGCTGTGGATATGCAAATCCACCGCGCTGGCCTCAAACACCCCCGCCTCTTTACAGTCGGCGACGAACTGCTGGGCAGTGATGCCCCAGCCGCCGATCACGTCATAAAGGAAGATTTCGACCCGTCCGGCAGCCAGCGCGCGGATTTCGTACCAGCACTGACCGTTTGCCGCATCGACACCCGCCAGGCTGGCGCGGGGGTTAATCATCATCGTCCGGCTCACGCCGTTTATCGTCTGGTTTTGCCGTTGCATCTGGCATCGCTCCTTTGTCATTGGCGGCGTCGGAATCAAACACCAGCCCGTTTTTACGGTTAAACTCGGTTTCGCGCAGGCGCTGCTTTTTCACTTCCTGCGGTGACTGGCCGCGGGCGCGGATCCATTCAGCCTCCGTGCCGGCACCGCCGCGCAGAATGGCTTTCCAGGCGCTAGCCTCTTTAATGGGATCAATCCAGGGCATCACCGGCCCGAGATAGGTGGCGTTGAACAGCGTGGTGCGATCAACATCCGGGGGAAGATCCATTGTGAGCAGGGCCATCGCCAGCCAGGCACGGTAGACGGGGCGGGCATGCTGACCGACAAACCATTGCTGCAGGACGTTGTACCCTTCCTGCCCTTCCACCAGCTCCTGGCGCTGTGCGCTGTAGGTTCCGTTATAGTCCCTGGCAATACTGGAATAGGTGACGCGACTGCCCGCCGCCGCCGCACGCAACTGGCCGTTACGGAATTCGTGAAGGTGAACGTTCGGGCGGTTTGACTCCACCATGCCCAGGTCTTCACCCGGTGCCAGATCGTCAATAATCATCCCCGGCGCGATATCAAACTGGCGGTATTTCTGCTCGCCGGGCTTCCAGTCATCATCTGAAAAAGTCGCCGCATCACCGCGCTTGATATAAAAGCCGAACGCGGCGGCAATACGGGCAGCCACGCGCTCACTCTCTTCATAGTCTTTGATATCACTCAGACGCTTAATCACCCCGTGCAGCAGGCTGATGCCACGGACCTGATGCAACCGGCGACGCATCGCCAGATGTAGCATGCTGTCGGCGGAGACGGTTTTCAGCTCCGCGCTGAAACGCGTCATGTTCGCCGGGTGGTATTTATAGACGCGGTATCCTGCGGGTTTGCCCCAGGCATCGAGGATGACGCCCTGGCGAACCTGCTGGCCGGCATTGCTGCTGAGGCTCATCGGCACAAAGTCCGCCTCCAGCAGCTCGAGTGAAAATGGCACGTTGGTGGCATGCTTCAGCCCGGCAACCGGCCCGCGTACCAGCTGGGTAAAGATTTCCCCGTCGCGCAGGGCTGAGCGGAGCGCCAGACGCTCGGCCTCAGGACGTGTGAACATGCCCGTGACCTCCGGGCGCACCGACCATTCCGACCAGAGTGCAGAAATTTGTGCCGCGACGCCTTCATGTAACTTACCGTTGACGTCAAGCGGCTGCGGCTCTACCTGTATGCCCTGCGCGCCGATTACCCGCTCTTCCAGTTTGTCCAGCATGCCAATCACAATGTCGTGATCTTCATCCAGAGCCCGTGCCTGCTCACGCAGGGAGACCCCGGCGGCAAAAACGGCAGTATCTGCAGACCTACCTTCCCGCTTGGCTTTATGCAGACGCGACGGGTGAGCAGCTTCATACGCCTGCAACAGCATTTTATTTCGCGCGCGCCCCACCGCCCACCCGGGGGCTATGGCGCCCAGTGCTCTGTCAAAAATTCCCATGGCTGACCTTACAGAAAGTTAACGAGCTTGAATGAACCACCGCGCCGACAAAGAGAACTCCAGCGGGCTTCCCAGTATTCGAGCTCTTTACGCAGCGCGATGGGATCATGGTTCGTGATGGCGCGACCGTTCACGCCGGTAAAGGAGACGCTTTTACCGTCCAGCGAATCCTGATAGGCCTGGCGCACCAGCAGCACCATATTCCAGACTTCATTTCTCGTCACAGCCACCCTCCTTTAGCAGAAACACCCAGCCAGCTGCCGGACAGTCCGGCGCCCTTTTCAGGTTCAGCCTGGACCGGCGACTGAACAGTTTTTGTTTTTTCCACAGTTATCTCCCTGGGGCGCTCCCCTTCATGAATATTTGGGTTGAGATCCTGCGGCTCAGCCCATGCAGGGGGTTTTTCCCAGTCACGAATTTTTTCGTAGCCGCGCAGAACCGCCACGGCATGGGCATAGCAGAACAGGTCAAAGGCTTCGTTGGCACCCTTGCCGGGCTTGCGCCATTTACCGTCCACGCCGCGCTCTTCGTAGGTCAGTTCGTCGTAGAACCACTCACCCAGCCAGTCGGGAAAATGGATATAGCCCGCACCGGGGGTCTCACGGTCCAGATTGTTGCTGAGTTGATCCTTGAGCAGGTCGGTCTGCAGCAGATACACCGGCACCTCGCCGCGCGCGTCGGCGCGACGGTCGGTGCGTTCGGTATTGTTCGGGTGGGTTTTGGTGATGATTTTCTGGCGTTTTGTGCTGTCGCCCTTGACCAGGTAAACGCGTTTACCCAGGCCGTCACGGCGGCACTGTCTCCAGAATTTATAGGCGTTGTCGGTTACGCCCTCTTCACCGCCGCTGTCGACGGCCATTGCCAGCACCGGCATACGGCGCGTCGGGTCAGACTGAAGCGCATACGTTTTTCCCAGCACATCGGAAACCAGCAGCTGCCAGTCCTCCGGATACGCGCCGGGGTGGATCGGCTCCGCTTCACCATGCTCATTACAGCGCAGCGACTGGCGGATGTTGTAGCGATCCACCAGCCAGCGTTCTCCGTTTTCGCCATAACCGATAATCTGCACGACGAAACGGCGCTTTTTGCCGCCCTGGACGTCAACGGCCGCCAGCAGGAAACGTACTTTGGGCGGAACCAGGCGTTTACCGTAATCCTCAGCACGCAGCATCAGCGCATCGGCGCGTCGCTGTTCACTGGCCGAGCGCGGCAGGTACGGCAACCCCCAGTCGGTGTTGATCACCGCCTTGAGGGTTTCTTCGCTGCCGGTCGCCTCATACTCCTGCTCAGCGGTCAGCAGCTTGTACACCAGCTGTGCCCAGGTCTGGTACGCAGCGGCGGGTCCCTCCATCCAGAACGACGCTATGCGCGAACGGCGTGGCTCACCGGACCGCACACCATCCCGGCCAATCTGCTCTCCTTCCCGCAGCCAGACCCCAAGACCATTCAGCTCACGCTTTTTGTCGGCGGTGATCATGCCATCACAGTGCGGACACTGCAGGAAAGCAGACTCGCAGGCCTTCAGGGGATCCGGGTTATCGCGATAGCCGGTCATTGCGGTCATTTCCGGCTGAAAATAGTCTCCGCAGTGCGGACACGGCCAGTACCAGCGACGGCGGTCTCCCCGGTTGTACAGGGAAAGAATACCGGTGGTCGGTGGTGCCTCATGTGGCGTCTTACGTCGCCACTTACTGTCGCGGATCTCACGGCCCGGTGAGCTCTCCACCAGCGTCATCCCGGCGGACATAAAGGTGGTGGTACGCTTGGAGGCCAGCGAGAAGCCATCACCCTCACTGTCGATATTCTCCGGGAAGCGGTCGTAATCGGTTAAGGCAACAAACCGGTAATCCGACGACGACATAATGTTGACTGACGGCCAGCCAATTTTAAGGAATGAGCCATCCCTGAATGTCTTATCATGGACGTTATTGTCGTTGCGACGGGGGCTCATTCTTTTCTTTACCGCCGCGCTGCTTCTGAAGGTTCTGTCGAGACGCTTTTTCGAGTGCTCACGGGCCTTGTCTTCGGTCATCTGAACAATGAGCATGTCCGAGGGATCACAGACGATGGTATAGACAATCCAGCCATCGATAAGGCCGATTGTTTTCCCGGTTCGGGCAGGACCAACAAAAATCACCGCATCGTATTCCCGCGATGAAAGGCAGTTCATGGGTTCGATGATGTAGGGCGTCAGTTCAGGATCCCATGGCACTGAGTTACCGGCCCCCTTGGGAACGCGCATGAATTTTTTAACAGCCTCCGAAATCGGCATGCGACGTGGTGGGGAAAATCCTGCCGATATGTCCCTGCCAAAATTTCGGGCTGATGAAAAACCCATTATTCCTCCTCGCGGCTCTCTCCTTCCTCGTCCGGAATTAATTCAGCGGCACAGGCTTCATAGGACTTTTCCTGAAGGGTATACCGCAAATCATCGATGGACTGCTGAACAACACCGACAGCTAGGGGGGTCAGGGCACAATCGCGCTCCAGGATATCCGGAATGGTTTCCAGTACCTGGACGACAGCCTTTCTCATGGACGAATAAACGATGACCACTTCATCGACGGGAATGAGTTTTCGCTGCTCCTTTTCCAGCTTGATCCTTTCATTTTCCGACTGGTACCAGTCCTTCCTTTCTTTCGGCTCCATTTGCGACGGATCATGAACAGAGTCTGCCGCTTCATGCTTCGCGCCAAACAGGGCTGGCCCAACATGCTGCAGGGCATAAACGGGGTTGCCCCTGACAGTTGCGGCCACCGGGATATTGGCGGCGAGAAGCCGCTTTTTCACGGTGTCACGGTGAATCCCGAAGGCCTCGGCGATTTTGAAAACACTCCAGTGATAAGCATCACCGATCCCGCTTACATTTGACATAGGCAGCTCCGTCCGGCAGGTGAATGTCAGATTTATTGATAAATTTCAATTAATTACAAACTGGTCTAATGACAGGAAGAAAAAAAGAATGTACAGGTCATTTCGGGAATTCTTCATTGCGATCAGCAAGTTAACAGACCTGCTGCCGCCGCCATGAAAATGCAAAAACTAGCCGTTTTCCGCGTGTCCTGGCCCCCTCGGTGTTCAGAACCGTCAGGAGTACCTTTTCAAATAATAATCAATCTCGAATATTTAACCCCACTAAGGGATACAGCTGATGTTGATGGATAGCTGTTGAGGAAAAGAAAACCGCCCTCAGGCGGTTTATTACTACTTCGATGTTTGGAAAGAGGCAGCGATTAGCGTGTAATCATCTATGGGTCCGGATCGCTCAATCCTTCTCAGCAAGCTTGCGGCAAACTTTGGCGCTTTCGAGATAGTTTCAAGGGAGAGTCTTGGCCTTTGTTCCCAGAAATGATGTGCGCCATCTGACATGATGTAAACAGTAATGAGTCCATTTTCATCTACCAGTTCCGATAAGGGCAACTTAACGCTTTGGAAGCGTAAAGCAATGTTTCTGGATATTGCCGAAGTAAGAGTGTTTTTACCTGGTAAATCACGTAACTCTTTCTTCGTGTAAATCCCATCATCAAAAAGTTCTTGGTGTTGAGTGTGATCTTTGGTTATCAATGCCAACTTAGCGCCTTTTTTAACATAGACGCGGGTATCACCAACATGCCCAACATACAAAGCTTCATGGTCAATAAAACAGAATGAAAGAGTTGTCGCTGCATTGATCCATTCAGACTTAGCATCTACAACCGCATCTACCTTTTCTTTTAGACCCAGAAATGTTTTTTGAATATCCGTAATACTTTCGTTATTGGTATACCGAAGAGCAGAAGTAGCAACATCGGCTATCTCTTTAGCACCTTCGTATGAGCCAACGCCATCAGCGACTGCAAAAACGAATCCGTTACCTGTCGGTGCTGGCAAAACATATGAGTCCTGATTGCCGCGGTCGGAATCCTTAGGACATGAGAAAAAGCCGCAACTTAGAAGATTTATCATGCCTGCCTCCCTTCAATTATGGCGTCAAGATCGGCAAGCATCTCACTGACTGAATCATATCTCGCAGTCGGTTTGTAAGCTGTAGCCTTGCCTATCAGAGCATCAATACCATCCACATGGCTTAAATTTAAAATATTCACTATCGCACCCGCTGCATAGATGTCAGTTTTAGGGCTATACAGACCCCTGTTTACTTCTGGAGCTTTATACCCATCAGTTCCCATGGTGACAGCAATATTCGTTAGTACTGCCGAAGCTGCGTTAGGGTCATCGTGCTTAACTAAACCAAAATCAGAGACTTTGTACTGCCCATCAGAAAACTTTAGGATATTTTCTGGCTTGAGGTCTCGATGAAGATACCCTCGTTTGTGGATGTATTGGACGCCGAGTAACATCATTCTAATCGCCAGTAGTTTCTCATCATCACTTAATACGTTCCCGTCGATCTCCTTCATAAGATCCGTATCTGCTAGCGGCATAACAAACCACGGATGCTCTGCATCTAGATTGTGTATTAACACAGGAACAACATTTGAATGTCGACAGCGAGATTGGTATGTCACTTCTCTCTCAAATCGTCTTCTCCAGTCATCAGGACTGAAGATTGAACCAACAATGTCGTGATTGACTGCGAGACTTTTGCGGGCGTAATAGCCACAAAAATGCTCACTAGAATTGAAGAGTTCGATTTTCTCTACTCTCCCAAATGTCCCGCTTCCAAGTTCTGAAATTGGCCTTAAACGATAATTCCCTCTAGCTTCCATTTTGGCTCTCTTTCATACAAGTCAATTCCAGATAAATTACTACCAATTAAGATAGTAAGCCATTGACTTTTACTTCAGAAATCCGATTGCTATCAACTAATGTGCGATCCAATGGTTAGCGCTGTTGCTCGATCTGACGAATCCCAGCGAAATTGTTGTTGCCCTTTTCAATCACGGCCAGCAGCGGCTTAATCCAGAGCACAGCCTGGCAGTACGTTATTGAGCTGGTGGCAGCGGTACGATCATCGGCTGCGTCAGGTTCGTCGGTATCGGCGTGCATTGCGCTGGAACGTAAACGGTGCGCGTATTCGAGCAACCCACCAGCAATGTCATCAGGAACAGGCAGATCACAGGTTTTTTCACGGCGGAGAATCTCCCGGTATTCGATTACGGTTTCTTCGGTGCTGGTGTCGATCAGGGAGTTGAGCCTGTTGGCTTGTTCTGCGACCTGATTGAATCGATTGAAGTTGAATGCCTGGGTGGCTATCGCCTGCCTCTGCAAAGAGTTGTCGCTTCGCAGAACGTCGTTATCGCTCTGAAGGCTACTAGCGTTTGAGCAACTCTTAATGAGCGCGACCGAAAGACCAGCAATAACGACAACGCCGACTAGACCCGTAGTAATTTTCATTGGTCCAGCCCCCAGCACGCCAGCGCGCTTTCCTGATCGCGCCGCTCGACCTGCCCATAACAGCCATTCTTCTGGCCTTTAGTCAGGCGGCAATCACGTCCACCGTCTTTGATCCACCAGCGGATTGCTTCGCATGCACCTATGCGGTCGCCTGCATTGATGCGCCTGTAGAAGGTCGAAGGGAAGCATTTACCCGGACCAATGTTATATGGGCAGAAGGATGCGATACCTACCTTCTGCGGCTCTGTCAGAGGCACTTTGATATTGCGATCAACCCAGGCTAATGCCTTATCGCGTTCAATAGCGTTAACCTTGTGGCATTGTTCTTTTGTCGCTGTCATGCCTTTAACAACGCGCCTGCCATCGATGACAGTCACGCCGTGACATAAAGACCAGACCCCACCCGGATCAACAACGGCCACCAGCGCATTGCCTTCTTTCTCGCTTATGAACTGATCGAATAAAACTGGTGCTGACGCTCCAGCAGCAAGAAGCGCCAGCATAGCAGCACTAAGCTTCGCTCTGCTGACGGACATTTAACCTATCCTCTCGTTCTTTACGGCGGTAATACCAGTTAACGCCGCATGTGATAACAGTGCACGCTATACCGACTAGGATTGCCCAATCGCTCAGGGTCAGCCCTGCTATCTTGTCAGCCAAGATCCAAACCTCTGTTTTTG
This sequence comes from Enterobacter sp. 22466, assembly GCF_052044775.1. NCBI lineage: Bacteria > Pseudomonadati > Pseudomonadota > Gammaproteobacteria > Enterobacterales > Enterobacteriaceae > Enterobacter > Enterobacter sp. 22466. The sequence continues at coordinate 988,711 of NZ_JBQENX010000001.1, read as the reverse complement.
CTGTGTCGGCATATGCCTTTGAGGAGACACCGCAGCCGGTCAAAGCGGTTCCAGTGCCGTATGAAAGTCTGCTATAAATGGTGCTCATTCTGTTCATAACCTCACCTCCGATAATTCGGATGGCGTTAAATTTTTTGAAAGTTTAGGGTGCGCACAATACTCAAATGGAATATAAATTATCTTTATTAAAAAAGGCTCCTTGCAGGAACCTTTTATTAATGCAGTGACTATTTTGTTGGCTTGGGTCCTAAGGTGAATTTAGATTTAATCCCTTTTCGTAATCTTTTTACATCTGGGAAAATTTCAATCATTCTATCAGTGCATTTAACTAAGCTTTCAGTGCACATCATCATACTCATTATGATGTATCCAAAATCGAATTCATTATAACAGCCGGTACCTCTACCATTTGCTTCCATTTTATAGTACGACATAGGGAGTATGTGTGTATAATGAGACAGAAAATCGAACATGATTTTGAATGAGACGGGGTCCTTCCCAAGCTTAACAAGCAATTCGTCACGATTCGGTATAGTGATAGCTTTACCTGTCAAACATCTTTTCCTAGTCCCAGAATCAAGTGACATAAACACAGGGTTGTTATGGAGCCTATCAGAAATCACTTTTTGTTGTTCATGATAAAAACTTAAAGCTTCTGAATTGTCACTTGCAGTAAACATCTCAATTCTCTTAACGCAATCATTCATATGCATAACGTTAAGTTTTGCTGACCACTGCTCAGTCGACTCAGGCACCTCTGATAAATATAAGAATAACAACTCAGCCTCTAGTATTGCCCTCAAATGTGATGCTACTGAAGAAAAATTCCAAAAATCATAATCACGTTTTGCCCATCTAGATTTTGGAACATTAGATATCATTATTGAGGCATGAATACAAATTCGGGCGAATATATAAGTAGACTACCCTTGATAAGCTTCGGCCATTCTCACACCTACTCCCTGGCTTACAGCATTGGCTTCACATACAGCTTTGTCAAATTCCCTGAGATGAGAATAAAACTCATCCCATGTGAAACCACTGCGTTCAAGAGGATTGTCTGGATTTTCTGTTTTCATAAAACCTGTTTCCAATAACGAATGAGTAAGGGTCATTATACTCAATCTTTGTCGCCTTCAAATTACTCTAAACCCTCGCAGAGATTAAAAGTAAATGAAATGCCCGGATGGCAGCCTTATGATAGATATTTGATTTATTAAAACTGGTGAGATCGACGATATGACAGGGGTACTGGTGCAATGCACTTTCGCGAATACCCCTGTCGTATCGCCGGATAACAAAAAACCCCGGCAGGCGGGGTTTAAAGTTTTTTCAAATTGTCGCTTTACATCGCTGCCATCGTGGCGCAGCTCTGCCAAGCATGAATGGATTATCTGATTTTCTGGCCCGTTTTCAATAGGCACAAATTAAAAAAAGCACTTTTTGCTAAAAAGTGCTTTCTGTGTGTGCCTTTGTATTAAAGAGATTTATTGTTTCTCTTTTTCATTCTTAAGTTGTTTAAAATGAGAATACATCGCTGAATTAAAAAGAGAAACTGATTCTATCTGATCCCTTGGAATAACATGCCGGTACTGCTTAAGAGAGATCGGTTGTGACGTAAATGTTATACCGCACTCTTTATAGTGGTCGGCATAATTTACCTCTTCAATAAATGACAAGGTGTCCTTATCACGGTATCCGCTCAGGAACGGGACGATGACCACCGTATCGGTGTCATGCTCTTCCAGGCGCGCCTCATGAACCATGCCAATATAAACTTTTCGCGACTTGAGTGTAATGGAAACGAGCAGCTGTTGTTGGCTATCCAATGACTCAAGAAGAATTGCCTCAACAGGGCTACTTTTAGCAACTTCCTCGAAAATTTTTCGGCGCTGCGCTGGGTCTCTCAACTGTTTCTCGGCTTGCTTAGATTCACCCAAACTAAAAATTATGGTTGCAGCGACCAAAGCAACAAAAGGCATACCTACACCCGCAAAGTGGATCTCCCAGAGATCATACGCGAAGGTAAAATGATGCAAAGTTGGTTTGAAAAAATGAGGTATGTTGAAAATCAACATAAGTAGAAATACAACAATCCAAACTATCAGCAGGAAAAAAAATCCCATAATCAAGTAGATGGAGCCTTTCAAAGCTACCTGAAAGTAGGATTGCCAACCAGTAGATTTTTTGAAGAGAATCTTGGAGGGTATGTGGCTATTTATGTATAAATAGCCACATACTAAAATTACCACAACTAACGCTGCGCTCATGCCTATCCTTGATGTTTTTTCTTCGAAGACAGAGCATTTATATTATAATCAAAAGCATTTTGCACACTTTCGTTATGTGGATTGATTTTTAACGTACCGCTACGGTCAAAAAAGTATGCTTCGGTTGCACTATTTTCAGCCGGGTTTTCTTTGGTATCCCACCTATTGCTGACCAGGATATCCATAATACGGTCTGGAGTGGCCAGCGTCGCCATAAGGCGGTTAATCATTTTCATATGTCACTCCTCACCAGTCAAAGTCGGCGCTGCGCTCTTACCTGGTACTGAAAGCGTAAACAATACCACTGTATTTAGCAACAGCTATTAATGCTATATGAATAGGTATGATGTTGTATGAGCAACCTCTACAACATCAGATTCCTCACCTTAACAGCGCCCGCGCAGCCAGAAAAACCTTAGCCCTGAATATTTCCAGGCACCAGCGCACACGCTTTCTGGCCTCCGAATCGGTGAGCCACGGGGTCAGTCTCTGCAGTTCTCTGGTGATATCCGATATTTTTTTGCGGGTGGTGTAATACTGACGGCCAACCAGATAAACCGGATCCTTCAACTCGAACGCCTGCAGCACCACATCCTCAATAAATTTCGCGTCATCACTGCACATCGCTGCGTCAATGACACTCACCGGCGGCTCAGGCCAGAGTATCGAGCGCGCGCGCCTCATTGCCTGCTCACCACGGAATCCCTCTTCTCTCGCCTGGTTCAACGCCGCCGTAAATCGCTCAAGCGCTTTATCAGACCAGTTTTTTCCGCTTATCACGTTCCAGCACGAATGGCCACACGGTTTGGCCGGGTCTGTTCCGCCGCGGACAGATTCCCCCCATACAGTTAGCAGTGATTTAATCCACCCGGACTGGATATCAGTCAGGAGAATACTTTTCCCGAGCCAGCTCTTGCGTGGCGCCATTGCGGTTTTTCCCAGCCCTTCAAAATACTGGCGTTTCTGGCGTGGTGTCATTTCATGTCCTCGATAATTATCATTCCGGTTTCGCCCCATACTTTTGATGTCCGGGCGTCCCAAATGTGGGAATCATCCTCAAACAAGGCGTCCAACAGAGATTTTGTTAAGTTGTCCAGATCTGGCTTGTGCTGGTGTGGCTGGCCGTCCATAGCTGCGCGCTTCTTCTTGCTCCAGCTCGTCGGCATCGGCAAAACGAAAGTGATATGGGAACCGCTCTCCGGTACTTGAATTCCATGAAGGCGAGCTTCATCGCAAAACATGCGATAGCGCATCACCGGCGGGCGCTGTTTCCATTTATCGCGGCGAGTCATGCGGGGTTTTCCGACTGGGGTGATGATGTATTTAGGCATAGAACACTCCCAGCTCTAACTGGACCTGCTCCATCAGCTGCAACTCGGTACCGAAGTTTTTCTCCCATTGCTTACGGCCAGCATGAATCGCCACACCATAACCGCCGTTGCGATGATGCATATGGCCCAGGGGAATTGATTTTCGATGGTCAGCGCGCTGGCTTGTGCCCTGCCCGGTTCGGATATGGTGAATTTCCGCGGGCGTCTCGCCCAGGTTCTGGTTTCTGCACACGATGCAGCCCAGTGCGGCCACACGCGAAAGATGGAGGCTATCTGCTTTCTTCATGCTGGACCACCAGCATAAGCAGAAACACCGCGCATAGACTGGCGGTGTGAGTAATTCGAGGTAGTTTTTTGCGCCATCACTTTTCTCCGGTGATGGTGCGACAGGCGCTGGTTGTTCAGGCCAGCTTGATTATTATAAATCAGTTGTCAGGGTTGCGGAAGCGCTCAGCATGCTGCAGGAGAGATTCGCGGGTAATCAGTATTGCTTCGAGCGGGATAGGTATCACGATAAAAGAACCATCGTCATTGGTCACTACCTCATAACGTCCAGCGGGGCGAACGGCAGCTATTAATTCTTGCTCATTCATAACGCAAAATCCTATTCAATTCAGTCATCCCCGAAACGCCGGGGTCAGCCCTTTTCTCCCTGCGCACTGAACGTTACTGAAGCAGCCCTTCTCGCGAACGCTTAATAGGTTAGATAGACCAATTAGCCGTAATTGGTCTGTGTAACCGATCTGCTTTCAAGACACAGGAATCAGATCCAGCCCTCTAAATCACAGGCCGATTGTCAATATCTGTTACACGATTCAGGAGGTGCGTTACCACGCCCATTACGGTTGCATCGTCCAGCGCATCGCCCTCGATAGCCTCTCCATCCTGAGTGATCAGCGCTTTCCCCTGGATTTTTGCGAAATCCAGACTGCCGCAGAACGATATCAGCACGGTATCACCCACTTCTGGCGTTCTCGCGACGTTTATGACCGCGTACCCGGCTGATGTTTCGAAGGTTCGGCAGTTGCCGTCATAGCCGTAAAGGCTGGTAAAAGTGAGTGTCTGTTCTGCGTAGTCTACTGCTGGTGATGGAAAACCCATGATAACCACCCCTGATAATTAACTGTATATTTATACAGTAACACCAAAAAAACGAGGGTCAAGATTTGGGGTGAAAAAAACCCGCCGGAGCGGGTAAGTGCTTAATCAATAATCAATTCTTCTCATGATCAGCACCACCAGCAGGATCAAAACCACTAGCCATACTGCCCCTGATAACAGCTCCATCAGATACACTGTTTCGCCTCCTGCAGAGGCGCTGCAGGCTCCTTCACGAAAATGATCCAGTGGGTTTTGTCGTTCTTCCCGGTACGCTGACCGATCGCAGGTTTCTCGTCAGTAAGCTCCAAAATCTGGCTCACCGGGATCTGAGTTTCATTCCATTTGAAAATAAGCACACCATGTGGCCGCAAAACTCGGAATGCCTCTTTGAACCCAGCACGCAGGTCAGAACGCCATGTTTTTTTGTTCAATCGACCATATTTTTTACCCATCCATGCCGTTTGGCCGACACGCTCAAGGTGTGGGGGATCAAACACAACAACCGGAAACGACGCATCAGCGAACGGCAGCGCGCGGAAGTCTGCAATCAAATCAGGACGGATAATGAGGCGGCGGCCGTCGCATAATTCGTGCTCTTCGCTGCGAATATCGGCGAAGAGCGTGCGCGTATCGCGTTTGTTGAACCAGAACATGCGGGAACCACAGCACATATCGAGGATTGTTTGCTCAGACATATCACTCTCCCCTGCAGATGCGGATGCCAGCAGAGGCTAGGGACGACAATACGTCATCGCGTGAATACCATTCTCCGTTTGGCGCAGGCAATGGTTGCATTTCAATTTCATAGCGCTCAGGCAATTTCACTTCTCGCGCCTCCAGCTCTGCAATCCTCAGCTCAGCCGCTTTCCGTTTCCTGAACTGAGCTTTACGGCTGGCCCTCAGGTTGCGCTTCGCCAGTTCTGCCATGTGGAGCTGATGCTCTGCGTTAGCCAGCTGTTGACGTACTCCGTCGTTTTCCAGCTCAGCAATCCGCTTCTCTGCTGCGTCCAGGTCTGAACCAAGTTTTTGCGCCATCTGAAACCAGTTAGCACGTTGCTCTTCTTTGCGCTCCAGCTCATCCATCAGCGTCAGCACGCGATTCGCCAGCCAGCATTTCTCTTCGTCGCCGTAAGGATTGTCAGCAATCTCTCTCAGGCGATCGGTGCTGATATCACCGCCATCAGCACGGAAAGGTTTAACTGTCATTGGGCGGACTCCTCAAACAAAACTTCACCATCAATGCCGCCGACCTGATAAAGCACTGAACCATCTTCACGGTATTCCATCGGCGCTGCGCTCCATCCCTCCCCGTCCAGTTCGTCATCATCACCGACCAGAACAAAACCGCCTGCATCTACACGGGCTGGGTACGTTTCCCCCTCAGTCCACCAACCCTCGGTATCTTTTGTGCATTTGAGAAGTAATAATTTGCTCACTTTGCCTCCACTAACTCTTTCCATTTTTCTTGAAGCAGCAGCCGGGCCGCTTCCTCTCCTTCAGGCGGGAACGAAAATCCCGCGCGGACTCCAGGGCAGCCGTTAGAACAGCGGACCTCTGCCGAACCCCAGTTCATTCCCCTGCTGCGAACTTTCAGTGAAGGAGCCATGCCGCATTCAGGGCATTTCGGTAAATCAGTCATTCCCCAGCCCCTCCAGCAGATGCTTATGGCGGCGCAGCTCGCGAACGGCCCCCTGCAGACGCTGCAGGTTTGCCAGCTTCGCTTTCGTGCGGCGGATTTCGGTTGAGATATAACGCGATGACGGAATAATCAGATCATCCGGACGGCTGGCGAAAGCCGGCATATCGCCAATAATGTCTTCCAGCGTTTTGCTCTCCAGATCCGGTGCGGGTGCGCCCTTGGCTTCCGCTGCTGCGGGCCCCTGCTGCTCTGGCTGTATTGCCGGTTCACCCGCCAGGCTCCAGGTGATGTTTTTACCGTCCACATGGCGCAGAACCAGACCGTCCTTGCACATTGCACCAAGCGATGCATTCAGGGCTCGCGAACCCTTGCCCAGCTTTTCAGCGACCTGATTTGCGCTCATAGCTCCCTGGCCCTGCATTGCTGCCAATACCCTCTCCACCAGCGGCGATGGCTGCTTGGGTCTGATACGCTTCGGCTTATGCTCCTTCGCGGTACCGACCGACCATGATCCATCGAAGAAATCGCACAACCCCTCTTCCTTCTGCTCGCGAAGCATTTTCAGTGCCTCTACGGGCTCGATATCCAGGCGGGCTGCTACATCGAGGTAGGTTGCTTTACCCATTGCTTTCAGTGCGTCGATTACGGATTCCATAATTTTCTCCTCAAAATTCACTTAACAGGTCTCAGGTGGCTAACGTTTCCGCGATAGCTCTCCCAGTCAAAATTCACCCAAATGCCGTTATCCATGCGCAGGCGATCGATGACCCTTTCCCCCAGGGTCTCTACCAGCGCGTCGTAATTCAGGTTGGTCAGAACGCCAACGGGGCGCATAGCGGCCAGCCGGCGATCGATAATCTGGTTCAACAAAACTTTCTCGCCGCGGCTGTCGCGCTGAATGCCTACTTCGTCGAGCACCAGCAAATCCACTTTGCAGAGGTCATCCAGCAGCGCGGCTTCAGAACGTCCTTCGTCATAACAAGCCCTGGCTCGCAGGGTCAGGTCCGGCACGGTCACAATCAGAACCGTTCGCCCCTGTTTCAGCAGATAATTCCCGATCGCCGCTGAGAGGTGGTTTTTCCCCGTGCCAGGCTTTCCAGTGAAAACGAAGCTCGCAAAGCCGGTTCCAAAATTTTGCGCATAGCTCTTTGCCATACTCAGGGCATGGCGCTGGCCGTCGCCGTTCACCGTGTAATTCGCGAAGCTGCAACTGCGGTGCAGGTTCTGGATCCCGGATCGCCCGAAAATTTTCTCTGCACGTGCCTGCTGGTTGAGTTTGTCCACCTCATCGGCACGTTTTAGACCTTCCTCGCGCTGCCACGCCATCAGCTCAGCAGCGTTCTTGAATTTGGGTTCTACGCCTGCCGGAATGACGCGGCGAAGGCGATCGAGAATGGAACCTGCGTTTTGCATGCTTACCCCCTGAATCCTGGCGGAACGGTGCTGTCAGGACGGGAGATCCGATTGATATCCCGGCCACCAGCCTGATTCTGAGCCGCCCCTGCCGATGGCAGCCGTAGAATTAAGTCATCCCATTTTTCGCGCAGTTTTGACGGTGACATCACGTTTCGGCACCAGAACGGATCACGCTGTACACGCGAAAACATTTCGCAAATTTGCTTATGTGTTCTGCCATCAATGGCACACATCAGCCGGATTTCGTTGGACCATGCAGCCCAGTTAGGCTCTTTGGGGCGCACTAGTTCCCCGTCTGTCTCAGCGGCTTTTTCATAAAGCTTGACGATGCGGTTCCACATCCACTGAGCGCAGGTCAGATCTTCCTTGCTTCCCCACTGCCGTTTTCCTGCATGGGCAACCACGGCCTCTGGATGACGATTTAAAAACGCATCTTTGGTCAGCTGTTCGTCCGACAGCGAAGCGTCCGGACAAGAATTATTTTCTGGTTCTTTGACTGGTTCAGAAGAGTGACTGATTCTGGGTGAATCTCCTTCACTATCCCCTGGTGAATGTGGCGCACCATCTGGTGAATCTCCTGCACCAGCCCCTGGTGAATTTGCTTCACCACCCTGGTGAATCTCCTGCACTACCCTTGCGCTGGTATTTGCACCACTCAGGGTTAGTCGGTAGAAATTACTGCCGTTACCTTTTGGGCCCGATCTGGTCTCTTTACGCATCAACCCAGACTCGCAAAGCGCGGCAACGTGATTCATGACTGAACGACGGCTGATCTCACACTGATCAGCAATATGCTGATAGCTCGGCCAGCACTCGCCCTGGTCACTTGCGTTATCGGCCAGCTTAAGCAGGACCAGCTTACGAAGCGGGTTGCCTACCTTGACCTTCATCGCCTGAACCATCAGTTCCATGCTCATAGAACACCTCGATACAACTGAACTAGGCTGCGTTCGAACAAGTCGAAACCAGCTTCACTTTGACGCCAACCAGCTGCGCCAGCGCGTCGATCGCTTCCAGAGTCTCGCGCCGGATTACCGGTTGCGGTTTGCCGGTGAAGACTGCATTGGTGGCTTCGATGCACTCTTTGTTAACTCTGGCCGCCCGGTAGTGCATGCAGTCCTTCTGCGCCAGCTCGTTATCGATGGCGGTACGGATGGCATAGCTCAGCGCTTCCGCCTGTTTCAGGTAGTTCGGCGTATCGTTGCGGAACGCACGCTGAATAATCTGCTTGTTGTTGTGCAGCCGCCGCGCGTACTCATCCGGATCCGAAACGTCATCCAGTGACTGGAGCAGATCACCAAAGTGATGCGGGGTTATCAGCTGCGTCACCGTCTTCCAGCCCCTTTCCTGTGCCCAGGACTCCAGTTCACATGCCAGTTTTTTGATTTCCATCAGTCAGACTCCTTTTGCTCATGGGTGGTAGCCTGCACAGGCAGCGCATCAGAAGGGTTTGGGTAAAGGGCTGGATCAAGCTGGTGTGGTGTCACAGCAAATCCAACAGCCCGACAAAATGGCAAGATTCTACGAGGCGGAAACTTGCCTGATGTGACCCATAAACTAACGTTTTGCTGACTCGTCTCTAATTGACGAGCGATTTCTGCCTGATTGGTAATGCCAAATAACTTGTTTTTTGTTTGTGGTTGCATAAAAACCTCCGTCACACACTCACAAAATACAAAATGAATTTGTAATTGACAAGTTTTATTTTGTATGACGACAACAAGCTTTGCTTGTAAACTAGAGGCATGAAAGAGAAACCCGAAACTGCTCAATACGAGACATCAGCCAAAAGGATCAAACAGGTCCTGTATGAACTTGGCTGGAACCAAAGCCAATTGGCTAAAGAGATTGGCGTTTCAGCCCAGGCGGTTCAGCTTTGGGCAAAGGGCGCATCAAGGCCAAACGGACCTAATCTGACACGGTTATCTGAAGCAACAGGTAAGCCGGAAGCTTGGTTTTTTTCTGAGGAAGAACTGCCGCAGGAAAGCGTAAGACTTATGGATCCAGTCCTAGGAGCCAGCGCCGGAACTGAACTTTTGCCACTGACTGAAGAAGAGATTAGGTTGATTACGGTATATCGACAGTTCCCAAGCGTTGAAGCAAAAAACATGCTTCTCGCCTTCGAAATGCGTTACAAGCAGCTCTATGAATTCTTCATAAAGTACGCCAGTCAACCCAAAAAATAACCACACCTATCCCATATAGCCCGGCCATTGGTCGGGCTTTGTTGTTTCCAATCTCCTCCAAAAAACTTTAATACGATATTTTTCAATAACATCCTTTACATTTCCCATTTTCAGCATCTTTTTTATTTGTAATTATCAAATTGAACTTGTAGCCTTACAAGCATCGAAGCACAACAGGTGCGACAGGTAAACGTTCCGCCTACCCGGCGATAAGGGTAAACAGAGCGAACAGGCAGGATGCCCACGAAGTAACCGCCCGGGACAGATGAAGACCGGGATGATTCGGCAGTGTGAAGTGGAGAACGCAATGGATAAGAAATTAGAAGCGCTTTTCGAAAAGATTGCGCGTCTGGAGCTGGCAGCCAAACGAGGGTTGCAGTTCAACGAAGAGATTAAGCCCCATTTAACACAAGGCAAGGTGATCTCCGTTGAATACTGCAACACGACGTTAAAGCACTGTGCTCTTTTTCGGCAGTGGATTAACGAGTGCCTCGGATCATGAGAATTGATTGCTGTTCAGACATGCCGTAGCCCTGAACAAATACTTCAATTTCTTCTTCCTCAGTCTCGTTCGTGAAGGTTTCACCACCGAGACTGTGGAGCTCACCGGATATGACGTGTCCCTTCTCAACGTCATACCCACCGAGCAGCTCAGCAACTGTGAATTCTCCGATTTGGTCACGGATAACGATGTAACCAATGCGGTGCTCATGATGTACGACGACTCCGCGCATGAAAGTTTCCTTCTGGCTGTGTGAGAGCAACCAGAATACCACCGAGCCTGAAGTGATGAAAAGACAGGCGCACACATGGAAGCACATTCCACCCTTTCACTAATGGGGATTGGTTTGTTAGTTGGCGGAGTGCGCTTCCAGTTGTGGGCAATCGAAAATTGTAGATGGCTGTTAATAACCTTCATAGGGGATTCATTATGACTGACTTTAATCGTCAACCATCACGGCAACAGGCAGTCCGCCTTAACTGGTTTGAAATAAAACTTCGACAACTTTGTTATTTGCTGGCTCAAAAAGGCAACCCTGAACTCTGAATATTAATAGCGTCGATAAAAACGCATTAAGCTGACTACCATTTAATTATATGTGGTTAAAAATCGATGCCTTAAACGGCAGGGATTTCCACATCTTAAATTAAGGATCATAAAATGGAAGCAACTCTTCCTACCGTAGGAATGAAATTGACAATCGTAAATAAAGAACTTGCAACCTTTAATTTTAACGGAGCCATTTCTGGCGTTGTTCATTTGCCATCCTCCGGCCCTGTTACCGTTGTGATTGATGGTGGCTACGTACTCGGGGAGTTCGATTGCCCTGCCTGCGCTGTTAAACACGTTAGTTTGCTGTCTGTGAAATTCGCAGAAGCGCAGAACTCCTGTGGTTTGTCCTATTACGACCATAAGCGCCAACAACTTAATTGATATGGATGACATCATTTGTCATTGCGCTGTTTGCTGCCACGAATATAAAAAATCGAAAATGCACGAAAGGAAAACAGACATATATCCCTTTAAGCGCACGATTTATTTATGCGAGCAATGCAATGAAAAAAGAGAGAAGCGTGACGCTTTAAGAAAGGTAAAGCGCGGCATCCGCAAGCCAATTCATTCAACATCATTTTTCAAATATTAAACGAGGTTATTATGTCTGTTGAGTCAAAAGTATTTGGTGGTGCTTACTTCCCAAAAGATAAAGCATTAAAAAAACACCCCGATTTAAAACCGCTTGCCACAGCAGTTAATGCGGCAACAAAAGCCATCGCTGAAGCCGTCATTTTCGGCAAACTGGCGGCTGAACATCCTGAACATATTGATGATTATTTTAAGGTGAAAATCTGGGAGCACCATGAAGATCTGCCCCGCCCTGAGCTTGATGTGTTTAGCTCTGATTTCTTTGGTGAGCACGTTGTCTGGAATACCAACCGAGGTGAACCAGCTGCTGCGCCGCAACCAGAAACCGATAATAACGAAACCGGACGCACTGCGGCGGGTATGAAGATTGTCCGCAACCTTGATCAGGACTCCCGCGCAGCATGCCTCTCCCTGTTCGGCGCAGTGGAGGAAATCACTGATTCGCAATACGGTCAGGTTGTAGATTTAAATAACGATGACGATGGCTGCTTCCAGCGAGAACTGGCCCAGGCTTTTGTGAAGGAGCCTCGCGTGTTTGCCCTGAGCGGCGAGCGGCAGGAAGAATTACTGGCGTGGGTTCGCAAAACCATGAAGGTCTCAACGCAGTGGCCTGATATAAAAAAAGGGATCACTAAATGGATCGACACTCCGGCAGCAAAGCGGGAGCCTGTTGCCACCGACATCAAACCTGACACAGAAGCCAGCCTGGGCGGTAATACCCCTACCGATCGCAGCCCTGACCTGGTGCATAATCTCGCAACTCTCCGTCTGGAAACCGCACTGGGCATTCTCTCGGCCGCTATGGATTTCGATATCTATGCCATTCCATCCGAAATTGTGCGCCGCGCCAAAGAGATGGAAAGCGAGGGAAGAGATCCGCGCTTTTCTGCCTGGTGGAATAAATTACGTGGCACTCCAGGCATCCTGGACTTCTCTCGCGCCGCCATTATCGCGCTGATTAAAACTGCTCCGGAAGACCTTTACCTGAGACCAGTTGATCTGCGTGCCTATATCAACCGCAACCTGGTCGAATCTAATCATGCTAAACCAGATCAGAAAACAATTGATATCGCATGCGGCAACATCAAGCAGGAGACTCAAAATGATGAAACCAAACCGTCTTTACCGGGCGAAACTCTGCCACCAGCAGTTTGCCCTGGCAAAGCTGCGCAACTCGACAAAGAACTCAACGAGGCATTCGCTCAGGACCCCACACCTGAAAAGCAGGCTGGTGATCAGCCGCGGGTGGAGAATCTGGGCGGTGGAGTCTTCTCAGTTGATACTCTGATAAACGCCACCTCCTCAAATGAAGTCGAAAAACAGGAAGTGCCTCCCGCGCTAAATGCTCGCGAGATTGAAATAGCCCATGCATTAAACGAGCTGATGTCCGGGCGCACAAACATCGGTGACCAGGACGATATCGAAAATCTCACCGCCACCACAGGTAAAGACATCGAGCATATTTTCCCGTTACTGATTGCAGATATCACCACAACCGAATTCTCTCTGTCGCCTTATTTCAGTGATGAAGAAGTACAAGACGTTGCTACTACGATTCTTGAACAGTGGTCTGACGATATCAGCGTTCGTCAGAAAATAGCGCTTGATGCGATTGTGGAATACCGCCGCCCTGAGTTGCCAAAACATGTCGTGCTCGATCCACCGACCGTTACTGCAAAGCCGACAATCGAGTCCGAACCAACACCTGAAACATACTCGCCGCTTTCGTCTGTTACCTACCTGCAACAGCTGACAATTGCAGCGCTGCAGGGCTTATGTTCCAACCCGGCTTATTGCAATCAGTATGAAGAATTACCGGTTATGGCCGCCGGGCTTGCCCACAGCGTGATCAACCATCAGGAAGGATCCTGTGCGTCTGATTAACCGTAGCAAGGGAGACAGCATCGGCGGGCCAGCATGCGCCGCCGCGCTCAAATGCCATTTTGAGAAATATGGCGCGCATGGTCGCAGCGACAAGCAGACTTTTTACACCATCAAGTTCCAAGGGAGAAAAATTACGGTTGAGGTTGTTAACCGCCCCCGTAGTTACGTGGCCACGGCAATGACCGGTGCCAGGCATCTCCGGTGCCTCCCTGGCCTTGGCCGGTGATTTTTGACAATCAATATACTATCTGCCGCTGCGGTATCGTGGCGGCGTCATGGAGTTAAGCATGGCGCAAATCATTTTTGATGAAGAGTGGATGGTGGCGGGAAAGCTAACTGAAAAAACGGGGCTGGATGACAGGCAAATAAAAGCTTATCGCCTCGGATGCTGGATTGAAGGGGTTCATTTCAAGCGAGTACCCGCGGTGCCCGGTGGAGAAAGCAAACGCGCTTTGGTCTGGTACAACTTCCCGCTGATCAATAGATTTATTCAGGAAGCATGATGAACTTTCCAACCGGCGTTGAACTTCATAACGGAAAAATCAGGATCACGTTTACCTATCGCGGCATTCGCTGCCGCGAAGTTCTCCGTGGCTGGGTGGTTAACAGCAGCAACATCAAGAAGGCTGGAAACCTTCGCGCCGTCATCGTGAGTGAGATCCAGTTCGGCCAGTTCGATTACGCGGCGCGCTTCCCTGAATCGAAGTCCCTTAAAAAATTCTCATCAACTAAGCGGATCACGACTTTTAAAGAGCTGAGCGATTTTTTCATTGATACAAAAGCGCTGGAGGTGTCAGGGGCAACACTGCACTCTCTCACATCTGCAGTTAACACCCTGAAGCGCGTGGTGGGAGAAAATACTCCCCTGGCTGATATTCAGCACGCCGACATTCTGAATTACCGTAAAGAGCTGCTGACCGGCAGTGTATTAAACCCTTCAATGCCTAATCTGGTTAAAAAGGGACGCGCGCCCTCAACAGTCAATAAACAGATGGCGGTTTTTTCAGAAATGCTGAAGCTTGCGAACAGAAGCCAGTTTATATTACACGCTCCTTATGAGGGAGTATCGAGGTTCAAGCTATCAAAGGCAGATCCTGATCCGCTTTTACTTCATGAGTATCATGCGTTAATTGCTCTCCTCCCTCGCAAGTGGGTTTTAATCATTATTGTGTCTGTCCATACAGGAATGAGGCCAGGTGAGGTTTGTGCTCTGGCATGGGAGGATATCGACCTGAAGAAAGGTGAAATTCACGTTTCCAGAAGCTTAACGAATAAAGGGTTGTTTGTGCCGCCCAAAACTGATGCCGGGATAAGAACGATAACTCTGCTGAAACCTGCCCTTGATGCGTTGAAGGAGCAGTACGAAATCACCGGCAATAGTCCCAGGCAGCAAATCATCTTCCATCATCGGGAGCTTGGCAAAACCGAAACGCAGAATCTACGTTTCGTTTTTTCTCCTGAGAGGTGTGCGTCGGGCAAGAACCGGTATCTTTCCAAAAACTCGATTTCGTATGGATGGAAACGGGGCACTAAACTTTCCGGTATACGTGAAAGAAATCCCTATCAGTCGCGACACACATACGCCTGCTGGACACTTATGGCCGGTGCTAACCCTTCCTTTATCGCCAGCCAGATGGGCCATGAGGATGCACGTATGGTGTACGAGGTTTACTCGAAGTGGATTGGAGATATGAACCAGGATCAGGTCAACATGCTGAACAATCAGATGCCGACAGCTATGCCCCCAAGACGCCCCCAAGGCACTGGTAGCATTAAAAAAGTCATTTAATTTCATGACGCTGGTTTCAAACTACATAATCAGCGTTAAACTATTCATACTATTAACTCTGGGAGAAAGATGATGCGCGTACTGGTTGTTGAGGATAACGCATTGCTACGTCATCACCTGAAGGTACAGCTTCAGGAGATGGGACATCAGGTGGACGATGCTGAAGATGCAAAAGAAGCCGATTATTATCTCAATGAACATCTGCCGGATATCGCCATCGTTGACCTCGGGTTACCTGACGAAGACGGGCTGTCGTTAATTCGCCGCTGGCGCAGCCATGACGTCTCCCTTCCGGTACTGGTACTGACCGCCCGTGAAGGCTGGCAGGACAAAGTTGAAGTGCTCAGCGCGGGTGCCGATGATTACGTCACCAAACCGTTTCATATTGAAGAAGTGGCCGCGCGTATGCAGGCGCTGTTACGCCGCAACAGCGGACTGGCCTCACAGGTTATTTCCCTTCCGCCATTCCAGGTGGATCTCTCTCGCCGTGAATTCTCCATCAACAACGAAGTGATCAAGCTGACGGCCTTCGAATACACCATCATGGAAACGCTGATCCGTAATAACGGCAAAGTGGTCAGCAAAGATTCCTTAATGCTCCAGCTTTATCCGGATGCCGAACTGCGTGAGAGCCACACCATTGATGTGCTGATGGGACGTTTGCGTAAGAAAATCCAGGCGCAGTACCCGCAGGATGTGATCACTACCGTACGTGGTCAGGGCTACCTGTTCGAATTACGCTAAATGAAACGAATTTTGCGGCACTTTCTGCCCCTTTCGCTGCGGGTTCGCTTTTTGCTGGCCACGGCAGCCGTTGTGCTGGTGCTATCGCTCTCTTATGGCATGGTGGCGCTGGTCGGTTATAGCGTCAGCTTTGATAAAACAACGTTTCGACTATTGCGCGGTGAAAGTAACCTGTTTTATACCCTGGCCAGATGGGAAAACAACAAGATCACCGTCGAAATGCCGGAAAACCTGAATCAGCAAAGCCCGACGATGGCACTGATTTACAATGAAAAAGGGAAACTGCTGTGGGCGCAGCGTGATGTGCCATGGCTGGTGAAACGTATTCGTCCGGAATGGCTGAAAACCAATGGATTTCATGAAATCGAAGCCGACCTGAATACCACCAGCACCTTGCTGCGAGAAGATCGCTCTCTGCAGAAAAAGCTCAATGAGATCCGCGCCGATGACGCCGAGACGGAGATGACCCACTCCGTCGCCATCAATCTTTATCCCGCCACCACCAATATGCCTCAGCTCACCATCGTGGTGGTGGATACCATCCCCGTCGAGCTTAAACGCTCTTATCGGGTCTGGGGCTGGTTCGTGTATGTACTGGCCGCCAATTTGCTGCTGGTCATACCGCTGCTGTGGATTGCCGCCTGGTGGAGTTTGCGCCCGATAGAATCACTGGCGAAAGAGGTCCGCGAGCTGGAGGAGCATCACCGTGAGAAGCTCAACCCGGAGACCACGCGCGAGTTAACGAGCCTGGTGCGTAACCTCAACCGTCTGCTGAAAAGTGAACGCGAACGCTACGATAAATACCGCACCACGCTGACTGATCTCACTCACAGCCTGAAGACCCCGCTGGCCGTGATGCAAAGCACCCTGCGCTCCATGCGCAGTTCCAGGATGAGCGTCGATGAAGCCGAGCCGGTAATGCTGGAGCAAATCAGCCGTATTTCGCAGCAAATTGGCTATTATCTCCATCGCGCCAGTATGCGTGCCGGCAGCGCCCTGTTGAGCCGGGAACTGCACCCTGTGGCACCGCTACTGGATAACCTGACCTCTGCGCTGAATAAGGTGTATCAGCGTAAAGGGGTGAACATCAGTCTCGATATCTCTCCTGAAATCAGTTTCGTCGGCGAAAAGAATGATTTCATGGAGGTGATGGGTAACCTGCTCGATAACGCCTGTAAATATTGTCTGGAGTTCGTGGAGGTCTCCGCCCGTCAGACGGACAACGAGTTGCACATCATTGTTGAGGACGATGGCCCGGGGATCCCGCGCAACAAACGTGACGTGGTGTTTGATCGCGGTCAGCGTGCGGATACACTGCGTCCCGGTCAGGGTGTAGGGTTATCAGTCGCTCGTGAGATTGTCGACCAGTACGATGGCAAAATCGAAACCGGTGAAAGTTTGCTTGGCGGTGCCAGAATGGAAGTGATTTTTGGCCGTCAGCAGCCCACATCGAACGATAGTTAGCCCGTTATGTGAAAAATGCGCGGATCTCGCACCCAGGCTCCTGCGCTTCCGTTATAATCCGACTCAGTAAGAGCCTGCGGAATAAAAAAATATGGATTATCACTTAGCACTGAACTGGCCCGAGTTTATTGAACGTTACTGGCAGAAACGCCCGGTGGTTCTTAAGCGCGGGTTCAGCAATTTTGTCGACCCTATCTCGCCTGACGAACTGGCCGGCCTGGCCATGGAAAACGAAGTCGACAGCCGCCTGGTGAGCCACCAGGATGGAAAATGGCAGGTCAGCCACGGTCCTTTCGAAAGCTACGATCACCTCGGTGAAAATAACTGGTCATTGCTGGTGCAGGCAGTCAACCACTGGCACGAGCCGACGGCAGCCTTAATGCGCCCGTTCCGCGCCCTGCCCGACTGGCGAATGGACGATCTGATGATCTCCTTCTCCGTGCCAGGGGGCGGCGTTGGCCCGCATCTGGATCAGTACGATGTGTTTATCATTCAGGGGACCGGCCGCCGCCGCTGGCGCGTGGGTGAAAAAGTGCCAATGAAACAGCACTGCCCGCATCCTGACCTGCTTCAGGTAGATCCGTTTGACGGGATCATCGACGAAGAGCTGGAGCCGGGTGATATTCTTTATATCCCGCCGGGATTCCCGCATGAAGGCTACTCGCTGGAAAACTCCCTCAACTACTCCGTCGGGTTCCGCGCGCCAAGCGGTCGCGAGATGATCAGCGGTTTTGCCGATTACGTTCTGCAACGCGAGCTGGGCAGCCATCGCTACAGCGATCCGGATGTGCCTTCCCGCGAGCATCCGGCAGACATTCTGCCAGCAGAGCTGGATAAGCTGCGCGGCATGATGCTGGATCTGATCAACGAGCCGGAACATTTCAGACAGTGGTTTGGTGAGTTTATCAGCCAGTCACGTCACGAGCTGGATGTGGCGCCTCCGGAGCCGCCATACCAGGCCGACGAGATTTATGATGCGCTGCAGCAGGGTGACAAGCTGGTTCGCCTGGGTGGGTTACGCGTGCTGCGCATCGGTGAAGATGTCTTCGTCAACGGCGAGAAGCTGGATTCTCCGCATCGCCCGGCGCTGGAAGCCATCGCCAGCCATCTGGTACTGACTGCCGATACCTTTGGCGACGCCCTGGAAGATCCCTCTTTCCTCGCCATGCTTGCCGCACTAGTGAACAGCGGGTATTGGTTCTTTGAGGACTGAGTTGTAATGTATTGCCGGGTGGCGGCTACGCCTTACCCGGCCTACCTGTTCCCGTAGGCCCGGTAAGCGAAGCGCCACCGGGCGATGTCTTAACGCTTCGCGGTTAACTCCGCAATCCGCACAATCACCTTCACCGCTTTTTCCATTCCTTCCAGCGTCACAAATTCATGCTTACCGTGGTAGTTGTATCCCCCGGTAAAGAGATTCGGGCACGGCAATCCCATGAAGGACAGTTGCGAACCGTCGGTGCCGCCGCGAATCGGCTTCAGCACCGGTTCAATATCGCAGTCGCGCATGGCCTGCTGCGCGATATCCAGGATATGGGGATGCTCCATCACCTTCTCGCGCATATTGTAGTAGCTGTCTTCAATAATCAGCTCAATATAGCAGTCCGGGTGCAGCCCCTTACCCACCTTCTTCGCGATTTCCATCATCTTACGCTTGCGCGCTTCGAACGCTTTACGGTCAAAGTCACGCACGATGTAGTGCATCTGCGCGCTGTCCACCGTGCCTTTGATGCTGGTCAGGTGATAAAAACCTTCATAACCTTCGGTCTGCTCCGGGCTCTCATCCGCCGGGACTTCCGCATGAATACGGGATGCCAGCGACAGCGCATTTACCATCACACCTTTGGCGGAGCCGGGATGGACATTGTTACCCACAATTTTGATGGTCACGGACGCGGCATTGAAGTTTTCAAATTCCAGTTCGCCCACGCCACCGCCGTCAACGGTATAGGCCCACTGCGCGTTAAAGGCCTCGACATCAAAATGTTTCGCCCCCTTGCCCACCTCTTCATCCGGCGTAAAGGCCACACGGATATCACCGTGTGGAATATTTTTTCCTTTCAGCACCGCCAGTGCCGTCATGATCTCCGCGATACCCGCTTTGTCATCCGCCCCCAGCAGCGTTTTGCCATCCGTGGTGATCAGCGTCTGCCCCAGCAGCTGGTGCAGCACCGGGAACATCACCGGCGAGAGCACTTCGTCACCAATTCCCAGCGCAATGTCACCGCCACGGTAGTTTTCCACAATCTGCGGATTAACATGTTTACCGCTAAAATCCGGAGAGGTGTCGACATGGGAGATAAAGCCAATCGCCGGAATATCGCCGGAGACGTTGGCAGGCAGCGTGCCCATCACAGTGCCTTTTTCGCTCAGGGTGACATTGACCAGCCCCATGGCCTCAAGCTGCTCTTTGAGCAGATTTAATAACTTCCACTGGCCTTCGGTGCTTGGCACCTGGCGGACACCCGGTTTAGATTGGGTATCCAGCGAAACGTACTGTAAAAAACGCTCAAGTAATTTATCCATGCAGTCACCCTCACTTTTTGTGACAACATTATCAATAAGCATCAAAACGCAAATATTGCGTCAGGTCACTTTTATCCCGCAAACGAGAATATATTACGTTTATATCGTTGTACGTCAGTAAATGTAGCTTATGAATCAGTGACAAGGATTGGCGATTCCCGTGGTTTGCCGTAGAATGTCCGCCCTCATTACGAGTCACCAAGGTGGTTACACACAAACCCCGCTTCGGTCTGCTGCCCGGAGCGTCTATATGGGACAGCGCAAAAATTGAATACTCAATCCCGTTCACGTTCACCGCTGGTGCAACTGGAACGAATTCGTAAAAGTTTTGATGGTAAAGATGTCATTTCCGACCTCAACCTGACCATCAATGATGGTGAGTTCCTCACGCTGCTTGGCCCTTCTGGCTGCGGCAAGACAACCGTACTGCGCCTTATCGCCGGGCTGGAAAGCGTCGATAGCGGCCATATCCACCTTGAAAAGCAGGACATTACTCAGGTCCCCGCCGAAGATCGTCACGTTAATACCGTCTTTCAGAGCTATGCTTTATTCCCGCACATGACCGTGTTTGAAAACGTCGCGTTTGGCCTGCGGATGCAAAAAACACCGACCAGCGAGATCCCGCCGCGCGTAACAGAAGCGCTGCGAATGGTTCAGTTGGAGGAGTTTGCTCAGCGCAAACCGCATCAGCTGTCTGGTGGCCAACAGCAACGTGTGGCCATCGCCCGTGCGGTGGTCAACAAACCGCGTCTGCTTCTGCTGGATGAGTCCCTCTCCGCGCTGGACTACAAACTGCGCAAGCAGATGCAGAACGAGCTTAAGGCCCTGCAGCGTAAGCTGGGCATTACCTTCGTCTTTGTCACTCACGACCAGGAAGAGGCACTCACCATGTCCGACCGTATCGTGGTGATGCGCGATGGCAAAATCGAGCAGGACGGCACGCCGCGTGAAATTTACGAAGAGCCGAAAAACCTGTTTGTGGCCAGCTTCATTGGCGAGATCAATATCTTCAACGCCACGGTTATCGAGCGTCTGGATGAGCAGCGCGTTCGGGCGAATGTCGAAGGCCGCGAGTGCAATATCACCGTTAACTTTGCCGTTGAGAAGGGACAAAAGCTCAACGTGCTGTTACGCCCGGAAGATCTGCGCGTCGAGGAGATCCACGGCAATGCGCAAGCCGAAGGATTGATCGGCTATATCCGCGAGCGAAATTACAAGGGGATGACGCTGGAATCCGTTGTCGAACTGGAAAACGGTAAGATGGTGATGGTCAGCGAGTTCTTTAACGAGGACGACCCGGACTTCGATCATTCGCTCGATCAAAAAATGGTGATTAACTGGGTAGAAAGCTGGGAGGTTGTGCTGGCTGATGAAGAACACAAGTAAATTCCAGAATGTGGTGATTGCCACGATCGTCGGTTGGCTTGTGTTGTTTGTCTTTTTACCCAACCTGATGATCATTGCCACCAGCTTCCTGACCCGCGACGATGCCCACTTCGTGGCGCTGGTCTTTACGCTGGATAACTACTCGCGCCTGCTCGATCCGCTCTATTTTGATGTGCTGCTGCACTCGCTGAATATGGCGTTGATCGCCACCGTTGCCTGCCTGGTGCTGGGGTATCCCTTCGCGTGGTTCCTGGCGCGTCTGCCGCAAAAAATCCGCCCGCTGCTGCTCTTTTTACTGATTGTTCCCTTCTGGACCAACTCCTTAATCCGCATCTACGGGCTGAAAATCTTCCTCAGCACCAAAGGCTATCTCAACGAGTTTCTGCTGTGGCTGGGGGTGATTGATACGCCAATCCGCATTATGTTTACGCCTGGCGCGGTGATTATTGGTCTGGTCTATATCCTGCTGCCGTTTATGGTGATGCCGCTCTACTCCAGCATTGAGAAGCTGGACAAACCGCTGCTGGAAGCGGCGAAAGATCTGGGGGCGAATAAGCTGCAGACCTTTATCCGCATCATCATTCCGCTGACGATGCCCGGCATTATCGCGGGCTGTCTGCTGGTGATGCTCCCGGCCATGGGCTTGTTCTATGTTTCTGACCTGATGGGCGGCGCGAAAAACCTGCTGATCGGCAATGTGATTAAGAGCCAGTTCCTGAACATTCGCGACTGGCCATTCGGCTCCGCCACCAGCATTACGCTGACGGTGGTGATGGGTCTGATGCTGCTGGTTTACTGGCGCGCTTCGCGATTGCTGAATAAGAAGGTTGAACTCGAATGATCGGTCGACTGCTTCGCGGCGGTTTTATGACCGCCATTTATGCTTACCTGTATATCCCGATTATCATTTTGATCGTGAACTCGTTTAACAGCTCACGCTTCGGGATCAACTGGCAGGGCTTTACCACCAATTGGTACAGCCTGCTGATGAACAACGACAGCCTGCTACAGGCCGCGCAGCACTCATTAACCATGGCGATTTTTTCCGCAACCTTCGCCACGCTGATTGGTTCGCTCACCGCCGTGGCGCTGTACCGCTATCGCTTTCGCGGCAAACCGTTCGTCAGCGGCATGCTGTTTGTGGTGATGATGTCACCGGATATCGTCATGGCGATTTCTCTGCTGGTGCTGTTTATGCTGCTGGGTGTCCAGCTCGGCTTCTGGTCGCTGCTGTTTTCCCATATCACCTTCTGCCTACCGTTTGTGGTGGTGACGGTCTTTGCACGCCTGAAAGGCTTTGATGTGCGTATGCTGGAGGCCGCGAAAGATCTCGGTGCCAGCGAGATGACCATTTTGCGCAAAATTATCCTGCCGCTGGCCATGCCCGCCGTCGCGGCCGGGTGGCTGCTCAGCTTCACCCTGTCGATGGATGACGTTGTGGTCTCCTCTTTCGTGACCGGGCCGAGCTATGAAATTCTGCCGTTGAAAATCTATTCGATGGTGAAAGTCGGCGTCTCGCCAGAGGTGAACGCGCTGGCGACCATACTGTTGGTGTTCTCACTGGTACTGGTGATTGCCAGCCAGATTATTGCTCGTGATAAAACAAAATCTCAGGGGACAATGAAATGAAAAAAATGCTTGCCGCTGCGGCACTGGTGCTCGGAATGGGCGTCGCGCACGCTGATGACAGCAAAACACTCTACTTCTATAACTGGACTGAGTATGTGCCGCCGGGTCTGCTGGAGCAGTTCACCAAAGAGACGGGCATTAAGGTTATCTACTCCACCTACGAGTCCAATGAAACCATGTACGCCAAGCTTAAAACGTACAAGGACGGCGCGTACGATCTGGTGGTGCCATCGACCTACTTCGTCGACAAGATGCGTAAAGAGGGCATGATCCAGAAGATCGACAAGTCGAAGCTGACCAACTTCAACAACCTCGATCCGCAGATGCTCAATAAACCGTTCGATCCGAACAACGACTACTCCATTCCGTACATCTGGGGTGCGACCGCCATCGGCGTTAACAGCGAAGCACTCGATCCTAAAACCGTGACCCAGTGGGCCGATCTGTGGAAGCCTGAATACAAAGGCAGCCTGCTGTTAACCGACGATGCCCGTGAAGTGTTCCAGGTGGCGCTGCGCAAGCTGGGTTACTCGGGCAACACAACGGACCCGAAAGAGATTGAGGCGGCCTATAACGAGCTGAAAAAACTGATGCCGAACGTGGCGGCGTTCAACTCCGATAACCCGGCGAACCCGTATATGGAAGGTGAAGTGAATCTCGGCATGGTATGGAACGGCTCTGCCTGGGTTGCCCGTCAGGCCGGTACGCCGCTGGAGGTTGTCTGGCCAAAAGAAGGCGGCATCTTCTGGATGGACAGCCTGGCTATTCCTGCGAATGCGAAAAACGTTGACGGTGCCCTGAAGCTCATTAACTTCCTGTTACGCCCGGACGTGGCGAAGCAGGTTGCCGAGACCATCGGCTACCCGACGCCAAACCTGGCCGCCCGTAAGCTGTTGAAGCCTGACGTGGCCAACGATAAGTCGCTCTATCCGGATGCCGACACCATCAGTAAAGGTGAATGGCAAAACGACGTCGGCGATGCGAGCCGCCTTTATGAAGAGTATTACCAGAAATTAAAAGCCGGCCGATAAGCGCCGCAGCCTGGCTCCTCACGTCGCCACGTCGTGAGGAGCGTTAACCCGCCGCATTTTCCCCCGCCCAGATCGTCGCCGTTCTCATGGCATCGACGACCTCGTCATCCGACAGTCCCAGCCCCTTAGCCATCCTGGCCGCCTCACCCCACTCCTGCTGTTCATAGTAGCGACACAGCGCCACCATGTCGGCTAACATGCCTTCCTGATGACACAGGGCATGGCTGACAGCCTGAGGCACCGCAATTTGTTTCATCAACTCCGCCATTGGCAATTCAAGCAGGGTATCGAGCAGAGAGAACAGGCCACACATAAACGCATTCTCCGCCAGCCCCGGCTCATGCATCTTCTCTGCAATCAGCTCACAGAATTTACCCCGCATCATACTCAGAGGATAAAGTTCGTCGACGGTGTCATTGCCGGCAGTGGCCAGCACCACCACCGCAACAAAGCGTCGCAGCTGATTTTCCCCGAGATAGCGGAGCACTTCGCTGAGCGTTAATTTGCTAAAATTGCAGACACCGACGTGTTTAAACGCCGTATGTTTCATATAACGCATGATTTTATAGGACAACGTGAGGTCGGTTTTTATTAACGACTCAATTATCCGAAAATCAGGTTTATTCCGCCCCACTTCCATCTGCAGGCGGAAAATCGCCAGTTGATTTTGCGATAAGCGCTTATATTTAATCACTTCAGGACGGCAGAAAAAGTAACCCTGAAAAAGCGAAAAACCTGCCTCGCGATAGTGTTTGAATTCCTCTTTAGTCTCAACTTTTTCAGCGAGATACTTTATATGGCGGGTCAGGTCTTTACGCGCTTTTAGATAATCCTGAATTTGCGCTAAGGTATAATTCCTGACATCAAATTTGAGAATAGAAATATAGGGCAAAAAGCGATCCCATTCCGGCGCGAGGGTGAAATCATCAAGCGCAAAGCGATACCCGTGCTCACTCATCTCTTTAACGGCCTGCAATAACGCCTCACCGGGAACCGCATCTTCAAGGATCTCGATAACGACGCTCTCCTTGTCCAGCGCTTCACCGCTGCGATCGATGACCATTCTGGACGGAAAGTTGATAAACGACGTCTGTGCCCCGGCGATACGCCGGGACGGGACACATAAAAAATGGTCGGAGATCATTCTGGATGTTGCAAATTCTGCCGATACATCCGGAAAACGGTTTGCCATCCCATCCCTGAAAAGCAGTTCATAAGCCACCGTATTCATATCCGGGTTAAAAATGGGTTGTCTCGCAATAAATCCGTACATATCCCATCCTCCTTATCGACGTTATATTTATTAGCAT
The DNA here is from genome assembly GCF_052044775.1 of Enterobacter sp. 22466. NCBI lineage: Bacteria > Pseudomonadati > Pseudomonadota > Gammaproteobacteria > Enterobacterales > Enterobacteriaceae > Enterobacter > Enterobacter sp. 22466. The sequence continues at coordinate 963,360 of NZ_JBQENX010000001.1, read as the reverse complement.
CCTCTTTCTACACTACGATAAGGAGCATTATTAAGCACTATTTTGATTGAATGCACAAAATAATAGCATCCACACTAATTAACAGGACTTATATTTTGTTCCGTAATCACCGTTAATGGTAATTTCAGCGGACGCATGCATAAACGAAAAAGGCACCCGTTTAACAGGTGCCTTATCACATTATTGCTATTACAGACCTTTCAGCAGCTTATCAACAAACTCCGGTACGACCTCGCTTGCCAACCCGTAATGTTTCTCTTCAAACTCACTTCCCACCAGGCTCGGCTCAAGGTTCAGCTCTACGGTATGTGCGCCGTGCAGGCGCGCTTCGTGAACAAACCCCGCCGCCGGATAGACATGCCCTGACGTACCGATGGCGATAAACACATCCGCCATCGCCAGCGCGCTGTATATCTCATCCATCCCCAGCGGCATTTCGCCAAACCAGACCACATGCGGACGCAGACGCGCAGGGAACTGGCAGCAGTGACATTTATCCTCAGGCAGGACGTCCTCTTTCCAGTCCAGCACCTGGCCGCTCCATGCACAGCGCACCTTGAGTAGCTCGCCGTGCATGTGGATGATGTTTTTGTTGCCGGCTCGCTCGTGCAGGTTATCGATATTCTGCGTAACCAGCAGAAAACGATCCCCCAGCGCCTCCTCCAGCTTCGCCAGCGCCAGGTGCGCCGGATTAGGCGCTATTTCTGGCTGCTGAAGCTGACGACGGCGGGCATTGTAAAATGCCTGCACAAGATCCGGGTCACGGGCGAAGCCTTCTGGTGTCGCCACATCCTCCACACGGTGCTCTTCCCACAACCCGTCCGCGGCGCGGAAGGTTCGAATACCGGACTCGGCAGAGATCCCCGCCCCGGTCAGCACCACCACTCTGGGTTTATCCATCGCTTCTGGCATCATTCTGTCTCTGAAAAAGATCCGCTGACGCAAGCGCTCACGTAAGCGGCGTTTATTTTTGCGAAAACGGCTGAGTCGACCCTGGCGACGCGACAGCATAGTAACCCTCGTAAACTAGTCGGTGAGATGAAGGAATGCGGCTCCGCGCATGCCTCCTGCGTCCCCGTGCCGTGCGCGTTCGATACGCGGCACGCGGGCGACTGGCAACAGATGTCGGGGCAGACGCCCCGACAGCTGTTCCGTTATCGCGGTAAAGTTTGATAACCCGCCCCCAATCACCAGCAGATCCGGATCAACGATGGTCAGGATATTCCCCAGACACACCGCCAGCAGATCGAGATAACGTTCAACGTGCTCTCGCGCCTGCGCATCGCCTTGCTCCCACCGGGTAATGATCTGAGGGGCCTCAAGTTTCTGATGATAGAAGTGTTCGTAAAGCCATGCAAACCCGCGACCTGACAGGTAGTTCTCAATACAGCCATGCTGACCACAGCCACAGCGGGTAAGCGGGAAATCACGTCCCACGACCTCAAGCGCATCCACCGGCAAACGGATATGACCAAACTCTCCGGTGATATAGCTGCGGCCGGTGATGGGCTTGCCGTTGATGACAATTCCCCCGCCGACGCCGGTGCCGAGAATCAGTCCCATCACCAGAGGATATTGACGGAATTCATCATCCCAGGCTTCAGAGAGCGCAAAGCAGTTGGCATCGTTGTCTAAACGCACGTCGCGTTCAAGGAGAGCAGAGAGATCGGCGCGCAGCGGTTTGCCGCTGGCAGCAGGAACATTAGCGGCATACAGCGTGCCATCGTCGGTTTCAGGCATACCTGGAATACCAATGCCGACGCTGCCTTTCACACCAAAGCGTTCATCGGCCTGCGCCACCAGCGCGGCAATGGCGGTTAAAAATGCATCGTAGCTTTCGCGCGGCGTGGGAACGCGGGTTTCCCACTGCAGTTTGAGATCGTTATCAAACGCGCCGAGCGCAATTTTGGTGCCGCCAATATCAAATCCGTAATACATAACGCATTCCTCTTTTAACCTGGCGGCCCGTATGCCGCTAGATCATGACGTAATTACTGGCCACTTAATACCCTCGCCGGATCAATTCGGCTTGCGCGACGCGCCGGATACCAGCTTGCCAGCAGACTCAGTAAAAGTGCTGTAACCAGCACATAAATAACGTCCAGCCAGTGCAATTCAGACGGCAGGAAGTCAATAAAATAGATATCACCCGACAGGAACTGGTGGCCGATCAGCGTCTCAATCCCGTTGATGATTGGCGTGAGCTGTAACGACACCACGACGCCAATCACCACCCCGCACAGGCTACCGAACAGCCCCGCCAGCAGACCATACCAGACGAAGATGGCGCGAATAAGACCGTCCTTTGCCCCAAGGGTACGCAGAACCGCGATGTCGCCACTCTTGTCTTTGACCGCCATCACCAGCGTCGAGACGATATTAAAGCACGCCACGCCAATCACCAGAACCATCGCCAGATACATGATGGCGCGGATCATCTGGATATCACGATACATATACCCGTAAGTGCCGATCCAGCTTTTGATGTAGACATAGTTATTGGTCACGCTGCCCGCATCACGCACCAGTTTATTGGCGTTGAAGACGTCGTTGACCTTAATGGCGATGCCCGTCACGCTGTCGCCCATGTCCAGATACTGGCGCGCGTCTTCCAGCGGCACCATTGCGAAGCTGTGGTCAAGCTGTCCGCTCAGTTGCAGGATCCCGGTAACGTGCAGACGCACGCGCTTAGGCTGCTGTAATTTATGGTCAGCGCTGGCGTTCGGGATCATGATCGACACCCAGTCGCCCTGCTTCACTTTCAGCGCGTCGGCCACACCTTTGCCCATGATGATCTGTTGCTCACCGGCCTTAAAGTTCGCCCACGCGCCGTTCTGCACATATTTCGGCAGCGCGCTCAGGCGTTCTTCCTGGACAGGATTCACCCCTTTCACCTGGATGGCGCGCAGGTTAACACCGCTTTCCACCAGCCCTGTGAAGTTAATGTAAGGTGCAGCGGCGGCAATACCCGGCACGTTTTCCACTTTGCTGAGGGCATCACTCCAGTTGTTCCACGGCTGATTAACCGGTTCGATTTCGCCGTGCGGCACAACGGCCAGAATACGGTTATTCAGCTCACGCTCAAAACCATTCATGGCGCTTAACCCTACGATCAACACCGCCACGCCGAGCGCAATACCGATGGTGGAGATCACCGAGATAAGGGAGACCATCCCGCCGCGACGGCGGCCGCGACTGAAACGTAGCCCGATGAGTAACGATAACGGTGAGGCCATTACTCCGCTCCCATCAGAGTCAGTTCAGCGTTCAGATGACCGTCACGCATCTCAAGCTGGCGCCCCATCCGTTTTGCCAACTGCAAATCGTGGGTCACCACCAGAAACGCCGTCCCCTGTGAGGCATTCAGCTCACCCAGAAGCTGGAAAATACTGTCAGCATTGCGCGCATCCAGGTTGCCGGTTGGTTCATCCGCCAGCACCAGACGAGGGTTGTTCACCAGCGCACGGGCAATTGCCACACGCTGACGCTCGCCACCGGACAGCTCAGACGGACGGTGGTCACCGCGATGCCCCAGGCCTACGGCTTTCAGCATGTCGCTGGCGCGGGCATTAATTTCTGCCGGTTTCTTTTTACCAATCAGCAAAGGCATCGCCACGTTTTCCAGCGCCGTGAAATCCGGCAGCAGATGGTGGAACTGGTAGATAAAGCCCAGTTCACGGTTACGCAGCTCCGCTTTTGCCGCAGAAGACATTTTGCTCATCGGCTGGCCAGAGAAAATCACGTCGCCACTGGTCGGCGTATCCAGCCCACCCAGCAGGTGTAATAAAGTACTTTTGCCGGAACCGGAGCTGCCGACAATCGCCATCATCTCGCCTTCGCCCACGCTGAAGCTCACATTGTGCAGCACATCGGTCTGTACAGAGCCTTCCTGATAGCGTTTGGACAGGTTGTCGCATTGCAACAGGATCTTATTCATAACGTAAAGCCTCAGCGGGTTGAGTGGCGGCAGCGCGCCAGGAAGGATAGAGCGTAGAAAGCAGCGCAATGGCCATCGCGGCCAGCGCAATACCGACCACCTGCAGCGGTTCGATAGCAACCGGCAGCGCCGCGCCATCAAGCAGCGCGCCGATGATCGGCATTAAGTTATTCAACTGACTGGCCAGCAGCGCCCCGAGAACGGCCCCGAGTAACGCGCCAATGATCCCGGCGCTGGCCCCCTGCACCATAAAGACGGCCATAATCTGGCGCGGCGTCAGCCCCTGGGTTTGCAGGATGGCAACTTCGCCCTGCTTTTCCATTACCATCAGACCAAGCGAGGTGATGATGTTAAATGCCGCGACCGCGACGATCAGGCTTAGCAGCAGGCCCATCATATTTTTTTCCATACGCACGGCCTGGAACAGTTCGCCTTTACGCTCGCGCCAGTCCTGCCATTTTGTGCCTTCCGGCAAGGTTTGCTGGCTGAGGGTATCGACCTTCAGCGGTGCGTCGAGCCACAGACGCCAGCCGGTAATATTGCCCACCGGATAACGCATCAGTCGCGAAGCATCCTGGATATTCATGAGCATCTGGTAGCCGTCAACTTCGCTGTTGGCGGCAAACGTGCCAATCACGGTGAACAGACGCTGGCTGGGTAAACGTCCCATCGGCGTAAACTGGCTGGCAGACGGCACCATCACGCGCAGCTGGTCGCCACGGTTGACACCAAGCTGCCCGGCAAGCTGCTCGCCGAGGATCACGTTGTATTTGCCCGCTTCCAGATCGCTTTGCTTCACGTTGACCAGATACGGCGTGAGCGGATCTTTTTGCGCCGGGTCAATACCCAGCATGACGCCCACCGCCACGCTGCGGGCGCTTTGCAGAACGACATCGCCCGTTGTCACCGGCGCAACGCGCGTAACACCCTGTAACTTCGCCGCACTTTCCGGCAGTTGTTGCGGGTTAACGGAGCCGTTGGTTGAAGAGAGAATGGCCTGCGGCATCAGCCCCAGGATGTTGTTTTGCAGCTCGCGCTCAAAGCCATTCATGACGGAAAGCACCGTCACCAGTGCCATCACGCCAAGCGTAATGCCAATAGTCGAAAGCCAGGAGACAAAACGACCGAAACGGTCCGCGGCGCGCCCACGCATGTAGCGTAAGCCTATGAAGAGTGCGACAGGTTGATACATGAAGTCCGTCTGTTTGCTGATAGCAGACCCACGAGTATATAAGCGAATCCGTTAAGCGTAAATGACTGAAACCGTAAGCTTTGGTAATCATTTTTCTGAAAAATTCAGATAAATCAGAATGCTACTCGTCGAATTATCGCGCCTCACCCTCCACCTTTTCCGAAAAACTACCTGATACAGACTGTTTCCCGTTACATCCCGGCTGCGTTTAACAACAATTGCTCGTTCGTTTATGGCAATAAGGTAGTTGCGAACAATGAAGCAAAAAGCATTATGGATTAACCAGATAAAGGGGCTGTGTATCTGCCTGGTGGTGATCTATCATTCGGTTATCACATTTTATCCCCATCTGACGGGGCTACAACATCCGCTGTCCGGTCTTCTCGCTAAATGCTGGGTCTATTTCAATCTTTATCTCGCGCCCTTCCGTATGCCGGTATTTTTCTTCATTTCCGGTTATCTGATCCGTCGTTACATTGACGAGGTGAACTGGCGCACCAGTTTTGACAAACGGATCTGGAGCATTGTCTGGGTACTGGCGCTGTGGGGAGTACTGCAATGGCAGGCGCTGAGTCATCTGAACGCCTGGCTGGCCCCTGAGCGTGAGCTGGCCACATCCTCGAACGCCGCGTATGCCGATTCACTTTCCGGGTTTGCGCTGGGGATGCTCACGGCCAGCACCAGCCTGTGGTATCTGTACGCTCTGGTGGTCTATTTCACGCTATGTAAACTGCTGAGCCGCTGGAAACTGCCCGTGCTGGGACTGCTGGCACTGGCCAGCATCGCGATTAATTTCCTGCCGCTGCCGTGGTGGGGAATGAACAGCGTGGTACGCAATATGATCTACTACAGTCTTGGCGCGTGGTATGGCGCAGAGCTGATGGCCTGGATGAAGGGGCTGAACCTGCGTCGCACCTGGCTGGCGTTGGGCGCTTTTGCTGCCGTCTCCGTGGTACTGTGGTTTGCTAACGTTCCGCTGCTGCTTTCCCTGCTGTCGATCGTGCTGATCATGAAGCTTTTCTACAGCCTCGAGCTGCGTTATGCCGTTCACCCCAGCAACCTGCTTAACGTCATCGGCTCAAACACCATCGCTATCTACACCACGCACCGCATCCTGATAGAGGCCTTCAGCCTGTTCCTGATCGGTGAGATGAATGCTGCCTACTGGCCGGTATGGGCCGAGCTTGGCTTGATCCTGGTCTACCCGTTTGCCAGCCTACTGATCTGCACCCTCGCCGGGCTTGGCGTACGCAAAATATCGACGGCACTGTTTGGCGATCTGTTCTTCTCTCCCCCTTCCGCGAGCGCACTGTCTCCGGCAACCCGATAATACCGCCCTCGCCCCCGTCCGGGGGCGAATCTTCCCGCGTTGCAGTTCAGATTTGCTTATGCAAAACGATCGAGGATAATAAAGACATTGCGTATCAGTGATATGCCCCAATACTGTGGGTATATCCACAAGAGACTCTGACATAGCCATGCCTGAACACTATCGTTATTCCCTGCCTGTCAAAGCGGGCGACCAGCGCCAGCTGGGCGAACTCACTGGCGCGGCTTGCGCCACGCTGGTGGCAGAAATCGCTGAGCGACATCCTGGTCCGGTGGTGCTGGTCGCCCCGGATATGCAAAATGCACTGCGACTGCATGATGAAATTCGCCAGTTCACCGATAACCTGGTCTTCAGTCTGGCCGACTGGGAAACACTGCCGTATGACAGTTTCTCCCCGCATCAGGAGATCATCTCCTCGCGCCTGTCGACCCTTTATCAGTTACCGACCATGCAGCGCGGCGTGCTGATCGTTCCGGTCAACACCCTGATGCAGCGCGTCTGTCCTCACAGCTATTTGCACGGCCATGCGCTGGTGATGAAAAAAGGTCAGCGTCTGTCGCGTGACGATCTGCGCGCGCAGCTGGACAGCGCCGGATACCGTCATGTCGATCAGGTTATGGAGCACGGGGAATACGCCACGCGCGGTGCGTTGCTCGATCTGTACCCGATGGGCAGCGACCAGCCGTATCGACTGGACTTCTTCGACGATGAGATCGACAGCCTGCGCGTATTCGACGCCGACACGCAGCGAACGCTGGAAGAAGTGGAAGCCATCAATTTATTACCCGCCCATGAATTCCCGACGGACAAAACCGCTATCGAGCTGTTCCGTAGCCAGTGGCGCGACAAGTTCGACGTCAAGCGCGACGCTGAGCATATCTATCAGCAGGTCAGCAAAGGTACGCTTCCTGCCGGGATCGAATACTGGCAGCCGCTGTTCTTTAACGAGCCACTGCCCGCCCTGTTTAGCTACTTCCCGGCAAATACGCTGATTGTCAACACCGGTGATATCGACGCCAGCGCCAGCCGCTTTGAGAGCGAAACCCGCGCGCGCTTTGAAAACCGGGGCGTGGACCCGATGCGTCCGCTGCTGCCACCGGAGACGCTGTGGCTGCGCACCGACGAGCTTAACGCCGAACTCAAGCGCTGGCCGCGCGTACAGCTGAAAACCGATACGCTTGCCGATAAAGCTGCCAATACCAATCTTGCATTCCAGAAGCTGCCAGATTTAGCCGTTCAGGCACAGCAGAAATCCCCGCTGGATAATCTGCGCAAGTTCCTCGACGCCTTTACCGGCCCGGTGGTCTTCTCCGTTGAGAGTGAAGGCCGCCGTGAAGCGCTGGGCGAACTGCTGGGGCGGATTAAAGTTGCCCCGAAACGCATTTTGCGCCTGAGCGAAGCTACGGGGACGGGGCGTTACCTGATGATCGGTGCCGCTGAGCACGGGTTTATCGATACCCTCAACAACGTGGCATTAATCTGTGAAAGTGACCTGCTGGGTGAACGTGTTGCGCGTCGCCGTCAGGACAGCCGTCGCACCATTAACCCGGATACGCTGATCCGCAACCTGGCGGAACTCCATCCGGGCCAACCGATTGTGCACCTTGAACATGGCGTGGGCCGTTATCAGGGGATGACAACGCTGGAAGCCGGTGGCATCAAAGGTGAATACCTGATGCTGACCTACGCCAACGACGCCAAACTCTACGTGCCGGTCTCATCCCTGCATCTGATCAGCCGCTACGCCGGGGGTGCAGAAGAGAATGCACCATTGCATAAACTGGGCGGCGACGCCTGGGCACGCGCCCGGCAGAAAGCGGCGGAAAAAGTGCGTGATGTCGCAGCCGAGCTGCTGGATATCTATGCCCAGCGTGCGGCCAAAGAGGGCTTTGCCTTTAAGCATGATAAAGAGCAGTACCAGCTGTTCTGTGACAGCTTCCCGTTTGAAACCACGCCGGATCAGGCCCAGGCCATCAATGCCGTGTTAAGCGACATGTGTCAGCCGCTGGCGATGGACAGACTGGTCTGTGGCGATGTCGGCTTCGGGAAAACCGAAGTGGCCATGCGTGCCGCTTTCCTCGCCGTTGAGAACAACAAGCAGGTGGCGGTGCTGGTACCCACTACCCTGCTCGCGCAGCAGCACTTCGATAACTTCCGCGACCGCTTTGCCAACTGGCCGGTACGCATCGAGATGCTGTCTCGTTTTCGCAGTACCAAAGAGCAAACACAGATCCTTGAGCAGGCCAGCGAGGGTAAGATCGATATCCTGATCGGCACCCACAAACTGCTGCAGAGTGACGTGAAATGGAAAGATCTGGGACTGCTGATTGTCGATGAAGAGCACCGTTTTGGCGTGCGGCATAAAGAGCGCATCAAAGCGATGCGTGCCGACGTTGATATCCTGACCCTGACCGCGACGCCAATTCCGCGAACCCTGAACATGGCGATGAGCGGCATGCGCGATCTCTCGATTATCGCCACGCCGCCGGCGCGTCGTCTGGCCGTGAAAACCTTTGTCCGCGAATACGATAATCTGGTGGTACGTGAGGCCATTCTGCGTGAGGTGCTTCGCGGTGGTCAGGTCTATTACCTCTATAACGATGTGGAAAATATCCAGAAAGCGGCAGACAGGCTGGCAGAGCTGGTGCCGGAGGCGCGTATCGCCATCGGTCACGGGCAAATGCGCGAGCGCGAGCTGGAACGGGTGATGAACGACTTCCACCACCAGCGTTTTAATGTGCTGGTGTGTACGACCATCATTGAGACCGGGATCGATATCCCGACGGCCAACACCATCATTATTGAACGCGCGGATCATTTCGGTCTGGCACAGCTTCATCAGCTGCGTGGCCGCGTCGGGCGTTCGCACCATCAGGCCTATGCCTGGCTGCTGACGCCGCATCCGAAAGCGATGACCACCGATGCGCAAAAACGCCTGGAAGCGATCGCCTCGCTGGAAGATCTGGGGGCAGGCTTTGCCCTCGCCACCCACGACCTGGAGATCCGCGGTGCGGGTGAACTGCTGGGTGAAGATCAGAGTGGCTCGATGGAAACCATCGGTTTCTCGCTCTACATGGAGCTGCTCGAGAACGCGGTTGATGCCCTGAAGGCCGGGCGTGAACCGTCACTGGAAGATCTCACCAGCCAGCAAACCGAGGTTGAGTTACGCATGCCGTCCCTGCTGCCGGATGATTTCATTCCGGATGTGAATACCCGCCTGTCGTTCTACAAGCGTATTGCCAGTGCGAAAAATGAAAACGAACTGGAAGAGATCAAAGTTGAGCTTATCGACCGCTTTGGTCTGCTGCCAGATGCCGCAAGAAACTTGCTGGATATCGCGCGACTTCGTCAGCAGGCGCAAAAGCTGGGCATCCGTAAGCTTGAAGGCAACGAGAAAGGCGGCGTGATTGAGTTTGCCGAGAAAAACCACGTTAACCCTACGTGGCTCATCGGTTTACTGCAAAAGCAGCCGCAGCATTTCCGCCTGGATGGGCCAACGCGTCTGAAATTTACGCAGGAGCTGACGGAGCGTAAAACCCGTATGGACTGGGTACGTAACTTTATGCGTCAGCTGGAAGAGAACGCGATCGCATAATCTGCTCTGCCTCCGGTTGCGCCATGCTACCGGGGGCAACAATTTACAAACTCTTTTCACTTCACCCGATCTTCCCGACAGACCCCTTCGCCATAATTATCATTAACCCGTTATAAAACAATAACCTTATCATTTGTATGGATTATAGTGATGATGACTTATTCGCGTTTTACTCGCTGGATAACCGTGTTTGCGTTGGTCGCAACGTTCGCGGTCGCACTTCCCGCTCGCGCAAACACCTGGCCACTCCCGCCGCCAGGCAGCAAGGTTGTCGGGGAAAACCGTTTTCATGTGGTTGAAAACAATGGTGGATCGCTTGAAGCGATTGCCAAAAAATATAACGTCGGCTTTCTGGCCTTACTGCAGGCCAACCCCGGCGTTGACCCTTATGTTCCGCGCGCTGGCAGCGTGTTGACTATCCCGCTGCAGACCATTCTGCCGGATGCGCCGCGCGAGGGGATCGTAATAAATCTTGCCGAACTGCGTCTTTACTATTACCCGCCGGGCAAAAATGAAGTGACCGTCTACCCTATTGGCATTGGTCAGTTAGGCGGCGACACGTTGACCCCAACGATGGTTACCACCGTATCGGATAAGCGCGCAAACCCGACCTGGACGCCAACGGCCAATATTCGTGCCCGCTATAAGGCTCAGGGGATCGATCTGCCCGCCGTCGTACCAGCCGGACCGGATAACCCAATGGGCCACCACGCCATCCGCCTCGCGGCCTATGGCGGCGTTTACCTGTTACATGGAACGAATGCGGATTTTGGTATCGGCATGCGGGTCAGCTCCGGTTGTATTCGTCTGCGTGATGACGATATCAAAACGCTGTACAAGCTGGTTACACCGGGCACCAAAGTGAACATCATTAATACACCAGTCAAGGTGTCTGAGGAGCCAGGCGGCGTGCGACTGGTTGAAATTCACCAGCCGTTATCGAAAAACATTGATGACGATCCGCAGACGCTGCCAATCAACCTGAATGCGGCGATGGTGAGTTTTAAAACCGATGCCAGGACTGATGGCATCGTGATGGAGCGGGCAATGGAAGCACGTTCGGGCATGCCGACTGACGTCACACGACATCATGGTGTCGCCCAACAGGTGATGTAAAACCCAATGTAAAAAAGCCCTGCAGTTGCAGGGCTTTTTTATAGCAGTGGCATAAATGAGGGTTTAGCCAGGCTTATTTGTAGATAACAGCGGTACCGTGCAGGGTGTTAGGACCGGTTACAGAGGTAATGCGGAAAGATTTCGCACCCATCTCATCCGCTTTTTGCGCCAGTTGATCTTCCAGTGAACCCAGGTTAGTCCCGGCGCTGGCGGAGATGGTGCCTACTTTGTGCTGGTCAGCAGGCGTTGACTGGACTTCCACAGCAGCAAAGCTTGCGAAAGAGAGTGAGCTAAGTACAGCAGCGGCGATCAGGGTTTTTACGTTTTTCATGATTTTTACCTTTAGGCAGATGAATTTGGAGGTCGTTATCTATTTAGTTAGCGATCGATAGGTAAATGATAGATGTGATCCAGCTCACACGTCAACATATTTTTATAACGACCATTAAATTAATTTTATTTCCGTTATTTTTCATACCCATATGATTAATTTATTTTTCAGAAAACAGCACTGGTGGTGAAATGCGTTTATTTTTATAATGGTTATTCAACAAACTAACAGAGGACCAACGGCAAATGACAACCGATGTCACGAGTTGTGCGAAGAAAAGCCGTGGCCGACCGAAAGTGTTCGACAGGGATGCAGCGCTTGATAAGGCCATGACTCTCTTCTGGCAACATGGGTATGAAGCGACCTCGCTTTCCGATCTGGTAGAAGCCACCGGAGCCAAAGCGCCGACGCTGTATGCGGAATTCACGAATAAAGAGGGGCTGTTCAGGGCAGTGCTGGACAGATACATCTCGCGCTTTGCATCGCGATATGAAGCCCAGCTGTTTTGTGAAGAGAAAACGGTCGAGCAGGCATTGCGTGACTATTTCTCCGCTATCGCCACCTGCTTTACCAGCAAAGAGACACCCGCGGGCTGTTTTATGATTAACACCTCCGCGACGCTTGCGGCCTCCTCGAAAGAGATCGCCAACACGGTGAAATCACGTCATGCCATGCAGGAGCAGACGCTCAGCACCTTCCTGGCCCAGCGCCAGCAACGTGGTGAAATTCCGGCGCATTGCCGCCCTCAGGAATTAGCGCAATATCTGAGCTGTATTTTGCAGGGGATGTCGATAAGCGCCCGTGAAGGGGCAACGCTGGAAAAGCTACAACATATCACTGAGACCACCCTTCGACTGTGGCCTGAACTGCTTAAAATCCAGGGCTAAAAAAAAGCTCCTCAGCCTGAGCGCTTGAGGAGCTAAGTTCAGAGAACATCTTTTTTTACGCTTTGTTATTCAGTACCAGCTGGCCATTTCCATCCAGCGGAATTTGGGTGCCAGGGTCTTTATCCATACGGATTTTGCCCTGCTGGTCACCAATTTTGTACGTCACGTCATAACCCAGCATTTTTTCCGACTTATCGTAGACGGTTTTACAGCGCTGCTGAGTGGTGGTGTACGTATCATTATCCTGCATGGCGCCCTGCACCTGGTTACCAGCGTAGCCGCCACCCAGTGCACCGACCACGGTCGCCACATCTTTACCACGTCCGCCACCAAACTGGTGACCTATCACCCCGCCTGCTACCGCACCCAGGACCGAACCGGCAATGCGGTTTTCATCCTGAACCGGACGACGGTGAGTGACAGAGACGTTACGGCATTCCTGACGAGGCGTTTTAACCGTTTCTTTAATGGGGGTTGCAGAAACCACCTGCGCATACTGTGGGCCACGATTCAGTACGTTGAGACTGGCAACGGCAGCCACACCTAACGCAGCAGCGACGCCAATCCCTATACCCGCCAACATTGATTTATTCACGGGACTTCCTCCTTTGTTGCTATTGGTAACAATTTTGCAATGCAGACCACGCTTCGCCAATAAGACAAAGGCTCAAAAAAGTGGCGAAGAGGAGAGACACTGGATGTTTAGGAGAACTCTTAAGCACTCAATCTGTGATGAGCAGCATGATATGCTAAAAAACCCCTCCGGAGGGCCCGGAGGGAGAGAAAAATCAGTGCAGCTTCAGACGCGGACGGATCACACGGTTGATTCGGCCCACCAGCATCATCAGCCCGGTTTTGAAGTAGCCGTGCAGCGCAATCTGGTGCATACGGTACAGGGAGATATAGACAAAACGTGCAATGCGCCCTTCTACCATCATTGAGCCGCGCATCAGGTTCCCCATCAGGCTGCCTACGGTAGAGAAGTTCGACAGTGAAACCAGAGAGCCGTGGTCTTTGTAGACATAGGCCTTCATTGGCTTGCCTTTACGCTGTGCCAGAATATTGTGTAACACCAGGCTTGCCATCTGATGCGCTGCCTGAGCACGAGGAGGTACGAAACCGCCTTCAGGACGCGCGCATGACGCACAGTCACCAATCGCGAAAATATCCGGATCGCGCGTGGTTTGCAGCGTCGGCTCGGTCACCAGCTGGTTAATACGGTTAGTTTCCAGCCCACCAATGTCTTTCATGAAATCAGGCGCTTTGATACCCGCCGCCCAGACCATCAGATCCGCTTTGATGTACTCGCCATCTTTGGTGTGCAGGCCACCTTCATCTGCGCTGGTCACCATCGTCTGGGTGAGAACACGCACGCCCAGTTTGGTCAGTTCGTTATGTGCCGCACCGGAAATACGTGGAGGCAGCGCAGGCAGAATGCGCTCACCCGCTTCAACCAGCGTCACGTTCAGCGCTTCATTGGTTAACCCTTTGTAGCCGTAGCTGTGCAGCTGTTTTACCGCATTGTGCAGTTCTGCGGACAACTCAACCCCCGTCGCGCCACCGCCAACAATGGCGATATTCACCTTGCCATTCGCACCCATATTACTGGTGTACTTCAGGAACAGGTTGAGCATCTCCTGATGGAAACGACGCGCCTGATGCGGGTTGTCCAGGAAAATGCAGTGCTCTTTGACACCCGGGGTGTTGAAATCATTGGAAGTACTGCCCAGCGCCATGACCAGCGTGTCATAGGCAAGCTTACGCTCCGGGACCAGCAACTCACCTTTGTCGTCACGCAGCTCTGCCAGAGTAATGGTTTTGCTCTCACGGTTGATATCCACCACGGAACCCAGCTGGAACTGGAAATGGTGATTACGCGCATGCGCGAGGTAACTCAGCGCGTCCACCCCCTCATCCAGGGAACCGGTCGCCACTTCGTGCAGCAACGGCTTCCACAGGTGGCTGTGGTTACGATCCACCAGCGTAATTTTGGCTTTTTTGCCGCGACCCAGCTTCTTACCCAACTGTGTCGCCAGCTCCAGCCCGCCAGCACCACCGCCTACAATCACTATCTTTTTCAATGGCGTAGTCAACGTGACCCCCTCAAATTATTAACCAATTGTTAATTAAAAGTTATAAAAATAACCCTTAATTAACAACAGGTTACAGCACTGAAACCATTCAGGTGCATTGAGAATACCACGTCAGGCGCATTGGTCATACCAAAATTGATGTGCATCAAGTTTTGGTGGCTTAAAAGTAGACAATTCTGCAAAAAAAGAAAGCCCGGCACGCTTTCGCGGCCGGGCCAGGGAGGTCTTTGCTGTGTCTTAGCCCAGTGTTTTAAAGGCTTTGATACGCTGCAGATGCGGGGAGATGTTTTTAAACTTGTGGGTCTGTTCTTCATCCCAGACAATTTCATAGTAATGATGCAACAACTCAGCCGCACGGTGGCTGTTGAGCGCCTCATCATTACGTGAAAGGATCACCAGACAGCGATCGCGGTTCTTTTCACGGAAATTGCTGACGCACTTGGTGGCAATATCAACATACTCTTCAGGGCGGTCAATCTTGCCTTCCATGTTCTCGTTCGGGAACAGGTTAGGATTGAATACCACCTGGCGAATATCGCACAGGAACCCAATCCGCTCGGCCCAGTAGCCCCCCAACCCCACGCCGCAAATCAGCGGGCGATCGTCGATGTTGAGCTGCAGCATCTTGTCCACTTCTTTGAGCAGATGCTGCATGTCATGTTTCGGATGGCGCGTGCTGTAGCTGATCAGCCGTACATCCGGATCGATGAACTGCAGTTGCAGTACCTTCTCATGATTACCAGGACTGTTTGAGTCAAAACCGTGTAAATAGATGATCATTGTCTTCTCACCACGCTACGCCTTCCGGGAGGATTTACAGGCTGGCTTTGTGTGCCTGCCAGCGCTCATTCAGTGCTTCAAGCCGGGCGTTAACCGCTTTCCAGCGTGCCGAATCCATCAGCTCCTGACGGCTAAATGAACCTTTATGATACAAATGTGTAACACGCTCTGCATTGATCGGCGACAGGTTATCCAGCACGCTGACTGCGCCTTTACGATTATTGCAGACGAGGATCATATCGCAACCTGCGTCGAGCGACGCCTGCCCACGCTCTGCGTAGCTCCCCATGATCGCCGCCCCTTCCATCGACAAATCGTCAGAGAAGATCACGCCGTTGAAACCGAGCTCCTGCCGCAGGACGGTTTTCAGCCAGTGTGGAGAGCCGCTCGCCGGGCGCGGATCGACGTCACTGTAAATCACATGTGCAGGCATAATGGCATCCAGCTTGTTATCGCTAATCAGCGAGCGGAACACCGACATATCTTTGGCGCGGATTTCCGCCTCCGGACGTGGATCACGTGGGGTCTCTTTGTGCGAATCCGCCGTTACGGCACCATGCCCCGGGAAGTGTTTACCGGTGGTTTTCATTCCCGCATCGTGCATGCCGTCGATAAAGCGGGTTGCCATCTCCAGTGCAATACGGGGATCGTTATGGTACGAGCGCTCGCCAATTGCCGCGCTGATATGTCCCACATCCAGCACCGGAGCAAAACTGATGTCGATGTCCATGGCAATCATCTCGCTGGCCATCAGCCAGCCCGCCTCCTGCGCGAGTTTTCCGCCCTCTTCTGTACCGAGCAACGCCGCGAAAGACTGCGCCGCCGGCAGGCGTGTGAAGCCTTCACGGAAACGCTGCACGCGCCCGCCTTCCTGATCGACGGCCACGACCAGATGATTACGCGACGCCGCGCGGATCTGGCGTACCAGCTCTCGCAACTGCGCCGGATCGTGATAGTTGCGGGTAAACAGGATCAGGCCCCCCACCAGCGGGTGCGCCAGAATTTCACGCTCCTCCGCATCCAGTTCAAACCCTTCTACATCCAACATGACTGGACCCACAGCAACCTCTCTTATCCTTTAATGTGTAACTGACGCCAGGCATCATTTGCCAGCGCAATAAATTGTTTGTCTCTGGACTGCTGAAAACGCATTTCAAACCAGCCCGCCATCAGCATGTCAACCCAGGGCCGCCAGCGTCTGACCTGACGCGCCAGTGTTCCCGCGTCCAGGTGCGCTATCCGGGCGTAATCGCTGATAAGCCTTTGGCGCGCAGCATCATCTTCCACCCAGACTGACGCCAGCTCCAGAGCCACATCCCCATCTCCGGCGTACTCCCAGTCGATAAGCCTGATGCCGGCCGACGTATGCACGATATTGCCGGCATGGACATCCATATGTAATGGCGAGAGCCGAAGCGGCTGAGGCTCTCCCGCAGTACGTAACCGTTTAAGCTGCGCAAGCCAGTATGGAGTGCGTCTGTCCGGTGAGGCTCGCTGCCAGTACTGTTCCAGCAATGGGAGCAGTATAATGCGCCACCCCAGACACGGCTGATGGTGCAGATGACAGAGCATCGTAGCAAGCGTTGCGCTTTCGGGCAGCGTATGGCGGATCTCCCCCGCCAGATACTCTACCGCCATCCAGCCCTGCCTGAAAAAGCGAGGCGTGGGCACGAGATCCGCCGGTAGACGCTTCAGGGCACGAAACTGACGGCGAAAATGGGAAACAGGGGCTAAGGGATCGTGATGATGACGCAACACCAGACGCTGCTCGCCCTGCTCCAGAATGCAACTCGCGCCGCCAAGCCCGGAGTGGGCCTGCGGCGCGATAAGACGATACTGCGGAAAATATCGCGTGAGGATCGCTTCACGCGTGCAATCAGAGTTGCGTAACCGCACCTTTACCTGACCAGATAATCTCGCCTGTCTGAACCAGCATCAGCTGCATCTGCAGGGCTGGCGTATTCACGTTACCGGTGGCATTAGAGTACAGCACATACTGCGCACCAACGTTACGGGCAATCCCCATCGCCTTACTGCGCGTGCCAAGGCTGTCCTGCGGTGACAGGCCAAGCTGCTGTTTGGCTACCGCCAGCTGCTGCGCCGAAACCAGCGTAAATTTGCCGTTGTTGGCCAGGGCATTGCGCAGGGTTTCAGTCGCTTCTCCGGCGTTTAATGAACCGTTAGTCCGGTTGTTCACGCTATCCACCAGCAGTACGCTACCCGCGGTCACGCCCTGAGCCTGCAGCATTTTACCGACCATCGGCTGCATCGCACCGTTCCAGTCATAATGACGCACGCGCGGCGCAGGCTGTGAGGTCTGATCCTGATGTTCAATCGGACCCGGTTGCGACGGAAGCGTCGGTACAGACGGCACGGTTGGCTGTGGTTGCGTTGGCTGTGTCGGCTGCTCCGTACCCGGTTTCGCCTCTTCCACAGGTGCTGGCTGTTCGGTTCGCGTCACACAGCCTGCGAGGAACAGTGCAAAAGCTGTCACGAGCGCATAACGGCTCATATTTTTAATCAAGGTTCACCTCTTACAGATAAAGATAAAGTCTCACCTTATGCGCACCCAGATAGTTGGCGCTCCCATAGAGCGTTACCGACGATCTGGCCGGAATGGTCACGCTGCGCGGCGCTTCCAGCGGGTGCATTTCAAGACCTCGTACGTCATACCAGAAAAAACGGTAGTGAACCGTCACCGGTTCGTGTCTTTCGTTAAAGAGCGCAGAGGAAGCAGAAGATTTGATTTCACTGATGGTCAACGTGGGTTGTGCTGCCGTGATGCCCGCTGCCAGTACCGAGGACTCCATCACCAGCGTCTGTTCCTCGCTGACGGGAATGGCCGGACGCGCGCTGCACCCCACCATCACCATTGTCATTACCAGCGCTGCAATACGCCCTTTCAACATGTTAAAGACCTTTATGTGCCAGCATCGGTCCCAGAGGACGTCCACCCAGCAGATGCATATGAATGTGATAAACTTCCTGCCCACCGTGGCGATTACAGTTCATGATAAGACGGTAACCGTCCTCAGCAATCCCCTCCTGCTCGGCGATTTTCGCGGCCACCGTCAGCATACGGCCTAACGCCACTTCGTGCTCGGTTTTTACGTCATTGACGGTAGGAATCAGAATATTTGGAATGATAAGGATATGTGTCGGAGCCTGAGGGGAAATATCCCTGAAAGCCGTCACCAGCTCATCCTGATAGACGATATCCGAAGGGATTTCGCGGCGGATAATTTTACTGAAAATGGTTTCTTCAGCCATGACCTGTTCCTTTGTTGTTTAATCTGGCGTGGTGCGTCCGCTATTAACATACTCTCTGCATGAGTATGTGGCACAACTGAAGAGTATGAGCGAGTTTCTCCTGTCCTTTCAACCTTCTCCCCGGATTTCTTTCCTGAAAGCGCTTCAGCTGAGTGAAGAGTGACCGCTGGCATGTGTTAACCACCTGAAACATTATTTCATTTCCTTTTGACACATCTGTTTACAGCGTTAATCACAATGCGTATATTTCGCATTTGCATTTTCATGCGCATTTTCAACATAGAAAACGACGTCAGCCCGTTCTCGCGGGACTGTCGCACACACCTTTCACCATTCAGTAAGGGTTTGATGATGTCTTTCATTTATCACACCAGGGATGGGCAACGTCAGCCAGTCGCAACACCTTCGTTGCTGGCTGCCTGTATTGCTATGGCATTGATGCCAGCCGTCAGTTTCGCCGCCTCTGCAACCGAAGATACCGTCGTTGTTGAGGGCGGTTTTGATAACACGCAGGACACGTCAGGGAGTCAGGATCAAGACTACAGCGTTAAGACCACCACCACGGGGACGAAACTGTTACTGGTTCCCCGGGATATCCCCCAGTCCGTCAGCGTCATCAGCCAGCAGCGTATGGCAGATCAGAACCTGCAATCGATCGGCCAGGTGTTAACCAACACGACCGGCGTTACGGCACAGGTGCAGGACAGCGACCGGACGGTGTTCTACTCTCGCGGCTTCTTCGTCAGTAACTATGCCTACGATGACCTGCCAACCTCCATCAGCGAAGTATGGAACTTTGGTGATACGGCCGCCGATACCGCCATTTACGATCGTATTGAAGTGGTGCGCGGTGCAACCGGCCTGATGTCCGGCACGGGGAACCCCTCCGCCTATGTGAACATGGTTCGTAAGCATGCAGACAGCAATGAATTTAAAGGCAATGTCTCAGCCAGTTACGGTAGCTGGGACAAACAACGCTATGTGCTGGATCTGCAGTCTCCGCTGGTAGAGTCCGGTAAAGTGCGTGGTCGTCTTATCACGGGTTATCAGGACAACGACAGTTTTGTTGATAACTACCACTACCGCAAAAAGTTCCTCTACGGCGTGGTGGATGCGGACGTGACGGACAACACGAGCCTGTCGGTGGGCTATGAATATCAGGAAAGCAACACCGATAACCCAACCTGGGGCGGCCTGCCAACCTGGTACAGTGACGGCAGCAAAACCCATTACAGCCGCAGCCAGACTGTGGCACCTGACTGGGCGTACTCTGATAAAGATAACACCCGCATTTTCGCCAACCTCACCCAACGCTTCGACAACGGCTGGGAAGCCCACATCAACGGTATGCATGCGGACACCCGCTTCGACAGCAAACTGATATATATGTCCGGCTACCCGGATAAAGAGACCGGTGCAGGCATGGTCGGGTACGGCGGCTGGAACCGGGGTGAACGTAAGCAGGACGCGGTGGATGCCTTCCTGCGCGGTGATTTCGATCTTTTCGGTCGTCAGCATGAGATGATGTTTGGCGGCAGCTTCAGTCGTCAGCGTAACCACTATGACAACACCATGCCGGACGCGCTGTACGGTATGGTTGACGTGGGTAACTTCAAAAACTGGAACGGGAATATCGCCGATCCGCAGTGGACCCCATGGAAGCTCTACAGTCAGGACGATATCCGCCAGTCTTCGGCCTATACTTCCGCCCGCTTCTCACTGGCCGATCCGCTGCACCTGATCCTCGGTGCGCGTTATACCCATTACAACATTCGCTATAACCCGGCAGGCTCACCGGACACACGCCTGGAAAGCAGTAAGGATGATGTGACGCCGTATGCGGGCCTTGTCTACGATATCAATGAAGACTGGTCAACCTACGTCAGCTATACCTCCATCTTCCAGCCTCAGGACAAACGTGACGCCAGCGGTCGCTATCTCGACCCGACAACGGGCAAAAGCTATGAAGCCGGCGTGAAAGCGGACTGGTTCAATACCCGCCTGACCACCTCGATAGCCCTCTTCCGTATTGAGCAGGATAACGTGGCGAATAATACCTATACCTACATGCCAAGCGGCGAGTCGATCTATGAATCTCTGGACGGCGTGGTCAGTAAAGGGATTGAGTTCGAGCTGAACGGTGCCCTGAGCGATAACTGGCAGCTGACCTTCGGCGCGACCCGCTACATTGCCGAAGACAAGCGCGGTAACACGGTAAGCTCCGATCAGCCTCGCACCACAATGAAGCTGTTTACCCGTTATCAACTGCCCATGCTGCCTGCACTGGCGGTAGGCGGCGGGGTGAACTGGCAGAATAAAGTCTGGAACGCGGTGGATGGCGGCCCGGCAGGTCAATCACGGGCAGAACAAGGCAGCTACGCGCTGGTTAACCTGTTTAGCCGGTATCAGGTCACCAACGATTTTGCTGTCCAGGCTAACGTCAACAACCTGTTCGACAAAGAGTACTACGACTACGTCGGCTCTTATGTGGTCTATGGCGCGCCGCTGAACGTCTCTGTGAGCGCGAGCTACGACTTCTGAGTGTTCAGCCGCTACCCGGCATAACAAACGGCAGTAATAAAAAAGGCAGCCATTCGGCTGCCTTAGTCTCCCCAGGTCACTGCTTAGCTGTTGCGGATGTATTCATCCATTTCGGTTTTCAGGTTATCGGATTTGGTCCCGAAGATTGCCTGAACACCAGAACCTGCAACAACCACACCCGCTGCGCCCAGTTTTTTCAGACCCGGCTGGTCTACTTTCGCGACGTCGGCAACGCTCACACGCAGACGAGTGATACACGCGTCCAGGTTAGTGATGTTTTCTTTACCGCCGAACGCTGCAACCAGTGCCGGAGCCATTTCGCTGGTCGCGCCTGCTTTGCTGTCTTCAGTCGCATCTTCACGACCTGGTGTTTTCAGGTCCAGTGCTTTGATCAGCACGCGGAAGATGGTGTAGTAGACAACGGCATAGCACGCACCCACGATTGGGAACAGCCACAGTTTGCTGCTGTTACCGGACAGAACGATGAAGTCGATCAGACCGTGTGAGAAGGACGTACCGTCACGCATACCCAGCAGGATACAGATTGGGAACGCCAGGCCAGCCAGAATCGCGTGGATAACGTACAGGATCGGCGCAACGAACATGAAGGAGAACTCGATTGGCTCGGTGATACCGGTCAGGAACGAGGTCAACGCTGCGGAGATCATGATACCGCCCACTTTTGCACGGTTCTCTGGTTTAGCAGAGTGCCAGATAGCAATTGCCGCAGCTGGCAGACCGTACATTTTGAACAGGAAGCCACCAGACAGTTTACCTGCTGTTGGGTCACCCGCCATGTAACGTGGGATATCACCGTGGAACACCTGGCCCGCTGCGTTGGTGAATTCACCAATCTGCATCTGGAATGGAACGTTCCAGATGTGGTGCAGACCAAATGGCACCAGGCAACGCTCGATGAAGCCATAGATACCGAACGCGACAACCGGGTTCTGGTAAGCAGCCCACTGAGAGAAGGTCTGGATAGCGGAACCGATTGGTGGCCAGATGAAGGACAGGATCACACCCGTGAAAATCGCTGCCAGACCAGAGATAATCGGAACGAAGCGCTTGCCCGCGAAGAAGCCCAGATACTCAGGCAGCTTAATGCGATAGAAGCGGTTAAACATATACGCTGCAATCGCACCGGAGATGATACCGCCCAGAACACCGGTATCCGCCAGGTGTTTCGCTGCGATCTCTTCAGCAGGTAAATGCAGAACCAGCGGTGCAACCACAGCCATGGTTTTCACCATGATGCCGTAGGCAACCACTGCAGCCAGCGCAGAAACGCCGTCGTTATTGGTGAAGCCCAGAGCAACACCGATAGCGAAGATCAGCGGCATGTTAGCAAAGACGGAACCGCCTGCTTCGGCCATCACGTGGGACACTACGGCTGGCAGCCAGCTGAAGTTTGCAGAACCGACACCCAGCAGGATACCTGCGATAGGCAGTACGGATACTGGCAGCATCAGCGATTTACCGACCTTTTGCAGGTTAGCAAATGCATTCTTAAACATAATTGAGAGTGCTCCTGAGTATTTGTGCTTTTTTTACGCTTTCACGCATTGGCCCGGGGGGAGTACCGTGCCGTGGACAGGACATCTAAGCGCCCTTTATTTATTACACAGAGTAAAATAATTCCCTCTGACTTTGTTTGACGGCTATCACGTTTCAGCTTAAGACGGTCGAAAAACTTTCAGTTATTTACAAAAAGCAT
This sequence comes from Enterobacter sp. 22466, assembly GCF_052044775.1. Lineage (NCBI taxonomy): Bacteria > Pseudomonadati > Pseudomonadota > Gammaproteobacteria > Enterobacterales > Enterobacteriaceae > Enterobacter > Enterobacter sp. 22466. Next base: position 940,571 of record NZ_JBQENX010000001.1, on the reverse strand, counting down.
TTCTGGATGTGTCAAAAAACACCATCACCGCCCCAAATGAGGCGGTGAACTTTACTCGTTTTAACTATTAATTACGAGCCTAAAAAAAACAGGTGTATCAGACAGATTGCAGGCGGGCGGGGTCAATATGGAACAGGGTAGAGAAGTTTTCCGTCGTGACACGGGCCAGTTCTTCGATACTGACGCCCTTCAGAACGGCCATGTATTCAGCCACGTCTCTGGTCATCGCTGGCTGGTTTTCTTTACCACGATGCGGTACCGGTGCCAGATAAGGAGAATCTGTTTCCACCAGAATACGATCGAGCGGCACATAACGCGCGGCATCCCGAAGCTGCTCAGCGTTACGGAACGTCACGATCCCGGAAAACGAGATATAAAACCCTAAATCAAGCAGTTTTCCCGCCGTTTCTCTGTCTTCTGTGAAACAGTGTAGTACGCCACCGCAATCAGTCACGTTTTCTTCCCTGAGGATCGCCAGCGTATCGGCACGCGCGTCACGGGTATGAACGATAACCGGTTTGTTGAGTTCACGCCCGATGCGAATGTGATGACGGAAGGACTCCTGCTGCAACGCCTTTGTTTCAGGCGTGTAGTAATAATCGAGCCCGGTTTCCCCCATGGCGACCACGCCCTCTTCCGCCGCCAGGCGGCGCAACTCCTCAACGTCGTACGCCTCGTCCTGATTAAGCGGATGCACGCCACAGGAGAAAACAACGTCAGGGCGGACGCCTACCAGTTCACGCATGGTGCGATAGCCCGGCAGCGTGGTGGCCACGGCAAGGCAAAATTTCACATCGCGGGCGGCGGCTTTTGCCAGCACGTCGTCCACGTCTTTATGCAGGGATTGATAATCCAGGCCATCGAGATGGCAGTGTGAGTCGACTAAAAACATAATGTCTCTCTCAGAGATGGGAAACAGGCGGTGTAACGCCTGGTTGCAGGTAATGTTCGATACGCAATAACTGGTCGGTCAGCACAAGCTCGCGATTGAGACCGGTTACTGTCAAAAGCTGTTCACGGCTCTGGCAAACATCGTGCAGAATTGCGCGCAACGTGGCGCCTGACAGGCGATTCGCCAGAGTATTCACCAGCGGCCAGACATCGGGATTGGTCAGTAGCGTGGCCCCCTGCTGGATCTTGAGCGCATCAAGAAGTAACGCGGCCAGCCAGTGCAGACGCCCGGCAACCTGATCGCTGTTGAGTGCAGGCAACACACTCAGCCAGTCGCGGCTCTCCAGCGCCGATTCTACAGCGCGGCACAGTGCTTCCCGTTGCGACCAGACATCAGGCTGCAGCAGTGCCAGCGCGGCGGCGGGTGCGCCACTGCTGAGACGCAGCGCGGACAACGCGCTATCCGGTGACGTTGTCACCTCTCGTTCCAGCCAGCTCAGCGCCCACGATTCCTGCGGGATCGCAAGGTGATGAAGTCGACAACGGCTGCGTAGCGTTGGCAATAATCGACCCGGATCACGACATGACAGGAAGAACCACGTTTTTTCCGGTGGCTCCTCCAGGGTCTTAAGCAGCGCGTTCGCCGCCGCCTCGGTCAGTAGCGCGGCGTCTTTCAGCCAGACGACTTTTGCGCCGCCCAGTCGCGCGTGTTCGTATAATTTTTCACTCACTTCACGCACGGCATCAATACCGAGCGCGCTTTTGCCCTTTTCAGGCTCCAGCGTGTAGTAGTCAGGATGAGTGCCTGCCTGCATCAGCTGGCAGCCACGGCATTTACCGCAGCTTTTATGCCCTTCTGGCTGCTGGCACATCAAAAAACGGGTGATGGCGTAGATCAACGCATCTTCACCCATGCCTGGCAATGCCTGAATCAGTAACGCATGATGCCCCCGTCCGGCCTGATAGCTGGAAATCAGCTGTTCAAAGTGCGGGCGCAACCATGGGTACCATTTCATGCCTGTTGCTCCTGTAGCCATTGTTTGACCGTTTCCTCAATGGAACGGGTCACCTCTTCCAGGGACTGGGTCGCATCGATTGTACGAATGGAATGGTCCTGACTGGCGAGTTCAAGATAACGCGCGCGGGTGCGATTAAAGAAGTCGAGCGACTCTTGCTCAATACGATCCAGCTCACCGCGAGCGCGCGCACGTTTCAGGCCCACTTCCGGCGTCACATCCAGATAGAGCGTCAGATCGGGACGAAAATCGCCCAATACCGCGTCGCGCAGCGTTGCCAGCATCGTCTGGTCAATACCTCGTCCCCCGCCCTGATACGCCTGAGTCGACAGATCGTGACGGTCGCCAATGACCCACTTGCCGGCGGCCAGGGCCGGTTTGATGACCGTTTCAACCAGCTGCACGCGCGCGGCATAGAACATCAGCACTTCGGCTTTGTCAGTGATAACTTCGTCGCCCACGGATTTGATATCCAGCACCAGGCTGCGCAGCTTTTCAGCCAGCTGCGTACCGCCCGGCTCACGGGTAAACACCATGTCTGCAACGCCAAGCGCTTTTAGCGTATCGATCACCACGTTGCGGGCTGTGGTTTTACCGGCGCCTTCGAGTCCCTCAATGACAATGTATTTACTGCGCATTTTTTTCCTTAAGTGCCTTCAGATAGTCCTGAACAGAGCGATTATGGCTGGCAAGGTTGGTGTTAAAGGTATGCCCCCCTTTTCCATCAGCCACAAAGTAGAGATACGGTGTTTTTGCCGGATGCGCGGCCGCCTTAAGCGAGGCTTCGCTCGGCGTGGCAATCGGGCCTGGCGGCAGACCGCTAATAACGTAGGTATTATACGCCGTCGGCGTCTCCAGATCTTTTCGTGTGATCTTGCCGCTGTAGCTCTCACCCATTCCGTAGATCACGGTAGGGTCAGTTTGCAGACGCATGCCAATGCGCAGTCGGTTGATAAAGACCGACGCGACCTGGTCGCGCTCTGAAGCCACCGCGGTCTCCTTCTCGATAATTGAGGCCATGGTGACAAACTGATTTTGATCTTTATACGGCAGGCCATCGGCGCGTCCGTCCCATGCAGCTTCCACCGCCGCGACCATTTTTTTGTGCGCACGCTTCAGGATCGCCACATCGGTTGTTCCCGCCGTATACATCCAGGTGTCCGGCCAGAACCAGCCCTCAACCCACTCCGGATGTTCAAATTCCAGTACCTCGGCAACCGTCTGGTAGCTATCATCTTTTAGCGTATGCTTAATATACGGTGCGTCACGCAGCTGTTTAAGGTAATCACTCAGACGCATACCTTCAACAAAACGCAGCGGGAACTGCGCTTCTTTGCCGCTTTCCAGCAGCTGCAGCATCTCTCTGACGGTCATGCCAGGCGTAAAACGATAGGTGCCGGCTTTGAAATGAGACAGATCAGGTTCAATACGCAATAACCACTGGAACACACGTGGGCGATTGATGATTTTGTCGCGGTAAAGCTGTTCTCCAAGCGCCTGTCGCCCGGTTCCCGCTTTAAGGGTAAATATCGTTTCGTCCTTAATCAGGATCTTACTGTCCGCCAGCTGACGAACTTTCCACACTCCTGCACCGCCAGCGACACCCAGCGCAACGATAAGGAGGAGGACAAAGCGTAACATTTTCTTCATGACTATCTGGTTTGCTCACATATCGGGGCTAAAAACTCAAACAGCTCGCGCGATGGCAAGCAAAATTGACCATAGGCGCGGACAGGTATAACCGGCATCAGTGCGTTGCAAATAACGATTTCATCTGCTGCCTGCAACGCCTCTTCGCGTGCGTTAACTTCGACAACGTAAAAGTCAGAGCGTGCCAGCTGCTGCAAACAAAACTGACGCATAATACCGTTGACTCCCGCCTGTTCCAGCGAAGGCGTGAAAACCGTCTTGCCCTGCCGCCAGAATAAATTAGCCGCACAGCATTCCGTAATGAACCCTTCGCTGTCAAGAACCAGCGCTTCATCGGCTGCCGTCTGCTCAAGATGAGTACGGATTAGCACCTGCTCAAGACGATTGAGATGTTTTATCCCTGCAAGCATAGGGTTTCTTCCCAGTCGTACCGGGCTGAGCGTCAGGGTAACGCCCTCGTCGCGCCAGCGTGGATAATGGGCAGGATACGCAGAAACTGACAGGATCCGGGTGGGATGCTGGCAACTGGCGCCGCTGTAACCGCGTCCACCACTGCCGCGACTGATAATTGCTTTGAGTACCCCATTGCGTTTTCCGGACGCAAGCTGGCGCATTTCCTGGCGCAATGTGTCCCATTGCGTAAAAGGGATCAGTAACGTCTCGCAGGCTGTTTGCAGACGGCGTATATGCGCGTCCAGCAGACATACGTCACCATCCACAATGCGCGCGGTGGTAAAGCAACCATCACCAAACTGAGTCGCCCTGTCGCTGGCAGGCAGAGAATCTTGCTCAAGGCCATTGATTAAAAACATGGTGGCTCCTTATGCGTGGGCGTTTAGTCTGGCAGGATGTCATGCAGCCGACAAGAAGATTAGCCTTAATAAAAAAGGCCCGACAAGCGGACCTTTTTTCACAGCCATAGGGTACGCAGATTCAGATCTTTTTGAAGATCAGAGAACCGTTAGTACCGCCGAAGCCGAAGGAGTTACACAGGGTGTACTCCATTCCACTCACCTGGCGCGCTTCGTGAGGAACGAAGTCCAGATCGCAACCGTCATCCGGATTATCCAGGTTGATGGTTGGCGGAACAGCCTGGTCGCGCAGCGCAAGAATAGAGTAAATAGACTCTACTGCCCCCGCCGCACCCAACAGGTGACCGGTCATGGATTTTGTGGAGCTGACCAGTACGCGGCTGGCAGATTCGCCGAAGATAGACTTCACAGCCTGAGCTTCTGCTTTATCGCCCGCTGGTGTAGAAGTACCGTGCGCGTTAACGTATCCGATTTGCGCAGGCGTGATACCCGCATCGCGAATCGCGTTTTCCATGGCCAGCGCAGCGCCTGCGCCATTTTCCGGCGGTGACGTCATGTGATAGGCATCGCTACTCATACCAAAGCCAACGACTTCAGCATAAATTTTCGCACCACGTTTTTTCGCATGTTCGTACTCTTCCAGAACGAGCATACCCGCACCATCACCCAGCACGAAACCGTCACGGTCTTTATCCCACGGACGGCTTGCCGCCTGAGGATTATCGTTGCGGGTAGACAGCGCACGCGCAGCACCAAAGCCACCCACGCCAAGCGGGGTACTGGCTTTTTCAGCACCGCCCGCCACCATAGCATCTGCATCGCCGTACGCAATCATACGCGCGGCCTGGCCGATGTTATGCACGCCAGAGGTACATGCGGTCGCGATAGAAATGCTTGGCCCACGAAGACCGAACATGATGGTCAGGTGACCCGCCACCATATTAACAATCGTGGACGGAACGAAGAACGGGCTGATTTTACGCGGTCCGCCATTCATCAGAGATGTATGGTTTTCCTCAATCAGGCCAAGACCGCCAATCCCGGAGCCGATAGCGGCACCGATACGGCTTGCGTTCTCTTCCGTAATTTCAAGGCCAGAATCCTGCATGGCCTGAACGCCAGCGACAATTCCATATTGAATGAAGGCATCCATCTTGCGCTGTTCTTTACGCGAGATGATCTCTTCACAGTTAAAATCCTTTACTAAGCCAGCAAATTTCGTTGCATAGGCGCTAGTATCGAAATGGTCGATTAGGCTGATGCCGCTCTGACCGGCAAGGAGAGCTTTCCAGGTGGACTCTACGGTATTGCCGACAGGAGACAACATGCCAAGTCCGGTCACAACTACACGACGCTTAGACACGTTTGTCCTCCAGGGAGGGATAAAAAAAGAGATTCGTGGGACTAAAAAAGATAAAACTCAGGCGGTCGAATGACCGCCTGGAGATGTTCACTTACGCCTGGTGGCCGTTGATGTAATCAATGGCAGCCTGAACGGTGGTGATCTTCTCAGCTTCTTCGTCCGGAATCTCAGTATCAAACTCTTCTTCCAGAGCCATTACCAGCTCAACGGTGTCAAGAGAATCTGCGCCCAGGTCTTCAACGAAGGAAGCGGAGTTCACAACTTCTTCCTGCTTAACGCCCAGCTGTTCGCCGATAATTTTCTTAACGCGTTCTTCGATAGTGCTCATACTCTTAAATTTCCTATCAAAACTCGCTTTCGCGATGGTTTTCGTAGTGTATAAAATGTTGAAAAATTTGCAACTAAATCCCGGCAGGTCTTACCACGATTTTACGTTATTTTGAGGCCAATCCCCCCAATAACGCAAATATTTTCGATCGTGATTAAACCATATACATCCCGCCGTTGACGTGGAGGGTCTCACCAGTGATGTAACCCGCTTCGTCAGAGGCTAAAAATGCAACCGCGCTGGCAATTTCTTTAGGGTCGCCTAAGCGGCCCGCTGGAACAGCTGCCAGCGTACCCGCACGCTGCTCATCAGTCAGCGCACGCGTCATGTCCGTTTCAATAAAGCCCGGAGCAACAACGTTTACAGTAATACCGCGGGACGCGACTTCACGCGCCAGCGACTTACTGAAACCAATCAGACCTGCTTTCGCCGCAGCGTAGTTAGCCTGACCAGCATTTCCCATGGTACCAACCACAGAACCGACAGTGATAATACGACCATGACGCTTTTTCATCATAGCGCGCATTACCGCTTTTGACAGACGGAATACAGATGACAGGTTGGTTTCGATAATATCGTTCCACTCGTCGTCTTTCATTCGCATCAACAGGTTATCGCGAGTGATCCCGGCATTATTGACCAGAATATCCACTTCGCCAAACTCTGCGCGAATATTTTCCAGAACAGATTCGATAGATGCAGGTTCAGTCACATTCAGTACCAGACCTTTACCGTTCGCACCCAGATAGTCGCTGATGGCCTTCGCGCCATTCTCGCTGGTCGCTGTACCAATCACTTTCGCGCCGCGCGCGGCCAGTGTTTCAGCAATGGCGCGCCCGATACCGCGGCTAGCGCCAGTGACCAGGGCAATTTTTCCTTCAAAAATCATGGTATTCCTCTTTTATTGCGAGAGTGCCGCTTCAATAGCTTCCGGCTCGTTAATCGCCGAGGCAGTCAGGGTGTCAACAATACGTTTTGTCAGACCGGTCAGGACTTTCCCTGGGCCGACTTCGTACAGGTGCTCAACGCCCTGAGAGGCCATAAACTCAACGGTTTTGGTCCACTGTACCGGGCTATAGAGCTGGCGAACCAGCGCGTCACGGATAGCCTCCGGCGTAGTTTCACATTTCACATCGACGTTGTTCACAACGGAAATCGTCGGTGCGTTAAAGGTAATTTTTTCCAGTTCAACCGCCAGCTTGTCAGCAGCAGGTTTCATCAGCGCACAGTGGGACGGAACACTCACTGGCAGCGGCAGCGCACGTTTCGCGCCCGCGGCTTTACAGGCTGCACCTGCACGTTCAACCGCATCTTTATGACCGGCGATAACCACCTGACCTGGCGAGTTGAAGTTAACCGGTGAAACCACCTGACCTTCTGCTGATTCTTCACACGCTTTTGCGATGGAAGCATCGTCGAGACCGATAATAGCAGACATGCCGCCCGTGCCTTCTGGCACCGCTTCCTGCATGAATTTACCACGCAGCTCTACCAGGCGTACCGCGTCAGCAAAGGCAATCACACCGGCACAGACCAGCGCAGAGTATTCACCCAAGCTATGGCCCGCGAGCAGGGCTGGCGCTTTACCGCCCTTCTGCTGCCAGACGCGCCACAGCGCAACGGAAGCGGTCAGCAGAGCAGGCTGAGTCTGCCAGGTTTTGTTCAGCTCTTCGGCCGGACCCTGTTGGGTCAGCGCCCATAAATCATAACCCAGTGCATCGGAAGCTTCACGGAAAGTCTCTTCGATTACCGGATAGTTTGCTGCCATTTCAGACAACATCCCAACGGTTTGAGAGCCCTGCCCCGGGAACACAAAAGCAAATTGCGTCATCTTTTAATCCTTATCCTAGAAACGAACCAGCGCGGAACCCCAGGTGAACCCGCCACCGAAGGCTTCAAGCAAGACCAACTGGCCCCGTTTGATTCGTCCGTCACGTACCGCTTCATCAAAGGCGCACGGTACTGACGCCGCAGAGGTATTGCCGTGGCGATCGAGCGTCACCACAACGTTATCCATCGACATGCCCAGCTTTTTCGCGGTCGCACTGATAATACGCAGGTTCGCCTGATGCGGCACCAGCCAGTCGAGTGCAGTGCGTTCAAGGTTATTGGCTTCCAGCGTTTCATCAACAATGTGTGCCAGCTCCGTCACTGCAACCTTAAACACCTCGTTACCTGCCATGGTCAGGTAGATAGAGTTGTCCGGATTCACACGGTCGGCGTTAGGCAGCGTCAGCAGTTCGCCATAGCTACCGTCAGCATGCAGATGCGTGGAGATGATGCCCGGCTCTTCAGACTGGCCCAGCAGTACGGCACCCGCACCATCACCAAAAATAATGATCGTTCCACGATCGGTTGGATCGCAGGTACGCGCCAGCACGTCAGCCCCGATCACCAGCGCATACTTCACCGCGCCGGATTTTACATACTGATCGGCAATGCTCAATGCATAGGTGAAACCTGCGCAGGCTGCGGCAACGTCAAACGCCGGGCAGCCTTTAATACCGAGCATATTCTGCACCTGGCACGCTGCGCTTGGGAAAGCATGTGTGGCAGATGTCGTGGCGACCACGATCAAACCAATCTGTTCTTTATCGATGCCCGCCATTTCGATAGCACGCTGTGCGGCTTCGTAACCCATGGTGGACACGGTTTCGTCTGGCGCGGCGATACGACGTTCACGGATACCTGTGCGCGTGACAATCCACTCGTCAGACGTATCTACCATTTTTTCCAGATCGGCGTTGGTTCGCACTTGTGTTGGCAGATAGCTGCCGGTACCAATAATCTTCGTATACATGTACGCTCAGTCACTTTTAGCTAATACAGATTCCAGGCGAGCGGCAATCCGCTGAGGGACTTGTCGCTGCACCGCCTGCACTGCCTGTTCAATGGCGACAGTAAATGCTCGCTGATTGGCGGCACCGTGACTCTTGATCACAATGCCGCGCAATCCTAACAGACAGGCGCCATTATACTGGTCGGGGTTGAGATGACTGAATCGCCGCGTCAGGCTTTTTTGTAACCAACGCTTCAATAAAATCAGCCACCAGGCGCTTTTTTTACCTTCTCCCTGCGATTTGAGGAGAGAAAGGAACATTCGCACAACCCCTTCCATGGTCTTCAACGTCACGTTTCCAGTGAAGCCATCACACACCAGAACATCCGTTTTCCCCGTCAGCAACTCATTGGCTTCGAGATAACCAATATAGTTGATGGAGGGAACCTGTTTAAGCAATTCGGCAGCCTCACGAAGGCTGTCCAGGCCTTTGGTCTCTTCTTCACCTATGTTCAGTAACGCAACACGGGGAGTGTTGATCCCGACCACTTCTTCTGCCAGCACCGACCCCATCACGGCAAACTGAGCCAGCATTGTACTATCACAATCGACGTTAGCGCCCAGATCGAGCACCACCGTTTTGCCCTTTTGCTGATGCGGGAGTACCGTCACCAGCGCCGGACGCTCAATGCCCTCAATAGGCTTGAGCAGTAATTTCGACAGCCCCATCAGCGCGCCGGTATTTCCCGCGCTGACGCAGGCCTGCGCACGTCCTTCTTTTACCAGCTCCAGTGCCATTCGCATAGAGCTGCCACGGCTATTGCGAATCGCCTGCGATGGCCGGGCATCACTGGCAATAACTGACTGCGCAGGAATAATCTGCAGACGCGAACGTTGTTCGAAGTCAGCTTTTGCAAGTAATGGCGTGATTGTGTCGGGATTGCCGACTAAAAGAAGTGTGAGTTGCGAATTAGAATTCAGTGCCTGCAATGCTGCAGGCACTGTCACGGAAGGCCCAAAATCTCCTCCCATGACATCTAACGCCAGGGTTAGACGTGTCAAGGTATCGTCGCAGCCTGGTTCGGTAAATTCCCCGTTTGCACGGGGAGTTCCTCACTAAGCCTAATCACGCAAACGCGTGATTACTTAGTGATAACCTTGCGGCCGCGGTAGAAACCGTCAGCGGTGATGTGGTGACGCAGGTGTTTCTCACCAGAAGTCTTGTCTACAGACAGGCTGGTAACTGCAGTCAGCGCGTCATGGGAACGACGCATGCCACGTTTGGAACGGGTTGGTTTATTCTGTTGTACGGCCATGGACCTTACTCCTCAATTACTTACGCTTTAAGCTGGCTAATACGGCAAATGGGTTTGGTTTTTGCGCTTCATCAGGCAGTTCCCCAAAGACCATGTCCGCCTCGGACACTTCACAGTGTTCAGAATCATGCACCGGAACCACTGGCAAGGTGAGGATGATTTCATCTTCAACCAGAGCCAGAAGATCGATTTCACCGAATTCGTTAACCTCAATCGGCTCATACGCTTCCGGGAGTGCCTCAGCCTGTTCGTCAGAACGAACCGGACTGAAACAATACGTTGTGTGAACATGCTGTGTGAACGGTTTCCCGCAACGCTGACATTCGAGCGTTACCGTCACCTTTGCATCACCGGTTAAAACGGCAAGGCGCTGGTTATCGATAGCGAACGACATGGAGCATTCCACATCACTGTCCACACTGACTACGGATTCGGCAATACGCTCAGCCTGATCGGAAGTATAGATACCTTCATAATCGAGGCGTTTTTGAGCCGTACGAACCGGATCAAGAGTCAGGGGTAATTTTACCTTTTGCATAGGGCGCGCATATTAACTTTGTAACGTCATATAGTCAAAGAAAAAGGCAACCAGGGCTGCCTTTTGCCAATTATTCGCACACATTGCGGCCTGTAGTTTAAAATGGCTGGCATCGATACGCTATATCTGGTGATAAAAATATGCCAAATCTCGTTCTCGCTTCCACGTCTCCCTACCGCCGAATATTGCTGGAAAAGCTCGGGATCCCGTTTGAGTGCGCCGCGCCGGACGTTGACGAGACGCCACAACCTGGCGAGTCGCCGCGTCATCTAGTGACCCGTCTGGCGAAAGAAAAAGCCCAGTCGCTTGCCGCACGATACCCTTCGCATTTGATTATAGGCTCCGATCAGGTTTGTGTACTGGATGGCGTCATTACCGGTAAGCCGCACACCGAAGAGAACGCCTGTAAACAGCTTATGCAGGCGCGAGGCAATATTGTTACCTTCTATACCGGTCTCGCACTCTATAACTCCGCCGCAGGCCACCTGCAGACCGAATGTGAGCCGTTTGATGTGCATTTCCGGCACCTGAGTGAGCAAGAAATCATAGATTATGTGCGTCGTGAACGGCCGCTAAACTGTGCGGGCAGTTTTAAAAGTGAAGGTCTTGGGATTGCGCTGTTCGAAAAACTGGAGGGGCGTGATCCGAACACGCTGGTGGGCTTGCCGCTGATAGCGCTGTGCCAGATGTTAAGACGCGAAGCGTGTAATCCGCTGACGGCGTGACCGTTGCGGCCTGATGCCCTCTCCCACAGGCAGAGGGTGCAAACATTAAAAACGGCAACTTCGTTGCCGTTTAACGTTTACCTTAGCCGCGCAGAACTTTCAGGCAGCGTTTCAACTGCTCATCCAGCGGCGCTTCAATACGTATAGTCTCGCCGGTATTCGGATGGGTAAACTTCAGCGCTGCCGCATGCAGGAACAGACGCGACAGCCCCGTCCCCGCCAGTTGCTTATCAAACTCCCTGTCGCCATAACGGTCGTCAAAAGCAATCGGATGGCCCGCAAACTGGGTATGCACGCGAATCTGGTGGGTACGGCCGGTAACCGGACTACAGCGCACCAGCGTGGCGAACTCATAACGCTCTTCCACTTTAAAGCGTGTCTCAGACGGTTTACCTTCCTGGCTCACACGGACGATTCGCTCACCGCTTTGCAAAATATTTTTCAACAGCGGGGCCTGCACCACTTTAACGTGGGACTGCCACTGACCGCGCACCAGCGCCAGATAATCTTTCTGCATCCCTTTTTCACGCAACTGCTCGTGCAATGAGCGCAGGGCAGAACGTTTTTTGGCGACCAGCAGCACACCAGAGGTGTCACGATCGAGACGGTGAACCAGTTCGAGGAAACGGGCTTCCGGGCGCAGCGCGCGCAGCCCTTCAATCACCCCGAAACTCAGACCGCTGCCACCGTGTACTGCCGTACCCGACGGTTTATTCAACACCAGGATGTAATCATCTTCATACAGGATCACATCACTCAGGGCGGCCACCTTCTGCAGCTTAGGCGACACGACCTCTTCTTCACGTTCGGCAACACGCACCGGTGGGATACGTACTTCGTCACCGGCTTCGAGCTTATACTCAGGCTTCACGCGTTTTTTGTTAACCCGCACCTCGCCCTTACGCAGGATTCGGTAAATCATGCTTTTTGGCACACCTTTCAGTTGGGTGCGCAAAAAGTTATCGATACGTTGCCCCGCTTCATCATCGGCGATAGCAACCATTTTTACGGCTGGAGTCTCTGTTTTCATGGTTGGCGATTCTAAATATCGTCAGGCATTAGCGCCACTCATTTTTCTATGCTTATATTTACTTTTATCCGGCCTGCCCCCCGTTTCGCGCAATCGATTTGGTGGTTATTAAACCAATCACCATCCTGAAGTGAAGAAACTGTGAGTAACCGGGTGATAATTGGTAAAAGTCATCTTGCTATAACCCGGCGAGCAGTGGAATAATGAAGCCGTTTTCCGCGTTAAATCCGGGTTTTGTAAGGATATCGACGGAATGACCAATTTTGTCTGACCGATCATCCACGCAGCAATGGCGTAAGACGTATTGATCTTTCAGGCAGTTAGCGGGCTGCGGGTTGCAGTACTTCCCGGTATAAGGATTGTTCTCTGGAGAGTTTTACCCAGGCAATTCCCCTGATAATTGCGCTGTTTTTCCGTATGAAATACAGGCAACCGACACTCTGCGCCTCTTAAGCGAGCGACAACCGTGAGGTTGGCGACGTGAATAGACACGAGGCCATCGGTTCATACCCCGGAAAGCGTCACCTTGCCCGCAGCTTTGTCGTCAATGTAAGAATAACGAGTAAGTTACGATGAAAAGAATGTTAATCAACGCAACTCAGCAAGAAGAGTTGCGTGTCGCCCTTGTGGATGGGCAGCGCCTGTACGATCTGGATATCGAAAGTCCTGGACACGAACAGAAAAAAGCGAACATTTACAAAGGTAAAATCACCCGCATTGAACCCAGTCTTGAAGCTGCATTTGTCGATTACGGTGCTGAGCGTCATGGTTTCCTCCCTCTGAAAGAAATCGCCCGCGAATATTTCCCTGCTAACTACAACTCTCACGGCCGTCCGAATATCAAAGATGTTCTGCGTGAAGGTCAGGAAGTGATCGTTCAGATTGATAAAGAAGAGCGTGGCAACAAAGGTGCCGCACTGACAACCTTTATCAGCCTGGCAGGGAGTTATCTGGTACTGATGCCAAACAACCCGCGTGCGGGTGGCATCTCTCGCCGTATCGAAGGTGATGACCGTACTGAGCTGAAAGAAGCGCTGGCCAGTCTTGAACTGCCGGATGGCATGGGTCTTATCGTGCGTACCGCCGGTGTGGGCAAATCAGCCGAAGCGCTGCAGTGGGACTTAAGTTTCCGTCTGAAGCACTGGGAAGCCATCCAGAAAGCAGCGGAAAGCCGCCCTGCTCCGTTCCTGATCCACCAGGAAAGCAACGTTATCGTGCGTGCCTTCCGCGACTATCTGCGTCAGGACATCGGTGAGATTCTGATCGACAACCCGAAAGTGCTTGAGCTGGCTCGCCAGCACATCGCCGCACTGGGCCGTCCGGACTTCACCAGTAAAATCAAACTGTACACCGGTGAAATCCCGCTGTTCAGCCACTATCAGATCGAATCCCAGATTGAGTCCGCCTTCCAGCGTGAAGTGCGTCTGCCATCCGGCGGTTCTATCGTTATCGATACCACGGAAGCGCTGACCGCTATCGACATCAACTCCGCACGTGCAACGCGCGGCGGTGATATCGAAGAGACCGCCTTCAACACCAACCTTGAAGCCGCTGATGAAATCGCCCGCCAGCTCCGCCTGCGCGACCTGGGTGGCCTGATTGTTATCGACTTTATCGACATGACTCCTGTTCGCCACCAGCGTGCGGTTGAAAACCGTCTGCGCGAAGCGGTACGTCAGGATCGTGCGCGTATCCAGATCAGCCATATCTCACGCTTTGGCCTGCTGGAGATGTCCCGTCAGCGTCTTAGCCCATCATTGGGTGAATCCAGCCATCACGTTTGCCCGCGCTGCTCCGGTACCGGGACCGTCCGTGATAACGAATCTCTGTCTCTCTCAATTCTGCGTCTGATTGAAGAAGAAGCGCTGAAAGAGAATACCAAAGAGGTTCACGCCATTGTTCCAGTGCCAATTGCCTCCTACCTGCTGAACGAAAAACGTGCTGCGGTGAGTGCCATTGAAGCGCGTCAGGGCGGCGTTCGCTGCATTATCGTGCCAAATGACCAGATGGAAACCCCGCACTATCACGTGCTGCGTGTCCGTAAGGGTGAAGAGACCAGCACGCTCAGCTACCTGCTGCCGAAGCTGCATGAAGAAGAGATGGCGCTGCCATCCGATGAAGAGCCTGCCGAGCGTAAACTGCCAGAGCAGCCTGCATTAGCGACCTTCATCATGCCAGAAGCACCGCCAGAAAGTGCCCTGGAAAAACCAGCGGCTAAACCGGCGGCGCAAAAACCGGAAGCGGTGGCAAAAGCCGAACCAGCACAACCGGGTCTGCTGAGCCGTTTCTTCGGCGCGCTGAAGAAGATGTTCGCGGGTGAAGAGGTTCAGCCGGAGCAGCCGAAAGAAGAGCCAAAAGCGGCCAAACCTGAGCGTCAGCAGGACCGTCGTAAGCGTCAGAACAACCGCCGCGATCGTAACGAGCGCAATGACCGTAACGAACGCCGTGACAATCGTTCGGACAACAATGAAGGCCGTGAGCAACGCGAAGACAACCGTCGTAACCGTCGCGAGAAACAACAGCAGAACGTTGAAGATCGCGAAATTCGCCAGCAGGCGGGCGATGAGTCTGAGAAGAGCAAACAGCGCGACGAGCAGCAGCCTCGCCGTGAGCGCAACCGTCGCCGTAATGACGAGAAACGCCAGGCCCAGCAGGACGTTAAAAACCTGAATCGCGAAGAGCCTGCTGAACAGCAGGAGACCGAGCAGGAAGAACGTACTCAGGTCATGCCACGTCGTAAGCAGCGTCAACTGACTCAGAAAGTGCGCGTCGGTGCACAGCCAGTGGAAGAGACTGTTGTTGTCGTTCCGCCAGCAGAGGAAAGCGTGCCGAATACCCAGCTGGCGAAAGTGGATCTGCCTGCCGTGGTTGAGAACAACGCCGAGCAGGATGAAAACGGTGAAGGTCGTGATAACGCAGGTATGCCGCGTCGTTCACGTCGCTCTCCTCGTCATCTGCGCGTCAGCGGTCAGCGTCGTCGCCGTTACCGTGACGAGCGCTATCCGACGCAGTCTGCTATGCCGTTAACCGTGGCGTGCGCGTCACCTGAAATGGCATCCGGGAAGGTCTGGATCCGCTATCCTGTTGCCCGTCCGGAGCAGGTTGTTGAAGAGCAGTCTGTCACCGAAGAGGTGATTGCCCCGGTTATCGCCGTTGAAGAAACGGTGACAGAAGCAGCCGTTGCAGTGGAACCTCAGGTGGTTGAACCGCAGGCTGTTGAAGCTGAAGCGCCTCACGCCGTTGACGTTGAAACCACGCATCCGGAAGTGATTGCCGCGCCAGTTGATGCCGCACCGCACTTTATCGCTGAAGAAGACACCGTGGTCGCTGAAGAGGTTGCGGAAGAAGTTGAACCAGCAGCTACTGTTGAAGAAGCTGCAGACGTGGTTGTCGAAACCGTCACTGAAGAAGTGGTTCAGGACGTTGAGATTGAAGCAGAACCCGTTCGTGAAGCCGCTGACGTAAAAGCACCAGAGGTGAAAGCCGAGCCGGTAGCCGTCACGCCAGCCCCTGTTCACGTTGCCACAGCACCCATGACGCGCGCCCCGGCGCCGGATTATGTGCCTGAAGCACCGCGTCACAGCGACTGGGTACGCCCTGCATTCAACTTTGAAGGCAAAGGCGCTGCCGGTGGACACAGTGCAACGCATCAGGCGACTGCACCCGCCACCCGTCCGCAGTCTGTCGAATAACGACACATAGCGTAAAAAGCCGACCTCCGGGTCGGCTTTTTTATTACCCGTTTACCGGCTTTCTCATCCCGGCAATGCCCGGCATCACCTGTTTCATCATCTCCAGAAAACGGCGTAATCGTGCCGGATAGTAGCGCGACCATGGATAAACCAGATGAACCGGCAGCGCCGCAGGTTGCCACTCCGGCAGTAAATGGATCAAGCGCCCTTCCTGAATATCCTCTTGTACCGTCCAGCTTGATACGACGGCAACGCCCAGACCTGTCAGGACCGTATTGCGGGCCACATAGAGGCTGTCGGTGCTCAGTCGCGGCGTAATGCTGATACGTGCTGACTGGCCCGTGCTCTCCTCCTGCAAATCCACATGACGTTGGTAAAACGTATTGATGGCAATCCACGGAAGCACCTGCAGATCCTCCGGCGTTTTAACCGGTGGAAACCGGGCCAGTAATGCTGGCGAGGCCACCACGCAGCGCGGCACCTCTGCCAGCAGCACGGAAACGGTCGCCGGATCAACATCGGCTCCCACGCGAATGGCGCAATCCAGGTTATCGCTCAGGAAATCCACCGACTTGTCATTCAACATCCACTCGACGGAGAGCTGAGGATAACGCTGCAAAAACTCCGTTAACGGTTTCAGAAGCTGATCCTGCCCAAAGGCGTGCGGCGCGCGCACCCGCAGAACACCAACCGGTTCATCTTCTGTCTGGCCGATTTCATCTTCCAGCGCCAGCCAGCTGTCAATGACCCGTCGGGCATGCTGATAGCAGCGTTCGCCGTCGTCGGTAAGTTTGGTCGCATGAGTGGTACGCAACAACAGCCGCGCCCCCAGGAGCGTCTCCAGAGACTGAAGACGGCGACTCACTGTGGCCTGGGTGGTTGCCAGCTGCCTTGCTGCCCCGGATAACGACCCGGCTTCCACAATGCGGACAAACGTCCGCATCAGCTCCACCCTGTCTATACGTTCAACTCGCTTCATATTTTTATCTGTCATACGTTTAACGTATAAGCGTTTTACCACCAGGCCCTCTACCGTCGCAAGGCGCAGTGATAAAAAATAGCCCCACACGATGAATGAGGAACGTCTTATGAACACAACAACTGCTCCCCACGCCGCCAGCCGCTGGGTGATTTTTATGCTGGCCTTAGGGGCTGGCTTTAGCGTGGCATCCATCTATTACGCACAACCTCTGCTGCCACTAATGGGCGCCGATCTTCACCTGAGCATCGAAGGCATGGGGCTGGTCCCGACGCTTACCCAGGCAGGCTATGCTCTCGGCATACTCTTCCTGCTGCCGCTCGGCGATCGTCACGATCGCAGAACGTTGATTCTGATTAAAAGTGCGGCCCTGGCCCTGTTTTTATTGGGCTGTAGCCTGACCGGGCAACTGCACTCGCTATTACTGGCAAGCCTGCTGATTGGTATGGCGGCGACCATGGCGCAGGATATCGTCCCTGCCGCGGCAATCCTTGCACCGGAAGGCAAACAGGGTAAAACCGTCGGCACGGTAATGACCGGTCTGTTGCTGGGTATTCTGCTCTCCCGGACCGTCAGCGGCGTGGTGGGCGAAGCCTTTGGCTGGCGCGTCATGTACCAGCTGGCAGCGGCAAGCATTGCGTTCGTCGGTGCTGTGATGTGGGCCGTTCTTCCGCGGTTTGCCATCCACTCCACCCTGAGCTATCCCGCGCTGCTGCGTTCTATGGAACACCTGTGGCGTCGTTATCCGGCTCTGCGCCGTGCGGCACTGGCTCAGGGTTTTCTGTCGATTGCCTTTAGTGCTTTCTGGTCTACGCTGGCGGTAATGCTGCTCGAACGTTATCACTTAGGGAGTGCGGTAGCGGGTGGATTTGGTATTGCGGGCGCCGCAGGTGCGTTAGCCGCTCCGCTGGCGGGTGGTCTGGCCGATAAACTGGGCGCCGGGAAAGTCACGCAGCTTGGAGCTATCCTGGTAACCGTCTCATTCGCCCTGATGTTCCTGATGCCGGCGTTGGGTGTTCATGGGCAATTGATCCTTATCGCCCTCTCCGCCGTTGGGTTTGATCTGGGTCTGCAGTCAAGCCTGGTGGCGCACCAGAATCTGGTTTATAGCCTTGAGCCACAGGCCCGTGGACGCCTGAATGCCTTGCTCTTTACGGTGGTTTTCATCGGCATGGCACTGGGTTCCGTGCTGGGCAGTAATATCTATACGCTGGCAGGCTGGACCGGGGTGGTCGCCCTTGCGACGGTGTGTGGGGTCATTGCACTGGTTATCCGCCTGATTGAGAGCGCTCGCGTCACCTCAGCACAGGCAGAAATCGCCTAAAAAAAATGCCCAATCCAGACGGATTGGGCAGTCAAAACATGCCCAGTTTCAAGACATGTTCCAAGAGGTGAAGATGTTATTTATTCAACTGGAACAGAGACATGCCCTGCATGTCGCTAAACGCCTTATAAGAGGCCTGCAAGGCTGCCTGCTGCATAATGTAAGAAGAAATCGCACTGTTCCAGTCAACATCGACCAGATCGCTCATCTGCTGAGTCTGCCCCAGGGCGCGGTCATCACCCAGGTTATCGAGTTTTTCCAGTTCGTTCATCTTGGTACCCACATCCGCGACGACGGTAAGGACATTGTTCTGGGTATTGGTGATGCCGATCTGTGCGTCAGAAATCGCTTTATTCTGCACTTCTGCTGCCGCAGAGTCGTTATCAACAGGAACCTTAAGCGCGGAAATCGCCGTGTCGAGGATCTTGAACATATTCGTCTCGCCATAACCGCCGCCAGGCAGTTCTTTAGCGTTACTGGTAATACTTTCAAAGATCTGCTGACCGGTGTGGCTAATCACCATGTTACGGGCGGTATCAACCTGCTGAGAAATGGCCTGCGTGCCCCCGTTGTAATCACCGGTCACGGAATCAAACGGTGGCGCTTCGGTCTTATAGCCAGCAAAAATATACCGGCCATTACCATCCGCTGAGTTTGCCAGGTTCATCAGCTGATCGCGAATACCCTGCAAGTCACTCGCCAGTGACAGGCGATCGTCATCACTTAACGTGCCATTTCCTGCGTTGACGAGTTTCTCTTTCGCACTGGTGATCGCCGCGTTAACCTGGCTCAGCACGTTATCTTCCAGAGAGACTTTTTGCGTGGCGAACCTTCTCGCCAGGGCAAACTGGCTATTCTGAGATTGCGACTGTGACAGCACAACCGCCTGCGACGCCGCAATTGGATCGTCTGACGGACGGTTAACACGCTTACCGGTGGACATTTGTTCACCGTAGCTCAGCCACTTGCTCTGGGAATCGGTGATTCCCCGCATGTTCTGGTCGTACATCATCTGGGTGCTAATACGCATTTTTCACCTCAGCCTTAGCGAATATTGATAATTGCATCAAAGAGCGTGCTGGCAGTTTGTAACACCTGCGCATTGGCAAGGTAATACTGCTGATAGCGCTGCAGGTTGCCATACTCTTCGTCAAGATTGACCCCAGAGATGGACTGCTGTTGCTTGGTCAATTGCGTCGCCACATTCGCTTTCGTTTCGCTGCTGGTTTTCAATGCTGCTGTTGAGCTGCCGACCGTACTGACCAGAGAAGCATAAGCATCGTTGAAAGTCTTATTCCCGCCGACTACCTTACTGTTTTGCAGATCGAGCAGTTTTTGGCCATTTCGGTTGTCGCTCTCGCCGCCGTTGCTTGCGGATGCCATAGCCAGTTTGGACTCATCTTTGAACTTGAGTTCCATATTGACGATGACATCAGAAACAGGCTTGACGATGAAGCTGTCTTTGGCGTTCGCGCTACCGGTCACGTTGACGCTCAGGCCATCAAAGGAGAGATTGCCACTTGCGTCCGGGGCCATGGTGAAGCTGGTTTTATCCGAACGGGTGATAGTCCAGTCGGTGCCGTTAAACTGCAGCTTATAATCGGTGGCCTGCACTTTGGTGCTGTCTGCCACAGTGGCCGTCATTGCAGCCGTACCGGTATTGCGGCTGTTGGTTACCACGGCTGGCGAACCAAAGTCGAACAGCTTGCCACCGGCATCGCCATTAGCATCAAACCCGGCTTCATGCTGCTTATTCATCGCGTCCGCAAAGGCCAGTGCCAGCTGGTTCAGGTTGTTACGTGCTTTATCCAGGTCTTCGGAGCGGAATGTTAATAAGCCACCCAGAGAACCGGTGGTGATCATTTTCTCAGGGATTTCGATATTGCCGGACACCTCATCGCTGAAGGCGATAGTCGTCCGGGTCGGATCGGCGCTGGATTTCACCGCGGCTAACTGGTTCGCTTTACTCCCCTGCACCAGGGTGTAACCGTTGCCAAACGAGACGTTATAGGTGCCACCGTCCTGAACAGCCACTTCAACACCCACAATTTGGTTCAGCTCACTCACCAGCTGATCGCGCTGATCCAGCAGGTCATTTGGCGATGAACCTGCCCCTACGCCGGTAAGACGGGAAATCTGATCGTTCAGATTCGCAATCTGTTTTGCGTAGTTGTTGATCTGCTCAACGCTTGACGCAATGGCGGTATTGACCTGAGAATCCTGATCGCGAAGATACTGGTCGTTCGTTTTAAACTGATTGACCAGACCATCCGCTTTTCCCAGCACCGTCTGTCTTGCGGCCGGGTCTTCCGCGTTGCTCACCAGCGTTTGCAGGCTTTTAAAGAAATCCTGAAGCGTCGTCGAAAGTGAGTTAGTAGAATCAGAGAGCACATCGTCAATTTTCGACATCTGCTGGTAGCGCGTCGTCAGACCGCTACTCTGCGTTTGCGCGGCGCGCAGCTGGTTGGTGATGAAAGCATCATACTCACGCTGTACCCCGGAGACATACACCCCGTTACCCACCCAGCCACCGCCGGTCAGGGTGCTGTTAGACGCACCCAGCACGGTCGTCTGGCGGGTGTAACCTGCCACGTTATAGCTTGAAATATTATTACTGACGGTATTGAGTGCCGCCTGTGCAGCACTGAGGCCACTCATGGCGCTGTTAATCAAACTGGACATGGAGGTTCCTTTTATTCGTTCAGACACGAGTCCTGATGAAAGTTATCGGCAGCCTCCACCGGGACTTGAGAAGTTTCAGAACAGATTTTCGATATCTGTGCTATAGGCTTTGCTGACTTTCTCGCCCATCGATTTCAGCTGCTGAATCATGCTGGTGAGCTTACGCGCATAGTTCGGGTCGGTAGCATAGCCCGCGTTCTGCAGCGCCTGCGCGCCCTGCTCTGGCGTTGTCGCCTGCGTAACGGCGGTATAACGCGGATTGCGACTCAGCAGGCCCACGTAATCGGACAACGCTTCCAGATAAGAGCTGTAGACGCGGAATTTAGCTTTGACCTTCACCGCCGCACCGTTCTCATATTCGGTGGTGGTGATCTCCGTTGTCGGCCCCTTCCAGCTGGCGTTCGCCTTCACGCCAAAGATGTTAAAGCTCGGCTCGCCGTTTTCCTTACGGATCTGGCGCTGACCCCAGCCCGATTCCAGCGCGGCCTGCGCCAGGATCAGGTGATGTGGCACCCCACTCTGTTCACTGGCAAGACGGGCCGGCAACGAAAGCTGTGCCAGGAAGTCTTTGCTGTCACCGGAGAGCGGCTCATCGCTGCTTACCGTCGCCTTCGGTATCGCTTTACGCACCATTTGCGTCAGCGCCTGGTTCTGATAGCTGGTCACCGTTTGCAGGTCGAACTTCATCGGCACCTGCTGCGGCTCATCTTTCGGCGGGATACCCTGCGCGGCTTCGGTCTGTTTGACGATCATGTCAGCCAGACCGAGGCCTTTACCGGCGGTCATCTGCTGCGCAATCTGTTGGTCATACATGCTGGTATACAGGCGCGTTGAATCACTGCTGAACATGCCGTCTTTTGGCAGGGTTTCTCGCATGCTCTTCAGCATCATCTGTACAAACATCCCTTCCACCTGGCGGGCAACCGGGCGGATATTTGCCGCCGGGTCTTTGCCTGCCTGGGTTTTCAGTTCGTTAAGCGACTGGGCATCCCAGGCCGCGCTGGTCAACAGTTTGCTATCGGTCAGCATCAGATGATTTCCAGTTTGGCGCGCAGACAGCCCGCACTTTGCATGGATTGCAGAATAGACATCAGATCCATCGGCGTTGCCCCCAGGGCATTCAGGGCACGCACCACGCTGTTGAGGTTGGCACTGGAGCGTACGCTCTGCAGCGAACCCCCGCTCTGACGCAAATCGATCTGGGTTTGCGGCGTTACCACCGTCTGCCCACCACCAAACGGGGTATCCGGCTGGCTGACGTTGGCGGAGCGGTTGACCGTTACCGAGAGGTTACCCTGCGCCACGGCGCAGCTGTCCAGCGACACTTCACGGTTCATCACCACTGAACCGGTACGGGAGTTAATGATCACTTTGGCATCTTGGACAGGGACGTTCACTTCCATATTCTGGATATCGGCCAGCATGCGCACCTGGTTGCTGCTGCCCGTTGAGGTGCGGATCTGCACGGTACGGGCATCCAGCGCTGTCGCACTGCCATAACCACGGCTGCGGTTGATGGTGTCGGCGATTTGCTGCGCCATGGTGAAGTCTTCATTATTCAGCTGCAGATTGATGGTATTACCCGCGCCAAACTGGGTCGGCAGCTCACGTTCGATGATCGCACCGTTAGTAATACGCCCGCCGTTCAGCTGGTTGACCTGCACACTGCTGCCACCCGCTGAGGCGCCCGCACCGCCCACCAGAATGTTACCCTGCGCAAGGGCATAAACCTGGCTATCCACCCCTTTCAGCGGAGTCATCAGCAGCGTACCGCCGCGCAGGCTTTTGGCGTTACCCATAGAGGAAACCACCACATCGATGGTCTGTCCCTGACGCGCAAACGCCGGGTAGGAGGCGGTTACCATCACCGCGGCCACGTTTTTCAACTGCATGTTGGTGCCTGCCGGTACGGTAATACCAAGCTGGGAAAGCATGTTGTTTAAACTCTGGGTCGTAAATGGCGTCTGAGTAGTCTGGTCACCCGTTCCATCCAGACCAACCACCAGACCATAGCCAATGAGGGAGTTTTCACGTACGCCCTGAACGCTGGTGAGATCGCGAATGCGGTCAGCCTGGGCAAACGTTGCCACCAGAGCCAGCGCCACGGCGAAGATCGATTTAAACATGGGTCACCTCGCTTACATCGGCGATAAATTAAGGAAGAAGCGCTGCAGCCAACCCATATTTTGCGCTTCATTAATGTAGCCGTTACCGACGTACTCAATGCGCGCATCCGCCACCTGGGTGGACGGAACGGTGTTGGTGCCGCTGATGGTGCGAGGGTTAACCACACCGGAGAAGCGAATGAATTCAGTGCCCTGGTTAATGGCGATCTGTTTTTCACCCACCACATGTAAATTGCCGTTAACCAGCACCTGGTCAACCGTTACCGTCAGCGTGCCGCTGAAGGTATTACTGGCGTTCGCGCCACCTTTACCGTTAAAGGTATTGCCGCCAGACGCCTCAACATCTGCACGCGCATTGCCGAAGAGTCCCTGCAGATAGCGCGGTACGGTATCGAAGCCAAAATTGGTTTTGCCATCGCGGCTGGCATTCGCTGACGAGCTCTTGCTCGCACTGACGTTTTCCTGCAGCACAATGGTCAATGTATCGCCGACGTTACGCGGGCGACGGTCTTCAAACAGCGGCTGATAACCATAGTTGATCGGCTGCGCGGTCTGGAAAATGGAGCCGTTCACCACTGGCGCAGGGCCAGGAACGGGTTGGGCGGTCGTCGCACCCTGGACCAATGGTTTAGACGGGATCCAGGCACATCCGCTAAGGGTGACGGCCAGAACAGTCAGAATCGGATAACGAAACGCCGCGTTTTTTTGCATTGCCTTCATCTTCGAAAACAGGGAGCCGGTGCGGCATTCACCGCACCGGGCTGCACCTTAGAGTTGCGTCAGTTTCTGCAGCATCTGGTCGGTCGTCGACACTGCTTTACTGTTAATTTCATACGCGCGCTGGACCTGGATCATATTCACCAGCTCTTCCGCCACGTTCACGTTCGAGGTTTCCACATAACCCTGATACAGCAGCCCTGCCCCGTTCAGGCCCGGGGTGCTCTCATTCGGCGTACCGGAGGATTGCGTTTCGGTGTAGAGGTTCTCGCCAATGCTTTCCAGACCGGTATCGTTCATGAAGGTGGTCAGGTTGAGCTGCCCCACCTGAACAGGCGCGGCCTGTCCCTGCTGGGTGACGCTCACCACGCCGTCACGCCCGATGGTGATGCTCAGGGCATTCGCCGGGATCGTGATCGCAGGCTGAACCTGGAAACCACCGGCCGTGACCAGCTGGCCGTTCTGATCGACCTGGAACGAGCCGTCACGGGTGTAGGCAGAGGTCCCGTCAGGCAGTTGCACCTGGAAGAAACCCTGGCCTTTGATGGCAACGTCTTTGCTGTTGTTGGTCTGGGACAGGTTGCCCTGGCTGTGCAGGCGTTCGGTGGCGACCGGACGAACACCGGTACCAATCTGCAGACCCGATGGCAGCGTGGTTTGCTCAGAGGACTGCGCACCTGGCTGACGGATGGTTTGATAAAGCAAATCTTCGAAAACGGCACGCTGACGCTTGAAACCATTGGTGCTGACGTTTGCCAGGTTGTTGGCAATCACATCCATATTGGTTTGCTGCGCGTCCAGGCCAGTTTTCGCGATCCATAAAGAACTGATCATAGGGAGTCCTGTTAACTCATAGCCAGAAGTTGATTAGCTTTACCCGCGTTCTCGTCAACGCTGCTAATTATCTTCATCTGCATTTCAAAACGACGGGCGCTGGCGATCATGTCGGTCATGGCTTCGACCGGCTTGACGTTACTGCCTTCCAGAACACCGGACATCACGCGAATGGTCGGGTCGGCCTGGAGCGTGGCGCCACGGGTGGCCTGAGCCGCCTGGGTCAGACGGAACATACCGTCATCACCACGCTGCACCTCTTTGCCGTCCGCTTTGACCAGCTTCAGCCGTCCGACGGGCGCAACGGTATTGGCCGGGTCGCCAGGGTTCAACGCCGAGATGGTACCGTCTGCGGCAATGGTCAGTTCAGACCCTTCCGGCACCGTCAACGGACCCGCCTCACCCATCACCGGGTGACCCTGAATCGTCAACTGGCCTGTGGCACTGACCTGGATATTACCGTTGCGGGTATAGCCTTCGCCGCCGTCTGCCGTTTGCACTGCCAGCCAGCCGTCCTGTTGCAGGGCAACGTCCAGCGGGCGAGCGGTGTAATCCATCTGTCCTGGCGTCATGTCAGCGCCAGGGGTCGATGCCGTGACCAGCGTACGCGTCGGCAGGGACAATCCCTCCACCGGCACCGCACGCAGCGCATTGAGCTGTGCGCGGAACCCCGGCGTAGAGGCGTTCGCCAGGTTGCTGGCGGTAACAGCCTGCTGATTGAG
This sequence comes from Enterobacter sp. 22466, assembly GCF_052044775.1. Taxonomy (NCBI): domain Bacteria; kingdom Pseudomonadati; phylum Pseudomonadota; class Gammaproteobacteria; order Enterobacterales; family Enterobacteriaceae; genus Enterobacter; species Enterobacter sp. 22466. The sequence goes on along the minus strand of NZ_JBQENX010000001.1, from coordinate 915,047 downwards.
CGTCTGACTTGCCGCGCCCATCGCGGTATATATTGCGTGATCCATTGCGCTTTCCTGTTAGCCGCTTAACGCAGGTTAACCAGCGTGTTGAGGATCTGATCCTGGGTCTTGATGGTCTGCGCGTTAGACTGATAGTTACGTTGCGCGACAATCATGTTCACCAGCTCTTTACTCAGGTCGACGTTAGAGGCTTCCAGCGCACCGTTGGTCAGCGTACCGAAGTTACCGGAACCCGCGGTACCCAGCAGCGCGACGCCGGAGGACTGCGTGGCAGACCAGACGTTGTCACCTTCAGACTTCAGACCTTCGTTGTTGGCGAAGTTTGCCAGCACGATCTGGCCCAGAACCTGGGTCTGTTCGTTGGAGTAGTTACCGACCACGGTGCCGTCGTCGTTGATCTGGTAGCTCACCAGGTCGCCCGGTTTAAAACCATTCTGGCTGGTTCCGACGATGTTGTTCGCACCGGTGTTCTGCTGCATGGAGTTCGCAAAGCTCATGGCGAAGGTCGCAGGCGTGGCACCAGGAATGGTCGCGGTAGTCAGGTTGATGTTGCCACCGCCGATCAGCGTACCGTTGTTGTTGAAGGTCAGCGTCGTGGCGAGAGAGGCCGTGCTGCCTGCCACGCTACCGTCCTGGGCATACACTTTCCAGGAGTTAGCCGGGGTCGCATCTTTGACGTAAAACAGGTTCATGTTGTGCGCATTACCCTGGCTGTCAAAGACGGTTACCGTACCTTTTTTGTTGTAAGTATCCGGGTTGGCCGGATCAAAGGCGGTGGTCGGTGCGGTATCGGTGGAGTTGAGGTTAATCTGCTGGGAAGCCGTGGTGGTGGCCTTCGCGGCCATCAGCGTGGTCGGGATATTAATAGGCTGTGGGTTCGCACCGGTCTGAACCGTTGATGGCGTCCCGGCAACCGGATAACCGGTCAACTGCATCCCCTGCATGTTCACCAGGTTACGGTTTTCATCCAGCTTGAACTGGCCGTTACGGCTGTAGAACACCGAGCCGTTAGCATCGACCATACGGAAGAAACCGTTCTGGCTGATGGCAACGTCCAGGCCACGACCGGTATTGGTGGTGGTGCCGTCGGTAAAGTCCTGGGTAATGCCTGCAACTTTTACGCCCAGACCCACTTTGGAACCGGCAAACATATCTGCAAATGAAGCAGAACCGGATTTAAAACCATAGGTCGCGGAGTTGGCGATGTTGTTGCCAATGACGTCCAGGTTGGTGGCCGCAGCATTCAGGCCGCTGACCGCTTGAGAAAAGGCCATGACTTACTCCTGATAAGTGTTAAGGCTTAGATAATCTGCCGAACTTCGTCGAGTGTGGTGGTACCAGAAGTACCCAAATCCAGTTTGTTGCCATCGCTACCTTTAATGACGCCCTGGACCAGCGCAAACTGCAGCGGCTGAGCCACCAGCTGGGTAGAGCCATTGCTGGCACTGATCGCCACTTTGTAAGAACCGTTTGGCGCTTTAGTACCGTCTGTCAGGCTGCCATCCCAGGTAAAGGTATGAACGCCCGCCTTCAGTTCGCCGATGTCAATAGTGCGAACCACGGCACCGGTTGAGTCGGTGATCGTCGCGGTCACTTTGTCAGCCGCCTGCTGCAACTCAACGCCAAACGGTGTAGTCGTGGTCGTCGTGTTGCCTTCGGTGGTGCTGGTGCCCGCCAGGATCGTGGTGCCCGGGATCATCACCCCGTGACCAATCAGGTTCGCGGCCTGCAGGGACTGGCTATTATCAATCTGACCGGAAACAGAGCCGAGGGTGGTATTGAGCTTCTCAATGCCGCTGACGGTACTGATCTGCGCAAGCTGCGTGGTCAGTTCGTTGTTCTGCATGGGGTTGGTGGGATCCTGGTTCTTCAGCTGTGCCACCAGCAGCGTCAGAAAGCTGCTTTGCAGATCGGAGGCATTACTCCCTGTCAGGGAGCTGGAACCCGTCGAACTGTTGGCACCACTGACGCCCGAGTTCGTTGGATCATTCACATTAACGGCGATGGACATGCATGTCTCCTTTACTGGCCGAGAGTGAGGGTTTTGAGCATCATGCTCTTCACGGTATTAAGCACTTCGACGTTTGCCTGATAGCTACGTGAAGCGGACATGGAGTTCACCATCTCACCCACCACATCCACGTTTGGCATTTTCACGTAACCGTTCGCGTCCGCCAGCGGGTTGCCAGGCTCATACACCAGCTTGTCCGGTGCCTGGCTCTCCACCACGTCAGAGACTTTCACCCCGCCCGTCGCCGCGCCTGGCGCAGCATCAACCTGGAAGACCACCTGCTTTGCACGATAAGGCTGTCCGTCAGGTCCGGTCACGCTGTCGGCGTTCGCCAGGTTGCTGGCAGCCACGTTCAGGCGTTTGGACTGTGCGGTTAACGCCGAGCCGGCGATATCAAAAATATTCAGCAAGGCCATTTATCCGTTGCCCCCCTGCAGGACGTTCATCATGCCTTTGATTTGTCCGCCGAGTACGGTCAGGCCCATCTGATATTTCAGGCTGTTATCGGCAAACTGTGTACGCTCCCGGTCCATATCCACGGTGTTACCGTCGAGTGAAGGCTGGTCGGGAATGCGATAAAGTAAATCGGTCGTGGGCGCAGTCATCGCCTGAGCAGGAATATGGCGTGAGGAGGTCAGTGCGAGCGCGACACCGCTCCCTTCTGCACGTCCACGCTCCATCACTTTTTTAAGCTCACTGGAAAAATCAATATCGCGCGCCTGATACCCTGGCGTATCGGCGTTCGCGATATTGGCGGCTAAAATCTCCTGCCGCTGGGCGCGTAAATTGAGCGCTTCCTGCTGAAAACGTAATGCGGCGTCGAGTTTATCGAGCATGTCTCCTCCGCTGATGGCAAAATTTCAGTTCACAGCTTAAATCTCACCCCGTCACCCCTATCGACGGAATAAGCGCAAAATGCGTCGCTATTTATTCCGTTGATGCAAAACCACTGCAGGTAGAATCCTCTCCATTCGGGTAACGGTGGAATGTGCGATGCAAACGTTAAAACGCGGCCTGGCGGCTACGATCTTGCTTTTCAGCCCCCTTGTGCAGGCTGAAGGGGTAGAGGGTCAACTGACGGCTTTCTTTGCTCAGCAACTGGCGGGCTTTAGCGATGAAGTCAACGTCACCGTCCGCACGCCGCCTAATCTTTACCCCTCCTGCGAACAGCCGTCGTTCAGCGTAACGGGCACCACAAAACTGTGGGGGAACGTGAACGTGCTGGCGCGCTGCCCGGGAGAAAAACGCTATTTACAGGTGGCGGTACAGGCAACGGGCAATTATGTTGTTGCCGCTGTCCCCATCGCACGCGGCAGCGTGTTGCAGGCTAACAGCGTGACCCTGAAACGTGGTCGTCTGGATCAGCTTCCTCCACGCACGATGCTTGAGATTAACCAGGCGCAGGATGCCGTCAGCCTGCGTGATGTCGCGCCAGGCCAGCCGATACAGCTCTCCATGCTGCGTCAGGCATGGCGGGTTAAAGCGGGTCAGCAGGTGATGGTGGTGGCCAACGGCGATGGTTTTCAGATAAACAGTGAAGGGAAGGCATTAAACAATGCCGCAGTGGCGCAAAATGCCCGCGTCAGGATGTCCTCAGGCCAAGTGGTTAGCGGAACCGTCGATTCTGATGGGAATATTCTGATTAACCTATAATCTTTTTAAAGAAATCGCTGCGACTGCCGATAAATAATCAACTAATGATGATATCAGGCGCCAACGCCGCGAACCCTCGATGAGGACAACACTATGAGCATTGATCGTACATCAGCCCTGAAGCCGGTAGGCGCTGTACAGCCTCGCGAAACGAATGACGCTATGCCGCAGAAAACGCGTCTGGAAAAACCGTCAACGTCTAACAGCACCAGCGTAACCCTGAGCGATGCCCAGGCAAAACTGATGCAGCCAGGCAGCAGCGATATCAATATGGAACGTGTTGAAGCGCTGAAAACGGCTATTCGTAACGGTGAACTGAAAATGGATACCAGCAAAATTGCTGATGCCCTGATTCAGGAAGCACAGAGTTTCTTACAGAGTAACTAACCGTATGAGTCGACTGTCAGAAATACTGGATCACATGACGGTTGTCCTGAACGACCTGAAAACGGTAATGGACGCGGAGCAACAGCACCTCTCTTCCGGTCAAATCAACGGCAGCGCGTTGCAGCGTATTACGGAAGATAAGAGTTCGCTTCTGGCGACGCTGGATTATCTGGAACAGCAGCGTCGCGCTGAGCAAGATCCTAAGCGCAGTGCGAATGACGATATTGTAGAACGCTGGCAGACCATTACAGAAAAAACCCAGCATCTGCGCGATCTCAACCAGCACAATGGCTGGCTGCTGGAAGGCCAGATTGAGCGTAATCAGCAAGCGCTTGACGTGTTAAAGCCGCATAAAGAGCCCGGGCTGTACGGTGCGGATGGTCAAACGTCAACGGCACGTGTTACGGGCGGGAAAAAGATTTCGATTTGAAGCCTGTGCGACAAATCATGCAGTGGGGAGCACCCTAAGGTGAACTCCCCTTTTGGCGTTTATGCCGTACGGCGGGCAAACTCTTTCACTTTAAAGCCCAGTACCGCGAGCGTCGCAAAGTAAGCCACAACCCCGACCCCCACGACGGCCATCAGCCGCATCAGACGGTAAGGCATGGTGCCCTGGGACCATTCCGGCATCACATGCAGCATACCAAGCAACGCCGCAGACATGACCAGCACCGCAACGATCAGACGCACGAGGAAACTCCGCCATCCCGGCTGCGGCGTGAAGATATCCTGCTTACGCAACTGCCAGTACAACAGCCCGGCGTTGAGACAGGCCGCAAGACCAATAGACAAGGCCAGGCCAGCGTGCTTCAGCGGGCCAATAAAGGCCAGGTTCATCAGCTGGGTCATAATCAGCGTCACAATGGCAATTTTCACCGGCGTTTTGATGTTCTGGCGCGAGTAGAACCCGGGCGCCAGCACTTTAACGACGATCAGCCCCATCAACCCGACCGAGTAGGCAATCAGCGCTTGCTGCGTCATGGACGCGTCAAAAGCGGTGAATTTCCCGTACTGGAAGAGTGATACCGTCAGCGGTTTGGCCAGAATACCCAGCGCCACTGCGCTTGGCAGCGCCAGCAGGAAACAGAGACGCAGTCCCCAGTCCATCAGGCGGCAATACTCATCATGATTGCCGCTGGCAAAACTTTTCGACAGCGACGGCAGCAGGATGGTCCCCAGCGCCACGCCCAGCACCCCGGACGGAAACTCCATCAGACGGTCAGCGTAGTACATCCAGGAAACCGAGCCGGACACGAGGAAAGAGGCAAAGATGGTGTTAATGATAAGCGAGATCTGGCTGACCGAAACCCCGAGAATGGCAGGCCCCATCTGCTTCATTACGCGCATCGCACCGGCGTCACGGAAATTAATCCGCGGCAGAACCAGCATACCGATTTTCTTCAGGTGTGGCAGCTGATACGCCAGCTGTAACACACCGCCCGCCGTCACCGCCCAGGCCAGCGCCAGCACTGGCGGGTTGAAATGGGGTGCAGCGAACAGCGCAAAGCCAATCATACTGATGTTAAGGAACGTTGGCGCAAAGGCCGGAACGGAGAAGCGGTTCCAGGTATTGAGGATCGCCCCCACCAGCGAGGCCAGTGAAATCAGCAGGATATAAGGAAAGGTAATACGCAGCAGTTGGGAGGTCAGGGCAAATTTATCTGCCGAGTCCGCAAAGCCAGGCGCCGTCACCATAATCACCCAGGGAGCAGCCAGCATCCCCAGTACCGTCACGATCGCCAGTGCCAGCGTCAGCAGGCCGGAAACGTACGCGACAAATACACGCGTCGCCTCTTCACCCTGCTTGCTTTTATATTCCGCCAGAATAGGAACAAACGCCTGGGAAAATGCCCCCTCAGCAAAAATACGACGTAATAAATTTGGCAGTTTGAACGCGACGAAAAAGGCGTCCGTTGCCATCCCTGCACCAAATACTCTTGCTACAATCGCATCGCGCGCAAAACCCAGCACGCGGGAAAACATGGTCATCGAGCTGACTGCCGCCAGCGATTTTAATAAGTTCATTAACGTGAATTTCCAGAACCATACGGATTTCCAGGACGGGTAAGCGAAAGCGCCACCCGGCAAAGCCAACAAGCGGCGCTTAGTCTAACCCGATTTCAACGAATTACTATCCGCAGATGTTACAGCAAGTTATTCGCTCATGGCTTCGCGCCAGAGCCGCTCCACAATGCGTTGTGCCATGATAGCCTGCTCACCGGATGTTTCCGGAACCGTCTGATTTTGCACGCAGGCGATAAAGTGACGGGCGCATCCGGCAAAGCCGCGCTGCTCCAGAGTGCTTTGCCAGCCAGGCGCCGGGAGTGTGACTACGCCATTGCCCTTCTCTTCACGCCACTCGCGCATGTCGGTAATGTCATACAGGGCACCGTCAGTGACCGCCTGCACAGACTCCCGCTGACTGCCGGCCCGACGATGCATGCTGGTGGTGATCTGCAAATGCTCAATGGCAAAATGATGCTCAGCGTAAACCATCTGGCCCTGTTCGTTGGTCAACAGGGTGCCGCTTTTAAGCTGGGCTTGCCCGCCCGTCAGCCAGAGCGCGGTGTCCACCACGTGCAGGTAATCATCCAGAAGGGTAAAGCGCAGATCGTTCGGACCGATGCTGTCGGTGCGGTGTTTGTCCATTCGCAGGGACGCGAGCGCACCAGACTGTGCCTTCAACTGCTGGTAAAGCGGCGCAAAACGGCGGTTAAAACCCACCATCAGCGTCAGTTTTTTGCGCGCCGCCAGCTCGATCAGCCGTTCGGCATCCTGAACGTTTTCTGCCAGCGGTTTATCGACACAGACGTGCACACCGGCATTCAACAACTCGCTGACCACCTGATAATGTGTTGCTGTAGAGGTATGTACAAACACCGCATCGCATTCGCGAGCCAGATCCTGAAGCGATGCCGCATACGGCATGCGCCAGGTTTCGCAGATCCGCTCGGCCTTTTCACGGGTGGGCGACCACGCGCCTTGCAGCGTCCAGTCCGTCGCCGCCCCCAGAACAGGCAGCCAGGCTTTTTGTGCAATTCCCCCCAGCCCCACCACGCCAACGCGTAATTTTTTCACCATCAATCTCCCAAATGTGCCAGCAATGCGTCCAGACGCTGTTTCAGCCCGGCGACCTCGTCTTCCAGCGCCTCTACGCGGGCAACCAAATCGTCCTCTCCAGCAGTGATATCGGCTGCAACGGACTTAACTGAAATATCAATTTCACCACTGAAGAGATGCATATAACGGCTTTCGCGTTTACCCGGCTCACGCGCCAGACGCACCACGTAAGGGCCGTCGTCACGAGTGGCAAGCCCATCCAGGGTCTGCTCAACCTCCTGCACATCGGCGAACTCATGCATGCGGGAAGCCCGGGTACGCAGTTCACCCGGCGTTTGCGCCCCGCGCAGTAACAGCGTGGTGATCACCGCCACCTCGGCGGCACTCAGCTTCAGATCGCCGAACTCGGAATTACAAAATCGCTGCTCATACTTGGTCACGCGGTTACCGAAACCGCTGACGGTACGCAGGTAATGGCGTTTAACCAGCTCGTCAAGAATGTCCTGCACCTCGTGCTCGCCGAGATTCATCACTGGCTCACGGTTGGTTTTCTGGTTACACGCCATTGTCACGGCATTGACGGAGAGCGGATATTGCTCCGGCGTGGTGACCTGTTTTTCCAGCAAGCAGCCAATAACACGCGCTTCTGTCGCGCTTAACTGATATTTCATCTCTTCTCCTTAGCGGCCTGCAGTCCAGTCCCGGGTGGTTAATGCCGTCAGAACGTGGTCACGCCATTCTCCGTCGATCAGCAGATAATCTTTAGCGTAACCTTCTTTCTCAAACCCTAATCGCGCCAGCAAATTACCGCTGCGCTGATTATGCGGCATGTAGTTCGCCATAATGCGATGGATATGTTGGGTGCGCTGCATATAACGGATCGCTACCGTTAACGCCTCATACATCAGCCCTTGTCCTTGCCATTTCTGGCCGATGGAGTAGCCGAGGTAACAGGCGTGAAACGATCCGCGCACCACGTTGGAAAAGTTGGCAATGCCGATGATCTCTTTTTCCTCCGGATCCAGCAGCGCGAAATAGAACGCACTACCCTGCTTGTGGAATTCGGCAATCATGCTGAGGCGCGCCTGCCAGCCGGAAGGGTAGCAATGGCTCTCATCCCGAACGGGTTCCCAGGGTTTTAAAAACTGGCGATTCTCGGCGTAATAATCCGCCAGACGCCAGGCATCACGCTCATGCACCAGACGAACGACCAGCCTGTCCGTTGTCAGACGCACTTTTGGCACATTACTGCGATAGCCAAACATCGATACCACTCCTTCCCGTCACTTCTGCTTACCCATTAGCTTTACTATACCTGCGCCTGTGCCGTCTGTGAAAACAGTGACATACCATTTTGACCTCTTTTCACATTTTTCGATGAGAACTCTCTATCAAAGCGCTCTTTTGATAAAAAAATATTGTCACGTGCAGGGGTGGGAAAAAACGTGACGACACCGCAGAATGTTAGCGTGCTCACCATCCTGTTTTCCCTGGAGGGAAAATGTCCCGCGTATCACAGGCCAGGAGCCTGGGTAAATATTTCCTGCTCGTCGATAACATGCTGGTCGTGCTCGGCTTTTTTGTGGTGTTTCCGCTTATTTCGATCCGCTTTGTCGATCAAATGGGCTGGGCCGCACTGATGGTCGGTATCGCGCTGGGGTTACGCCAGTTTGTCCAGCAGGGTCTGGGCGTGTTTGGTGGCGCCATCGCCGACCGCTTTGGTGCCAAACCGATGATCGTAACCGGTATGCTGCTGCGTGCGGCAGGCTTCGCCACCATGGCGATTGCTCAGGAGCCCTGGCTGCTGTGGTTCTCCTGCTTCCTCTCCGGTATCGGCGGCACCCTGTTTGATCCACCGCGCACCGCGCTGGTGGTTAAGCTCATTCGCCCGCAGCACCGGGGACGCTTCTTCTCGATTCTGATGATGCAGGACAGTGCCGGAGCGGTGATCGGCGCACTGCTGGGAAGCTGGCTGCTGCAGTACGACTTCCGTCTGGTCTGCGCAGCGGGCGCGGTGTTATTTATTCTGTGCGCCCTCTTTAATGCCCTGTTCCTGCCGGCCTGGAAACTGTCGACGGTCAAAGCCCCGGTGCGTGAAGGGCTTGGCCGCGTCCTGCGTGACAAACGCTTCGTTACTTACGTGCTGACCCTGACGGGTTACTACATGCTGGCCGTTCAGGTGATGCTAATGCTCCCGATCATGGTGAACGACATCGCGGGCACGCCTGGCGCGGTAAAATGGATGTACGCCATTGAAGCCTGTCTTTCCCTGACCCTGCTGTACCCGATTGCCCGCTGGAGCGAACGACGTTTTCGCCTGGAGCATCGCCTGATGGCCGGCCTGTTATTGATGACACTCAGCATGATGCCCATCGGGCTGGTGAACTCACTCCAGCAGCTATTTACGCTGATTTGCACATTCTATATCGGCTCGATCATTGCCGAACCGGCACGTGAAACGCTGAGCGCTTCGCTTGCCGACGCACGTGCTCGCGGCAGTTATATGGGGTTCAGTCGCCTGGGGCTGGCCTTTGGCGGTGCCTTAGGCTACGCCGGCGGCGGCTGGCTGTTTGATGCAGGTAAAGCGTTGAGTCAACCGGAACTGCCATGGATGATGCTCGGCGTGGTCGGTTTTATGACGCTCCTTGCGCTGTGGTGGCAATTCAGCCAGAAGCGCAGCGCGAGCGGCATGCTCGAACCAGGCGCATAACCCTCTCTCCGGCGGGGCCCCCCCGCCGTCATTATCAGTTTTTTCTGCTGGTTTCTGCTATTTCACCCTGACATACTGGCGTAACAGGACAGTAGCGCCGATTTTTCGTTGAGGAACACTATGAAAAAAATTGTCATTGCCGCCGCATTCATTGTCAGCGGCCTGCTGGTAGGTTGTAACCAGCTTACGCAATACACCGTCAGTGAGCAGGAAATTAATCAGGCGCTGGAAAAACATAACAACTTTTCAAAAGACATTGGTGTACCGGGGCTTGCCGATGCGCATATCGTCCTCAGCAACCTGACCAGTCAGATTGGACGCGAAGAGCCGAATAAAGTCACCCTCGCCGGGGATGCCAATCTCGATATGACCTCCCTCTTCGGTAACCAGAAAGCCAACATTAAGCTGAAGCTCAAGGCGCTGCCGGTCTTTAACAAAGAGAAAGGGGCCATCTTCCTGCAGGAGATGGAAGTGGTCGATGCGGAGGTTTCCCCGGATAAGATGAAACCGGTGATGCAGACTCTGATGCCCTATCTGAACCAGTCGCTGCGCAACTACTTTAACCAGCAGCCTGCGTATGTCTTAAGTGAAGACAAGAGCAAGGGTGAGGCGCTCGCGAAAAAATATGCCAAAGGAATAGAGGTGAAACCGGGAGAGATCGTCATTCCTTTCACCGATTAACCTGAAGGGGCGCAAAAGCGCCCTTTTTTTTACGGAAAAGTGTGCAAACGAAAACGTTTCCGCTTATGATTTGTGTCCGGCAAAAACAGCCATCCTTATGACTGATTCCTGACAAGCCGGAGCTTCCATGACTGCACAACCCCAGGTTCTTAAAATCCGCCGCCCTGACGACTGGCATATCCATCTGCGTGATGGCGATATGCTGAAAACCGTCGTGCCGTATACCAGCGAAATTTATGGCCGCGCGATTGTCATGCCTAACCTGGTGCCACCAGTCACCACCGTTGATGCCGCTATGGCTTATCGCCAGCGAATTCTTGATGCCGTGCCGGCGGGACATGATTTCACCCCGCTGATGACCTGCTATCTGACCGACTCCCTCGATCCGAATGAAGTGGAACGCGGCTTTAACGAAGGCGTGTTCACCGCGGCGAAACTCTACCCGGCTAACGCCACCACCAACTCCAGCCACGGTGTCACCAGCATTGACGCCATCATGCCGGTTCTGGAGCGCATGCAGAAACTGGGCATGCCGCTGCTGGTACACGGTGAAGTGACCCACGCCGAGATTGATATCTTCGACCGTGAAGCCCGCTTTATCGAAACCGTGATGGAGCCGCTGCGCCAGCGCCTTCCTGCGCTCAAAGTGGTGTTTGAACACATCACCACTAAAGATGCAGCGGAATATGTCCGCGATGGCAATGAGCTGATTGCCGCCACCATTACACCACAGCACCTGATGTTTAACCGCAACCACATGCTGGTTGGCGGCGTTCGTCCGCACCTCTATTGTCTGCCGATTCTGAAGCGTAACGTTCATCAGCAGGCGCTGCGTGAACTCGTAGCCAGCGGCTTCTCCCGCGCCTTCCTCGGCACGGATTCCGCCCCTCATGCACGCCATCGCAAAGAGGCCAGCTGCGGTTGCGCAGGCTGTTTCAATGCCCCGACGGCGCTCGCCAGCTACGCGACCGTGTTTGAAGAGATGAATGCCCTGCAGCACTTCGAGGCCTTCTGCTCGCTCAACGGACCACGCTTCTACGGGCTGCCGGTCAACGACACCTTTATTGAGCTGGAACGCAAAGAGAGCCAGGTGGACGAGGCCATTCCACTGACGGATGACACGCTGATCCCATTCCTGGCGGGTGAAACCGTCAACTGGACGGTAAAACGCTAAAAAAAACAATGCCCCTTGTTGTCAAAACGATAATATACCTGTATAAATAAACAGTATATTACACAGGGGGCATTTATGCGTATTGAAGTCACCATAGCCAAAACAACCGTTCTGCCTGCTGGCGCACTTGATGCGCTGGCCGGTGAATTATCCCGCCGTATTAACAACACTTTCCCTGAAAATGCAGGCGCCGTAACGGTTCGTTACGCGGCGGCAAACAACCTCTCCGTCATCGGTGGCGCGAAAGAAGATAAAGACCGAATCAGCGAAATCCTGCAGGAAACGTGGGAAAGTGCCGATGACTGGTTCATCACAGATTAATCTTGCTCCCTCATTGTTCTTTTTTGCCGGGTCGCCCCGGCTTTTTTTCGCCTGAAATCCTGTTAGTTCAAATTAATTCGGCATCAGATTTAAAAATCGTGAACAAGATGGTGTTTTATTGTTCGAACAATCCTAAAAAGCAGAAAAATGTGTTGCCAACTGTTTATTTTTCCCTTCGGAACCCTTATTACTTGTATACTGAAGATGCTTTCAGAAAAACATGCATTGAACCTCAGAGCCGTTGTCTTCTAACACGCATTAAGGGGGTTATAATGGAAAAGAATAGTGAAGTCATCCAGACCCATCCGCTTGTAGGCTGGGATATCAGCACCGTAGATAGCTACGATGCGCTGATGCTGCGTTTGCACTACCAGACCCCGAATCAACTCAACCGTGAAGAAGCGGAAGTTGGACAGACGCTGTGGCTTACAACAGACGTCGCGCGCCAGTTTATTTCTATTTTAGAAGCAGGTATTGCCAAAATAGAATCTGGTGACTATCAGGAAAATGAGTATAAACGGCACTAGTTTTATACCTATTCTTCACTCAACAGGCACCCTTCGGGTGCCTTATTTATTTCTCCCTTGTATCAGCCTGCATAGTTAATTACTCTGCTAACAAAGCGTGAATTCAAGAGATGCATATGAGATACGACTTAATCATAATGGGTAGCGGATCCGTAGGTTCTGCCGCAGGTTATTACGCAACGCAAGCGGGTCTGAAGGTCCTGATGATCGATGCCCATCTGCCTCCGCATGCGGAGGGGAGCCATCATGGCGACACCCGACTCATTCGCCACGCCTATGGTGAAGGCGAGCGCTATGTTCCGCTGGTGCTCCGCGCCCAGACGCTGTGGGATGAACTGGCCAAACTGACCGAAGAGCGCATTTTCGAACGCACGGGTGTCATCAACCTTGGCCCGGCGAGCTCTGATTTTCTGGCCAACGTGGAACAGAGTGCGAAAGCGTTCAACCTTGACGTTGAGAAACTGGACGCGGCGGGCATCATGAGCCGCTGGCCAGAGATCACCGTCCCGGACGATTATATCGGTCTGTTTGAAGCCAACTCCGGGGTCCTGCACTGTGAAACGGCCATCAAAACCTGGATCGGTCTTGCAGAAAAAGCGGGCTGCGCTCAGCTCTTCAACTGCCCGGTTGAATCCCTTACCCATCACGCTGACGGCGTTACGGTCACCACTGCGGATGGAGAATATTCAGCGTCCCGTCTGCTGGTTAGCGCAGGGACCTGGGTCACCCGTCTGTTGCCAGACCTGCCCGTTCAGCCGGTGCGCAAGGTCTTCTCGTGGTTCCAGTCGGATGGTCGTTACAGTGCGCAGAATAAATTCCCGGCGTTCACCGGCGAGTTACCGAACGGCGATCAGTTTTACGGCTTCCCGTCTGAGAAAGACGCGCTCAAAATCGGCAAACACAATGGTGGGCAGGCGATCTCTTCGCCTGAAGAGCGCAAACCGTTTGGTGCATACCCGCAAGATGGCTCCGAAGCCTTCTCGTTCCTGCGTAATATTCTGCCGGGCGTGGGTGGCTTACTTTATGGTGCAGCCTGCACCTACGACAATACACCGGACGAAGACTTTATCATCGACACCCTGCCGGGGCATGACAACACGCTGCTCGTCACCGGCCTGAGCGGTCATGGCTTCAAGTTTGCCTCTGTACTGGGTGAAATCGCCGCGCAGTTTGCCCAGGGTATCGCACCGCAGTTTGATCTTACCCCCTTCTCACTTTCGCGTTTTAACCGATAATCTGCCGCGGGCTCCGGACGTCCGGGGCCCGTTCTTCACATCAAAACGGGACGTTATGCACAGGATCGTTAGCTTTCTTATCAACAACATTCGTGAGCATTTTATGCTCTATATTTTATTGTGGGCGTTACTGGCACTCATTGATATTATTTACATTGTATTTTACTGAAAGGCATTATTGACAATTTCTGACATTACTTTAGGTTGATTTAACCTTCACTCCGGCTGTTTATTGCGCCTTGGACGAAGCCATTGAATTACATTTGCGGATCATTTTCAAAACCGTTGAAATAAGAAAATTAAAAAACGATATCCAGTTATTTCAGTTGCAATATCATTTATTCCCGTTCATTTTTACTATTCTGTTAATTCATGAATGGTCATTCTGATGCAATTGCGTAACTCCTCTCAGCGCTACGGAATAATATCCATGTTTTTGCACTGGATAGTTGCCCTCACCGTTTATGCGATGTTCGGACTGGGACTGTGGATGGTGACGCTCAGTTATTACGACGGCTGGTATCACCAGGCACCAGAGCTGCATAAGAGCATCGGCGTCCTGCTGATGATGGCATTGGTTATTCGCGTCATCTGGCGTCATATTTCCCCGCCGCCTGCCGCGCCTAAAACCCACAGTAAACTGACGCGTGTCAGCGCTGTGGCCGCTCATATTGCCCTCTATCTCCTGTTGTTCGCGATTCTGATTAGCGGCTATCTCATTTCAACTGCAGACGGCAAGCCGATTAGCGTCTTTGGCCTGTTTGAGGTGCCGGCCACGCTCTCTGACGCGGGGGTTCAGGCCGATACCGCAGGCGTGGTTCATCTCTGGCTGGCATGGAGTGTGGTCATCCTCTCTGTGCTGCACGGGCTTGCCGCCCTTAAACACCATTTCATCGATAAAGACGATACGCTAAAGCGCATGCTTGGCCGTTCGTCAGTTGACTCTGGAGCATAAAATGAAAAAACACCTGCTGGGTATCGCACTGGGTTCTCTGTTATTCACCACCGGCTCGGCCGTGGCGGCTGATTATAAAATTGATAAAGAAGGCCAGCATGCCTTCGTCAATTTCCGTATTCAGCACCTGGGATATAGCTGGCTGTACGGTACCTTTAAGGATTTTGACGGCACATTCACCTTTGACGATAAAAATCCTGCCGCCGATAAGGTCAATGTGACCATTAATACAAACAGCGTCGACACGAACCATGCTGAGCGCGATAAACATTTGCGTAGTGCAGAGTTCCTGAATGTATCGAAATTCCCACAGGCAACCTTCGCGTCGACTGAAGTGAAGAAAGAGGGCGATAAGCTGAATATTACCGGCAATCTGACACTCAATGGTGTCACCAAACCGGTCACCCTCGACGCCAAATTACTGGGTCAGGGCGATGATCCCTGGGGTGGAAAACGTGCAGGCTTTGAAGCGGCAGGCAAAATTCATCTGAAAGATTTTAATATCACCACGGATTTGGGCCCGGCCTCTCAGGACGTGGAGCTGATTATTTCTGTTGAAGGTGTTCAGCAGAAGTCATAATAAACACGCCCGGCAGGGTTTTACGTTGCCGGGCGTTATGCTTATTCCGGGTCAGGAATGCCGAGTTTGGTGTTCAGTCGGCCACGCGATTTATTAAAAATCTTATTGCCGTTTTCACGCCCCGCACGACGGCGGCGCTGCTCTTCTTCCGGCAGCATGCTCTCTTCACTGCACAGTTCGCTGCAGCAGCCGTTAAACTTCTCCGCACACGCCGGGCACTGAATAAACAGCAGATGACATCCGTCATTTTTACAGTTGGTATGGGTGTCGCACGGTGCGCCGCACTGGTGGCAGTGGGCAATCACGTCCTCTGAAATACGCTCACCCATTCGCTCATCAAAGACGAAGTTTTTACCAATAAAACGTACCGGTAATCCCTGCTCACGGGCACGGCGGGCATACTCGATGATACCGCCTTCGATATGCCAGACCTTATTGAACCCGTTATGTTTCATCCACGCGCTGGCCTTTTCACAGCGGATGCCACCGGTGCAGTACATAACGATTTTCTTATCTTTATGTTCCTGCATCATCTCAACCGCTTTCGGCAGCTGCTCGCGGAAGGTATCGGCCGGGATTTCCATTGCGTTCTCGAAATGGCCCACTTCATATTCGTAGTGGTTACGCATATCGATGAATACCGCGTCCGGGTCATCAAGCATCGCATTGACTTCCGCCGCCTTCAGGTATTCCCCCACGTCGGCCGGGTTGAATTCCGGGTCGTCAATGCCGTCTGCCACGATGCGCTCACGCACTTTCATGCGCAGCACCCAGAATGATTTACCGTCATCGTCCAGGGCGATGTTCAGGCGTAAGCCGTTCAGTGCCGGGTCGAAGCCGTAGAGAAAATCGCGGAAGGCGCTCACGTTGCTTTCCGGGATGCTGATCTGGGCATTGATACCTTCACGCGCCAGATAGACGCGCCCGAACACATTTAGCGCTGTAAAGGCTTTATAAAGTTCATCGCGGGTCGCTTGCGGATCGTTGATCGTGAAGTATTTATAGAATGAGATGGTCGTGCGCGGTTCGGTTTCAGCCAACATACGCGCTTTCAACATCTCATTCGATACGCGGTTGTGTAACACTGGCATGGTGTACAAGTCCTGCAATCGTTATTGAGAAAGTAAAATCGGTCGGCATCATATAGCAAACAATAACAATTTACATCCACACAATTTACGCTACATTTCTGTCAGCCTGAACTATTCGTCATAACAATTGCTGCATAAGTACGCGTTTCGACAACAGACATTTTGGCTATGTAGTAAAAAATGAGACACTAAGCCCTTCAGGACGTTAGAACACAGGACAGACATGACCCAGTTACCGAAATTTACTGTCGCCCTTATGCATCCCCGCTATTGGTTGACCTGGCTTGGCATTGGCTTTTTATGGCTTCTGGTCCAACTCCCCTACCCTGTTATTTTCCGTCTGGGCAAATGTTTGGGTCGTCTTGCGCAAACGTTTATGAAACGTCGCGCCAGGATTGCATACCGCAACCTTGAGCTGTGCTTCCCGCAGATGAGCGAGTCAGAACGTCATGACATGGTGACAAAGAATTTCGAATCTGTCGGCATGGGGCTGATGGAGACAGGAATGGCGTGGTTCTGGCCGGATAAACGCATGGCGCGCTGGAGCGTTGTTGCCGGAACGGGCATGGAGCCCGTGCATACGCTGCAGGCAAACCAGACGGGGGTGCTGCTGATTGGCGTACACTTTCTGACCCTGGAAATCGGTGCCCGTATGTTCGGTATGCAGGCGCCCGGCATTGGTGTTTATCGTCCTAACGACAACCCGGTTATCGATCTCATCCAGACCAATGGCCGTATGCGTTCCAATAAAAGTATGATCGACCGTAAGGATCTGAAGGGGATGATCCGCGCCCTCAAATCAGGTGAAGTGGTCTGGTACGCCCCCGATCACGACTACGGTCCGCAATCCAGCGTATTTGTGCCGTTTTTCGCCGTTCAGGAGGCGGCCACCACCACCGGTACCTGGATGCTGGCGCGCATGTCCAAAGCCGCCATCGTTCCGTTTGTTCCACGTCGCAAACCGGATGGTTCTGGTTACGAATTAATTATGCTGGAACCGGAACTGGCCCCGCCGCTGACCGATGCAGAAACCACCGCACACTGGATGAATGGCATTGTCGAGAAGTGCATAATGCTCGCGCCGGAGCAGTATATGTGGCTCCACCGTCGCTTTAAAACGCGGCCAGAAGGCACGCCGTCCCGCTATTAATCCCCCTGCGGCCCTACGGGCCGCTACCTGTTTTAGCTTTAAAAGCTCTTCCTCATTGCGGCAATCATAACCCGGGCGCATAATTAGCAGGCTTATTACTTCATGCCTTACGGTGTTCTGCACCCTTATTACGCGGATTGTTATGTCACCCTCAGATGCCCCCATAAACTGGAAACGTAACCTCACGGTTGCCTGGCTTGGCTGTTTTCTTACCGGCGCGGCGTTTAGCCTCGTGATGCCCTTTCTGCCCCTGTACGTTGAACAACTGGGCGTGACGGGTCACAGTGCGCTCAATATGTGGTCTGGTCTGGTGTTCAGCATCACTTTCCTCTTCTCCGCCATTGCTTCGCCGTTCTGGGGCGGCCTTGCCGACCGTAAAGGGCGCAAAATCATGCTGCTGCGCTCGGCGCTGGGGATGGCCATTATCATGGCGTTGATGGGCGTGGCACAGAACGTCTGGCAGTTTCTGATTTTGCGCGCCTTGCTTGGCCTGCTGGGGGGATTTATCCCCAATGCTAATGCGCTGATCGCCACCCAAATTCCGCGTCATAAAAGCGGCTGGGCGCTCGGGACGCTCTCAACCGGTGGCGTGAGCGGCGCATTACTGGGGCCTCTGGCCGGCGGCTTGCTGGCGGACAGCTATGGTCTGCGCCCGGTGTTTTTCATTACTGCCAGCGTGCTGTTCCTCTGCTTTATCGTCACGCTGATCTGCATTCGCGAACACTTCACGCCCGTCGCCAAAAAAGAGATGCTCCACGCGCGGGATGTGCTGGCTTCACTTAAGAACCCCAGACTGGTACTGAGTCTGTTTG
Source organism: Enterobacter sp. 22466 (assembly GCF_052044775.1). Taxonomy (NCBI): domain Bacteria; kingdom Pseudomonadati; phylum Pseudomonadota; class Gammaproteobacteria; order Enterobacterales; family Enterobacteriaceae; genus Enterobacter; species Enterobacter sp. 22466. The sequence goes on along the minus strand of NZ_JBQENX010000001.1, from coordinate 896,700 downwards.
TCACCACCCTGATTATTCAGGTTGCGACCGGTTCGATTGCCCCGATTCTGACGCTCTACGTTCGCGATCTGGCGGGCAACGTTAGCAATATTGCCTTTATCAGCGGCCTGATTGCGTCAGTACCCGGGGTGGCGGCTCTGCTCAGCGCCCCAAGGCTGGGCAAACTGGGGGATCGCGTGGGGCCGGAAAAGATCCTGCTCTGTGCCCTGGTGATCTCCGTCCTGCTGCTTATCCCGATGTCGATGGTGCAATCCCCGTGGCAACTGGGGCTGCTGCGTTTCCTGCTGGGCGCTGCCGACGGCGCGTTACTGCCCGCTGTTCAGACCTTGCTGGTCTACAACTCAACCAACCAAATCGCCGGACGTATATTTAGCTACAACCAGTCATTTCGCGACATCGGCAACGTTACCGGCCCGCTGGTGGGTGCCGGGATCTCTGCCAGCTTCGGTTTCCGCGCCGTCTTTATCGTCACGGCAGGCGTGGTGCTGTTTAATGCTATTTATTCATGGTTCAGCTTATCCCGGACATTACGGCCAGTGGCTGAATAAGACGAATGCGTGACGGCTTATTTTTGCATTCATACTTGCAGAATCAGATATTCAGCTATTCTTTCCCTGAAACCTTCTGGAAAACAGGGAGACACCAATGACCATGTACGCCACGCTGGAAGAAGCTATTGATGCCGCTCGTGAAGAGTTCCTCGCCGATAATCCCGGCGTTGACGAAGAAGATGCTGACGTGCAACAACTCAATATCCAAAAGTATGTCCTGCAGGATGGGGATATTATGTGGCAGGCCGAATTCTTCGCTGACGAAGGCGAAGAAGGCGAATGTTTGCCGATCCTGAGCGGTGAAGGTGCCCAGGCCGTCTTTGATGGCGACTATGATGAAATTGAGTTGCGTCAGGAGTGGCTGGAAGAAAACACCCTGCATGAGTGGGATGAGGGCGAATTCCAGCTCGAGCCACCACTGGATACAGAAGAAGGTCAGACGGCAGCTGATGAGTGGGACGAGCGTTAATTTCCGCTACTCGTAGGGACCGTGGCTGGCATCGATGGGCAGCAATAGCGTGTCGAAAATCAGCGAGAACGGCAGATCGAGCACCGTCAGGTAGCGCCATGCGGAATCCCGGACATCCCATTTCACGCCCGGATAATACTGATTCCCGTGGCCCTGCCCTGGAATGGTGCGACTGATGATGCTGCCACAGCCACTCAGCAGACATGCCATCATGACGACGATGATTATTTTCATCCGTTACCTCTAAAAAAATACCGGCGATTAAGCCGGTATTTTATCTGGCGGGCGGCACATTGCTTACCCGCCCACGTAGCCACTTACTTCGCCTTCAGCGCCAGCGGGTTAAGCTTCAGATCGTTGTAGTAGTTCACCCACGACGAGTATCGCTCCGGGGACGACCAGACACGGTAGTGTAAACGCGACATGGTCACCGGATCGCTTAACAGCACCAGACGACGGTCGCGGTTAAGTTTTTCTGGCGTTTCGTTCAGCGCCTGCTCAACGTGACGATCGCGGGCAATCTCCAGCACCTTACTGGCACGGTGACGCGCGGTAGCCATAGCCGTTGCGAGGGCGTTAAACGACGGGTTAAATACCGCGTGCATAAAGCCATCATCCAGCGTACGACTGCGGTTCTGCTCCAGATACTTGTCGGTATCCACCAGCACCTGCGGCGGTGAATACTCTTCCGGGATCAGGAACAGTTTCCAGCGCTTGGTACGCAGGCCAACCGTTGAGCGGCTTGAAATGACCGACACAAACGGCGACAGGATCAGCGAGAAGACGATCGGCGCCAGCCAGAACAGGAAGCGCAGATCCAGCCATGCCATCCCTGCAGCCCACACCAGACCCAGCAGCAGCTGCGAGCCGTGACGCATAAAGGCTTCACCCCATGGCGTGGAGTCATCGTCACGCTGCGGTGAGTTCCAGACCACTTCCCAGCCCAGGAACGCGCTAACCACAAACACGGTATGGAACAGCATACGTACCGGCGCCAGCAGCACGGAGAACAGCACTTCCAGCAGCAGTGAAACCGTTACCCGGCAGAAACCGCCATACTCTTTCGAGCCCTTGCACCAGATCAGAATGATACTGAGCAGCTTTGGCAGGAACAGCAGCACCATGGTGGAGGCAAACAGCGCGATCGCCAGTTCCGGACGCCACTGTGGCCACACCGGGAACAGCTGACGCGGTTGCAGGAAGTACTGCGGCTCCGTCAGCGCATGCACCACCTGCAGAGCCGTGGACAGCGCCAGGAACATAAACCACAGCGGCGCGGACAGATAAGACATTACGCCGGTCAGGAATACCGCACGGTGAACCGGGTGCATCCCTTTGACGAGGAACAGACGGAAGTTCATCAGGTTCCCGTGACACCAGCGGCGGTCACGCTTAAGTTCATCCAGCAGGTTCGGCGGCAGTTCTTCATAGGAACCAGGCAGATCGTAGGCAATCCAGACGCCCCACCCTGCACGACGCATCAACGCCGCTTCCACGAAGTCGTGCGACAGAATCGAACCGGCAAACGAACCTTCACCCGGCAGCGGAGCCAGCGCACAGTGCTCAATAAACGGCTTCACGCGAATAATGGCGTTGTGACCCCAGTAGTGGGACTCACCCAACTGCCAGAAGTGCAGACCGGCAGTAAACAGCGGCCCGTAAACACGGGTGGCAAACTGCTGGCAGCGCGCGTAAAGCGTGTCCATGCCGGACGCTTTTGGCGAGGACTGGATGATACCCGCGTTCGGGTTAGCTTCCATCAGACGCACCAGACCGCTCAGACAGTCACCGCTCATCACCGAGTCGGCGTCGAGCACCACCATGTAGCTGTACTGGTTACCCCAGCGACGGCAGAAGTCATCGATGTTGCCGCTTTTACGCTTCACACGACGACGACGACGACGGTAGAAGATCTGACCTTCACCCTGTACTTCTGCAATCAGCTCCATCCAGGCTTTTTGCTCGGCAACGCAGATGTCCGGATTGTAGCTATCGCTCAGGATATAGACGTCGAAATGGGCGGCGTTACCGGTTGCCTTAACGGACTCCCAGGTTGCGCGCAGCCCCGCGAATACGCGGTCAACGTCTTCGTTACAGATAGGCATAATCAGCGCCGTACGGTGCTCAGGATTCAGGGGTTCATCCCCGACCGTAGACGCCGAAATGCTGTATTTGTCTCGTCCCATCAGCAGCTGCAGGAAGCCCATCAGCGCGGTCCAGAAACCGGCCGATACCCAGCAGAAGAGAACGGCGAACAGCAGCAGAATGCCACTTTGCAGGATATACGGCAGCAGTTGCATGAAGGAGACCCAGATATCCTGGCCCATCATGTCTGCCGGGTTGATCAGCGCCCAGCCCTGGTAAGGCAAAATGGTCTTCATGTACCAGGTTGCGACCACCGTCTGTGCCAGGGTCAGCAGCAGCAGGATGTAGCGACGGATCGTCCCCACGGTACGCCATTTCTGTTCGGAGGCCTGCTCTTCTTTCGTCAGACGTGACAGATAACGAGGCGTAACGTCACGCCCGCGCAGGCGATCCCAGAAGCGGCCAACCGGGTTGGTACGCCAGGGGTCGGGGAACATGGAAGAACGCGTTGCTTTTGGCATCGCCTGAAGCTGATCGCGCCCTTCGTCGTCTTTAATCAGCTGCCCTTCTGCCAGCGAGTCCGGCCATGCCTGCTCCAGACGAGCCTTCACTGACCCCAGCGGAGAATCGTCATCACGTGAAAACTGACGATGTTCCCCATCCAGCGCGGCATGTACCGCGCGGATGTCGCTCTCAGGCAGTGCCGCTTTTTCAATATCCGTCAGCGGCATGGCATCAATATATTCAGATGTATTATTCATTGGCAGGTAGCTGATAGCTCCAGGTTTCACTCAGCGGCTGATCGTTGCTGACCAGCGCAGCGCGCATTTCAGTGGTCTGTTTCGGATCTTTCACTTTCACGCGCAGGGTCAGACGCCACCCTTTCGTTACCGGGTTGTAGCGTACGGCGTTCTCAACGATCTCACCGTTATCACCGATGCTGGCCTGTGCGGTCACGGCAGTGTCCGGCGCCAGTTTCTTCATGTCCTGGCCTGTAAAGTCCACCACGAAAGCGACGGTACCGTCAGGCTGACGGATAAGGTTTGACTGTTTCACGTCACCCGTTGAACGGCGAGTCTGCATGACATACGCGTTATCCGGCGCATGCAGTTTGTCTTCGTCACGGCTAAAGGTGATCGTGTATTTGAAGTTCATCTCTTTCCCGGCTTCCGGCAGCTGATCCGGCGTCCAGTAAGCGACGATGTTATCGTTGGTTTCATCATTGGTTGGGATTTCAACCAGTTCAACCTTCCCTTTACCCCAGTCACCTTTCGGGGTCACCCACGCGCTTGGACGCAGGTCGTAGCGGTCATCCAGATCTTCAAAGCGAGAGAACTGACGGCCGCGCTGCAGGAGGCCGAAACCTTGCGGGTTTTCCATCGCAAAGCTGCTGACGGCCAGATGTTTCGGGTTATTCAGCGGACGCCAGATCCACTCACCGTTACCGGCATGAATAGAGAGACCATTGGAGTCGTGCAGTTCAGGGCGGAAGTTGGTCGCCGGTGACGGCTGGTTCGGCCCAAACAGGAACATACTGGTCAGCGGCGCAACGCCCAGTTTGCCCACTTTGTCGCGCAGATACACCTTAGACTGCACGTCAACGACCGTGTCACGTCCTGGCATAATCACAAAGCGGTACGCGCCCGTTGCACGCGGGGAATCCAGCAGTGCGTAGATAGTCAGACGTTTATCCGTTGGTTTTGGACGTTCGATCCAGAACTCGCGGAAACGCGGGAATTCTTCACCTGATGGCAGCGCGGTATCAATAGCCAGGCCGCGCGCAGAAAGCCCGTACACCTGCCCCGCGCCAATAACGCGGAAGTAGCTGGCACCGAGCATGCTGACGATTTCGTCGTTTTTATCTTTGCTGTTGATCGGATAAAGCACCTTGAAGCCGGCGAAGCCCAGGTCTTTAACCGTATCTTTATCGTGCTGCACATCGCCAAAATTGAAGTAATCCGGGCTGTACTTGATTTTACGTACCGCTGTAGCCGTCACTTCATTGATGGCGACAGGCGTGTCGAAGTACATACCCTGATGATAAAATTCAAGCTTGAACGGGGTCTTAATATTGTTCCAGTACGCTTTATCGTGATTGAACTGGATCTGCTGATAGTCCGCATACTTCATGTCGCGGAAAACGGAGGGCAAGTTACTTTTCGGCGCTTCGTAGCTCTTGCCTGCCATCGATTTTGCCTGTTTTGCGACATCGTCGATGTTAAAGGCCAGTGCCGATGAGGTATACAGGGACAACACCACTGCAGCACCCAACCAACGCATTTTCATCATCTGTGGTTTATGTTTCATAATAAGTAAGCACTTCCCCCTTTGTGTGCTTATATCGATCCGATCCATTTTAATGGAAACTCAGGCAATCCGACAACATTATCACTGCTTTGTTCAGCTCGCTGGCTCAGGGATTAAGCAAATGAAAGAACCCGCTTTTCACTTTGCGTGCTTATCCTGGAGACAGGGTGTCGGTCTTGGTGTAGGGTTGGCTTCGAATGTAACCATTATGAGTCTTAGGGATAAGGCGAAAAGTCTGAGAATGCACAAAGTTATATGAGCACAACACCAGTAGAACGTGAATATTTCCTCGACTCGATCCGGGCATGGCTGATGCTATTGGGGATCCCCTTCCACATTTCATTGATATACTCCAGCCACACCTGGCATGTTAATAGTCAAATGCCCTCCTGGTGGCTGACGCTGTTTAATGACTTTATTCACGCCTTCCGCATGCAGGTGTTTTTCGTCATTTCTGGCTACTTCTCTTATATGCTGTTTCTGCGCTACCCGATCAAGCGCTGGTGGAAAGTGCGCGTGGAGCGCGTCGGCATTCCGATGCTGACCGCCATTCCCCTGCTGACGCTGCCGCAGTTCATTATGTTGCAGTACGTAAAAGGTAAGGCGGAGAACTGGCCTAACCTGTCGCTGTATGAAAAATACAACACCCTGGTCTGGGAGCTGGTATCTCACCTCTGGTTCCTGCTGGTGCTGGTGGTGCTCACCACAGTCAGCGTGTTTATTTTTGGCCGCTTGCGCCGTCATTTAAGCCATAAAGCTAACGCCTTCTTCGCCAGTATCACCCTCGGGAAACTGTCGCTGCTCTTTTTACTGCTGGGCATCGCCTATGCCGCGGTCAGACGCACCCTGTTTATCGTTTATCCGCCGATACTGAGCGACGGTCTGTTCAATTTTGTGGTGATGCAGTCGCTGTTCTACATCCCCTTCTTTTTAATCGGGGCGCTGGCCTTTATTTATCCAAAGCTTAAATCGCTGTTCACGACCCCATCGCCGTGGTGTGCTTGTGGGGCCGCCATCGCGTTTGCGGCCTATCTGTTAAATCAGCGCTACGGCAGCGGTGATGCCTGGATGTATGAAACCGAGAGCGTCATTACCATGCTGCTGGGCCTGTGGATGGTGAATGTGGTCTTTGCCCTTGGCCACCGCCTGCTCAACTTTAAGTCCAGCCGCGTGACCTATTTCGTCAATGCGTCGCTGTTTATCTATCTGGTGCACCATCCCCTCACGCTGTTCTTCGGGGCCTATATCACACCGCATATCGCCTCCAACACGCTGGGCTTCTTTACCGGGCTGGTCTTTGTGATTGGCATCGCCATCGTGCTTTACGAAATCCATCTGCGGATACCGCTTCTGCGTTTCCTTTTCTCCGGGAAACCGCAAGTAAGAGCATCATAAAAAAACGCGGCGCACTCAGTGCGCCGCGTGTGTTTCAGGTCTCTAATTCCTGTCCGCGCTGGGTCAACAGCCGCTGATAAAGATGCAGTGTCTCCTCATCGAAACAGACAAATGTCACTTTTTCGGGCATCGGTTTGAGCGACAGGTAACGATATACGGTGTCTACCGCAATCGTCGCTGCGGCGGCTTTCGGATAGCCATACACCCCTGTGCTGATCGCCGGGAATGCCATGGTTTTATAGCCATTGTCGGCGGCCAGGCGCAGGCAGTTTCGGTAAGCCTCTTCAAGGAGACTCGCCTCGTGTCGATCGCCGCCATGCCATACTGGCCCCACGGCATGAATCACCGCTTTCGCGGGAAGATCGCCCGCAAGCGTAATAACGGCATGACCCGGTGGGCACTCCCCCTGTTGCTGACGCACAGTCTTGCAGGCTTCCAGCAGTTGCGGTCCGGCAGCCCGGTGGATAGCGCCATCCACGCCACCGCCGCCCATCAGTGACGGATTGGCTGCATTGACGATCACATCAACGTGCATCGTCGTGATATCGCCATGAATAACGTCAATTTGCGGTTTCATAAATACCCTCTGCTTCCCGCCATTTTCTTAAGTGTATCGCAGAGGTACCCGAGAGAAAAAACTATCGGGAAAAACCTCTTCCGCCGGCAGGCGGAAGAGAACGAATCAACGGTATTGAATTTCCACCACCGCGAGCGTTTTTTCAGGATTGAGGTATTTCATGCTGAGGGAGGCAAGGCTGGAATCGGTCACATGCCCATTAAGTGCCTCTTCATAACTGACCATGCGCGTTTGCATCTGGTTATTTTCCGGGCATGACAGCGCAAATTGCCGCTGTTGTGCAGTCACTTCACAGGGGTCTGCGACAATCGCGCCGCGAAAATGAATCACCCCACCCTCCACAACCGTCGCCGCAAAAACCGGGGTAATAAAAAGAGAGACGAGCAGACTAAAACCAGAAACGAGTTGAGCGGTATATTTGGTCACTTGTATGTACTCCTCAATGAAAATCGTCCTTGAGGGGTAAAAGCGCTCCATTAAAGCAAACGTAGTTTCACGTCCCGGAACATAGTTGCTCAGTTCCTGTTAACAGCATAGCTCAACGGTGAAGGCCTGCCACATTGGCAAATCATTGATTTTATAAATGATTAAAGCGCCCTTCCCGGCGGTGACCACTGCTGTGATAAATGAAGCGATTTACCATCAGAGACGGTGACAATAATGTTCACCGTATCCCCCGTAGCAATATTTAAACTCAGCCGCATTAAATCGATCGTCTGATTAGCGGGGATAAAAAGCTTGTTTTGCTGCCGTGATGTACTTTGGCCACTTTGCCCTTCTCGTTGAGCGACTATTTGCACCAGACACTCACACGACTGCGTCAATATGACCTGAGGAATAATGGTGGTCATATCGCCCTGCTGCGCTGTGTTAAACGTTATCTGACTGGATAGTGCAGCAAGAAGGATTAAGGTATTCATGATCAACTCCCGAAAAAAAACAGGGCCGCAGCCCTGTTTTTGTCGCACATATTTCAGTATTAATACTGATAGGCTGAAGCGTGGTTACCAAAACCAATCTGGGTAACATTGACCGTAGAATTAGAGGCGGTCTGATCGACGAGCGCGCCGTTGAAACCACCGTACTGACTTACGTTCATAGTAGAGTCGTGGCTGTTCCACTGGTCAAGTGTTGCGCTGTTGGCAAAACCATTCTGGGTCAGAGAAATGGTGCTGTCGTCAGAACCTTGTCCGACATCCGCGCCATTACCGCCACCACTCTGGCTAATAGACAGCGTTGAATCTCTGGCATTTGTCTGCAAGGCGACAGCTGAGTTACCGCCACCGTTCTGGTAAATATTCAGGGTTGAATTTGGGCCATTACCGCCGTGACCATGACCATGTCCGTGGCCCCAGCCACCTTGATCAATAAGACCGGCCATAGCACTACCAGAAACTACGATTGCTGCAAGAGCTGCCACTTTGATAAATTTCATGGTAAAACCCCCATCGGATTGATTTAAGTCGCCGCGAATAACTAACGTTGAATAACGCGAATTGCCATTTGCGACTGTTTTTGCACTACAACTGCGTTTTTCTGTGTACCGTACTGCGTAATGCTTGCTCTATTACCCGACCCTTTCTGGATAATTTTCGCACTATTACCAAATCCGTCTTGCGTAATATCTGCATCATTCGCAAAGCCGCTCTGAGCGATATATGCAAAATTATAAGTCCCTGATTGATCAACGCGCGCCCTGTTACCTGACCCATCCTGGGAAACAATGGACAGTAATTTTGAACCGTCCTGGCGTACCTGAGCGTCATTTAATACGCCCTGTTGACCAATAATGGCTGCCTGATTTAATGATGAACGGCTTATTTCATTAACCGCAAAGTTATATTCAGCGTTAGCCAAATCTGAATTCGCTGCGGTTACAAACCCAGGCACTCCCAGTAATGTAAACATCATAAATAACGATGTGTTTTTCATGTTGTCACCCTGGACCTGGCTATATTTAAAATTTCATTGCCATGTAACTGTGGCTTCATGTTAGAACGACTCGTATTTTGTTAACGCGTCGTTACGGTGAAGAGTATGTCCGTCGAAACATTTTAAATATCTCACCCGCGCGGCTTATTTTTATTTATCACGTCACCTCAAAGTAGTAATTTTTCAGAAAAACAGCTGAATACAGGACAGCTTAATTTTTTATTGCAGCGTTTAAAAAATCAGGTTGTACAGCACCAGGAAGCGCTGTCCAGACTTTCTTTACAGAAGGTTAAACGTAACGGCAGGATGACATTTCTCTCAGTGCGTGACACAACGCGTGTTTTCTTAAGATGCAGAACCGTTCATTCATGGTCTTAGATAAATCCAGCAACTTATACCTGTTCACAACTCAAAAACAATTAATAATAATGAATATAATCAAAATGATATAAATATTTGTATGATTTTTAAAATTTGTGCACACTTATTTCAATGTACAACTTTCTCATCATTTTACAGCATCCATGAAAGCTCATTTTCACAAATTAATATTGATTTTTACATCTTGTTACACGTTTAACACTTGCTTTAAACTTCGTAAAAGCTAGATTGAAATTAGATGTACGAAATTGGTTTTATATTTACCTCCCCTGTGGAGGCTATGGCTTAATTCTACACACAGCAGCGCAACATCTGTCAGTACTTCTGGTGTCCTCTTTTCACAGGAGGACAACTGCCAGGTGTCAAAAAAAAGTGGGGTTTCATCATGTTTAATGAAGTCCATAGTTTACATGGTCATACATTACTGTTGATCACAAAACCTTCTTTACAGGCGACCGCTTTATTACAACATTTAAAGCAATCTTTATCACTGAACGGAAAATTGCATAATATTCAACGTTCTTTCGATGATATTGCACCTGGCAGCATCATTCTTTTCGATATGATGGAAGCGGATAAAAAGCTCATCCATTACTGGCAAGATACTTTAAGCAGGAAAAACAATAATATCCGCGTGCTATTATTGAATACCCCTGACGAGTACCCTTTCAGGGACATCGAAAGTTGGCCGCATATCAATGGCGTGTTCTACGTCACTGAAGAAGAAAATCGGGTGGTAGAAGGCCTGCAAGGTATCTTGCGAGGAGAGTGTTATTTTTCGCAAAAGCTGGCCAGCTATCTTATTACGCACTCCGGAAATTACCGCTTCAACAGTTCAGAATCGGCATTGCTCACGCACCGGGAGAAAGAGATCCTGAACAAATTGCGCATTGGTGCTTCAAATATTGAAATCGCCCGTTCGTTATTTATCAGCGAAAATACGGTTAAGACGCACCTTTATAATCTTTTCAAGAAGATAGCTGTTAAAAACCGAACTCAGGCGGTTTCATGGGCAAACGATAACCTCAGGCGTTAATCACATGAAACGCACCTTGAGTTGGATTGCCGCAGCGGGCTTTCTGCTCGCTGCCGGGAACCTGCAGGCCGTCGAGGTCGAAGTTCCCGGATTGTTAACAGACCATACCGTCTCCTCTGTCGGGCACAGTTTTTATCGTGCTTTCAGTGATAAATGGGACAGTACGTACCCTGGTAATATAACAATCAACGAGCGGCCCAGTGCACGATGGGGAAGTTGGATAACAATAACGGCTAACCAGTTCGTTATATATCAAACTTTTTTATTCCCCACCAAAATAGACTTCGATAAAAACGTAGCCTTAGCGCTGGCACAATCAGAAGACGCTATAAATCGCATGCAAATAGATAAAGCGCTATTAAGCACCAGCGATTTAGCAAAAGACGAGTTCTAGCGAACCTATATCCGGAGGCTGTCATGCGTATTGCATATGCAGTTGTTTCGTTAATGCTAATAACCCCATTAAGCTGGGCCGGGAATATGACATTCCAGTTCCGTAATCCCAACTTTGGTGGTAACCCGAACAATGGGGCGTTCATGTTGAATGAAGCCCAGGCACAAAATTCTTATAAAGATCCGAGCTTTAATGATTTTAGCGTGGATACCCCATCCGCACTGGACAACTTCACCCAGGCTATCCAGTCGCAAATTTTGGGCGGTTTGCTGACAAACATTAATACCGGTAAACCCGGCCGCATGGTGACAAATGACTTTATTGTCGACATCGCCAACAGGGACGGGCAGCTCCAGTTGAATGTTACCGACCGTAAAACCGGAAAAACCTCCACCATTCAGGTTTCCGGTCTACAAACAAACTCAACTGACTTCTAAACAATCCCAAAATAAGGACAACGATCATGCAGCGCTTCCTGATACTTGTTGCAGTGTGCTTATTGAGCGGTTGTTTAACTGCTCCCCCTAAAGAAGCTGCAAAACCGACATTATTGCCTCGGGCTCAAAGTTATCGTGATTTAACCCATTTACCTGCGCCTACGGGTAAAATATTTGTCTCCGTCTACAACATTCAGGATGAAACGGGGCAATTTAAACCTTACCCGGCAAGTAACTTCTCCACGGCCGTGCCGCAAAGCGCCACCGCCATGCTGGTAACCGCGCTGAAGGATTCACGCTGGTTTATTCCGCTGGAACGTCAGGGACTGCAAAACCTGCTAAATGAACGAAAAATTATTCGTGCGGCGCAGGAGAATGGAACCGTCGCGGATAATAACCGTATGCCGCTGCAATCTCTGGCAGCCGCGAACGTCATGATTGAAGGGTCGATTATCGGTTACGAAAGTAACGTTAAATCGGGTGGTGCTGGCGCGCGTTACTTCGGTATCGGCGCAGATACACAGTATCAGCTCGACCAAATCGCCGTTAACCTGCGTGTCGTTAACGTCAGTACAGGGGAAGTTCTCTCTTCGGTAACAACCAGCAAAACCATTCTGTCTTATGAAGTGCAGGCTGGGGTGTTCCGCTTCATCGACTACCAGCGTCTGCTGGAGGGTGAAATCGGTTATACCTCTAACGAACCGGTGATGATGTGTCTGATGTCAGCCATTGAAACCGGAGTTATCTTCCTGATAAATGATGGTATCGATCGCGGGCTGTGGGATCTGCAGAACAAAGCAGACGTGCAGAATCCGGTACTGGTGAAATACCGCGACATGTCGGTTCCTCCGGAATCCTGACAGGACGCGCATAAAAAAGGCGAGACAGGTATCTCGCCTTTTTTTATTCACTCACCGCAGGAATGTTTTGCGCTTTTTCCCGTCGTGCCGCCAGCCACAGGCCGCTGTTCTTCATGGCATAGCCAAACAGTAATCCCAGCGCCAGTGAGGGAACCACCAGCTTCCAGTCCCCCTGCCCTGCAAAGGTGGCGCACGCCCCCATAAAGGTGCCAGGTACAAACGACAGCAATAAATGCTTTGCCTGAACGCACATCAAAAAGGCGACCACGCCCGTCATGATATAGCCGAGGATCTCCAGATGTGGCGCGAGCGCACTGCCTTTCATGATAACCAGCGCCCAGATAACGCCGCTCATAAGCGTGCAGCCCGAGATAAAGAGCCCTTTGAGGCCTCCCTGCGGGCAGGCGAAATAGGCCGTGCAGCCGAGGAACCCGGCCCAACTGAGCAATCCGAGGGACACGGCCACCCATCCCCACAGCCCGGAGAGAATACCCGTCGTTATTGCGATACAAAGTAATATGTTCATGGCGCGCATCTTAGCAGAAACGCGCCATGGAAATGAGATCAGAAGCACATTACATGCAAGGTGATGCGAATTGTTGCAGAATTATTGTGATCTAAATCACTCTTCGTTCTCTTCTTCCAGCTCATCCCACATTGCAGCGATGGCATCACGCGTCAGCGGAGCCAGCGTTCTCCAGAATGGCGAGGTGGCATGCGCTTCAACTTTCCCAAGGAATGTCCCGACCCACGGCAGCAGGTAGGCTTCGAACAAGGTTTCGATGGCTTCGTTCTCATCATCTCCGGCGTGGTCTTCGATCCAGGACGCGGCCAGCAGCAGCGTACCGATATGATCGGCAGGCGTATCGGTCAGCGGCATACCGCGTTCGGAGAGAAATGCGCGCACTTCCGCTTCCGTTGCCCCTTCCTGCCAGGCTGAGCGGTATGGTGAAACACGGCACTCGTCACCCACAAACAGCGCGTTGTAATCTGTTGAAATCTGCTGCATGTCGCAACTTTTCTGCAGGCGCTCCAGCAAATCATCCTGTTCCAGCGGCCAGTTCTGTGCCAGTTTCCCTTCACGAATTAATGTAAAGAGCGGAACCAGCAGCGGGTCTTGTGGCTGGCGATAGTACAGCGTACCCAGCACGCGGCAGAGGATGGAAAACTCATTCATTTTTTTATTCCATTACACAATTAAAGATCGGCAAATTCAGCAATCGGTTCCATTCCGCGTGACTCCAGGAAATCGAGCATGCGGCGTGGGGTCACGTTCAGGATTTGCGCTTCCGGGAAGTTAACATCTTTCAGCACTTTCAGGCACTCGCTGAAATCGCCCAGAGTGAACGCAGTATGGGAATCTGAACCCAGCGCCACCATGCCTCCGGCATCACGCACGGCGGCCGCCACTTCGCGACAGTTGGCTTCACTGCCCTTACGCGAGTGAACAAAGGAGGAGTTGTTAATCTCCAGCGCCACGCGGTGCTTCGCAGCCGCCTGTGCGACAGCCTGAATATCAATCGGGTACTTCGGGTTGCCGGGGTGGCTAATAATATGCACATTGCCGCTGGCAATGGTGGCAATCATCGCCGCGGTATTGGTCTCTTTATCCTGAGGTGCAAAGACAGGCTCATGGAAACCGGCGAGAATAAGATCAAGAGACGTCAGCATCGGGCCGGTGCAGTCGATCTCACCGTCGGTATTTTTGATGTTCGCCTCAATGCCGCGCAGTATCCCAATACCGTCCACCAGACGTGGCCAGATCCGCATATTCACAAAATGCCAGTAGTGTGGCGCATCCGCCATATCCGGGCCATGATCGGTGATGGCAAAAAGCTTGATGCCCTTGAGCTTCGCTTGCGCAATATAATCATGGAGGTTGCTATACGCGTGGGTACTGGCGACGGTGTGCATATGCAGGTCAACGGGATACATCTCTCTCTCCTCTGCGGTTTTTCCAAAGGATAGCAGTTATCTGCAGCGATTATTAGCAAAAACCCGGCTAACGCCGGGTTTCACTCAGTAGCCGCGCTGTCTGTTGACCTGTCCGGTCACCGCGTTGCCCTGTTCTATCTCACTAATGGTGTGCGTAATATAGGCCACCGCCTCTGCCGGACGCGTCACAGCGGCGACGTGTGGGGTCATCGCCACCCGCGGATGCGCCCACAGCGGACTTTCTGCCGGCAGGGGCTCGCGGCTGTACACATCCAGCATCGCGCCTTTCACCTTGCCACTCTCAAGGGCCTTGAGCAGATCGGCCTCTACCAGATGGACACCGCGCGCCAGGTTCATCACGTAACTCTGATCCGCCAACTGATGCAGAAGCGCACTATTAATAATGCCGACCGTTTCCGCCGTATTCGGCAGCAGGTTGATCAGCACGCGCGTGCCCTTCAGAAACGCCGGGAGTTCATCTGTTCCGGCAAAACTTTCAACGCCAGGGTAGTCCTTGCGGCTGCGGCTCCAGCAGCGCAGCGGAAAGCCCCACGGCGCCAGCGCTTCCGCCACTTTTGAGCCGAGCACGCCCGCCCCGAGAATACCGATGGTAAAATCTTCACGCTGATACTCAGGCAGCGGCTCCCAGCGGGATTGCAGTTTTAAGGCCTGATAATCATCAAAGCGGCGGAACCAGTGCAGCACCTGACTCACGGCATACTCCTGCATTTGCTGGCCCATGCCGGTATCTTCCAGGCGGAACAGGGGAATATCTTCCGGCAGCATTTCAGGATGCGCGTTCAGTTTGCTCAGAATGGAATCCACACCGGCACCGAGGGCAAAAACAGCCTTCAGCTTGCGCCCCTGGAGCATCTCAACCGGGGGATGCCAGACCAGCGCGTAGTCTGCGTGTTCGTTATCACCGCGCTTCCATTCACGCACGCGCGCCCCCGGCAACGCCGCCGAAAGTGCATTAATCCAGTAAGCCGTATCAAAAGTGGGGTGATAGAAGATAATATCCATACTCATTCCTGCCTTTTTTGCGCTGTTTTATTTTCATTTTCAACTGGATTGCCAGCATAACAAATTTATCGCCGGACCGCGTTGCTGATAAAAAAGGCGCTTTCAGCACATTTAAGAATCATGTTGTTTGAAGTTTGTCTAAATGCGCTAATTTACTGAAAAAGTGAGTTGACGGCTGTTCGGCTTTTCCTTACATTAGCGCCCGTCCCGACAACAACGGGATGACAATATGGTGAGGTGTCCGAGTGGCTGAAGGAGCACGCCTGGAAAGTGTGTATACGGCAACGTATCGGGGGTTCGAATCCCCCCCTCACCGCCATATTCAAGGCAAAAGCTCGTACGAAAGTGCGGGCTTTTTTCTTTTATAGTCTCCGAAAGGGGGGGATGAGAATCCCCGACCGGGGTTCGACAACTGGCGACAGCCAGTTGGACAGACTGCGAGCGCAGCGAACAGGCTGCCCGAAGGGCGAGCGAAGCGAGTCAATCCCCCCCTCACCGCCATATTCAAGGCAAGAGCTCGTACGGAAGTACGGGCTTTTTTCTTTTATAGTCTCCGAAAGGGGGGGATGAGAACCTTGAGACTCCCTGCGCTCTTTATGTCGGGTGGCGCTGCGCTTACCCGACCTAGACAAAGTTACTCTTCAACCATCTTCGCATACTCGTCAGTGAGAAAATCCACCAGTGCCCTGACGGACGGCAGCAAGCCGCGTCTTGACGGATAAACTGCATGAATCACCTCCCGTCGTGGTTCCCACGCCTCAAGCACCCGAACCAGTTCTCCTGACGCCAGCTGATCTTTCACCATCAATATCGGCAGTTGCACCACACCGATACCCGCCATAGCCGCTGCACGCAGTGCCAGCATGTCGGTGGTAATAAAGCGAGGAGTAAAATGGATTTCCGCTTTCGCCCCTTGCGGACCACACAAGTCCCACTTATGAATGTGTTTACCCTCGCCCATACTTAACCCGGGCCAGGCGCTAAGTTCGGACGGCATCAACGGTTTCCCCAGGCGTTCAATTAACGCGGGGCCCGCGACCAGGCAATGTCCCCTGTCGGCCAGCACCCGTAATACCAGATCGCTGTCATCAAACGGACGGGGACGCACGCGGATCGCCACATCCACCCCCTCTCCCACCAGATCAACCCGCCGGTTCGTTGCTTCCAGCTGAAGGGTGATACCGGGGTAGCGCGCCATAAACCGCGCCAGCATCGGGCCGACATGCACATGCAACAACGTGACAGGACAGGTGAGCCTGACGATACCGCGCGGTTCCGCCTGCAGCGCGGCCACGGCTTCCTCCGCCGCTTCCGCTTCAACCATCATGGCTTTGCAGTGCTGATAGAACGTCTGCCCGACCTCCGTTACCGTAAACTGACGGGTTGTACGCTGTATTAACCGCACACCAAGCCGTTCTTCCAGCTGCGCAATCCGGCGGCTCAGCCTGGACTTGGGCAGGTCAAGCGCTCTTCCCGCCGCCGCAAAACCACCGTAGTCGACCACTTTCACAAACCAGACGAAGTCATTGAGATCCTGCATAAACCCTCATCGTTCTATTTTCAGAACAGTGAATGCCATTTTCACCCTCTACCGGGATATTAACGCTGAATATAAGCTAATTACATCGACAGAACATCAGGAGTTCATCATGAAAAACGTAACAGGCGTCTATACCGCACCCCGTCAACACTGGGTTGGCAATGGTTTCCCGGTGCGTTCGATGTTTTCTTATCAAACCCACGGCGAGTCGCTGAGCCCGTTCTTACTGCTGGACTACGCAGGCCCACATACCTTCCCGGCGGACGGCACTAAGCGCGGGGTGGGCGAGCATCCGCATCGTGGTTTTGAAACGGTCACCATCGTCTATGCCGGCGAAGTGGAGCATCGCGACTCCACCGGCAGAGGCGGCGTTATTGGTGCGGGCGACGTGCAGTGGATGACAGCCGGTGCAGGCATTCTGCATGAAGAGTTTCACTCCAGCGCGTTCGCGCACAAAGGCGGAGAACTCAAGATGATGCAGCTTTGGGTCAACCTGCCAGCGAAAGACAAAATGGCCACGCCGGGCTATCAAAGCATCACCAAAGCCGATATCCCGGTGGTGACGCTGCCCGATAACAGCGGCTCGCTGCGGGTTATCGCCGGTCACTACGACGATGTTAGCGGCCCGGCGCATACCTTCTCGCCGCTGAACGTGTGGGACATTGCCCTCAACCAGAGCAGCCACATCACGCTCAGTCAGCCAGAGGGCTGGAGCACGGCGCTGGTGGTGCTGGAAGGCCATGTCACGGTGAACGGTACGGCTCACGCGGGAGAAGCACAGCTGGTGGTCATGAGTCAGGAAGGTGAGACGTTACATCTGGAAGCCGGCAGCGATGCCAAAGTATTGCTGATGGCCGGTGCACCGCTGAATGAACCAATTGTGGGCTACGGCCCATTCGTGATGAACAGTAAAACCGAAATCAATGAAGCCATTCGTGATTTCAACTCCGGCCGCTTCGGCCAGATCTAACCGTAATAAAGGAGAAGAACATGTCTACACCTGCCAATTTTAATGGAGCACGTCCGGTCATTGATGTGAACGATGCGGTGATGTTGCTTATCGACCACCAGAGTGGCCTGTTCCAGACCGTCGGAGATATGCCGATGCCTGAGCTGCGTGCCCGTGCGGCGGCTCTGGCGAAAATCGCGACGCTTGCGAACATCCCGGTGATCACCACCGCTTCCGTTCCGCAGGGCCCAAACGGTCCGCTCATCCCGGAAATTCATGCCAACGCGCCGCATGCACAGTATGTGGCACGTAAAGGGGAGATCAACGCCTGGGATAACCCGGAATTTGTGGCCGCGGTTAAAGCCACCGGACGTAAAACGTTGATTATCGCCGGTACCATCACCAGCGTCTGCATGGCGTTTCCGTCGATTAGCGCAGTGGCGGATAGCTATAAAGTCTTTGCGGTGATTGATGCGTCCGGTACTTACAGCAAAATGGCGCAGGAGATCACCCTGGCCCGTGTGGTGCAGGCAGGCGTGGTGCCAATGGATACGGCGGCCGTTGCCTCTGAGATCCAGCGGACATGGAACCGTGAAGATGCGGCCGAGTGGGCAGACGTCTACACGCACATTTTCCCGGCGTATCAGCTACTGATCGAGAGCTACGGCAAGGCGCAGGAAGTGGTGAAAAACAGCGAAGCGCTCGATTCACAGCGTTAAGCGCCGATGATGTGACCTGAGCTGATTAAGGCTTAACCGAACACGCACTAAAGCTGAAAATCTGCTTGACCGTTTTAGCGCAACTCCCTATAGTAGCGCCCCGTTGCCCCCCAAGCGGTCAGGCAGCAAAACAATATGGTGAGGTGTCCGAGTGGCTGAAGGAGCACGCCTGGAAAGTGTGTATACGGCAACGTATCGGGGGTTCGAATCCCCCCCTCACCGCCATATTCAAGACAAGAGCTCGTACGAAAGTACGGGCTTTTTTCTTTTATAGTCGCCTTATCTCGCCGACAAGCCTCGTAGGCCCGTGCAAGCGTAGCGCCGCTGGGCGAAACCAACAAAGCGCACATTGCCAGCAGTCTGAGCCCGTATAGCAATACGGGCTCCCCCCTTAATTGTTCACTTTTCCTGCGCTCTGCTCTCTCACGACAGAAGTCGTCTGTTCTGGATTCGCAGCAGGTTCATCTTTACGCTCTTCCAGCCAGTAATCGGCATTTTTAATCCCCAGGCGAATCGGGTCAAAATGCGGATCCAGTCCCTGCGCATTCTGAATTTCATAATCTTTCAGACTGACGAACGCTTTTTTATGCAAAAGCACAATGGCAATAATGTTGAGCCATGCCATCAGCCCTACCCCAATATCTCCCAGCCCCCATGCCAGATCCGCGGTGCGGACGGTGCCGTAAACCGTGGAAGCCATCAGACATAATTTGAGCAAGAATGTCAGCCACGGACGGTGAATTTTACGGTTGATGTAGGCGATATTGGTTTCAGCAATATAGTAATAGGCAATAATGGTGGTGAAGGCGAAGAAGAACAGCGCAATAGCCACAAAGTAATTACCAAAGCCTGGCATCATACTTTCCATTGCCGTCTGCACATAGCCTGGCCCTGCCGCCACGCCTGAAATACCGGTGTAGAGGGCTGCACCATCGACACCCTGAACATTGTAAAGACCGGTGATCAACAGCATAAATCCGGTCGCGGAGCAGACAAATAGCGTATCGATATAGACCGAGAAGGCCTGAACCAGCCCCTGTTTCACCGGATGGCTCACTGCCGCCGCGGATGATGCATGCGGGCCGGTACCTTGCGCCGCCTCGTTGGAATAGACGCCGCGCTTAACGCCCCACATGATAGCCTGACCCAGGATAGCACCAAAGCCAGCTTCAAGACCAAAAGCACTTTTCCAGATCAACAGAATCACACCAGGAAGCTCGGTAATATTAATCGCGATAATAACGCAAGCCACAATAATATAGCCGAGCGCCATAAACGGAACGACCATACTGCTAAAACTGGCGATCCTTTTCACGCCACCGAAAATAATAAAGCTTAACAGTACGGCCAGTAATGCCGCCGTGACATTGGGATCAAGCCCAAAAGCAATATCCAGACTGGCACCAATCGAGTTTGCTTGTACCCCTGGCATTAATAGACCGCAGGAGAAAATGGTGACGACGGCAAATAACCATGCATACCATTTTACCCCTAATCCTTTTTCGATATAAAAGGCAGGACCGCCACGATATTCACCGTTAATTTTTTCTTTATAAACCTGGCCCAACGTAGATTCCACAAACGCTGAGCTGGCACCTAAAAACGCCACCATCCACATCCAGAAAAGTGCGCCCGGTCCCCCGAAGGTGATGGCGGTGGCGACACCAGCAATGTTTCCGGTCCCTACTCGCCCTGCCAGCGTCATCGTCAGTGCCTGGAACGACGATACCCCGGCATCGGTAGGACGCCCCTGGAACATCAAGGTAATCATATGTTTTATATGACGTAACTGCAAAAAACGACTACGTAATGAGAAATAGAGACCGACACCCAGACATAAAAATATTAACGCCGGGCTCCAGATAACACCGTTAATTGCACCAACCAGTTCGTTCATGTATGACCCTCAACGTGATGTTCCAGGGAAACGGTTCCCCATGGGATTTTCTTGTTAGAATGTTGTTTGAATCAGTACGAAACATAGATAATTACCCACAAGACACCAACTTAATTTTTACAACTTAGTAACATTATGTGACAACATTCACGTTTAAATTTGAACGAACAATTAGCGCGATCATGATATTCATGGATATTTTGTGGATATTATAAATACGCGTCACATTTCGCTGAGAGGGATAAAAACCCACCGCTGAAATCAATACCGAAATGATGAATTCCGCACGACAGGTGCTTTATTAAAAGATAACCACGCGCGAGGTGAGAGCAGGAATAAACGAAGCTTCCCGGCATTACGCCGGGAAGGGATTACTGAAGAGAGGTAAAACGGTAATGTTTTACCTTCAGTCGGAATAGACTTGCAGCGTGCGCTGACACAATGCCGATCGCACACAGTCATCTTTGGTGAAGCGAACCACCCCAATCATCTCATCTTCCTCAAAACGTGACATGGCGTCGCTCAATCCGGATTTCACGCCGGATGGCAGGTCACATTGGGTAATATCGCCATTGACGATAACCGTCACGTTCTCCCCGAGGCGCGTTAAGAACATCTTCATTTGCGCAGCGGTCACGTTCTGAGCCTCGTCAAGAATGACGACCGCATTTTCAAATGTACGTCCGCGCATATAGGCGAACGGCGCGATTTCCACCTTGCCAATCTCTGGTCGCAGGCAGTACTGCATAAAGGATGCACCCAGTCGCTTCACCAGCACGTCATAAACGGGCCTGAAGTAAGGGGCAAACTTCTCCGATATATCTCCGGGCAAGAAGCCGAGATCTTCATCAGCTTGCAGTACCGGACGGGTAACAATAATTCTCTCCACGTCCTTATGGATCAGGGCCTCCGCTGCTTTGGCTGCACTGATCCAGGTTTTCCCGCATCCGGCTTCACCGGTTGCAAAGATGAGCTGTTTACTCTCGATAGCATTCAGGTAGTGCGCCTGAGCCTCATTGCGCGCCACAATTGGGGAATTATCACGGCTGTCCCGCGCCATGCCAATTGCTTCTACGCCACTCATCTGCACAAGCGAGGTGACCGATTCTTCTTCACGCTGTTTATGACTACGTGAATCCCGTCTCAGCACACGTTTTGCTTCGCGACGAGCTTTGATCACTGCTTTTTGTCTTCCCATGGATAGCACCTTGAGTTGTTGGTATTCATCACACGCGCCAGCTTCGGCACGATTATGCGCACGAACATCAGAGGGTTGGCTTCCTTGTAAGCCATTGCTTGCCTTTCCGGATGACGAAACAGAATAGCTACGCGCACCATTCTGCACGTCGGTAGAATCAGGTTTCTGAGTAGAAGGGGAGAATTTAGTGGTGAGGAAATCGCTGCCGGAGTCTGAGCCTCCGCGCCGGGTGCTGCGGTTGTTGTGTTTACCTTGTCCAGTACAGGACGCAACCATTCGCGATCTCCATAGTGATTCAGCATCACTGCCGGGAACTACCGCTGTCTTATCTTAAGTACATCAGGAGTTATCATAAATGCAACATTTATTTTACCTGACTGCAACTTTTAAGACTGCTCCTGCAGTTGAAATCAGTCTCATACAGGAATATTACAGAAATATAACAGAGAGATAGTCATAGGAAAAAATAATGTCCCCGCGAACTATCGCAGGGACAATTATCAGGCTTCGATCAGCCCTTGCGCGAGATACGCGTTTGAATCGCGTACCCCTGGCAGCGCGAAGAAATAGCCGCCACCGATAGGTTTAATATACTCTTCAAGCGCTTCACCGTTTAACCGCTTCTGCACGGTGAGGAAGCCTTTCTCCAGATCGTGCTGGTAGCAGACAAACAGCAGCCCCATATCGAGCTGACCCGAGTTGGTCACCCCCAGCGAGTAGCTATAGCCCCGGCGCATCATCAGGCTGGACTGCGTCTCTTTGGTGCGCGGGTTCGCCAGACGGATATGGCTATCCAGCGCAATGGTATCGCCATTGGGATCGCTGGCGTAATCCGGCACATCATGTTCGTGCTTCATGCCAAGCGGTGCCCCGCTCTGCTTGTCACGGCCAAAGATTGTCTGCTGCTCTTTGAGCGGCGTGCGATCCCAGAATTCCACATGGAACTGAATCACCCGCACCGCCTGATAGCTCCCGCCCACGGCCCATGCTGGCTCGCCCTGATCGGCTGTAACCCACACCACCTCTTTCATTAGCGCGCTATTGCTGCTGTCCGGGTTGGCAGTGCCGTCCTTAAAGCCCAGCAGGTTAACCGGCGTCTCTTTGCCTTTGCTGCGGGCAGCATGGTCAGAGATAAACCCTTCCCGCTTCCAGCGCACACTCAGCAGATCCGGCGTGTGCTTGATAATATCCCGCAGGGCGTGGATCACCGTGTCCTGCGTATTGGCACAGATCTGCAGGAGCAGATCGCCGTGGCACAGAGCCGCGTCCAGCGAGTCATTCGGGAAACGCGTCATTTTTTGCAGCGCTTTCGGCTTCTGTTTTGCCAGCCCGTAGCGCGCATCAAACAGCGATTCGCCCAGCGACACCGTAATGGTCAGGTTATCCGGAGCGATAAACGGCCCTAAGATCCCCGAGTCCATGGGCGGCAGACGCGGGTTAGGCGTTTCCGGTGCCGGCCCCCCGGCAGTCAGAAACGCGATGCGGGTGGTCAGCAGGCGGAACAGACGCTCCAGGTCAGCTTTATCGCTTGCCAGCGAATCAAAGGCCACCAGCATCATGGCGGCCTGCTGTGGCGTCAGAATGCCCGCCTGATGCTCACCATAGAACGGCTGCGTCTCCATACGGGCATTCGGTGACAGCGTGCCGGGTGCACTTTGCGGTTTTGCCGCATGCGCCACCGGACACCCTCCAGCCAGGGCAAATGCGCCCCCCAGCGCCCCTACCCCTTTCAACAACCGACGACGTGAAGGTTCCGCCACGTCGTATTCGTCATGCTTGTTCATCGTGCTTAGTCCAGACCCAGTACGCCACGCAGCAGGGAGAGATCTTCCGCCAGGGCGGTAATCGGGCCTTTCAGCGCATTACGGTCGGCGTCGGTCAGTTTATCGTAGGTTTCAAACCCGTCTTTGGTGCGGTACTTCGCCAGAATGGTGTCGACTTTCTTAAAGTTGGCATCCACTTTTGCCAGCAACTCGCTGTTCTCTTTCTGCAGCTGAGGGCGCAGCAGGTTAACAATTTTCTGAGCGCCATCGACGTTCGCCTGGAAATCCCACAGGTCAGTGTGGCTGTAGCGATCTTCTTCACCGCTGATTTTGCTGGCGGCCACTTCTTCAATCAGTCCGGCCGCGCCGCCCACCACTTTTGACGGCGGGAAGGCGAGCTCGCTGATGCGCTTTTGCAGCTCCAGCACGTCGCTGTTGAGCTGATCGGCATACTTCTCCATCCCTTTGGTGGAGTTATCGCCAAACAGGGCTTTCTCCAGACGGTGGAAGCCGGTGAATTTTGGATCGGCCGCTTTCTGCTCGTAATCGTCTTCACGGGCATCAATGCTGCCATCAAGATCGGAGAACAGCTCCGCAATCGGCTCAATGCGCTCATAGTGCTGACGGGTTGGCGCATACAGGGATTTCGCTTTGTCGAGATCGCCCGCTTTCACCGCATCCGTAAAGGCTTTGGTTCCCGCCGCCAGGTCTGCCGTCTCTTTGGTAACATACGCTTTATAGGCGGTGATGGCATCGCCCAGGCTCAGCAGAGCCGTGCCTTTTGCGACATCCGCTGTGGCATTTCCCTTGACGATGAGCTTACCCTTAGGGTTGGTCAGCAGACCGCAGGTCATGTCATATTCGCCCGGCTGCAGGTTAGCCGTCATTTTCTGGCTAAAGCCCGGCGCGATATTTTCGCGCTCTTCCACGACCATCACGCCTTTGAGAATTTCCCACTCCAGCGCTTTCTGGCTGTGGTTCTGAATAATAAATTGTGTCTTACCGCTGTTGACCGTAATGGTCATCGGCTCACACTGCTTATCATTCACCGTCACCTTAACCTGTGGAATATCAGCAGCCTGAGCGGCGAAGGCAGAAGCAACAAGCGCTGCCACACCAACCTGTAACGCACTACGACGAAATTGAATTGCCATGACCCTTCCCTTTTAAAAGTATGTTGTAACTACAGTAAGCACATCAGGGCGCAGTCCGCGACGGCTGAGCGCTGGGGCGCGATGGCATAAAGAACAGCGCCAGCGCCGGAATGAGATAGATAAAGTACATCGCCACTTCGCTGACGCTTGGCGTTTCCTGGTAGCCGAAGATCCCTTCGAGCAGCGTGCCGGTCAGTGAATGGGTAGAAAGAACGTTGCTGAGATCGAACGCCACATCCTGGAAGTGGTTCCACAGACCCGCCTCATGGAAAGCGCGAATCGCCCCTGCTGCCAGCCCTGCGGCCACCAGCAAAATGAACAGGCTGGTCCATTTAAAGAACGCCCCCAGGTTCAGGCGAATGCCGCCCCAGTAGAGCAGGAAGCCGAGCACCACGGCCGTTGCCAGCCCCAGCATCGCCCCCAGCGGTGGCCAGATCCCCACATCCTGCTGAAAGGCGGCCAGCAGGAAGAAAACGGATTCCAGGCCTTCACGCGCCACGGCGAAAAAGACCATCATGATCAGCGCCCAGCCGTGATGATTTCCCTTCTGCAGGGCGTTATCTACCGCCTGCTCCAGCTGCACCTTCACGTTACGCGAGACTTTACGCATCCAGAACACCATCCAGGTGAGGATCACGACCGCAATCACGGCAACGATACCTTCGAACAGCTCCTGTTCTTTCTGCGGGAATTCACCGGTGGTTTCATTGATCAGAATCCCCAGGCCCAGACAGAGCGCCGCGGCGAGGAAAACCCCTATCCACATCACGCCAATCCAGCGTCCACGCTGGGTTCGCTTCAGATAACTGGCGATGAGGCTAACAATGAGGGCCGCTTCGAGGCCTTCCCGTAACATTATGAGAAATGGAACAAACATGCCGACACCTTAAATGTTTATCGCGGTCAACTGATGCAAAGAAAGGTAAATTCTTGTGATAGTGATTATCATTACGGCGATAAGAAAAACAAGCGAAATGTGTGGTGTTTTGATGACGAGTTGTAAACGCATCGCGAGGTAATAGTTACGCTCGTGACGTTCAGGTTTATAAGTTATAACGAAAATGCCCATTTACGGTTAATCAGCGCTGTGGCTAAATATCCGCCTCGCAAACTAACCGAAAATAAACCATGTTTAAGATTGTCCATTTCCTGCTGGCGCTGGTGATTATTCTTGCGCTTGCCTGGCTTACGAGTTTTGACCGCCGAAAAATTCGCATTCGCTTTGTTTTACAGCTGATCGTTATTGAAATCGCACTGGCATTCTTTTTCCTGCATGCCGAAAGCGGGTTATTCCTGATTAAATACGTATCTGGTTTCTTTGAATCGCTGCTGAAATTTGCCAGCGAAGGGACCAATTTCGTCTTTGGCGGAATGGGTGAAAAAGGACTGGCGTTCATTTTCCTCGGCGTACTGTGCCCGATTATCTTTATTTCCGCACTGATTGGTATTCTTCAGCACTGGCGCATTCTGCCGATTTTTATTCGGGTGATCGGGACACTGCTGTCGAAACTGAACGGTATGGGCAAGCTGGAATCCTTTAACGCGGTAAGCTCGCTGATCCTCGGACAGTCTGAAAACTTCATTGCCTACAAGGGCGTACTGGGCGATCTCTCGTCACGTCGTCTGTTCACCATGGCGGCCACGGCCATGTCGACCGTCTCCCTGTCGATTGTCGGTGCCTATATGACCATGCTCGACGCTAAATTTGTGGTAGCGGCGCTCGTTCTCAACATGTTCAGCACCTTCATTATTCTCTCCGTCATCAACCCGGTGCGCCCGGAAGCGGAGCCGGATATTAAGCTCGAAAAACTGCACGAATCCCAGAGCTTCTTCGAAATGCTGGGCGAGTATATTCTGGCTGGTTTTAAAGTGGCGATGATTATTCTGGCGATGCTGATTGGCTTCATTGCCCTTATTAGCGCCATCAACGCCCTTTTCTCCAGCATATTTGGCATGAGCTTCCAGCAGATCCTGGGCTATGTGTTTTATCCGCTGGCGTGGCTGGTGGGTATTCCGCTGAGTGATGCCTTAAATGCCGGCAGTATTATGGCAACCAAACTGGTAGCGAATGAATTTGTGGCAATGATTGAGCTGCAAAAAATTGCGCATCAGATGTCACCGCGCGGACTGGGGATTTTATCCGTGTTCCTGGTGTCGTTTGCTAACTTCGCCTCCATCGGTATTGTCGCTGGCGCAATCAAGGGCCTGAACGAGCAGCAGGGGAACGTGGTCTCGCGGTTTGGTCTGCGTCTGGTGTATGGCGCGACGCTGGTGAGTTTGCTGTCGGCGAGCTTTGCGGGCCTGGTATTGTGATGTGATGCCGGGTGGCGCGCAGCGATCCCGGCCTACGATACAACAACGGCGGGTTATCCCGCCGTTTTCATTAAAACTGCACGCACACCGGCTGATCGACCCGCATCACCGACTCCTGCGCGAAGCGGGATTTATAAATCCCACGTAACGCTTCAATGTTTTTCTCGCTCTGCGCATCTTTTCCGTGGATCAGCATCAACGCCTTGCTCGGTTCGCGCGCCACTTTCCCGTCGTTGCCCAGCCACTGTCCACGCGCCTCAAACACCGTTAAGCCATCGCGAAAACGCGGCGTGACGTCCTGGTCAACAAACTGCTGCCACTCGTTGGGGGTGATCTGCGCTCCGGCAGGACGATTTAAGCCGAAATAGAGCGTGGTCTGCTGCATCTGATTGTCCGCTTTGCAGGTCTCCGACGCCGTAGGCTGCGACGGCGCCGTGCAGCCCACCAGCATCATTAATGCCGCTACCATTAACCCTGTTTTGATTGTCATGCTTCGCTATCCTCATTGTTATAAGTGCAGCGATATCACCGTAAATTACGGATTTTGGCAAGAAAAAAGCCGGGTGGCGCTGACGCTCACCCGGCTTACAGTGTGCAGGAAGAAAAATTACTCAGCCTGGAGCTTCGTCGGCGGCGCAGTGTGGTAATGGGCATCCGCTTCTGCAAAGCGTTTCTGCATGGAGGCAGACGGCGCTTTACCCAGCATGCTGAAGACCACAATACCGATACTGCCGAAGATGAAGCCCGGGATGATTTCGTACAGGCCCAGCCACGCGAACTGTTTCCAGACGATAACGGTCACTGCACCAATAATCATCCCCGCCAGCGCGCCGTTACGGGTCATACGTGACCACATCACGGAGAACAGCACCACCGGCCCAAACGCCGCACCAAAGCCCGCCCACGCGTAGCTCACCAGACCCAGCACGCGGTTTTCCGGGTTAGACGCCAGCGCAATCGCCACCAGCGCCACCAGCAGCACCATAAAGCGCCCTACCCACACCAGCTCTTTCTGGCTCGCGCCTTTACGCAGGAAAGCCTTGTAGAGGTCTTCAGTGATCGCACTGGAGCAGACCAGCAGCTGGCAGCTCAGGGTCGACATTACCGCCGCCAGAATGGCAGAGAGCAGAATACCGGCAATCCACGGGTTAAACAGGATTTGTGCCAGCTCGATAAACACGCGCTCGGCGTTTTGGTTTACCGCGCCCGCCTGCGCCGGGTTATTGCTGAAGTATGCGATGCCAAAGAAGCCCACCGCGCACGCCCCTGCCAGACAGAGGATCATCCACGTCATACTGATGCGACGCGCATGAACGATGGTGTGGTGAGAATCGGCCGCCATAAAGCGCGCCAGGATGTGCGGCTGACCGAAGTAGCCCAGACCCCAGCCCATCAGGGAGACGATGGCAACAAAGTTCAGCCCTTTGAGCATATCGACGTTTTCAATGCTCTTCTGCTTGATCACTTCCAGCGAATCGCCAAGACCGCCGACGGTGAAAATCACAATCACCGGGGTCAGGATCAGGGCGAAGATCATCAGGCTCGCCTGCACAGTGTCGGTCCAGCTTACCGCCAGGAACCCACCCACGAAGGTATAGAGGATGGTTGCCGCCGCACCGGCCCACAGGGCGGTTTCATAGCTCATGCCGAAGGTGCTTTCGAACAGACGCGCACCGGCCACAATGCCGGAGGCACAATAGATCGTGAAGAACAGCAGGATCACCACTGCCGAGATAATGCGCAGGATGCGGCTGTTATCTTCGAAACGGCCGGTGAAGTAATCCGGCAGCGTCAGGGCGTTGTTGTTCGCTTCGGTATGCACGCGCAGACGGCCCGCCACCAGCTTCCAGTTAATCCACGCCCCAACGGTCAGGCCAATAGCGATCCAGCTTTCAGAAATACCGGAGATGAAAATCGCCCCCGGCAGCCCCATCAACAGCCAGCCACTCATGTCCGATGCCCCCGCAGAGAGCGCGGTCACCATCGGGCCTAAACTGCGGCCACCCAGAATGTAGTCATCAAAGTTCTTTGTTGAACGCCATGCCAAAAACCCTATCAGGATCATGCCAAATATATAAACGAGAAATGTCACCAGCATCGGTGTGCTAATTGCCATTCAAATTCTCCAAAAGTCGAGCGACAACCGTCCGGGTTGCCTTTGTTATGTCATCACCGGAACGGGGTGATGTGTGTATGTGTTTCTGTTGGCCGCGCGTATCCTGCCGTAAGCAGTGCTCGCACACAAACGATTTAACACTGCATTTACATCAAATTCATCCCTGGTTTTATATGTCTTTCCTATAGGTTGCACTCGCTCACATTTATACGGGTTGCACCTTTTAAAAGTGTTAAGTACCGCATAAAAACAGGCTTCCCATGCAGAAGCCAGCGCTTTTTTCCAGCTAACCATCCGTTAACAATCCATTCATTTTTCAGCTTGCAAGCCGGGTCACATTTAACACGGTTGCACAAAGTTGCAACATGGTGGATATTTCAGGCTAACCACCGAACATCATGAAAGAACAACAGGAGTTTTGGCATGGGCATGACCACCATGGGGGTTAAGCTGGATGACGCAACCCGCGAACGGATTAAGACCGCAGCAACCCGCATTGACCGCACGCCGCACTGGCTAATCAAGCAGGCGATTTTTAACTATCTCGAACGGCTTGAGAGCGACGAAGGTCTGCCTGAGCTGCCCGCCCTGCTGGCGGGTGCCGCCAATGAAAGCGATGACGCCACCGTCGCGGCCGAGGAGAATCACCAACCGTTCCTCGAGTTCGCCGAGCAGATCCTGCCGCAATCCGTCAGCCGTGCCGCCATTACCGGCGCGTACCGCCGTGCTGAAACCGACGCTGTGCCAATGCTGCTGGAACAGGCTCGCCTGCCAGAAGCCGTTGCGGCGCAGGCGCACAGCCTGGCGTATCAACTGGCCGACAAGCTGCGTAATCAAAAAACCGCCAGCGGCCGGGCCGGCATGGTGCAGAGCCTGCTGCAGGAGTTTTCCCTCTCTTCGCAGGAGGGCGTGGCGCTGATGTGTCTGGCGGAAGCGCTGCTGCGTATTCCGGATAAAGCCACCCGTGATGCTCTGATCCGCGATAAAATCAGCAACGGCAACTGGCAGTCACACATTGGCCGCAGCCCGTCGCTGTTCGTTAACGCCGCCACCTGGGGTCTGCTGTTTACCGGCAAACTGGTCTCGACCCACAATGAAGCCAACCTCTCCCGCTCCCTGAACCGTATCATCGGTAAGAGCGGCGAGCCGCTGATCCGCAAAGGCGTGGATATGGCGATGCGTCTGATGGGCGAGCAGTTTGTTACCGGGGAAACCATCGCCGAAGCGCTGGCCAACGCCCGCAAGCTGGAAGATAAAGGGTTTCGCTACTCTTACGACATGCTGGGTGAAGCGGCCCTGACCGCTGCCGACGCGCAGGCCTACATGGTCTCTTACCAGCAGGCGATCCACGCCATCGGTAAAGCCTCTAACGGCCGCGGTATTTATGAAGGCCCGGGCATCTCAATCAAGCTCTCCGCCCTGCACCCGCGCTACAGCCGCGCGCAGTACGACCGGGTAATGGAAGAGCTCTACCCGCGCCTGAAATCCCTGACCCTGCTGGCGCGCCAGTATGACATTGGCATCAACATTGACGCCGAAGAGGCAGACCGCCTGGAGATCTCGCTCGATCTGCTGGAAAAACTGTGCTTCGAGCCGGAGCTGGCAGGCTGGAACGGGATTGGCTTTGTTATTCAGGCCTACCAGAAACGCTGCCCGTTCGTTATTGATTACCTGATTGACCTGGCCAGCCGCAGCCGTCGTCGTCTGATGATCCGTCTGGTCAAAGGTGCCTACTGGGACAGCGAGATCAAACGCGCCCAGATGGAAGGTCTGGAAGGCTATCCGGTTTACACCCGCAAGGTATACACCGACGTCTCTTACCTCGCCTGTGCCAAAAAACTGCTCGGCGTGCCAAACCTGATCTACCCGCAGTTCGCTACCCACAACGCCCACACCCTGGCGGCGATCTATACCCTGGCCGGACAGAACTACTATCCGGGCCAGTACGAATTCCAGTGCCTGCACGGCATGGGTGAACCGCTGTACGAGCAGGTCACCGGTAAAGTGGCCGAGGGCAAACTGAACCGTCCGTGCCGTATTTATGCCCCGGTGGGTACCCATGAAACCCTGCTGGCGTACCTGGTGCGTCGTCTGCTGGAGAACGGAGCGAACACCTCCTTCGTTAACCGTATTGCCGATACCACCCTGCCGCTGGACGAACTGGTTGCCGATCCGGTGCAGGCCGTTGAGAAAATGGCGGCTCAGGAAGGCCAGATTGGTCTGCCGCATCCGAAGATTGCCCTGCCGCGCGAGCTGTACGGCAAAGGCCGCATCAACTCGGCGGGTCTGGATCTCGCTAACGAACACCGCCTGGCGTCCCTCTCTTCTGCCCTGCTCAACAGTGCACTGCAGAAATGGCAGGCCAAACCGATGATGGAACAGCCTGTCGCAGACGGCGAGATGCAGCCGGTGATCAACCCGGCAGAGCCAAAAGATATTGTTGGCTACGTGCGTGAAGCCACGGAAGCGGAAGTGGAGCAGGCGCTGGAGAGCGCGGTAAACAACGCGCCAATCTGGTTCGCCACCCCGCCGCAGGAGCGTGCCGCCATTCTGGAACGCGCCGCGGTGCTGATGGAAGATCAGATGCAGTCGCTCATCGGTATCCTGGTGCGTGAAGCGGGGAAAACCTTCAGTAACGCTATCGCCGAAGTCCGCGAGGCCGTGGACTTCCTGCACTACTACGCAGGCCAGGTACGCGACGATTTCGATAACGAAACGCACCGCCCGCTTGGTCCTGTGGTCTGTATCAGCCCGTGGAACTTCCCGCTGGCGATCTTCACCGGCCAGATTGCCGCCGCGCTTGCCGCAGGCAACAGCGTGCTGGCCAAACCGGCGGAGCAAACCCCGCTGATTGCCGCTCAGGGCATTAACATCCTGCTGGAAGCGGGCGTACCGGCGGGCGTGGTGCAGTTGCTGCCAGGCCGGGGTGAAACGGTGGGTGCGAAGCTCACCGCGGATAACCGCGTGCGTGGCGTGATGTTTACCGGCTCCACCGAAGTGGCCTCTCTGCTGCAGCGTAACATCGCCACCCGTCTGGATGCCCAGGGCCGCCCAACACCGCTCATCGCGGAAACCGGCGGCATGAACGCCATGATTGTTGACTCCTCTGCCCTCACCGAGCAGGTGGTGGTTGACGTGCTGGCCTCCGCCTTCGATAGCGCCGGTCAGCGCTGCTCCGCCCTGCGCGTGCTGTGCCTGCAGGACGACGTGGCCGACCACACGCTGAAGATGCTGCGTGGTGCCATGGCCGAGTGCCGCATGGGTAACCCGGGCCGTCTCACCACCGATATCGGGCCGGTGATCGACGCGGAAGCCAAAGCCAACATTGAAAACCACATTCAGGCCATGCGTGCCAAGGGCCGTCCAGTGTTCCAGGCCGTGCGCGAGAACAGCGAAGATGCCCGCGAGTGGCAGACCGGCACCTTTGTGCCGCCAACGCTGATTGAACTGGCAAGCTTCGACGAGCTGAAAAAAGAGGTCTTCGGTCCGGTGCTGCACGTGGTGCGTTACAACCGTAACAACCTGAACGCGCTGATCGAGCAAATCAACGCCTCCGGCTATGGCCTGACGCTCGGCGTGCATACCCGCATCGACGAAACCATCGCCCAGGTCACCGGCAGCGCCAAAGTGGGCAACCTGTACGTCAACCGCAACATGGTGGGTGCGGTCGTGGGCGTACAGCCGTTCGGCGGCGAGGGGCTCTCCGGCACCGGTCCAAAAGCGGGCGGTCCGCTCTACCTGTACCGTCTGCTGGCAAACCGTCCGGAGAACGCGCTGGGCGTAACGCTGGCACGCCAGGATGCAGACTATCCGGTGGACGCGCAGTTGAAAACCGTGCTGACGCAGCCGCTGGAAGCCCTCATCACTTGGGCGGAAAAACGTCCTGAGCTGCGTGCTGTCGCTCAGCAGTACGGCGAACTGGCGCAGGCTGGCACGCAGCGTCTGCTGCCGGGGCCTACCGGCGAACGCAACACCTGGACGCTGATGCCGCGCGAGCGCGTGCTGTGCGTGGCGGATAACGAACAGGATGCGCTGGTTCAGCTGGCCGCCGCGATGGCAACGGGTTGCGAAGTGCTGTGGCAGGAAGAGGGTCTGCACCGCGATCTGGCGAAGCAGTTGCCGAAAGCGGTTTCTGCCCGCATTCACTTTGCCAAGCCTGATGCCCTGCTTGCGCAGCCATTTGACGCGGTTATCTACCACGGTGATTCCGATCAGCTGCGCGAACTGTGCGAGCAGGTTGCGGCCCGCAGCGGTGCCATCGTTTCCGTGCAGGGCTTCGCCCGCGGTGAAACCAACCTGCTGCTGGAGCGCCTGTACGTGGAGCGCTCGCTCAGCGTCAACACCGCGGCGGCGGGGGGTAACGCCAGCCTGATGACAATCGGCTAACGCTGTGCTAATAAGGCTCCGGAGACGGAGCCTTATTTTATTGGGGAGTGTATGAAACGATTTATTATCGCAGGTGCAGCACTGCTGCTCAGCGCCAGCGCGCTGGCCGACGAGTGCGACAAAGCGACCACCCAGCTTGAACTGAATACCTGTAGCGCGCAGCAATACCAGGCTGCCGATAAAAAGCTCAACCAGACTTATCAGGCCGCCATTAAACGTGCGGCGGCCCCACAGCGTGACCTGCTGAAAAAGGCGCAGCAGGCGTGGATTGCCCTGCGCGATGCAGACTGCAACTTTATCGGTTCCGGTACCGAGGGGGGCAGCGTGCAGCCTATGATCATTAGTCAGTGCCTGACAGAGAAAACCGTGGAACGCGAGGCGTTTCTGGCCTCGCTGATGCAGTGTGAAGAGGGCGACTTAAGCTGTCCCCTCTCCCCGTAGGTTGAGGGATCCCCATAAAATAATACCTGCACGGAGGACTCCCTCTCCCTTAAGGGAGAGGGTTGGGGTGAGGGGGAACATATGGCTGTAGAGGTCATTCCGTTCACTTTATGTTCCTTGCTACTCTGTAACAACATGACCCGTGAACGTGCCAGGGTGGCTCAATCGCCACCACCCTGGCGACCCGGGCTCCCGGCGGTAAATCGCCGCTTCGCGGTGCCCTCGGCTTATTCCTTCCGGCTTATCGGGGACGGGCGGAGGTAACGTCCCTGTAAAGCCGCCCTCTCGGCGCATCCATGCGCCTCGCCCCGGCCTGCAGGAAACGCCTCAGCGATTTACAGCCGGACCAGGGCGTCGCTGTAAGTCATTCATTTTCCCGGAACAACATTCATCGCTTTCGGTAAAAAATTACTGGGGATCCCTCAGTCCACAGGGAGAGGGTTAGGGTGAGGGAAACTAGCGCACGCGGATCCCTTCAATAATCATCCGCTGCACGTTTTCGAGGGTGCTCTGGAAAAACGCTTCGTCCTGCAGCGTCTTTCCGGTTACCGCTTCCACCTGGGCCGCAAAATCAGCGTAGTGCTGGGTGGCGGCCCAAATCATAAAGATCAGATGCTGCGGATCGACAGGTGCCAGTTTGCCGCTGGCGACCCATCCGGCGATGATCGCGGATTTATCGTCCACCAGCTGTTTCAAATCACCCGTCAATTCGGCCTTCAGCAGCGGCGCACCCTGCAGCATCTCCAGACAGAACAGCCTGGATGCCTGCGGATAATCACGGGAGACCTCCAGCTTCAGGCGAATGTACTCTTTGATCGCCACCAGCGGGGTGAACTCCTGACGAAAGGCTTTCAGCGGCGCCAGCCAGATATCCAGGATCTGCTGCATCACCGCCACGTACAGCGCCTCTTTCGACGGGTAGTAATAGAGCAGATTGGTTTTGGACACCCCGGCCTGCTCCGCCACCTGCTCCAGGCGCGTGCCGTGAATGCCAAACTGCGAAAAAGTCTCCAGCGCCGCACTGAGGATGGCGTGTTTTTTGGCGCTCACCGCCTGCGAACGTTTACCTGCTGTTTTCACTGCGCCTTGTGTCATCCCGCTCTCCTTATTCTGCGTTGCCATCAGCATAGCAAAACCCCCGCCTCGCCACGACATTCTGCACTCCCATCGCGCATGAATGCCTGTTTTGTGTGCAATGTTTTTGACCAGTTAGTCCACTTTTGTCGCGCTCAATTCACCAACCATTGATTAACACGTTAATAACAAAGCCATTTTAAAAACTGGCACCGCCTTTGCAAAACCCTGTTCACCTGCAACGTAGTGAAGAGAGGTTCGTGATGAAAATTGGCGTATTTGTACCCATCGGCAACAACGGCTGGCTTATCTCGACCACTGCCCCGCAATACATGCCGACCTTTGAGCTGAACAAGGCCATCGTGCAAAAAGCGGAGCACTACCATTTCGACTTTGCACTTTCGATGATCAAGCTGCGCGGCTTTGGCGGCAAAACCGAATTCTGGGATCACAATCTGGAGTCCTTCACCCTGATGGCTGGCCTGGCGGCGGTGACATCACGGATTCAGATTTACGCGACCGCCGCCACGCTCACTCTGCCGCCGGCCATCGTCGCGAGGATGGCCTCTACGATCGACTCCATCTCCGGGGGGCGCTTTGGCGTTAACCTGGTCACCGGCTGGCAAAAGCCGGAGTACGACCAGATGGGGCTCTGGCCGGGAGATGAGTACTTCTCGCGCCGTTATGAGTACCTCACCGAATACGTGCAGGTGCTGCGCGATCTGTGGGGCACCGGTAAGAGCGATTTCAAAGGCGACTACTTCACGATGAACGACTGTCGCGTCAGCCCGCAGCCTTCTGTGCCCATGAAGGTGATCTGCGCCGGACAGAGCGACGCGGGAATGGCATTCTCGGCAAAATACGCCGACTTCAACTTCTGTTTCGGTAAAGGGGTCAACACCCCCGCCGCTTTTGCCCCAACCGCCGCACGTATGAAAGAGGCCGCCGAAAAAACCGGGCGCGATGTGGGATCTTACGTGCTGTTTATGGTCATTGCCGACGAAACTGACGAGGCCGCGCGCGCCAAATGGGAGTGTTATAAGGACGGGGCCGACGACGACGCCCTGAGCTGGCTCACCGAGCAGAGCCAGAAAGATACCCGTTCAGGTGCAGACACCAACGTGCGCCAGATGGCCGACCCGACCTCTGCCGTCAATATCAACATGGGCACGCTCGTCGGCTCGTATGCCAGCGTCGCCAGAATGCTTGACGAAGTAGCTGCCGTTCCCGGCGCGGAAGGCGTGCTGCTGACCTTCGACGATTTCCTCACCGGCGTGGAGACCTTCGGCGAGCGCATTCAGCCGCTGATGCAGTGTCGCGCCCACATTCCTGCCATCACCAGGGAGGTGGCGT
This sequence comes from Enterobacter sp. 22466, assembly GCF_052044775.1. NCBI lineage: Bacteria > Pseudomonadati > Pseudomonadota > Gammaproteobacteria > Enterobacterales > Enterobacteriaceae > Enterobacter > Enterobacter sp. 22466. The sequence goes on along the minus strand of NZ_JBQENX010000001.1, from coordinate 860,415 downwards.
AATGACAACCCTTAACGCTCGTCCGGAAGCCATCACTTTTTCGCCACAGCAGAGCGCGCTGATTGTGGTGGATATGCAAAACGCCTACGCCAGCCCCGGCGGTTATCTGGATCTGGCAGGGTTTGACGTCTCCGCCACCCGGCCGGTGATTGAGAACATCAAAACCGCCGTTGCCGCTGCACGCGCCGCCGGGATGCTCATCATCTGGTTCCAGAACGGCTGGGACGATCAGTACGTGGAAGCCGGTGGCCCCGGCTCGCCCAATTTTCACAAATCGAACGCCCTGAAAACCATGCGCAAACGGCCCGAACTGCAGGGCAAGCTGCTGGCGAAAGGCGGCTGGGATTATCAGCTGGTGGATGAACTGGTGCCAGAGGCGGGCGATATCGTGCTGCCCAAACCGCGCTACAGCGGCTTTTTCAACACCCCGCTCGACAGCCTGCTGCGCAGCCGCGGTATTCGTCATCTGGTCTTTACCGGCATTGCCACCAACGTCTGCGTGGAGTCGACCCTGCGCGACGGCTTCTTCCTGGAATATTTCGGCGTGGTGCTGGAAGACGCCACCCATCAGGCGGGGCCGGAATTTGCCCAGAAAGCGGCGTTGTTCAATATCGAAACCTTTTTTGGCTGGGTCAGTAACGTCGCCGATTTTTGTGACGCCCTGACGCCACCGTTAGCCCGTATCGCCTGAGGAGAGAGACCATGCCGAAATCCGTGATTATTCCACCGGGCACCAGCACGCCGATTGCGCCGTTTGTCCCCGGTACGCTCGCCGATGGCGTGGTGTACGTCTCCGGCACCCTGCCGTTTGATAAAGACAACAACGTGGTGTTTATCAATGACCCAAAGGCGCAAACGCGCCACGTGCTGGAGACGATCAAGACCGTGATCGAAACCGCGGGTGGCACGATGGAGGATGTGACGTTCAACAGCATCTTTATCACCGACTGGAAAAACTACGCCGCGATTAACGAGATCTACGCGGAGTTTTTCCCCGGCGATAAACCGGCCCGCTTCTGCATTCAGTGCGGGCTGGTGAAGCCGGACGCGCTGGTTGAAATCGCCACCGTTGCGCACATTGGAAAGTGAGGCTGCCATGAAGCTCTCCGTCTCACCGCCCCCGTTTGACGGCGCGCCCGTCGTGGTGCTGATTGCCGGACTCGGCGGGGGCGGCAGCTACTGGTTACCCCAGTTAGCCGCGCTGGAACAGGAGTACCAGGTGGTCTGTTACGACCAGCGTGGCACCGGCAATAACCCTGACACCCTGCCGGAAGATTACACCCTGGCGCAAATGGCCGGTGAGCTGGCACAGGCCCTGGCCGCTGTAGGGATCGCCCGCTACTGCGTGGTCGGCCATGCGCTGGGGGCGCTGATCGGCCTGCAGCTGGCGCTCGACAACGCCGATGCCCTCACAGCGCTGGTGTGCGTCAACGGCTGGCTGACGCTGAATGCTCATACCCGACGCTGCTTTCAGATCCGCGAACGGCTGCTGCATGCCGGTGGCGCGCAGGCGTGGGTAGAGGCACAGCCGCTGTTTCTCTATCCGGCAGACTGGATGGCCGCCCGCGCGCCGCGTCTGGAGGCGGAAGAAGCGCTGGGGCTGGCGCACTTTCAGGGTAAAACCAACCTGCTGCGCAGGCTGAACGCGCTGAAAAAGGCCGACTTCAGCCGCCATGCCGCCCGCATTACCTGCCCGGTGCACCTTATCTGTTCCGCCGACGACATGCTGGTGCCGTCTGTTTGCTCGTCCGAGCTGCAGGACGCGATCCCGCACAGCCGCAGCGCGGTGATGCGCCAGGGAGGGCATGCCTGCAACGTCACCGAGCCTGAGACCTTTAACACCCTGCTGCTGAACGGGCTTGCCAGCCTGCTGCACAGCCATGAACCCGCTTTATAAGGAGTTTAGATGAGCGAAGCCATTACCTCTGCCGCGCTGGATTCACTGTTCACCGGCGCACGCACCCACAACGGCTGGCTGGACATACCGGTCAGCGACGAGACGCTGCGCGAGATCTACGACCTGATGAAATGGGGGCCCACCTCCGCCAACTGCTCCCCGGCCCGTATTGTGTTTGTGCGCAGCGCAGAGGGAAAAGAGAAGCTGCGCCCGGCGCTCTCCAGCGGCAACCTGGAGAAAACCCTCACCGCACCGGTCACCGCGATTGTGGCGTGGGACACGGAATTCTATGAGCGTCTGCCTGAACTGTTCCCGCACGGGGATGCGAAGAGTTGGTTTACCACCAGCCCTGCGCACGCTGAAGAGACCGCCTTTCGCAACAGCTCCATGCAGGCCGCTTATCTCATCTTGGCCTGTCGCGCCCTGGGGCTGGACACCGGCCCGATGTCCGGTTTTGACCGGCAAAAAGTCGACGAAGCCTTTTTCACCGGCACGCTGCTGAAAAGCAATCTGCTGATCAATATCGGCTATGGCGATGTGGGCAAACTCTACGGCCGTCTGCCGCGCCTGGCCTTTGAAGACGCCTGCGGGCTGGCGTAAGGAGCCATCATGACGACACCCGATAAACAAACCTTTCGCGATGCCATGGCCTGTGTGGGCGCGGCGGTCAATATCATCACCACCGACGGCCCTGCTGGCAGAGCGGGCTTCACCGCCAGCGCCGTATGCAGCGTCACCGACTCGCCCCCGACGCTATTGGTGTGTCTTAACCGCGGCGCGTCCGTCTGGCCGACGTTTAGCGAAAACCGCACCCTGTGCGTCAACACCCTGAGCGCCGGACAGGAGCCACTCTCCAACCTGTTTGGCGGCAAAACGCCGATGGAAGATCGCTTCGCCGCTGCCCGCTGGCAGATGGGTGAGACGGGCTGCCCGCGTCTGGAGGAGGCGCTGGCCTCGTTTGATTGCCGTATCAGCCAGGTGGTCAGCGTCGGCACCCACGACATTCTGTTTTGCGACATCGTGTCCATTATCCGCCACCCCGCCCCGCAGGGGCTGGTGTGGTTTGACCGCGGCTACCACGCGCTTATGCGACCCGCCTGTTAACCTTTCTTAAGGAAGCAGCTCATGGCAATGTTCGGATTTCCCCACTGGCAGTTGAAATCGACCTCTACAGAACCTGGCGTGGTCGCGCCGGATGAACGGCTCCCGCTCGGGCAAACCCTGGTGATGGGCGTCCAGCACGCGGTTGCCATGTTTGGTGCAACGGTGCTGATGCCGATGCTGATGGGCCTTGATCCCAATCTCTCCATTCTGATGTCGGGTATTGGCACCCTGCTGTTCTTTTTTGTCACCGGCGGGCGCGTGCCCAGCTATCTGGGCTCCAGCGCCGCCTTTGTTGGCGTGGTCATCGCCACCACCGGGTTTAACGGTCAGGGGATCAACCCCAACCTGGGCGTCGCCCTCGGCGGCATTATCGCCTGTGGTCTGGTCTATACCCTGATTGGCGTCGTGGTGATGAAGATCGGAACCCGGTGGATCGAGCGAATGATGCCGCCAGTGGTTACCGGCGCGGTGGTGATGGCGATTGGCCTGAACCTGGCGCCAATTGCCGTGAAGAGTGTCTCCGGCTCGCCGTTTGAGAGCTGGATGGCGGTGATCACCGTGCTGTGTATCGGTCTGGTGGCGGTATTCACCCGCGGCATGGTTCAGCGTCTGCTGATTCTGGTCGGGCTGATTGTGGCCTGTCTGATCTACGCCCTGCTGGCCAATGTCTTTGGCTTCGGCAAGCCTGTCGACTTTACCCTGCTCCATCAGGCTGCCTGGTTCGGTCTGCCGCAGATCACGTCGCCAACCTTTAACACACAGGCCATGATGCTTATCGCCCCTGTCGCGGTGATCCTGGTGGCGGAGAACTTAGGGCATCTGAAGGCCGTGGCGGGCATGACCGGGCGTAGTATGGATCCGTATATGGGGCGCGCGTTTGTCGGGGATGGCCTGGCGACGATGCTCTCCGGGTCGGTGGGCGGCAGCGGTGTCACCACCTACGCCGAGAACATTGGCGTGATGGCGGTAACGAAAGTCTACTCCACGCTGGTGTTCGTGGCGGCGGCGGTCATGGCGATGCTGCTCGGCTTCTCACCAAAATTTGGTGCGCTGATCCACACCATTCCCTCGCCGGTCATCGGCGGCGCATCGATTGTGGTGTTCGGGTTGATTGCCGTGGCGGGAGCGCGCATCTGGGTACAGCATCGCGTCGATCTCAGCCAGAACAGTAACCTGATTATGGTGGCGGTCACGCTGGTGCTGGGTGCAGGTGATTTTGCCCTGACGCTGGGCGGATTTACGGTTGGCGGGATTGGTACGGCGACCTTTGGGGCGATCCTGCTTAATGCCCTGCTGAGCCGCCGGAAGGGGGATGAAGCGCAAGGGGAAGCCATCACCCCCTCCACCTGATATAAAGGCCCCTTTCTTGCCGGGTGACGCTGCGCTTACCCGGCAATCGCCTTACGTCGTTTTTTGAGCTTTAGCTCACTCACCAGCACCCCAACAACGATAAACGCCGCGCCGACCAGCGCCAGCAACGGTAAGCGTTCTCCGGCAATGCGTCCAAAAATCCCCGCCCAGACCGGTTCACCGGTGTAGATGACCGTCGCCCGCGTCGGCGACACGCTGCGCTGTGCCCAGTTCATGGTCACCTGAATAATGGCGCTGAAAATACCCAGCCCCAGTGCCACCACCACCAGCCCGGCAGACATCGGCGGAACCGACTCCCCTGCCGGAACCATCGTCGCGAACGCCACCAGCGACGCCGTGGCAAGCTGTACCACCGTGACGCGCTTTACGTCGACCTTCCCGGCCCAGGCACTGATGAGGATAATTTCTGCGGCAATCGCAATGGCTCCCACCAGGGTAATGATCTCGCCCGGCCCCAGCGCCAGCAGGTTATTTTCCGGCCCGGCCAGCAAAATCAGGCCGATAAACGCCAGCACAATACCAATGCAGGACATCACACCCGGCAGGCGTCCCAGACACAGCCATTGCAGTAGTGGCACCAGCGGCACATACATGGCGGTGATAAAGGCCGATTTACTACTGGAGATAGACTGCAATCCCCACGTCTGCAGGCTATACCCCATGGCAATCGCCACGCCAATCGCCACCCCAGCCTGTAGCTCTTTCAGGGTCAATCCGCGCAGGGTTTTCAACGAGATTAAGCCCACGGCAATCGCTGCCGTCGCAAAGCGCAGGCCGACAAAGAAGAACGGATCGCTCAGGGTGACCGCATACTGGACGGCGAGAAAGGTTCCGCCCCAGAACATGGTGATCAGAATGAGGATCGCTTCCTGAGGTTTGACGGAGAAGGTAAAACGCGAAACGGACATGAGGCACCAGAGCAAAGGGTCAGAAGTGTAGTGTGCGATGCCTTTGGTTACAGTTCAATGTTGCAAAAATAAAAAAACCGCCGGGAAACCCGGCGGCAGGGAGATCAACCCGGCGAACTACTTATTGCCGCCATGGCTGTTTTTACCCCCTTTTTTGCCAGCCTCAGATGCGCGCTGAGGGTCATTTTTAAAATTACCCCCGCTATGCTGGCCACCTTTACGGCCTGCTTCTGATGCTCTTTCACGATCTTCGGCGAAATTACCTGAACCACCACGATGGTTTGCCATCTCTAACCTCCAGTGTGTGAAACATTAGACATCATATTGCATTCAGTAAAAGAGGATCCTTTCACCTCGCGGCTAAAGGACATTGCCTTTATCTGTGCCGCGTGAAACTAAGCTTAGTGGACTGAGGGTATCCGGCAAGCTGTAGTTAATATTCTGCAACATCATCTCAGTCTTTCGGGTGAGAATACGTGACGGTCACTCATAAGCCTTTCTTATCATTTTAAAAATCGTCGCGCGGAAAAATGTTTCATTTTGCTACAAAGCGCTTTTGCCAGCATATTGTTATAAATCAAAGAAATGCCGTTCATTTTTGCAGTCTGGCTGTGATGTCATATCTTTAAATGAACGCAGCGATTCGCTGTCAGAAAAAACAAACGAGGAGTGATGCAAAATGGCTAAAGTTCTGGTGCTCTATTATTCCATGTATGGACACATTGAAACCATGGCTCACGCGGTAGCAGAAGGTGCAAACAAAGTGGACGGCGTCGAGGTTGTGGTAAAACGCGTACCGGAAACCATGCAGGCAGAAGCGTTCGCCAAAGCCGGGGGCAAAACCCAGAATGCGCCGGTCGCCACGCCTCAGGAGCTGGCGGATTACGACGCCATTATCTTCGGCACCCCCACCCGTTTCGGCAATATGTCAGGTCAGATGCGCACCTTCCTCGATCAGACGGGCGGGCTGTGGGCCTCTGGCGCGCTGTACGGCAAACTGGCCAGCGTGTTCAGCTCCACCGGGACCGGCGGAGGCCAGGAACAGACGATTACCTCAACCTGGACTACCCTTGCTCATCATGGGATGGTGATTGTACCGATTGGCTATGGCGCGCAGGAACTGTTTGATGTCTCTCAGGTACGTGGCGGAACACCTTACGGTGCAACCACCATTGCCGGTGGCGATGGATCCCGACAGCCGAGCAACGAAGAGCTCGCTATCGCCCGCTATCAGGGTGAATACGTCGCGGGTCTGGCCAAAAAACTGAACGGCTAACTCAACAGGAGGACAAGCATGCCAACTCAAGAATCCAAAGCTCACCACGTGGGCGAATGGGCAAGTTTACGCAATACCTCTCCGGAGATCGCCGAAGCCATTTTTGAAGTCGCGAAATACGACGAAAAACTGGCAGAGCAGATTTGGGAAGAAGGCAATGATGAAGTGCTGGTACGCGCCTTCGAAAAAACGGACAAAGACTCGCTCTTCTGGGGTGAGCAAACCATCGAACGTAAAAACGTCTGAACGTTTCCCCCCGCCTGCGCGGGGGGATTATCTTATTTCGCCGCGTCGTTCATCACCGTATTAAATTTATCGATCGGGCAAAAACCGTTCGCATCCACCGGACACCCCTTCAGTTCCAGCGTCACGCGCTGCGCCGGAGACTGCAGCGACAGCACGCTGGCGTTACGCAGCTGCTCTGAACTCTGATACACATACTCAATTTTCATCAGCTCGCGGTTGGCGTTTTTGTCATGCCAGCGCTGGAAGACAATTTTGCCGCCGATTGGGGTGCGCTCCTGCTGGTCATGCAGCTGGTACGGCTTGAAGTCCAGCGCCGTCAGCAGAGAGGCGATGTTGGAGTCATGCCCCACCAGCAGGGTGATTTTCGGCGCTTTCGCCTGATCGGTTACCAGGGCGTTATCGATATACTTCACCAGCGGTTTGGCGACGTTTTGCGCCACCTCGGTAGAGGTAAACAGCGAGTCCTGATATCCGTTTTTCAGCTTCGACAATACGCGCCACTGCTGGTCGGTTTTGATCTCTCCCCAGGCCACCTGGTCGGCCGGGAAGCCTTCGTAATACTGCAGCGTGAACGCATCCACCAGCGAGTTGCCCACTTTCAGCGGCCCGGAGACGCCCGGTTCTTTTTCATAGTCGGCGCTGAAGGTATCTTTCGCGTCAGCCAGCGAGCAGACTTTTTTCTCTTTGCACGACGGTGAATCGGCGTAGTTCGTCATCTGCTCCAGCAGCTTATAGCTTTCGCCAAGCTGCATTTTCTGCCGCTCGGACTCCATCGCCTTCAGCGCTTTTTCGCGGAATTCCGGCGAGTTATCGGTAATTACCGGATTAAAGGTTGGGTCCATGGTGCCCATTTTGTCCTGATGATGCACAGGAACATCGCACCCCGGGAACGCGCCGGTAATGAAGAACTGCGCGGTGGCGACGGTGCGCTGCAGACTGTTGGCGTAAGCATAAACACTCTCCGCCGGCGGACATTCTCCCGTCTTCACCATCCCCTGCTGGGCCAGCCACTCGCGCATGTAGTGCCCCATATAAACCTCCAGCACGCCACCTTTGGTGGTGAGCTGGCCGCCCGGCACTTCCCATTCAGGCCACTGCTTCGGCGTGGATTGCTCCAACACGCTGCCGTTATTGGCGAGCGGCGCGCGCAGGTTGTGACGGCTCATGATTAAAACTTGCTCCAGCTGATACCCTTCCGGCGTCTCTTGCGCCTGCACCCCGGAGGCTGCTGAAAAGAGACCGGCCACGGCCACCGCAAGTAGTGCTTTTCTCATCCCTAATTCCTCACTCGTTTTAAAATGTCGCGTTCAGTGTGACAGACTGGTGACAATTTTCCGGGAAGCATTTCTCAAACTGATGAATAACACGCTTACCCGGTGAGCAAATTAGTTTTATAATAAAACCACACCCTCCCGGAGATTTGCCTGTGAAACGTACCCGCCTTGAAGAGAGCACCTGCCCTGTCGCCCGTTCGCTGGATATCATCGGCGACTGGTGGTCGCTGCTGATTGTGCGTGACGCACTGCGCGGGATTAAACGCTTCGGCGAGTTCCAGAAAAGCCTCGGTATCGCGAAAAACATGCTGACCGCGCGGCTAAAATTGCTGGTCGACGAAGGCATCCTCCGGCTCCAGCCCGCCTCCGACGGCAGCGCCTGGCAGGAATACGTTCTGACCGACAAGGGACGCGCGCTCCAGACGGTGCTGGTTGCCCTGTCCCAGTGGGGCAATGAATTCCTGTTTGCGGAAAACGAATGCGGCACCGTTCTCGTTGATAGCGAACAGCGCAAACCGCTGCGTAAACTGCTGCTTATCGCCGACGATGGCCGCGAACTTACCCCGGAAGAGATCGTGGCCAAACTCCCCTCCTGATCGTTCCCGACAACAAAAGCACAAAATGATCACCAATATGGTTGCATTATAAAACCAAATAGCAGACAGTAAATTCAGTTTCATATTGAAACCAAATAACTCACTTTCCTTTGAGGTAACACACGATGACTACGCAAATCACTACCGCCCTGATTACGGGTGCTTCTTCCGGGATTGGTGCCGTCTATGCCGATCGCCTTGCCGCGCGCGGTGCTAACCTGGTCCTGGTCGCCCGCCGCGAGGATCGCCTGAAAACCCTCGCCGCCGACCTGCGTGCACGCTATGGTGTGGCCGTCGATATTCTGGTGGCCGATCTCACCGATGAAGCCGGGATCCGCGCGGTGGAAGACGAACTGCGCAGCAATACCGCTATTGATACGCTGGTCAACAACGCCGGCACCGCGCAGATGGCGCCGTTCCTCGCGGGCGATGTGGCGCAGCATCAGGCCATTAACACCCTGAATACCACGGCGCTGATGCGCCTGACCTATGCGATCCTGCCGCGCCTGGCGCAGAATAACCACGGTACGCTTATCAATATCGCCTCGGTGTTGTCCCTGCACGTGCGTGCCGGCAGCGCGCTGTACAGTGCCACCAAAGCCTGGGTGCTCAGCTTTACCCGTGGGTTACAGGAGGAGTTTGCCGACAGCAACCTGCGTATTCAGGCCGTGTTACCCGCCGCGACGGCAACAGAAATCTGGCAGCATTCCGGTGTGACGGTGAACGATCTGCCGGAAGGCTCGGTGATGACCACTGACGATATGGTGGATGCTTCGCTGGCGGGTCTGGATCAGGGCGAGCTAATTACCATTCCGCCAATGCATGATGCCAGCCTGTGGGATCGCTACGAAACGGCACGTCTGGAACTGTTTAACAGCGCACGCACCGGCATCCCGGCGCCGCGCTACGTAAAACAGTAGGCTAACGCTCAAGCTGGTCGCCGTACTCACTCATCCAGGCGGCCAGCGGAGAGAGCGCCCCTTGCAGGGTTAACCCCAGCCCCGTTATCTGGTACTCCACGCGCGGCGGGATTTCCGGGTAGACCGTTCGCGTCACCAGCCCGCGCTGTTCGAACAGCCTGAGTTGCTTCGTTAACTCTTTTTGCGTGATGGGAGCGGTAGCGCGCAGCAGATCGCCAAAGCGTACCGGCGCATTGAGGATAATCAGGCGATAAAGAACAGGGATCGCCCACTTACCGGAAATCAGGTTCACAAACTGCGTCATCGGGCAAACATAAACCTCAGAATTTTTTTCACAACGGATATTGAGTAATTCCGCCATAGCACACCTCTTGCCGCATTAGTATCCAATTGGTACCTGGTTTCCTTTCGATACTAACGTTTCTATAGTGCTTTCTCCAGAGACATTTCAGGAGAAGAACATGGGTCGTTTAGCAGATAAATATACGCTGATTACCGGCGGAACCAGCGGCATTGGCCTTGCCACTGCGCAGGTGTTTCTCGCCGAAGGGGCGCACGTCGCCGTCACCGGTCGTAACCCGGAAACGCTCGCCGAAGCAGCGCGCATTCTGGGCGATAAGGCCTGGGTGATCCCGACCGATGCGGGAGATATTGCTTCGCAAAAAGCACTGGCGGAGACGCTTGCCGCCCGCTGGCCACGCCTGGACGCGGTGTTTCTCAACGCCGGCGACGTGACGCACGCGCCGCTGGAAGCATGGCAGGAAGAGGCCTGGGATCGTCTGATGGGCATCAACCTGAAGGGACCGTTCTTTTTAATTCAGGCGCTGCTGCCTCTGCTGAATAATCCGTCCTCGGTGATCCTGTGCGGCTCCGTAAGCGCACGCATCGGCCTGCCCACCAGCAGCGTGTATGCCGCGAGCAAGGCCGCCCTGCTGTCGCTGGCACGCACACTGTCGGCAGAGCTGTTGCCGCGCGGCATTCGCGTTAACGGTCTGAGCCCCGGCCCGGTAGAAACCCCGGCCTTTACGAAAACGGGCTTAAGCGAAGAAACGCTTAACGCGATGATGGCGGAGATCATCAAGCTTGTGCCGCTGGGCAGAATGGGCTCGACGACGGAGCTGGCAAAAGCCGCGCTCTATCTGGCCTCCGACGAATCCAGCTACACGGTAGGAACGGAACTGCTGGTCGACGGCGGAATGGGAAGTTTGTAACTCAAAAGGCGCTGATGCCGGTGACAATGCCGACATACAGCGCCGCCCAGACGGCGGCTGAGGCGAGACTGACCGCGTAAACCTTCAACATGTTGAGCCTGAGCATGCCCGCTGCCAGCGGCACGATATAGCGCAGTACCGCCAGAAAACGGGCGGTGAACAGCACCAGCACGCCGTTTTTCTGCAACTGATGCTGCACCCGCAAAAATTTATCGGCATGTTTTGAGGTCATGCGCGTCACCAGTCGCGTATGCCCCATCAACTGACCGATATGATAGTTCAGCAGCGAGCCGAGCGTGGCCCCCATCACCACCGCCAGCCACGTCAATGCCGGATGCAGGCTCGCCTGGCTGACGGTGATCCCGGTCAGCAACATCACCGAGGCGGGCGGCAGCACGGAGGAGATCAGCACCGTGGATTTACTCAAAGCCAGCACGAAGAGCAGCGCAAAGAGATGCGTCGGATAATGCGCAAAATGATTGAGCAGATTGTCAAACCACGCCACATTGCTCTCCTCGTGAATATTTACCCTGCCATTAAAGTCGAGCAAGTTTAAATAAAGGCTCAACGCGTCATGAATAATGACTACATAAACATTCCCTAAACATTTTTTAAATTCCAGAGCGGGAAAATAAAATAAGCGTATTATCCCGCTGGTTTACAACGATCTCGTTATGGCGAGGCTCCTGTACAAATACACGTTATCGCTCTGGCAGGTTCGAGAGAACCCGCACAGGGTAAAACAGGCACTGTCGAATCAAGGCTTTGTCAGTATAACTTCCCTTACGGGATACGGTGTACAGTGCTGAACCCAGGACGTGGGGATCTCCTCTTCGACATGCCCTGTCTTGCTCGCCCCTGAGAGATTTTTTATTCAAAGGGAATTCACTATGTCTTACGCTATTCACAACCAGAACCCGGTATTCAATGACAGCGCCATCGCGCAATATATGAATACCGATTTTATCGTCCTCGATATTTCATTATGCGTGGCGCTGGCGCGCGAGCAGTTTTTTGAAAAATTAAAAGACGATGATATTCCGTCGCATATTTTCATTGAAGATCAGGGTCGCCTCGCGGGCATGATTGCGGTACGCAAATTGCTGCAAACCACCGATACCGTACAGCCGGTGAAATCGCTGATGCTGTCGCAATTTCTGCAGGTCAAACCGGAAGATGAGCGGGCCGATGTCGCCGGACTGCTGGCCCACGGCGGTGCGGATGTGGTGCCCGTGGTCACCCACGGCAAGCTGGTTGGCTGCCTCACCGAGCGCGAAATTGCTCACCTGCTGGAAGACGATGTCACCGAAGATGCCCAACGCCAGGGGGCAACGTTACCGCTGGAAAAACCCTATCTGGAGACCAGCGCTTTTAGTCTGTGGAAAAAACGCTCCGTCTGGCTGCTGCTGCTGTTTGTCGCGGAAGCCTACACCAGCTCGGTGATCCAGCACTTTGAAGAGGCGCTGGAATCCGCCATCGCGCTGGCGTTCTTTATCCCGCTGCTGATTGGTACCGGCGGCAACAGCGGAACGCAGATCACCTCCACGCTGGTGCGTGCGATGGCGCTGGGGGAAGTCCACCTTCGCGACGTCGGGCGCGTGCTGCGCAAAGAGATGACCACCTCGCTGATGATTGCCGTCACGCTCGGTATTGCCGGGTGCATCCGCGCATGGATGATGGGGATTGGGCTGGAAATTACCCTTATCGTCAGCCTGACGCTGGTGTGCATTACGCTGTGGAGCGCCATAGTCTCGTCCGTTATTCCCATGGTACTCAAGCGCTGCGGCATTGACCCGGCCGTCGTCTCCGCGCCGTTTATCGCGACGCTTATCGACGGTACCGGGCTGATTATCTACTTCAAAATCGCCCAGTATACGCTGGGGCTGGAGTAATCTTGCGAGCACCTCTTTCCTGTGATTGAGGTGCTCACTTCGCTATACATCACCCAGTTGATGCGCAATCTCGCGCAGCTGCTGGGCCAGCGCCTGGAAGTTTTTTCCCTTCTCCCCTTTCGGCCCGGTGGACTGACGCACCACCAGACGGGCAGGTAAAATCGAGGACATGCGCAGGGCACTCTCTTCACCGCTGTCCAGAATACGGCGCACCGCCTCTTTACCCTGCAGATCTAAATCCAGTGAGACCGTCGTCAGCGCCGGGTAGAAGAACGAGCTTTCGTAGGTGTCATCGTAGCCAATCACCGACTTCTCGCCCGGAATGGAAATCTGCTGCTGGTGGAAGGCGCTCAGTACGCCCAGCGCCATCTGGTCGTTGGCCACCAGCACAGCGGAAAACTGCGGCGTTTCGCGCAGCATCTGCAGCGCACCGGCATACCCGCTCTGCGCATCCCAGTTGCCGCGGATGACCGATGCTGGCTCCAGGCCGTAGCCCTTCAGGGTCTCGATCCAGCTTTTCAGCCTCAACTGTGCCGACACAGAGGACTCCGGCCCCGCCAGCAGGGCGATGTCGCGATGGCCCAGCTCGTAAAGGTATTTAACGCTGGCGCGGGTGCCGTCCGCCGGGTTAAACGAAACGTTAAACACGGAACTGTACGGGTCCACGTCGAGGAACAGGCAGACAATGTCATCGTTGTCGGTGGCGATTTTCTGCGCCGCTTCAGCCTCCAGCGGCACGTTGATGATCACTTTGCTCACCAGCTGGGATTTCAGCTCGTTGATGGAATCCTGGATGCTGTGGTTGACGTTCTCATCAATCATTGAGATCAGTACCTGGTATCCCTCCACGTTCGCATAGCGTTTCACCGCCGCCGCCACCTGAGAAGGCGCGTGCAGCGCCAGTGAAATGGTGACCAGCCCAACGGTCTGGCTCTGCTTGCCCACCAGCTGCTGAGCCAGTCGGTTGGGTACATACCGTAATAACTCTATGGATTTCTCCACCTTGTGGCGCGTGGCCTCGGATACATTGGCAGATTTATTCAGTACCCTGGACACGGTCTGATAGGAGACGCCCGCATGGCGTGCCACGTCCTCTAACGTTGCGCTTTTCGACTTCATGGTCCGGTTCCTTATGTTGTTATGCGCTGATTGTAACAGGGGTGCTGAAAAAAAACGCTTACCACCCTCTCGCTGCGGGCATAACGCCATCAAAAAGTATGACGCTCACAATGCCATAATTTGTGTTCAATCTCATTACTCGTAACAAAATTGTCTATTTTATTTGCAGTTAATCACACATTTAGGATCGTGCAATTGCCAGTTAACGGGTTTAGGCATTTTATGACAGCGGATTTGTGAACGTATTACAAAACAATAAGAGGGTTACAATGAACACGACGATCCGCTCTGTATCTGTTGCGTTGGCTGCCGCGTTAGCGTCTCCATCGCTGTTTGCAGCGTCTTCAGTACCGATTGATTTTCATGGCTATCTTCGCTCCGGCGTGGGCGTCTCACGGGATGGTGGGATGGAGGAGTGGCAAAAAAACAAAATTGGCCGTCTGGGTAACGAGGCCGATACCTATGGCGAGCTGGAACTGGGCTCTGAGGTCTACAAAAAGAACGACGTCAGTTTCTATCTCGACAGCATGGTGAGCATGGTCTCAGACGGCTCCAACGACAATGAAACCACCTTAGATGACGATGCCCAGTTCGGCCTGCGCCAGCTTAACCTGCAGATCAAGGGGCTGATCCCCGGGGATCCCAATGCGGTGATTTGGGGCGGTAAGCGCTACTACCAGCGCCATGACCTGCACATCATTGATACCAAATACTGGAACATCTCGGGATCCGGTGCAGGTATTGAGAACTACACGCTTGGCCCGGGCGCAGTCTCCGTTGCGTGGATCCGCGGCGATGCCAACGACGTGGACTACCGCGTGGATGGCGACAGCGACGTTAACATCAACTACATCGACCTTCGCTATGCGGGCTGGAAGCCGTGGGCAGGCGCGTGGACGGAAGTGGGTATTGATTACGCCATGCCAAACCCGACCAACAAGCAGAAAGAGTACGGCGGGCTGTACGAGGCCGATAACGGCGTGATGGTCACCGGTGAGATCAGCCAGGATATGTTTGGCGGCTATAACAAGCTGGTGCTGCAGTACGCCAATAAAGGTCTGGCACAGAACATGGTGTCACAGGGGGGTGGCTGGTACGACATGTGGAACTATGTGAACGATGCCAGCGGCTACCGCGTGATTAACACCGGCTTAATTCCCATTACCGACAAGTTCTCCTTTAACCACGTCCTGACCTGGGGCTCGGCAGACGACACCACGCAGTATACCGATAAATCGCGCCTGATTTCACTGGTGGGCCGCGCGCAGTATCAGTTCACCGAGTACGTGCGTCTGATTGGTGAAGTAGGCGGGTTCTACCAGAAAGATACCTATACTGACGGTTCTAACTACAAGCAGAGCGGTGAGAAGTACACGATCGCCTTAGGTCTGGCGGACGGACCTGATTTTATGTCACGTCCCGAGCTACGCGTGTTTGCCTCTTACCTGAATGATTCCGAACATGGGAAATCCTTCGAAGACGGTACCGCCAGTAATACCTGGAACTTCGGCGTGCAGGTTGAAGCCTGGTGGTAATGTTTATTTCTAAAATGCGTTAATCGTTATTGTATCTCCAACACCTGGTAGTTTATTCGCCTGTTTCGGGATAGCCATTATTTTGGCTATCCCTTTTTTTATTTACTGATTAAAATGTTCATCTAATAACTGACGTAAGGCATCAGACTGCCTGCCAAATATGGCATGCACCTGCTGGCCAATAATAATTACGCCCAGCGCCCCTTCATTCTGTAACGCCTCTGAGTCAACTTTATTTAAATCTTTTACCGTCACGCGCAAGCGGGTAATACAGGCTTCAACGTGCTCGATATTATCGTCGCCGCCAAATGCGGGAATTAAACGCTGGGTAATTTGACTGTTCATAATACGCCTCTCTGTTATGCAGATAAAAAAATGCCCGCTCGTAGAGCAGGCGTTCTGTGCCTTTTTTGCCCGGACGGTGCGGTCTGATGCCCTCACCCCAGCCCTCTCCCACAGGGCTGAGGGTTCCCCAGTAATTTTTTTACCGAAAGCGACGAATGTTGCTTCAGGAAAATGAACGACTTACAGCGACGCCCTGGTCCGGCTGTAAATCGCTGAGGCGTTTCCTGCAGGCCGGGGCGAGGCGCAGGGATGCGCCGAGAGGGCGGATTTACAGGGATGTTACCTCCGCCCGTCCCCGATAAGCCGGAAGGAATAAGCCGAAGGCACCGCGAAGCGGCGATTTACCGCCGGGAGCCCGGGTCGCCAGGGCGGCCCGCCCTGGCACGTTCACAAGTCATGCCGTTACAGAGTAGCAAGGAACATAAAGTGAACGGAATGACCTCTACAGCCATATGTTCCCCCTCACCCCAACCCTCTCCCTCAAGGGAGAGGGGGTCCTCCGTGCAGGCATTATTTTGTGGGGAACCCTCAGAAAATTAACTACGCTTTGCGCCTGAGCACCCGACAGTCCCAGGGCAACAGAGCGGTATCGCCCGCAGCGGCGGCATCGGTCATGCAATCGGTGTAGCCACCCGGCAGCGTGATGATCTGCTGCTGGGCCGTGTAGTTCTGCACAAAAACCCAGGTCGTTTCGCCGTCCGTGCGCGCCGTCGCAACCACTCCCGGAGGGAAATCGCCGTCAATGGCGCGCGGCAGAGCCAGTTCGTCGATAATGGCGGCAAAGAAATCGCGCTGGAACGGCAGATCGTTGCGCGACGCCACGTGCCAGGCTTTGCCTTTGCCAAAACGGTTGACCGTTACTGCCGGCCGTCCGGCGTAGAAATCATCCCGGTAGGTCGCCAGCGCCTGGGCGGTTTCGGTGTGGATCAGCTCGCACAAATGACGAACCTGGTATGGCCCCTGCAGACCTGCGGCATTGCCCGCCAGCCCCTGAACCAGGTTTCGCTCCCCCTCGCCCAGGCAATCAATCTCTTCCGCCCAGATGCCGAGGAGCTTGCGCAGCGGGCCCGGGAAACCGCCCAGATGACAGAGATCGGTCTCATCCACCACGCCGGTCCAGTAGGTCGTCACCAGATGCCCGCCCGCGGCCACAAAGGCTTCCGCCCGCCCGGCGAAACCTTCGCGCACCATGTAGAGCATGGGGGCAATAACCAGCGCGTAGCAGCTCAGATCGCCGTCAGCGTCAATGACATCCACCGCGATGCCTTTTTCCCAGAACGGACGATAGTGCTCGTTGACGGTTTTTTCGTACTCCATTCCCATATTGCGCGGGCCTTCCGCATCATCCAGTGCCCAGCGGTTTTGCTGGTCAAAGATTATGGCGACCCGGGCGTCGGTACGGCAGCCAACCACGCCCGGCAACCGCGCCAGCATCTCCCCCAGGCGCGTCACTTCACGCCCGACGCGGGTATCCAGATGACCCACGTGGTCGATAACCGCGCCGTGGAATTTCTCCACCGACCCGCGGCTTTTACGCCACTGGAAGTACTGCACCGAATCCGCTCCGTGCGCCACCGCCTGCATTGACGAGAGAATATGCATCCCCGGCTTTTTCAGCTTGCTGGTTGGCTGCCAGTTGGTGGTGCTCGGTGTCGATTCCATCAGCACGAAGGGCTTACCGCCCTTCAGGCTACGCATCATGTCGTGATACATGGCGGTGTAGCAGGCAAGCGCCGTTTCGTCTTTCTCCCTGTGCCACATCGGGTAGCTGTCCCAGGAGATAAAGTCGATCGCCTTCGCAAGCTGCCAGTAGTCGTAGTCGTAGAAATACTCCATAAAATTGGTGGTTACCGGCAGTTCCGCATTCGCTACTTTTAGCGGGGCCACTTCATGGCGGCAGAAATCAGTCACCTGTGCGGTATTGAAGCGACGCCAGTCGAGGTTGAGGCCGTGAATCGACACTTCTCCCTGCGGCGCAGGGGACTCTATCTGCGACCAGTCGGTGTAGGTGTGGCTCCAGAAGGTGCTCCACCACGCATGGTTCAGCGCGTCGAGAGTTTTGTAGCGCGCCTTTAGCCAGTCGCGGAAGCGTTCCTGGCACAGGCTACAGTGGCATTCGCCGCCGTACTCATTGGAGATATGCCAGCCCAGCACCGCCGGATGATGCGAATAACGCGCCGCCAGCAGGCTGTTAATTTTCATCGTCTTTTCGCGGTAGACCGGAGACGACATGCAGTGGTTATGACGCCCGCCGTGCAGCGCGGGGACGCGGTTGCGCCCGACGCGCAGCACTTCCGGATATTTTTGCGACATCCATGCCGGACGCGCCCCGCTCGGCGTAGCAAGGAAAATATGAATTCCTGCCGCATAAAGTTTATCTATAACGTTATCCAGCCAGGCAAAATCAAATTCCCCTTCACGCGGTTCCAGTTTCGCCCAACTAAATATCCCTACCGACATGACATTACATTTCGCCTGCTGCATCATGGCGATATCTTTTTCAATAATACCGGGATAATTTTCCCATTGCTCCGGGTTATAGTCGGCGCCATGCAATAACGCCGCGACCTTAGGGCTTAAAGGCGCAAATTTATTCATATTAAAAACGTCCTGAATGAAGATAAAAATTACTTAAATACGGTTATTGACGGAAGCACTTTGCCCTGGCAATCAAATAACGCCTGATTCTCGCGAGCATTCCCCTCTTTCCATTCGTCATGGATATATTTCATGCCGGCTTTGGTCGCCCACGTGGTGCCCGGTACGGCAATCCAGGTCGGCTCCCAATAAAAGATGCCTTTGCCACGATGGCCCGGCACGTCAATAACGGACTGCATCAAATCGTGAATATAATCGTACTGGCCCTGAACAGTACCCGGATAGCCGCCGTCTTTTTCTTCTTTCGCCTGGAAGCTGTTTTCGGCGTTATCGCAGTTGTCCAGCGTATAGCCGTAGGCCGCTTCCACCACAATCACGTCTTTGTTATAGCGCTTGCTGATGTCATCCATATTGGCCTTCAGCGCGCTTATCGGGCCGTTCCAGTAGGTGTACATCGACAGCCCGATGATATCGAACGGCACGTCGCGCTTCGCGATCTCATCAAACCACCAGCGAAAGGTGTCATTTTTGGTTCCTTCCGCCAGGTGCAGCATGATTTTCACCTGCTCGCCGCCGGTCAGATTCTCTTTTAGCCCGCTAATCGCGGCGTTGAGCAGTCCGGCCAGACGGTCAAATTCGCCGCCGCCCTGCCCCCAGCTTTTGCCTTCCGGCCACAGCATGCCGCCGTTGATTTCGTTACCGATCTGCACCATGTCCGGCAGGACGCCCTCTTGCTTAAAGCGGGCGATGGTGTCGCGGGTGTAGTCATGGATCGCCGTTTTGAGCTGCGGGTAGTCCATCTTCTCCCAGGCTTTCGGCTTGAACTGTTTGCCCGGATCGGTCCAGAAATCGCTGTAGTGGAAGTCGAGCAGCAGCTTCAGGCCCTGCGCCTTCACGCGCTTCGCCAGCGCAATCGTATTTTCCTGGTTATTGCTGCCACCGCCATAGGTCTTGCCGTCAGCATCCTGCGGATCTACCCACAAGCGCAGACGCACATAGTTCACGCCGTTGGCCTTCAGGATCGCAATCGCATCCTGCTGCTGGCCGTTCTGGTTATAGAATTTCGCGCCGTGTTGTTCGGCTTCCAGCAGGGTCGAAATATCCGCCCCCTTAATAAAGTCCGCGGGCATGGCGTTAAACGGACGCGTTTTCACCGCGTCGGCAGCAAAAGCACTCGCGGCAAGGCCACATGAGAGGCAAACGGCGAGCAAAGCGGGTTTGAGTCTTTTCATGGTTATCCTTTGGTACTCCCGGAGGTCAGGCCGGAGACGAAGTATTTTTGTAACGCCAGGTAGAGGATCGCCACCGGCACCGCAATCAGGACCGCGCCTGCCGCGTAGGTGGTGTAGCTGGCACCCATTTTTTGCGCCACCAGGTTATAAAGCCCGATGGGTAAGGTGTATTTGTCCGGGGTGCGCAAAATGGTGCTGGAGAGGATGAAATCCCCCAGCGGCCCGGTGAAGGAGAACAGCGCCACCACCGCCACAATCGGCTTCGAAAGCGGCATGATAATTTCGATGAAAATCCGGAAATTACTGGCCCCGTCCATGCGCGCGGATTCATCCAGATCTTTCGGGATGGCATCGAGGTAGCCTTTCATCAGGTAAGTGTTCATCGGGATCATGCCGCCCACGTAGATCAACACCAGCGCCAGATGGCTATTGATAAGGCCCAGCAGCTGCGACAGCACGAAGATGGCAATCAGCGCCGAGAACTGGGGGATCATCTGCAGCAACAGGAACAGCATCAGACCGTTCTGGCGCCCCTTAAAGCGAAAGCGCGAAAACGCGTAGGCGGTAAAGCTGACGCTGATTAAGGTCAGTACCATGGTCAGGAAGCTGATTTTCATTGAGTTCCAGTACCAGGTCATGTAGTTCACCTGGCCGTTGAACAGGTCGGCATAGTGCTGCACCGAGAAGTTCTGCGGAATAATCGACGAGCTCAGCAGGCTATTACCCGCGTTAAACGACGCACCGACCGTCCATACCAGCGGGTAAATGATGACTATCGAGACCAGCACGATAACCAGCCAGGAGAGCGAGAGGCGAACCCACTTCTCACGTTTAATACTTTGTGATTGAGCCATTGTTACGTTCCTTACGCCATGTCGTCATTTTTGAACGATTTCGTGGCGCGGAACTGCCACAGCGCCAGCCCGACGACAAAGATCGACAGCAGGATAGTGATGGTCGCCGCAATCGCATATTGCGAAGAGGACATCGTCAGTTTGTAGATCCACGACACCAGGATATCCGTCCCACCCGCATTCGACCCTACCACCGCCGGTCCGCCGTTATTAAACAGGTAGATGATGTTGAAATTATTGAAGTTGAAGGTGTATTGCGTGATCAGAATCGGTGCAATCGAGTACAGGACCAACGGCAGCGTGATGGTACGCAGCTTAGTCGCGCTGCTGGCGCCGTCCATGGTCGCCGCTTCGTACAGATCGTCCGGAATGGCCTGCAGCACGCCGGTGGTCATGGCAAAAACAAACGGGAAGCCGAGCCAGGTCTGCATCATAATCAGCGCCGTTTTGGTCCAGAACGGATCGGTCATCCACGCTTTTGGCGCGATGCCGAAGAAGGCCAGGATGGCGTTGTTGATCACCCCAAAGGAGTCGTTGAACATTCCGGCAAACACCAGGATGGTGACAAAGCCCGGCACCGCCCAGGGCAGAATGAAGATGGTGCGGATCAGCGGCTTAAAGCGCAGATCTTTCTGGTTCACCAGAATGGCCAGCAGCACGCCTACCGAACATTGCAGCGTAGTGGCGAGCAGGGTCCAGACCACCGTCCACTGCAGCACGTCGAAGAAGGTCGAACGCCAGATAGAGAGCGTGAAGATATTGATGAAGTTCTTAAACCCAACCCAGTCCACCAGCCTGGCCGGCGGCGTGTGATAGAGGTTGTAATTGGTAAAGGCGATGGCAAAGCCGAACAGGATCGGGAAAACCACCACAAACACCAGCAGGATAAAGCCGGGCGTGATCATCAGATACGGGAAGCCGTCGCTCAGCAGCATCTGGTACTGCTTGCGCACGCTGTTAAGCGCAAGCCCCGCATCGCGTTTTCTGCCATTCACCCACGCATCACGCATCGACAGGTACCAGACCATCACGCCAAACGCGGCGATCAGCACGCTGATGATCCCCTCAGCCAGCAGGAAGATGGAGTTGTCCCGCGGCACCTCCTCACCCAGCGTCACCAGCCCCCACAGCCCTTCGCGCAGAAAATCGGCAAATACGCCAATAAAACTGATCAGCAGTACCAGGAAGATGATCCCTTTCAGCCACTGACGATGGTAGAACTGGCCGAAGCCGGGAATGAACGCCAGCAGCAGGCCGGTCCAGGCATGGCGCCCGGCCCCGTGCGGTCTGGCAAAATTTTCCGGGATGATACTCACAGACAACTCCTTTCAAAAAAACGGGAGAGAGTCCTCCCGTTTTGCGACGGCAGAAAATTACTGGTTGCTGGCCTGCATGGCTTCGATTTGCATCTGGACCTGTTTTTCTGCGCTATCCAGCGCGGCTTTAGGATCCTGTTTGCCGGTCAGGCTCAACTCCAGCGCGGCGTTGGCTGGCCCCCAGACTTCACCCATTTCAGGGATGCCTGGCATGGCAGTTGCGCGCGCCGACTGTACCGCGACGGCACTCGCTTTTTCGTCGTTTTTGATAACCGGATCGTCAATCATCGCGGTAAGCGGCGGGATCTCACGCGTGGCGATGTAGCGTGTTTTCACATACTGCGGCTGGTTGATGAATTCGATAAATTTCTGCGCCAGGGCTTTGTCTTTGCTCCACGTGGAGACAACGTAGCCTTTCACGCCAAGGAATGAACTCATAGGCTTGCCGTCGGGCAGCGTTGGCAGCGGCGCAACGCCGTAGTTGATCCCGGCCGCTTCATACGGCTGGAATGCCCACGGCCCATTGATCACGGCTGCCGCTTTCTTCTCGGTGAACAGGGAGTCAATGGCGTTCAGGCCGTTGTCACCGAGTATCCCGGCCGGGAAGATCCCGTCAGCGTAGAATTTTTTAAGGTACGTCACGGCCTCTACCGCACCCGGCTTGTTCAGGCCAACGTCGCTGGCGTTATAGCCGCCCTTGTCGTTATGACCGAAGATGTAGCCGCCCATTGGGGAAATTGCCCCCCAGCTGTAGTAAATCTGGTCGAATTTGGCGAGCAGGCCGTACTGGTTTTTCGCGCGCTGCTGTTTCGAAAAGTCATACCAGTCCTGCAGCGAGTTGAGGGGCTTGTCGATGAGGTCTTTGTTGTAGATCAGCACCAGCGTCTCGACCGCTTTCGGTACGCCGTAGAGGGCATTATCCATTTTGAAGGCATTGATTGAGGCCGGGGTGTACTGTTCGGTCTGCTTAGCCTCCAGATTCAGGGGGGTCAGCAGCCCTTGCACCACGGCACCGCCCAGCTGATCGTTAGGGATCACCAGCACGTCCGGGCCAATGCCCGCCGGGCCATCCAGACGCAGTTTTTCCAGCTGCTGGGCGTAAGGTGTCTCCTGGACGTTGACCTTAACGTCGTACTGTTTTTCAAAGTCAGCCACCGCATCCTTTATACCGGATGACTTCTTGATGTCTTCCCAGACGTTAAGCTGCGTGGTGGCATGTACCTGCACCGAGAGCGTAGAGAGGATCAGAGCGGCAAGTAGGTTCTTTTTCATTACAAACCTCATGTGAAGGTATAACAATTTTATGGTTGTTATGACATTTAACGCCTTACTTACCTCATCCAAAATTCAGCAAAATCAGATGCTGTACGTATGACATCAAATAGCTTTGGTTTGGTATACGCTACCCTTCACATCATGATAACTCTACAAAAAACTGTAAGTTGTGTGATCGTCATAACATTAATGGAAAATCTGTATAGGGCGCGTGAATACTGGAAGTTATAGTCAATGCAGACAAATTGCACCGTCCAGCTATGTTTAACCTAATTGTTATACGTAAAACATAGACAGCGGTTTACTCGGGGAACACTGATGTCAAACATACAGTTAAGGAATGTCACCAAGCGCTTTGGCGACACCGTCACCTTGCACAACGTGAATCTTGAAATTGAAGACGGGGAATTCGCCGTCTTTGTTGGCCCTTCCGGCTGCGGTAAATCGACCATGCTGCGCATGATTGCCGGTCTGGAGGAGATTAGCGAAGGTGAAGTCTTAATCGGTAATGAGGTGATGAACGACGTCGCGCCTTCCCACCGCGGCGTGGCCATGGTGTTTCAGTCCTACGCGCTCTATCCGCACATGACGGTCGCCGAAAACATGGGCTACGGGCTGAAGGTGAATAAGGTCCCAAAAGAACAGATCCGTCACCAGGTGGAGATGGTGGCAAAAACGCTGCAGCTCTCCCACCTGCTGGACCGCAAACCTAAACAGCTCTCGGGTGGGCAGCGCCAGCGCGTGGCAATAGGCCGCGCCATCGTGCGTAACCCGCGCGTCTTTATGTTTGATGAACCGCTCTCTAACCTGGACGCCGAACTGCGCGTCGAGATGCGTCTGCACCTTGCCCGCCTGCACCAGGAGCTGAAAACCACCATGGTGTATGTCACCCACGACCAGATCGAAGCGATGACCCTGGCCGACAAGATCGTGGTCATGAACTATGGCAAGGTTGAGCAGATGGGCGCCCCGATGGATCTCTATTACAAACCGGCAAATAAGTTTGTCGCCGGGTTTATCGGTTCTCCGAAGATGAACTTTCTCCCGGCGACCGTTGAAGCCTGGCAGCCAGGTAAGCTTAGCGTCAGGCTCTCACAGCAGAAGTCGCTCACGCTCGCGATGACCACCACACCGCTGCAGCCGGGCAGTCAGGTCACGCTGGGCATCCGTCCGGAACATTTAACCACCGACCTTCACAGCGGCACACGGCTGGAATTTAACTGTGAAGTGGTGGAGCGACTGGGAAACAATACTTACCTGTTTGGGCAATGCTATGGCCATGACAACGTGAAGATCTTGCTGCCGGGCGACGTGAAGTTCGCGCCCTGGCAGAAGATAGACGTGGCGTTTGACGACCATCACTGCATGGTGTTTGACGACCAGGATGTACGGGTGAGCGCTGATATCGAAGATGCGGTGCGTTCGGTGGCTTAACGCGCGCCACCGTCAGCCAGCGCTCTCACCGCCCGCCCAAACGTCTCAACCGCCAGGGCAACATCCTCAGCCATCACCGACTCCGCCGGATGGTGGCTGATGCCCCCCTTGCAGCGCACAAACAACATCCCCACCGGCCAGCGTTCTGCCAGCGCAATGGTGTCGTGCCCGGCACCGCTCGGCAGCGATAGGGTGCGGCCCTGAACCGATGTCACGGCCTCCCCTAACAACGATTGCAGGCTGGCATCGCACGGCGTGGCGGCGATCCGGTAAAACTCCTCGGCGTTGAAACGGAGCCCACGCCGGGCGGCGATCTGTTCCGCCTGAATGAGCAGTTCAGTGAGCAGTGCGTCCAGCGGGGCATCCTGCGGGCCGCGAATATCCAGCGAGAGCGCCACTTCGCCGGGAATAACGTTGACCGCGCCGGGCAGACAGCGTAACGCCCCCACCGTGGCAACCAGATTGCCGCCGCGCTGGCGGGTGGTGTTTTCAACCTGCACCATCCATTCGGCAGCCGCGGCCAGGGCATCTTTACGGTGCGCCATCGGCACGGTTCCGGCATGCCCGGCTTCGCCGGTAAAGTGACAGTTCAGACGCCGCGCACCGTTAATGGCTTCCACCACCCCCAGCGCCAGCCCCTCCTGCTCCAGGCACGGCCCCTGTTCAATATGCAGCTCCAGACAGGCGCTGAAGTCCTCCTGCCGCCGTGCGGCAAGCGCCACCCGTGCGGGATCCAGCCCCGCCTGCACCATCGCCTGCGCCACGCTTATGCCACTGGCATCACAGGTATCAAGCCAATTCTCCGGCCAGGTGCCCGTCAGGCCGCGACTGCCTAACAGCGTAATGCCGAAGCGGGTCCCCTCTTCGTCGCAGAAACCAACAATCTCGATGGCCTGCGCCAGGCGCACGCCCTGCTGATGCAGGCTGTCCACCACCTCAATGGCGGTGAGCACGCCGAGCATGCCGTCGTAGCGCCCGGCATTGCGCACGGTATCCAGATGCGAGCCAAGCAGTACCGCCGGCGCGCCCTCCTGCTGCGCCTCATAGCGCCCGCAAATATTCCCTACGCTGTCCTGCCAGACGGTCATGCCCGCCTGGCTCATCCACTGCCCGACCAGCTGGTTGGCCTGCAGATGCTGCGTGGAGAGATAAACCCGCGTCAGGCCGTCCGGGGTTTCGCTGATGGCGGCCAGCGCATCGGCACGGGCCATCACCCGCTCTGCCGCCGGGCTCATTGTGACGTCTCGCGGCGATAATGATCCCACGCGGCCTGCATCGCCGCCCCCTGGGGGGTGGTAAATTTCAGGTAGTTCAGCACCGACTCCAGCGCGCTCAGGGTGGTCATTACGCAATCTTTACGGGCGTTATAGCCCATGGTCCCTATGCGCCACACTTTGCCGTGCAGCGGGCCAAACGAGGTGCCAATTTCGATACCGAAATCTTCCAGCATCAGCTTACGCACCTGATCGCCGTTAACGCCCTGCGGGATCACCACGCCCAGCACGTTGTTCATCTTGTGCTTCAGGTCACCAAAGGTCTCCAGCCCCATCGCCTGAATGCCTTTCAGCAGCGCATCGCCGTGCAGCTTGTGCCGGGCGATGCCGTTGTCCAGCCCCTCCTGCAGGATCAGCCGCGCGCATTCGCGGGCGCCAAACAGCGCGGTGGTGGCTTCAGTGTGATGGTTCAGCCGCTCCGGCCCCCAGTAATCCATCACCATGCCGAGATCGAAATAGTTGGAGTAGATCATCTCCTCGTCGCCGTCGCGATGAGCGTCGGTGCGGATCCCCTCCTCGACGCATTTGCGGCGGCGGATCGCCTCTTCCATGCGTGCGCTCAGGGTGATCGGTGACGTGCCGGACGGGCCGCCAAGACATTTCTGCATGCCAGCGGAGACGGCATCCAGCGCCCAGGCATCGGTTTCCAGCGCGTTCCCCCCGAGCGACGCGGTGGCGTCGGTGTAAAACAGCACGTCATAACGGCGGCAAATCGCGCCGAGCTCGGCCAGCGGCTGCAGCATGGTGGTGGAGGTATCCCCCTGAACGGTCAGCAGCAGACGGGGACGAATACGTTTGATGGCATCCTCCACCTGATCCGGGGTAAACACCTCGCCCCACGGCACCTCGATGGTATGCACTTCCGCCCGGCAGCGGCGGGCAATTTCGCACAGCAGATGACCAAAGCGGCCAAAGACCGGCACCAGCACTTTATCGCCCGGGCGAATGGCCGACACCAGAATCGCCTCAATGCCCGCGCGGGAGGTACCGTCCACCAGCATCGTCCAGCGGTTTTCGGTGCGGAACACCCCGCGATAGAGCGCCATCACCTCGTTCATGTAGTGGGTCATGGCCGGATCGTACTGGCCGATCAGCTGGCTCGACATGGCGCGCAGCACGCGCGGGTCGGCGTTGATCGGGCCCGGCCCCATCAGCAGGCGCTGGGGCGGATTGATTTGCGGAAAGCGTGCGATATCCATTGTTAAGTCCTTATCAGTTGAGGCCGCGCACGGAGGAGATGAACTGCTTCAGTTCCGTGGTCTGCGGGTTGGCGAACAGCGTTTTGCTGTCGCCCTGCTCCCAGACTTTCCCCTGGTGCATAAACACCACGCGGTCGCCCACTTCGCGGGCAAAATTCATTTCATGGGTCACGAGAATCAGGGTCATCCCTTCTGCTGCCAGCTGCTCCAGCACCTTAAGCACTTCACCCACCAGTTCCGGGTCGAGCGCGGAGGTGATCTCGTCACAAAGTAAGACTTTTGGCGACATCGCCAGCGCACGGGCAATCGCCACGCGCTGCTGCTGGCCGCCGGAGAGGCTCGACGGGTAGTAATCCAGACGATCGCCGAGGCCGACTTTCTCCAGCATCTGCTGCGCCAGCGCCCGGCATTCGGCGGCGCTTTTCTTCAGTACACGACGCGGGGCCAGCATCACGTTTTCCAGCGCCGTCATGTGCGGGAACAGGTTGAAGCTCTGGAACACCATCCCGACCGAGCGGCTGATTTCACGCGCCTGAGAATCCCGGTCGGTAATGGTCATGCCGCCCAGCTTGATGCTGCCGTCCTGATACCCTTCCAGCCCGTTGATGCAGCGCAGCAGCGTGCTTTTGCCCGACCCGCTGCGCCCGATAATGGAGATCACCTGGCCCATGTCGATATCCAGATCGACGCCCTTGAGCACGTGGTTTTCGCCGTAGTACTTCTGCACCTGATTAATGGTGATGAGAGGCATTGAATTTCGTCTCCAGATAGCGGCTGTAGCGCGACAGCGGATAACACAGAATAAAGTAGCCGAGCGCCACCAGCGCAAAGACCTTAAACGGCTGATACGTCACGTTGGTCAGCATCGTCCCGGCCTTGGTCAGCTCGATAAAGCCGATGATCGACGCCAGCGCGGTGCCCTTGATGACCTGCACGGCAAAACCGACCGTCGGGGCGATGCCGATGCGCAGCGCCTGAGGGGCGACCACGCGAAACAGGGTCTGGCCAAAGGTCAGCCCCAGACAGCGCGACGCTTCCCACTGCCCTTTGGGCAGCGCGCGAATGCTGCCAAACCAGATATCAAGCAAAAATGCGCTGGTGTAAAACGTGAGGGCCAGCGATGCGGCGGTCCATGGCGAGACATCGATGCCGAACAGCGCCACGCCGAAGAACGCCAGGAACAGCTGCATCAGCAGCGGTGTACCCTGAAACAGCTCAATATAGCCACGGATCAGGCGCATGATCATTCGCCCGCCAGTGAGGCGCAGCAGCAGCAGCGGCAGGGTCACCACCGCGCCGCCGACAAACGCCACCAGCGACAGCAGTATCGTCCAGCGCCCGGCCAGCAGCAGGTTGCGAATAATGTCCCAGTCGGTAAAGGTGGTCATCATGCCTGCACCCCCAGCCATTTGCGTCCTGCCGCCATCATCAGCTGACGCAGGGTAATTGACAGCGCTAAGTAAATCCCGGTTGTCACCAGATAAACCTCAAAGCTCAGAAACGTTCTGGACTGGATCAGGTTGGCGGCAAAGGTCAGCTCTTCATACGAGACCTGCGACACCACCGACGAGCCGAGCATCACGATAATGCACTGGCTCACCAGCGCCGGATAAATACGCTGTAGCGCAGGTGGCAACACCACGCGGATGAAGGTCTGGGTACGGGTCAGCCCCAGCACGCGTCCGGCCTCCCACTGCCCTTTTGGCGTCACCTGAATGCCCGCCCGGACGATCTCGGTGCTGTACGCGCCCAGATTGACCACCATCGCCAGCAGTGCCGCCTCACCCGCCGTCATCTTCAGCCCCATATTGGGCAGGCCGAAGACGATAAAAAACAGCTGCACCACAAACGGCGTGTTACGGATAATCTCCACGTAACCGCCCCAGATCCGGCTAAACCACGTCGCCCGCCCGCTGCGAATGGCCGCCCCGAAAATACCAATCGCCAGACCGCCCAGGGTCGCCATCACCGTCAACTGAATGGTGACCCACAGCCCGGCCAGCAGCGCCGGCCAGTGCGGCCAGAGCTCAGAGAAATGGAGTTGCTCTGTCATTGCCTTACACGCCAAGGCTTGCCGGCAGCGGCGCCTTGAGCCACTGCTCAGAGAAGCCGTTCAGAGTGCCGTCTTTAATACCCTGTTCAATCAGCGCATCCACTTTCGCCTTCAGCGCCGGTTCATTTTTCTTCAGACCGATAAAGCACGGTGAATCTTTCAGCATAAAGCTCGGCACCGGGGCTTTCTCCGCGTTCTGGCGCGAGATGGCCGCCACCACAAGGTTGCCGGTGGCCACATACTGCACTTGTCCGGACAGATACGCCGACAGCGTGGTGTTGTTGTCCTCATAGCGTTTTACATCTGCGTCTTTCGGCGCCAGGCTGGTCAGCACCATGTCCTCCACTGCGCCACGCGTCACGCCGATGGTTTTGCCACTCAGGGCGGCGGCATCTTTCAGTTCTGCGCCTTTCGGGCCAAACACGCCGAGGAAGAACGGCGCATAGGCGCGGCTAAAATCGATCACCTTTTCACGTTCCGCATTCTTCCCGAGGCTTGAGATCACCAGGTCCACCTTATCGGTTTGCAGATACGGCACGCGGTTGGCGCTGGTCACCGGGACCAGTTGCAGCTTGACCTTCATCTGTTTGGCCAGATAACGCGCCATATCGATGTCATAACCCTGCGGCTGCAGATCGGTCCCGACCGAGCCGAACGGCGGGAAATCCTGCGGAACGGCAATGCGGATGGTGCCGCGTTTCTCGATATCCTGAAGCTGGTCCGCCTTTACAGGCAGGTTAGTGAACAGACAAACGGCCCCGGCCAGTGCAATCAACAATTTTTTCATGGTGCTTCCCCGTAACGTTAACATGAAACAAAAGATTCTTTGAATTGGATTTTGCAACTAATGTGCCAGTTAAAGCGAAACGCGGGATTTTGTTGTAATGCCTGATAAAACGAGGACGGGGCGGAAAAGCTGTCTCTTTTTCGCCCCGTTTCACTGCACCATTTCAATGCAAAGCACCACGCTGATGCCCCATTATCGTTGTTCGAGTTCGTCCAGATGCTGATACAGGGTGGCGATCTCATGAATGCGCGGACGGCCTTTATCGAGGATTTCATGCAGGAAGGCATTCGCCAGCAGGTTGATCAGGCTATTGACCGAGGCGTAGCTGTCATAGGCCGAGACGCTGTCCAGCGGGGCACAAAGCTGCCAGCTCGCCAGCGGGAACAGGCTGTGCGCCTGCGGCTCGCACATCAGCAGCACCGGGATACCGCTGCCCTGAAGCTGCTGCAGCAGCGGACGGATAATGCGCGGTCGGCGGCGAAAGGCCATCATCACCACCAGATCGTCGGGGGTGAGATCCACCAGCTCTTCGCTCAGGCTCTGCCCCGGTTGCGGCAGTACCAGCACCTGCCCGCGCGCCTGCAGCAGTTGCTGACGCAGGTGCAGCGCCGCCGGATAGGCGTTACGCATCCCGATAATGACAATGCGTCGCGCCTTTACCATGCACGCCATCGCGTCGGCGAACTGCTGGGCATCCAGGGCATTTACCCACTGGGTCAGGTTCGCCATCTCCTGCTTGTAGTGGCGCGCCAGCAGCGTGTTGCCCTGCACCGCGTCGCGGTTGTCGGTCAGCGGCATACCGCTCTGGCGCAGGGTACGCAGCTCATCACGCATGTCCTTATACTTCTCATAGCCCAGACGCTTAAACAGGCGGCTCACCGTGGCTTTCGACACCCCGCTCAACTGCGCCAGCTCGGCGCTGTTGTAGCTGATCAGATCGTCGAAGTGGTCGAAAATAAAATCCGCCACCCGCTGCTCCTGCGGCGATAGGGACGCGTATTGTGCTTTCAGTCGTTCATCAAGCTGTTCCATAACGCCTCTGTAACGTTTGTTTCATCTCTCGCTCTCTATTCATTAAGCATGCCAGCATATCAGCCGGGATAACATGAAACTTTTCATTCATACCTGGAACAGCTTTTGCAGCGCCTTGTGACTTTCAGGGTTATGAGGACTGTTCATGCAAAGTAATGTCTCCGTACACGGAATGGCGGTTGCCCCCCATCATCTTGCCAGCCAGAGCGCACTGTCGGTGCTGCGCGACGGCGGTAGCGCGATTGAAGCGATGGTCGCGGCGGCGGCCACCATTGCCGTGGTCTATCCCCATATGAATGGCCTGGGCGGCGATGGCTTCTGGCTTATCGTCCCCCCCGGCGGCGAACCGATTGCCATCGATGCCAGCGGCGCGGCGGGATCGCTGGCGACGCTTGCCGCCTATGGCGATCTGACACACATTCCCCACCGCGGGCCCCGTGCGGCGCTGACCGTGGCGGGTACCGTCAGTGGCTGGGAGGAGGCGCTTAAGGTCTCACACGCGCTGACGGGCAAGGCCCTGCCGCTGACGCGTCTGCTGGCAGATGCCATTGACTATGCCCGCAACGGCACGCCGGTCACGGCCTCGCAGGCCAGCGCCACCGCCAGTAAATTCGACGAACTGAAAGACCTGCCCGGCTTCGCGGAAACCTGGCTGGTTGACGGCAAACCACCGGAGGTCGGCAGCCGGTTTTATCAACCGGCGCTGGCCTCCACGCTGACACAACTTGCCGAAGAGGGTCTGGAGAGCTTTTATCGCGGCCCGCTGGCGGCGCGTCTGGCCCGTGGGATGGAGACGCTCGGCCTGCCGATTACGCTGGCCGATTTGAACGCGCATGTCGCCCGGCGCACCACGCCGCTGAAATTAGCACATCAGCAGGGTGAGGTCTGGAACCTCGCCCCGCCGACGCAGGGGCTGGTATCGCTTGCGATCCTCGGCATTACCGACCGTCTGGCAATGGCCGATGCCGACGACGCCGGGACGGTTCATCGTATTGTGGAAGCCACCAAACTGGCCTTTGGCCTGCGAGATGCCCACATCACCGACCCGCGCGAGCTGAAAACCGATATTCAGAGCCTGCTGGATCCTGCGGCGCTTCAGGCGCTCGCCGACCGGGTTGACGATAACCATGCCGCGCCGTGGGGCACCGGCAAAGGCCCCGGCGATACGGTGTGGATGGGGGTGATGGATAACAGCGGCCTGGCCGTGTCGTTTATCCAGAGCATTTATCACGAGTTCGGCAGCGGCGTGGTGCTCCCGGATACCGGTATCGTCTGGCAGAACCGGGGAGCGTCGTTCAGCCTCGATTCCGCACATCTTCTGGCCCTCGCGCCGGGCAAACAGCCGTTCCATACCCTGAATCCGGCCGCGGCGCGTCTGAACGACGGACGGGTAATGGTCTACGGCTCCATGGGCGGTGACGGCCAGCCGCAAACCCAGGCCACGCTCTTTACCCGCTATGTGGTGCAGGGTCTGCCGCTGCAGGAGAGCATCTCCCGTCCGCGCTGGCTGCTGGGGCGCACCTGGGGACAAACCTCAGACACCTTAAAAGTGGAAGGCCGCTTTTCCCCTGAGACGATCGCACGCCTGCAGGCGCTCGGCCACGAGGTGGAGATCTTCCCGGACTTTAGCGAAGCCATGGGCCACGCGGGCGCGATTGTCCGCCACCCGAACGGGCTGTTTGAAGGCGCGTTCGACCCGCGCAGCAACGGTGCCGCCGCCGGATACTGAGGAGAGAAGAATGACAACACAACAACCTGACTGGCATGCCTACCTGGCGCAGATGGAGGCCGTGCTGGGCGTTGAGCTGGATGACGCCCGCCGCGCGGAGCTTCAGCTGCAGTTTAGCCGCATTGCCGCCATGGCCGCCCCGCTGATGGCGCTGCCGCTTGATGACCGTCTGGAGATCGCAGGAGTATACAAAGCATGAGGCTACACGAGATGAGTATCAGCGCGATCCAGCAGGCGCTGAGTGCAGGCGAGTTAAGCGCCCGCGAGATCGCCCGTCAGACGCTGGAGGATATTGCGCGCATCAACCCGCAGATCAACGCCTGGACGGCGGTGACCGACGCGCGGATGCTGGCCGAGGCAGAAAATATCGACACCCTGCGCCGGGAAAAGCGCCCCCTGCCGCCGCTGGCGGGCGTGCCTTACGCGGTAAAAAACCTGTTTGATGTGGCCGGGCACACCACCCTCGCCGGAGCCGAGCTGTTCAGCAAGCGTTCCGCTGCCAGCGCAGACAGCTTTGCGGTTCGCCAGCTACGCAGCGCGGGAGGACTGTTGTCCGGGATGGTCAATATGGATGCCTATGCCTACGGCTTTACCACGGAAAACAGCCACTACGGCGCCACGCGTAATCCGCACAATCTGACGCGCATTGCAGGCGGCTCCTCCGGTGGCTCTGCCGCCGCCGTCGCCGCCGGGCTGGTCCATTTTTCACTGGGTACCGACACCAACGGGTCGATTCGCGTCCCGGCATCCCTGTGCGGAATTTACGGCTTAAAACCGACCTTTGGCCGCCTGTCACGCTCCGGCAGCCACCCGTTTGTCGCCAGTCTCGATCATATTGGTCCGTTTGCCCGGCGCGTGTGCGATCTGGCGTCCGTGTACGATGCGCTGCAGGGACGAGACACTAGCGACCCTTTTCAGGCGGAGTCCTCCCGCGAGCAGACGCGTCCCTTGCTCGATCGCGGTCTGGATGGATTGCGTTGTGCGGTCCTCGGCGGCTATTTCAGCACGTGGTGTAATGATGATGCCCGGGAAGCCGTCGCGCGCGTGGCGCGTGCTCTCGATGTCCAGGAGGAGCTTCAGTTCCCTGATGCGGAACTGGCCCGCTCTGCCGCATTCATCATCAGCGCCTCCGAAGGGGGGAACCAGTACCTGCCGTCTCTTCGCCGTGAGCCGGCGCGTTTCGAACCACACTCCCGCGAACGCCTGTTGGCTGGGGCGATGATCCCTTCCGCCTGGTATATTCAGGCCCAGCGTTTTCGCGCCCACGCCCGACAGGCCTGTAAAGCGCTGTTTGAACAGGCCGACGTGCTGATCGCCCCGGCAACGCCGCGCAGCGCCACGACGATCGGCGAGCAGACCATGGAGATTAACGGGGAGCCACTGCCGGTGCGTGCCAGCATGGGGATGCTGACGCAGCCGATTTCGTTTCTGGGTTTGCCCGTCACCACCGTTCCGCTACGCACCGCCCAGGGGGCACCGATTGGTCTGCAACTCATCGCAGCGCCGTTTAATGAACAAGCCTGCCTGCGCGTGGCGCGGGTCCTGGAAACGAGCGGGATAACCGATGCCCGTCCTGCGGAGATGGCACCATGATCAATCACGACGACATTAACCTTCCCTGGGTGGTGGCGGATGTCACAGCCGCATTTTACCGCTACGAAGATGCGCTGGTGAGCAACAACATTGCGGTGCTGGATGAGCTGTTCTGGCACGACAAAAACACGGTGCGACTGGGCGCGGGGGAAAACCTCTACGGCATTGATGAAATCCGCGCCTTTCGCGCGGCACGGCCCTCCGCCGGGCTACAGCGAACGTTGCGCAATACCGTGATCACCACCTTCGGTGAGGATTATGCCGTATGCAGCACCGAGTTTACCCGCGAGGGCACGGAACGCATTGGCCGTCAGCAGCAGACGTGGGTGCGATTTGCTTACGGGTGGCGCATTGTTGCGGCACAGGTGAGTGTGATGGTGTCATGAAAAGATGCGTAGGGTTGCATAAGTCCCTCTGCTTACTATGGAAAAATCATTGTAGTCATTTTACAAACGGTAGTCATATATCCGGGTGAATAGTCATTCATGACCTCATAAATTTACCAGACGCGTCGGGGTATTTACGGGGGAATGCATATGCTTTTGCAGTTCAGGGCGGGAAATCGCCCTGAGTATTTTTTAGCAGTGTACGTAACGAGCATATGATAAATCAGATCATTCTTGCGGAATATAATCCGTTATTTGCTCAGGTAAAAGAGAAGGCATTGCAACAGTGCGGCCTTCATCATCAACAAATTCAACCATGTAAGCCAGATGTGGTTTTTCATGTATGAATACGATGGCACCTATCATGCCTTTAGTTAACCCTTCATCCGGCAAATCTTCCGCTAACACAACCACTTCAAACTCTTCTCTTCTCATGGTCTGATCTCACTTAACCAAAATCGTCGTCATGCGTGGAACAACAGCATCAGTTTCATATATCCAACCGCTGCGCACTATCACTGTCTCACCGTTTAGGCCTAATATCGGCATCTCTACAGCCATTCGCTGCCCGTACTGGTCCGCGTTCAAAATTTTAGCTGGGGCAGTTAGTATGCCCTCTCGGACTCGATCTGCTAACACGTCAGAATTTGTCGGGTTATAACCCAGTGCCGATTGGAATACTCTGGCCTTATGCCCGCCGACTGGGTGGTTAACATCTAAAGAGTAAGTTGATAGCTTTCTGTAATCTACAACGGCGTGTTCGGCATTAAGCAATGTGCCTGACTCCGAGGTAAACCCCTTTAAAGCTGGTGATTCAAACTCTGGGATTTTGCTTAATGACGATAACTTTTCCAGTTCTCCGGTGATGTTAATTTTTCCCATTCTTAGTCCGGCAGCAACAGAAGCGCCAGCAATGATGAGCCCTTTGTTGTCCATAACCTGATCGTAACCTGCTGGAGCTTCGCCGCCTAGCTGCTGTACGGTCTTATGAACCCCCTCTATGTTGCCGTTGTAGATGCCGCCCGCAGCAAGAAGCCTTCCCGCTGCTTTGTTGTTGATAGTTTTTGCGGCCTGAGCGTGTTGTATCGGGGCATCGGAATAGTGCTCCTTAACGGTCGGAGGCGGCTTCCTGCCCTGGTGTTCGTTGAGGGCGTACTCGTAGATTTGACGCACAACCTGCGGGAAGCTCTCGCCGTAGGTATCCATGAAGCAGTCATAAACCAGATTACCTTCGCCATCAAAGGAGAACGGATTGCGGAACTTATCCCACTTTTCCCCCGTGTCCACGCCGACCATCCAGCCGTGCTCAAGATTCCATTCCACCTCATCATAGAGTCCGTCGTACTCCGGTCTGTGCTTGCGTCTGTAGGGCTGAGCTGCATGACGGTGATGACCCCCTTCCCGCCTTCTCGGAACACTATGACGGTGAAAAGGGTAACGCTGGTCGTATTCCTGGTAATCCAGTTCGTAAAATATGCTCGCCATCTCAAGTGATTCACGTGGCGTGAGGATGAACTGAATATCAGCCGGAGCCAGTTTCCGCCTGGCTTCCCATTGCATGTAGAGTGTGAACATCCGGTGTCTGCCTTTCCCTTTAAAAGTGCAGGGATTTTCCGGATAAAATGATGAAAAATCAATCGCTCAGATAAAGAAAATCTAATGCCCCGTGGCAGCGCATGTGAGTTTGATGGTGTAACGCCAACGGGCATGCGACGTCCTGTAGGCCGGGAAAGGCGCAGCCGCAACCCGGCAAAATACGGCTCAATTATTTCTGAAACGGATGCACCTCCCGCCAGTGCTCAGCAATCTGCTGGCGGGTACAGACCCAGACCCGCTCGTGCTGTTGCACATAATCCAGGAACCGCTGCAGCGCGCGAAAACGCCCCGGACGCCCCAGCAGACGGCAGTGCATGCCGATGGACATCATCTTCGGCGCACTTTCGCCCTCTTCATACAGCACGTCAAAGCTGTCTTTCAGGTAAGTATAAAACTGCTCAGCGGTATTAAACCCCTGGGCGGTGGCGAAGCGCATGTCGTTCGCATCCAGCGTGTAGGGAACGATCAGGTGCGGTTTACGGCTGCCATCGCTGCAGGTCACTTCCGTCCAGAAGGGTAAGTCGTCGCCATAGTAGTCGCTGTCGTAGTCAAAACCGCCCTGCTCCACCACCAGCTGGCGCGTGTTGGGGCTGTCGCGCCCGGTGTACCAGCCCGTAGGCGGTTTGCCAAACAGATCGGTCAGCACGTGCACCGCTTTCTGCAGATGCTCACGTTCCTGGTTGATATCCATGTTCTGATAGTGGATCCAGCGCCAGCCGTGGCTGACCACGTCGTAATCCGCCGCCTTGATCGCCGCGACAATTTCCGGATGACGCGCCAGCGCCATCGCCACGCCAAAGACCGTCAGCGGCAGGCCGCGTTTCTGAAATTCATTGTGGATCCGCCAGAACCCGGCGCGGCTGCCGTATTCGTACAGGGAGTCCATGGACATATGTTTGTCCGGATAGCTGGCCGCTCCAATGATGTCCGAGAGAAATTGTTCCGACCCGGCATCGCCATGCAGGACGTGGTTTTCTGCCCCCTCTTCATAATTGAGCACAAACTGCACGGCGATGCGTGCCTGATCCGGCCACTGCGCATGCGGCGGGTTGCCGGCGTAGCCTCGCAGATCCCGCGGATAACCCTCTTCAAAAAGCCCCATTGCTACCCCCCAAAAAATTAAAATGGATTCAATGCCTGAAAATGTCCGCTTAACGGTTTGTTCTCCGGGAAGGCCAGATCCCCGTGCTTGCTGGTTGACAGCCCCAGCGCCACCAGCGATTCCACCATTTTCACCGCCGCGCTGACGCCGTCGATCACCGGCACGCGCAGCTCGCGCGTCAGCTCCTGCGCCAGCGTTGCCATCCCGCCACAGCCCAGCACAATGGCACCGCAGCCATCCTCTTTCAGAGCCTGTATACAGCGCGCGCGCACTTTCTCCTGCGCCAGACCGGTGCCATCTTCCAGCGCCAGCACCGGGAGATCTATCGCGTGCAGGGCCGCGCAGCGATCGTGAAAGCCATACTGGTGCAGCAGATGACGAGCAATGATCAGCGTGCGCGGCAGCGTGGTGACAATGGAAAAGCGCGTCGCCACCAGCGTGGCCATATGCATGGCGGCTTCGGCAATGCCGACAACCGGCCCTTGCGCCAGCTCGCGCGCGGCCAGCAGCCCCGGATCGCCAAAGCAGGCAATCACGTGACCCGCCACCCCCTGCTCTCTGCCTTTTTTGATCTGTTCAAGGACACCCACGGCGGCAATGGCCTCATCAAAATGACCTTCGATTGAGGGCACACCTGCACCGGGGCAGACCGCGAGGATCTCCGTGCCCGGTGCAGCCACCGCGCGGGCGGCCGCGCCGATGGTTTCGGTCATCGCGAGGCTGGTATTGGGATTAATGACTTGTATACAGACAGACGACATTACGACTCCTTGTGGCTGGCGAACAGCCGGGCAAAATCAGGCAGGCACTCACCCGCCCGTTCGAAACAGAGGCTGGCAACGATATGTTCAAAATGGTGCATCAGGGCATCGCTCAATGGCTGCAGCGCTTTCTGGCGCAGCAGCTCCACAAGCTGTTCATGATCGTTGCAGCGGCACCCCTGACGCCACGGCGCGCCCCAGGTGGCAATCACCAGCGAAGAGCGCTGGCTCAGGCGGGTCACCATCTCCGTCAGGACCTGATTGCCGGAGATGGCCTGCAGCTGAATATGGAAATTCGCGGAGTGGCGGATCGCCGCCGGGCCGTCGTAAGCTTCATGCGCCTGCTGCTCCTGACGGATGATTGACGCCAGCGCCGCCAGATGCGGCGGCTGACAGTGCGCCAGCACGTCTGGCAGATTGGCGACCTCCAGCAGCGCGCGGGTGCGGAAGATCTGCCGGGCCTCTTCGACCGTCGGGCTGGCAACGTGTGCACCACGTTTGGGCGTTAAGGTGACCATTTGCACAGCGGCGAGTCGCTGCAACACCTTACGGATGCCCGTACGGCTCACGCCAAAGACCTCCGCCAGCGCCTCTTCCGGCAATTTGCTTCCCGGCAGCAGCTGATGTTCGACAATCGCGGTCATCAGCGCCTGAAAGATGGATTCGTCTTTGTCTTGCAGGTCTGGCGCGGCGTGCAGACTGTTCACGTAGTTCATTAACCACTCCACTTTTTACTTTTCGCTATCGAATCGTATACATAAAAATAAAATATTGCATACAAGATTTATTATTTTGGCCTGGATCCTGCAACACCGTCTGCACTCCCACTCATCGGGTTTTCATTCACAGGAGCAGGTTTCATGCCAAACAGTCAAAATACGCAACACGGTACGGCCGCTGATTCCGGTGCGGTTTACAGCCCACGGCTTTGCAATGAGGATCTGGCACCAACGCGTGACCAGAACTGGAGCTGGTACAACATCTTTTCGTTCTGGATGTCGGACGTCCACAGCATGGGGGGATACGTTGTCGCCGCGAGCTTCTTTACGCTCGGGCTGGCGAGCTGGCAGGTGTTGCTGTGCCTGCTGGTGGGGATTTGCATTGTGCAACTGTGTGCCAACCTGGTGGCGAAGCCGAGCCAGATGGCGGGCGTACCGTATGCGGTCATCAGCCGTCAGGCCTTTGGCGTCTTCGGGGCGAACATTCCGGCGGTGATCCGCGGGCTTATCGCCTTTGCCTGGTACGGCATTCAGACCTATCTGGCCGCTAACGCCCTGATGCTGGTGGCGCTGAAGTTCTGGCCGTCACTCTCTTCGCTCACCACCGGCGCGTTTCTCGGGCTGTCGCACCTGGGCTGGATCTGCTTTGCCATTATGTGGGTATTGCAGGCAATGGTCTTCTGGCACGGCATGAATGCCATCAAGCGCTTTATCGATATCGCCGGCCCGGCGGTGTATGTGGTGATGCTGGCGCTGGCAGGATGGATTGTATACAAGACCGGATTCGACGGGATCTCCTTCACCCTCGCCAGCAAATCCCTGAGCGCGGGCGAGCAGACCTGGCAGATGATCACCGCCACGGCGCTGGTGGTCTCCTACTTCTCAGGCCCGTTGCTCAACTTTGGGGATTTCTCCCGCTACGGCAAAAGCATGGGGGAAATCCGCCGTGGTAACCGCTGGGGCCTGCCGTTTAACTTCCTGCTGTTCTCCATCGTGACCGTGGTGATTGTCTCCGGTACCCAGTCGCTGTTCGGCCGCATGATCACCGACCCGATTGAAACCGTCAGCCGCGTGGGCAACGATCTGGCCGTGGCGATTGGTCTGCTGACCATGATCACCGCCACCATCGGGATCAACATCGTGGCCAACTTTGTCTCCCCGGCGTTTGATTTCTCTAACTGTTCCCCGCAGAAAATCAGCTTCCGCACCGGGGGCATGATTGCCGCCGTCGGCTCGATCCTGTTAACCCCGTGGAACCTGTTTAACTCCCCGGAACTTATTCATTACACCCTGGACGTACTGGGGGCATTTATCGGCCCACTGTTCGGGATTCTCATTGCCGACTTCTACCTGATTAAGCGTGGCAAGGTATCCGTGGACGACCTGTTCGATGACACGCCAGAAGGGAAATACTGGTACCGCAACGGCTTTAACCCGAAAGCCATCGGCGCGCTGATCCCCTCGGTTGCCGTCGGGCTGGTGATAAGCTTCATCCCGGCGCTGCATGAGGTGGCAAACTTTAGCTGGTTCATTGGCGTGTTCCTTGGCGGGGTAACCTACCGCTGGCTGGCGCGTGAAGAGCGCGAAGGGGCGTCCGCCGCTCACTTCACGGCACGCGAAGCCACGCAAACCATCAGACAGGAGCCGTGATGGATTACCAGACTGCGATACGCGGTGCATTTTTCGATATCGCCCGGGTCTGCGACAGTGCAGACCTGATTGCCGACCATGCGCGCTACCAGGAGGACGGCCTGCTGTTTATTCACCACGGGAAAATCGTGGCGCTCATGGCCTGGCAGGAGGGAGAGCAATATCTTGACCCGCACAAGAGTTACACCGACCTGCGCGGCAAACTGCTGTTGCCCGGTTTTATCGATACTCACGTTCATTATCCGCAGACGGAGATGATCGGCGCCTTCGGCGAGCAACTGCTGGAGTGGCTGACCACCTACACGTTCCCGGTGGAGAGCCAGTTTGCTGACGAGAGCTACGCAAAAGAGATCGCGGAATTTTTCATAAATCAGCTGGTGAGCCACGGCACCACCACCGCACTGGTGTTTTGCACGCTGCATCCTGAATCGGTCGATGCGCTGTTTACCGAGGCGTCGCGCCTGAATATGCGCCTTATCGCCGGGAAGGTGATGATGGACCGGCACACCCCGGACTACCTGACCGAAACGGCACAACAGAGCTACCGGCAGACACGGGAGCTGATCCAGCGCTGGCACCACCATGGACGGCTGGGGTATGCCATTACGCCACGCTTTGCGCCCACCTCATCACCGGAACTGCTTGCGGCGGTGCGTTTACTCCGAGAGGAGTTTCCGGACACCTGGCTGCAGACCCATCTGAGCGAAAACCCGAACGAAGTGGCCTGGGTTAATGACCTGTGGCCGGAGCATGAACGTTATCTGGATGTGTACCACCACTACGGCCTCACCGGTGAACGCAGCGTGTTTGCTCACGGGATCCATCTCCACCACAGCGAGTGGCAGTGCCTGCATGACACCGGTTCGGCGGTGGCGTTTTGCCCAACGTCCAACCTGTTTCTTGGCAGCGGGCTGTTTCGGTTACCCGCCTGCTGGCAGCACAAGGTGCGGATGGGTATCGGCACCGACGTTGGCGCGGGCACCACCTTCAGTATGTTGCGCACGCTGGGGGAAGCTTACAAGGTGGGTCAGTTGCAGAGCTATCGCCTGCGCGCCAGCGAGGCCTTTTATCATGCCACGCTGGGTGGCGCGCATGCCCTGCGTCTGGATGACAACATTGGCAACTTCGCACCGGGCAAAGAGGCCGATTTTATCGTGATCGACCCGGCCGTCACCCCGCTTCAGCGCCTGCGCAGCGGGCGCTGCAAGGATATCTACGAGCAGCTGTTTGTGCTGATGACCCTGGGCGACGAGCGTAATATCAGCCAAACCTGGGTCAACGGCGAGCCAGTGTGGTCAGCTGCCGCGGTAGGTTGACCAGCCGCCAGGGGCAATCACAAACGGCAGATGGAAGTGTTCATCTGCCGTTTCGCCGATAAGAAAATCAATCTGCGCACAGGGATAGAGCGTGTCGCGCCCCGTTTCGCTAAACCAGGCGCCAGTCTCGGCCACCAGCCGATAGCGGCCCGCAGGCAGGACGGGAACAAACTCGGTGATGCGGCCCTGCGCGTTGGTCACGCCAGTTGCGATGATCTCCGCGTCCTGTTCAAGGCGTACCGTAACCCCCTGCGCGGGTTTGCCCGTCGAGATATCCAGAATATGTGTACTGAGCGTGCTCATGCGCCAATGACTCCTTCCAGTCGTAATAAGGTAATTTCCCGCAGCTGATCCAGTGCGGCCTGCACCTCCTGCGCATCGCTGTTTTCCAGCCGCGCGTTCAGGGCCTGGAGGATCGCCTCTCCGCTGCGGCCTTTGGCGCGGATCAGAAAGACGCGCCCGAAACGGCTTTCGTAGCGGGCATTGCCTGCCCGCAACGCCTCAGCAAGCCGCGCATCATCATGATTCACCGCTCCCTGCTCCTGACGCGACAGCGCCGCCTCCGCCTGCGTGCCCATGGGCTTCTCACCGATGCGCGGATGCGCGCTCAGAGCCTCCGTGAGCGCGTGTTCATCCCAGCTTTTCGTCAGCGCCTGGGCCGCATCAAACAGATCATCCCGGCTCGGATAAGGCCGCCCGGCGACCAGCGCCTCGGCCCAGCCGGGGATGGCCACGCAAGGGTGTAATAGCGTAAGCACCTCTTCCTGACTCCGTTGATTAAAATCGTCCAGTGTTATCATGGTTCCTCCCGTGACATCATCGTTCCTGAGCCTTGCACAAAGCACGCCACTCTTGACTGAGACCTGAAACAGTCGATTCCTGATCCTTAAACCGGAAATTATTGATTCATAAAAAGGCATTCTCACCGCGATAACGCACCTTAGCAGTGCAAACATCCCTCTCACAACGCCCTTTTCGCCACTCTGCAGCCTGGTACGCAAATTGCTGATGCTAATGACAC
The DNA here is from genome assembly GCF_052044775.1 of Enterobacter sp. 22466. Classification (NCBI taxonomy): domain Bacteria; kingdom Pseudomonadati; phylum Pseudomonadota; class Gammaproteobacteria; order Enterobacterales; family Enterobacteriaceae; genus Enterobacter; species Enterobacter sp. 22466. The sequence goes on along the minus strand of NZ_JBQENX010000001.1, from coordinate 817,794 downwards.
CCTGCAAAAGGAGAGAAGCATGAAAGCAATCGTCATTGGCGCAGGCATTGGTGGCCTGAGCGCCGCTGTCGCGCTGGAAAAGGCGGGCATCGACTGTACCGTGTTTGAGGCAGTAAAAGAGATCAAACCCGTTGGCGCGGCCATCTCCATCTGGCCTAACGGGGTAAAATGCATGCAGCACCTCGGCATGGGCGACATCATTGAGACATACGGCGGGCCGATGCGCTTTATGGCCTACAAGGATCACCGGCGCGGCGATACGCTGACCCGCTTTAGCCTGGCCCCGCTGGTGGAGCGCACCGGTGGGCGTCCCTGCCCGGTCTCGCGCGCTGAGCTTCAGCGGGAGATGCTGGACTTCTGGGGTCGCGAGCGGGTGCAGTTCGGCAAGCGCGTCGAACATGTTCGGGAAGATGACGCTGGCGTCACCGTGACCTTCACCGACGGCAGCATGGCGACAGGCGATTTTCTGATTGCCGCCGACGGTAGCCACTCTGCGGTGCGCCCGTACGTGCTCGGGTATACGCCCGAGCGTCGCTACGCGGGCTACGTTAACTGGAACGGGCTGGTGAAGATTGATGAAGAAATTGCCCCTGCCCATCAGTGGACCACGTTCGTTGGAGAAGGCAAGCGCGTGTCGCTGATGCCCGTCTCCGGTGGCCGCTTCTATTTCTTTTTTGATGTCCCGCTTCCCCTCGGTCTGGCGGAAGATCGCACCACCCTCAGGGCCGATCTCACGGGTTACTTCCGCGGCTGGGCGCCGCCGGTGCAGAAGCTGATCGCCGCGCTGGATCCGGACACCACCAACCGCATTGAGATCCACGACATTGAGCCGTTCGACAGCCTGGTGCGCGGCCACGTGGCGCTGCTGGGCGATGCGGCGCACAGTACCACGCCGGATATCGGCCAAGGCGGCTGCGCGGCGCTGGAAGATGCGGTGGTGCTGGGAGACTGCCTGCGCGAAAACCACAACATTACGCTGGCGCTGCGGCAGTACGAAGCCCTGCGCTGCGACCGGGTACGCGACCTGGTGCTGAAGGCCCGCAAGCGCTGTGACGTCACGCACGGTAAAGATATGGCGTTAACCCGAGCCTGGTATCAGGAACTCAGGGAGGAGACCGGGGAGCGCATTATCAACGGTCTGTGCGACACCATTCAGGGCGGACCATTAGGCTGAACGTAAGAGGGATACACATGAATAAAGCACCTGTACCACCCGCCCATTGTACGTTTGAGCCAGAGGACTGGCTGCGCCTGGCAAAGTGCTGGCATCCGGTTGCACGCGCCTGCGACATCGGTGCGGCACCGGTCAAAGCGACCCTGCTGGACGAAGCGCTGGTTATCTACCGCGTAAAAGACCAGGTCGTGGTCGCCCGCGATGTTTGTCCGCATCGCGGCGTGCCGCTGTCGCTGGGCTTTCATGATGAACACGGGATTATCTGCCCCTACCATGGCCTGCGCTTCGGGGAAGATGGCCGCTGCAACCGCATTCCCTCCAGCCCCGATCAGCCGGTACCGGCGAAACTCAACCTGATTAACTACGCCGTGGAGGAGCGCTTTGGCTTGATCTGGACGTGTCTGGCGTTTGACCCGGACAACCCGATGCCGCTGCCCACTATGCCGCACTGGGATGACGATGGCTTTCAGCAGATCAACTGCCCGGCGTTTGAGGTGAATGGCTTCGCTGGCCGCCAGGTGGAAGGCTTTCTGGATGTGGCGCATTTCGCGTGGATCCATACCAGCACCTTTGCGGACCCGGATAACCAGCTCGTCCCGACCTATCAGCCACAGGAAACACCGTTTGGCTTTGTCGCGGATTACTGGAGTTCGGTGAGCAATTATCCTGCCAGCTCTGACGTGCAGGCGCCGGAAGGCTTCCAGTGGCTGCGCCATTTTGAAATGCACTTGCCGTTTACCGCCACCCTGACGATCCATTTTCCGGGTGAATCCCGGCTGGTGATCATGAACGCCGCGTCACCGGTCTCATCACGCGTCACCCGCATGTTCGCCCCCATCGCGCGCAACTTTGACCTGCATATTCCGGTGGAAGAGGTGCATGCCTTTAACCTGCGAATTTTTGAGGAAGACCGTTTGATGGTTGAAACCCAGCGCCCGGAAAGTTTGCCGCTGGATCTGACCCTGGAAGCCCATATTCCCGCAGATAAAAGCTCAATTGCCTATCGCCGGGGGCTGAAAAAAATGGGCTTTGGCGAATTTTTCCTGGTATGACGGAGGCCCGTATGTTGAGCGTGATTGTTGATGGACTGTGGCGTCAGGGGAACAAGAGCCTCGCGGTCAGGCTGGTAGCAGAAAACGGTGAAGCGCTGCCAGAGTGGCAACCCGGCGCGCATATTGACGTGCACCTGCCCTGCGGGGTTATTCGCCAGTATTCCCTGACCGGCAGCTGCGAAAATGAGGGTTATCTGATCTGCGTGGGACGGGAAACCGCCTCGCGCGGCGGGTCACGCTATATTCATGAGACACTGCGTCCCGGTCAGAAGCTGCTGATCTCTGCGCCGCGCAATCTGTTTGCCCTGCAGGAGGCCGAACGGGTGTTGCTGCTGGCTGCGGGGATCGGGATTACGCCACTGTATGCGATGGCCCTGGCGCTGGAGGCAGCTGGAACCCCGTTCACCCTGCACTATTATGTCAGACAGGCTGAAAGCGCGGCTTTCGCCCACGAACTGGCGCAGGTTGAACATGGTAATTGCGTTATTCATACCATCAGCCCGCGCACTCTGCTGGCAGAGCATATCCCGGTGGCTACGGCGGGGCTTCACGCCTGGGTCTGTGGCCCGGCAGGGTTTATGGAAAAAGTGCGTGACGTCGCCACGGCGAAGGGCTGGGATGAAGCCCACCTTCACAGCGAGGCGTTTCAGCCCGCTGAGCCTGTCAGTGGCGGAGAAGCCGGTGAGATCTTTACGGTCAAACTGGCCTCCACCGGCGAGCGCTGGCCGGTACCTGCAGATAAAACTATCGCCCAGGTGCTGCAGGAAAATGGCGTGGACGTTCCGTTGTCCTGCGAGATGGGGATCTGCGGTGCGTGTCTGACGCCGGTGATTGACGGCGTGGTGGATCACCGGGATAGCGTGCAGTCGGATGCGGAAAAAAACGGCCCGGACCAGCAAGTGGCGCTGTGCTGCTCGCGGAGTCACTCCGGGGAGCTGGTGATTGGACTGTAAAACGAAATAAATATCCTCCGGCATAGCCGGAGGTTTTCAGATGTGCCTGTAAGGCTCTGTTACCAGCCGCGTCCCGACTGCCACGCATAATCAATATGACTGGCCTGCTCGCGGGCCAGTGCTTCATCGCCCTGCAAGCGCGCCGCCAGGGTTAAGGCGAAATCGAACACCTTGCCCAGCCCGCGACCGCTTAGCAGATGGCCATCTTCCACCACGTCGGCATCGACGTACTGGCCATCGCTGACTGTTTTCCACACATCGCCGGAACAGACATAGCGGCGCCCCTTTAGCAGCCCGTTGCCGCCCAGCACACGGGCAGCGGCGGAGCAAATCGGGCAGATATATTTGCCCGCTTCATCATGGCGGCGAACGAAGGCGATCGCCTCCACGCTTTTCGCCAGGTTGACGCTGCCTTCCGGGCCGCCCGGTAACACCACCGCGTCAAAGGTCTGATCGAGGCTAGCTTTCAGGGTCCTATCCGCCACCATGGGGATGGCGTGGTAGCTCACCACTTCACGACTTTCACCACAGGCAATCGTCTGCACCGTAATATTCAGGCGGCGCAGGATATCGATAGTGACGATCGCTTCCCCCTCTTCAAAACCGGGGGCTAATAACACGGCTACGCTTTTCATTTTGCTCTCCATGGCTTCAGGGTTACCAGTACGGGTACCAAACCTGTCGCAGCCGCGCCAGCAGCTCAAGATAGAAATAGTCCCCCCAGCTACAGCACTGATCGACGCCCTTGCCGCTGCCCATATGATAAACCGAGTGCTGCAGCAGCCCCTCAGTCGGGTCGTCGTCATGGGCCAGGTAATTGTCGGTCAGCGACAGCGCAATGCGCAGCGCCATCTCTTCATAATATGCACGGTTTGCGTCGAGCGTCGGCAGCGCCCTGACCAGCTCCAGCAAACCACAGGCGGCAATCGCCGCCGCTGAACTGTCGCGCACGGCGTCAGTACCGAGCAGCGCCAGATCCCAGTGGCAAACATCATCTTCCGGCAGTCGGTTGAGGAAGTAGTGCGCCAGGCTGCGTGACAACTCAACCATCTGCTTATCGCCAGTGTGCTGATAGCTCAGCAGGAAGCCGTAAATGCCCCACGCCTGGCCGCGCGACCAGCACGAGGTATCGCTGTAGCCCTGATGGGTGTTGCCAAAGCGCGGCTCACCCGTCTGCACATCCATATAGTAGGTGTGATAAGTCGAAGCATCTTCACGCACGATATAGTTCGCTGCCTGCCCGGCGTGAGCCGTCGCCGCTTGCGCGTAACGTGGGTCGCCGGTCTGCTCGCTGGCCCAGTACAGCAGCGGCAGGTTCATATTGCAGTCGATGATCATTCGCCCCTGCTGTTCCGGGTCGTTTAAATCCCCCCATGCCTGAATGATGTTGGCCGTCGGGTTAAAACGCTCCATCAGGCGATCGGCAGCCAGCAGCGCCGACTGGCGAGCGGCTTCGTTGCCGGTGAGGCGCCAGGTACTGACGCAGGAGAGCGAATAGAGGAACCCGAGATCGTGCGTTGCGGTGTCAATACGCTGCTCAATACGCCGGGCGAACGAGGGTAAATAGCGCTCGGCGGCTTCGCGATAATGCGCTTTGCCGGTCATCTCCCACATCAGCCACAGCTGGCCCGGCCAAAAACTGGTTGTCCACTCCACGTTATCGGTACGCGGCCAGACCCCCTTCTCACAGGCTTCGCCGGGGAACTTATCGCCGAAGGCGACAATATTTTTGTCGAGCTTGCGCGTTACGCGGGTTAAGGCCGCTTCCAGCGTCTGGCTCAGTGCCAGCCGATCGACCTGATGCAGTTCGATCGGCCGCAGCGCTTCGGTGATAACAGATTTGGTCATAACAACTCCTGAATTAATGTTTGGCCGGTTCAACCGGGGCGGTGTCTAAAGCCGGAGCAAAAGGTCGTGAGGCATCGCGTTTCGACTGGCAGCGCGACAGCGTAAAAGCGGAAATCAGCGTAAAAAGCAGAGCGCAGCAGCCCATCAGCAGATAGGTATGCTCGAAGCCTATCTTGTCGTACAGATAGCCAGCAGGTGGCGCGACCACAATCGAGCCGACGTAAATCATCGCCTGGTACCCCAGCAGGTACATCGTGGCGTTAACCCGACGATGGAAATGTTCGGCGATGTATTTGAAGACCGAAATCAGCAGCAGCGCGATCTCAACGCCGTAAAACGGTTTGATGATGGAGATAACAATCGGATCGCTGGTCAGGCCGGATGCGATCAGCCGTGCCCCTACCACGCAGCCGCAGAACAGCAGTCCGCGCTTAGCGCCGTAGTGGTTCACCAGCCACGGGATAAACATCATCATCACGAACTCCATCCCCGACTGGACGGTGCTCAGGTAGCCGTACCAGGCGTTGCCCTGCTCTTTGGTAGCGAAGAACGACACGAAGTAGCGCGGGAACTGCTGCTCGGCGATAAACATCATCCAGGCCACCCCGGCGACGTAAAGGCTAAACATCCAGAATTTACGGTTTTTCAGCAGCATCAGCACATCGGCAAAGACGATCTTATTAGCGGAAATGACGCTGTTGTTGCGCAGCTGCTCATCGCCAATTTTGAGGCTAATCAGCACCAGCAGCATCAGTACCGAGGTCCCGCTGCTGAGCAGAAAGTTGGCCAGCGGCGTGACGTTAAACAACAGCCCGGAGACCGAGGCCGCCATCGCCCAGCCCAGCGAACCCCACATTCTGATGCGGCCAAACTCCAGCCCGTACAGGCGGCTAAAGCGGTCGGCGTAGGATTCAGAAGCCGCCACCCCGGCGTACCAGCCCAGACTCAGATACAGCGCGCCGATGATAATCCCGGCCATCGCATGGCTTTGCAGCAGCGGTTGGTACACCAGCGAGAAAAACGGTGCCATCAGCGCTGAAATGGCGCAGACAAAATAGAGCAGCCACTTGCTCATGCCGATTTTATCCATGATGTAGCCGTACACTGGCTTCAGGACCACCGCGAAGACGCCATTAATGGCGAACACGCTGCCAATGGTGATGCTATCGAGGCCCACTTTCTGGCTCAGCCACAAGGCATACAGGCCAAAGCTGGATGACCAGGTGAAGAAGTAAAGAAAAATAAAGGTACTCATTTTGTACTGCGCAGCACGTACGGACGATGATGTGCTCATAGCGATGCCTCCGGGGCCAGAACGAGCGTCGTTTCTTGTCGTGCCGTCACGAAGCGTACCGCGTCATCGCTTATGAAGGCCTGCGGGCAATGTTGCGGATCGAAGTCGGCGGCATTTCCCGCCCACACCGCGCTTATCAACAAATGGGTGCCGGGATCGAGCTCGTCACGCAGCACCGGCACCGCCGCGCGATCGGCGAACAACAGATTACTGTTTGGCGGCGTCACCACCGTCTCGCCGCGACGGGCATGCGGATGTAAAGCGAAAATCGCCGATACATCGCAGGCGTTGCGTAACCAGCAGCCGCCATCACTCTCCTGCATCTGCGGCAGTGGGCGGTTCGCCAGACTAAAGCCACCCTCCGCGCAATCGAGCGCGCGCCGGGTATTGATACGATGGACGCGCAGTTGCCAGTCACCCAACGCCAGCAGCCAACTGTCAATCACCACGTCGCGCCACGGCAGCCAGCGGCTGTAAATGGTGCCATCAGCGGTGACCACATGCTGGCATTCGCGGCGGCCGCGCCAGTAGTTATCCTTTTCAGCCAGCAGCAGCATCGAATCGGGGGCGGCGTGGTTCAGGCCGTAGCGTCCGCGTTCGATGGTGAAGCCAAAGCGGGTGGAATAGGCAAACTTGCAGTATTTCGCTTCGGTATTTACGAAGTTGTTCAGCTCAAGCTGACCAGACGTCAGCATCCACAGGTGATCGGCCTGATGCACTATCACTTGATCCGCGTGGACTATCGTGTGTTGCGCGGGCAGCGGCGGCAGCGGCAGTTCGGCCGACTGCCAGAAGGCATCGCCCTCATCTAACGCCAGTACCAGAAGGGTCTTCAGGCCCCAGTACGGCGAACCCGGCGCGTTGTAGTCTTCCGCCATCGCCAGATTCGGGTAGCTGTAACCGACGCTCAGCACGCCGTCGCGATCGAATATCGGCTGCGTCAGCCACCAGCGCAGATGGCGCAGAACGATGCCCTTCATCACGCCAGGCGAAAACACCTCCAGGCCAGCAAAGGCCGCCGCACTCCAGAACGCAGCCTCGGCAAAGCGGTAGGTCAGGCTACGGCCAAACGGGATCGCCGCGCCGTCTTCGGCAAAGAAATGGATGAAGTCAGAGGAGAAACGTGCGGCCCGGTGACGCAGCGTTGCACTACGCCTTGGATCGACATCGGCCATTAACTTCGCGTAAATCAGGCCATAGAAATGGAAGCCCATCGAGATGTAGTAGTCGCGCGGCCGGCCCGGGCCATCGGAGTACCAGCCATCGCCGAGATAGTAGTGCTCCATGGCCGCAAAATTTTCTTCCAGCGCCTGCGGGTTGGTTGGCATGCCGCAATAATGGAAGCCGACCTGCACCAGAATCGGAAAGAAGTGCCAGTTGTTATCGGGGATGTCCTGGGTCTCGCACTGCTTTAACCAGCGCCATAAATTCGCTTTCTCCGTCTCAGTGAAGTGTGCCAGCACGGTTTCGCCCGCCAGCGCCAGCAGCAGCCCGTAGGCCGCCATTTCGACGATTCGCTGATCGTAAGGTGCGACGTCGCCCCAGTAATCAGCGTGCTGCGGATTGGTGCCGTTTTTTATCGCCTGTAAATAGAACGAGAAATGTTGCGACTCACTGCCGCCAGCCAACAACGGCGTCACGCCCCACAGCAGGCGGGAAAACGTTTCCATGCTCGCGACCTGCTGGCCGTAATGCGCGGTAAAGTTCGCTAAATCAATGCGGCTGGCGTCGTTTTTAAACCAGGGCGCCACCGCGTTCAGCATGTCATTGACCAGCCGCAGCACCTCTTCCCGGCTTGTCAGTGGATTATCCAGATTGATGTTTTCAGGTTGCACAGGGTCCTCCCGCATAACACGAGGGTAGAGATAAGTTATTGTTATTAGGCTTTTTCAAGCCACGCGTGCGACGTCTGGATGAAGGGTAACTGCTTTTATTCAGGGTGCTGAGTGAGCAGACTCACAAAATTAAACCGCCATTTCATTTTCGCTGGATTTTGTCCTCCACGAGGGGGATAAATTACAACTGATGGCCTAAAAATTTAAATCTGTTGTCCTGGAGGTCAAATGGGTGAAACGCAACTGCTGGAACGCATCACGCTCGATCGGCAGGCCATTTCATTTAACCGCATGTACAGCACCAGCGCGATTTACTACCACTGGCATCAGTGCGTTGAATTGCTCTATATTTCCAGCGGCTACGGCATCGTGGTGGTGGATAATCAGCACTACACCGCGCGTCCGGGGCGATTATTTATCTTCCCACCCTTCCGTTTGCATAAAGTGCAGGTCGATCATAGCGATAAAAACCCCTATCACCGCACCACCATGCACATTGAGCAATCGGTCGTCGAGAGTGCGCTCAGCGCCTTCCCGCGTCATCAGGCCCGGTTCGCCGCGCTGGCCGCCAGCAATCTGCCGGCGCAAATTTACGATCTCAGCAACCACGCAGCGTTTATCGAAAGGATCCTTGAGCAGTTTCAGTGTCTGGAGGGTAACGAGCAGACCGCGGCCTGCGAGGTGGCGTTTCTGGTGATGCAGCTCATGACGTTTCTGCCCGAGCAGCCGCAGCGCTTCCCGCCGCGCCAGCAGACCATCGCCTCGCGGATTATGAGCTGGGTCGAAGCCCACTATGCCAGCAAGTTTTCGCTCGACCAGCTAGCCCAGGACATGGGGCTTTCGCGCAGCTATACCTCGCGAATTTTCCGCCAGCAGACCGGCGGGAGCATTCACGAATATTTACTGACCCGGCGGATAAAGAGCAGCTGCGATCTGTTACGGTACAGCGATGAGAGTATTGATGCCATTGCGCTGGCCGTCGGGTTTAGCGAGGTGACCTATTTCATTACCTGCTTTAAAAAGATGATGCGTCAGACACCGCTGCAGTATCGACGCAGTATCCTGAGTACCAGAACGTCCTGTTCCTGTATTTGACTGTCATTAGCGCATAAAAAAACCCAGGTCGCATAACGACCTGGGTTTCGTATTTGGCGGAAGCGTAGAGATTCGAACTCTAGAACCCTTTCGGGTCGCCGGTTTTCAAGACCGGTGCCTTCAACCGCTCGGCCACGCTTCCAAAGTGAGGCGCACTATAAACATCTATTAGCACCTTGTAAAGCAGGAATTTTTCTATTTTTGCGCGGATGCGTTTACCCGTGCCTCAGATGGCAAAAAACCCTGCGATATTGCTATCGCAGGGTTTTCGAATTTGGCGGAAGCGTAGAGATTCGAACTCTAGAACCCTTTCGGGTCGCCGGTTTTCAAGACCGGTGCCTTCAACCGCTCGGCCACGCTTCCTAAGTGAGGCGAACTATAAACACCTCACCGCACGCTGTAAAGAGCACGCGCATTCGTTCGCTTTAAAAATAGCCAAATTATGTTTAATCGGTTGAATAGACAACATATTGGCCATTTTCCCAGCATAAGATTCAGCGATTACGCTTAGTGCTTTTTGATGTACATATCTTTCGTGTAGTAGTACCCGAGCTTATCCGGCGTAAAACCACCGACCCACGGTTTTACCAGGTGCGTACGAACGTAGTGATACACCGGGATCGCCGGCACATCGCGCCCCAGCAGATCTTCCGCCTGCTGGTAGAACTTGCCGCGCTCGGCCGTGGTTTTGGCTTTTGCAGCGTTAACCAACGCCTGGTCATACTCCGGATTGCTGTACTGGCTGGTGTTTTCGCTGTCACCGGTGCGGAAATTGTTCAGGAAAGTGGCGGCGTCGTCGTAGTCCGCAATCCAGGCGTAGCGCACCGCGTCAAAGTTATGGGTGTGCATGGTATCGAGCATCGTTTTCCACTCCTGGTTTTGCAGCTTCGCCTCGACACCCAGATTTTTCTTCCACATCGAGCTGGCGGCAATCGCGATACGCTGGTGCGTTTCAGAGGTGTTGTACAGCAGATTAAAACTCAGCGGGTGGCTGGCGTTGTATCCCGCCTCTTCGAGCAATCTCTTCGCCTCGGCAAGTCGTTTTTCCCTCGGCCAGCTGGCGTAATCCGGGTTCTGTAGTTTGACCCCACCAATATCCGGCTGGCTGATGAGCCACGCCGGACGCTGTCCCTGCCCCATCACTTTATCTGCGATGATATCTTTATCGAGCGCCATATTGAGCGCCTTACGCACGCGGGGATCGTTGAACGGCGCGCGGGTGGTATTAAATTCGTAATAGTAGGTGGCAAGCTGAGGGGAGACATCCAGCTGGCTACCCAGCGTTTTCTTAAGCAGGGCGAACTGGTTGACTGGCACCGTGTAAACAATATCGATTTCACCCGCTTTGTAACGGTTCACATCTGCGGCCTCGGAGGTGATCGGCAGATACGTCACCTTGTTGATCACGGTATGGTCATTATCCCAGTAACGCGGGTTACGCTCCGCCACTATGCGTTCGTTGACCACCCACTGGGACAGCTTATAAGCCCCACTGGTAACGATATGTTCAGGCTTGGTCCACTTGTCGCCAAAGCGGCCAATCAGCACTTTGTCCACCGGCACCAGCGACGGGTGCGCCAGCATTGCCAGGAATGCCGCATTTGGCTGAGTCAATGTCACTTCCAGCGTGGTGTCGTTAATCGCTTTCACGCCCAGCGTATCGGGGGCTTTTTTCCCCTGCGCAATATCCGCACCATTCACAATGTGCATGTTGCCTGGATAGCTGGCATACGGTGAAGCGGTTTTAGGATCAACCAGACGCTGCCAGCTCCAGACCACGTCTTCCGCGGTGATGGCCGTGCCGTCGCTCCAGGTGATACCCGGACGCAAATGGAACGTCCAGACGGTGTTGTCCTTGTTCTCCCATTTTTCCGCCAGCCGTGGCTGAATGTCCCCCGCCGGGGACACACTGACCAGCCCATCGAATAAATCGCTGATAATATTGAATTCGACATCGCTTTCGACTTTATGTGGGTCGAGCGAAGCGGGCTCATTACCGTTGTTCCTGACCAGTTCCTGTTTATCGGCCAGCTGCGTTCCTGCCGGCACGTTAGCCGCCCAGGTTCCCGTGCTGGCGCACAGGATCCCGGCGGCTAATAAAGAGAGTGTAAAATGAGTGCGTGTTTGTGGTTTCATTTCCTTCGCCTTATTGTCTGTTTTGTGACGATCCGGAAATAACTCTTAGCGGCCTTATGGTAATAAGGCAATATTTTTCAGTAACCTATAAGAGCTTGATCTGATTAATTGCGCCAAACCGCTGTTCATACTGATGAAACGTCTTTCTGCAGAAGAAATAACCAGCTCCGGCGCTAACCTGCTGAGTAAAGATGGGTAAAACCACTTTGAGACTGGCGCGCCGTTTCCTATTCTTTCCGTTAATTACATCTGTCATAAGAGAGTGACTCATGGATCGTATAATTACTTCCTCACGCGACCGCACATCGCTACTCAGCACCCACAAGGTGCTGCGCAATACCTATTTCATGCTCAGCCTGACGCTGGCGTTTTCGGCGATCACCGCCACCGCCAGCACCGTGCTGATGCTGCCGTCTCCGGGGCTGATCCTGACGCTGGTGGGGATGTACGGTCTGATGTTCCTGACCTACAAAACCGCTGACAAACCGGTCGGTATTCTTTCCGCGTTCGCCTTTACCGGCTTCCTGGGTTACATCCTGGGGCCAATCCTGAACGCGTATCTGTCTGCCGGCATGGGTGATGTGATCGGTATGGCGCTGGGCGGCACCGCACTGGTGTTCTTCTGCTGCTCCGCCTACGTGCTGACCACCCGCAAGGACATGTCTTTCCTCGGCGGTATGCTGATGGCAGGTATCGTGGTGGTGCTGATTGGTATGGTGGCTAACATCTTCCTGCAGCTGCCTGCCCTGCACCTGGCAATCAGCGCGGTGTTTATCCTGCTGTCATCCGGCGCGATCCTGTATGAAACCAGCAACATCATTCACGGCGGTGAGACCAACTACATCCGCGCCACCGTGAGCCTGTATGTGTCGCTGTACAACATCTTCGTCAGCCTGCTGAGCATCCTGGGCTTTGCCAGCCGGGATTAAGCCAGAGTGCTGTGAACCGAGCCCCGCTTATGCGGGGCTTTGTTTTTTGGTACACTGCGGCGGTTTTGGACTGATGCGTGAATAACTATGTTGAGCTTTGAAGGTAAAGAGATCGAAACCGATAACGACGGTTATCTGAAAGACAGCCACCAGTGGAGCGAGGCGCTGGCGGAAGTGATTGCAGAAAAAGAGGCGATCGCGCTCTCCCCCGAACACTGGGAAGTGGTGCGCTTTGTGCGCGAGTTTTATCTTGAATTCAACACCTCTCCGGCCATCCGGATGCTGGTTAAAGCCATGGCCAATAAATTCGGTGAAGAGAAAGGCAACAGCCGCTATCTGTATCGTCTGTTCCCCAAAGGCCCGGCCAAACAGGCCACCAAAATTGCCGGCCTGCCTAAACCTGTGAAGTGCATTTAGTAGCGAATACCGAAGTTAACGTATTCCCGGCCGGGTTGGTGCGGTTCCGTTAAGACCTTATCAACCCGGGCACTGCGCGGCCCGCCCGCTTTCAGCCACGCTATCAGTTTTTCAACCTGCTCTGCCTCGCCACAGGCGACCACCTCAACGCTGCCGTCATCCATGTTTCGCGCGTATCCCGTTAGCCCAAGCGCAATCGCTTCGCGCTGGGTGCTGTAGCGGAACCCGACGCCCTGAACAACGCCGTGGACCCAGGCAATGGTGCAGATTTTTGACATTTTTCTTCTCCTTAACGTAGCGTTTTCGGTAAACAGCCATAGTGTTGCCGGAAACGGGCGGTGAAACGAGAGCTGGAAAGATAACCACATTGTAATGCGATTTCGCCAATCGGTAATCGGGTCGACTGCAGCTGTGACAGCGCCACGGCCATCCTCACCTCCTCCACAATCTGGCGAAACCCCTGTGACTCCTCGCGTAAGCGTCTGCGCAACGTCGGCACGCTTAAGGCCAGACGGCTGGCGACGTCCTGCGCCGTCCAGTCTCTGGCAGGCGACAGCATAATGAACTGATGCACCTGCTCAGTCAGGTTACTGTTTCGCTCAACAAGCAGCGGACCGGCCACTCCATCATGCAGCAATGCCAGCAACAGACCGAAAGCCTGATGTTTTTGTAGCGCCTCCGGTAAATCCTGACGCACGGCGTGCAGCAGGTTATCCCACATAAACGCCAGCCCCTCGCTCAGCGGCGCGCAGAGCGAATGCAGCGTCGTGCGCGGCCAGGATTTCAGGTAATGCGCTTTAAACTCGGAGACAATTTCCGGCGATAACATCAGTAAGTCCGAGTGAAACAGACCGTTCGCAGGCTGATTGATAATCTCCATCGCCGTATTGGCCGGGATAATAATCAGCTCATCCCGGGTGGCCACCAGGCGGTTATCGTCCTGAACAATCACCTTACTGCCGTGCGTGATATGACATATGGCCGGAAAAAAGAGTTTAACCTGGTGCAGGCGATGCATTTTGCTGGCACTCACTTCACCCGCGGTCAACTGTTTATGTCGAAAATGAAACTCCTGCACCGGGTCATCCTTATCTGCTGTAGGTTGCAGTTAACTGGGCTTTTTCCAGAACGTGACTGTTGATCATAAAACCGACCAGTGCGCCACTGGCGTTCATGTCGAGGGGCAATTTTTCTACGTTCAACGCCCAGACGGTAATCTGATAACGGTGGGGTTTGTCTCCCGCAGGTGGACATGCGCCGCCGAATCCAGAATAACCGAAATCATTACGCCCCTGCACAGCGCCAGCAGGTAATTTTTCACCATTTGGGTTACCGGCATCAGCAGGCAGCGTCGTGGTATTCGCAGGGATATTGGCTACCGTCCAGTGCCACCAGCCGCTGCCGGTGGGGGCATCCGGGTCATACACCGTGATCGCAAAACTTTTCGTACCCACTGGCGGATTTTTCCATGCCAGTTGCGGAGACTGATTACCCCCGTGGCAGCCGAATCCCTCGAATACCTGCTGTTGCGTTAAATGGCGCTCACCGGAAATATCCTGACTGGTCATATTGAAAGGCGTCGCGGCTAAAACCTGAAAACTTATCGCCGCCAGAGCGGCTGTTGTGATTACATTGCGCTTTTTCATGGGATTTCCTTTGCTGAACCGGAAGCCCTACTCTAAAGCCTGCTGCAATGTCGTAATGTGCCTGAACGATTTGATTTTGTGCCGAAACGCTCAATGCCATCCGCAGATGATTGCGCCTTGCTGAATGTGCTACTCTACGCGCCATTTCCCTGAAATCGACAGAACAGCAAATTATGAGTGTACGTTTAGTGTTAGCCAAAGGGCGCGAGAAGTCATTACTGCGCCGTCATCCCTGGGTCTTTTCTGGCGCGGTTGCACGTCAGGAAGGCAAAGCCAGTCTCGGTGAAACCATTGATATCGTTGACCATCAGGGTAAATGGTTAGCACGAGGCGCTTACTCCCCAGCCTCCCAGATCCGCGCGCGCGTCTGGACCTTCGACAAAGATGAAACCATCGACATCGACTTCTTCATCCGTCGTTTGCAGCAGGCGCAGCAGTGGCGCGACTGGCTGGCAAAACGTGATGGTCTTGACAGCTACCGCCTGATTGCCGGGGAGTCCGACGGTCTGCCGGGTGTGACCATTGACCGCTTCGGTAACTTCCTGGTTCTGCAGTTACTGAGCGCCGGGGCGGAATACCAGCGCGCCGCGCTGATCAGCGCCCTGCAGTCGCTGTTCCCGGAGTGCGCCATCTACGATCGCAGCGATGTGGCGGTGCGTAAAAAAGAGGGCATGGAACTGACCCAGGGCCCGGTGACCGGCGAACTGCCGCCTGCCCTGTTGCCTATCGAAGAGCACGGCATGAAGCTGCTGGTGGATATTCAGGGAGGTCATAAAACGGGCTATTACCTCGACCAGCGCGACAGCCGTCTGGCCACGCGTCAGTACGTTGCCGACAAGCGCGTGCTCAACTGCTTCTCTTACACCGGTGGCTTTGCGGTATCGGCCCTGATGGGCGGATGTGCGCAGGTGGTCAGCGTGGATACCTCGCAAGAAGCGCTGGATGTGGCGAAACAGAACGTTGAGCTGAACAAGCTGGATCTGAGCAAAGCCGAATTTATTCGCGACGACGTCTTCAAACTGCTGCGCAAATATCGCGACCAGGGCGAGAAGTTTGACGTTATCGTGATGGATCCGCCTAAGTTTGTGGAGAACAAAAGCCAGCTGATGGGTGCCTGCCGCGGCTATAAAGATATCAACATGCTGGCCATTCAGCTGCTGACCCCAGGCGGCGTGCTGCTCACCTTCTCCTGTTCAGGATTGATGACCACCGATTTATTCCAAAAAATCATCGCCGATGCCGCAATAGATGCTGGTCGTGATGTACAATTTATAGAGCAGTTCCGTCAGGCAGCCGATCACCCGGTGATCGCTACCTACCCGGAAGGGCTGTATCTGAAAGGGTTTGCCTGTCGCGTCATGTAACTTGAAAAGAGAAATATTGCCCGCACATACAGTGTAAGTAGTGTTTCCCGGGAGGTGACTATGATTGCCAGCAAATTCGGTATCGGCCAGCAGGTCCGCCACACTTTGCTCGGGTATTTGGGTGTGGTCGTGGATATCGACCCGGAGTATTCCCTTGATGAACCGTCGGCGGATGAGCTGGCGGTGAACGCAGAGCTTCGCGCCGCACCCTGGTACCATGTGGTGATGGAAGGTGACGATGGACAACCCGTCCATACCTATCTTGCTGAGGCGCAGCTAAGCAGTGAACTGCAGGATGAGCATCCGGAGCAACCCACGATGGATGAACTTGCTCAGACTATCCGCAAACAGCTACAGGCTCCGCGCCTGCGGAACTAAGCGTGTAAAAAAAGCCCGATAACGGGCTTTTTTTTATGACTTTGTCAGCCCCAGCCGGGGGATTTCGATCGCCGGACAGCGATCCATGACGACGTTCAACCCCGCATCCCGCGCCAGCACGGCGGCCTGTTCGTTAATCACACCCAACTGCATCCACAGGGTTTTCGCTCCGATGGCGATGGCCTCCTGCGCCACTCCCCATGCTGCCTCGGAATTGCGGAAGACATCCACCATATCCACCTTTTCCGGTACGTCGTTCAGCGTGGCGTATCCAGGCTGGCCCAGTAAGGTTTTACCGGCCACTTTCGGTGACACAGGGATGACGTGGTAGCCCTGATCGAGAAGGTACTTCATCACCCGATAGCTTGGACGATCCGGTTTATCGCTCGCCCCCACCAGCGCAATGGTGCGTGTGGACGTCAAAATCTCGGCAATATCATTCTCTTTCATGCTCATCCTCCTGGCTTTTTAACAAGTGTATGTCAAAGCGCACATCTCAACCATCCATCCCATACAGATGCATGAGGGCAAAAGACCATAATATGTCTATATGTTAGTAAACATGATTATCGACAAATTTAGATACATTATTGCGGTAAACGTATTATCGACAGGAGCCCCCTATGAAAACCGGCATTGCCACTGCTGTGATCGCGTTAGTGATGCCGGTTTGCGTCTTTGCAACCACGCTTCGGCTCTCTCCCGATATCGATCTGCTGGTGCTGGACGGGAAAAAAGTCTCCAGTTCGTTATTACGCGGCGCTGACAGCATTGAGCTGGATAACGGCCCTCACCAGGTGGTGTTTAGGGTGGAGAAAACCATCCGACTCGCTAACCATGAACAACGGATGTACCTCTCTCCCCCGCTGATTGTCAGCTTTAACACCCGGCAGGTCAGCCAGGTGAACTTTAATTTGCCGCGTCTGGAAACGGAGAAAGAGTCTGCGACGTTTGACGCCTCGCCGCGTGTGGAACTGGTGGATGGAGAGGCCATGCCGATTCCGGTGAAGCTGGATATTCTGGCACTGACCTCGTCACCGAAGGGCAATGATTATGAGGCCGCAACCCAGGCCTATAACAAAGCGGGTAAACGCGCCTCGCTGCCCCGGTTTGCCACCATGATGGCTGACGACAGCACGCTGTTGTCCGGCGTATCAGAACTGGATGTGATTCCCCCTCAATCCCAGACGCTGACGGAACAACGGCTGAAATTCTGGTTCCAGCAGGCCGATCCGGATACGCGAGCCCGTTTTTTACAGTGGGTGAAGCAACAACCTTCGTCGTGAGCCACATTTTTTTCTCCTTTCTCTTGCAGCCTCAGGCGGTTCCCGTCATCGTGTAGCCAGTTAACCTGATGGATATGATTATGGAACTGACAACACGCACGCTACCGGCACGCAAACACATTGCTCTGGTTGCGCACGATCACTGTAAACAAATGCTGCTTAACTGGGTTCGCCGCCATCAGTCCTTGCTGGAAAAGCACGCCCTCTCGGCGACGGGCACCACCGGTAACCTGATCCACCGTGAAACAGGCCTGGAAGTGAATGCGATGCTGAGCGGCCCGATGGGCGGCGATCAGCAGGTAGGCGCACAGATTTCTGAGGGGAAAATTGATGTTCTGATTTTCTTCTGGGATCCGCTGAATGCGGTTCCGCATGACCCGGACGTGAAAGCGCTGCTGCGCCTCGCCACCGTCTGGAATATTCCGGTGGCGACAAACCTGTCGACGGCGGATTTCATCATTGAATCACCGCAGTTTAACTCGCCGGTTGAGATCCTGATCCCGGATTATCAGCGTTATCTTTCCGACAGACTGAAGTAGCGTTATGCCCGGCGGCGCTACGCTTGCACGGGACGGCGTGTTTTGCAGGCCGGGTCAGGCGAAGCCGCCACCCGGCAATCCCGCTACGGCTTGCGCGCCACCGGCACATCAATACTCTTCAGAATATCGACAAACACTGACGGCTCCTCTTTGTTGAACAGCAGCCACACGCGATGACGCGCGCGGGTGATCGCCACGTACAGCAATCGCCGCTCTTCGGCGTCCGGGAAATCTTCCGGCACCGGCAGTAAGGCTTCCTCCATCACCGACTCACGGGCAGGCGCGGGGAATCCATCGCTCCCCTCTTTCAGCCCGACCACAATGACATAGTCGGCCTGCTGGCCTTTACTTGCGTGGATGGTCATAAAATCAAGCTGCAGCTTCGGCCAGCGAGTCGCCGCCTTCTCCAGCGCCGCCGGTTTAAGATGGTGATAGCGCGCCAGCACCAGAATACGTTCATCAGGCTTTGCGTAACCGCTGAGTTTGTCCAGCAGCGGCTCAAGCTGGTCATCCGCCAGCAGGGTCACGGCTTTTTTATCTCCCGCTCTCAGACTGTTGAGCGGCTTGGCCAACTGATGGGGGTTCTGCTGGATAAAGCGGTTAGCGATTTCACCAATTCGGGAGTTGAAGCGGTAAGTCGTGTCCAGATCGCTACGATCGCCTTCGCCAAAATAGTGATGGAACGCGGTGGTCAATGAAAGCTGCGCGCCGCTAAAGCGGTAGATGGCCTGCCAGTCATCACCTACGGCAAACAGAGAGGTATGTTTATTTTGTGCCCGTAATGCCGAAAGCAGTGCAGCACGCTGCGGGGAGATATCCTGGAACTCATCCACCAGAATATGTTTCCACGGGCTGACAAAACGCCCCTTCTCCAGAATGATGATGGCCTGATGGATAAGACCTGAGAAATCGACGGCGTTTTCCTCCTTCAGCGCCGTTTTCCAGGCTTTCAACAGCGGAGCCATCAGCTTGACCCGCTTTGAAAACAGGGCGCGAACAGACTCCGGCGCGCTTTCAATCATCTCCGCCTGCGATCCGCCATGCATCCGCATCAGACTCACCCAGCGGTCAAGACGCGAGCCGAGCCGGCGCGCCAGCTTTTCATCCTGCCAGAAGCTGCCTTCAGGCACCTCCCAGTTGAGCTCCTCTTCCAGCCACTGCCGCCACCCTTTCGCCTGTGCTTTTTTCTCGCTGCACTGCTGGCGCCACGTTTTAATAAACAGGGCCTGACGCGCCTGGGTGTCGTTTTCCAGTTTACTGATGGACGGGACTTTTTTGCTGCCCTGCTGAATGATGTGCAGCGCAAGGGCATGGAAGGTTCGCGCGGTGATATCCCGGGTGTGTAGCCGTTCCTGAATGCGTTCGTCCATCTCCTGCGCCGCCTTGCGACCAAACGCCAGCAGCAGGATCTGATCGGCGACGGCCTCACCCGTTGTCAGCAACCACCCCGCCCGCGCAACCAGCACGGACGTTTTACCGCTCCCGGCACCCGCAAGCACCAGCAGCGATTGTTCGCCGTTAACCACGGCGCGAGCCTGAGCAGGATTCAGCGGTGAAGACTCCACTGTGCTGAAGAAATCGGCGTAGCGGGTGAGCATTTCGTCAGTCCACGCCTGATTATGCGCCAGCCGGCTCTTGTCTGCATCGCTCAGCCAGGCCTGACACTGGCGCCAGGCGTCACGACAATTGTCGAATTCATTAAGGCGCGTCACCGGTAACGGTAGCGCCGTGAGTGCCTGCCTGATCTTTTGTTGCAGCCCGGCGGTCTGCTGACGGGTCAGCCACGTTTGTTGGGCATGACTCTGCGCAATATCATTCAGCACCTGCTGCAGGACTTGCGCGGCAATCACGCTCATATCGTGACTCCACTGCTGCCAGAGCTGGTTCAGATGATGATGAAAACGCTGGGTTTCGCCCCACTCCGTGCCATGAAGACGCACGACTTTATCGGCAGGCAACACAAATTCCAGTTCACCCCATACCAGCCCGCGCTTGCAGTGGATGGCCAGGAGCTGATTGAACGGAATAAGGTATTCGTGGCGTTCCCCGGAGACTTTCACTCCCGCGTTGAGGAGGACAACCTTGTCGTACGGGTGTTGCGCCAGGCGTTTGCCTATTGAAGTTGCTTTCAGTTCCATATCCAGCCGGATCCACGAAGAGATAATTGCCTGATAGTTTAACTGCCAGTTTTAAGGTGCTCCAGCCTAAAAAAACGTTACAATCATTGGGCGTTAATTTTATCGAAAGGAAGTGAGGGTTTATGCGTACCGTTCTGAATGTGTTGAATTTTGTGCTGGGCGGTTTTGCCACCACCCTTTCCTGGCTTTTTGCCACTCTGGTGAGCATCGTCCTGATTTTTACGCTTCCCCTGACCCGCTCCTGCTGGGAAATCACCAAACTCTCCTTTATCCCTTACGGGAATGAAGCCGTTCACGTCGACGAACTGAACCCGGAGAGCAAAAGCGCACTGATGAACACGGGTGGAACCGTGCTGAACATCCTGTGGCTGATTTTCTTCGGCTGGTGGCTGTGTGTGATGCATATTTTTGCCGGCATAGCCCAGTGCATCACGATTATCGGTATCCCGGTGGGGATCGCGAACTTTAAGATCGCCGCCATCGCTCTGTGGCCTGTCGGGCGCAGGGTTGTTCCGGTCGAAGTGGCCCAGGCGGCGCGTGAAGCGAATGCACGTCGTCGTTTTCAGTGATTAAGGACTGGCCGCGTCTATGCTAAGCCCACTGCTTCGCCGTTACACCTGGAACAGCTCCTGGCTCTATAACGTCAGGATTTTTATCGCACTTTGCGGCACGGTTGCCCTGCCGTGGTGGCTGAACGATGTCAAGCTCACCATTCCGCTCACGCTGGGGGTGGTTGCGGGGGCGCTGGCGGATCTGGACGATCGCCTTGCCGGGCGTCTGCGTAATCTGGTTATTACCCTCGTCTGCTTTTTTATTGCCTCCGCGTCCGTGGAGTTGCTGTTCCCGTGGCCGTGGCTGTTCGCTTTAGGCCTTACGCTTTCCACCAGCGGGTTTATTTTGCTGGGTGGGCTGGGACAGCGCTATGCCACCATCGCGTTTGGCGCCCTGCTGATTGCCATCTACACCATGCTGGGCGTTTCCCTTTACGACCAATGGTACCAGCAACCTGTTCTGCTGTTGCTGGGGGCCATCTGGTATAACCTGCTGACGTTAACCGGTCATCTGATCTTCCCGGTACGCCCTCTGCAGGATAATCTTGCCCGCAGCTACGAGCAGTTGGCCCACTACCTTGAGCTAAAATCCCGGTTGTTCGACCCGGATATCGAAGAGGAGAGCCAGGCGCCGCTCTACGACCTGGCACTGGCAAACGGCCAGTTGGTCGCCACGCTTAACCAGACCAAAGCCTCGCTGCTCACTCGCCTGCGGGGCGACCGGGGCCAGCGAGGGACACGCAGAACGCTGCACTATTACTTTGCCGCCCAGGATATTCATGAACGCGCCAGCTCGTCGCATGTGCAGTATGCCGCCCTGCGTGAGAAGTTCCGCTACAGCGACGTCATGTTCCGCTTCCAGCGCCTGCTGTCCATGCAGTCCCAGGCGTGCCAGCAGCTGGCACGCTCCATTCTGCTGCGCACGCCCTATCAACACGATCCGCGCTTTGAGCGCGTTTTCAGCCATCTCGATGCGGCCATTGACCGCGTGCGAGCCAGCGGTACATCGCCGGAGCATATAAAAGCGTTGGGATTTCTGCTCAACAACCTGCGGGCAATTGATGCTCAGCTGGCAACCATTGAATCTGAGCAGGCAATGGCGCTGCCGGGTAATGAGGCGGACAGCCAGCTTGTGGATGACAGCGTGCACAGTTTCAGCGATATGTGGCTCCGGCTAAGCCGCAACTTTACGCCGGAATCTGCCCTGTTTCGCCATGCGGTACGCATGTCGCTGGTGCTGTGCGTGGGCTACGCCTTTATTCAGGTCACCGGTTTACACCATGGATACTGGATCCTGCTGACCAGCCTGTTCGTCTGCCAGCCGAACTATAACGCCACCCGACACCGGCTTGCGCTGCGTATTATCGGCACGCTGGTGGGGGTCGCAATCGGGCTACCGGTGCTCTATTTCGTCCCCTCGGTGGAGGGCCAGTTGATCCTGATCGTGATCACCGGGGTGCTGTTCTTCGCCTTTCGTAACGTGCAGTACGCCCACGCGACGATGTTCATCACCCTGCTGGTGCTACTCTGCTTTAACCTGCTGGGTGAAGGGTTTGAAGTTGCCCTGCCCCGCGTGATCGATACTCTGCTCGGCTGTGCCATCGCCTGGGCGGCAGTGAGTTTTATCTGGCCCGACTGGCGTTTTCGTAATTTGCCGCGCGTCCTGGACAGGGCGATGAATGCCAACTGCCGCTATCTGGATGCCATTCTTGAACAGTATCACCAGGGACGCGATAACCGTCTGGCTTACCGCATTGCCCGACGCGATGCGCATAACAGCGATGCTGAACTGGCTTCCGTAGTCTCTAATATGTCAACGGAGCCGCGCGCCACGGCAGAAATTCGTGAAACGGCTTTCCGCCTGCTGTGCCTCAACCATACCTTCACCAGCTATATCTCTACGCTCGGTGCCCACCGCGAAAAACTGACAAACCCGGGTATCCTTGCCTTGCTGGATGATGCTGTCTGCTATGTCGATGATGCGCTACACCACCGCCCAGCCGATCAACCGCGTGTCCAGCAGGCACTGGATGAACTGGCTCAACGGATTGCGCATCTTGACCCAGGAAACGACAGCAAAGCGCCGCTGGTTCTCCAGCAGATTGGTCTGCTTATCGCTCTGCTGCCAGAAATTTGCCGACTGCAACAGCAAATTGCTACCTGGAGGAGCGATTCTCCTGTGGCTCAGGCAGCGCATTAAACCACTCCGTCAGCTCCCGGCGAATCTCCGCCGGGAGTGCCGCTTCATGCAGGCCCTCTATAGCCCCTTCCAGGGCAAACAGTACTTTAATACTGAGCGCTTTATTTTTTGCCCGCAGCTTTAGCCAGCTCGTTCTGGCTCCCAGCGACCGGAGGGTATCTTCGTTGGTAATCCCGGCTTCACAGAGCAGGACTTCCAGCTGAAAAGTCAGGTTGGGCAGATCCTTAAGCCGATTTCGCTGGTAGCGCTGTATGCGCTCTTTACGCGCGGCATTAAGCGCGTAAGAGGAAAGCTGAAGCAACCGCTCCCGGTCCTGCCAGAGTCCGTCATCCACACGATAGTAGTTAAGCAGGATCGGACGGCCGCGTTTCATTAAGGTCAAAAAGGAGGATCCGTTTTTGACACAGTACTTTGCACTTTCCTCACAGGCGCGAAGGTAAAGCTCACCGTCTG
The DNA here is from genome assembly GCF_052044775.1 of Enterobacter sp. 22466. Lineage (NCBI taxonomy): Bacteria > Pseudomonadati > Pseudomonadota > Gammaproteobacteria > Enterobacterales > Enterobacteriaceae > Enterobacter > Enterobacter sp. 22466. The sequence goes on along the minus strand of NZ_JBQENX010000001.1, from coordinate 794,506 downwards.
ACACCATGGCAAACACCGCTTCATCGACGGCCAGGGTATAGCCACCAAAAAGCGCACGATGATGAATTTCTCCTAATGGAGAGAGGTATTCCTGGGATTTATAAATCCGTTCATAAGATATCTTTTTCATGATATTTCCATTAAAAATCAGATATTAACGACGACATTTCTTACTAACGGATCCGTTAACAGGAAAATAGGCAACTTATTGCCGATGAGCAAGATGATTTTTTCAGGTTCGCCAGGAATGAATGAATTTTGCGAGTCGCTTTCCGAAATTGAGGTTGATCTTTATGCATACAGGGGTTACTGTATATTCATACAGTAACTACAGGGCTGGAATGATTATGTACACTTCAGGCTATGCAAATCGCTCAACATCTTTCTCTTCTCCCGCTGGCGATGTCGCACAGAACGCCGTCGGGCGTGTTTCGACAGGGCTTATCAGTGAAGTGGTTTATCGTGAAGACCAGCCCCTGTTGACCCAACTTCTGTTACTGCCGCTATTGCAGCAGCTTGGTCAGCAATCGCGCTGGCAGCTCTGGCTAACGCCGCAGCAGAAACTGAGCCGGGAATGGGTTCAGTCTGCAGGCCTGCCGCTGACGAAAGTCATGCAAATTAATCAGCTCTCTCCCTGCGATACGGTTGAGTCGATGATCCGGGCATTACGTACAGGAAATTACAGCGTGGTGATTGGATGGTTATCAGACGAATTGACGGAGCAGGAACATTTTCGTCTCACCGAAGCGGCAGAAGAAGGCAATGCGATCGGCTTTATCATGCGCCCGGTTCGCCAGGATTCTTACCGCAGAGGACAACTTTCTGGGCTAAAAATTCACTCAAATTTGTATCACTGAGCAAATTTAAGAGTTTTCCTGGAATTTTTTTCGACCTCAAGATGCGCTTTTAGTTCCATGGTCCAAAACGGCGGCAAGGCTTGTCTGGTGCGGTTCTTCTTAATTTTATTGCACAAATTTCGTTCAGAAATTGTTAAATAATCGGTATACGGAACTTTTTTTTTCATATGCCTGACGGACTTCACACTTGTAAGTTTTCAGCTACGTTGTAGACTTTACATCGCCAGGGGTGCTCGGCCTAAGCCGAAGATATCGGTAGATTTATATTTGACCACGCCCCCCGGTGAAGGATTTAACCGTGATTCTCGATTGAGATTTTCATGGCGAATTTTGGATGATAACGAGGCGCAAAAAATGAAAAAGACAGCTATCGCGATTGCAGTGGCACTGGCTGGCTTCGCTACCGTAGCGCAGGCCGCTCCGAAAGATAATACCTGGTATGCAGGTGGTAAACTGGGCTGGTCTCAGTTCCACGACACCGGCTGGTACAACAGCAGCCTGAACAATGATGGCCCTACTCACGAGAGCCAGCTTGGTGCAGGTGCGTTCGGTGGCTATCAGGTTAACCCGTATGTTGGTTTTGAAATGGGTTACGACTGGTTAGGTCGTATGCCATACAAAGGCGACAACGTAAATGGCGCTTTCAAAGCTCAGGGCGTACAGCTGACCGCTAAACTGGGTTACCCAGTAACTGACGATCTGGACGTGTACACCCGTCTGGGCGGCATGGTATGGCGCGCTGACTCCAGCAACAGCATCGCTGGCGACGACCATGACACCGGTGTTTCCCCAGTATTCGCTGGTGGCGTTGAGTGGGCTATGACCCGTGACATCGCTACCCGTCTGGAATACCAGTGGGTTAACAACATCGGTGACGGTGCTACCGTTGGTGTTCGTCCAGACAACGGCATGCTGAGCGTAGGTGTTTCCTACCGTTTCGGCCAGCAGGAAGATGCGCCAGTCGTAGCTCCAGCACCGGCTCCAGCTCCAGAAGTACAGACCAAGCACTTCACTCTGAAGTCTGACGTTCTGTTCAACTTCAACAAAGCGACCCTGAAACCAGAAGGTCAGCAGGCACTGGATCAGCTGTACACCCAGCTGAGCAACCTGGATCCTAAAGACGGTTCTGTCGTGGTTCTGGGCTTCACCGACCGTATCGGTTCTGACGCTTACAACCAGAAACTGTCTGAGAAACGTGCTCAGTCTGTTGTTGATTACCTGATCTCTAAAGGTATCCCAGCTAACAAGATCTCCCCACGTGGTATGGGCGAATCTAACCCAGTTACTGGCAACACCTGTGACAACGTTAAAGCTCGCGCTGCTCTGATCGACTGCCTGGCACCAGATCGTCGCGTAGAGATCGAAGTTAAAGGCGTTAAAGACGTTGTAACTCAGCCAGCGGCTTAAGTTATCGTCTTATAAAAAAACCCCGCAATGCGGGGTTTTTTATTATCTGAAGTAACTGAAAACGTTATTTTTTGCCCAGCAGCGCCTGAAGATCGTTCTTCAGCGTGGACATCTGGTTGGCGTATTTCTCTTTATGCTCGGCATCTTCAATCAACTGCACCACCGTTTCTGACAACGTTTTTCCCCGCCGTTGCGCAAGCCCTGCCAGACGCTGCCAGACCATAAATTCCAGGTCGATGGATTTTTTGCGGGTGTGCTGGTGCTCAGCATTAAAATGCCGTTTACGTCGCGCGCGGATAGTTTGCTTCATCCGGTTTAACAGTGCCGGATTGATATGTTTCTCAATCCAGCCATTCACCTGTACCGGTTCATTTTCGAGGGTCAGCAAAATATCCACGGCCTCTTGTGCGGCGCTGGCTTCGATGTAGCAGGTAATCAGCTCCCCTTCTCGGTGCTTTTTGACCAGGTACTTCCATTTCCAGCCGCTTTCGAGATTTTCCAGTTGTTGATATTTCATTGCGATCTCAGTGTTACCACGTAACTCTGTTCAGAATATCAGTTTTTTAGCAATCTGCTGAAAAGAAATCATATCCTGTGAAGCATTGCAGGCGATTCGCTTCCCGAAAACCCCAATCCTGCTTGGGTACAGCCCCCCGCTTACGGTATACTCCACGCTTTTACATCTGACTAAAAAACATCAACTTTGACCATTACGAAACTTGCATGGCGTGACCTTGTTCCGGATACCGAAAGTTACCAGGAATTGTTTGCACAGCCAGACCTCGCACAAGAACACGAATTCATACTTAGCGATACACAACCGCGTTTGCATTACGCGCTGGAGCAGGTGTTAAGCCCATGGGCGACATCACCCTTCATGCTGCTCAAAGCCCCGGAAGAAGCCGAGTATTTGACGCTTCTGGGTGATGCCATGCGCCAGCTACGACCGGAAGCAAATGTTGTTTTCGGCGGCCAGTATCGTATTTCTGGACATGATGTCACTTTCGAACCCGCAGAACAGGCTGATGGCCGTTTTGCGGCTAAGGGCGAAGTGGTTACCGCTAACTGGGTCGAGGCTGAACAACTCTTTGGTTGCCTTCGCCAGTTCAATGGTGAGATATCGCTGCAGCCTGGGCTGGTACACCGCGCGAATGGTGGCGTACTGATCATTTCCCTGCGTACTTTGCTCTCCCAGCCGCTGTTGTGGATGCGTCTGAAGACAATCGTCAGTCAGCAACGCTTTGACTGGGTCGGCTACGACGAGTCTCGTCCTCTGCCGGTCTCTGTCCCCTCCATGCCGCTGTCGTTGACCGTGGTACTGACGGGTGACCGTGAATCGCTGGCTGATTTCCAGGAAATGGAGCCAGAGCTGGCGGCACAGGCGGTGTACAGCGAGTACGAAGACAACATCCAGATTGCTGATGCCGATGACATGGCTCAGTGGTGCCAGTGGGTGATGGCCATTGCAGCCCGTTTTACCCTGCCAACGCCTGGTGCTGACGCGTGGCCTGGACTTATCCGCGAAGCGGTTCGTTATACCGGTGATCAGGAGACGTTGCCGCTTTGTCCGCTCTGGATCAGCAAACAGCTGCGTGAAGTGGGCGTTATCAGCGGGAACGGCGTCTTTACCGGGGAACAACTCGCTCAGATGCTTGCCCAGCGAGAGTGGCGGGAAGGTTATCTTGCCGACCGTATGCAGGATGAAATTCTGCTGGAGCAGATTCTGGTCGAGACCGAAGGCGAGCGCATCGGACAGATCAATGCCCTGTCGGTGATTGAATTTCCCGGGCATCCGCGTGCGTTTGGCGAGCCTTCACGCATCAGCTGCGTCGTCCACATTGGCGACGGCGAGTTTACCGACATTGAACGCAAAGCTGAGCTTGGCGGAAACATCCACGCTAAAGGCATGATGATCATGCAGGCGTTCCTGATGTCAGAGTTGCAGCTTGAGCAACAAATCCCCTTCTCTGCCTCGCTGACGTTTGAGCAATCCTACAGCGAAGTGGATGGTGATAGCGCCTCTATGGCCGAGCTGTGTGCCTTAATCAGCGCCCTGGCGGACGTCCCCATCAATCAAAATATCGCCATTACCGGTTCAGTCGATCAATTTGGTCGCGCCCAGCCTGTAGGTGGTCTGAATGAAAAGATTGAGGGCTTCTTCTCTATTTGTCAGCAACGCGGGTTAAACGGCAAACAAGGGGTGATTATTCCGGCTCCCAACGCACGCCATTTGAGCCTCAGTCAGGCACTTCTGGATGCGGTGGAGCAGGAACAATTCACCCTCTGGGCCATCGAAGGGATTGAGGATGCACTACCCTTACTGACAAACCTGGTATGGGATGGGGAGGGGCAAACGACCCTGATGCAGACTATCCAGGAGCGCATTGCCCAGGCGACACAGCAAGATGCTCGTCATCGTTATCCGTGGCCGTTACGCTGGTTGGGTTGGTTTAGTCCGAACTGATCGGACTTGTTCAGCGTACACGTGTTAGCTATCCTGCGTCCTTCACTAAAATAAGGCTTACTGAGAACATGGTAGATAAACGCGAATCCTATACAAAAGAAGATCTTCTTGCCTCTGGTCGCGGTGAACTGTTTGGTGCGAAAGGCCCACAGTTACCGGCCCCGAACATGCTGATGATGGACCGTGTCGTGAAAATGACCGAAACCGGCGGCAACTTCGATAAGGGTTACGTAGAAGCAGAACTCGATATCAATCCTGACCTGTGGTTCTTCGGTTGCCACTTCATTGGCGATCCGGTAATGCCTGGCTGCCTGGGTCTGGACGCTATGTGGCAGCTGGTTGGCTTCTATCTGGGCTGGCTTGGCGGCGAAGGTAAAGGTCGTGCGCTGGGCGTGGGTGAAGTGAAATTCACAGGTCAGGTTCTGCCAACGGCGAAGAAAGTGACCTACCGTATTCACTTCAAGCGCATTGTTAACCGCCGCCTGATTATGGGCCTGGCGGATGGCGAAGTGCTGGTAGACGGTCGTCTGATCTATACCGCCAACGATCTGAAAGTGGGTCTGTTCCAGGACACTTCTGCTTTCTAATCGCTGCTTTTCGCGGCTCCAGAAAGGCGAAACCTCCGCATTGCGGAGGTTTCTGTTTTTAAAGAGACGTTATCAGGCAATGAGTGCCCTGTCGCCGATGGCTTCTCGCCAGCCTCCCAGCCATTGTGACCTTTGATTTATCGTCTGATAAGGACACATTTCTTTAGAACGTCCAGCGATGCCGGCCTGATAACCACGTTGATGAGCCCGTTCCAGGCGATCTCGTTTCTGTCTCTTCATGCCTCGTTTCCCTCATTCTTTTGTCTGGTGGAAAGAAAACAGTGGCTGCACAATACGTGCAGGCACAGATAACGAATACCCCGAATTAGTCGTAGCGTCAACGTTCAAAATTCATACGGATGTCATATTTGTGAGCTAGCTGGAAGATCATTTGTACAAAAAATGTGACCCGGGACAAGTAACGGTCTGACGTGAAAACGAAAAAAAAACCGCAATCAGTGGCACACCGATTGCGGTTTTTGCTGATGAATTTTACTTATGGCAGCCGGGAGATTTCTCTGGCGATGCTGGCCGATTCTTGTGCCCAACCCTGCGCCAGCACTTTCACCATTTCATCATAACCATCTTTTTGCTGCTTGAGCTCCAGATGGAAAGGACGCTTAATCAGCTGTCCCTGATGGTTCAGCAGCCACTCCCCGCTAATCACAACCGCACCGTCGTAGCGGCCGTGGAAGCCCGTCACCGTGACATTCAGCGTGTCCTGATCGTTACCTAACGGCTGGGACGCGACAACCCAGCCCGGAAGCTGGCTGCCCAGATTAGCCACCAGCGTATTACGTAACTGCTGATCCAGCGGGCTGGCCCACAGGTTATTGTTAGCGATGACATACTGCACATCGCTGGTCTGGTAGACCACTCCGTTGCCGGCCAGATAATCTGGCACAGCGACTTGCTCAACCCACAGCAGACGGTTGCCCTGCGAGGCGGTACTCTGGGTACCCGCCTGCGCCATCAGCGGCAGCTGGTAGTAACTTTTCGTTTCACTCCCTGAGCTACAGGCCGTGAGCACCATCGCACCTACAATCGCTAGCCATTTTTTCATTGTTTCGCCCTCTTCGGCTCAGGATCCTTTTTATCTTTTGCTTCAAACACCAGCGCGTTGCTCTTCTCATTGAGCGTTTTCAGTACTGGCTGCAGTTCGCGCAAGACCTGATCAAGACGCTGCATATCTGCCACCATCTTGTTGTACGCCGCCGAACCAGGCTGGAAGCCCTGCATACTGCGGTTAAGTTCACGCAGCGTTTTCTGCATATCCTGGGGCAGTTGCTGCATGCTCTGGCTTGCCGTGATCTTATTAATATTATCCAGCGTGGCTTGCAGACGTCGCATCGTCTCCTGGCTCTGATGTAACGAACCTGTCGCCGCTTCAATCATCGGATTCAGTGGCAGGTTGTTGATCTTGTCCAGGGTATCCATCAGACGCTGCTGGATCTGGGCCAGACCGCTGCTTACCGTTGGAATGATCTTGTAGCCGCCAAACTCACGAATACCGGTAACGGGAGGCGCTTTCGGATAGAAGTCCATATCCACATACAGCGCGCCGGTGACCAGGTTACCGGTCTTCAGCGAGCCACGCAGACCCCGGTTCATCAGTGTTGAGATATGCGTGCCAATATCCTGATCCTCGCCAATCTGGTTGAGCAGACGTTCCGGCTCAATGCGGATCAGCACCGGAATACGATAGTCATCATCCAGCACCTGACGCAGGCCCGGCACAAAGAACGGCACCTGGCCTACGGTACCCAGACGGATACCACGGAACTCAACCGGTGCGCCCGGCTGCAGGCCGCGGACAGAATCTTTAAAGAACATCAGGTAGTCGATGTGATCGGTATACAGCGCATCCTGAATGCTTCTTTGATCGTCAAAGAGCCTGAAAGCCGTTTTCTCGGCAACTGGCTGACCCAGTTCCAGCCCTTCCGGCACATCAAAGCTGACGCCGCCGCCAAACAGTGTCGTCAGAGAGCCCATTTCAACGCGCATCCCTGCTGAGGTGAGATCGACCGCGATCCCGCTGTCCTTCCAGAAGCGGACATTGCTGGTCACCAGCCGATCGTTTGGCGCGTTGATGAACAGCTGATAGCTAATGGTACGTTTTTGCGGATCAAAGCTGCTGGTCTCAACCGAGCCGACACGATAGCCGCGGAACAACACCGGATCGCCGGGAGAAAGCTGGCCCGCTTTTTTACTGTCAAGGATCACGCGGATACCTTTTGCATCAGGCGGCGCGAGTGGAGGTGAATCCAGGAGCTGGTATTGGCCCGGCTGGCTGCCTTTCGCCCCCGGCTGCAATTCAATATAGGCCCCCGACAACAGCGTTCCTAAGCCGCTGATCCCTTCCCGTCCGACCTGCGGTTTAACCACCCAAAACACCGAATCACCATGCAGCAGTTTTTCCATGCCAGCATTGAGACGGGCTTTGATTTCCACATGGGTTAAATCATCGGTCAGGGTGGCGCTTTCAACCACGCCCACATCCACGCTGCGGCTTTTGATGGTGGTTTTACCGCCCTCAATTCCCTCGGCATTGGTGGTGATGAGCGTCACTTCCGGCCCCTGATGGCTGTAGTGATAAAACAGGATCCATGCACCGATCAGCGCGGTCACGATGGGGAAGATCCACACCGGCGACCAGTTTTTGACCTTCTGCACTTTCGCCTCTCCACTCTTATTTTCCATGCTCTTACGCTTCCTCATGGCTTGATTCAGGCTCACGATCCCACGATAAACGAGGATCGAAGGTCATGGCCGCAAACATGGTCATAATTACAACCAATGCAAACATTAATGCCCCCATCGCGGGATAAATACTCATCAATCCGCCCATCCGCACCAGTGCGGAGAGAACGGCAATAACAAACACGTCAATCATTGACCAGCGTCCCACAAACTCGACGACTTCATAAATCAGGTGCATGCGTTCGCTGTCGCGTTTACCGTGCCCTTTTGCATCCCAACAGAGCCAGGCAATCGCAATCATTTTTAAGGTTGGCACCATAATACTGGCGATGAAAATCACACCAGCCACGGGATAGGAACCTTCTCCCCACAGCAAAATCACCCCGGCGAGGATCGTCGAGGGCATTTTGTCGCCAAGCAAATCGGTGATCATAATTGGCAATATATTTGCCGGGAGATACAGCATGACAGAGGTCACCAGCAGCGCCATCGTCCACTGCAGGCTGTTTTTACGTCGCACATGGCCTTTCGTCCCACAACGCGGGCAGACGTCCAGATCGGCGGGCAACACCGCAGTACAGCAGGAGCAAGAGCGTAACCCCTGACGGATCCCCGGTACGCCGATCTTAACCGTCTGAGCAAGCGTGGGGGCCGGAGCGATATCATCCCATGCCCAACGCCTGTCAACGCACTGGAATGCACGCAGTTGCAGTACGCAGTACAGACACCATGGGATAAAGCTGCTGCCAATCCCCACGTCACCGTAGGCCATCAGCTTTACGAAGCTGACCAGAATACCCGCCAGAAAAATCTCGGCCATTCCCCAGCTTTTAAGCTGGAACAGGATGCGCGCCAGTTTGATTTTCAGGGCTGCGGGCATTTTTATCCGGTTGACCAGCAAAAGGATGACCACCAGACAAAAGGCCGGGACGATCTGCACAAACAGAAGGAAGAAGGTGCCGAGGCTGGCGTAATCTTCCGAGAACATGACGCCCGGGATCTCAAGTAAATCCACCTGGCTTGTGATCCCTCCCACCTTCATATAGATGAAGGGGAAGAGATTGGAGAGCAGCAGCATGAATAACGCTGCCAGTGCATATGCAGTGGGACGCTGTCTTGGCGCATCCCACTCGGTTGTTAACGTTGCGCCACAACGCGGGCACAGGGCTTTATGTCCGTGACCAAGCTCTGGCAACGCCACGAGCATATCGCATTGCGAGCATAATATATGCCTGTCGGCATGGTGCTGGTCACACATATGTTATCCCTGTTTATGCGCCGTTTTTCAGAGACTCAAGGTACTCCCAGCGCTCAAATGCTTCTTCCAGAGCTTTTTCAGCCTCGGACAGTTCAGCCAATACTTTTTGAGTATAGTCGTGCGATTGTGTGAAGAATGACGCATCGGCAACCTGCGTTTGCAATGCCTCCAGTGCGGCCTCCAGCTCTTCAAGACGCTGAGGAAGCCCCTCCAGTTCGCGCTGCAGGTTATAGCTTAGTTTAGCCGAGGTTTTCTTGACAGTTTCTGCTTTTGTTACAGCAGGTTCAGTGCTTGTTTTAGGCTTTGCCTGTTTTTGCGCCAGCGACTGTGCCTGCTGCCCTTTCGCGTCGTGATAGCCACCCACATATTGACCAATCCGCCCTTCGCCTTCGAAGATCCAGCACTCGGTCACGGTGTTGTCAACGAACTGACGGTCGTGGCTCACCAGCATCACGGTGCCCTGATAACCATCGATCAGCTCTTCCAGCAGTTCGAGCGTTTCGACATCCAGGTCGTTGGTTGGTTCATCGAGAATCAACAGGTTGCTTGGTTTCAGGAATAACCGCGCCAGCAAAAGACGGTTTCGCTCACCGCCAGACAGCGCACGCACCGGGGTCATCGCCCGTTTAGGATGGAACAGGAAGTCCTGCAGATAGCCCAGCACATGGCGCGGCTTACCGTTTACCATGACCTCTTGCTTACCTTCGGCCAGGTTATCCATCACCGTTCTGTCCGGATCCAGCTCCGCACGGTGCTGGTCAAAGTAAGCCACTTCCAGTTTGGTGCCGCAGTGAATTCGGCCGCTATCCGCCTGCAACTGACCCAGCATCAGCTTCAGCAGCGTGGTTTTACCGCAGCCATTCGGACCAATCAGGGCAATTTTGTCTCCGCGCTGGACCTGGGCGGAGAAGTCTTTCACCAGCACTTTGCCATCAACCTGATAGTTGACGTTTTCCATCTCAAAGACGATCTTGCCTGAACGGGAAGCCTCTTCCACCTGCATTTTGGCGCTGCCCATCACTTCGCGACGTTCGCTGCGTTCACGACGCATCGCTTTCAGGGCGCGAACGCGGCCTTCGTTGCGGGTACGGCGGGCTTTGATCCCCTGACGGATCCACACCTCTTCCTGGGCCAGTTTGCGGTCGAACTCGGCGTTTTGCAGCTCTTCCACGCGCAGGTTTTCTTCTTTTTCCAGCAGATAGGTATCGTAATCGCCGGGATAGGTGACCAGCTTGCCACGATCGAGATCGACAATCCGCGTCGCCATGTTGCGAATGAAGGAACGGTCGTGAGAGATGAAGATGATGGTGCCGCTGAAGGTTTTCAGGAACCCTTCCAGCCAGTCAATCGCTTCAATGTCCAGGTGGTTCGTCGGTTCATCCAGCAGCAGCACCTTCGGCCCGCTAACCAGCGCGCGGCCCAGTGCCGCCTTACGCAACCAGCCCCCTGAAAGCGCAGACAGCTCCATGTCCGGCTCCAGGCCGAGCTGAGCCAGCACCTCGTTAATACGATTCTCCAGCTGCCACAGACCGTGGTGATCGAGCATCTCCTGGACTTTTGCCAGTTCGTTAAGGTTCTTGTCGCTCGGGTCAGTCATCACCAGATGAGAGATCTCGTGATAGCGCTTCAGGTATTCAGCCTGCTCCGAGATACCTTCCGCAACGAAATCGTACACGCTGCCGGTGACATGACGCGGCGGATCCTGCTGCAGACGGGAAACAATCAGATCCTGCTCGTAGACAATACGCCCGTCATCCAGACCCTGCTCACGGTTGAGGATTTTCATCAGCGTGGATTTACCCGCACCATTGCGGCCCACCAGACAGACGCGTTCGTTGTCTTCGATGTGCAGTTCAGCATTATCGAGAAGCGGTGAGTCGCTGAAGGAGAGCCACGCACCGTGCATACTAATTAAAGACATTTATTTTTCCTTTCAGGCCGCGGTGATAAGCCAGCAGTTATGGATCTGACGGTTACGGGCAAAGTCCTGAGACAGCGTTTTTTGGCTGATTTCTTGTGCTTTCAGTCCCAGCGCGGCCAGGCCGTCGTGATCCATGCGGAAACCGCGTTTGTTGTTCGAGAACATAATCGTGCCGCCTTTACGCAGGAGGCGCTTAAGATCGGTCATCAGGCGCAGGTGATCGCGTTGAACATCAAAGCTATCTTCCATACGCTTGGAGTTGGAGAACGTTGGTGGATCGATGAAGATCAGATCAAACTGTTCATCGGTGTCACGCAGCCAGCCCAGGACATCAGCCTGCATCAGACGATGCTGGCGTCCGGTCAGGCCGTTGAGACGCAGGTTGCGCTCCGCCCACTCCAGATAGGTGCGCGACATATCCACCGTGGTGGTGCTGCGCGCGCCGCCCAGGCCCGCGTGCACGCTGGCGCTGCCGGTGTAAGAGAACAGGTTAAGGAAGTCCTTACCTTTGCTCATCTGGCCCAGCATACGACGGGCAATGCGGTGGTCGAGGAACAGCCCGGTATCGAGGTAATCCGTCAGGTTAACCCACAGGCGAGCGTTGTATTCGCCCACTTCGATAAAGTCGCCCTTCTCCCCCATCTTCTGATACTGGTTTTTCCCTTTCTGACGCTCGCGGGTTTTCAGCACCAGCTTGTTTGGCGCAATGCCAAGCACGGCAATGGTCGCAGCAATGACGTCCAGCATGCGCTGGCGCGCTTTTTGCGCATCAATGGTTTTTGGTGGAGCATATTCCTGAATCACCACCCAGTCGGCATAGCGGTCAACCGCCACGTTGTACTCCGGCAGATCGGCGTCATACAGGCGATAGCATTCAATACCTTCCTGTTTAGCCCATTTTTCAAATTTCTTCAGGTTCTTGCGCAGACGGTTGGCGTAATCTTCTGCCACACCCGACGGTTTGCTGTCCGCCGCTTTCTCCGCCAGATGGTAGTTTTTCTGCACGCAATCCAGCGGGCCATTCTTCGCTTTAAACTGGCGATCTGCGCGCAGCTGCAGGCAGCTCAGCAGTTCTGGTGAAGCGCTAAACAGGGAGAGATTCCAGCCGCCAAAGTAGTCTTTCATATTACGACCCAGCAGGCTGTGCAGCGCAATCAGCGCCGGTTCGCTGTCCAGACGTTCACCGTATGGCGGGTTGCTAATAACCGTACCGTACGGGCCTTTCGGCAGCGGGTTGGTCAGGTTCGCGACATCTTTCACATCAAAGGTCACCAGCTCACCGATACCCGCGCGACGGGCATTGCTGCGCGCACGTTCAATCACGCGCGGGTCGCTGTCAGAGCCATAGAAATGGGAGGTGTACTCGGCCAGACCTTTACGCGCACGGGCCTGTGCTTCAGCTTTGACCTCTTTCCAGAGGGCTTCATCGTGCTGCGCCCAGCCGCTAAAGCCCCAGTGGCCACGATGCAGGCCGGGAGCGCGGTCAGTAGCCAGCATGGCGGCTTCAATCAGCAGCGTGCCGGAACCACACATGGGGTCGAGCAGTGGCGTTCCCGGCTGCCAGCCGGAGCGCATCACGATGGCGGCGGCCAGGGTTTCTTTAATGGGCGCCATACCGGTGCGATCGCGGTAGCCACGCAGATGCAGACCCGCCCCGCTCAGATCCAGAGAGATACTGGCGGTATCGCCATTGAGCCAGACGTTAATGCGCAGATCCGGGTTTTCACGATCGACGTTTGGTCGTTCTTTATTTTTACGCGTAAAACAGTCCACGATGGCGTCTTTCACACGCAGCGCGCCGTACTGGCTGTTGCGGATCTCATCGTTTACGCCGTTAAAATGCACCGCAAAGGTGGCATCTGGCGTGAAGATCTCTGTCCAGTCGATCATCTGTACGCCGGTATAGAGGTCAAGATCGCTGTAGACCTTGCACTCTTTCATCGGCAGCATGATGCGCGACGCCAGACGGCTCCACATCAGGCTCTGGTAAATAAGCCGTGTGTCGCCCTCAAAATGGACACCACCCTGAACCACCTGGCACTCTTGCGCGCCCAGGGTTTCCAGTTCAGTTTTTAACAGCTCTTCCAGCCCACGGGCCGTACTGGCAAACAGAGAATTCATATCGTCACTTTTACTCTAAGAAAATTGTCGCGCATTATAGCTAATATGACGTGTATGTCATAAAGTTGAAGGCTTATTTTCATTCGAGGGACTGTGCACAGTGGCGACGTTATCCAGGCTTTTTATTCATCCGGTGAAATCCATGCGCGGTATCGGCGTTTCTCACGCGCTGGCTGACATAAGCGGATTTGCCTTCGATCGTATTTTTATGGTCACCGAGCCTGACGGTACATTCATTACCGCACGCCAGTTCCCGCAGATGGTTCGCTTTACGCCTTCACCGCTTCACGACGGTCTGCACCTCACCGCGCCGGATGACTCCAGTGTAGTGATTCGCTTTGCTGATTTTGCGCCTGTCGATGCGCCAACGGAAGTGTGGGGCAATCATTTTACCGCTCGCATTGCCCCGGACGAAATTAACCGCTGGCTGAGCGGCTTCTTCTCCCGCGAGGTACAGCTGCGCTGGGTGGGTCCGGCGCTGACACGACGCGTCAAGCGTCACGAAGCGGTTCCCCTTTCGTTCGCCGATGGCTTTCCGTTCCTGTTAACCAACGAAGCGTCACTGCGTGACCTGCAGCGCCGCTGTAAGGCCAGCGTGCAGATGGAGCAATTTCGACCGAATCTGGTGGTGACCGGCACTGAAGCCTGGGAAGAAGACACCTGGAAAGTGATCCGCATCGGCAGCGTGATTTTTGATGTCGTGAAGCCGTGCAGCCGCTGTATCTTCACAACCGTGAGCCCGGAGAAAGGCCAGAAACACCCTTCCGGCGAGCCGCTGAAAACCCTGCAGTCGTTCCGCACCGCGCAGGACAATGGCGATGTGGATTTCGGCCAGAATCTTATTCCACGCTCCAGCGGGGTAATCCGCGTGGGCGACGAGGTGGAAATTCTCGCCCGTGGGCCAGCACGCGTATACGGCGCAGGTCAGGAAGAAGAGTTTGTCGACGTTGAGATGCAAACCAGTTCGGCGGTGGATATTCACTGGCAGGGCCGCGTTATTCGGGGAAACAATCAGCAGGTTTTACTTGAGCAACTGGAGCAAGCCGGGATCCGTATCCCGTATTCCTGTCGGGCGGGTATCTGTGGATGCTGTCGTATCAAGCTGGTCGGGGGCGAAGTGAGTGCGCTGAAGAAATCAGCAATGGGTGATGACGGGACGATCCTGTGCTGCAGCTGTATTCCTAAAACGTCAGTACAGCTGGAAGCTTAAACCGCCTGTTCCAGGCTGAACGAATCTACGCGAAGCTGCGGTTTCAGCCTGTCATTCATCACTTTAATAGCATCCCCGAGCTGCATCGTCCGCCCGGCAATGGTCACGCCGGGCTGGGCCAGCAGACAAAGCGCAGCATTTTCGCCAGGTTCCACTACCAGCAAACTCACCTCTTCTGCGGTATCGCTCAGATTGACGCTGGCCGCGTCGCCCGAGGCTGGCGTCCAGTTCATGTCGTGCGGCAGAAAATGCCAGCTTTTTGGCATTTGCGGCTTCAGGAAACGAATCGCCACCAGCGCGTTTAATACCAGTTCGGCACGCTGTTCTTTTGAGAGCTGCAGGTCACGGCATTTCTCTTCAAAAGAGAAATAAAGCGCAGCGTCGTCGACACAAAAACCAGACGGGGAGAAAGCGTCCGGGGTTAACATGCGACGGGCAAAACGAGAGCGGAACAACATACCATTGGCTAAATCGAGCATCATACGGTCATGCTCGTCACAAAAATACCAGCGCCAGTTATCGTCAGGTTTAATTCGCATGTTTCTCTCCCGTCCCCAAACGTCCTGTACTAAAAATGTCCTGATTGTCGCTTCGTTTATAACACCATTAATAAAAGACTATAATGTCTAAATAAGCAACAGTGACGGAATATAAAACAACCAGGGCTGGAAATAAAGCCCTGGTTGTCTGATTAAGAGAAAAGATTAGATATGAGTAACGATTTCTTTAATCAGTGGCGGTCCTTTAAAAATAAAGCCGGAATAGATTTGCACCAGTGAGGCTCCCGCAGCCATCTTCTCGCGCGCAGCAATCACCGAATCGATACCACCGACACCGATAATGGGCAGACGACCTTTTAATTCGGCGGAGAGTGCGCGAATAATTTCCGTACTTTTTAATTGTACCGGACGTCCACTTAACCCACCCGCTTCGTCACAGTTTTTCATTCCCTGAACGAGGGAGCGATCGAGCGTCGTATTGGTTGCAATCACACCATCAATATTATGACGAACTAAACTGTCGGCAACCTGGATCAATTCTTCAGCAGAAAGATCCGGTGCGATCTTAACCGCCACCGGGACATATTTATGGTGGATCGCCTGCAGTGCATTTTGTTTATTTTTAATGGCGCTCAGAAGATCGTCCAGCGCTTCACCATATTGCAGAGAACGTAGCCCCGGGGTATTCGGCGATGAAATATTCACGGCGATATAACCGGCATAGGCGTAGACTTTATCCATACAAATCAGATAGTCATCTTTACCCTGCTCAACCGGCGTGTCTTTATTTTTGCCAATATTGATGCCTAATACGCCATCGAAATGAGCTTTTTTGACGTTCTCTACCAGATGATCCACGCCGAGGTTATTAAAGCCCATGCGGTTGATCAGCCCCTCGGCTTCAACCAGGCGGAACAGACGCGGCTTATCATTACCTGGCTGCGGACGCGGCGTAACAGTACCGATTTCGATGGAACCAAAGCCCATCGCGCCCAGGGCATCAATGCACTCGCCATTTTTATCCAGACCGGCCGCCAGACCCAGCGGGTTTTTAAAGGTCAGACCCATGCACTGCACAGGTTTTTCCGGCACATTCTGACGCACCAGTGCGGCCAGCGGCGTACCCGTAATACGGCGTAACTGCTGGAATGTAAATTCATGAGCGCGCTCAGGGTCGAGCTGGAAAAGGGCTTTACGAACGAAGGGGTAGTACATGAACTCTCCTGGATTCCCGGTGTGCAAACCGGGAGGGGATTATGTGCGATCCTGCCCGGAAAGGGAATTGACCTGTGGCAAAAAAATGGACGTAAAACGCAAACGTTTACCTGTCAGTACACTTGTTATGCACTTTTTCGCATTTTAATTGCAGATAAATCATTTAGTGGAATAACCGCGCAGTGTCACACTCCAGAAAATTGTTATGAATGTTAGATAAAAGCAAACAATTAGTTATAAGGAGCACACATGCGCGTCATCACCCTGGCCGGAAGTCCACGATTCCCTTCTCGTTCCAGCGCCCTGCTGGAATATGCCCGCGAAAAGCTCAATGCGCTGGATGTGGAAGTGTGCCACTGGAACCTGCACAACTTTGAGCCTGAGGATCTGCTCTACGCCCGCTTTGACAGCCCGGCACTGAAAACCCTGACTGAACAACTCAAAAGTGCTGACGGGCTTATCGTGGCGACGCCGATTTATAAAGCCTCATTTTCAGGCGCACTGAAAACGTTGCTCGATCTGCTGCCTGAACGTGCACTTGACGGCAAAGTGGTGTTGCCGCTGGCAACGGGCGGCACGGTTGCTCATTTACTGGCGGTGGATTACGCCCTGAAGCCGGTACTGAACGCGTTGAAGGCGCAGGAAATCCTGCACGGCGTTTTCGCCGATGACTCGCAGGTGATCGATTACCAGCATAAACCTCATGTCACACCGAACCTGCAAACCCGCCTCGACAGCGCACTGGAAACGTTCTGGCATGCCCTGCACCGTCGCGATATTCAGGCCCCTGCGTTTGGACAGCCACAAGGAGTCGCGCATGTTTAAAACACTGAGTCGAATTAGCCTGGCTGGTCTGCTGGCATTCTCGTCACTGGCCCATGCAGCAGAGACGGCACCTGACAGTTTGCGCATTGGTTACCAGAAAGGCAGCGTCAGCATGGTGCTGGCCAAAAGCCACCAGCTTCTGGAAAAACGCTTCCCACAGACCAAATTCTCCTGGGTGGAGTTTCCTGCCGGCCCCCAGATGCTGGAGGCATTGAACGTCGGCAGCATCGATTTAGGCAGTACCGGCGATATTCCACCGATCTTTGCACAGGCGGCCGGGGCGGATCTGGTCTACGTTGGCGTTGAACCCCCGAAACCCAAAGCGGAGGTGATTCTGGTGCCTGAAAACAGCGCCATAAAAAATGTGGCCGAACTTAAGGGTCACAAAGTCGCATTCCAGAAAGGTTCCAGCTCGCACAACCTGCTGCTCCGCGCCCTGCAGGAGGCCGGGCTAAAGTTCACCGATATTCAGCCCGTCTATCTGACTCCGGCTGATGCACGCGCCGCCTTCCAGCAAGGCAATGTTGACGCGTGGGCCATCTGGGATCCTTACTACTCCGCGGCATTATTGCAGGGTGGCGTGCGGGTGTTAAAAGATGGCACCACACTGAAACAGACCGGTTCGTTCTACCTCGCTGCCCGTCCATATGCCGAGAAAAACGGTGCCTTTGTTCAGGAGGTCCTGAATACCTTTACCGAGGCCGATACCCTGACGCAAAGCCAGCGACCGGAGAGCATCACCCTGCTGGCGAAAACCATGGGCTTACCGGAGGCGGTGATCGCCAGCTATCTCAACCACCGTCCACCCACCACCATCACCCCGGTGGACGCGCATGTCGCAGCCCTGCAGCAACAGACTGCTGACCTCTTTTATCAAAACCGCTTAGTTCCAAAACAGGTGAACATTCGCGAACGCATCTGGCAGCCCACAGCCAAAGAAGGAGCCAAATCATGAGTCTGAATCTTTTCTGGTTTTTACCTACCCACGGTGATGGACACTATCTTGGTACCGAAGAGGGTTCGCGCCCGGTTGATCACGGGTATCTGCAGCAGATTGCGCAGGCGGCAGACAGAATCGGTTTCACCGGCGTGCTGATCCCCACCGGTCGCTCGTGCGAAGACGCCTGGCTGGTCGCCGCGTCGATGATCCCGGTCACCCAGCGCCTGAAATTCCTGGTGGCATTACGCCCGAGCGTGGTTTCCCCGACCGTTGCTGCGCGTCAGGCGGCAACGCTCGACAGGCTTTCCAACGGACGCGCGCTGTTTAACCTGGTCACCGGCAGCGATCCGCAGGAGCTGGCCGGTGACGGCGTGTTCCTCGATCATACGGAACGCTATGAGGCCTCCGCCGAGTTCACCCGCGTCTGGCGCCGTCTGCTTGAGGGCGAAACGGTCACCTTTGAAGGCAAACATATTCATGTACGTGACGCGAAACTTTACTTCCCGCCTGTTCAGCAGCCGCGTCCGCCACTCTACTTCGGCGGATCGTCGGATGTGGCGCAGGATCTGGCGGCAGAACAGGTCGATCTCTATCTGACCTGGGGTGAACCTCCTGAATTGGTGAAAGAGAAAATCGCCCAGGTGCGGGCCAAAGCCGCCGCTCACGGCCGCAAGGTACGCTTTGGCATTCGCCTGCACGTGATTGTGCGTGAAACCAACGAAGAGGCCTGGCAGGCCGCAGACCGGCTGATTTCACATCTGGACGATGAGACCATCGCCAAAGCGCAGGCGGCATTTGCGAAAACCGACTCCGTAGGACAACACCGGATGGCCTCATTACATAACGGCAAACGCGAGAATCTGGAGATCAGTCCGAATCTGTGGGCGGGTGTCGGCCTGGTACGGGGTGGTGCGGGTACCGCGCTGGTGGGTGACGGTCCGACCGTGGCAGCGCGTATCAATGAATATGCTGAGCTGGGTATCGACAGTTTTATCCTGTCGGGCTATCCGCATCTTGAAGAGGCGTACAAAGTGGGTGAACTGCTGTTCCCGCATCTGGATGTCGCCATCCCGGACATTCCGCAGCCCCGACAGCTGCAGCTTCAGGGCGAAGCCGTGGCCAACGAGTTTATTCCACGAAAAGTCGCGCAAAGCTAAGGAGTTGCCATGTCCGTCACCTCACACAAATGGCTGCTGCGGGCCGCCCCGTGGTTTTTACCTGTCGGCATAGTTCTTATCTGGCAACTGGCCTCCTCCACCGGCTGGCTTTCGAGCCGCATTCTGCCCTCTCCGGAGGGCGTTATCGAAGCCTTCTGGTCGCTGAGTGCCAGCGGCGAGCTGTGGCAGCACCTGGCCATTAGCTCCTGGCGCGCGTTGATTGGGTTTTCCATCGGCGGCAGCATCGGCCTGGCACTGGGGTTGATCAGCGGCCTTTCCCGTTGGGGTGAGCGTTTATTGGATACCTCTATTCAGATGCTGCGCAACGTACCGCATCTGGCGCTGATCCCACTGGTCATTTTGTGGTTTGGCATTGATGAGAGTGCCAAAATTTTCCTCGTGGCGCTGGGCACGCTGTTCCCGATTTACATCAATACCTGGCATGGGATCCGCAATATCGATCGCGGGCTGGTTGAGATGGCACGCAGCTACGGGTTATCAGGATTTGCCCTGTTTATCCATGTACTCCTGCCAGGTGCCCTGCCCTCCATTATGGTCGGCGTTCGCTTTGCGCTCGGCCTGATGTGGCTGACGCTGATCGTCGCAGAGACCATCTCAGCCAACTCCGGTATCGGTTATCTGGCGATGAACGCCCGTGAATTCCTGCAAACGGACGTGGTGGTGGTCGCCATTATCCTTTACGCCCTGCTGGGCAAACTCGCTGACGTCAGCGCCCAGTGGCTGGAACGTAGCTGGCTGCGCTGGAACCCGGCCTATTTCTCTCAGGAGGCGAAAGCATGAATACCGCCCGACTCACACAGGGGACACCGCTGTTACTCAACGGCGTCACAAAACGCTACGGCGAAAAAACCATTCTTAACGCCCTGGATCTGCATATCCCCGCCGGGCAATTTGTGGCCGTGGTCGGTCGCAGCGGCGGCGGTAAGAGTACGCTGCTGCGCCTGTTAGCCGGGCTGGAAGCCCCGAACGGCGGGGAAATTCTGGCAGGGACAACGCCGCTTGCCAATATTCAGGATGATACCCGCATGATGTTTCAGGACGCGCGCCTGCTGCCCTGGAAAACGGTAATTGATAACGTCGGGCTGGGTCTGAATGGCCACTGGCGGGAGGAGGCGCGTCAGGCGCTGGCCGCCGTCGGGCTGGAGGATCGCGCCGGTGAATGGCCTGCGGCCCTCTCTGGCGGGCAAAAACAGCGTGTAGCACTGGCGCGGGCGTTGATACATCGTCCTGGCCTGCTGCTGCTCGATGAGCCGCTCGGGGCACTTGATGCCCTGACGAGGATTGAAATGCAGGATCTGATTGCCTCACTCTGGCAAGAGCATGGATTTACGGTCCTGCTGGTGACGCACGACGTGAGCGAAGCCGTCGCCATGGCCGACCGGGTGTTGCTTATAGAAGAAGGGAAAATAGGTCTGGATCTGACGGTGGATATTCCACGTCCTCGACGTGTCGGTTCGGCAAGACTGGCAGAGCTGGAAGCGGAGGTGCTGGAGCGGGTAATGAAGCGTGGTGTGAATGAGCGCGCGTTGATTACGGCTAATGCCTGATGCCTTCACCCGGCCCTCTCCCACGGGGAGAGGGTGGGATTAGCGTTTATATTACGCCAGCGCCTTCGAAATCTTCTCGTACAGATCGCCAGAGAGATTTTCCAGCCCTTTAAGCTGCTCAAGCGCAGCACGCATCTTCTCCTGACGCTTCGCGTCATAGCGTTTCAGACGGATCAGCGGCTCAATCAGACGTGACGCCACCTGTGGGTTACGGCTGTTCAGCTCGGTCAGCATTTCCACCATGAACTGATAACCGCTGCCGTCTTCCGCATGGAACGCTGCCGGATTGCTGCTGGCAAACGCGCCAATCAGAGAGCGAACGCGGTTCGGGTTGCTCATGGTGAAGGAGCGGTGCTTCAGCAGACTGCGGACTTTGCTGAGCGCATCGGCCGCCGGGCTGGTCGCCTGCAGAATGAACCACTTGTCCATCACCAGACCATCCTGGTGCCACTTGTCGTCGTACTCCTGCATAAGCGCATCGCGGCACGGCAATTCGGCAGCAACACTCGACGCCAGGGCCGCCAGCGCATCGGTCATGTTATCCGCTTCGTGATACTGCTTGCTCACCAGCGTGTTCGCCAGGTCCACGTCACCAAAAGCAAGGTAGCGCAGGCAGGTATTGCGCAGGGAACGTTTGCCGATGTCCTCATGTTCCACGCGGTACGCATCCAGCTTGTTGGCGTTATAGATTGCCAGGAATTCGTCCGCCAGTTCGGCCGCCAGCGTGCGGGTCAGCGCTTCACGCACTGCCACGATGGCAATCGGATCGATGATATCGAACAGCTCAGCAATTTCGGTGGCTGACGGCAGTGTCAGAATTTCCGCCGCCAGAGCCGGATCGATATGCTCGTCCAGCAGGACCGCACGGAATGCGTCAGCCACATGAACCGGCAGCGACAGCGGCTGGCCCTGCTGATGGCGATTCACGTTCAGCTTGATGTACGTCGCCAGCAGGCTTTGCGCGGCATCCCAGCGGGAGAAATCGTTGCGGGCGTGACGCATCAGGAACGTCAGCTGCTGATCGCTCCACTTGTACTCCAGCTTCACTGGCGCAGAGAATTCACACAGCAGCGCAGGCACCGGCTGGAAATAGACGTTATCGAAGATAAAGGTCTGCTCCGCCTGGGTCACGTTCAGCACATGGTGTACCGGGTGGCCGCCCTTCTGCAGCGGGATCACTTTGCCTTCGTTATCATACAGTTCAATGCTGAACGGAATGTGCAGCGGATGTTTCTCTTCCTGCTCAGCCGTTGGCGGCGTGCGCTGGCTGATGGTCAGGGTGTACTGCTCGGTCTCCGGATTGTAATCATCTTTCACGGTGACAACCGGCGTACCGGCCTGGCTGTACCAGAGACGGAAGTGAGAGAGATCCACGTTGGAGGCATCTTCCATCGCCTGCACAAAATCATCGCAGGTGGCGGCGCTGCCGTCGTGACGCTCGAAATAGAGCTGCATCCCTTTCTGGAAGTTCTCCTCACCCAGCAGGGTGTGGATCATCCGGATAATCTCCGCCCCTTTTTCATACACCGTCAGGGTGTAGAAGTTGTTCATCTCGATGACTTTGTCCGGACGAATGGGGTGCGCCATCGGGCTGGCATCTTCCGCAAACTGCAACCCACGCATGGTGCGTACGTTGTTGATGCGGTTAACCGCCCGCGAGCCCAAATCTGAGCTGAACTCCTGGTCACGGAAGACGGTCAGACCTTCTTTCAGGCTCAGCTGGAACCAGTCGCGGCAGGTAACGCGGTTACCGGTCCAGTTATGGAAATACTCGTGGCCAATAACGCGCTCGATATCGAGGTAGTCTTTATCGGTAGCGGTATCGGTACGGGCCAGCACGTATTTGGAGTTAAAGATGTTGAGACCTTTGTTCTCCATCGCCCCCATGTTGAAGAAGTCGACGGCGACGATCATATAGATGTCGAGATCGTATTCCAGACCAAAGCGCTCTTCGTCCCACTTCATGGAGTTGATAAGCGAGGTCATCGCCCATGGCGCGCGATCGAGGTTGCCACGGTCAACGAACAGTTCCAGCGCCACTTCGCGGCCAGAACGGGTTTTGAAGGTGTCGCGTAAGACGTCGAAATCACCCGCCACCAGCGCAAACAGGTAGCATGGTTTCGGGAACGGATCCTGCCACTGTACCCAGTGACGGCCATTTTCCAGCTCGCCCTCACCCACGCGGTTACCGTTGGAGAGCAGGAAAGGATAAAGCGTTTTATCCGCGATGATTTTGGTGGTAAAGCGCGCCAGCACGTCCGGACGGTCGAGATACCAGGTGATGTGGCGGAAACCTTCCGCTTCACACTGGGTGCACAGCGCCACGCCAGACTGGTAAAGCCCTTCGAGCGCCGTATTGGCGGCAGGGCTGATTTCATTCACGATGCGCAGCGTAAAGCGTTCCGGCAGGTTGTCGATAACCAGCTGGTTGCCTTCTTCTTTATAGTCAGTCCAGGCGGCATCATTAATATGCAGGGAGACCAACGTCAGGTCTTCGCCATCCAGACGCAGCGGCACTGCCGTCGCGCTGTGGCGCGTCACCTGGCTTACCGCCGTCACAACGGTTTTAGTGGCATCCAGGTCAAAAGTCAGATCGATATCGCTAATCAGGTAATCCGGCGCACGATAGTCGTGGCGGTATTTGGCTTGTGGCTGTTGTGTCATAGAAAACCTTATGCATCGTTTGTCGAATAACGAATCCAGTCTATTCCTGTTGTGTAGATCGCGCTATGCAGAATGTTCATCTTTTCAGGTACAAACACCCTTTTTGCTACATTTGTATAACACGGGGCACAAAATGCCCTCGACCATAAAGAGCGCTTATGTTGTGATCGGGGTTCAATAAATCACTAAACAAGGTATACTCCGGAGTTGTTTATTGTACTAAACGCTCCTGTGAGAGGATGCTACTGCGCACCTATGACTCGATTCGCTTCTCCTGTTCTGCATACGTTGCTGGATACCGACGCGTATAAACTGCACATGCAGCAAGCCGTTTTCCACCATTACTATGATGTTGATGTTGCGGCGGAATTCCGCTGCCGTGGCGACGACTTGCTTGGTATCTACGCAGACTCCATTCGTGAACAGGTCGATGCTATGCAGCATCTGACGTTGCAGGACGACGAATACCAGTGGCTTTCCGGCCTGCCTTTCTTTAAATCTGACTATCTCAACTGGCTACGCGACTTCCGCTATAAGCCAGAGCAGGTCACCGTCACCAATGATAACGGCAAGCTGGATATTCGCCTTGAAGGCCCGTGGCGCGAAGTGATCATGTGGGAAGTTCCGCTGCTGGCCGTGATCAGCGAGTTGGCTCACCGCTACCGTTCGCCGGAAACCGGGGTGACTCAGGCACTGGGCGCGCTGGAAAACAAACTCGCGGGGTTTGCCACCCTGACGGATGGGCTGGATATGTCCCGCTTCCGCCTGATGGACTTTGGCACGCGTCGCCGTTTCTCTCGCGACGTTCAGCGGGCCATTGTCGAGCGTCTGCAGCAGGAGCCGTGGTTCGTGGGCACCAGTAATTACGATCTGGCGCGTCGTCTGAACCTGACACCGATGGGTACCCAGGCACATGAATGGTTCCAGGCACATCAGCAGATCAGTCCAGATCTGGCCAACAGCCAACGTGCCGCACTGGCCGCGTGGCTTGACGAGTATCCGAATCAACTCGGCATCGCCCTGACCGACTGCATCACGATGGATGCGTTCCTGCGTGATTTCGGCCCTGAGTTCGCTGAGCGTTACCAGGGGTTACGCCATGACTCCGGGGATCCGGTTGAATGGGGTGAGAAGGCGATCGCCCATTATCAAAAACTCGGCATCGACCCGATGAGCAAGGTGCTGGTCTTCTCCGATAACCTCGATCTCGCGAAAGCGGTTGAACTCTATCGCCATTTCAGTACCCGAGTGAACCTGAGCTTCGGGATTGGCACCCGTTTAACCTGCGACATCCCTCAGGTAAAACCGCTGAATATTGTGATAAAACTGGTGGAATGTAACGGCAAGCCGGTAGCGAAGCTCTCCGATAGCCCGGGTAAAACCATCTGTCATGACAAAGCATTTGTCCGCGCGTTACGCAAAGCTTTCGATCTCCCTCAGGTCAAAAAAGCCAGTTAAGCGCTTAAGGGAGCCAAATGGCTCCCTACTTCTTATTTATTTCTTAATTCTTCTCTTTTGACTGCGAAATTTACTTGTCTGATAGCGGATGGCAGGTAACATAGATATCCCCCCATTTGGGTGGACAAGTGTTTATTTTTTCCGACTATTAACAGAGAGAATATTATGAGCGTTGTGCCTGTAGCCGACGTACTCCAGGGCCGTGTCGCTGTTGACCAGGAAGTCACCGTGCGCGGATGGGTGCGTACCCGCCGAGATTCTAAAGCTGGCATCTCCTTCCTTGCCGTCTATGACGGTTCCTGCTTTGATCCTGTACAGGCCGTCATTAATAATTCTCTGCCCAATTACAATGATGACGTTCTGCACCTGACAACCGGTTGTTCCGTAATTGTTACCGGCGTGGTTGTTGCATCACCGGGACAGGGTCAGAGTTTTGAAATTCAGGCCACTGCCGTTGAAGTGACCGGCTGGGTTGAAGATCCGGACACCTACCCGATGGCCGCAAAACGTCACAGCATCGAATATCTGCGTGAAGTGGCTCACCTGCGTCCGCGCACTAACCTGATTGGTGCGGTTGCCCGTGTCCGCCACACGCTGGCGCAGGCACTGCATCGCTTCTTCGACGAGCAGGGTTATTTCTGGGTGTCTACCCCGTTGATCACCGCCTCCGATACCGAAGGTGCTGGCGAAATGTTCCGCGTCTCGACGCTGGATCTGGAAAACCTGCCGCGCACGCCGGAAGGTAAAGTGGACTTTGACAAAGACTTCTTTGGTAAAGAAGCCTTCCTGACAGTGTCCGGCCAGCTCAACGGCGAAACCTACGCCTGTGCACTGTCTAAAATCTACACCTTCGGCCCAACCTTCCGTGCGGAAAACTCCAACACCAGCCGTCACCTGGCGGAATTCTGGATGCTGGAGCCTGAAGTGGCTTTCGCAGACCTGAACGATGTCGCTGGCCTGGCGGAATCCATGCTCAAGTATGTCTTCAAAGCGGTACTGGAAGAACGTGCTGATGACATGAAATTCTTCGCTGAGCGTGTCGATAACGAAGCGATTGCACGTCTGGAGCGCTTTGTTTCCTCCGACTTTGCCCAGGTGGATTACACCGATGCAGTCGCTATTCTCGAGAAATGTGGTGAGACGTTTGAGAACCCGGTTTACTGGGGCGTGGATCTCTCTTCCGAGCATGAGCGGTACCTGGCTGAGAAGCACTTCAAAGCACCGGTTGTTGTGAAAAACTATCCGAAAGACATTAAGGCGTTCTATATGCGCCTTAACGAAGACGGTAAAACCGTTGCCGCAATGGACGTACTGGCACCGGGCATTGGTGAAATTATCGGTGGTTCCCAGCGTGAAGAGCGTCTGGACGTGCTGGATGCGCGCATGCAAGAGATGGGGCTCAATCCGGCGGATTACAGCTGGTATCGCGATCTGCGCCGTTACGGTACTGTGCCACACTCAGGCTTTGGTCTGGGCTTCGAACGTCTGATCGCCTACGTCACAGGTGTTCAGAACGTACGTGACGTTATTCCGTTCCCACGTACGCCGCGTAATGCCAGCTTCTAAGTAACCAAAATCATAATGGCCAGCATTTGCTGGCCATTATTTTATTCTGCTCTGTCAATTTTCGTCAGCGAAAAGTAAGCACCTCTCAACTTTGACCCCGTCACAACCACTAGTTGTTACGTTTTGTTTCCACGAAATATCTACGAACAAAAAATAAACCCTATTCTTATTGCGATTATTTAATCCTCAAGCAATAGCACAAATTTCAACCAAAATCACAGCCATCCAGAAGTCCTTTTTGAGTCATAAGAAAAAATGAGTCGTTGAAGGTGCGCGTATACGAATTGCCTTTATCTAAATTAATTATAAGGAATTCATATATATAGGAATCTGCTTGCCGTTTAATTCGCCACGTCTTTCTGAAATTTGAGGTGGTTCACAAAGTTCCGAAAAATACATATTTAGTTACATATAATTTCTTTTTGTTACTCAATCTTGAAAACTGTAGCACTTTCAGGCTAGCGAAACGGTTCTATGAATGGAAAGATGCCTGACAGATACATAAAGACACCAAACTCTCATCAATAGTTCCGGAAATATTTATTGACGGAATTTATTGGCGGCAGTGGCGAGTGTCATAAAAAAACCAATGAGGGTAATAAATAATGATGAAGCGCAATATTCTGGCAGTGGTAATCCCTGCCCTGCTGGTAGCCGGTGCAGCTAACGCTGCAGAAATCTATAACAAAAACGGCAACAAACTGGATCTGTACGGGAAAGTGGTTGGTGAGCACGATTTCGTGACCTCCGGTGACAACACAGACAGCAGCGATGCTACCTATGCTCAGATCGGTTTCAAAGGCGAAACCCAAATCAATGACCAACTGACCGGTTACGGCCAGTGGGAATACCGTGCTCTGGCAAGCCAGCCAGAAAGCAGCCAGACTCAGCGTACCCGTCTGGCGTTCGCTGGCCTGAAAGCTGGTGATGCAGGTTCCATCGACTACGGCCGTAACTACGGTATCGTTTACGATGTAGAATCTTACACCGATATGGCGCCATCCTACTCAGGTATGACCTGGGCTAACTACTCTGATAACTTCATGACCGGCCGTACCACTGGCGTTCTGACCTATCGTAACTCTGACTTCTTCGGTCTGGTTGATGGCCTGAGCCTGGGCCTGCAGTATCAGGGTAAAAACGATCGTACCGACGTTAAAACCGCTAACGGTGACGGTTTTGGTACCTCTGTTGGTTATGAATTCGGCGAAGGTTTCGGCCTGATCGGCGCATACAGCAACTCTGACCGTACTAACCGGCAGACCGCTGACGGTAAAGGCGAGAAAGCGGAAGCATGGGCTGTTGGTGCTAAGTACGACGCGAACAACATCTACCTGGCAACCACCTACGCTGAAACCCGCAACATGACCCGTGAAGAAGACGGTTCATTCGCAAACAAAACTCAGAACTTCGAAGTTATCGCTCAGTACCAGTTCGACTTCGGTCTGCGTCCATCCGTGTCCTACGTTCAGTCTAAAGGTAAAAACCTGGCTCAGCGCGGCACCTTCGCGGGCGGCGATGCTGACCTGCAGAAATTTGTTGAACTCGGTGCGACTTACTACTTCAACAAAAACTTCAACATCTATGTTGACTACCAGTTGAACCTTATCGACGACACCGACTACTCTCGTAGCGTGGGTATCGTGAACGGTAAAGACGACCAGGTTGCAATGGCTGTAACTTACCAGTTCTAATCAGTACACCACTTTGTTATATGCTTAATGAACAGGGCTTCGGCCCTGTTTTTTTATGCCTGACAGAAAATAATGGCGACTTTTGAAAAGCCGCACGCTTTTCGTCGCAAACGGTTGGCATTTTGTAAATCTACCGTTAACCTGATAGCGGATTTCACTTCTGTAATCACAATGGAACTTCGTCATGTTTGAGAACATTACCGCCGCTCCTGCCGACCCTATTCTGGGCCTGGCCGATCTGTTTCGTGCCGACGACCGCCCTGGCAAAATCAACCTGGGTATTGGTGTATATAAAGATGAAACCGGCAAAACCCCGGTACTGACCAGCGTAAAAAAAGCTGAGCAGTATCTGCTGGAAAATGAAACCACCAAGAACTACCTCGGTATTGATGGTATCCCTGAGTTTGGTCGTTGCACGCAGGAGCTGCTGTTCGGTAAAGGTAGTACAATTGTGAGCGACAAACGCGCGCGCACAGCACAAACGCCTGGCGGTACCGGCGCACTGCGCGTGGCGGCGGATTTCCTTGCAAAAAATACCGCTGTTAAGCGTGTCTGGGTGAGCAATCCAAGCTGGCCGAACCATAAGAGCGTCTTTAACTCTGCGGGTCTGGAAGTGCGCGAATATGCGTATTATGACGCCGCACACCACGCTCTGGACTTCGATGGCCTGCTGGCAAGCCTGAGCGAAGCACAGGCAGGTGACGTGGTACTGTTCCACGGTTGCTGCCACAACCCAACCGGTATTGATCCTACGCTTGAGCAGTGGGAACACCTGGCTAAGCTCTCCGTTGAGAAAGGCTGGCTGCCGTTGTTTGACTTCGCCTATCAGGGCTTTGCCCGTGGTCTGGAAGAAGATGCTGAAGGTCTGCGCGCATTCGCAGCTGTCCATCAGGAGCTGATCGTTGCAAGCTCCTACTCCAAGAATTTTGGCCTGTACAATGAGCGCGTAGGCGCCTGTACGCTGGTCGCGGCAAGCGAAGAGACCGCCGAGCGTGCGTTCAGCCAGATGAAATCTGTGATCCGCGCAAACTACTCTAACCCACCGGCACACGGTGCCTCTGTCGTTGCCACCATTCTGAGCAACGATGCGCTGCGTGCGATCTGGGAACAAGAGCTGAACGATATGCGTCAGCGTATTCAGCGCATGCGCCTGCTGTTTGTAAATACTCTGGCTGAGAAAGGGGCTGACCGTGACTTCAGCTTTATTATTAAGCAGAACGGGATGTTCTCTTTCAGCGGCCTGACCAAAGAGCAGGTACTGCGTCTGCGTGAAGAGTTTGGCGTGTACGCCGTGGCCTCTGGCCGCGTGAACGTTGCAGGTATGACCCCTGACAACATGGCGCCACTGTGCGAAGCGATTGTCGCCGTACTGTAATGTAATTAGCGCCCACAAAAAAGCCTGCACTATGCAGGCTTTTTTTTATTATCCGAATTTACCAGACAGGCATTTCATCCTGAAGGAAGGGGTTATGCACCCGCTCGTAGCCCAGCGTCGACATCGGGCCATGTCCAGGGATAAACGTCACATCATCACCCAGTGGCAATAACTTCTGTTTAATCGACTGGATCAGCTGTCCGTGGTCGCCACGCGGAAAATCGCTGCGTCCTACGCCACCTTTGAAAATCACATCGCCGGAAATCAGCAGACGAGACTGGTCATCAAAGAAGACGATATGGCCTGGCGTATGCCCAGGACAATGCAACACCTGTAAAGTCACATTCCCTACGTTCACACGCGCTCCTTCGTTTAACCAGCGATCGGGCGTCAGCGGCTGACACTCATCGAGGCCAAACATGCGGCTTTGGGCTGGCAAACCCTGCAGCCAGAACTCATCTTCTTTTTCCGGACCGATCACCGGCACACCATAGTGCTGTGCCAGCTCCGCCGCTGCGCCGACATGGTCAAGGTGACCATGCGTCAGTAAAATCTGCATCAGCGTCACACCGCTTTCTGCAACTTCCTGTTTGATCTTCTCAGCGTCACCGCCGGGATCGACAAGCGCGGCCAGTTTGGTTTGCTCACACCAGATCAATGAACAATTCTGGGAGAACGCCGTAACCGGAATAATACGATAGTTCATACTGCTCCTGTGTTTCGTTATTACCAGTGCCGAACTGGACCGGTATCAATATGCACAAAGTTACTACTTGGGTAATATCCTACACCACCTGCGCGCATAGATAACGCAGCTTTGCGAATATTGGCTAACGAAACGCCTTCAATATGGAAGTCCATTGCCTGTCCCCTGGTGTGATAGCTTTTTTTCGCTACCCCACGGCTGCGGGCGCGCAATTCATTATTGGTATCAATGGAACGATAACCCGAAATGAGTTGCACCGGCTTGCTGGTACCCAGCAGGCCCTGAAGGCGGAACAACTGGTCAAATAATCCTGGGTCGATGGCTTTTACTTTATTCGCGCGGAAATCACGGAAAAAATGGTTAAGTCTTGCTAATTCATCCTGAATATAGCCTCTGCCATCGAAGAACTCCGCTTTTAGCGACTCACCAGTATGCAGATTGTTGAGCGTTAAAATACGCGGACGAGGTGTCGAGAGGGTGGCAAATGCTGGCGTCGGCAGGATGGCCGCTGCGCCGAGCGCAACGCCACCTAACGCCAGCAGTTTGCGGCGATTAGCGTCAAATTTGTCCATGATAATCAGGTCTACAGGTCAAAGAAATCGTAATATGCTTAGCGCACGAAGGGCACCTTAACTGGCAAAGCCGACGACGTCAAGGCACCCAACCCCAGCAAATACGCGGCTTCCAGCCATATCGCCACGTATTTACCCTAACTTACGACAACCTTTTTTCCCGAACTGCTTCATTTACCTGATTAATTGTTCAGCTTTTGGCAAAATTTGTGCGCCGGATCGCGCGGTGAGATCATAATTGTAAATATCTGTACGATACTGAGTACGCCCATCTTCGCCAACAAACGCCGTCAGATAGTAAAGATTGACCGGAATATTGTGTCGAATATTAACGTAACGCGTATCCCCTTGTTTCAGCGCATCAGAAATGCGCGTATCGTTCCAGCCCGCATCCTGCAACAGCATATTCGCCAGTTCCGATGCCTTATTCACACGAACGCAGCCTGAGCTGAGCGCGCGGGCATCTTTCTGGAACAGATTATGGTTCGGCGTATCATGCAAATAGATAGCGTCCGAACTTGGCATGTTGAATTTATAGCGCCCCAGCGAGTTATGCGCACCCGGAGCCTGCTGGAAACGGAATGGCAGGTTCGACGGCGTAATCGTTGACCAGTCAACCATCCACGGATCGATCGTCTCTTTGCTGTTCCAGCCGCGGATCACCGTATAGTTATGACGCTCCAGATAGCCAGGATCGTTCCAGACCTTAGGCAGAATATCCTTGCGCGCCAGCGTCGGCGGCACGTTCCACGGCGGGTTTACCACCACGTTATTCAGGGCGCTGCTCATCATCGGCGTTTTTCGGTCAGGCCGCCCCACAATCACCCGGGAGGCCAGCACCTCGCTACCGTTCTGATAATAAACCAGCGAATACGCCGGAATATTCACCATAATCCCGGTCGACAGCGTTCCCGGCAGCAGGCGTAAACGCTGGATATTCAGCGCCAGCACCCCAGCGCGCTGAGCAGGCGAGACGTTCAGCCAGTCGCGGGTGGATGGACCGATCACCCCGTCTGCGCCCAGCCCCTGCGCGGCCTGGAACTGCTTAACCGCCGCGACCAGCTCGCGATCGTAGGCGGCGGGTTTGTTGCTCTGTGCAACAGCCTTTTTCTCTTTTACCGGGGCCGACGGGCTGACGACCGCGCTTTGCGTATCGTCGCCAGGCAGCGCAATCTTGGGACCGCTTTCGAGAATGCCGGAGCGTTTCATAATTTCGCGGATTGCCGGGACATCGCTGCTCCACTGCCCCGGACGAAGCGTGGTTGTGCCACGCACCTGAGGCCACGGGCGGGAATCGGCAACCAGCTCAAGCAGCGACTGATGCATGGTGGCATATTGCGGATGCGCCGGCGCCAGGCTTGCGATAAAGCGCGGCAGCTCTCCGTTATCCAGCGCCAGTTGCCACTGGTTAATGACCGACAGCGCCGGTGTCGCCAGCTTGTACGGTTTTTGACTGTATAACCAGCGGTTGCCATTGACCGGAATACCCGCCACAAACTGGAGGTAGCCCATCATGGCATCAGACAGCACCACATCGCGCGCCTGACCGGTTACAGTCGGATCGGTCAGGAGCTCAACCCAGGTGGTGAATTGCGGCTGAAAACCTGCAATGGCGACTTCCGCCAGTTGCTGCTGGAAAGCCCGCACGGCGTCCCGGTTTTCCCACATCGGCTTCATATCACGTGCGGCATAAAGCAGCGCAAGCTGGTTAATGTAGGCAGGCGTATATCCGGCAGGAAGTCCGGTAAGAAGCTGCTGGCGGAGCGCGCCGGCGTCGATACCTTCGGGTAGCGGCCTGATACCCGCCATAATGGCCGTCGCCGGAGATTGATCCAGCGGTTGTGACAGCGACGTCGGCTGCGCACCCATCGTCGCGGAACTGTCTGACGGTACAACTTCAGGCTCATCGGCCTGAGCGCTTAACAGTGGAGCAAACATCACCGCCAGACACAAACTCAACGCTGACAGCTGATGACCACGATTTTTCTTTAGCAACATCCCTTGCCCCCTGTTTTCTCACGACATGCCCATCACACTGGGGCTTTTATTCATTATAGGAAGGCACAAACGCAGTTGCCTTACCTTATGTAAAGAAGTTTAAAGATAACGCAGCCCTAAGCATAAGTTAAGCGTAAAAAAAAGCGGCGCTAGTGCGCCGCGCTTTGTAACAACACACCTCAGGAGGCGTCTGCCGTTCCCGGTAATGACTCCGGCGGCTGCGGAGCAAAGCCACGCAGGCCTACAACGTGAACGTGCTCGCTGTTCTGGAACACTTTACGCACCAGTTTGTAGGTGGTGCCTTTTTCCGGACTGATGTTTTCCGGTGCCGCAATGATGAGCTGCATATCCAGACGTTCGCAGAGCTCAAACAGCGTGGCGATGGAACGGGCGTCCAGACGCGCAGCTTCATCAAGGAACAGCAGACGGCATGGGGAAATATCCTTGCCGCGCAGACGACGCGCTTCATCTTCCCAGCTCTGCACGACCATCACCAGAATCGACATCCCGGTACCGATAGCTTCACCGGTAGACAGCGCACCCGATTCAGCACGCAACCAGCCATCTGAGCCACGGTTAACCTCAACTTCCATTTCCAGGTAGTTACGGTAATCCAGCAGCTCTTCACCGATGGTTTGCGGCGTACGTTGCCCCATATCAATCTGCGGATTCAGACGCTGATACAGTTTCGCCAGCGCTTCGGAGAAGGTCAGACGGTTGCTGTTAAACAGATCCTGATGCTGTTCATGCTGCTCAGACAACACATCCAGCAGCGTAGCGTGCGCTTCACGCACGTTTACATTCAGACGTACGCTGTTCACCTGACCAAACGATACGCTCTGCAGACCCTGGTTCAACTGGCGAATACGGTTCTGCTCGCGCTGAATGGTCTTGCGGATGATGTTCGCCACGCTGCGGGAACTGATAGCCAGCTTCTGCTCACGAGAGGTCAGCTCTTCCGTCAGGCGACCCAGTTCAATTTCCATCTGTTCAATGGCTTCAACCGGATCGTCGGTACGAATGATGTCCTGACGAATACGCTCGCGCAAGTGCTGATAAACCGCCACGAAGAACTGAATTTTACGCTCTGGACGTTTCGGATCTTCAGACATGCGCAGCACATCGCGCAGATGTTCGTTATCCGCCACCGCCAGGCGCAGCGCGCCCAGCGCCTTATCCGACATGGAGCGCAGCTCATCGGCAGAGAGGTAGGCCAGTTCACGACGATGCAGGCGGCGTTCAACATTATTGTCTTTCACCATGCGCATTACTGCGCACCAGCCTGCCTTCGCGGTCACTACCTGCTCACGCATTTCATGATAGTCGCGCTCAAGCTTGCGCAGGCGACGCGTCAGGTTATCCATCTCCGCTTCACAGAAGGTCAGCGCTTTTTCCAGCTGATTACGACGCGCACGGTTGTTGCTGAGCTGGCTATGCAGTTCATCACGACGAACACGCGCCCGCTCTTCTGCCCCACTGTCGGCACGAACGCCGATATCCTGCAGCTCTTTCTGCAGATCGTTTAACAGCTCTTTCTTGGTATCAAAGGAGCTTTTTAGCGAGGCCAGAACCTGGTTGTACTGGTTCAACTGGGCCGCGTGGCTACGCATCGCTTCACGGGCACGCGTACGTTCCACTTCAGCCTGCTCAAGGCGCTGGCGTAATTTCTCGTTCAGATCGCTGTTACCGCTCAGCATTTCCGCCGAGTCTGAATAACCGAAGTGAGCGCGACGCTGCACCACTTCCGTCAGGGCAAACGCCTGCTGGCGTGCTTCACGCTGCACCTGCTGGGACCAGGCATAATCTTCTTTTAGCTGCTCAAACTGCTCTGGATCGCTTTGAAGCACCGAAACGACCGGCTCCAGCTTCGCCAGCTGATTACCATGCTGCTGCACAAAGCGCGCGGCTTCCTGCGCTTCATCCAGACGTTCCTGGATTTCATCCACGCGGTCAGCCAGCGTATCATCCGCCAGCAGATTCAGACGCGGCAGAATACGGTTAAGGGCAGCAACGCCCTCTTTTGCCTGTTCAAACTGAACGCGACTCTGTTGATTATCACTTTCATGGCTGGCAATCGCGCGCTCGAGTTCACCACGACGGGTGGTAAGCTTGCGAATTTCCGCTTCCGGGTCAGCCTCAAAAGCCACTCCCAGATGACTACCGATAAAGCGGCTAAACGACTGATGCAGACGCTGGGTTTTCTGCACGTCAAACGACAGGGTCGCAAAACGTTCAGACAGCGTTTCACGCTCAGCGTGCAGGCTTTCAATACGGCTTTCACGCGCAGCGCGGCCAAACAGAGGAAGTTCCGGGAAGCGCGAGTAACGCCACTGACGGTCAGCGATTTTCACCACCACCGCTTTTTCCAGCTCATCAACGCTGAACACGCTGTCATCAAATGACTGCGGATCCCCTTCAATCAGATAGAGATCTTCCGGGCAATCTTCCAGCCCTTCAAGCTGATCGGCAATCAATGACAGATCCGGCACCACAATCGCGTTACGCGACGGGCCGTACAGTGCGGAGAAGTACGGCGCATCGTCCAGACCAACATCGTCATAAATTTCAGACAGCAGCACACCGCCAAAACGCTCCGCCAGCGTATTCAGGCGTGCATCTTCCGCACCGCCCGGCTGGCTTAAGCGTTCAATCTCTTCGTCAACCTCACGCTTGCGCGCGCCAACTTCATCACGCTCAACAATGGCCTCTCGCTCACGCTCCAGCAGCTGTTGCAGGTATTCCGTCACTTCCTGGCTGGATTCGAAGGTTTCGCCACACTGTTCGCTGAGCTGGTTCAGGCTGCTTTGTGCCGCCAGCCAGACGGGTGCGCGTTGCAACAGCGTCTGCGAGCGGGACTGAAGCTGCTCCAGCTCCTGACGCAGCGTCATACGCTGTTCACTGGCGCTGGATACCGTATCGGACAGTGCGGCGATACGGGCTTCCAGCTCCTGATGCAGGGCCTCAAGCTCGTCGATGTCGTAATGTTTACCCTGACGCTTGCAGAACTCAGCCAGCAGACGCTCGGCCTCCTGCTGCTCGCGCAGACGCTGTTCCAGCTCGTTCAGACGCATACGCAGCGGCTGGACCTGCTCGGCCAGATGACGCTGGTTTACACCATCGCGCAGCAACTCACGGGCAACATCCCACGCTTCATTTCGCGCCAGCGGGCCGTTAATCGCCACCACCAGCTGATAAGCTTGTTCAAACTGGCTGTGCGCGGTCTGCGCGACGCTCATTTTCTGTTCGAGAGAGAGCAGTTTTTCCGTGGCTTCCTGTTCTTTCGCCTGGAAAGTATCCAGCCACTCGTCAGCGCTGTCCGGCGTCAGGTCAGGCAGATGGCACAACTCTTTCGCACGCTGCAAAGCCTGCAGGGCCTGGTTGTACTGAATCGCTCGCGTCTGCTGCACGTCCAGCGCCTGCTGGTAATCGGCGAGCTGGCTTTTCAGCTCATCCACTTCCAGCTCGGCGGCTTCGGCACGCGCTTCGTTCTCTTCCTGCATGTCGGCGGCTTCGGCCACCACTTCATTTTGCTCTTCGAGACGAATTTGCAGCTCATCGAGATCGGCTTCGTAGCGCTCGATTTTTTCCTGCTGGCGCAGCGCGGTCTGAACCAGGTTCAGGTGATCGCTGGCGGCCTGATAATCGGCTTCCAGATCGCCCTCAGCCCCGTTGTGTTCACCCAATTCACGGGCCATTTCAACGTGCTTATACTGCTCGGCCACCAGCTGTTTACGGGAGGTGAACAGCTCGCGGCGGTACTCTAATGCCTGATCGAGATGCACGCGACGCTCGTTGGCGTGGCGCATATAGTCCGCTGCCACATAGTTAGTGGCTTCACTGATCAGGTGTTTAAACAGATCGCGGTCAGACTGGGTAACGCGAATTGCTTCCAGCGTCATGCGGTTTTCACGCAGCGCGGCTTCCATGTCCTGGAAGGCCTTACGCACGCCGCTGTTTTCCGGCAACAGGTAGTCACGCAGGGAGCGGGTAATGGCGCTGGAGATCCCGCCGTACAGGGAGGCCTCAATCAGACGGTAGTATTTGCTGCGGTCGGATGCGGTGCGCAGACGACGCGCCACCACGCCCAGATCGAACATCAGGGAGTGGTAATCGGTTATCGAGTTAAACTGCTTGAACTGCACGCCTTCGATGGCTTCGAGCTTATCTTTTAGCTCCTGCAGCGTAAGCACCCGCGCCTGACGCTCATTGAGCGTTTCCGTCAGCAGCGCCGTTGGCTGCATAGACGTTGGCAGCCCCTGGATCGCGAACGGTTTGATATCTACCTTTCGGTCGCGACCGGCGACCTGCTGCAGACGCACGCCCACCACCACACGCTGGTGACGGGAGTTGATCACATCCAGCACCGAATAACAGACGCCAGCTTTGAGCTTACCGTGCAGGCCTTTATCGCGGGAGCCGCTTGTTGCACCCGCTTCGGTGGTGTTACGGAAGTGCAGCAGCGTCAAATCAGGGATCAGCGCCGTCACAAAGGCCGCCATGGTGGTGGATTTACCCGCACCGTTACCGCCGGAGAGCGTTGTCACCAGCTCATCGAGATCAAAGGTTCGGGCAAAGAAGCCGTTCCAGTTAATCAGCGTTAGTGAGCGAAATTTACCGCGTTCAATCATTACTCTTCCTCCCCGCTATCCGGCTGATTGTCTTCAGGCTCGTCATTGAGCTGCAAATGGTTTTCCACCGGCATCGCCTCACCGTCGCGGATCATGCGAAGCTGCGCTTCACGCGCGTCGTCGCCCGCACGCACGTCGGCACCGAAGCGGAAAACAGATTCCGTAATGCGGAATTTGCTGCTGTCGTGGCCCATAAACCAGACCATACCCAGACGACGCAGACGGTTCAGGGAAGAGCGAACTTTTTCCTGTAATTTCTGACGATCGAGATCCGACCCCGTAGAACGGTTGTTCACAAGCTTCAGCAGCTTGCTTTCGTCTGCCAGCGTCAATAGCTCATCGTAAAGCTCTTGCTGGGTGAAAATCCCTTCATTTGCCAGACGTTCCGGGCTGAGGTAGAGGTAGCACAGAATTTTGCCGACCATCATATCCAGCTCGGAGAGCACGGAGCGCGGAATAAGCGTAGTGGAACGCGGGCGCAGGTAGAAGAAACCTTCCGGCGCGCGGATAAGCTCAACGTTATAGCGAGCGTAAAACTCTTCCAGATACTCCTGGAAGTCCATCAAAAAGGCGTGATTATCCAGCTCGTCGAGGCCAATATGACGACCGGCACGCAGCTGGCTGTCCAGCGCCGGAAATAACGGATTCGCCAGCGCCTGTGCCAGCTTTAATGGCATCACTTGTTCAATATTTGTCAATGACATGCGCCTGTACCTTGGCTCCGTAATCGTTAATCGGCTGCCACTTCGGCGGCAGTCCGGTGAAATCTGCTTGCGCGATACCCAGGCGAACCGCCTGGTCTACCACAATGCGGGCAACGTCGAAGTGGCGCGCGCGAGGATATTGCGCCAGATAGTCGCGCACCACGAGACCAAGATCCAGCGGTACCTGTCTGGTTTTGTAGACAGCGAGCTGTTCTTCGATCATGGCCGCAAGTTGCTCACGAATTTCGTTGAATTCTTCGTATTCCAGATCCGGTGGCAGTTCACCGGTGACCTCTTCATCACGCAACGCCATCTCTTCGTCACGCATATCGAGCAGACGATCGGCATTGGCGTAGGTTAGCGCCCACGGCGCATCGAAGTAGGTTTGAACAGACTGACGCAGACGCTGAGCAAAGACGCGGTTTTTATCCATATCGATGGCGGTACGGATAAATTTATGTACATGACGATCGTAACCGATCCACAGGTCAATCGATTGTTGGCCCCAGCTAATGATGCGATCGAGCTTGCTCTGCAAATCAAAGACCAGACGGTCGATAAAATGCAGATCGTCATGTGCCATGGTCGCATCCTGAATGCGCAGCAGGTTGGCCTGCAGCTTATCCCCTGCGGCCTCCAGCGTATCCTGCAGTTCGCGCAGCGTGCCGGAGGTTTCCGACAGCAGCAGTTCACAGCTGGAGATGGCCGCGCGCCAGTCTTTATTCAGCAGTTGTGCGATATCGTCCTTCACCTGCTGCTGCTGTTCGTCCATCAGACGCTGGGTCAGATCGATACTGTCGAAAATCTCCGCCACCGAGTATTTCAGCGGTGCGTAGACATTGCGGTGCCAGTGGAACTCATCACCGTTTTCATCCGCGGCATCGGCCGCACGCTTAAGCTCACCCGCCACAATCGAGAGCTGCATGGAAAGACGCAGCGTGGAAAATTCACGCTGGCGGATGTAGTAATCGGTAATGCCGATGCCTAGGGGTGTCAGTCGATAGATGGCGTTTCCTTCGGCCTGCTCGCTGGTAAAGCGGTTCAGCAGACGTTGACGCACCATATCGTTGATTGCGTTGTTGGCACGCACGCTAATGGTTTCGCTGGTTTGCTCAAACGCATCACTCACATGGCGGAACGCATCCACCAGTTCACCCTCGCTCATTTCACCATCCAGCCGTTCGCCGTTCAGCGTGGCAACCGCCAGCAGGAAAGAGAGTCTGTCTACCGGCAGCGAGATGGAGAAATCGTTTTTCCTGGCCCAGGCAACCAGTTCGGGGACTGTCTGGGAAAATTCACTCATAGGTTATCCTTGCATCTGCGGCTTGTGCGCGGTGACGTGAATATAGCGGCCAAGACTGATAAAAGGCTCCTGACGGCAATACCGCGTTTCTAATTCTGTTAAGGTGTCAAAACAGTCACGCTGTTTGTGTTTTTCACGCAGATAATCATGAAACACCCTGACGCCTGTCTTTCCGGTGATCTGCCAGCCGATCTCTTCCAGCCAGCCGTAAACCTGCTGGGGATCGCGCGGATAGTCCGGGGAAAGCGTGCGCTTTTTCTTTTTCGGCATCCCGACCTGAACATAGTCAAAGTTACCCGCCACCATGTTGTGCATCAGGAAGCCGTTAGCATTGTAGAACATCAGCGACAGCGTACCGCCCGGGCGTAGCATCGACCACAGGGTCTTTAACACGCTTTGCGGATCGGCTACCCATTCCAGCACCGCATGAAACAATATCAGATCAACCTGGGTTTCCAAATGCTGTGCGATGTCCTGAGCGGCGCATTGTACAAAATGCATGTTGTCGCTCACACCTTTCTCCTCTGCTGCACGCGTGGCACGCGCAACCATCTCAGCAGAAAGATCGCAAAGTGTGACGTGATGACCGCGCTCTGCCATTTTTATGGCCGTCTGCCCTTCACCGCCTCCGGCGTCAAGCACGCGCAACGTTTGACCGCCATACGTGGCCAGAATGGCGTCCAGATCCTGCCAGAGGATCGTCTGACGTAACTGCCCTTTTGTCGTGCCGTAAATGTTGCGCGAAAACTTTTCCGCGATGTCATCAAAATTGCGATCCCGCATTGGGAGAGTTCCACTCGCTAACTGCAAAACCGCTATTTTGTCACACCCGCGCGGAGAATGAACCTCTCTGGTGTAATATCACGGGTATTCGCCTGCTATATGGTTAAAAAAGGAACCAAAAAGGATGCTTTTTACCCTGAAGAAATACATTGGAGGCATGATGCTTCCCCTTCCGCTACTGCTGCTCATCATCGCGCTCGGGCTGGTGCTGGTGTGGTTTAGTCGCTTTCAGAAAAGTGGCAAAACGCTTATTACATTCGGCTGGCTGGTACTGCTGCTGCTGAGCCTGCAACCCGTCGCGGACAGACTGT
Source organism: Enterobacter sp. 22466 (assembly GCF_052044775.1). Taxonomy (NCBI): domain Bacteria; kingdom Pseudomonadati; phylum Pseudomonadota; class Gammaproteobacteria; order Enterobacterales; family Enterobacteriaceae; genus Enterobacter; species Enterobacter sp. 22466. The sequence goes on along the minus strand of NZ_JBQENX010000001.1, from coordinate 754,014 downwards.
TACGTCCCATCGAAAACACCTACCCAACCTGGCAGGGAAAGCAGAAGGTGGAGTACATCGTGGTGCTGGGGGGCGGGTATACCTGGGATCCAAACTGGGCCCCCAGTTCCAACCTGATCAATAACAGTCTGCCGCGCCTGAACGAAGGTATTCGCCTGTGGCTGGCTAATCCGGGATCGAAAATGATCTTCACCGGCGCGCCAGCCAAAACCAACCCGGTCAGCACGGCTGAAGCGGGAGCCAGGGTCGCGGAGTCACTCGGTGTGCCGCGTTCCGCGATTATCACGCTGGACAGTCCGAAAGATACCGAAGAAGAAGCCGCCGCGGTGAAACAGGCTATTGGCGATGTGCCGTTCTTACTGGTGACGTCTGCTTCGCATCTGCCAAGGGCAATGATTTTCTTTGAAAAACAGGGTCTGCACCCGCTTCCTGCCCCGGCGAACCAGATGGCCATTGACGCCCCGCTCAACCCGTGGGAACGGGTGATCCCGTCCCCGATGTGGTTGATGCATAGCGATCGCGTCGGCTATGAGACGCTGGGACGCGTCTGGCAGTGGCTGAAAGGTTCGTCAGGCGAGCCAGGGCAGGAGTGATTTTGTCGCAAGGTCGAAGTTGGCGCGGTTGAAACGTCCGGTATTCACCAGTTGCGCCACTTCATCCCATAGCAGATAGAGCCAGCGCCGCCAGAGAAACGCCTCGGCTACGGGTGCGCGCTGCAGATAGTGCCACAGTAAACCTTCAGCGGCCGCGCTGTCGCTGAGCCTGAACAACTCGTACTCGCGCGGAGCCCAGAGCATGACCCCCGGCCCCAGCATTGCCAGGAGCTGATCGCTGCGTGAATCTTTTAGCATGCTGCGCAGCGTAAAATTACCGTGTATCAACACGCAGTTGTCGTTAAAGCCGTCAAACAGCGCCGGTAAACACTCGCGGGTGCGGAAAAGAATCCGTTTGTCCTGCATGGTTAAGCCGGTGTTGTTGAACTGATTAAGCGTCCCCCACAGCACCTCTACACGCTGGCGATACCACAGCGGCCAGAGGTTTTCCTGCGTGCTGTCGACGGGGCCAACCAGGCCACGGCTATCCTGCCGGTGCCACGCCAGCAGCGCCTCAACGATCTGGTCTTTCAGCTGTTCCCAGCGCTCTGGCGTACGCGCCGGGGCTTCAACGGATACCCCGCGTAAACGCTCAATCAGCAGAACATCCGGGCCGGGGTGTTCTTCATGCGTCATCACGCCGTACACCGTCGGCATACGCACGGTTCCTTGCCGCGCGAGCATAGAAATTTTCCAGGCGAGCTGTCTGGCAACGCCCGGTGAGGTAAAACTTCGGGCCATGAGCGGCATTGGGTTTCCCTGACTGTCGTACAACGACCAGAGCGCGGTATCTGCCTTTTCACTCACACATTCAACCCGGCTTAATTTCTCGCCAAGCAGGTGACTCAGTTCGGCACGCAGCTGTTCCATATGAGATTACCCCTATTAAGACTACTGCTTTTATAATGAGCGTGCAGGACGCAGATGTCACCCTGCGGAGATCAATTATGGAAAAGAAAGGGAAAATAAACCGGAGAGAGCATCCCTCCGAAAAGAGGGATGCCGCAAGGATTAACGCAATTCAGCGCGCACGCGCTCAAGATCTTCTGGGGTGTCTACACCCGTTCCAGGCACTTCCTCGGCCACGGCAACATGGATTTTTTCGCCGTACCAGAGCACGCGAAGCTGCTCCAGCATTTCGATATGTTCCAGCGGGCTCGGTGCCCAGCTCACATACCGACGAATAAAGCCCGCGCGATAGCCGTAGATGCCAATATGGCGCAGGAAGGTATCGCCAATAGCCTCTCTGGAGACCGCAAAGCGATCGCGATCCCACGGGATAGTGGCGCGGGAGAAATAGAGCGCATAGCCCTCTGCATCCGTCACTACCTTCACCGCGTTCGGGTTGAATGCCTCGTCCGCGTGGTGAATGGGCACCGCCAGCGTGGCCATACCGACCTGTCGCTGCGCCAGGTTTTCTGCCACCTGACGAATAATGACCGCCGGGATCATCGGCTCGTCGCCCTGTACGTTGACGATCACGGTATCGTCGCTGAACGCACATTTCTCAACCACTTCAGCCAGACGCTCGGTGCCAGACTGGTGATCGGCGCGGGTCATGCACACTTCCCCGCCAGCAGCTTCAACCGCACGCGCAACATCCGGATGATCGGTGGCAATGATAATACGGTCAGCACCGGAGTCACGGGCGCGTTCAAGGACATGCACAATCATTGGTTTGCCGTTGATATCTACCAGCGGCTTACCCGGCAGGCGCGTTGAGGCGTAACGGGCAGGAATAATGACGACAAAGCTCATGGTTTGCTCTCTTCTGCGACCAGGGAACGGGCTTCGTTTTCCAGCAGTACCGGAATACCGTCACGCAGCGGGAAAGCCAGGCTGTCCGGTTTGCAAATCAGCTCTTGTTTGTCCTGGCTATAGTAGAGTTTGCCGTTGCACACCGGGCAGGCAATAATTTCAAGTAAACGGTGATCCATAGTTCCTCCGTATGGGTAATCGCTAAAGCTTAACACATTCTCTTTTCAGGGCGTGCCTGTTTCCCAGCCACTTCGACAGGATGTAAAGAGCCCGTCAGGCACCCGGCCCAGCGTCACTTCACAGGCCTTCTGCCAGCAGGCGAAATCATTGATGGCGGATGTTAACCCTTTTTCCAGGGTCGCGGTTACCCTGATGCCCTCTTCCAGATACAGCGCAATGACCTCTAGCGTGCCGGTTTTACGGTGCATTTTGGCATCCATGCGCCCTACCAGTTGTCCCTTGTGCAGCAGGGGCAAAACAAAGTAACCGTACTGGCGCTTCGGCGCGGGAGTGTAGCACTCCAGCCGGTAGCAGAAGTCAAACAGCTGCTCGGCCCGTTTTCTGTCCCAGACCACCGGATCAAAAGGTGACAACACTGCGGTATGGGTTGCCTGAAGTTTACCTGCTTCAGCTTGTGGCAGCAGCGGGAGTAAATCCGCATGCAGCCACATATCGCCCAACCTCTCTACTGAGACCGGGATAACCCGCTGCTCGCGCTGCCAGTTATCCAGCAACGGTTTCAGCACGGGCTGTCGGAGACGATAATAATCGGCCAGCCATTGCGGACGGAAAATCCCCAGACTGCGGGCGCTGTTCTCCAGCATGATGGCTTCGGCGGCTTCCTGAGTGAGCAGGTCGCGCTCGTCGTCCCAGTGAGGCATCACCCGGTGCGTCAGGTCGTAAACTCGCTGAAAATTACGCCGTTCGATAACCATCACTTTGCCTGATGTAAACAACCCTTCGAGATGACGCTTATGTGGCTTCCATTCCCACCAGCCGCTTGCCCCTTTCCGTGGGTGCTCGAAATCTGCGGAACGTACTGGCCCCTTTTCCGCAATATGAGCAATAAGCTGCTCAATCTCAGCCGCATGCTCGTGCATCCACGCCTGCCGGTACTTCCAGCCCATTTTTTCCGGAGCAAGCATACGGTGACGAACCAGGGCAAAATCACTGCGGGGCAGGAAACAGGCTTCATGCGCCCAGTATTCCATCAACTCTCCCTTGCTGAGCGCATCATCGAGCCACTGAGGCGGATAATTGCCCAGCCGGCTGAACAGCACCAGGTAGGGGCTACGAGCCACAATATTAATGGTGTCGATTTGCAACAACGACATGCGTTGCACGGTAGTGAGGATATCGGCAGGCTGCGCGCGGCGACGGGGCTTTTTAAGAAGTCCTTGCGCGGCAAGGTGTAAATTACGTGCGGCTGAAAGCGAGAGTTGCGGTAAAGACATGCGTTTTCCTGTCAGTCAAAGCGCCACCAGAACCGCGTAAGCTGTTAATGCACCAACGCAATCAGTTCCTGGAGCAAGTGTTCCGGTTGCTCACCGCTGAGTTCAGCGTCAACCGGCAGATACCACCAGTTTTCTTTCGCAAAGGCACGGCATTTCACCGCATCTTTTTCAGTCATGATTAACGTCTGACCGGGCGTCGTCAAGGCGTCTACCTGTTCCGCCACCAGCACCTGGTGATCGGCCAGTGGAACACGTTTTTCAATCCGGGCACCACACTGCTCCAGCGTCGCGAAGAAACGCGGAGGATGGCCAATGCCCGCCATCGCGACCAGCGCAGGTAACCGGGAAACGGCCTGGCGTTCGCCGGTCAACAGGTTAACCGCCATGCCTGGCTGGAGTTGCATCGGGATCTCACCCGGCCTTGCAGCACCGCCATTAACAATCACCGCATCCACGGACTTCAGGCGCGAAGCGCGTTCTCGCATGGGGCCTGCAGGCAGCCACCAGCCGTTGCCAAAACGGCGGACACCATCAATGACCACAATCTCTTTATCACGCGCCAGCGCGTAATGTTGCAGGCCATCATCGGTAATGATTATTTGTACGTCGTGTTCAGCAAGCAGCGCCTGAACGGCGTCACTGCGTACCGGAGAGACTGCGACAGGCGCGCCAGTACGCTGATAAATCAATACCGGCTCATCCCCCGCCTCGGCGGTCGTCGTGTCCGGCGACAGGAGCAGTGGATAGTGCGCCGCTTTGCCGCCGTACCCTCGCGACACCACGCCGGGGCGGATACCACGCTTTTGCAGCTGCTCAACCAGCCAGATGACCACCGGGGTTTTACCGTTCCCCCCTGCCGTGAGGTTACCCACCACAACAACCGGTACCGACGCGCGCCACGCACGCTTTAGCCCCAGACGGTAAAGCAGACGAATAACGCCGCTCACCAGGCCATACAGCCAGGAGAGCGGCAGAAGCAGCAGCCACAGCGGGGACTCACCGGACCAGATGCGGGCAATCATTCGCCGAACTGCATCTTATGGAGCTGAGCGTAAACACCACGGTGCGCCAGTAAATCCGTATGGCTACCGCGCTCTACAATGACCCCATCCTCCACAACGACGATTTCGTCAGCCTGTTCGATAGTCGACAGACGGTGCGCGATCACCAGTGACGTACGGTTCTTTTGCAGTTCATCCAGTGCGGACTGGATTGCGCGTTCAGACTCTGTATCCAGCGCAGAGGTTGCTTCGTCGAGGATCAGAATAGGGCTGTTACGCAGCAACGCACGGGCAATGGCGATACGCTGACGCTGTCCACCGGAGAGCAGAACGCCATTCTCACCGATGATCGTATCCAGACCGTTGTCCATCTTGTTGATAAAGTCCATGGCATAGGCCATGCGAGCGGCTTCTTCAATTTGCTCGCGGCTGTACTCTTCAGTGCGCGCATAGGCAATGTTGTTCGCAACAGTATCGTTGAACAGATGCACGTTCTGAGAGACCAGCGCAACCTGGTTACGCAGCGACTGCAGGGTGTATTCCCGCAGGTCGTGACCGTCTAACAGAATTTCACCTTCGTCAATGTCGTAGAAACGGGTGATCAGGCTGGCAATAGTGGATTTACCCGAGCCGGAACGGCCGACCAGCGCCACGGTTTTACCGGCCGGAATGGTCAGGTTGATATTACGCAGCGCTGGAATTTCACGACCAGGATAGGTGAAGGTCACATTGCGGAATTCAACATCCCCTTTTGCGCGCTCAATCACGCGTGTACCTTCATCTTTCTCTTGTTCAGAATCCAGAATGCTGAACAGCGTCTGGCATGCTGCCATCCCGCGCTGGAACTGGGCGTTAACGTTGGTCAGCGACTTAAGTGGACGCATCAGCGCGATCATGGAGGAGAACACCACGGTGATGGTCCCCGCCGTCAGCGTTTCCATCACGCTCGGGAAGCTCGCCGCATACAGGACGAATGCCAGTGCCAGAGAGGCAATCAGCTGAATAATGGGGTCAGAGATTGAAGAGGCCGAGACCATTTTCATCCCCTGCAGACGCATTTTGTTGCTGACCTTATCGAAGCGTTTCGTTTCGACATCCTGCCCGCCGAAAATTAACACCTCTTTATGCCCTTTCAGCATCTGCTCTGCGCTGGTGGTCACCTGCCCCATGGTATTCTGCATGTTCTTACTGATATTGCGAAAACGCTTTGAGACGACGCGGATCGCGACAGAAACCACCGGAGCCAGCACGATAAGGATCAGCGACAGTTGCCAGCTGTAGTAAAACATCATCACGAACAGGCCGATAATCGACGCCCCCTCACGCACAACGGTGATCAGGGCGCTCGAAGACGATGAGGCCACTTGCTCGGAGTCGTAGGTAATACGTGACAGTAAGGTTCCCGTCGATTGCTTATCAAAGAAGGCCACCGGCATGCCCATCATGTGGCTGAACAGCCGACGGCGCATTGTCATGACCACTTTTCCTGACACCCAGGAGATGCAGTAGCTGGAAATATAGCTGGAGATACCGCGTAAGATCATCAGTCCGATCACCACCAGTGGCATCCATAGCAGCACTGAGCGATCCGTTTTACCAAAACCGTCGTCCAGTAACGGTTTGAGGAGCGATAACATAAAAGTATCGCTGGCTGCGTTGAGGACTAACGCTATACCCGCCACGATCAAGCCTGCTTTAAAAGGTGCAATCATCGGCCAGAGTCGGCGGAAGGTTTGCCACGTGGAGAGATCTTTGTCGTTATGCATTCAAAAAACCAGCATCTGTTGAAATAGCCGCATATTCTACCCGTTATCGACGGGCGCGCCAAACCACTGATGATACCAACGCGGTAAATATTGTTCCCGCAACCGCCGGATTTGCCATGAATGTTGCGAAAACGTCACCGATATTTGTCCGGAATGAGGGGTATCCTGCCAGATATAGCCCTCCTTTCGATAACGTCTGACCACTCTCGTGGACGGGAATCGCCACGCATTGTAACGGGCCGCAGAATCCAGCGCGATTTGTCCCTCCACCCGTTGTACCAGCGGCAACGATGACGAAGTATTACTGCCATGGTGCGGCACCTGTATCACCGTTGATGTCAGATAACGCCAGTAATGGCTAAGCATAGCCTGTTCCGCTTGCGCTTCAATGTCCCCTGTCAGCAAAACACTCTGCTCACCGTCATCGATTTTAACCACGCAGGAGCGATTGTTACCCTGGGCAGAGGATCCAGCCGGTGGCCAGTGAACGGTCAATGTCAGCCCCTGCCATTTCCACTGCTGTCCACGAAAGCAGGGAAGATGCTGTGCCCACCCCAGCGGGCTTCTTACCCACAAGCCGGGCCATGCCGCCTGCAGCGAGGCCAGACCACCAGCATGGTCCAGGTGCTCGTGACTGAGAATAACGCCCTCTGGTTGCAGGTGATGCCAGCGTAACCACGGAATAATCAGCTGCTGCGCACTATCTCCCCCAGGCCAGCCGGGACCGGTGTCGTATAGAAGCGCTTTACCCTGCCGCTCAATAACCATTGATAGCCCCTGCCCCACATCCAGCATATGCAACGTCCAGCAATCGGTTTTCTCCGTTCGCATGAATGGAGATGCCAGCACGACAGTTCCAGTCAGACACACCGCCGGCATGCTTTTCCAGGAGCGAAAGCGCCAGCCGATAATGGCCAGCCAGGGCAGCAATGTCAGGTACTGCCAGCGCTCATCGACATCCTGCCAGCCATCAGGCAGGCGCTGCAGCAGCCAGAACAATCCGGCCAGGGACTTATCTGCTGCAAACCATACGCCAGTCTCCAGGGAGGCCAGCGGGAGCAGGTGCAGTAGCATACCGAGCAGGATCAGCGGAACCGAGATAAAGGTCACCAGCGGAACGGCAAAGAGATTCGCCACCAGCGAAGAGACACTGAAACCATGGAACATCAACACCTGCAAAGGCAGGAGCAGCAGCAACATTCCGACCTGCAGATAGAGTAGATTTATCAGGGGTCGCACCCGGCGAGTCCAGCGCCAGCTGGGGGCTGGCAACCACTGATACCAGAAAATCAATGCGGCGACGGCAAATGCAGACAGAGCCAGACTCTGAGAAAGCACCGCCAGCGGATCAACGATGAGTATCGCTGCAATACAGCTACACCAGATCTGCCATGCAGACCACTGACGCGCGCCGATCCGCAGAGCGGCCAGCACCGCAAGCGCAATGACCGTGCGTAATGCTGGCGGCTGTAGACCCGTTAGCCATGCGTAGAAAGCCGCAAAAAACAGTCCCGCAAGCAGAGGCATTTGCCAGCGGATCCACTGACACGGCAATAACAACTGAAAACCCCTGGCAAGCAACCAGACAATGGAAGCCGCCAGTGCGATATGCAAACCCGAGATCGCCATCAGATGCGACGTGCCGGTTTCACGCATCAGGTTTTTTATTTCCCGGGGGACATCCAGGCGTTCACCCATCCCCAGCCCCAGGATCACGGCTCCCCAGCGATAGGGTGAAAGCGTGTCGTGCAGTGATGACAGATAGCGGGCACGAAGACTGCAGCGTTCATCGACAATTGCCGCCTGCGTAAAACGTCCGCTCAGCGTTTGATGTCGGGCAAAAGCATTTCGCTGAGGATCATACCCACCATCATTCAGTTCCCCATGTACAGGCCTGAGCCGGAGCGTCATGGCCCAGCGCTGACCCGCGCACGCCTTTTGTGGCAGGTAATTGCCATAAAGTACGATCCCCGTCGATGCCCACCAGCGTTTGCCATCAAGCGTGACAATCTTTCCCTGATGCATCGTTGCCCCATCGGTGGCCGTGATCTCTACCTCTGCCTTTACCGCACCGGTGGTTAAATGCTGCATCGGCCAGACGCTTTCCTGCGCGGCCAGAATACCCCAGACGCAAAATAGCAAACCAATACCGACAAACTTCAGGCTGACGTTCCGCTGAATGCCCAGCGCTATCCCGCCAGCGAACATGACCCACACGGTTTCGCACGCAGGTAGTTCAGGTAACCAGAGTAGCGGCACTATCGCCAGAATGGCGCACAGACTTAGTGTGGGAATACCCATTACGACCTCCCTGTTTCAGGGCGACAGTATGTAAGAAGAGGGAGAGAGGCGTCAGTTGAATAAAATGCAGGTTACAGCGCGCGCTGCACTGTTTTTGTCGGTTTGCAGAAAACGACACGGAGATTGCGGCGCAGCTTCAGAATAAAAACGATAAGTACAAAAAAAGCACCCGAAGGTGCTTTCTTTCGAACCCAGTTTAACCTGATGGCTAAACTCAGTTGCCGTAAATATTGGCGCGATCGCGCAGTTCTTTACCCGGCTTAAAGTGTGGAACGTACTTACCTTCCAGCTCGACTTTATCACCAGTCTTCGGGTTACGCCCGGTACGTGGAGCACGATAGTGCAGAGAAAAACTACCGAAACCGCGGATTTCAATGCGCTCGCCCTGGGCAAGAGTGGTGGCCATATGCTCCAGCATCTCTTTTACGGCATCTTCCACTGCTTTGGCTGGGATATGCGGTTGCTGACTGGCAAGTCTCTCAATCAATTCTGACTTGGTCATGATTCCTCCGGTTCCTTTCAAACCAATTAGCTGAACAGCTCATTAAACAAGGGCGGCCGTAGCCGCCCTTTGTTATTGATTACAGGACGAATCCTGCAATCTGTCAAGTTTGCTCCTCATCCTTCGCGCGATAAATGCGTTACCGCTCAAAGGATGCTGAGGACTTGATATTACTCGCCTTTAGCTGCTTTGAAAGCTTCAGCCATTGCGTTGTTAGAGAAGTTTGCATCTTCCTGTTTGTTAACAGTTGCGATTGCATCTTTCTCATCAGCTTCGTCTTTAGCACGAACAGACAGGCTGATTGCACGGTTCTTACGGTCAACACCGGTGAACTTAGCTTCAACATCGTCGCCAACGTTCAGAACCAGAGTGGCATCTTCAACGCGGTCACGTGAAGCTTCAGAAGCGCGCAGGTAACCTTCAACGCCGTCAGCCAGTTCTACGGTTGCGCCTTTAGCGTCAACTGCAGTCACTTTACCGTTTACGATTGCGCCTTTCTTGTTCAGTGCAACCCAGTTGTTGAACGGATCTTCTGCGAGCTGTTTAACGCCCAGAGAGATACGCTCACGCTCTGCGTCAACCTGCAGAACAACTGCTGCGATTTCGTCGCCTTTTTTGTATTCACGAACTGCTTCTTCGCCTGCAACGTTCCAGGAGATGTCAGACAGGTGAACCAGGCCGTCGATGCCGCCGTCCAGGCCGATGAAGATACCGAAGTCAGTGATAGACTTGATTTTACCTTCAACACGGTCGCCCTTGTTGTGGGTTTCCGCGAACTGCTGCCATGGGTTGTTTTTGCACTGCTTCAGGCCCAGGGAGATACGACGACGTTCTTCGTCGATATCCAGAACCATAACTTCCACTACGTCACCAACGTTAACAACTTTGGATGGGTGGATGTTTTTGTTGGTCCAGTCCATTTCGGAAACGTGTACCAGACCTTCAACGCCTTCTTCGATTTCAACGAAGCAGCCGTAGTCAGTCAGGTTGGTCACGCGACCAGTCAGTTTGGTACCTTCTGGGTAACGCTTAGCGATAGCTACCCATGGATCTTCGCCCAGCTGTTTCAGGCCGAGGGATACACGAGTACGCTCGCGGTCGAACTTCAGCACTTTAACAGTGATTTCGTCGCCCACGTTCACGATTTCGCTTGGGTGCTTAACGCGTTTCCACGCCATGTCGGTGATGTGCAGCAGGCCATCAACGCCGCCCAGGTCAACGAATGCGCCGTAGTCAGTGAGGTTCTTAACGATACCTTTGACTTCCATGCCTTCCTGCAGGTTTTCCAGCAGCTGATCGCGTTCTGCGCTGTTTTCGGATTCGATAACGGCACGACGGGAAACAACAACGTTGTTACGCTTCTGGTCCAGCTTGATTACTTTGAACTCAAGCTCTTTGCCTTCCAGGTGCAGGGTGTCACGGACTGGACGAACGTCTACCAGTGAACCTGGCAGGAACGCACGAATACCATTCAGCTCAACAGTGAAGCCACCTTTAACTTTGCCGTTGATAACACCGACCACAGTTTCAGCTTCTTCGTAAGCTTTCTCCAGCGTGATCCATGCTTCGTGACGTTTAGCTTTTTCACGAGACAGCAGGGTTTCGCCGAAGCCGTCTTCTACTGCGTCCAGAGCAACGTCAACTTCGTCACCTACCTGGATTTCCAGCTCGCCCTGGGCGTTTTTGAACTGCTCTGCCGGAATGGCGGACTCAGATTTCAGACCGGCGTCAACCAGTACTACGTCTTTGTCAATAGCAACAACAACACCGCGAACGATGGAACCCGGACGGGTTTCGATTTCTTTTAAGGATTCTTCAAACAGTTGAGCAAAAGATTCAGTCATGTTTAATCTTCAGGTTAATATTAACGTCCACCTGGCTCCGTGCCGGATGGGGTTGTTTCACATACCCGCCGTCAATCCATTGCAGCGGGGGTACTGCTAAATCGGTCGCGATTACGCGAGTGCCAGTTTCTGGCGCGCATATTGTAGCGCTTTTTCAATCACTTGCTCAATAGTTAAACTGGTGGAATCCAGAACTAGTGCATCTTCTGCAGGAACAAGTGGGGCGACGGCGCGGTTACGATCGCGGTCATCGCGCTCTTTTATCTCGGATAAAAGGCGATCAAAGTTAACACTAAACCCCTTCTCCTGCAACTGAAGCATGCGGCGTTGAGCCCGTTCTTCCGAGGAGGCGTCAAGGAAAATTTTCACTGGCGCATCAGGGAAAACCACCGTCCCCATATCTCGCCCGTCAGCAATCAGACCCGGCGCTTCACGGAAAGCGCGTTGACGGCGTAACAGAGCTTCACGAACGCGCGGGAAAGCCGCCACCTGAGAGGCCGCATTAGCAACCTCCTGCGTACGAATTTCGCCGCTTACATCTTCCCCTTCCAGGATCACTTCGAGGTTGCCATCGGTCGAGACAAAACGCACATCCAGATGCGCAGCCAGCGGAACCAGCGCCTCTTCAGACGCAACATCCACATGGTGATGCAGCGCTGCCAGCGCCAGCACGCGATAGATAGCTCCCGAATCTAAAAGATGCCATTGCAATGCTTCCGCCATCGCCTTGCACAGAGTTCCTTTCCCTGCGCCACTAGGCCCATCAATGGTGATTACCGGGGCAACTGCCGTCATCTTTTTCTCCTTAATAAAGGCATACCGTTAACATGAACGCCGCGCATTATACGCGCCAACGTGCGCAACTGTTACCTTTGCGTGCAAATTACGGAATTAATGAAGCAGAGTGTAGAAGAAATGTGCGGGAACAAACGTCAGAAAACGTAAGGAAATGCCGCATCGGGTGATGCGGCATTATGTCATCAGGCCAGTGTACTGATGCGGGCCAGCTGCTCGAAGTAGTCCGGGAAGGTTTTCGCCGTACATTTAGGATCGAGGATCGTAACAGGTGTATCGGACAGCGCCACCAGCGAGAAGCACATCGCCATACGGTGATCGTTGTAAGTGCCAATTTCCGCGAACTGCAGTTTTGCCGGAGGCGTTACGCGAATGTAATCTTCGCCCTCTTCCACTTCGGCGCCTACTTTACGCAACTCGGTGGCCATCGCGAACAGACGGTCAGTCTCTTTTACGCGCCAGTTGTAGATGTTGCGCAGCGTCGTGGTGCCTTTGGCAAACAGCGCAGCGGTGGCAATGGTCATTGCCGCGTCAGGAATGTGGTTCATGTCCATATCGATGGCATTGAGCTCACCATGTGTACAGGCGATGAAATCCTCCCCCCAGGTCACCACCGCCCCCATTTTTTCCAGCACATCAGCAAAATGAATATCGCCCTGCACGCTGTTACGGCCAATACCGGTCACTTTCACGGTACCGCCTTTAATCGCCCCTGCTGCCAGGAAGTAGGAAGCAGATGAGGCGTCACCTTCAACCAGGTAGTTGCCCGGAGACTGATACTGCTGCGCCCCCCGCACCACGAAACGCTGATAAGACTGGTTTTCCACCTCAACGCCGAAGGTTTTCATCAGATGCAGGGTGATATCAATGTACGGCTTAGACACCAGGTCGCCCTTGATGGTGATAACCGTATCCTGCGGTGCCAGCGGAGCGGTCATCAGCAGTGCCGTCAGGAACTGGCTGGAGACGCTGCCGTCCACCTCAACGTTGCCGCCGCTAAAGCCACCGCGAAGGCGCAGTGGGGGGTAATCCTCTTGCTCCAGATACTCAATCTGCGCACCGCCCTGACGAAGGGCATCCACCAGATGGCCGATCGGACGCTCTTTCATGCGCGGCTCGCCGGTCAGAACAATGTTGTTGCTACCCAGACACAAGGCGGCAGCCAGTGGACGCATGGCGGTTCCCGCGTTACCCAGAAACAGCTCCAGTTCCTCGGCTGAACGTAGCGCACCGCCATTCCCCGTTACTTCACAGCGGGTACGGTCGTCAGACAGCGTGTAATGAACTCCCAACGCTTTCAGCGCATTGAGCATATGGCGCACGTCATCGCTGTCCAGCAGGTTAGTGAGGACGGTGGTGCCGTTTGCCAGAGCTGCCAGCAGCAGAGCGCGGTTCGAGACACTTTTTGAACCAGGCAGATTAATGGTGCCATCTACCCGCGCGATAGGTTGTAACGTCAGGGATTTCATGAAACTTAACTCTCAACTCAACATAATAAAAACCCCGCAGCAGGGCTACGGGGGTGAAAACAGCGCAATTAACCGTGGCGACGTTCGAAGTCAATCATGAAATCGGTCAGGGCCTTAACGCCTTCCAGCGGCATGGCGTTATAGATAGAGGCGCGCATGCCGCCCACCACACGGTGGCCTTTCAGCGCATGCAGACCTGCGGCGAAGGACTCTTCCAGGAAAACTTTATCCAGGTTGCTGTCCGCCAGCTGGAACGGCACGTTCATGCGGGAACGGTTGGCTTTCGCCACATCGTTACGATAGAAATCACTCTTATCAATCACGCCGTACAGCAGCTCAGCTTTCTGCTGATTGATCTTATCCATCTGCGCCACGCCACCGTTTTGCTTCAGCCATTTGAAGACCAGGCCGGAGAGATACCAGGCAAAGGTCGGCGGGGTGTTGAACATGGAGTCGTTATCGTTCAGCACGGTGTAATCGAGAATCGACGGGCAGGATTTATGCGCTTTACCCAGCAGATCGTCACGCACGATGACGATAGTCAGTCCTGCAGGGCCGATATTTTTCTGCGCACCCGCATAGATGACACCGTAGCGGCTGACGTCAATCGGCGCAGAGAGAATGGTAGAGGAGAAGTCAGCGGCAACCACCACGTCTTTACCGAAGTTCGGCGTCTCGTCGATGGCAATCCCGTCGATGGTTTCGTTCGGGCAGTAGTGCAGATACGCGGCGTTGTCAGAGAGCTGCCACTCGCTCATCGGCTTCACGGCACGAAGGCCATCAACGGTTACTTTGGCGTCGATGACGTTTGGCGTGCAATATTTATGCGCCTCTTTCACCGCGCTGGCAGCCCAGTAACCAGCGTCAACATAGTCTGCCGTGGTTTTGTCGCCCAGAATATTCAGCGGTACGCCAGCAAACTGGCCGCGTCCACCACCGTGGCAGAACAATACTTTGTAGTTCGAGGGAATGTTCAGCAGATCGCGAAAATCCTTTTCTGCCTCTTCCGCCACCTGAATAAATTCTTTACCACGGTGGCTGATTTCCATCACCGACGTACCCAGACCGTTCCAGTCACAAAGTTCCTGTTGAGCCTGTTTAAGCACGTCTGCCGGTAACATTGCCGGACCTGAACTGAAATTAAAGACTTGAGCCATTTCCCCTCACCACGCTAAAAGCCATAAGTTATAACTGTGGATATCGGTTTTATCATTCAGTGACACGCGCCGCAATGTCTAAAACTTATGACCGGTGAAATGTGCCCGTCGTCACACAATACAATCTGCCGCCTCGTTGTCACAAAACCGACAAAATGGCTGTCAGATAAGGCGTTTGGCCCGGCTAACCTTCGTCCATTCCGGATTTGTACAGCGGGGGCATAATTGATGATCGCCCACCTGCATGGAGACGACATGGCTGCATCTTACACAGGCATACTCGCCGGACTCCGGCACTGTCTTAAACCGTTCGATCAACATATCCGGCAGAATACACAACCCCGGCTTCACCTCGTCGTCGGGATAGTAATACACACTGATTTGCCCATTGGTTTCCATTATCGCCAGACGCACCTGCCCAAGCTGTTCCACGCTATTCAGACGCAGCTCCATGAAGAACTCAAATTCGGTCATATTGGCGCTTTGAACATTTTCCCAGGCCAACTGTCCATCCTCAACGATAACGACGGGCTTCCCTTCAAGCATGTCTTCCAGCTTTTCGCTTTTCGACATCAGCCACATGACCAGCCGGTAAAGCAGCGCCAGCGTGACGAAGACAATAAACACCGGCACCATTGGTACATCATCATAAAAAGCGACATCCCCCGCCGCTGAGCCCAGCGTCAGAATGATCAACACTTCAAACAGCGACATCTGCCGCACACCGCGCCGACCAGTGATTTTAAGAAACAGAAAGACCAGGACGAAGGTATACAGGCTACGCAGCGCCACTTCGCCTAAAAATTCGGGTGGGACTTTATCAAACGCCATCCTCTGGAGATCGAATGCTTTCATTTTTCTATGCCTTAACAGTCAGTTACTGACAGTAAGCATAGCCCAGTCTTTTATTTTCGCCGGAGATAGCACCTGTCACGCAAAACCCGTATCATTGCGCGCTTTACGTACGATAAAAGTGAACGCCATGACTCAAACGTTTATCCCCGGCAAAGACGCCGCTCTGGAAGATTCCATCGCTCGCTTCCAGCAGAAACTGACCGACCAGGGCTTTAATATCGAAGAAGCCTCCTGGCTCAATCCAGTGCCTCACGTCTGGTCCGTGCATATTCGCGATAAAGACTGTGCACTGTGCTTTACCAACGGTAAAGGCGCGACGAAAAAAGCGGCGCTGGCTTCTGCGCTGGGTGAGTATTTTGAACGTCTGTCGACCAACTACTTCTTCGCCGATTTCTGGCTGGGTGAAACCATCGCTAACGGCCCGTTCGTTCACTATCCCAATGAAAAATGGTTCCCGCTGACCGAAGACGATGAACTGCCGGAAGGTATTCTCGATGCGCGCCTGCGTGCGTTCTACGATCCGGAAAATGAACTGACCGCCAGCATGCTGATCGATCTGCAGTCGGGTAATGAAGAGCGTGGGATCTGCGCCCTGCCGTTCACCCGTCAGTCTGATGAACAGACCGTTTACATCCCGATGAACATTGTCGGTAACCTGTATGTGTCTAACGGCATGTCCGCCGGTAACACCCGCAATGAAGCGCGTGTGCAGGGGCTGTCAGAAGTGTTTGAGCGCCACATTAAAAACCGCATCATTGCTGAATCCATCAGTCTGCCTGAAATTCCGGCCGACGTGCTGGCGCGCTATCCGGGCGTGGTGGAATCCATTGCTAAGCTGGAGGCAGAAGGCTTCCCTATCTTTGCTTATGATGGCTCGCTGGGCGGTAAATATCCGGTTATCTGCGTTGTGCTGTTTAACCCGACGAACGGCACCTGCTTCGCCTCCTTCGGCGCGCATCCTGACTTTGGCGTGGCGCTGGAGCGTACCGTCACCGAGCTGCTGCAGGGCCGTAGCCTGAAAGATCTCGATGTATTTACTCCACCAACCTTTGACGACGAAGAAGTGGCCGAGCATACCAACCTCGAAACCCACTTCATCGACTCCAGCGGTTTGATCTCCTGGGACATGTTCAAGCAGGACGCAGACTATCCATTCGTCGACTGGAGCTTTGCCGGTACGACCGAAGAAGAGTTCGCTACCCTGATGGCCATCTTCAACGCGGAAGATAAAGAAGTCTACATTGCTGACTACGAACACCTGGGTGTTTACGCCTGCCGTATTCTGGTGCCGGGCATGTCCGATATCTATCCGGCTGAAGATCTGTGGCTGGCGAACAACAGCATGGGTGCGCACCTGCGTGAAACGCTGCTGGCCCTGCCGGGCAGCGAGTGGGAAAAAGAGGATTATCTGAACCTGATCGCCCAGCTGGACGACGAAGGCCATGATGACTTCACGCGCGTACGTGAGCTGCTGGGTCTGGCTACCGGCAAAGACAACGGCTGGTATACCCTGCGCATCGGCGAGCTGAAAGCGATGCTGGCGCTGGCTGGCGGCGATCTGGATCAGGCCCTGGCCTGGACCGAGTGGACCATGGAATTCAACCAGTCAGTGTTCTCTGCCGAGCGCACCAACTACTACCGCTGCCTGCAAACCCTCCTGCTTCTTGCGCAGGAAGAGGATCGTGAGCCACTGCAGTACCTGAACGCCTTCGTGCGCATGTACGGTGCCGAGGCGGTAGAAGCCGCCAGCGCGGCCCTGAGCGGCGAAGCGCCATTCTACGGACTGCAGGCGGTAGACAGCGATCTGAAAGCCTTCCCTGCGCATCAGTCGCTGTTGAAGGCCTATGAAAAACTGCAGAAAGCAAAAGCCGCTTACTGGTCAAAATAAGCGCATATAACATTATCAGCAGTAGGCGTATTTAATCGTCTGGGCTATATTACGGGGCAATTTCATTGCCCCGTTTTTTATTTTTTTCGGCAATGAACGTTGGATGTAATAATAAAGTTAAATATGGGTAAATATAATAATATTTACCTGGGCTTTACTGTTACTTTTTATGGCAAATACTCCATATTAATTAACTGTTCCAGAGGTGGCCGACCGAAAAAATTCAACTCTTTTCATAACTTTTAAAATTTATTTTTATATTGATAATCAAAAACTTACACCGCATTTGTCGTAAAACCATACACACTGCGGGCCTATAAGCCAGGCGAGATATGATCTATATCAATTTCTCTTCTATAATGCTTTGTTAGTATCTCGTCGCCGACTTAATAAAGAGAGAGTTAGTGTGAAAGCTGACAACCCTTTTGATCTTTTACTCCCTGCTGCGATGGCCAAAGTTGCCGAAGAAGCGGGTGTCTATAAAGCAACGAAACACCCGATGAAGACGTTCTATCTGGCGATCACGGCCGGTGTGTTCATCTCAATCGCGTTCGTCTTCTACATCACTGCCACCACCGGTACTGCCGCGATGCCTTACGGCATGGCCAAACTGATTGGCGGCATTTGCTTCTCACTGGGTCTGATTCTGTGCGTTATCTGCGGCGCCGACCTCTTCACCTCAACGGTGCTGATTGTCGTAGCAAAAGCCAGCGGAAGAATTACCTGGGGTCAACTGGCGCGCAACTGGCTTAACGTCTATGTTGGTAACCTGATTGGCTGTCTGCTCTTTGTTTTGTTGATGTGGCTCTCTGGCGAGTATATGACCGCCAACGGCGGCTGGGGACTGAACGTCCTGCAGACCGCGGACCACAAAATGCACCACACATTTATCGAAGCGGTTGCACTTGGCATCCTCGCGAACCTGATGGTCTGTCTGGCGGTATGGATGAGCTACTCTGGTCGTAGCCTGATGGACAAAGCCATGATTATGGTTCTGCCGGTTGCGATGTTTGTTGCCAGCGGCTTCGAGCACAGTATTGCGAACATGTTTATGATCCCAATGGGTATTGTAATCCGCAACTTTGCGAGCCCGGAGTTCTGGACCGCAGTTGGTTCAACCCCGGAAAGTTTCTCTCACCTGACTATTATGAATTTCATTACTGATAACCTGATCCCTGTCACTCTCGGGAACATTATCGGTGGGGGTCTGTTAGTTGGGTTGACATACTGGGTCATTTACCTGCGTGGCGACGATCATCATTGATGGTTATCTCAGGCAGTAAATAAAAAATCCACTTAAGAAGGTAGGTGTTACATGTCCGAGCTTAATGAAAAGTTAGCCACAGCCTGGGAAGGTTTTGCGAAAGGTGACTGGCAGAATGAAGTAAACGTACGTGACTTCATTCAGAAAAACTATACCCCGTATGAAGGTGACGAATCCTTCCTGGCTGGCGCAACTGACGCGACAACCAAGCTGTGGGACAGCGTAATGGAAGGCGTAAAACTGGAAAACCGCACTCACGCGCCAGTTGATTTTGACACCTCCGTTGCTTCCACCATCACTTCTCACGATGCTGGCTACATCAACAAAGCCCTTGAGAAAATCGTTGGTCTGCAGACTGAAGCACCACTGAAACGTGCGATCATCCCGTTCGGTGGTATCAAAATGGTTGAAGGTTCCTGCAAAGCGTACAACCGCGAGCTGGACCCAATGCTGAAAAAAATCTTCACCGAATACCGCAAAACCCACAACCAGGGTGTATTCGATGTTTACACCAAAGACATTCTGAACTGCCGTAAATCTGGCGTTCTGACTGGCCTGCCAGATGCCTACGGCCGTGGTCGTATCATCGGTGACTACCGTCGCGTTGCGCTGTACGGTATCGACTTCCTGATGAAAGACAAATACGCGCAGTTCGTTTCCCTGCAGTCCGATCTGGAAAACGGCGTAAACCTGGAAGCGACTATCCGTCTGCGTGAAGAGATCGCTGAACAGCACCGTGCGCTGGGTCAGATCAAAGAGATGGCTGCTAAATATGGCTGCGATATCTCTGGTCCTGCAACTAACGCTCAGGAAGCTATCCAGTGGACCTACTTCGGCTACCTGGCCGCCGTTAAGTCTCAGAACGGTGCAGCAATGTCCTTCGGTCGCGTATCCACCTTCCTGGATGCGTACATCGAACGTGACCTGAAAGCAGGTAAAATCACCGAGCAAGACGCTCAGGAAATGATTGACCACCTGGTCATGAAACTGCGTATGGTTCGCTTCCTGCGTACTCCTGAGTATGATGAACTGTTCTCTGGTGACCCAATCTGGGCAACCGAATCTATCGGTGGTATGGGCGTAGATGGCCGTACTCTGGTTACCAAAAACAGCTTCCGCTTCCTGAACACCCTGTACACCATGGGTCCTTCTCCGGAGCCAAACATCACCGTTCTGTGGTCTGAAAAACTGCCTCTGAACTTCAAGAAATTCGCCGCTAAAGTGTCCATCGACACCTCTTCTCTGCAGTATGAGAACGATGACCTGATGCGTCCGGACTTCAACAACGACGACTACGCTATCGCATGCTGCGTGAGCCCAATGGTTGTTGGTAAACAAATGCAGTTCTTCGGTGCGCGTGCAAACCTGGCGAAAACCATGCTGTACGCTATCAACGGCGGCGTTGATGAAAAACTGAAAATGCAGGTTGGTCCTAAGTCTGAACCAATCAAAGGCGATGTGCTGAACTATGACGAAGTCATGGAACGCATGGATCACTTCATGGACTGGCTGGCGAAACAGTACGTTACTGCACTGAACGTTATCCACTACATGCATGACAAATACAGCTACGAAGCTTCGCTGATGGCGCTGCATGACCGTGACGTTATCCGTACCATGGCGTGTGGTATCGCAGGTCTGTCCGTTGCTGCTGACTCCCTGTCTGCAATCAAATATGCAAAAGTTAAACCAATTCGTGACGAAGACGGTCTGGCTATCGACTTCGAAATCGAAGGCGAATACCCGCAGTTTGGTAACAACGACGCTCGCGTTGATGACATGGCGGTTGACCTGGTTGAACGTTTCATGAAGAAAATTCAGAAACTGACCACCTACCGTAACGCTATCCCGACTCAGTCTGTTCTGACCATCACCTCTAACGTTGTGTATGGTAAGAAAACCGGTAACACTCCAGACGGTCGTCGTGCTGGCGCGCCATTTGGCCCAGGTGCTAACCCAATGCACGGTCGTGACCAGAAAGGTGCTGTTGCCTCTCTGACCTCCGTTGCTAAACTGCCGTTTGCTTACGCGAAAGATGGTATCTCTTACACCTTCTCTATCGTGCCAAACGCGCTGGGTAAAGACGACGAAGTGCGTAAAACCAACCTCGCGGGTCTGATGGATGGTTACTTCCACCACGAAGCGTCCATCGAAGGTGGTCAGCACCTGAACGTGAACGTCATGAACCGTGAAATGCTGCTCGACGCGATGGAACACCCTGAGAAATATCCTCAGCTGACCATCCGTGTATCTGGATACGCAGTACGTTTTAACTCCCTGACGAAAGAACAGCAGCAGGACGTTATCACCCGTACTTTCACTCAGTCCATGTAACTGGAATTGACTGAAATCACGCGTTAAAAAGCGTACAATAAAGGCTCCACGTCAGTGGGGCCTTTTTCTTCCACACCCCAGTCTCTTTTGGCCGCTATCTATACTGAATGGATAACAGCCAAAACAGACTCGACATAGCCTTTGAGCTGTGCATCTACACAGGCCCCTGGATGGGCCAAATTCGGAGATATCACCGCAATGTCAATTATTGGTCGCATTCACTCCTTTGAATCCTGTGGCACTGTTGATGGCCCGGGCATCCGTTTTATCACCTTTTTCCAGGGCTGCCTGATGCGCTGCCTGTACTGCCACAACCGTGATACATGGGATACGCACGGCGGCAAAGAAGTGACCGTTGAAGATCTAATGAAAGAGGTGGTGACTTACCGCCACTTTATGAACGCGTCCGGCGGGGGCGTCACCGCATCCGGTGGTGAAGCCATTCTTCAGGCGGAATTTGTGCGCGACTGGTTCCGTGCCTGCCACAAAGAAGGCATACACACCTGCCTCGACACGAACGGGTTTGTGCGCCGCTACGATCCGGTCATCGATGAATTGCTTCAAGTCACCGATCTGGTCATGCTCGATCTCAAACAGATGAATGATGAGATCCACCAGAACCTGGTTGGCGTGTCCAATCACCGTACGCTGGAGTTCGCCAAATATATTTCAGCCAAGGGTATCAAAACCTGGATCCGCTATGTCGTCGTTCCTGGCTGGTCTGATGATGATGATTCCGCACATCGCCTGGGCGAATTTACCCGCGATATGGGCAACGTTGAGAAAATTGAGCTTCTGCCCTACCACGAACTGGGTAAACACAAATGGGTGGCGATGGGCGAAGAATATAAACTTGATGGCGTTAAGCCGCCGAAGAAAGAGACGATGGAGCGCGTGAAAGGTATTCTGGAACAATACGGACACAAGGTCATGTATTAAAAAAGAGGCCCGGTGATAACCGGGCCTCTTTGTATTTATTTAAAGACGCCGTTAATTACGGAAGTCACAATCGCAGTACTCAGCGCGACCAGAACCAGATCGTCACCGACCACACGCCATTCATAGCCAGGATAGGAAGGAAGCTGGCCCAGCATGGAGGCTGGCACGGTTTTCTTCGCAATACCTGGAGGCAGTGGTTTACCACGTGCGAGGTTTTTAGCAATGCCCGGAGGCAGTGATTCATACCCCGTTAATCCATAGTTCAATGCCAGATGACGAGCATGATCGAAGCTCACGCGGGCGTCGACATCATCACTGACGCTTTTATTCGATTTACCCGGGTTATCCTGACCACTTTTTTTATTGCCATGGGTATCGGACTTACCGTTGCCATGATTGCCGGAATTCCCGTTGCCGTGATTACCGCCATTACCTTGTCCGCCACTGTTACCGTGACCACCACCGCCATTCCCGTTTCCAGGGTTAGCCATGACAGGCGCTGTAGCAAACGTTAAAGACAACACTACTGCCAGTGCGGTAGTGGTTAAACGACGTGTAGCCATGATTGCTGCCTTTTAGTGTTAGAACTCACCTGAATTATCGCCTGGCGCGATAAACAAACAATGCGTAAAATTCCTATATGTGATGGGGATAAAAAAGCCAGTCAATGACTGGCTTTTAATTCATCAGGCATGTGCCACTGGCGTGGGATGCTCGCCCGCTTTTCGCAGTAACATTAAGAGATAAATAAACGACACGCTGGCAATCATGATAAACAACAAATTGTCGGAATAATTCTGCATCAGCATCGCGGTAAATGTCGGCCCCAGCAAACTGCCAATGGTATAGCTTAAAAGCAACGCCTGGTTCATCGCCACCAGCTGGTGATGTTCAACTTTTTCACAGGCCCACGCCATCGCGACCGGATAAAGAGTGAAACCTGCCGCCCCCAGAATAAACAGCGCAGGCGCCATCGCGGCATTACTGAGCATGGCAAGGCAGCCCATAATCACCACGAAGACCTGGACGCGCAACACCAGCAGGCGCCCAAAACGGTCTGCCAGACGGCCAATCGGCCACTGTCCGACGATGCCCGCGCTGACCATTACCGCCATCCAGAAGCCGATCCCGGAATCACTGACGCCCTGGTGGTTCAGATAGAGCGGCATCAAGCCATAAAGTGAACCCAGCACAATCCCGGAGATGATGCAGCCGTTCACGCCCAAACGCGCCTGACGCAGTCTCAGCATCGGCCAGACGTGGGTCGCTTCCTGATGTTCACTGTTCTGATTCACAATGCGTGTAAAGAGCAGCGGCAGGATCGCCGCCAGCACCATGCCCGTGACCCACGGCAGAACGCTCATCAGGTTGGTCGGCAGTTTGCTGACCATCAATTGCCCAAGCACGGTTCCGACGTAATAGACCATCATATACGCTGCCAGCAGACGTCCCCGGTTGCGTGAGGTACCGCTGCACATCAACGCACTTTCGACCACAACCCAAATCATCGCGCAGCCTACGCCAGCAATAAAGCGCCATGCCATCCAGCTCCAGAAGCCGACCATCAGGCCCAGCCCGGCACATCCGGCAGCGAAAATCAGCGAGGCCAGATAATAGCTGCGGTTAAAGCCAACGCGCTTAATCAGACTTCCCGTCATCAGGGTGCCCAGCAGGTTCCCCGTGAAAAAGGACGAGCTGACCATACCCACCTGCCAGGTCGGTAAGTTTTCATGGGCGAGCCATAGCGGGACGAGCGTATTTAACACTGCGATCGCCAGGGTCAGCAGAAGCAGGCCACAGAGCAACAGAAGCACTGGCCGGGTATAGGTGGTCATGGATTAAAAACCGTGAGGAAGTTCAGATTTCGTGCGCATCATGCCACTGGCAAAAACAAAGTCAATCCACCGATTCAGGCGTGACGCACGATATGTGCCATGTCGATTTAAAAAACTCATCCTGCTAATGTAAAGCCTGCTATAGATATTAATTATCTATTTGTTTTTATTTATTTCAGGGAATTTTTATTACGAAACATCAGTCGAAAAATTTCATGAATGAAAAAAGAAAAGCCGGGCGCTATGTCCCGGCTTTTTATAACAAAAAATAAAATCAGCTGGCGATAGCCATACCAACGGTCATATGCAGACCGTAAAACACACCGCGCCCAATCAACTCCCCTGCCAGCACCAGCACAAAGGCCAGCGACAACAGCGGTAGCGCAGGCTGATAACCTTTAAGCTGAGGAGCAATCCAGAATACCAACGCCGCCACCAGCAGGACGACACGCCAGGCCATCAGAGAACCGTAATCTGGCACCAGGGCTGAGGCCTGCTGAATGGAGCTGTGAATGGTTGCCAACTCAGCGCCCTGCATCAGGGCAACCATTGCGCTGACTACCAGCGCCAGCAGCGAAACGGCTGGCAGAAGGCGCATCGCCCAGCCGTCCACACCCGCCACGCGCAGCAGCAGGTAGCCCAGCAGCGGCCCACCGATAAACATCGTCAGGAAGAAACTCAGTGGCGTCCAGACGCTATACCAGGTGGGAACGGTATCGATAGTGTTGTAAACCCGCACCATCATCCACACGAAGACCACACCCAGCACCATCGTGACCACCAGCCACACGTTGCGCAGCCCCGCAGGAAGCTTTTTCAGGGCTGCCAGCAGCCAACCTAGCCCGCCGACAGCAAAGAAGATCGCCCCGCTGGCAATTTCGTTACTGAGCGAAGACGCCCCCACGCGATTGAGCGAGTTGAACGCGCGCATTGGCGAGCCGAGGTGCAGCGTAGAGGCAATAAAACCGATCCCCATCAGCACCCACAGTCCAAACATACTCAGCACCACACGCTGCTGCTGTTCAGCCTTCAGATCGCCTTTCATTAACGCCAGGGCAAGCACAATAAAGCCGCCCACCACACACTGCCCAAAGACCGTGAAGATCATCAGCGGCCATTCATGCCATCCACTTCCCATCTCACACCTCCTTCGGGTTTGCCAGGTAGCCGGTGGTATCTCCCGTGGGGCGGCTGTTGGCGTTAGGTTTAATCACAATGCTCGGCTTCGTGAAGTGCGCGGACGGCAGCGGCGCGACGGCCGCAAGCTGGCCGTGTTTTTTACGCAGCTCGTCAATCGGACCGAAGTCCAGCGCCCGCAGCGGACAGGACTCCACGCAAATCGGCTTTTTGCCGTCGGCGACGCGGTCGTGGCAGCCGTCGCACTTGGTCATGTGGCCTTTCGCGGCGTTGTACTGCGGCGCACCGTACGGACAGGCCATATGGCAGTAGCGGCAGCCAATGCAGACATCCTCATCCACCACCACAAACCCGTCGTCACGCTTGTGCATCGCCCCGCTCGGACATACTTTGGTGCAGGCCGGATCTTCACAGTGGTTACAGGCAATCGACAGGTAATAGGCAAAGACGTTCTGATGCCAGACGCCGTTATCCTCCTGCCAGTCGCCGCCTGCGTATTCGTAGATCCGGCGGAAGCTGACGTCCGGGGTCAGGTCTTTGTAATCCTTGCAGGCCAGCTCGCAGGTTTTGCACCCGGTGCAACGGCTGGAATCAATAAAAAATCCATACTGGGTTGTCATCGGTTACTCCTTACACCTTCTCAACCTGAACAAGGTTTGTGTGGGACGGGTTGCCTTTCGCCAGTGGCGACGGGCGCTGCGTGGTCAGTACGTTAATACTGCCCGCCTGGTCGATGCGGTTTGCATCCGGGCTGTACCAGGCGCCCTCTCCCAGCGCGACAACGCCAGGCATCATGCGCGGCGTCACTTTGGCTTCAATATGCACCTCCCCACGACCGTTAAAGATACGCACGCGATCGCCATTGCTAATGCCGCGCGCTTTCGCATCCATCGGGTTTATCCACATCTCCTGGCGGCAGGCGGCTTTCAGCACATCAACGTTGCCGTAGGTGGAGTGAACACGCGCTTTATAGTGGAAACCGGTCAGTTGCAGCGGGAATTTCGCGGTCAGCGGATCGTTATAGTTTTCAAACCCTGGCGTGTAGATCGGCAGTGGATCGATAACATCCCCTTCCGGCAATTCCCAGGTCGCGGCAATGTTCGCCAGCGCTTCGGAGTAAATCTCGATTTTGCCCGATGGCGTGGTCAGCGGATTCGCCTGCGGATCGTCGCGGAAGGCTTTGTACGCCACGTGATGCCCTTGCGGATCGCGCTGTTTATAGATGCCCTGCTTGCGGAAGGTATCGAAGTCCGGCAGGTCAGGGATCGCTTTACGGGAAAGTTCATGCAAATGACGCATCCACTCTTCCTGAGTACGGCCCTCGGTGAACTGTTGTTCGACGCCAAGACGTTTCGCCAGCTCAGAGGTCATCTCATAGATGGTTTTGCACTCGAAGCGCGGTTTAATCGCCTGGTCGGTAAAGATCACGTAGGACATGTTGCCGCAGGAGGCATCCAGCGCGAAATCCATCTGCTCAGAGGCGGTGCAATCCGGCAGCAGAATATCCGCATATTTCGCCGATGAGGTCATGTGGCAGTCGATCACCACAATCATCTCGCACTTCTTGTCATCCTGCAGGATTTCATGGGTGCGGTTGATTTCTGAGTGCTGGTTAATAAGACAGTTACCGGCGTAGTTCCAGATCATCTTGATCGGCACATCCAGCTTGTCTTTACCCCGTACGCCATCGCGCAGGGCGGTCATCTCCGGGCCACGCTCAATGGCGTCGGTCCACATAAACATGGAGATGCTGGTCTGAACCGGGTTTTCCAGGGTTGGCATCCGTTCAAACGGCAGCGAATACGAACCTTCACGCGCGCCGGTATTCCCACCGTGAATACCCACGTTACCGGTCAGAATGGAGAGCATGGAAATAGCACGGGTGGCGATTTCGCCATTCGCGTGGCGCTGCGGCCCCCAGCCCTGGCTGATATAGGCCGGTTTCGCTGAACCGATTTCACGCGCCAGCTGGACAATACGTTCCGCCGGTATCCCGGTGATGGTGGATGCCCACTCCGGGGTCTTCGCCACGCCGTCACTGCCCTGGCCCAGAATATACGCCTTGTAATGCCCGTTGGCAGGTGCACTGGCGGGCAGGGTTTTCTCGTCATAGCCGACACAGTATTTATCGAGGAACGGCTGATCGACAAGGTTCTCGGTAATCATGACCCACGCCAGCGCGCTGACCAGTGCCGCATCGGTACCCGGACGAATAGGGATCCACTCATCTTCCCGGCCTGCGCCTGTATCGGTATAACGCGGATCGATAATGATCATACGGGCGTTAGATTTGGCACGAGCCTGCTCGAGAAAATAGGTTACCCCACCGCCGCTCATGCGCGTTTCACCGGGGTTGTTTCCGAAGAGCACCACCAGTTTACTGTTTTCGATATCGGAGGGACTGTTACCGTCTGCCCAGCCACCGTAGGTGTAGTTCAGGCCTGCAGCAATCTGCGCAGAAGAGTAATCGCCGTAGTGATTGAGATAACCGCCGCAGCAGTTCATCAGACGCGCCACCAGCGTTTTGCCTGGTGGCCATGAGCGGGTCAGCGTTCCCCCGAGCGTTCCGGTGCCATAGTTCAGGTAGATGGATTCGTTGCCGTACTCTTTTATCAGACGCTGCATATTGCTGGCGATGATCTCGTAGGCTTCATCCCAGCTGATGCGCTCGAACTTCCCTTCCCCGCGCTTACCGACGCGTTTCATCGGGTACTTCAGACGGTCCGGGTTATAGACCCGGCGTCGCATTGAGCGGCCACGCAGACAGGCGCGAACCTGATGCAAGCCGTCGTAGTTATCGTCACCGGTATTGTCAGTTTCGACGTATTTAATTTCGCCATCCACCACATGCATCCGTAATGGACAACGGCTACCACAGTTTACGGTACAGGCACTCCACACCACATTTTCCGGGGCTGTAGCCGGGGACAATGCATCCGCCGCCGACGCCAGTCGGGTAAAAGGGAGAGTGAAGGCACTGCTGGCAACGGCGAGACCGCCAATTGCCGTGGTTTTCATCAACCCACGGCGAGTGACCTCGGCAGCCATTAACGCTTCAGGCGCTTTGATTTTCATAAAGACTCACTTTGGTTGCTCACAAAGAATAAGGGGCGGAATTAACCGCGATATCGTTTTATAGATAACGAGCTAATGCGTTATGCGTGTTTTATGCTGGCTTTCATTCGGAGGAGTATTACTACTTTAGAGGGAGGGGGTATTGCGTCGTATCAAACCGAGGGTATAAAAAAAGCGCCAAAAGGCGCTTTTTTGTTGTAAGGCAAAGAATTAGCCGATGTACTGCTGGCCTTTCATGTATGGGCGCAGCACTTCAGGGATCTCAATACGTCCGTCTGCCTGCTGATAGTTTTCCAGCACGGCAACCAGCGTACGGCCAACAGCCAGACCAGAGCCGTTCAAGGTATGCACCAGACGGGTTTTCTTGTCGGACTTGCTGCGGCAGCGTGCCTGCATACGACGCGCCTGGAAATCCCAGACGTTAGAGCAGGAGGAGATTTCACGGTAGGTGTTCTGCGCAGGTACCCACACTTCCAGATCGAAGGTTTTGCAGGCGCCAAAGCCCATATCACCGGTGCACAGCGCCATACGACGGTACGGCAGGCCGAGCAGCTCCAACACTTTCTCCGCGTGGCCGGTCATCTCTTCCAGCGCGTCCATGGACTCTTCCGGACGAACGATCTGAACCATCTCAACTTTATCGAACTGGTGCATACGGATCAGACCACGCGTGTCACGGCCGTAAGAGCCTGCTTCAGAGCGGAAGCACGGAGAGTGCGCCGTCAGTTTGATTGGCAGGTCGTCTTCGTCGATGATCTCATCACGCACGAGGTTGGTCAGCGGCACTTCCGCGGTTGGGATCAGCGCGTAGTTGCTGCTGTCGGCTTCCTCGTCCAGCGGACGGGTGTGGAACAGGTCGCCTGCAAATTTCGGCAGTTGTCCGGTACCGTACAGGGTATCGTGGTTAACCAGATACGGAACGTAGGTTTCGCTGTAACCGTGCTGCTCAGTGTGCAGATCCAGCATGAACTGTGCCAGCGCACGGTGCAGATGGGCAATCTGACCTTTCATCACTACGAAGCGAGAACCAGTCAGCTTCACGGCTGCCGCAAAGTCCAGGCCCGCGTGCATTTCGCCCAGAGTAACGTGATCGCGAACCTCGAAGTCGAATTCGCGAGGTGTCCCCCAGCGTTTCACTTCAACGTTGTCATTTTCGTCTTTACCGACAGGAACGCTGTCGTCAGGAATGTTCGGGATAGCCAGGGCGATATCACGAATTTCGGCCTGAAGAACATCCAGCTCAGCTTTCGCCTGGTCCAGCTCTTCACCCAGTTTGTTCACTTCCAGGCGTAATGGCTCAATGTCTTCCCCGCGCGCTTTCGCCTGGCCGATGGACTTCGATCGAGAGTTACGCTCTGCCTGCAGATTTTCAGTTTGTACCTGCAGAACTTTACGACGCTCTTCAAGAGCGCGCAGCTTATCTACATCCAGCTTAAAGCCCCGGCGTGCCAGTTTTTCAGCGACTGCGTCTGGCTCATTACGCAGCAGATTGGGATCGAGCATGCTTATCCTGTGCTTATCGAATTAAAATAGGAAAAAGTGGCCACAGCCTGCGGCCACAGGGATACAATGCCAACATTACCGCAACGACTGAACTAACGGTAGCGTTTTATAGGGCTATTTTGATCCTGTCCGGCGAGCCAGGCGAGCTTTTCGCCAATCTTGCCTTCAAGACCTCTGTTTGTGGGGTGATAATAGCGGGTTTGTGCCATTTCCTGCGGGAAATACTCCTCCCCGGCCGCGTATGCATTGGGTTCATCGTGGGCGTAACGATACTCCTGCCCGTACCCCATCTCTTTCATCAGCTTCGTTGGCGCATTACGCAGATGCACCGGCACATCGTAGTCCGGTCGTTCACGTGCATCCGACATGGCCGCTTTGAACGCGGTATAGACGGCATTGCTTTTCGGCGCGCAGGCCAGATAGACAATCGCCTGAGCAATGGCACGCTCACCTTCTGCTGGCCCGACGCGGGTAAAGCAGTCCCAGGCCGAAAGCGCCACCTGCATGGCGCGCGGATCAGCATTGCCAACATCTTCTGAGGCAATCGCCAGACAGCGACGCGCCACGTACAACGGATCGCCACCGGCAGTGATAATGCGTGCGTACCAGTAAAGCGCGGCATCCGGCGCGCTGCCACGTACCGACTTATGCAGCGCCGAAATCAGATCGTAAAAGCGATCGCCTGTGTTATCAAAACGCGCGCTACGCTCACCGGCAATTTCGGTCAACAGTTCCGGTTTTAACACCCGTTTGCCGGCGTCGTCGACTTCGGCCATATCGGCCATCATTTCCAGGGTATTCAGCGCCCGCCGCGCATCGCCGTTGACCAGCTCAGCAATGGCCCGACGCGTGTCGTCTGGCAGGATAATATCCTGCCCGCCATAGCCGCGCGCTTTATCCTCCATCGCCTGAATGAGGACTTTTTCAATATCCTCGGTGGTCAGCGATTTGAGCAGGTAGACGCGCGCCCGGGAAAGCAGTGCCGAGTTGAGTTCAAACGACGGGTTTTCGGTGGTGGCACCGATGAAGAAGATGGTGCCGTCTTCGATGTGCGGAAGGAACGCATCCTGCTGACTTTTATTGAAGCGGTGGACTTCGTCCACAAAGAGGATGGTTCGTCGACCGGCGTTACGGTTCTGCCGCGCGCGCTCGATCGCCTCACGGATCTCCTTCACACCGGATGTGACGGCCGAGATGCGCTCAACGTCCGCGTTAGCGTAGCGGGCGATCACTTCAGCAAGCGTGGTTTTACCGGTACCGGGTGGTCCCCAGAGGATCATCGAGTGCAGATGCCCGGCCTCTATGGCTCGCGGCAACGGCTTCCCCGCAGCCAGCAGATGCTGCTGGCCGATATACTGTGCTAAATTTTCTGGCCGCATACGCGCGGCCAGAGGTTGAAACGCATTATCCGAAAAATCGAGCGACAGGTTGCCCACTCATGCCTCTTACTTACGTTGGTCGTCCACCGTTACGCCCTGCGGCGGGGTAAAGGTGAATTTTGATGCATCGACAGCGCCATTTTGCTGGGATTTGAGCTGATAGCTGCTGCGCTGATCGTCCTGCTCAACAGCGCCGAACTGATTGATGGTACCGTTGGAGCTCACATTAATAGTGAACTGCTTCAGGTTGCCGTTACTGCCTTTCGGCGTCAGGACAAACTCATCACCGTTCTGCTTAATATTATATTGCTGCCAGTCGCTGGCCTGGTTGCGGGCAATCAGCATAAAAGGCGTGTTGCTGGTCGCATCTTTCAGCCAGGTGGCGGTTGCCTGCTCAACAAACGGGTTGAAGAACCACAGGGTTTTACCGTCAGACACCAGGATGCTCTCATCCGGCTGAGTCATATGCCAGTTGAAAAGATTTGGGCGTTTTACCCACAGATCGCCCTGACCTTCCTGCACCGCATTACCGCTGCCGTCAGTCACTTTTTGCGTGAAGCTGGCGTGGAAGCTGCTCACTTTATCCAGGCGGCTTTTAAGGTCGCTGGCCGCATCAGCCCAGACGCTGCTGGCGACAAAACTGGTGAGTAATGCACAGGCGATTGCGATTTTTTTCATTGTTAATCCTTAAAATACGTCATCCCGAAATGGGGTTTCCGTTTTCTATTCTGGACCTGCCCGCAGGCAGGTGACAGAAGAAAATGCTTAAATTTGGCTGATTTACCCTTCTTTGCACACGCTGAAGATCAATCAAACGGCGGCGGAGCCAGCACCTCACGGTTACCATTATGCCCCTGCTCGCTGACAATGCCCTGGGCTTCCATCTGCTCGATGATGCGCGCCGCGCGGTTGTAGCCAATACGGAACTGACGCTGAACGCCGGAGATAGACGCTTTGCGTTTTTCGGTAACAAAATTAACCGCCTGGTCGAATAACGGATCCAGCTCTTCGCCGCCGTCAAAGCCACCGCCGCCACCTTCGCTTTCGCTGTCGGAGGTAATGCCGTCAACGTATTGTGGACGACCGCGCGCTTTCCAGTCCTGCACCACGGCATGCACTTCCTGGTCGCGAACAAATGCGCCGTGAACGCGCACCGGAGAGGTGGAGTTCGGGCCAGAGTACAGCATGTCCCCCATCCCCAGCAGCGATTCTGCACCGCCCTGATCAAGGATGGTACGCGAGTCAATTTTACTCGAGACGGTAAAGGCGATTCGGGTTGGAATGTTGGCTTTGATCAGACCCGTAATGACGTCCACGGAAGGACGCTGGGTCGCCAGTACAAGGTGAATACCGGCCGCACGCGCTTTCTGCGCCAGACGGGCAATCAACTCTTCCACTTTCTTACCGACGGTCATCATCAGGTCGGCGAACTCATCTACCAGCACGACGATGTAAGGCAGTTTTTCCAGCACCGGATGCTGGGCATCCATGCTATCACCCGGTTTCCAGTACGGATCCGGAATCGGGCGCCCCATCCGTGCCGCCTCGGCGATTTTCTCGTTATAACCGGCAAGGTTACGCACACCCAGAGCCGACATCAGCTTATAACGGCGCTCCATCTCGTTGACGCTCCAGCGCAGGGCGTTGGCTGCGTCTTTCATGTCGGTCACGACTTCCGTCAACAGATGCGGGATCCCCTCATAGACCGACAGTTCCAGCATTTTCGGGTCGATCATGATGAAACGCACATCTTCTGGCTGCGCTTTGTAGAGCATGCTGAGGATCATGGCGTTCACACCGACCGATTTACCGGAACCGGTCGTACCCGCCACCAGCAGGTGAGGCATTTTAGCCAGATCGGCAACCACCGGCTCACCCGCGATATCTTTACCCAGTACCACGGTGAGTGGTGAAGGGTTGTCGCGGAATTTGGTGTTATCCAGCACTTCACGCAGGTAAACGGTCTGACGTTTTTTGTTCGGCAGCTCAAGACCGACATAAGGTTTACCAGGAATAACTTCAACCACACGTACCGCAACGGTCGACAGGGAACGCGCCAGGTCACGGGACAGGTTTGAAATACGCGCGGCTTTAACGCCAGGCGCCAGGTTGAGTTCGAAACGGGTAATGACAGGGCCTGGAGAGTAGTTGACCACGTCCGCTTTAATGCGGAAGTCAGCCAGACGCGCTTCTACCAGACGGGCCATCTGCTCCAGCGCGAAGGTATCGACCGGCTCAACTTCTGCTGGCGGTGGCGTTAACAGATCCAGCGACGGCAGAGGCGTGCTCGGGCGTTGCAACGGACGACTGTCACCGTTACGCATCAGCAGCGGATGAATGAGACTTTCCTGCGGCTGTGCCGGAGGCTGCTGGAACTGCGGCTGTTGTGGCTGCTGTGGCTGCTGTGGCTGCGCATAAGGTTGCGGTGCAGGCTGCTGTGGCTGGGCGTACGCCTGTGGCGCAGGGGTCGGCTGCTGACGCACCGGCTCGGCTTCCGGCATGACGCTCGGCGTGAACAGCGGTTCGCTCGGACCCTCATCCACCAGATCTTTCATCGGTGAGAATTCAAAATCCGATAGCGAGAACGGATTCGCGCCAGCAGGCTGCTCGCCCGAATAGCGTTGCTGCTGAGTGGCCGCAAACTGGCGTGCTAATTCTGCCTCTGCGGCATCATCGTCGTCCGCCTGAGCAGGATGATCGTGCTGATACTCCTCTCCATAACGCTGGTGCTGCTGCGCGGCGAACTGACGCGCCAGTTCGTCCTGCTGCATTTCGTCAGCATCATCGTCGTAATCAGATTCACGGGCTTTCTCCTCAGCCATACGCTGGGAAGGCAGCTTAATGCCATAGGAGGCCAGCTCACGGCGGGTTGGCACACGCACGCGGTTAGGGCGCGGCAACTGCGGGCCAATTCCCTCTTTTACCTGAGGACGTGGCGTTCCACCTGCCGCCAGGCTAAAGACCGGTGCCGCAACGGATGCGGCGGTAGCGGCTTGCTTCACGCTCTCTGCCACCGGCGCAACCGCAGGCGTTGGATCAACTGGCGGTACGGAAACAGACGGCGTACTCACAACAGGCTCCTGCACCGGCTCGGGAACCGGCTGATACCATGCCGCCAGCTGCTCGCGCTCACGGGCACGGCGCTCTTCAACCTCTTCGAAATAGTACATAGGCGGACGAGACGGTTTCACCTCTTCCACCACCTCAGGTTCTGGTTGTGGCGCGACGTACGGCTCGGCAGGTTGAACTGGCTCAGGCACATACTCCTGATACGGTTGCGCGACGGGCTGCTCGTAGTGCGGATACCCCTGAGGCTCATGTACGGGCTCAGGCTGATAAGGCTGCTGCCACGGTTCCTGCTGGACCGGTGTATAGCTTTCTGGCTCTGGCGCGATAACCGGCTCTGGCGTATGAACGCCCGGCGCCGTTTGCCACTCTACCTGAGGCTGTTGAATCACGGACTCGGGAGCGGGAACCGGCGCAGACGGCATCACGGCTTCTGCCGGTGCTGCATAAGCCTGCGCGGCCGTGGTCGCGGCTGCCGCGGCAGCAACCGGTGCGGTAACAGAGTGACCGTTTAGCAGCGGGTCGTATTCGTCAAAATCGCCCGGCGTGGCACGGCTTCCGGAGAAGAGCACATCATCAGGATCGACGGCGGCACCGGCTGAACGGTACTCAACATGATCGTCCTCGTCCATACGTTTACCGGAGAAGAGCGCCGCATCGGTTTTACGACCCAGCGGGTTGGCAAATTTCTCGGCGACGCGCTGGCGACGCGCAAGCGCTCCGCGCAATATGCGTGCACGACGAGATTCACGACGCTGTACAGGCGCATCGTCTTCCTCTTCGTACTCGTCTTCATACTCATCTTCATCGACCCAGGTATCATCACGACGGGTGCGATTGCTGGCAAAGGTCAGAATGGTGAGGATAAAACTGCCGATCTTCTCGGCAATGCTCACCCACGACCAGCCGGTGAACAGCGTTAATCCTGCCGCCCAGATGCACAGCAATGCCAGGGTACCGCCGCTGCTGTGAAGCATAGGCTGCAGCGCAGAACTCAACAGACTGCCAATCACCCCGCCCGAGGCGAAATACCAGATATCATCAGCGTTGATGGCCGCCAGCCCGCAGGAGGTGAGGATCAGCGCCAGCGCGCCAATCAGGCGCAGCGAAACCGCGAAATAGTCGATGTAGTCGTCATTCTGACGATGGCGCCAGACAAACCAGCATCCGCCAATAATAATGACGGGAATGGTATAGGCCATCACACCGAAAATGAAAAACAGGGTGTCCGCAAGCCAGGCACCGGGAACGCCGCCTAAGTTATGGATAGGCTCATGCCATGCAGTTTGTGACCAGCTGGGATCTGAGGGGTTGAAACTGAGTAAGGCTGCCATCAGCCAGACGGCAAAAAGGGCAATAACGATCAGCAACGCCTCAAGGAGCCGACGTCCGCTGCTTAGCTTCGATAATGTGACTTCTTTGTCTTCAGTGTATTCCTGGCTCAAGAAAGGCTCTCCAGGTATCAGGCATATCCTGCCTGTTTGCTAAAACGGACAACAGCGCCGGGACTCCCCGGCACTGTTGCTGTATGGATTAACAGGAGTGTAATCAAACTACGCTGATTTTGCACCTGTTCCGTGTTAGCGCGTCTTAATAACCAGACGATTGCTCTGTTTGACCTCTTCCATCACCACATAGGTACGGGTGTCGTTCACGCCTGGCAGACGCAGTAGGGTTTCACCCAGCAGCTTACGGTAGGCGGACATATCTGGTACGCGGGTTTTCAACAAGTAGTCGAAATCGCCAGAAACCAGATGACACTCTTGAATTTCTTCAAGTTTTTGTACAGCGGCGTTAAATTGCTCAAACACATCCGGTGCACCACGATTCAGAGTAATCTCAACAAATACCAGAAGTGAGGCATCCAGATAATGCGGGTTCAGCAGAGCCGTATAGCCCTGAATAAAACCCTGTCTTTCCAGTCGGCGCACACGCTCAAGGCACGGCGTCGGGGAAAGTCCCACACGTTTTGAAAGCTCGACGTTGGAAATACGCCCATCCTTTTGCAATTCATTAAGAATGTTACGATCGATACGGTCGAGATCTTTGCCAGGGCGCTTCTTGCTATCTACCATTATTATTGTCTCTCTGTATTCCTTCCCTACTCCTGCCTGGACCCTGTGCACATCACTGTTCAGAGCCTGTACCCGTTAGTCATCACATCGCCTGGTTATCTATTAGACGCGATGCGGATTCGGGTTCTGTTGGTAAGAAGACCGTTGCCCGAAAGCAGTCACCGACATCACGTATGGCGTCTGTCCACGCCATGCGTAGATTTCATTGACCCGGTAAAAATGGCATTTACGTGCATGCCTATGCGGCACACGGTTAACGCGTTTTTTTTTTCTTCCTTGAATGTTTTCGCAAAAGCGCAGGGGATTGTCAAAGCAAAACATCGATTTTTAGTACAACATGCCGGATATTCATTTCGGTGGGGTATTAATCCTCATTTTATTGCCTCATAAACAAGCGAATTTAAGAAGAAAGTGTGACGTTATAGCGCTCAATTTATCGTCATCACCTATCGTACAGATTGAGATCAACATTGCTGCGCTCTTTTTTTACGGCAACAAATTCCCTACAATCCTGCCAACTGTCTGCCAACAACAATGGGGATCTCATGGGCACGGCCAAACACAGTAAGCTGCTAATTCTTGGTTCTGGACCTGCGGGATATACCGCGGCGGTCTATGCTGCACGCGCTAACCTGCAACCGGTTTTGATTACCGGCATGGAAAAAGGCGGTCAGCTGACCACCACCACAGAAGTGGAAAACTGGCCAGGCGACCCTAATGACCTGACCGGGCCGCTGCTGATGGAACGTATGCACGAGCATGCGGCTAAATTCGAAACCGAAATTCTGTTCGACCACATTAACAAGGTCGATTTGCAGAACCGTCCGTTCCGCCTGACGGGCGACAGCGGTGAGTACACCTGTGACGCGCTGATCATCGCCACGGGTGCCTCTGCCCGTTATCTTGGCCTGCCATCAGAAGAAGCGTTCAAAGGTCGCGGCGTTTCTGCCTGTGCAACCTGTGACGGTTTCTTCTATCGCAACCAGAAAGTCGCGGTCATCGGCGGCGGCAACACTGCCGTAGAAGAGGCGCTCTATCTGGCGAACATCGCTTCTGAAGTGCACCTGATCCACCGTCGCGACACCTTCCGCGCCGAGAAGATCCTGATTAAACGTCTGATGGATAAAGTGGCGAGCGGCAACATTGTGCTGCACACCAACCGTACGCTGGAAGAAGTGACGGGCGATCAGATGGGCGTTGCCGGTCTGCGTATTCGTGATACCCAGAACACCGATAACGTCGAAACGCTGGAAGTGGCGGGCCTGTTTGTGGCTATCGGCCACAGCCCGAACACGGCGATCTTCGAGGGACAACTGGAACTGGAAAACGGCTACATTAAAGTACAGTCCGGTATTCACGGCAACGCGACCCAGACCAGCATCCCGGGCGTGTTCGCTGCCGGTGACGTAATGGACCACATTTACCGTCAGGCGATCACCTCTGCAGGCACCGGTTGTATGGCCGCGCTGGATGCTGAACGCTACCTTGATGGTCTGGCTGAACAAGGTAAATAATCTTTACAAGTCAGTAACAAACGTAAATAAAGGCGGCGATAAGTCGCCTTTATTGTCTCCCCGTTGTAACATTGCGCTGCCCACTTTCTAATAACATCACCTGCAAAGCACGCAATGGAAAAAACCCGTCAACAAGAGTTAACACGCTGGCTAAAACAGCAGAGCGTTCTTTCCCGCCGCTGGCTCATGATTTCCCGTCTTCTGGGACTGATCAGTGGTCTGTTGATTGTTGCCCAGGCATGGCTGCTGGCCCGCATTCTTAATCATATGATCATGGAGAACATTCCGCGTGAAGCGCTTCTGTTGCCCTTCATCGTCCTGATCCTGGTTTTTATTCTGCGTGCCTGGGTCGTCTGGCTGCGCGAACGCGTTGGGTTTCACGCGGGGCAGCATATTCGCTACGAAATTCGCCGGCAGGTGCTTGACCGTCTTCAGGAAGCCGGACCCGCGTGGATCCAGGGAAAACCTGCCGGAAGCTGGGCAACGTTAATCCTTGAACAGATTGACGATATGCATGACTACTATGCCCGCTATCTTCCACAGATGGCGCTGGCCGTGTTCGTTCCGCTACTGATTGTGATAACCATTTTCCCCATCAACTGGGTGGCGGCGCTGATCCTGCTGGGTACAGCCCCGCTGATCCCGCTGTTTATGGCGATGGTCGGGATGGGAGCGGCCGATGCTAACCGGCGTAACTTTCTTGCGTTGGGCCGCCTGAGCGGCCATTTCCTTGACCGTCTGCGCGGCATGGAAACGTTACGCATTTTTGGCCGGGGTGAAGCGGAAACCGAAAATATTCGCCAGGCATCGCAGGATTTCCGTCAGCGTACGATGGAAGTGTTGCGTCTGGCGTTTCTGTCATCAGGGGTACTGGAATTCTTTACCTCTCTGTCGATTGCCCTCGTGGCGGTCTATTTTGGCTTCTCCTATCTTGGCGCCCTGGATTTTGGCCACTACGGCACCGCGGTGACCCTGTCGGCCGGTTTCCTGGCGCTGATCCTGGCTCCGGAATTTTTCCAGCCGCTTCGCGATCTTGGTACTTTTTACCATGCCAAAGCGCAGGCGGTTGGCGCGGCTGACAGCCTGAAAACGTTTATGGAGACGCCACTCGCGCATCCGGAACGTGGAGAGGTTACGCTGAACGCCAAAGAAGCGGTAACCCTTGAAGCCCGTGATTTCTCTATCCTGTCACCTGAAGGGAAAGTGCTGGCAGGCCCACTGAACTTCACTCTGCCTGCCGGGCAACGTGCGGTACTGGTGGGTACCAGCGGTTCAGGAAAAAGCTCGCTGATCAATGCGTTATCCGGTTTTATGACCTATACCGGCTCACTGCGAATCAACAAAACCGAACTGCGCGATCTCGATCCGGACGCCTGGCGTAAACAGCTCAGTTGGGTGGGGCAAAACCCTCAGCTTCCTGCCCCGACGCTACGGGAAAATGTCCTGCTGGCTCGTCCGGATGCACGTGAAGATGAGTTGCAATCTGTTCTCGACCGCGCCTGGGTCAGCGAGTTTCTGCCGCTGCTTCCTCAGGGTGTCGATACCGTTGTCGGCGATCAGTCTGCCGGGTTGTCCGTGGGCCAGGCGCAGCGCGTGGCGGTCGCCCGCGCACTGCTTAATCCATGTCAGTTGATGCTGCTGGACGAGCCCGCAGCCAGCCTGGATGCACACAGTGAGCAGCGCGTGATGGCTGCCCTGAACGCCGCCTCATTGCAGCAAACCACCCTGATGGTCACTCATCAGCTGGAAGGCATTGCCGACTGGGATCAGATCTGGGTCATGGAAAACGGTCGTATTGTTGAGCAAGGCGATTACGCCTCTCTCGTTACCGCGCAGGGCCCCTTCGCGGCCCTGCTGGCGAATCGTCAGGAGGACATCTGATGCGTGCCCTGCTTCCCTATCTCGCGCTCTATAAACGCCACAAGTGGATGCTGACATTGGGCATCGTGCTGGCGATAGTGACCCTGCTTGCCAGCATCGGCCTGCTCACGCTTTCCGGCTGGTTCTTGTCCGCCTCTGCCGTCGCGGGCGTTGCCGGGCTGTACAGCTTCAACTATATGCTTCCGGCGGCGGGCGTACGCGGCACCGCCATTACCCGCACGGCAGGACGGTATTTCGAGCGACTGGTCAGCCATGACGCGACGTTCCGCGTGCTGCAACACCTGCGTATCTACACCTTCAGTAAATTGCTGCCCCTCTCCCCTGCCGGACTGGCGCGTTTTCGTCAGGGGGAATTGCTCAACCGTGTGGTTGCGGATGTCGACACCCTGGATCACCTCTACCTGCGCGTGATATCCCCGATTGTCGGCGCGTTTGTGGTGATTGTGGTGGTCACGCTGGGCCTGTCGGTGCTGGATGTCTCTGTTGCGCTGGCGCTGGGCGGGATCATGCTTTTGACGCTCATTATCCTGCCGCCGCTGTTTTACCGCGCGGGTAAATCCACCGGAGAGAATCTGACGCGTCTGCGCGGGGAGTACCGCCAGCAGCTCACCGCCTGGTTACAGGGGCAGGCCGAACTGACGATATTTGGCGCCAGCGAGCGCTATCGTGCGCGTATGGAGAACACGGAGCTCAACTGGCATGAAGCCCAGCGCCGTCAGTCTGAGCTTACCGCGTTCTCTCAGGCGCTTATGATGTTAATCGGCGGTATCGCGGTCATTGCGATGCTGTGGATGGCGTCGGGCGGCGTGGGTGATAACGCACAGCCCGGTCCCCTGATTGCCCTGTTCGTTTTCTGCGCCCTGGCGGCCTTTGAAGCCCTGGCACCGGTGACAGGCGCGTTCCAGCATCTCGGCCAGGTGATCGCCTCTGCCCTGCGCATCACAGAGATTGCGGAGCAGGATCCGGAGGTGAAGTTCACCGCAGAGCAAACGGCCACGCCTGAGCAGGTTGCCCTGACGCTCAATAACGTCACCTTCGCCTATGACAAGCAGGCACAGAATGCGCTGGAAGGCATCAGCCTCGCTGTGGATGCGGGTCAGCGGATTGCGATCCTCGGCCGTACCGGCTGCGGCAAATCCACGCTTTTGCAGCTGTTAACGCGAGCCTGGGATCCGCAGCAGGGTCAGATCCAGTTTAACGGTACACCGCTGACCGACTTCAGCGAACAGGCGCTGCGCAAAACCGTCAGCGTGGTTCCGCAGCGCGTACACCTCTTTAGTGCCACGCTGCGTGATAACCTGCTGCTGGCCGCGCCGGACGCCTCTGATGATGCTCTTCGCGCCATGCTGGAGCAGGTCGGGCTGCATAAGCTGCTTGAAAACGATGGCCTGAACAGCTGGCTGGGTGAAGGCGGTCGTCAACTGTCTGGCGGTGAACTGCGTCGTCTGGCGATTGCGCGCGCGCTGCTGCATGATGCGCCGCTGATGTTGCTCGACGAGCCCACAGAAGGGCTTGATGCGACAACTGAAAGCCAGATCCTTGATTTACTTGCGAATGTTATGGCCGGTAAAACCGTGCTGATGGTGACACACCGTCTGCGCGGACTGGCGAGTTTTGATCAGATAATTGTGATGGACAACGGACACATTATTGAGCAAGGTAGTCACGCAGAGCTGTTGACGAAACAGGGTCGCTACTACCAGTTTAAACAGCGTCTGTAGACTATATTTGTAGCGTCCTCACTCGCGTACTGGAGTTTTGCTGTCATGCGCCTGGTCCAGCTTTCTCGTCATAACATTGCGTTCCCGTCGCCAGAGGGAGCGCTGCGTGAACCCAATGGGCTGCTGGCGCTTGGCGGCGACCTCAGCCCTGCCCGGCTCCTGATGGCCTACCAGCGCGGCATATTCCCGTGGTTTTCACCTGGCGACCCTATTTTATGGTGGTCTCCCGATCCGCGTGCTGTGCTGTGGCCAGCAGAGTTTCACCTGAGCCGCAGCATGAAACGTTTCCACGCTAAATCACCGTACCGGGTCACGCTGAATCATGCCTTTGGCGAGGTGATTGAGGGGTGCGCAGAAGATCGTCATGAAGGAACATGGATCACCCGCGATATCATCACCGCCTATCATCAACTGCACGAGCTTGGCTATGCCCACTCCATTGAGGTGTGGGAAGGTGGCGAACTTGTTGGCGGTATGTACGGCGTCGCGCAGGGGACGTTGTTCTGCGGTGAGTCGATGTTCTCCCGTGCGGTAAACGCCTCGAAAACGGCCCTGCTGGTTTTCTGCCAGGCGTTTGCTCAGCGCGGCGGGCAGTTGCTGGATTGTCAGGTTCTGAACGAGCATACCGCCTCCCTCGGTGCTGTTGAAATCTCCCGCCGCCACTACATTGAGCACCTGGATAACTGCCGTCAGGAGAAACTGCCGCGCGATTTTTGGGTACCGCGGACACTCTTTCTGCCCAATGCCTAAATGTTTTCCGCATATTTTTTATGAGGGTGTTATAATTATGCCGCAGAGTAGCTTCTGCCTGTTGCCCCGCCGCCGTTTGGGACCTTCGCTTCAGATAACGTCCTGACGTTTATCCTGTTGTATCCCCTTTACGAATGCGCTTTCCGTTCGGTTGTACCGTGACGCTTGGGCAATGCGCCGAAACTGTTTTGCTGCGTTTTAAACGCGCAATTCTTTACTTAATTGATGAATTTCGGCATTATCTTGCCGGTTCAAAACTTGGTAGTGATACCCCAGAGGATTAGATGGCCAAAGAAGACAATATTGAAATGCAGGGTACCGTACTTGATACGTTGCCTAACACCATGTTTCGCGTAGAGCTGGAAAACGGTCACGTGGTAACTGCGCACATCTCCGGTAAAATGCGCAAAAACTATATCCGCATTTTGACGGGCGACAAAGTGACTGTTGAACTGACCCCGTACGACCTGAGCAAAGGCCGCATTGTCTTCCGTAGTCGCTAATTGTTTTCGCCTGTAATGGCAGATGAATATTAAAAAAGGCCGGGATAATCCCGGCCTTTTTTTATTCATGGCTTTAGTGTTGATGTAGTGTCTTCCACGGTTGTACAGAAGCGCCAATTTATGTCTGTGGATTAATCCAGAACCAACATCGAACGAAACTGGAAAGCGTCTCGCAAAATTCCTCTGCGGGCTGTTGCCCTCACCCCGCCCCTCTCCCCAGGGAGAGGGAGAAAGGCAGGCATAAAAAAACCGGGCTAATGCCCGGTTTTTAACACACATATTACACTCAGTGAGCCGCTTCCGGCTTGTGCTTCGCCGCACTCTGGAAATCGTACGTCAGTTCGTTCTTCGCCTGATCCAGCGCCACCGTTACCTGGCCGCCGTCTACCAGCGAGCCAAACAGCAGTTCGTTCGCCAGCGGTTTCTTCAGGTTGTCCTGAATCACGCGCGCCATCGGACGGGCACCCATCGCACGGTCGTAGCCTTTCTCAGCCAGCCAGTTGCGGGCCTCCTGGCTCACTTCCAGCGACACGCCTTTCTGATCTAGCTGAACCTGCAGCTCGACGATGAACTTGTCTACCACCTGATGGATCACCTCGGTAGACAGGTGATCGAACCAGATAATATTGTCCAGACGGTTGCGGAACTCCGGCGTAAAGATCTTCTTGATCTCTTCCATCGCATCGGTGCTGTTATCCTGGTGGATCAGGCCGATGGATTTACGCTCGGTTTCACGCACACCGGCGTTGGTGGTCATCACCAGCACCACGTTGCGGAAGTCCGCCTTGCGCCCGTTGTTATCGGTCAGCGTCCCGTTGTCCATCACCTGCAGCAGGATATTGAACACGTCCGGGTGCGCTTTCTCAATTTCATCGAGCAGCAGTACCGCGTGTGGATGCTTGATCACCGCGTCGGTAAGCAGGCCACCCTGGTCAAAGCCCACGTATCCCGGAGGTGCACCAATCAGACGGCTGACGGTGTGACGCTCCATATACTCGGACATATCAAAGCGCAGCAGTTCAATACCCAGCGCTTTGGAAAGTTGCACCGTTACTTCGGTTTTCCCGACACCGGTTGGACCGGCGAAGAGGAACGAACCGACAGGCTTATGCTCATGCCCCAGTCCGGCACGGGCCATCTTGATCGCTTCGGTTAAGGCCTCGATGGCTTTATCCTGACCAAAGACCAGCATCTTCAGACGATTGCCAAGGGTACGCAGCGTGTCGCGATCGCTCTGAGAAACGCTCTTCTCAGGAATGCGCGCGATACGAGCCACTACGGACTCAATATCCGCCACGTTGACGGTTTTCTTACGCTTGCTGGCTGGCATCAGACGCGCACGCGCCCCTGCCTCGTCAATCACGTCAATCGCCTTATCCGGCAGATGACGATCGTTGATATATTTCACCGCCAGCTCCACCGCCGCACGTACCGCTTTCGCGGTGTAACGCACGTCATGGTGCGCTTCGTACTTCGGTTTCAGGCCGTTGATGATCTGTACCGTTTCCTCGACGGACGGTTCAGTGACATCGATTTTCTGGAAGCGACGCGCCAGGGCACGATCCTTCTCAAAGATGTTGCTGAACTCCTGGTATGTGGTCGAGCCAATTACCCGGATCTTGCCGCTGGAGAGCAGCGGTTTGATCAGGTTAGCGGCGTCCACCTGGCCACCCGAAGCAGCACCGGCACCGATGATGGTATGGATCTCATCGATAAACAGGATGCTGTTGGTATCCTGCTCCAGCTGTTTTAACAGCGCCTTGAAGCGTTTTTCAAAATCACCACGGTATTTGGTGCCCGCCAGCAGAGAGCCGATATCCAGGGAGTAGATGGTGCAATCGGCAATCACTTCCGGTACGTCGCCCTGCACAATACGCCAGGCGAGACCTTCGGCAATCGCGGTTTTACCCACGCCCGATTCCCCCACCAGCAGCGGGTTGTTCTTACGGCGACGGCACAGCACCTGGATCGCACGCTCCAGCTCTTTATCGCGACCAATCAGCGGGTCGATACCGCCAACGCGAGCAAGCTGATTAAGGTTGGTGGTGAAGTTTTCCATACGATCCTCCCCGCCTGCTTGCTCTTCATTGTTATTGACCTGATTGCTGGAATCTGAAGCCTGGTTAGGCTCGTCTTTGCGCGTTCCGTGAGAAATAAAGTTAACCACGTCGAGTCGGCTGACTTCGTGTTTGCGCAGCAGATAGGCAGCCTGTGACTCCTGCTCGCTGAAGATGGCGACTAAGACGTTTGCGCCAGTCACTTCGCTTCGTCCGGAAGACTGGACGTGGAAAACCGCGCGCTGCAGCACACGCTGGAAGCTGAGCGTCGGCTGCGTGTCTCGCTCTTCTTCACTGGCTGGCAGCACCGGTGTGGTTTGTTCGATGAAGGCTTCGAGTTCCTGACGTAGCGCCACCAGATCCACGGAGCAGGCTTCCAGCGCTTCGCGGGCAGATGGGTTG
Source organism: Enterobacter sp. 22466 (assembly GCF_052044775.1). Lineage (NCBI taxonomy): Bacteria > Pseudomonadati > Pseudomonadota > Gammaproteobacteria > Enterobacterales > Enterobacteriaceae > Enterobacter > Enterobacter sp. 22466. Next base: position 709,196 of record NZ_JBQENX010000001.1, on the reverse strand, counting down.
CTAAGCAGTGCGAGCAGTAAATGCTCGACGGTCATAAACTCATGTCGGTGCTCACGCGCTCTGGCGAAAGCCATGTTTAAACTGAGTTCCAGTTCTTGATTGAGCATAGGCACCTCCCCCAATTTTATGCCTTATCAGGCCTTTTCCAGCGTACACAGCAACGGATGCTCGTTCTCCCTCGCATAGTCGTTCACCATCGCCACTTTGGTTTCCGCCACCTCGGCGGTAAAGATGCCGCAGATAGCTTTGCCACGATAATGAACGGTAAGCATCAGTTGCGTTGCACGTTCTACATCATAAGAAAAGAACTTTTGTAGCACGTCAATAACAAATTCCATCGGCGTGTAATCATCGTTCATTAACATAACTTTATACATAGATGGCGGTTTTAGCGCGTCACGCACTTTGTCTTCCGCCAGCTGGTCAAAATCCAGCCAGTCGTTGGTCTTACCCATTTTGCATAACCACTTTGAATCTACCTCAGATGTTAGATAACAATCATCTATTACTGTCATCCGCGATGTCTGTCACAAACTGTTGCAATAGCGTTAACTGCTTCAAACTTTGGTTGATTATTGTCCCATCTCCAGCGCCAAACGCTTGACGGTTTCTTTCGATTCTCTAAATTGTACAAGCGTGAGATGGCGAGGTTTTGAACAGCCCCCACTCCACCACCGGTTCATTCCATCTTAACTTATAAGATTTACGAAGGATGTCGAAGCATGGAAATGGGTACTGTTAAGTGGTTCAACAACGCCAAAGGGTTTGGCTTCATCTGCCCCGAAGGCGGCGGCGAGGATATCTTCGCTCACTATTCCACCATTCAGATGGATGGTTACAGAACGCTCAAAGCCGGGCAGTCCGTCCGGTTCGATGTACATCAGGGACCTAAAGGCAATCACGCAAGCCTTATCGTACCGATTGAAGCAGAAACGGTTGCATAGCTCTCTGTTTTATTGTGTACATCCCGCCGTCAAAATGCCAGCCCGATCGGCTGGCATTTTTATTTTCGGGTTATTCCCGAGCCAGCGCATCCACCGGATCCAGCCGCGCCGCGTTGCGGGCCGGCAGCCAGCCAAACAAGATGCCGGTAAAGGTCGAGCATAAAAATGCGGTAAGAATGGCTACCGGTGAAAACCCAATCTCCCAGCCGGGTAAAAAGAGCTGCAGGGCAAAGGCGATCATCATCGACAGCGCAATCCCCATCGCGCCGCCCACCAGACATACCAGCACCGCTTCAATTAAAAATTGCTGCAGCACATCGCTGGCCCTGGCCCCAACCGCCATGCGGATACCAATCTCACGAGTACGCTCCGTTACCGAGACCAGCATGATATTCATCACCCCGATACCGCCAACAACCAGCGAGATCACCGCCACCAGCGTCAGGAACAACTGAAGAGTACGTGTGGTCTTTTCCGCCGTTTTCAAGAGGCCATCCATGTTCCAGGTGAAGAAATCCTTCTTCCCGTGACGCAGGGTTAACAGTCGCTCAAGCTGCTGTTCGGCCAGCGCGCTGTCATAACCCTCCTTGACGCGCACGGTGATAGAGTTCAGCCATGACTGCCCCATAATCCGCCCGGAAATGGTGCTGTACGGTAGCCAGACGCGCAGGATCTTGCTGCTGCCAAACATGGACTGTTTCTCTTCCGCCACGCCAATCACCGTCGCAGGCATGTTCCCGACCAGGATCACCTCCCCCACGACGTTGGTTTTATTGGGGAAGAGTTGTCTGCGCGAGTTCGCGTCCAGCACCACCACCTGCGCCCTGCCTGCCAGCTGTTCGGCGTTGAAGGTGGCCCCTTCGCTGAAGGTCATGCCGTAGACGTTGAAATAATCCCCGCTGACGCCGTTCGCGCTGGCGGCAACATCCACGTTACCCACCCGCAGGCGGAGGTTTTGCGACACGGCAGGCGTCGCCGAATTGACCCACGGCTGTTTCTGAATGGCCGCCAGGTCGTCGTATTTCAATGCCTGCTGATATTGCGGCTCGTCGTCACCAAAGTCTTTCCCGGGATAAACGTCAATGGTGTTGGTCCCGATAGCGCGGATATCCGCCAGCACCAGCTGTTTGGCGGCATCGCCCACCACCACAATCGACACCACCGATGCAATACCGATGATGATCCCGAGCATGGTCAGCAGGGTGCGCATTTTATTGGCCGCCATCGCCAGCCAGGCCATGGTCAGCGCCTCACGAAAACCGCTGGAAAACTGTCCCCAGCCGGTTGCAGCAGGCAAGGCTTCTTTCGGTGCTGCCGCCCTGACGTGCCGCGGCGGCGGGTTGCTCACCAGCTCGCCGTCGTGGATCTCGATAATGCGTTCAGCCTGCGCCGCCACCTGCGGATCGTGAGTCACGATAATGACCGTGTGCCCTTGATCGCGAAGCTGATGGAGGATCGCCATCACCTCTTCGCCGGAATGGCTGTCGAGCGCACCGGTGGGCTCATCGGCGAGGATCACCTGCCCGCCGTTCATCAGCGCACGGGCAATACTCACGCGCTGCTGCTGACCGCCAGAAAGCTGCGAGGGCTGATAATCTACCCGCTCCGCCAGGCCAAGACGCGTTAACAGCGCCTTCGCCCGCGCGAGGCGTTTCTTGCGCTCCACGCCCGCGTACACCGCCGGCACTTCAACGTTCTGCGCCGCACTCAGGTGAGAGAGCAAATGGTAACGCTGAAAGATAAAACCGAAGTGCTCCCGGCGCAGCTTCGCCAGCGCGTCGCCGTCCAGAGTGGAAACGTCCGTTCCGGCCACGCGATAGGTGCCGCTGGTCGGTTTATCCAGACAGCCAAGAATGTTCATCAGCGTCGATTTACCGGAGCCGGACGCACCGACAATCGCCACCATCTCGCCCGCTTCCACGCGCAGGGAGATGCCTTTCAGCACCTCCATCGGACCATCGCCCGACGGATAGCTGCGACGAATGTCAATCAGCTCAAGCAACGCCGTCATTTCGCCGCTCCGGGCAGGGTTTCGCTGGTGACTACCTCGTCACCCTCTTCCAGCCCTTTCACCACCACCACGTCGGTATCGTTGCGTGCGCCAATCACCACTTCACGCTCGCGCGTTTCGCCGTTGCGTAGCACCTTCACCTTATAGCGGTTATCCCCTGCGGATTCCCCCAGCGCAGAGAGCGGGACGGTCAGAACGTTTTTTACGCCCGTAAGCTGAATATGGACCTGCGCGGTCATATCCAGACGCAGCACGCCCTGCGGGTTAGGGACTTCAAAACGGGCATAGTAGAAGATCGCATCGTTCACTTTTTCCGGCGTGGGCAGAATGTCCTTCAGCACGCCTTCATAGCGCGTCTGCGGATCGCCCAGCACGGTAAACCAGGCGTTCTGCCCCGGCTTCAGATGGATAACATCCGCCTCGGAAACCTGGGCTTTCACCAGCATTGTGCTCATATCCGCCAGCGTCAGAATGTTCGGCGCCTGTTGGGCGGCAATCACCGTCTGACCCTGAAGCGTGGTGATCTGGGTCACTTCCCCGGCCATGGGCGCCACGATCTTCGTATAGTCGAGGTTGGTTTTCGCCGTATCCAGCGAAGCCTGATTGCGCTTGATTTGCGCGTCAATGGTGCCAATCTGCGCCTGCTTCACCGCCAGTTCGGTGGCGGCCGTGTCGAGATCCTGTTTCGAGATCGCCTGCGTTTTGGCCAGCGCCTGCTGGCGCGTCAGGGTCACCTGGGCGAGGTTTCGCTCCGCCAGCGCCTGCGCACGCTGCGCGCGCAGCTCCATCAGCGTAGCTTCCACTTCCCGGATCTGGTTCTCGGCCTGCTCAGGATCGATAACGCCGAGCAGCTGCCCCTTTTTCACCTTATCGCCAATCTCAACGGACAGCGTTTTTAACTGTCCGCTCACCTGCGCCCCCACGTCCACCTTGCGCAGGGCATCGAGTTTGCCTGTGGCGAGCACGTTTTGCTGCAGTTCGCCCGGACGGACGATCAGTGTTTGATACTGCGGAACAGGCGCGTTGAGCACTTGCCACAACCAGTACCCACCCGCTACCACCACTATCGCCAGCAGCAGAAACCACTTTCTGCGTTTTCCCTTAAGGTTCATAAATATTCCAAATAATTGTTCTGGCTTTCATCAACGTTGATTCTATCTAAACCACTCCTCAACGAAACCCCTGATTTCGGGAAATGCCTGGATTTGTTGACACGACGTTGACAAAGGGCCTGCTGAAATAACGCCATTCCATAAGAAGCAGGATCTCACATGTCTTCCATCGTCGATACACCGTATTCCACTCCGTCACAGCCAAAATCCGGCTGGCAGCTGTTTAAAAACCTGGTCACCGGTGCCATTACGCCGGGTCTGGCATGGCAAAACCCTGCTTATCGACGTAAGTTTGCGCTTCGCACCCTGGCGACGCCCCTCAGCACCGCGCGCCTGCTCTCAAGCCTGGCAAAGCAGCCTCGTCTGATGCAAATACTGCAGGTTCAGCCCGGTCTGCCGTGCCGCCTGCACCGCCCGTGGCTGACCGTGAATATGGATCGCCCGCATGCGCTGGAAGCCCTGAACTGGCACTACCAGACCATGAGCAACCACCTGCCGGCCGCGCTGCTCAAAGGCTATCTTTCTAAACAGGGCGTGACGCTCCTGACTTTAACCGGTAAGGATGAACAGCAATTTACCGTTCGGTTATGCGCCGATGCGTTCCTGGATAAAGAAGGAGAAGCGACCCTCGTCTTCTGTGATCATCAGGATACCGTGCTGGCGGAAATAACGTTTACGCTGTGCCCGTTTGAAGGCAAAAGCACACTCTTTATCGGCGGCCTGCAAGGGGCGAAAGCCCACGTTCCGCATGAGCTGATCCAGAAAGCAACCAAGGCGTGCCATGGCCTGTTCCCGAAACGTCTGCTGGTTGAAACCGCGATGACGCTTGGCGGAGCTTTCCCGGTGGAACAGATTGTCGCGGTGAGTAATGCCACCCACATCTATCGCAGCTGGCGTTACCGGAAGAAAAAAGAGGGGAAACTGCTGGCGGATTACGACAGCTTCTGGATCTCCCTCGGCGGACACAAACAGGATAACGGTAACTTCGTGCTACCGCTTGCCATGCCGCGTAAGTCCATGGAAGAGATTGCCAGTAAAAAACGGGCTGAATACCGCCGCCGCTATGAGCTGCTGGATAGCCTGACGGAGCAGGTCACCCAGGCAACCCGGCGTTAATCGGCTTTCCCGCGTGCCAGCCACAGGACGCGGGAGAACATTTTGCGCAGCAGCGTCGGCACTGACTCCACCCCCCGCCTTCCCGCTTCTGTCGCCACTTCAATGGCTAAATCCGGCTTCGAAGAGCGGTGGATCGCTTTGGCAATCACGCGCCGCATGTTCATCGGCACATCGACCGGCACCATCGCTATCCGGTGGAACACATCGTCGAACCCCTGGCGATACATAAAGTGCTCCATGTCCATCGCCGGCAGCATGGTTAAATGGTCGCGCTCCTCTTCTCGCTCATCGTTTAACAGGCTACGCACGGTAGACGCATATTTTTTCCCCGCCTCATCGCCGTCGACCAGCACGTGCCATTCGATGCCCATCCGCCGGGCGAATTTGATCAGCGGTTTTAATCCTGACTGCGCAAACTCGATGACCTTAATCCCTTCCGCATCAAAATGGTGACCACACTGGCGCGCCAGCTCGTTGATGACCCAGGTCTCGGTTTCCCCCTCCACCAGGAGCCAGCAGCGGGCAAACAGCGACGAGGCACGATTAAAGCGGATATGAAACGCGATACGGCGACCATCCTCCGCATTCAGTCCCCCCGGCCCCAACCGGTAAGCAGAAACACGCGATGATTCACGCACCAGGCGGCAAACATACTCGACCGGCGTCAGAGACAACAGTTCGCCGGAATTGGTGGTGGTAATGCGCTGAAGCGGCAGCAGATTCAGCAGGTGCCAGGCAACGGAGAGCATGATCGGGTGCAGACGTGTTTCCGGGTCTTCCACCAGCAGCAGCGGACGCGCATCGCGATCCAGACGAACGGTTCCTTTGGCCTGCAGAAGCGTGGAAAACAGCCCCAGTAAAATCACCCGATGGGTGCGCCCACCGGGCCGGTCGATCATCCGGTTAATGATGTCGAGATAACGCCAGCTTCGCTGCTCATCGTGGGAACGGCGGCGCATCAGACGATGGCGCGATTGTGACGTCCCCTGCTCGGAAAAATAGTGCTCCAGCAGTTGCACCATGGCAGAGAGCCCCTGGCGGATTTGCCCATCGGTGAGATTTTGCGGACGCGAAACCAGCTCGCGTGCCAGGAAATCAAGCTCGCGGGCGGTGACTTCCACTTCCGGCATATTTGGCACGGTACCGTTACGGATACGCCGCATAAAACGCGCGTCGCGCAAGCGTAACACCGGGGAGAGACGGATCAGATGGCGGGCCAGGTCGTCGATATTGTCCAGCGGGATGGGGTTGCCCTTTTCGTCAAGAAAATCACGCAGGGTCAGTACCCCGTCGTTCTCTGACATCTCGCCTTCCAGGCGATAAAAAATACGGTGGAAGCCATCGTCGCTCTGAACCCAGCACGGTGACATAGGGCGGAAACGACGCACGCGGTGACGCCCTGGCTCGGATTCACGGAAGGTCAGAATAATATGGAGATGCTTCTCGCGGCCGTTGACATCGCCGGGCGGAAACCAGAAATCGTCATGCACGAAGTGGTACAAATCGCCTTCGGGCGACAGCAGCAGCGTCAGCGCATCCAGCAGGCTGGACTTACCCCAGGCGTTCTCACCGATCAGGACGTTGTTCTGCTCCAGATGCAGTGACAGGCGGTTTATACCGCGAAACCCGACAATATCCACACGTTCGAGAAGCATACATCCCCCGAGAAATGACCACTTTTTCCTTTAAGTTATCAGCAGTATAGCGGGAGGATGCCGTGCAGAACACTGCCATACGTCCCGATTATTCTTTGCAGGCGCGAAAAAATTAAGAATTTACGTGGCAAGTTTCATTTGAAATAGTTTCAACAGCACAACAAACTACTGCCCGCAAATTGGACTATGCTCTATTCACCTCCAGTTTGAACAAGGATCGACATCACATTGCCTTAAATCAAATTAACCGAATTTATTTAAGTGGCGAAGGGGTGTTATTGGTTTTTAAAATACGGGCTCTTTGAGTCGTCATCCCTTTATGGCGATATATCCCGCGCGCGGGAAAGCGTGCGGAAGTTTATTGAGGTGGTTATGTTCAGAAAATTAGCAGCAGAATGCTTTGGTACATTCTGGCTGGTGTTTGGTGGCTGCGGTAGTGCCGTTCTGGCAGCAGCATTTCCGGAACTCGGCATTGGTTTTGTCGGCGTCGCGCTGGCATTTGGTTTAACGGTATTAACCATGGCCTTCGCCGTGGGACATATTTCCGGTGGTCATTTTAACCCGGCTGTGACATTAGGCTTATGGGCCGGTGGTCGTTTCCCGGCCAAAGAGGTCATTGGTTATATTGTCGCTCAGGTCGTGGGCGGTATTATTGCTGCAGGCGTTCTGTACGTGATTGCCAGCGGTAAAGCCGGCTTTGACGCCGCAGCCAGCGGTTTTGCGTCCAACGGCTTCGGTGAGCATTCGCCTGGCGGCTACTCCATGCTCTCCGCCATTGTGATTGAAATTGTGCTGACCGCCGGCTTCCTGCTGGTGATCCACGGCGCGACCGACAAATACGCCCCTGCGGGCTTCGCGCCCATCGCCATTGGTCTGGCACTGACCCTGATCCACCTGATCTCCATTCCGGTGACCAACACTTCTGTGAACCCGGCGCGCAGTACCGCTGTCGCCATCTTCCAGGGCGGTTGGGCACTTGAGCAGCTGTGGCTGTTCTGGGTTATGCCGATCGTCGGCGGTATTCTGGGCGGCGTGCTGTATCGCACCCTGCTGGAAAAACGCGATTAATCTTTCCCTCCCTCTCCCTGTGGGAGAGGGCCGGGGTGAGGACAACAGGCCGGGTAAGGCGCAGCCGCCACCCGGCTTTCTTTTTGCCGCTTTACTGAACAGCCTTTATTGGGTAGTGTCTCTGGCGCTTAACAGATACTCACAAGGACCGGTTGTTCATGTTTTCAGGACTCCTCATTATTCTCCTGCCCTTAATCGTGGGCTACCTGATTCCGCTGCGTCGTGAATCCGCATTACGGCTTATCAACCGTTTTCTCAGCTGGATTGTTTACGTCATTCTTTTCTTTATGGGGATTAGCCTGGCCTTTCTGGATAACCTGGCGACCAATCTGCTGGCGATCCTGCATTATTCTGCCGTGACTGTTGTGGTTATTTTGTTCTGCAATATCGCCGCGCTATTCTGGCTTGAGCGTACTATTCCGTGGAAAAACCACCACCATCAGGAAAAACTGCCCTCCCGAATTGCGATGGCGCTGGAATCATTAAAACTGTGCGGCGTCGTGGTGCTCGGTTTTGTGCTTGGGCTCACCGGATGGTCTTTTTTACAGCACGCCACCGAAGCCAGCGAATATACCCTGATCTTCCTGCTGTTCCTTATTGGTATCCAGTTACGCAATAATGGCATGACGCTGAAACAGATTGTCCTGAATCGTCGGGGAATGATTGTTGCCGTTATCGTGGTCGCCAGCTCAATGGTCGCTGGGGTGATTAACGCCTTTATTCTCGACCTGCCGTTGAAAACCGGGCTGGCCATGGCCTCCGGATTCGGCTGGTATTCCCTTTCCGGTATCCTGCTGACCGAATCATTCGGTCCGGTGATTGGCAGCGCAGCCTTCTTTAACGACCTGGCGCGGGAGTTAATCGCCATCATGCTGATCCCGGGTCTGGTTCGCCGCAGCCGCTCTACCGCGCTGGGTCTGTGCGGTGCCACGTCGATGGACTTTACCCTGCCAGTATTACAACGTTCAGGGGGTCTGGAGATGGTGCCCGCCGCCATTGTGCACGGCTTTATTCTGAGCCTGCTGGTGCCTGTTCTGATGGCCTTTTTCTCCGCCTGATACCTCTCTGGCGGTAGGGCTCCTGCCGCCAAAATTGCGCTAAATCAATCTCCCTCCACTTAGTACAAGAAAGCCCTTTTCAGCGTTGTGGCACAGGCATAACCTTAAACATGTATATCAAATATAACTTTAACAGGTGTGATTATGTTTTGTGTGCAATGTGAACAAACTATCCGTACCCCGGCAGGCAATGGCTGTTCTTACGCGCAGGGTATGTGCGGTAAAACCGCAGAGACATCAGACCTGCAGGATCTGCTGATTGCTGCCCTGCAGGGGCTTTCCGCCTGGGCCTCAAAAGCCCGTGAGTGCGGTATTGTCGACCACTACGTAGACAGCTTTGCGCCGCGCGCCTTTTTCTCCACGCTGACTAACGTCAACTTTGATTCGCCGCGCATTGTCGGGTACGCCCGTGAAGCCATTGCCCTGCGTGAAGCCCTGAAAGCGCAGTGCCTGAATGCCGATGCCAGCGCCCGCGTGGACAACCCGATGTCAGAACTGCAGCTGGTGAGCGACGATCTGGGCGAATTACAGCGTCAGGCCGCAGAATTTACCCCGAACAAAGACAAAGCGGCGATTGGCGAGAACATTCTCGGCCTGCGCCTGCTGTGCCTGTACGGCCTGAAAGGTGCCGCAGCCTATATGGAGCACGCGCACGTGCTCGGTCAGTACGATAACGACATCTACGCGCAGTACCACAAAATCATGGCGTGGCTGGGCACCTGGCCTGCCGATATGAATGCGCTGCTTGAGTGCTCCATGGAAATCGGCCAGATGAACTTCAAAGTGATGAGCATTCTGGATGCCGGTGAAACCAGCACCTACGGTCATCCAACGCCAACGCAGGTCAATGTGAAAGCGACCGAAGGCAAATGTATTCTCATCTCCGGCCACGACCTGAAAGATCTCCACAACCTGCTGAAGCAGACCGAAGGCACCGGCGTTAACGTTTATACCCACGGCGAAATGCTGCCCGCACACGGCTACCCGGAACTGCGTAAATTCAAACACCTGATCGGGAACTACGGCAGCGGCTGGCAGAATCAGCAGGTTGAGTTTGCCCGCTTCCCGGGCCCAATTGTGATGACCTCTAACTGCATCATCGACCCGACCGTCGGCGCGTATGATGACCGCATCTGGACCCGCAGCATCGTCGGCTGGCCGGGCGTGAGCCACCTTGAAGGTGACGATTTCGGTCCGGTGATCGCCCAGGCGCAGCAGATGGCGGGCTTCCCGTACAGCGAAATTCCACACCTCATCACCGTCGGTTTTGGCCGCGAAACGCTGCTCGGCGCCGCAGACTCGCTGATTGACCTTGTCAGCCGTGAAAAGCTGCGCCACATCTTCCTGATTGGCGGCTGTGACGGCGCGCGCGGTGAGCGTAACTACTTCACCGATTTCGCCACCCGCGTGCCGGAAGATTGCCTGATCCTGACGCTGGCCTGCGGTAAATACCGTTTCAACAAGCTGGACTTCGGCAACATTGAAGGGCTGCCGCGTCTGGTGGATGCTGGTCAGTGTAACGATGCCTATTCAGCCATCATTCTGGCGGTCACGCTGGCGGAGAAACTGGGCTGCGGCGTGAACGATCTGCCGCTGTCGCTGGTGCTCTCCTGGTTCGAGCAGAAAGCGATTGTGATCCTGCTGACCCTGCTCTCTCTGGGCGTAACCAATATCGTCACCGGCCCGACCGCGCCAGGCTTCCTGACGCCGGACCTGCTGGCCGTGCTGAACGAGAAATTCGGTCTGCGTTCCGTGACCACCGTTGAAGAAGATATGCAGCAACTGCTGAGCGCGTAAGGAGTATTTCATGACCATGCCAACCTCTCAGTGCCCGTGGCGGATGCAGGTTCATCACATCCATCAGGAGACGCCGGATGTGTGGACGCTGTCGCTGCTGTGCCATGACTACTACCCGTACCGTGCCGGTCAGTATGCGCTGGTCAGTGTCCGCAACGCGGCGGACACCCTGCGCGCCTACACGATCTCCTCGACGCCGGGCGTCAGCGAATACATTACGCTCACTATCCGCCGCATCGATGACGGTGCAGGCTCGCAGTGGCTCACGCGTGACGTCAAGCGCGGGGATTACATCTGGCTCTCTGACGCTCAGGGGGAATTTACCTGTGACGACAAAAGCGAAGATAAATTCCTGCTGCTGGCCGCGGGCTGTGGCGTCACGCCGATCATGTCAATGCGTCGCTGGCTGGCCAAAAACCGCCCGCAGGCCGACGTGCAGGTGATCTACAGCGTGCGCTCGCCGGACGATGTGATCTTTGCCGATGAGTGGCGCAACTACCCGGTGACGCTGGTGGCGGAGCACAACGCGACGCACGGTTTTGTCGAGGGACGTCTGAGCCGCGAGCTGCTGCAACGCGTGCCCGATATAGCGAACCGTACCGTGATGACCTGCGGCCCGGCACCGTATATGGAGATTGTGGAACAGGAAGTGAAAGCCCTGGGCGTAACCCGCTTCTGCAAAGAGCAGTTCTTCACGCCGGTGGCGGAGGCGGCAACCAGCGGGATTCAGTTCACCAAACTGCAACCGGCACAAACCTTCTTTGGCCGCGTCGGCACCACGCTGCTGGAGGCGCTGGAAAGCAATAAGGTGCCGGTGGTGGCTGCCTGTCGCGCGGGCGTATGCGGATGCTGTAAAACGAAGGTAGTCTCCGGGGAGTACACCGTGACCAGCACCATGACGCTGACCGATGCAGAAATTGCTGAAGGTTATGTGCTGGCGTGTTCCTGCCATCCGCAGGGCGATCTTGTGCTCGCGTAATCGTTAAACGTGTCATCGTAGGCCCGGTAAGCGCCAGCGCCACCGGGCTTTTTTTCCCCTACCGCCACGCGGGCGCTTTCCCTACCGCGTACCGCCCTGCCCCTAAAAACACCACCGCCAGCGAACCGATAAAGAAGTACACCAGGCTCTCAATGGCCCACGCACCGACGGCATCGAGAGCAAAGGTTTTGTCCGTGCCCACCATCAGCCACGCCACAATCATGGTAAACGCCAGTACCAGCGCAGCCGGACGCGTGAAAAGACCGACAATGATCAGGATCGGTGCCACCACTTCGCCAATCAATACGCCGTAAGCAATAAATCCCGGCAGCCCTTTTTCCACCAGCAGGCCGCTGATGAAGCCCACACCGCCAAATAACTTGTGTAATCCGTGAAACAACATCAGCCCACCGACGGCAAGTCGTAACAAGAGTTTGCCGAGATCGTCGCACGTTAGCTTTTCGTTTACAGCAATTAACAATGATTTAACCATCTGAAATAATTCCCGTTTTCACCCAATCTGTCGCCAGAGTATGCCGAATCATTGCCGGTGAAAACCACCCTGAAATGAGGGGTATTGTGCAGGCAATACAGTGACTTTCTTCTAAGCTTGTAAGCGATATCACAAAAAGGAGACGGACAACCATGAAACAAACCGTGGCTGCATACATAGCGAAGACCCTTGAACAGGCAGGTGTAAAACGTATCTGGGGCGTAACCGGCGATTCACTGAACGGGCTGAGCGATAGCCTGAATAAGATGAAGACCATTGAATGGATGCCGACCCGTCATGAGGAGGTGGCCGCCTTTGCCGCCGGGGCCGAAGCGCAGCTCACCGGGGAGCTGGCCGTCTGCGCCGGGTCGTGTGGGCCGGGCAACCTGCATCTCATTAACGGGCTGTTTGACTGTCATCGCAATCACGTGCCGGTGCTGGCGATTGCCGCCCATATTCCCTCATCTGAAATCGGCAGTGGCTATTTTCAGGAGACGCATCCGCAGGAGCTGTTCCGTGAATGCAGCCACTATTGCGAGCTGGTGTCGTCGCCGGAGCAGATCCCGCAGGTTCTGGCGATCGCCATGCGCAAGGCCGTGCTAAACCGTGGCGTTTCCGTGGTCGTCATCCCGGGAGATGTGGCACTCAAGGCCGCGCCGGAAGGGGCGAGCACCCACTGGTACCACGCCCCGCAGCCGGTGGTGACGCCAGCCGAAGAGGAGCTAAAAAAGCTGGCGCAACTGCTGCGTTACGCCAGCAATATTGCCCTGATGTGCGGCAGCGGCTGTGCGGGCGCGCACGAAGAGCTCCTTGAATTTGCGGGTAAGCTAAAAGCCCCAATTGTTCATGCCCTGCGCGGCAAAGAGCACGTCGAGTACGATAACCCTTACGACGTGGGCATGACCGGGCTGATCGGTTTTTCGTCCGGCTTCCATACCATGATGAATGCCGACACGCTGATTCTGCTCGGTACCCAGTTCCCCTATCGCGCGTTCTACCCGACGGATGCCAAAATCATTCAGATCGATATCAACCCGGCCAGCATCGGTGCACACAGCAAGGTCGATATGGCGCTGGTGGGCGACATCAAATCCACCCTTGCCGCCCTGCTGCCGCTGCTGGAAGAGAAAACGGATCGCAAATTCCTCGACAAAGCCCTGAGCGATTACCGCGATGCGCGTAAGAGTCTGGACGATCTCGCCAAACCGAGCGACAAAGCCATCCACCCGCAGTATCTCGCGCAGCAGATCAGCCACTTCGCGGACGACGATGCCATCTTCACCTGCGACGTGGGCACGCCCACCGTCTGGGCGGCACGCTACCTGAAGATGAACGGCAAACGCCGCTTGCTCGGCTCGTTCAACCACGGCTCGATGGCCAACGCCATGCCGCAGGCGCTGGGCGCCAAAGCCACCGCCCCGGAGCGTCAGGTGGTGGCGATGTGCGGTGACGGCGGGTTCAGTATGCTGATGGGCGATTTCCTGTCGGTGGTGCAGATGAAGCTGCCGCTGAAAATCGTGGTCTTCAATAACAGCGTGCTGGGCTTTGTGGCGATGGAGATGAAGGCCGGGGGCTATCTGACGGACGGCACCGAGCTGCACGACACCAACTTCGCCCGCATTGCCGAAGCCTGCGGCATAACCGGTATCCGCGTGGAGAAAGCCTCCGATGTGGATGAAGCCCTGCAACGGGCGTTTTCCATCGACGGCCCGGTGCTGGTGGATGTCGTCGTCGCCAAAGAGGAGCTGGCGATCCCGCCACAGATCAAGCTGGAGCAGGCCAAGGGCTTTAGCCTCTACATGCTGCGGGCGATCATCAGCGGCCGTGGTGATGAGGTGATCGAACTGGCAAAAACCAACTGGCTCAGGTAAAACATTTCGCATGACCTCTTAAATTAAAGGGATGTGAAATGATTGATTTACGCAGCGATACCGTTACCCGACCGAGTCGCGCCATGCTCGAAGAGATGATGGCCGCCCCGGTCGGGGACGACGTCTACGGTGACGATCCAACGGTGAACGAACTGCAGCGCTATGCCGCAGAACTCAGCGGTAAAGAGGCCGCCCTGTTCCTGCCTACCGGTACACAGGCCAACCTGGTGGCGCTGCTCAGCCACTGCGAACGCGGCGAAGAGTATATTGTCGGCCAGGGCGCGCATAACTACCTGTACGAAGCGGGCGGTGCCGCAGTGCTCGGCAGCATTCAGCCGCAGCCTATCGACGCCGCGCCGGACGGCTCCCTGCCGCTGGATAAAGTCGCCGCAAAAATCAAAGCCGACGATATCCATTTCGCCCGCACCAGATTGCTCAGCCTTGAAAACACCCACAACGGTAAAGTCCTGCCACGCGAGTACCTGAAAGCAGCGTGGGAGTTTACCCGCGAGCGCAAGCTGGGGCTGCACGTGGACGGCGCGCGGATCTTTAACGCCGTGGTGGCGTACGGCTGCGAGCTAAAAGAGATTACGCAATATTGTGACTCGTTCACCATCTGCCTCTCTAAAGGGCTGGGCACCCCGGTGGGATCCCTGCTGGTCGGCAATGCGGACTACATCAAGCGCGCCAACCGCTGGCGTAAAATGACCGGCGGCGGCATGCGTCAGGCCGGTATTCTGGCCGCGGCCGGACTGTATGCGCTCAAAAACAACGTGGCGCGTCTCAAGGACGATCACGACAACGCCGCGTGGATGGCAGCGCAGCTGCGTGAAGTGGGTGCCGATGTGATGCGTCACGACACCAACATGCTGTTTGTTCGCGTGGGCGATGACCACGCCGCTGCGCTTGGTGAATTTATGAAAGCGCGTGGCGTCCTGATCAACGCGTCACCTGTTGTGCGTCTGGTGATGCACCTCGACGTCAATCGCGAGCAGTTAATGGACGTCGTGAAACACTGGCAGGCGTTTTTACAGCGTTAAGGAGCAGAACGTGCCGCAACGTATTCTGGTGCTCGGTGCCAGCGGGTATATCGGTCAGCATCTGACCACGGCGTTAAGCCAGCAGGGGCATCAGGTGCTGGCGGCGGCACGCAACACGGAACGCCTGCAAAAACTGAACCTGCCTGGCGTCACCTGCCACAACGTCGACCTTAACTGGCCAGAGTCGCTGCCCGCGCTGCTGGAAGGTGTCGACACGCTGTATTACCTGGTGCACAGCATGGGCGAAGGCGGCGATTTTATCGCCCATGAACGTCAGGTGGCCCTGAACGTCCGCGATGCCCTGCGGCAAACGCCGGTTAAGCAGGTGATTTTTTTAAGCTCGCTCCAGGCGCCCGAAAATGAGCAGTCGGACCACCTGCGCGCCCGTCAGCTTACTGCGGACACCTTGCGCAGCGCGGATATCCCCGTCACCGAACTGCGGGCGGGGATCATCGTCGGCGCGGGCTCTGCCGCCTTCGAAGTGATGCGCGATATGGTCTACAACCTGCCGGTGCTCACGCCACCGCGCTGGGTACGCTCGTGCACCACGCCGATTGCCCTGGAGAACCTGCTGCATTACCTGGTGGCGCTGCTGGACCATCCCGCCGAAGCGCACCGGGTGCTTGAAGCCGCGGGACCGGAAGTGCTCAGCTATCAGGAACAGTTCGAGCATTTTATGCGCGTCAGCGGCCGCCGACGCTGGCTGATCCCCATCCCCTTCCCGACCCGCTGGATCTCCGTGTGGTTTTTAAATGTCATCACCTCGGTGCCGCCGACCACTGCGAAAGCGCTGATCCAGGGGCTGAAACACGATCTGCTGGCGGACGATCGCGAACTGCGCGCATTAATCCCGCAGACGCTGATCCGTTTTGACGACGCCGTACGCCATACCCTGAAAGAAGAAGAGAAGCTGGTGAACTCCAGCGACTGGGGCTACGACGCGCAGGCGTTTGCCCGCTGGCGGCCGGAGTACGGTTATTACCCAAAACAGGCGGGCTGCATGGTGAAAACCTCGGCCAGCCTGACATCGCTGTGGGAGGTGGTGAACCAGATCGGCGGCAAAGAGCGATATTTCTTCGGCAATATTCTCTGGCAAACCCGCGGAGCGATGGATCTGCTGGTGGGCCACCGGCTGGCGAAAGGCCGCCCTGCTCGCCCGTATCTTGAGGTGGGTGATACGGTCGACAGCTGGAAAGTCATCATCGTCGAACCGGAAAAACAGCTGGCGCTGCTGTTCGGCATGAAAGCACCGGGTCTGGGACGGCTCTGCTTCACCCTGAAAGACAAAGGCGATTACCGTGAACTGGACGTCCGCGCCTGGTGGCATCCGCACGGGATGCCGGGTCTGTTCTACTGGTTGTTTATGATCCCGGCGCACCTGTTTATCTTCCGTGGGATGGCGAAACGCATTGCACACCTCGCAGAACAAAAGACGGAAAAGATCTAAATAAAACTCTCTTTCTTTCACCTTTCCCATTGCATAGCGCCGTAATTCACGAAAGAATGCGCACGAAATTCTTTTCAACACAGTGGATTGATATGAAGGTACTGGTTACCGGGGCGACCAGCGGCTTAGGCCGAAATGCGGTCGAATTTCTGCGCAACAAGGGCATCAGCGTCAGGGCTACCGGTCGCAACGAAGCGATGGGAAAACTGCTGCAAAAAATGGGCGCAGAGTTTGTCCATGCCGATCTGACGGAGCTGGTCTCCTCTCAGGCGAAAGTGATGCTCGCCGGAATCGACACCCTGTGGCACTGCTCCAGCTTTACCTCACCGTGGGGTACCCAGGAAGCCTTCGATCTCGCCAACGTGCGCGCCACGCGCCGTCTGGGCGAATGGGCCGTCGCCTGGGGCGTGCGTAACTTTATTCATATCTCCTCCCCGTCGCTCTACTTCGACTATCACCACCACCGGGATATCCAGGAAGAGTTCCGTCCGGCCCGTTTTGCCTGTGAGTTTGCCCGCAGCAAGGCGGCCAGCGAAGAGGTGATCGACCTGCTGGCGCAGTCGAACCCGCATACGCGCTTTACGATACTGCGTCCACAAAGCCTGTTCGGGCCGCATGACAAAGTGTTTATCCCGCGTCTGGCGCAGATGATGCACCACTACGGCAGCGTGCTGCTGCCCCGCGGCGGCGATGCGCTGGTGGATATGACTTACTACGAAAATGCCGTGCACGCCATGTGGCTGGCGAGCCAGCCGGACAGCGATAATCTGGTGTCTGGCCGCGCCTATAACATTACCAACGGCGAACCCTGCACCCTGCGCAGCATTGTGCAGCGTCTGATCGACGAACTGCAGATAGACTGTCGTATTCGCTCGGTGCCTTACCCCATGCTGGATATGATTGCCCGCAGCATGGAGCGTTTTGGCAGCAAGTCCGCCAAAGAGCCGGCACTGACGCATTACGGCGTATCGAAGTTGAATTTTGATTTTACGCTGGATATTTCGCGTGCGGAGAATGAGCTGGGGTATAAGCCGATTGTGACGCTGGATGAAGGGATTGTGCGCACCGCGGCGTGGCTGCGGGACCACGGGAAGTTGCATCGGTAGTTAATTGGGTGCGGCCTGATGCCCTCACCCCGGCCCTCTCCCACAGGGAGAGGGTGTCAATACTAAAACGGCAACCCGAAGGTTGCCGTTTTGCTTTTACAGAGCCGTCCAGGCCTCAGACCATGCCAGACCTGCGCCTGGTTCATAGTACATTGGTGCGTTGTTACACCAGCCGCTGTACGGGAACGGTTTGCACTGGAACAGTTTACCGTGGTTGTTCACGATATCGCCCGCGCTGTACTTACTGTTCGCGCTCCACGCCGGGTAAGTGCCAGACGTGCCTTCGTCCTGAGACGGTGTGGCGGCCTTAGCTTTTACGTTCAGCAGGTACGAGGTGGTGCTGCTCAGCTCGCCGTCGCTGACGGTCAGGCTGATTTCATACTGCTGCGCCGTCGCGGCTTCCGGTGCGTTGAAGGTCACCACCGCTTTATCGTCGCCGGTAACGGTCTGGCCGTCCTGGGAACGCCAGGTGTAGGTCAGCTTATTGCCGTCTTCATCGGTAGAACCTTCTGCACTCAGGGAGACCTGCGCACCCGCTTCGACCGCACCAATCGGCCCTGCAATCTGCGCCACCGGGGCGTGGTTTGCCGGCACAGGAACGGTATCTTCATCCGGCGTTGGGGTGACGTTTTCGTCAGGCGTTGGGGTCACATTTTCGTCTGGCGTCGGCGTAACCTTATCTTCGTCAGGCGTCACGGCTGAGCCATCATCGTTCACGATATTCACGTTGAAGAACTTCTGTACACATTTAGTGTAGTCGCCGTCTTTAAACGCGCTGAATGGCGTCTGATAACCCACCAGCTGGCAAGCATAGGTCTTACCATCAGGGGTATCTGCGCTCCATCCCCAGTCCTGTTCCCAGTAGATCTTCAGGGCGCCTGCGCCACCTTCATCGAACTGCTTCATGTTGGCACAGCCAAGCACTTCGTCAGCCGGTACAGGGACTTTCAGGTAGTTAGCGAACTCTTTGTAGTATTTGATACGGTTCTGAGACTGGGCAATTTCAGTCGGGCCACCGCACTCTACGCCGCCGTTAATGATCTGGGTGGTCACGCCGAAGCCAGGGACAAGGCCGTTGGCTTTATCGTGATCGTTCGGCTGCCAGGTGCCGTCAATAACCTGCAGCATGCTTGGTTTTGGCGGCTGCGGGTAGGCAAAGAAGAAGATCGCACTGGCCAGGTTCAGCCAGGTGTCGGCCACCAGCTCAGGTTTATCGAGCAGTGTGCGGACATCGCCGTACATCGCTTCGGAGAATGGACCGTAGTTGTAGTTGTAGGACAACTGCTTAGCACCGCGACCAAAGTAGCTCAGGAAGTCGCCATCTTTGTCTTTACCGCATGGCCAGGTCTGACCCTGCCAGACATCCGGATTACATTCCCCGTTATAGCCGCCCTTCTGGCCTTCGCTCCAGCCCATCTCACGCACATAGACCAGCGCCTGACGCCATTCGGCTTCCGGACGCCAGCTTTCGTGACCACCGGTTTCCTGTGCGAAGTGGGCAAACATGGTTGCCAGCTCTTTACGGCAAATGGCTTCGCTGTCGCGACCATCATTGTAGGTATCACACAGCGCCGGGAATTTACCTACGGCTTTCAGGAAGTTGCTGTAGCTGTAATCCTTCGCGCGCAGCGGGAACAGATATTCCCAGTCGCTCTCTTTGAGGATCCCTTCAACGCGTTTCACGTTTGCCGGGTTTGCTGCACGGCCTGGCTCAATCTGCTCTACCTGAGCATTGTCCAGCGTACGGATAGTATCTTTCACGGATTTCATCAGCGGGAAATCGGTGAGCTCTTTTTCCTTTTTGGCCAGATCGCTGGCTTTGATGGTGTAAGGCTGGCTGCTTTCCGCCTTCAGCATGGTAGCCTGAGCAATAACCGGTGCTACGCAGGCACCGGCAATAAGCACGCTCAGTAATGTCCTTTTATTCATCTCGGTTATTCCTGTTAATGTCGATAACGTTAAATAAATCCAGGTTTATTTATTAATCCGTTAATAAATAAACGCCAGACAGCTGCTTTTCATTTTCTGAAGAATACGGGTGGGTACTCTTCAAAAAAGAAAAAACTCACCAGTTGGTTCTGTCACGGGCGGCTAATTTTAACTGCTGATACTTTCGCCAGACTTTATGGGCATACACCATTCGTTGGGGATAGTTTTCCTTTTTAAGCCCGGCGTTATAGGCGCCAACGGCTTCCCAGTTGTATCCATAAACCTTAATCATGCCCGACAAAATAGAGGCGCCGACCATAATGGAGGTGCAGGGTTCTGTCATCAGGCGGTTTTCGTTAATACCTTTGCGCCTGAGTTCAGGAAAGTGCGAGCTGTTAATTTGCATTAAACCGACATCGCGCGTTCCGTCATGATTAATGCCAATGGCGTACGGGTTCATTCCCGATTCCACATTGGCGATGGCATAGAGTAAAAACGGATCAATATGATAATAATGCGCCGCTTTATTCCAGCAATTCGCAAATGCGCTTTGGCTTAATATCAATAACAGAAACAAAAACCTTTTCATGATTCACCTGTGTGGCCGTTTATTATTCTCCTCAAACACGTCCTGTTAAAGTATTCGAATTTACTGACCACACCCGAAGCGGGGTGTGGTCAATGATTGTGGATGGATATCACACCCACAATTTCAGGTTCAGAAGATTATTTGCACTCTGAGGATGCGCCTTCTTTCACCCATACATCGCTGTTGCCTGGTTTGTCACCTTTTGTCCACCATTTCGCGCGGTACTCGAAACCTTGATAGGTTGTCTTGTCACCACCGAGGTAAACCATATCGGCACGCCAGTTCATTTTCACCTGGCTGACCAGTTCCCATGCGTCGGCGTTGAAGCCAGGTTTGTTGCCCTGAGTCCAGTACTTCGCTTTCCATACCAGATTATCGGAGCTGAACATATCGCCGTTGTTGTAGATTTTGCTGGATTCCCATGCCGCGTATTTGCTGGCGTTGGCGTCTACCGGGTTATCACAGCTGCCGGTTGCAGTGCCTTCATCAGACGGAGTATTACCTTCATCAGATGGCGTGTTACCTTCGTCAGACGGGGTATTGTCTTCATCAGGCACAACCGGGGTGGCTTTCGGCGTTACGGTAACCTGTACGTTAGACTGTACGCTGGTTTTGCCGTCGCTCACGACAACGCTCACGGTATAGGTAGAGTCCGTTGTCACGTCCGGCGCGGTGATCTGTACGCTGGCGGTATCAGTACCGGTCGCGTGCATATCCGATGGCACGCTCCAGGCGTAGGTCAGTGCATCACCGTCTGGATCTGCCGCCTGCACGTTCAGGGCGTAGGTCTGACCGGCTTCCAGAGTGACGTTCTGCATCGGGTTAACCACCGGGGCCTGGTTCGCTTTCGGTGCTTTGTTCACAACCTGCACGTCAGCGGTGCTGCTCAGGCCTTTCGCATCGGTCACGGTCAGACGGAATGCCAGGGTCTGGTTGCTGGTGACAGCGCCGACGGAGAAGGTCGCTTTCGCTTTGGTGCTGTTGGTCAGCGTGACGGTTGGGCCAGAGATTTGGGTCCATTTGTAGGTCAGCGCATCGCCATCAGGGTCGGTGGAGGCAGAGCCATCCAGGGTCACGGTCGCCGGGCCGGTCACGGTTTGATCCGCTGCGGAAGCAACCGGCGCATGGTTGGTCACCACCGGCTCTGGCGTGGAGCCTCCCAGCAGGCTTTCGTTCATCGCATTGAGGATATCGCCGTTATCGGAGTCGATAGACCATGCGAACAGGCCGCCCAGGTTTTTTGCCAGAACGTATTTACCTTTTGCGGTTGCAGAACGGGCATCTTCATAGGAGATCAGCTCGCCGGTAGATTTGTTGAAGACATATGGCGCTTCAGCGTCTGCATCATAGCCATATTCCCAGCCCGGTTTGCCTTTGTACTCGTTCACAATCTGACGATAGTCAACAACGCCGGGTTCCCAGGTACCTTTCACGCCGTCGGTCGCCGTACCGGTGAACGGGTTGTCGCCGGTATAGCCGTGAACGCCAGTCCAGCCACGACCGTACATGCCGGTACCCACCACGATTTTGCCTGGCTGTACGCCCTGCTCCAGCAGCGCGTTAACGCCATTTTCCGTGGTGTAGTTGGTGTCCGGACGCCATGCTGGCGCACGCAGCGCCGCCTGGTGACCCAGATCGGTCATGCTCCACGCGCCGTAGAAGTCGTAGCTCATCAGGAAGATGTGATCGAGATACTGCTGCGCCGTGGTGTAATCCACGTCTTCAATCTTATCTTTACCTGCACCGATGGCGCTGGTCAGTTCATAGGTGCGTCCAGTTTCAGCAGACAGCTCGTTCAGCATGGTACGCAGATCGTGCATCAGCGCGGTGTAGGTTGCTTTATCCACCTGCGGGTTGCCCAGCGATTCATTCACGCCGCCGCCGCCCGGGAATTCCCAGTCGATATCCACGCCGTCGAAGAATTTCCAGGTTTTCAGGAAGTCTTTAACAGAAGCGACGAAACGAGCGCGGATTGCGGTATCGTTCATGTGATGGAACGGATCGGACATGGTCCAGCCGCCAATGGATGGCAGGATCTTCAGGTCAGGATGGGCTTTTTTCAGCGCCATCAGCTGGCCGAAGTTACCTTTGTACGGGTCGTCCCAGTTAGAGACGCCGGACTGTGGTTTTTGCAGCGCAGCCCATGGGTCGTGGATCGCCACGGTGTAGTCAGGGCGGCCAGCACAGGCCTTTTGCAGGTTGGCGAAGCTGTTGCCGTTTTCCACGGTTTTCAGACCGTCGTTGATGCCGTCGCCGCCACAGATTGGAATGAAGCCGTACAGGATATGGTTCAGGTTAGCGGCTGGGATTTTGTCTACCGGGAAGTTACGGCCGTAAACGCCCCACTCAGGGAAGTAGGCGGCAACCACTTTATCGGTATGTTTTGCAAAGGTTTTGTTGTTTTCCTGCAGAGGCGCATTCAGCGGCAGCAGGTGGCTACCGTCAGTATCCGCCACGATGATCAGCTTGCTTGCGCTTTTGGTGCAGCCGCTGTTGTTACAGAGTTCAACCTGCTCCTGGTAGCGACCGCCTTTTTTCACTTTAAAGGTGGCAGAACCGGATGCACCGGCAGCACCGGACCAGACGGTCTTGCCGTCCAGCAGCACTTTACCGGAAGTCGGCGCGTCGCCGCTCCAGACGTTCCACTCGACTTTTACGTCGACACCGTCGTTGTGAACCTTAACAAGATTACCGTAGTCCACTACGGCCTGGTCCACTTCAACGATGGCAAATTTATCGTTACCGCTGCTGATTGAAGGCGTACCTGGCGCTGCGGCGAACGCGGAGCCGGAAACGGCTGCGACAAAGAGTGCCAGATAAGTTGGCTTCATAAATTTCATTATTAATTCCTGATAATCTTATTTGTGACAAATGAAAAGAACCATGTATTCCATATAACATGGGCGAGTACTGAATACGTTATTTAACTAAAACCACGAACCATATTTAATTTTACTAAACATGTATTTTGCTAAAACACCCTCCATAAATAGACATGAGCAGTAATTTTTACAGCTTATGTTTATTACAATACTCCGGGAATGTATTTATGTCCTTTCATTCCCTCAGCGAAAAAATTTCAAAAAAAACTTGACCGCAAAAATCAAAATATGAATTGAAAGGTCTGAAGGATAAAAATAACCAAACCTGCCAGTGACAACAGCGGGCCAAAAGGAATAACGCTATTTTCTTTAACCGCTTTATAAAAAACAAAATACAACGCGATACCGCTTAACGCAGCCGCCAGTAACAATGATGGCAAAGCCTGCCAGCCGCACCACGCGCCCAGCGCAGCCAGCAGCTTAAAGTCACCGTAGCCCAGTCCCTCGCGACCCGTCGTCAGGCGAAACGCCCAGTAGAGAAGCCACAGCGACAGGTAGCCCGCCGCCGCGCCATACAGGGCGTCCGACAGGGGTAAGGAATGAAAAAACGCATGATTCAGCAGGCCCGCCCACAGCAGCGGTTGCGTCAGACAGTCCGGCAGCAGCAGGTGTTTTGCGTCTATCGCCGCCAGCGGCAGCAGCCCGCACCAGAGGATCCACAGCGACATCAATGCGGCCGCAGACGGGGCATACGCCGCCGTCAGGGCAAAAAACAGGGCACTGGAAAGCTCAAGTAACAGCAGACGCAGCGGGATCGCGCTTTGACAGCAGCGGCAGCGTCCACGCAGGCAACACCAGCTCAGAACAGGGATATTTTCCCACCAGGAGAGCGTGTGGGAGCACGCCGGACAGTGAGAGGCCGGAAACAGCAGATTTCCGGCTCCCGCCTCCTCTTTAATGAGCGGGGGAATGCGTTCGACCACCACGCCCAGAAAGCTGCCGATAATGCCGCCAAGCGCACCGCTCAGCAGGCAAAGGGCGGGCATCTGGCTGCCCTGAAGCAGCGTCAGCGAGTTCATGCCACTTTCGCCCAGGAGAGTTTAATCTGGGCCTTTACATCGCTAAGGTGATCAACCGGCGTGAGATCCATTTTCTCCAGACGAACCCCGGTGGTTAAATTGACCTCCCGAAGCCAGTTTTTAAGCTCATAGACGTTGACCCGATCAATATTAAACGTCAGAGTTTGCCCGTCCTGCTGAATATTACTCAGCGCAACGTGGATCTCTTTGGCACTCTCTTCCACCACGCTTCTCGGGTTACTGTTTTTTAATACTTTGGCCTGAAGGTGATTTTTATTAATTTCCGCCCGCATCCAGTTCAGGGTCTGTTTCTGTTTTTGCAGCGTGCTTTTCTCATTTTTAATAATATTATCCAGCGGGGTCATTACACCGTACCAGATAATGGCGCAACAGAGCGCCGAACCACAGATTTTAATCAGCGTTCGTTCGCGCGGGCTGTAACCCAGATAGCGTGCTTTTAATTGCCCTATTTTTTCTTTCATTTATATTTCCCTGTGATGATAGCGGTATAAGGCGCTTCACTGGAGACCGGCTGCAGCGTAAAGTCGAAGGTATCACTCGCCTTATTAACGAACGCCTGCAACGCCGTGGGATCCATCGAACGGATGTTCAGCGTAAGCTGATTCCGGGTGTCGTCGTATCCCACTTCACTCAGTTCGACCGCCGGGAGCGATTGCCTGATCTGCTCCAGCGCGTCCAGTTGAAGAAAGATCCCTTTCTTCTCTTTCCTGATGTTCTGCCCGAAGTGGTACTTCAGGTTGGTGGTCTGGCGCAACGTGGGGAAATAGTGCCGGGCCAGCTCCACCATCTGCTGCTGGGCCAGGTTTTCCTGGTTAGAGAGCATCCAGGCCATGCCGATGCGAGGGCCAATCAGCAGCCCGAGGCTCAGCATCGCCATGGCGGCAATGGCCGGTTTTGCATAACGGAACTCGGAGTGGGCGCCACAGGCAGCAAAAACGCCGTGCAGCAGGTTCGCTTTGCAGCTTTTCCACTGGGGCTGGATCAGCACCAGCGGATGCTGCCAGACCCGTTGCTCATCCACCTGCACGCCTGCGGGCGCCTCGCCGTAGCAGACGAGGTTACTGGCGCACTGCTGGCTCAACAGCAGCGGCAACAGCGCGGCGTCGGTTTCACAGGCACCAGACGGCGAATAGCGCATCCAGTAGCCGCTGTCGGTGGAGACCAGCGTGCTGCCGCCCTCAGTCACCGGCAGAAGAATGGCATCGGGCAGCACCTGCACCACCGTCAGCCCGGCATCGGCACAGCGGTCCAGCCAGTACTGCAGACGCGCCGCCTCAATGGCCACCGCGTCCACTTCCCGCCCTTTCCTGTTGAGCACCGTCCAGTGCAGCGTGT
Organism: Enterobacter sp. 22466; assembly: GCF_052044775.1. NCBI lineage: Bacteria > Pseudomonadati > Pseudomonadota > Gammaproteobacteria > Enterobacterales > Enterobacteriaceae > Enterobacter > Enterobacter sp. 22466. The sequence goes on along the minus strand of NZ_JBQENX010000001.1, from coordinate 683,724 downwards.
CCACGTCGCCAATCAGCGTCTCCTCTGCCAGCCAAGAGAATTCAACGCCGCCTTTTTTGGGCAACGTGAAGTGACGGAAGATCATTTCGCTGGCCGGCAGGAGCAGGCAGACGCGGGCGGCTAACGCGTGACCGGCAAGCGCCGCCAGTGACGTCCCACCCTGCCGTTGCTCAACCTGGTCGCTACCGGACTCACACCACATTATGTTCCCGTCCTCATGCGTGTCGGGACGAATAAAAAGCACCTGTTTCATAGAGTTCGTCTTGTGTTATTCAACCATTCGGTAGCGACGTTGCCAGGTAATCACCTTCCCGGCTTCATCATCAACATGAAGCTGGCTGACGACGCGCAGCGTTAAATCATCGGTATTGCCGGTACTGTTGACCCGGAAATAGTGACTGTTGACCGCAAGAAACGCCTGTACCTGCTTCAGCGCGTCTTTGGTCTGCGGATAATTTGTCTCAAGCGCTTTCTGGAACGCCTCCATCGACTCCCAGCCCTCTTCCGGGCGGGAGGCGATCAGGCGGGCGGCCTCGTCCTCGCTCAGCGAGCCGATAAACAGGGCTGCCAGTAGCGGTGCCTGTTCTTCAGTCAGGGTGTTTACATCCACCTTGCTGGCGGTGTCGGGTAAGGCGCAGAGCACTTTACTGACCCTGCCGTAAGCCGCCACCGGAAACGCGGGCAGCAGCTTCAGCTCGCCCGGGGTGCGCATCATCTGATTCGCAGGCAGCCGTGCGGGCTCAACGCCGGCCCAGGCATCCGATTCCATCCCCTCTTTGGCCGTTGTGGTATCGCCGTCGAGATAGTCCATCAGCTGCTGGTAAATCTCTTCTGCGTCACCAGTGGAAATACCGCTGTCGGTCAGGAGCTGTTCGACGATGCGCGCTTTGACCGGTTTTTCCGGCAACGCCCCTGCGGTCTGTACCGCGGGGGTCGGATCGGCCGCCAGCAGGTTATTGACGTTAAAGCAGGTCTGGGCATCCTCAATCTGGCTTACCACGGTGTAGTGTTCCCCCTCTGTCTCCACCGGCTCTGTCCACTCCCCTTTCGGCGACAGGCCTTTGCTCTCGCCGCTGGCGTAGGTCTGAAGCAGACCTTCAATGGTTTTTTGCTGGCTCTGAATGGCCCAGCGCAGCTGCTGCTGACTCACCTGATAGCGGGTTTTCTGCAGATTGCGGCAGAACTGCTGGCTGATTTTGGCCGCCAGCGCCGACATCATGACCAGCAAAATTAGCACCACCAGCAGCGCGACACCGCGCTGTTTTCGAACCGATTTTCCGCTCATTTGTTCTCTCCTGACGGAGCGGGCACCGGCTGCGCTGGCGCGACCGTATCGCCAGGTGGCGCTGGCGTGTGTTCGGTAGGTGCCGCCGGGGCGACTGGCATATCACCCGGCGTGGTAAATACCCAGCGCCAGGTCTCGCCATTCTCCATGGTCAGCAGAAGCGCTACGCCGTCCGGCTGATGCGCCGTGTCGGTCCATTTGTTCTGCCAGCTCGCTTTCCAGAAGCGCCACGTCATCTCTTTTACATCGCTGAGGATCGGCACCTCTTCCGGCTTCACATCGGCAGGGCTGTCGATAACCGGCCAGATATCGCGCCACAGTTTTTTGTCCTCAAGCCGCCAGCGCACGCGCTCCAGCTGGATCTGACCGCTCACGCCGTTCAGCGTGGTCAGCTCCAGCGCATCGTCATGCTGGACAAAGACATCAGGCTCGTTGCGTGGCGCGCGTGCCTGAAGCTGAAAGAAATCCCGCTCCAGCAGGTTATAGGCGCGCTGAAGCTGGTTGAGTTGCGTCGCCGCCACGTCGGTGGCGTTCGAGGTGCGCATCGCCCCGTCCAGGATTTGCCAGGCAAGCAGGCTGATAACCGCGAAGATGGTCAGCGCAATCATGATCTCCAGCAGCGTAAAGCCCTGCTGACGCTGAATGTGCTTACTCATTTCACCTCTCCGGGTTCTGGTATCTGCAGGGTCAACACCGGTTTGTCTTCATCATCCTCGGCGTAAACCCGCACTTCATCGGCAAAGCGATTTTCAGCGGTTTTCACCCGCTGCTTGCGCCAGATCCAGCTTCGTCCCCCCATGATTTCTGTGCCCGTCTGCAGGGCATCCGGGAACGGCGTGTTGCTCAGCTTTGCTTCCGCCAGCTGGTTTTCCGCCACCCAGCTCGCCTGCAGCGAATCGCCCAGGCCATGGGTAAAGCGCACGTTCAGCGAGACGGAGTTCATCAGCGCCAGCGCGGCGGTGGAGAAGATGACCAGTGCGACCATCACTTCCAGCAGGGTCATCCCCTGTTCTTTGCGTTTAGTCATCGTTCTCTACCGAAACCGGTGATGCCCCCTGCGACACCACGCGAAAGCGCTGCTTTTTATCGACACTCTGCAGGGACAGCGTGAAGCGGCTTATCTCCCCGTCCGGCAAAAAGACAATCTGCGGCGTAGCGTCGGTTGTGGCAGCAATGCGCTGCGGTGAGAGCGACACGTGCATCTCTTCCGGGAACTGGCCGTGGGTGACAATGCGCCCGGCGGTTAAGGGTTCCCAGTGTCGTTCGCCCTCTTTTTCGGCCCAGGTCACCAGCTGATATTCTGAGGTGGTGATCACCAGCCCAACGATATTGCCGTCCATTACCGCACGGTCTGAACCATATTCAACGAGGGCTTTTAACTGCTGACCGAAAATATCCGCGCCGCTACGCGAGGGGATTGTCGACACCACCATCATGGCGCAGGAGGCAAATATCACCAGCGCCAGAATAATTTCCAGTAAGGTAAACCCACGTTGCTTATTCATTACTTCTCTTTTTTATCTAAAGACCAGTTGGTAATATCATCCGCGGTATTCGCTTCGGCATCCGGGCCCGCAGAGAAAACATCCACTGCGCCATGTTCACCCGGGCTGACCAGAATATAATCATTGCCCCATGGATCTTCCGGCAGTCGGCGAATATAGCCATCATCACGGTAGTTTTTCGGGATTGGCGCGATATCAGGTTTGGTGACCAGCGCCTGCAAACCCTGCTCCGTCGTGGGGTAACGGTGGTTATCCAGCTTGTACATATCCAGTGAACCTTCCAGCGCCACAATATCGCTGGTTGCTTTCTGGGCATCGGCTTTTTCTTTATTCCCCATTAAATTTGGTACCACCATACTGGCGAGCACACCGAGAATAACGATCACCACCATTAATTCGAGCAAGGTAAAACCAGCCTGACCTTTCAGGCTATTTCGTTTTAAAGACATATTTAACCCACCATATTATTGAGCTGAAGAAGCGGTTGTAATATTGACAGCACGATAAATAAAACCACTGTCGCCATTGTCACCACCAGTGCCGGTTCAAATACCGACAGCGTTAACGTAATGCGATGCTGTAATGCCGATTCCTGGTTTTCCGCGGCGCGATCCATTAATGAACCCAATTCCCCGCTCTCTTCGCCGGAGGCAATCATGTACAGCATGGTCGGCGGAAAGAGCTTCGCCTGGTCCAGCGCGTTATACAGAGAAGCGCCCTGACGTACAGTATCCGCCGCCTGCTCCAGCACCTGCCGGGCATAGAGGTTTTCGATCCCGTCCATCGCGATATACATCCCCTCCAGCAGCGGGACGCTACTGGCCTGCAGGATGCTGAGCGTGCGGATATAGCGGGCGCTGTTGATGGCGCAGACCAGCTTTTTGATCGGCGAGCCATTCACCAGCCAGCTGTGCCAGCGAAAGCGGTTCGCGGTTTTCTTCACCCACGCCTTAAAGCCGACGATTGCGCCGAACAGCCCCCCGGCAATGTAGATCCCGTACGCCTGCAGAAAATCGCTTACCGCAATCAGCGTGCGGGTGGTGATCGGCAGCTGCTGTTTCATGTGCACGAACTGCTCGATCACCTGCGGCACCACCGCCACCAGCAGGATGCTGATCACCGCCACGGCGACCACCGTCAGGGTGATCGGGTAGACCATCGCCTGCGTCAGCTTGCTTTTCATCTTCTGGCGCTGCTCGTTGTACTCCGCCAGTTTCTCCAGCACATCGCCGAGGTGGCCGGTCTTTTCCCCGGCCATCACCAGCGTGCAGTACAGCTTGTCGAAGGTGCGCGGAAACTGGCTGAAGGCATCAAACAGCGTATGGCCTTCCACCACTTTCTCGCGGATCTCTGTCACCATCGCCGCCAGCTTTTTGTCTTCCGTCTGCTTTGAAATGGCCTTGAGGGCGCTTTCCAGCGGCAGCGACGCGTTAACCAGCGTTGACAGCTGACGGGTGAACATCGACAGCACCGGCACAGAGAGTCGGGCGCCGGTTCTGGCTTTAGCGCTGGCTGCATTTTCACGGGTTTCGGTGATGGTGAGCGGCATCAGCTTCTGCTCACGCAGCGACTGGCGCACCTGTTTTGGTCCTTCCGCCTGCAGCGTGCCGCGCCGGGTTTTCCCGGCGGCATCGGTCGCGGTCCACGCGTAGAAAGCCATTACTCATCGCCTCCACGCTCGGCGGTCACGCGCATCACCTCTTCAAGGGAGGTGATACCGCTGATAACCTTCATCAGCCCGTTTTCGCGCAGGCTGTAGGCCTGCCTGAACAGCTCGGTCTCAATGGACATCTCATCTTTATCTTCATGAATGGCGCGGCGCATGGCGCTGTCGACCACCAGAAACTCGTGAATGCCCGCGCGTCCCTGATACCCGCTCTGGCGGCACTGGTCGCAGCCGACGGCGCGATAGATGGCCTTTGGTGGCTTATCCATAAAGCTAAACAGCGCTTTTTCATTGTCATCCAGCGGACTGGTGGTACGGCAGTGCGGACACAGCCGACGCACCAGACGCTGGGCAATGACGCCGAGTAGCGACGAACCGATCAAAAAGGATTCCAGCCCCATATCCCGCAGACGGGTGATGGCCCCCGCCGCACTGTTGGTGTGCAGCGTCGACATGACCAGGTGACCGGTGAGCGACGCCTGCACCGCGATTTGCGCGGTTTCGCCGTCACGAATTTCTCCGATCATCACCACGTCCGGATCCTGACGCAAAATGGCGCGCAGGCCGCGGGCAAAGGTCATGTCCACGCGCGGGTTGACCTGCGTCTGCCCCACCCCTTCCAGCTCATACTCAATCGGATCTTCGACGGTCAGAATGTTGCGTTCATGTCCGTTCAGGGCCGACAGAATGGCATACAGGGTGGTACTTTTACCGGAGCCTGTCGGCCCGGTGACCAGGATGATGCCGTGCGGGCGGTTAATCAGCCCTTTCAGTTTTTCCAGCTCTTCATCAATGAGTCCGAGCTTGTTGATATCCGGTTTCAGGTTGCTCTTGTCGAGCAGACGCATCACCACGCGCTCGCCGTACTGCGACGGAATGGTCGAGACACGCACATCAATCGCCTTGCGGCCAATGCGCAGGGAGATACGGCCATCCTGCGGCAGACGTTTTTCGGCAATGTCGAGTTTTGACATCACCTTAATACGCGAGACCAGCAGCGGAGCCAGTTTACGCGCGGGCTGGAGCACCGGGCGCAGCACGCCGTCAACGCGAAAACGGATGCTCAGCGTGCGCTCAAAGGTTTCGATATGGATATCCGATGCGCCGTCTTTTACCGCCTCGCCGAGAATGGCGTTGATCAGGCGGATCACCGGCGAGTTTTCGTCGTTATCCAGCAGATCTTCGTTGTCCGGGATCTCCTCGGTTAACGCCATCAGATCGATATCCGCATCCATATCGTCCACCAGCTGCTGCGACACGCCGCTGTTCTGCTGCCAGATTTTGGCCAGCATCTCATCAAACGCTTCCGCGCTCAGCGTCTGGGGCACAAAGGTGCGCCCCAGTACCCGGCGCATCTCCAGCAGCGCAAACGCGGGGACGTCGTCACGGATATAGACCGTGTCGTTCCAGAACAGGATGCCGTTCTCCTTCGCAAAGCCGCTGGTACACAGCTGTTTTGTCAGTTCATCCACGCGTCACCTCCCGTTACTCTTTGAAGGGGTTGCGCGTGGCGGCAGGTGCGCTCACGCCGACCGGCATGGAATGGTCCTGCTTTGGATAGGCAGGCAGGACGGCGTTATCGGTGTTCTCAACGATGCCGAGTTTTTTCTCCTCCAGACGCTGCTGTTGACGGGCGCGGATCTGGTCGTATTTCTCCTTCGTCGCCGCGCTGTAGTTGTCGTCATCACGCAGGACGGTGGTATGGATAAAGACCATCAGGTTGCGCTTCGACGTATCCTCCGAGGTATAGCGGAACAGCTGTCCCACCAGCGGCAGATCGCCGAGCAGTGGCACTTTCGACACGTTCTGTTTGCTGACGTTTTCCATCAGACCGCCCAGCACCACCGTCTGGCCACTGTGGACCATCACTTCGTTGTTGATGGTACGGGTGTTGAAGGTTGGGCCGAGGCTGGCGTCTTCGGTGGCGCTGGCATCGACGCTGGAGACCTCCTGTTCAATCTTCAGGTGGATCATGTCCCCGTCGTTGATCTGCGGAACAATCTTCAGCTTGGTACCGACGGTTTTACGCTCAACCGAGTTAAACACGTTGTCGCCGCTGGTGGTCTGAGAACCCGACAGCACCGGCACATCCTGGCCCACGTTGAATGACGCCTCTTTGTTATCCAGCGTCACCACGCTTGGCGTGGAGAGAATATCGTTCTTGCCGCTGGTGGAAAGCGCGGTCAGCAGTGCGCCATAGTCACCGTTGAAGAAACCGGTCGCGAGGCCAGTAAAGGAAGCTCCTTTGATCGTGCCGTTTTTGATCTGGCTAATGGGCAGACCGGTCGAGCCGAACTGTACGCCGCCGTGTTTGCCGGTCCACTGCACGCCGAGATCCATGCCGTTACCGTCCTGCACTTCCGCGATGATGGCTTCCACCAGCACCTGCGGGCGGCGTATATCCAGCTTGTCGATCACCTTCTCCAGCGAGTTCATGACGTTTGGCTGGGCGGTGATCACCAGCGAGTTGGTTGACTCATCGGCGGTGATATTCAGTTCGCTGTTGGTTGTCGCAGTTTTGCTTTTCGCCGCACCGGCTTTGTCTTTCAGCTGTTCACCGATACCGGTCAGCACCGGCACCACTTTCGAGGCGTTGGCGTATTTCAGGTAAAAGACGCGGGTATTGCCCTCGTTGTTCTGCTCGCGATCGAGCTGGCCTATCAGTGAACGGGTGCGCGCGCGCGCATCTTCGGTCCCGCTGATCACCAGGCTGTTGGTTTCATCATCGGCCACCACTTTGGTCGCCAGCTGCGGGGCGTTCTGCCCTTTCTGCTCTTCATTGTTGAGGTTGTTCAACATATCGGAGAGCTCTTTGGCCGAGGCATAGCGCAACGGTACGATTTCACGACGCTGCATACCGGAACGGTCCACGCGCTCAACCAGATCCACCAGGCGGTTCACCACCGAGGCTTTACCGGTTAACAGCAGCACGTTAGAGGGTTCAAAATGGACCACGTTGCCGATCCCCGAGGCGTCGTTCAGCTGGCGCAGCAGCGGGGCCAGCTCGCGTACCGGCACGTTCTCCATGCGCACCACGCGGGTGATGATCTCATCCCCTTTGCCCGGGTTTTTGCTGTCGGCCACCGGCACGCCAGCGGTACGCGCCACGCTGGAACGCACCACTTTGATCATGCCGTTATCCATTGGGATCACCGACAGACCGTAGAGATCCAGCACGCTCAGGAAGAACTGATAATATTCATCTTCCGACAGCACGTTATAGGTTCTCACCGATACCGTGCCCTGAACGGAGGGATCGACGAGAATCGTTTTATTCAGATTGCGACTTACCGTATCGATAAATTCGCGAATATCGGTATTTTTAAAACTGGCGCTAAAGTTGGCTGCAAACAGCGAACCGGAATATAACGACAATGCGGTCAGCGCCACGCACGCCCATGGAAATTTCTTCATGATGTACACTTGTTAATTGTTTAAAACATTAACCCGAATATTTTCAAGGTGAGCATGCCGCCTGACGACGACGTCCGCCTCTTTCATTTTCGACCAGTTGGCGATGATATTTTTCGCCTGCGCTTCTTTCGTCATATCGACGTCATTGACTCTCACCACCACATCGCCTTTTTCCAGTCCTGCGTCACGGTAAAAAGGAGACATATTCCGTGGATTAATATTAAAGCCTTCCAGTTGGCCATTATCGATTAACGGTTTTAACACCAGATAATCATCGAGATGCAGACTGTCAGCGCCGGCATCATTTTTCGATTTCGTCACCGGGCTATTGCCTGCATCGCCCTTAAAATAAGGCGGCTGTTTGAGGGCGAGCGTTTGCTTCGTGCCTTCATACTGAACAACCACGTTATCTTTATTAATTTCATCCACATAGGCATCGTCGAACCCCACCAGCGGTTCCCCTTCCCGGTAGCTCTGCTGCCCGGCGGGGGTCTTAATCACGGCGAACGACAACCACGACTCATCGCTGCGGATGATGCCTTCAATTTCTGCAGACAGCGGCGCTTTTACCGCCGCCGGAACATCGGCCTGACGGACCGCAGCCGTAAAAAGACCAAACGTTTTGTCACTGTTACGCGGTTTTAGCGGCGTCTTATCAGCATTCGCTAACTTATTCGTAACCTTTTTATAATCTTTAAAAACGACATAACCCTGCTGGCTGCAAAATATCAGCATGAGAAGCATGATGCAGGGCGTCATTAGCCTGGAAAGGAATGCGTTCCTCATTATTATCGGGCCTTTTAGCAAAGCAGGAATTCGCAGCGGTATGCTGCATAACTGAGTGAGCAAATAGTAATAAGCGTGACCAGTGCAAACCACCGGCTTCGCTATTAACTTTAATGAAGAAAATGATTGACCGGAAAAAAAGGGAATGTTAGATGCAGCCAGAAAGGTTATTTTTACTCTGGTGTTAAATTGACCATGACAGGGGCTTACCGTACTTTTCGCCCATTGCTATTAAAGAGAAGAGACGGTAAGTCGTTATGTATCAGAGCCATTTTAAATTCAGTACCCCGCCGTTCAGAAATATCACCCGCAAGTCGGGCGATTTTCTGGTGCCTTATCATCAGGATGTATTTAATCTTCTGAAAGAGAAAAGCCAGCAGGCAGGGATCACCGGGCTCTTTTACCACGACAGCGAACTGCTGGGGCAGTTCAGCGATGCCCTCAAAGCCCACAGCAAATCGGTGCTCTGTATTAATGCCTTTCCAAAGCTGAGCGCCAGTAGCCTGCTCTTCAAACTCAACCCGGTAGCGAAAGAGAAGAACAAGCTCCAGGCGGTTGACGCCATTATTCGCCAGTGGCGCGATACAAAGCCGACCCACAAGGTGCTGGTGATCTCTCAGGCGCAGGCGATGAAAGCCAGCGGCTATGACGTGCTGGGTATACTGCTTACCCGTGCGCAGGAGCTGGATGTTCGCCTGTCGATTGTGCTGATGGGTACGGCCGACCAGGAAGTGATGCTGAAAGCCTCTGCCCTGCAGGAATATGTGCTGACCTGCCATACCCTGCGCAACCTGACCTGCCGTGAGTGCCTGAGCTACGTTGACGCCCAGTGTGAAGAGCACGGCGCGGACGTCTCTCCGTTGACGCCCGCTCGCGTGAAAAAAATCCACGCCCTGACCAAAGGCCACATCAGCAAGCTGAACGAACTGGCCCATCTTTCCCTGCTGGCCGCCTGGACCGAACGCGCGCCCAACGTTGGACCGCGTCATTTGCGTCTCGCGAGCGGTGAAGCCCTTCCAGCGGCAAAACGTGGTAAAACGCTGGCCTCCATCGGGTTATTGGCCTCTGTCCTGTTCGCCGCCTGCGGCTGGATGATGACGTCCTCTATTACGGCAAAACTGCCGGTGGCGCTGCCGGTACCGGCCAGCTGGAAACAGCAGGTTAAAACGCCAGACGCACCGGTATTACCGGTAATCGACAACGAGGTGGTAAATCAGCCCGATGCCATGCACCAGCTTTACGCCATGTGGGGGTATGACGCTTCTGCCGACGATGCGCTGTGCCAGAATGCCGCAAAAGTGAATCTGATGTGTAAACAAGGCAATGCCCCCCTGGACGCGCTGGCAAATGACGGTTACCCGTGGGTGAGCGAGATTAAGACCGGCGATCACATCAATTACGCCGTCGTGGCGCGTGCCGGGAAAAATTCCCTCGATCTACTGATGAACAACCGCACCTGGCAGGTGAGCCGCACGTGGTATAACCAGCACGCGACGGGCAATTACACCCTCCTGCACCGCCTGACACCGTCAGGAAAAGACGAAATCACCGCCGCCAGCGACCCTAAAGATCTTGCGTGGCTGGATCAGCAGCTGAGCGTGGCGCTGGGCGAAAGCGAAACGCACGATAAGAACTGGACGGCGGAGCTGATGAAACGCACCCGCGAATTCCAGGAAAAAATGCACCTTCATGTTGACGGTATTGCGGGTGAAGACACCCTGATGCAGTTGATGCGCGAAACCCATACGACGCCGAGCGTGCTGATCCAGACCACCCAGGCTACCCCGACTACGCAAGAGAAACACGCATAATGTCTACCATCTGCCTCGCTGCCCAGCGCAGCTATACCACCGGCGAACCGGTCTGGTTCTCATGGCGTTTGCCGTCATTCAGTAAAATACTCAGCGTGGTGACGCTCTGGTGTCTGGGGCTGTGCGCGCTGATCGTCGCCGGGCTTTATGCCCATGTGTACTGGAATTTACGCCATCCGGCACCGGTGGTGAAAAAAGTGAGCGTCGTAAAAGCACAAACCAGTCTGTCGGATATGCACTATGTGTATGTGACAAAACCATTCCCCCATCTGCAGCCTAAACCGCAGCAGGTGAAAGTGCAGGACGATTTACCGCCGATGGAGAATATGCCGATCAACAATGATGAAAATGACTGGCAGCAGGCCCCGGAGGGTGCATTACCGGATAACCCCGTCACCCAGGATACCTCACGCGATACTTTGCCCGGCACCGGGGCACACGAACAGGCGATGAAATCTGACGATGAGGGTTCGTTAAAAGCCCTGTTTATGCAGGCGCTAAAACAGCAGCAGGATGATATGGCGAAGGGAAAAATGCCTGCGCCACCGGTTGATGAAACGCCGAATGCGTCTCCTTCCATAATAAAAGGAGACGCCGGAGGAGATTAATATTTTTCCGGTAAATTGGTCAGGCTAATCAGTCGTCCTTTTTCGACCACTATGTATTGCCCTTTTTTCAGATCGGAGAGGATTTTAATAATGGTGCTGCGTGCCAGGTTGGTGTATTCCTGAATGTAATCATAAATATTAATATCGCGCTGATGCTGAATAATCAGTTCATTAATTTCAATCAGGAATTCACGTACAACGGAATAGGCACTACGGGCAACTAAAACATCATCGCGTTTGCTGAGCAAACAGATATACCATGCCAGCACTTTGGTAAGCTCAGGCCACAGCCCGAGCCGGGACATTAACTGCTGGAATTCATCTTTATGGATGGTACGCACTACGGTGTTACTGCGCACCACGCCCTGCATATGTGCGGAATTGTAGAATATGGCGGAGAGACCGAAGATGCATTGTCCCTGCAGCGTAAACATACATAAATCATCAGAACTTCGGCGGAACTCCACTTCACCGCTGACAATAATGTGAATATTATCTGAGTTGCAGGTGGATATTTTTTGCCATTTCCTCAACGTTTTTTCTTCATAACCAACCGTTGCAGAAATAATGGCTTCCATTTCATGATGGGGACGTGTTTTTTTACCAAAGATGCTTAACATTATTATACCCAATTAAGATGTTTAAATAAGAAGTGATCCGGCACAGTGTTACATTGCCGTAAAAATGAATTCTGTATTTTTTAAATTAATTAAATCAGCCCGGAACGGGGGATTTATATTTGATTCATGCTGTGAATCGATGAAGCAATCTTAATTGAGGGCGATTTTAAATCAATTTACTTAAAATGAATTGAGAATGTACTTAAGATTAATCTTACGACTGATTCCGTTAAAGTGAGGCGTTCGGGGGTATCCGAAGGATTACCCCTGCCCGTATTTCTCTAAAAGTGCTTCGGCAATGGCCATCGTTTCCACATCCGCGACACCGTTCCACAGCTGCGGCCTGAAGTGCATCTGGAACACCATAATGATGCGCTTCTGCTGGGCGGGAGTGCTATTGGCCGGTACGTCGTAACCGTAACGCGCGAGCAAATCGAGTAACGCTGCGGTGTCCACGGCCTGATACCGTGGCCGTCCGTTCATATAGAACGCCACGCGGGACGCGTCTGGCCAGGCACCAATCCCCTGCTCTGCAAGCTCGCGCCACGGGAACAGCGGGCCGGGATCGTCCTTACGCTGGGGCGCAATATCCGAATGGGCCACCACATTCTCGGGCTTAATGTTGTAGCGGGCGATAATGTCTTTTGCGAGCGGCACCAGGGCCGCAATTTGCGCAGTCTCAAACGGCGTAAAGTGCTTCACCCCGGCCGTTTTTTGCCAGCCACGGTTCTCCAGCTCTATGCCGACCGACGTATCATTAATACGGTTGGTGCCGCGCCAGAAGCTGATGCCCGCATGCCAGGCCAGTTCGTTCTCAGGTACCAGCTGCCAGATGCGCGGCTTGCCGTCCGGTGCGGGCGGGTTGGCAGGGATCAAATAGTGGGAGCTGACGTTTTTGTCCGTTAGCGTGGCCAGCGAGCTGTCAAAATCATCGGCAGTATAGTGGATAACCAGCACCTTAATACGCGGGTACGCCGCCTGCGCCTGATGACGGGTATCGAGCTCATAGGCGCCTTTATCGACAATGCCTTTTTCCGTGGCGCACCCTGCCAGCAACAGCGCCAGCAGGAGTGTTGAAAACGCGCGTTTCATCGACGGGTTTTCACCGCCGTACCGCTTACGCTCACCATCAGCATGCTGGCATCTTTACCGACGGTTTCGTAGTCGATATCAATCCCCACGACCGCATCGGCCCCCAGCGCTTTGGCCTGCTCGCCCAGCTCTTTAAAGGCAATTTCGCGGGCTTTACGCAGCTCTTTTTCATAGGCCCCAGAGCGACCGCCGACGATATCGCGGATCCCGGCAAAGAAGTCGCGAAAAATGTTGGCCCCCAGGATGGCTTCCCCCGTGACCACACCGCAATACTCGGTAATCGGCTGCCCTTCCAGGGTTGGCGTTGTTGAAAACTGCATGGTTTCTCTCCTTCTTTAGCGTTCAATGCCTTAGCCCATAACTTCACCAGCATTATCGGTCCGTTACGCTATGATTGAAAGGATAGTTAATAAATAAGGAAATCAACATGCGCTACTCTGCTTTAACGCTTTTGGTGCCCTGCGCGCTGGTGCTCAGCGCGTGTACCACCACGGTCACGCCAGCCTTTAAGGATATCGGTACCCGCAGCGGCCCCTGTACAGAGGGTGGCCCGGATACCGTGGCGCAACAGTTCTATGATTATCGCATTCAACACCGCAGCAACGATCTCACCGGCCTGCGTCCGTACCTGAGCGATGGGCTGGCAAAACTGCTGAACGATGCCTCGCGCGATCCGCAGCATAATGCGCTGCTGAAATCCGATCCGTTCTCCAGCCGCGCCACACTGCCGGACAGCGCCGAGGTGGCCAGCGCCTCGACCATCCCGAACACCGATGCGCGAAACATTCCTCTGCGCGTGAAGCTGACCCAGGGAACCCAGACCTGGCAGGATGAAGTGCTGATGATCCGCGAAGGTCAGTGCTGGGCGGTGGACGACGTACGCTATGTCGGCGGCAGCGTTCATGCCCCGGCAGGCACGCTGCGCCAGTCGATTGAGAATCGTTAAACCTTCTGTTTCAGAATTGTAAACCCCGAAAAATGTGCGGCATTTCATGCGGAATGCCGACATTTATACTCGCCGCCCCTGGCCTTCGCTATTTTGTGCTATGTTTAAGGGGTATTACGGGTTATATTTAACTTTTAACGCAGAAATATTGCATAACTATTCTGTCAACGGTACTATCTGCGGCCTCAATTGCTATAGATTGCCTGGATGAGTAAAGACTGCCCCGATGAGTATTAAACTAAACGGCATTAACTGCTTCTACGGCGCACACCAGGCGCTGTTCGACATCACGCTCGAGTGCCCCGAAGGCGAAACGCTGGTTTTGCTTGGCCCAAGCGGCGCGGGTAAAAGCTCCCTTCTGCGTGTTCTTAATCTGCTTGAAATGCCCCGTTCGGGTACGCTGGCGATTGCCGGTAACCATTTTGATTTTGCGAAAACGCCGTCCGATAAAGCGATTCGTGAACTGCGTCAAAACGTTGGCATGGTCTTCCAGCAATACAACCTCTGGCCGCACCTGACTGTCCTGCAAAACCTGATTGAAGCGCCGTGCCGCGTTCTCGGTTTGAGCAAGGATCAGGCGATGGCGCGGGCTGAAAAGCTGCTGGAGCGTCTGCGCCTTAAGCCCTACAGCGATCGTTATCCGCTGCACCTCTCCGGGGGTCAGCAGCAGCGTGTGGCCATTGCCCGTGCGCTGATGATGGAGCCTGCGGTGCTGCTGTTTGATGAACCCACCGCCGCGCTGGACCCGGAAATCACCGCCCAGATCGTGAGCATCATTCGTGAGCTGGCGGAAACCAACATTACTCAGGTCATCGTTACCCATGAAGTGGAAGTGGCGCGTAAAACCGCCAGCCGTGTGGTCTACATGGAAAACGGGTATATCGTTGAGCAAGGTGATGCGAGTTGCTTTACCAACCCGCAAACTGATGCCTTCAAAAACTACTTATCTCACTGATTGTGCTAGGGAAAATGATAATGAAAAAAGTATTGATTGCCGCGCTGCTCGCTAGCGTCAGCCTTTCCGCTACCGCAGCCCAGACCATCCGTTTCGCCACCGAAGCGTCTTATCCTCCGTTTGAATCTATCGACGCCAACAACAAGATTGTGGGCTTCGATGTCGATCTGGCTAACGCGCTGTGTAAAGAGATCGACGCGACCTGTACCTTCAGCAACCAGGCGTTTGACAGCCTGATCCCAAGCCTGAAGTTCCGCCGTATCGACGCCGTGATGGCCGGTATGGACATCACGCCAGAGCGTGAAAAGCAGGTGCTGTTCACCACGCCGTACTATGACAACTCCGCCCTGTTCATTGGTCAGAAAGGGAAATATACCTCTGTTGACCAGCTGAAAGGCAAGAAAGTCGGCGTGCAGAACGGCACCACCCACCAGAAATTCATCATGGATAAACATCCGGAAATCACCACCGTGCCTTACGACAGCTACCAGAATGCGAAGCTGGATCTGCAGAACGGCCGTATCGATGGCGTGTTTGGTGACACCGCGGTGGTGACCGAATGGCTGAAAGCCAACGATAAACTCGCGCCAGTGGGCGACAAAGTGACCGATAAGGACTACTTCGGCACAGGTCTGGGGATTGCCGTACGTCAGGGCAACACTGAGCTGCAGCAGAAATTTAACGCTGCGCTGGAAAAAGTGAAGAAAGACGGCACCTACGAAACCATCTATAAAAAATGGTTCCAGAAGTAATTCCTGATGAATGAAATTCTTCCTTTAGCAAGCGCCGCCGGGATGACCGTCGGCCTTGCCGTTTGCGCACTGATTATCGGCCTGGTGCTGGCGATGTTCTTTGCGGTATGGGAATCTGCAAAATGGTTCCCTGTCGCCTGGACCGGCTCCGCACTGGTCACCGTGCTGCGTGGGCTACCGGAGATTCTGGTGGTCCTGTTTATCTATTTCGGTTCCTCACAGCTGCTGTTAACGCTGTCGGACGGCTTTACCCTCAATCTTGGCGTCGTGCAGATCCCGGTGCAGATGCAGATTGAAAACTTCGACGTCAGCCCGTTCCTCTGCGGCGTCATTGCCCTTTCCCTGCTCTATTCTGCGTATGCGTCGCAAACCCTGCGCGGTGCGCTGAAAGCGGTACCGCAGGGACAATGGGAATCCGGCCAGGCGCTGGGGATGTCGAAAGCGGCGATCTTCTTCCGTCTGGTGATGCCGCAGATGTGGCGTCATGCCCTGCCGGGTTTAGGTAACCAGTGGCTGGTGTTGCTGAAAGATACCGCGCTGGTGAGCCTGATAAGCGTTAACGACTTAATGCTGCAGACCAAAAGCATCGCCACCCGCACCCAGGAGCCGTTTACCTGGTACATTGTGGCGGCGGCTATCTACCTGGTGATCACGTTGCTGAGTCAGTACATCCTTAAGCGTATTGACCTGCGTGCGACGCGCTTTGAACGGAGACCAGGCTGATGCTGGAGTATTTACCCGAGCTGATGAAAGGGCTGCACACCAGCCTGACGTTGACCGTGGCGTCCATCATCGTGGCGCTGATCCTGGCACTGATCTTTACCATCATCCTGACGCTGAAAACGCCGGTGCTGGTGTGGATTGTGCGCGGCTATATCACCCTCTTTACCGGTACGCCGCTGCTGGTGCAGATCTTCCTGATTTACTACGGCCCGGGTCAGTTCCCGTCGCTGCAGGAGTATCCGGTTATCTGGCACCTGCTCTCTGAGCCGTGGCTGTGTGCCCTGATTGCCCTCTCACTGAACAGCGCGGCGTACACCACCCAGCTGTTCTACGGGGCGATCCGCGCCATTCCGGAAGGGCAATGGCAGTCCTGCGGGGCGCTCGGCATGAGCAAGAAAGACACGCTGGCCATTTTGCTGCCGTACGCCTTTAAGCGCGCCCTCTCCTCTTACTCCAACGAAGTGGTGCTGGTGTTCAAGAGTACCTCGCTGGCCTACACCATCACCCTGATGGAAGTCATGGGCCACGGGCAGTTGCTGTACGGGCGCACCTACGACGTGATGGTATTCGGCGCCGCAGGCGTGGTCTATCTGGTGGTTAACGGACTGTTGACGCTGATGATGCGCCTGATCGAGCGTAAAGCGCTGGCGTTTGAGCGCAGAAATTAATCACGCGAATGCATAAAACGCAATTAAGGGAGCGGGTAACCTGATGGGTTATCCGCTTTTTTTTATTCTTTAATAAATATTTAATCATTTATATTGAATACAAATTCATTAAATGGCATTGTACCTTCATAAGACCTACAGACGGGAGTATGATAATGAAAAAGTTAGTTCTGGCCGCATTACTGGCAACCTTTGCCGCAGGCGCAACAGCAGCAGATAAAATCAATTTCGGCGTTTCTGCCACTTACCCGCCATTTGAATCGCTGGATGCCAGCAATCAGATCGTGGGGTTTGATATCGATCTGGCGAAAGCGCTGTGCAAACAGATGCAGGCCGACTGCACATTTACCAACCACGCCTTCGACAGCCTGATCCCGTCCCTGAAATTCAAAAAATACGACGCGGTGATCTCCGGTATGGACATCACGCCAGAACGTAGCAAGCAGGTAGCCTTCACCGACCCGTACTACGCCAACTCGGCGGTGGTGATTGCGAAGAAGGGGGCTTATAAATCCTTTGATGAGCTGAAAGGCAAACGCATCGGGATGGAAAACGGCACCACGCACCAGAAATACCTGCAGGACAAACATCCTGAAGTGAAAACCGTGGCCTATGACAGCTATCAGAACGCAATCATCGACCTGAAAAATGGCCGTATCGATGGCGTCTTTGGTGACACCGCCGTGGTGAACGAGTGGCTGAAAACCAACCCGCAGTTGGGTACGGCGACCGAGAAAGTAACCGATCCGCAGTACTTCGGTACGGGTCTGGGCATCGCGGTACGTCCGGATAATAAAGCATTGCTGGCAAAACTGAATGGCGCGCTGAAGGCGATTAAAGCTGACGGTACGTATCAGAAAATCAGCGACCAGTGGTTCCCGCAGTAATGGTTTTTGCCGGGTAAGGCGCTGCGCCACCCGGCACTCTCTCACAACGGCACGAAGAACCTGAACCGCGCCCCACTCACCGACTCCATCAGCCTGATCCCGCCCCCGTGCAGCTCCAGCATCCGTTTGACAATCAGCAGCCCTAACCCGCCGCGATTTTCCCGCGACGCCTGCAGATTTAACGCCGAAGGCCGCTGGAACAGATCGTCACGCAACGCGGCATCCACCCCTGTTCCTGAGTCAGCCACCTCAACCTGCAGCTTTTCATTCTCCTGCCACACGGCGAGACGGATCCTGCCACCGGTTGGCGTGTGGCGGATCGCGTTATCCAGCAGATTGGTCACCACGCGCTCAATCATTGAAACATCGGCGTACACCAGCGGCAGCGGCCCGGGAACGTCAATCTGCAGCTGTAGTTCGCGGGTGCGCGCCGTGAGCTCAAACTTTTGCGCCACGTCGGAAATAAGCTCTCCCATTGCGAAGCGTTCACGCTGCGGTTTAATGCCGCCGTGCTCAAGACGCGCCAGCTCAAACAACTGTTGCGACAGATGACGCACCTTCTGCCCCTGACGCAACGCCGTGGCGAGGTATTGCTGATGCTCCTGCGGTGTCAGCGTGGCGGATTTCAGCGACAGCGTTTCCAGATAGCCCAGCAGCGAGGTCAGCGGCGTGCGTAAATCGTGCGAGATGTTGGCGATAAACTCCCGGCGCTGACGATCGCTGTCGGCCAGCTGATCCCACTGGGAGGTGATTTTGCGCGCCAGCTCAATAAAGCTGTTACGCAGCAGCGCCACTTCATCCTGTGCCGCGACCTCCAGCGGCTGTGCCGCCAGCTGTTTGATCGTACTGATGCTGTCCTGGTCCAGCCCGGCGACCTCCTCGGTGAGACGTTTAACCGGACGTGTCACCCAGTACCAGACCAGCAGCCCCGCCAGCAGGCCAAACAGTGCCACCCACAGCAATGACCAGAGCAGCGTACTCCACAGCGCCTTGTGCCACGCCATCTGGGCCAGCGCGTTCGACTCTTCGCCCTGCAGAACAATATACAGATAGCCTTTAAGTTCGCCGTCCTGACGTAACGGCGTCGCGCTGAACACTTTTTTGTTCTGGCTGCGCGGATCGTCGCCAAAAACTGGCATCGCCGCCCCGCTGAGGAACTCCTGTACCGGCGCAAGATCGATGCTTTGTCGCTGAATATGGCCCGGCGGTGCGGCATCGGCGAGGATATCGCCATCCGGGGAGACGACGTACAGCTCAACGCTCGGATTGAAGGTCATCAGCCTGTCAAACAGCGGTTTCAGCGCGTTGCGATCAACCCTGCCCTGTGCGTTCAGAATCGCTTCGCGCTGCACGATCTGTTGCGCCAGGCCACCAGAGAGACGCTGCACCATGGCGTTGCCATACTGCATGCTGCTGTAGAGCTGTACCGCGCAGGCGACGGTGGCACAGAGCATCATCAATAAGATGAACAGCAGCGTCAGGCGCTGGCTCAGACTAAAGCGGCGCATCTGGGTTCAGCTCCGCGAATTTGTAGCCTTTGCCCCACACGGTGCGAATGATCTCCGGCTCGGCTGCGTCTTTTTCAATCTTGATGCGCAGGCGATTGATATGGGTGTTAACGGTATGCTCGTAACCTTCGTGCTGATAGCCCCACACCTGCTCCAGCAGCGCTAGGCGCGAGAAGACCTCGCCAGGATGGCGGGCAAAGAAGTACAGCAGTTCAAACTCGCGCGGGGTGAGATCCACCATCTGGCCGTGAAGCAGCACGCTGCGGGCCAGCGGATCGATCGTCAGGCCATGCGCCTGAATATTCCCGGTACTCTGCGCCTGCCCCATCGCCTGCTGGCGGCGGAACAGTGCTTTGATGCGGGCAATCAGTTCCTGCACCGAGAACGGTTTTGCCAGATAATCATCCGCGCCGGTTTCCAGTCCGGTAATTCGATCGGTTTCGCTGCTGCGAGCGCTGATAATGATCACCGGCAGGTAGCGCGTCATCTGGCGAATACGACGGCAAATCTCCAGGCCGTCGACGTTAGGGAGCATGAGATCGAGGATCACCGCGTCCCACGGCTGTTTTTCAAGGCACTGTAACGCGTTGCCGCCGTCGGGCTCGTGGGTGATGGTGTAGCCTTCATCTTCTAAATTGAGTCGCAGAAGTGCCGCGATATCGTGGTCATCTTCCACCAGCAGGATCTGCTTCATGGGTAAGCCTTATTTCATCTCTTATGACGTAAGCTTACCTGATTTCGCAGGGTTGAAGAGTTCACATTTTGTTGAAGATTTTGCGGATGTCATGCCGGGTGGCGGCTACGCCTTACCCGGGATGCGGATCAGCAACGTCAACACTTCATAATGCGCAGTATGCGGGAACATATCGAAAAGCTGAACGCGTTCAACGCGGTAGCCCGGCAGGTGAGCGATATCTGTCGCCATGGTGCGGGCGTTGCAGCTGGAGTAAATAATGTAATCCGGCGCCATCTGGCTCAGATAGTCGCACAGCACCTTGCCAATGCCCCGGCGTGGCGGATTGACCAGCACCAGCTCCGGCACGTTGCCCTGCCCGGTCGCGAACTGCGTGGAGTCCAGCGCCTGGAAGTGCAGATTGGTTAATCCGAGCTCAGCGGCAGACTGTTTTGCGCAGGCAATCGCTTCGGCGGAGATCTCAATCCCGGTCAGCTGCATCTCCGGCGTGGCGCAGTGCAGACCAAAGCCCCCGACACCGCAGAACAGATCCCACATATGATGGATGTTTAACACCCGAACCCAGTCGCGGGCGGTGGCATATAACGCACTCGCCACCGTCGGGTTGGTCTGGAAGAAACTTTGCGGGCGGATCCACAGCGGCACATCGTTGAAGGTTTCCGCCAGTGCATGCTGCCCGGTGAAGAAGATCTCTGTCTCCCCCTCCATGATCGCCATATGCACCGGCTGAATGTTGGCGGTAATGACCTTCAGCTGCGGAAGCTGCTCCTGCAGCCATGGCAGCGCCGCGCGAAGCTGCTCCAATTTAGCGTCCGAGCGCAGCACGAAGCGCAGCATCATACCGCCGTCCATCTGGCTTTCGGTCAGCAGGAGGTATTTCAGCTCGCCGCGCTTGCGGGCAACGTTATAAGGGGTTAATCCTGCCCGGGCAATAAACGGTTTTAACGCCGCAAAGACCGGCTCAAACGAGGCAGGATACAGCGGGCAGCCGGTGAGATCTTCCGGCGTGCCGTCGCGATGCAGCATGCCCAGCAGCGGTTTTTCAACGCTGCCGCTGACCACCATTTTGGCTTTATTACGAAAACCCTGCTCCGGGCCGCTGACGGGTGCGCACCACTCGCCCACCGCGTATTCAGCCAGCAGTTGTTGCAGGTCGGCCATTTTGGCGGTGAGTTGTTGAGAGACCGGCTGTTCTATCCACTGACAGGAGCGACAGCGTCCGGCGTCATAGAGTGCGCACTGCATAGGAAAACCTTAAGAATAACGAGGGCTGCGATTATACACATTATTGCAGGCGGAAGAACCGTCGGCTGGACGCAGGAACAAAGAGCAGGCAGAGCACCAGCAGATCTGGCAGTTTTTGCATAAACAGCGCGCGCAGGATCTCGCGTTTCGATTCGCCCGCGATGCTGAACAGCTCAGGGTAGCCGTAGCCCAGCGAGGCGGCCCACAGATAACCCGCCGCAATCACCTGCGTCAGCAGATAAATCCAGCGCGCCCAGTTGCGCCCTTTCACCAGCGAAAACGCGCAGTAGATTTCGATAAATACCAGCACAAGGCTGCTGAGGAAAACCAGCGTCAGGTTCCAGGTTTGCACGCTGCGGTGAATGAATTCACCGATGCCGCGCGCCCCCAGGGTGTTGAGGATCATCAGAACATCAAGACAGCGGATCATAATAATAGCGAGCGCCGCCACCTGCACCAGCGCAGGAACGTTTGGACGAGCGTGCGTAAGACGTGATTTTTTTAATAATCCCAATGTTTTACTTCCCTGAAAAACAGTGCCGCGTCATGCGCGGCACATCACTGGAAATAATAATTCCTTCAGCCGCGTCTTGCACGCTGGATATCGCGCACGCGCTGCTTTTCCGCGCGCGCCATCAAATACCAGGCGATAAATCCGACAATTCCGACCACGCCGAGGATAATCGACGCCAGGGCGTTGATCTCCGGGTTCACCCCCATGCGCACGCTGGAGAAGACCAGCATTGGCAGCGTCGTCGCCCCTGGCCCGGAGACAAAGCTGGCGATCACCAGATCGTCGAGCGACAGGGTAAAGGCCAGCAGCCAGCCGGAGATCACCGCCGGCATAATCATCGGCAGCGTAATGATGAAAAAGACCTTCACCGGCGTGGCACCGAGATCCATCGCAGCCTCTTCAATGGAGCGATCCAGCTCGCGCAGACGCGAGGAGATGACCACCGCCACGTACGCGGTACAGAAGGTCACATGCGCCAGCCAGATGGTGAGCATGCCGCGATCCGCCGGCCAGCCAATGGCATGCGCCAGTGCCACAAACAGCAGCAGCAGCGACAGCCCGGTGATCACGTCCGGCATCACCAACGGCGCGGTGATCATAAAGGCAAAGCCGTTCGAACCGCGAAAACGTCCGAAGCGCACCATCACCAGCGCGGCGATGGTCCCCAGCACTACGGCCATCGTGGCCGCCAGCGCCGCGATGGTCAGGCTCAACCCCACCGCGCTCATCATCGCATCGTCGTGGAACAGTTCGCTGTACCAGCGTGTCGACCAGCCAGCCCATACGGTGACCAGTTTGGAGCTGTTGAACGAGTAGATCACCAGCATCAGCATCGGCGCATACAGGAAGGTAAAGCCGATCACCAGAATCGCAATTCGCCACGGAGAGCGCACTACCGGTAAGTTGTTCATCCGTGATCTCCCATCTGTTTCTGCTGATGCTTGTGGAACCACATGATCGGCACGATCAGCAGCAGCAACATCACGATAGCCACCGCAGAGGCCACCGGCCAGTCGCGGTTATTGAAGAACTCCTGCCACAACACGCGGCCAATCATGATGCTGTCCGGGCCGCCGAGCAGTTCAGGGATCACAAACTCCCCCACCGCCGGAATAAACACCAGCATCGACCCGGCGATAATCCCGCCTTTGGTCAGCGGCACAATCACGCTGAAGAAGGTCTTCAGCGGACGGGCGCCCAGATCCAGCGAGGCTTCCACCAGCGAGTAGTCGATACGCGTCAGCGCCGTATAGATCGGCAGCACCATAAACGGCAGATAGGCGTACACAATCCCGATATAGACCGCGAGATTGGTATGCAGGATCGTCAGCGGCTGATCGATAACCCCTAACCACATCAGGAAGTTATTCAGCACCCCGTTATTTTTCAGGATCCCCATCCACGCGTAGACGCGGATCAGGAACGAGGTCCACGACGGCAGGATCACCAGCAGCAGCAGAATGTTGCGCGTCGAGGGCTTACTGTGCGCCACCGCCCATGCCAGCGGGTAGCCCATCAGCAGACAGCAGAGCGTGGAGATCGCCGCCACCTGCAGCGACTGCAGATAGGCCTCGAAATAGAGCGGATCCTCCGTCAGCTGCAGGAAGTTGCCAACATTTAGCGTCAGCGTCAGCTGACCGTCGGCCCAGTCCAGCAGGTTGGTATACGGTGGGATGGCCCGCGCCATTTCCGCCAGGCTTATCTTGAAAACGATCAGGAACGGCAGCAGGAACAGCAGGATCAGCCAGATATACGGCATGGCGATCACCAGCTTACGGCCGTGGTTCATCTGCATGCGCGCCAGCCAGTGGGCAAAACCGCCCGGTTTTTTGACGCGGGCTGGAGGTTCAAGTGTACTCATTGGCCGCTCCTTAAACCGTCAGCACAACACAACTGTCCGCATCCCAGCACAGACGCACTTCGTCGCCCCAGGTCGGCAGTCCTTTACGGTAGCGATGTTCGTTTTGCAGCTGGGCGCTGAGCATCTGCCCGCTCTTCAGACGGACATGGTAGATAGAGAGATCGCCCAGGTAGGCAATGTGCACCACTTCGCCCACGGCAAAGTTAAAGCCATCGGCCGGAGGGTCTTCACAGAGCATGATCTTCTCCGGACGCAGGGCGATATAGACCGGCACGTTGTCCACCACGGAGTTATCCGGATCGACCTTCAGCGGATGCTGCAGCCCTGGCGATTCAATGATCAGCCCGTCTTCTTCACGCGCTTTCAGCAGCCCTTCGAAGACATTCACCGAGCCGATGAACTCCGCGCTGTAACGGGTGGTCGGGTGTTCATAAATCTCTTCCGGCTCGCCAATTTGCACGAACTTACCGCGGTTCATGATCGCGATACGCCCGGCCATGGTCATGGCCTCTTCCTGGTCGTGGGTGACCATCACGCAGGTCACGCCCACGCGCTCGAGGATATCCACCACCTCGAGCTGCATACGATCGCGCAGTTTTTTATCCAGGGCACCCATCGGCTCATCAAGCAGCAGCAGTTTCGGGCGCTTCGCCAGGCTTCGGGCCAGCGCCACGCGCTGACGCTGGCCGCCGGAAAGCTGGTGCGGTTTACGCTTCGCGAACTCCTGCATATGGACCAGATTCAGCATCTCGGCCACGCGCGCGGT
This sequence comes from Enterobacter sp. 22466, assembly GCF_052044775.1. NCBI lineage: Bacteria > Pseudomonadati > Pseudomonadota > Gammaproteobacteria > Enterobacterales > Enterobacteriaceae > Enterobacter > Enterobacter sp. 22466. The sequence continues at coordinate 659,418 of NZ_JBQENX010000001.1, read as the reverse complement.
GATTTCGGCTTTCGGCAGCTTGTCCTGCTTCAGGCCAAACGCGATGTTCTGCTCCACCGTCATGTGGGGGAACAGCGCGTAAGACTGGAACATCATGTTTATCGGACGCTGATACGGCGGTACGCTGGAGAGATCCACGCCATCCAGCACAATCTGCCCGGCGGTAGGTTGTTCAAACCCGGCCAGCATGCGCAACAAGGTTGATTTACCGCAGCCAGACGCCCCCAGAAGGGCAAATATTTCGCCTTTGTAGATAGTCAGGCTGACGTCGTCCACGGCATGCTGGCCATCGAAAGATTTGGTGAGGTTACGAATTTCAAGTAGCGGGGTCAGCGCTTTACGGACTTTCGCCTGCGGGCGGGGGATCGCGTCATTCACGGGGTGTTCTCCGGCATAGATCAAAACTGGTGCAAACGCACCGTCAGGGTGCGCATCGCCGGGCGGCGCGAACGCTTGCCCGGCCTACGGGTTGCGTAGGCCCGGTAGGCGATAGCGCCACCGGGCAACGTTACCAAACGCCGTTATTTACCGCTTTTCACCTTGGTCCACGCACGGGTGCGTACACGGTCAATTTTTGGATCCTGAACTTTCAGGGTGAACAGTTTGGCAAACACATCCGCTGGCGGATAGATAGCCGGATTTTTACGGATCTCTTCGCTGATAAGTGGCAAAGAGGCCTTGTTACCGTTGGCGTAGTAGACATGGTCGCTGATATGGGCAATCACTTCCGGACGCATCAGGTAGTTAAGGAACTGATACGCTTCGTCTTTGTTTTTCGCATCGGCAGGCATGGCGAAGACATCAAAGAAGGCCAGCGCCCCCTCTTTAGGAATGAAGTAGGAGACATTCACGCCGTTTTTCGCCTCTTTCGCACGGTTAGCCGCCTGCCAGACGTCCCCTGCCCAGCCAATTGCCACGCAGATATCGCCGTTTGCCAGGTCGTTAATGTACTGTGAAGAGTGGAAGTAACGGATATTCGGACGCAGCTTCAGCAGCAGATCGGTCGCCGGGCCAGTGTAGTCATCCGCCTTGTTGCTGTTCGGATCTTTGCCGAGATAGTTCAGCACGGTGGCAAAAATCTCTTCCGGGGCATCCAGGAAGGAGACGCCGCAGCTTTTCAGCTTCGCGAGGTTTTCCGGCTTCAGCACCACGTCCCAGCTGTCCAGCTTGACGTCCGGGCCCAGCGCCGCTTTGACTTTATCCACGTTGAAGCCAATACCGGTGGTTGCCCACAGATACGGCATAGCGTATTTGTTCTCCGGGTCATGCTTGGCCACCAGCTTCAGCACTTCCGGGTCGAGGTTTTTCCAGTTTGGTAATTTGCTCTTGTCCAGCGGCTGGAAAACGCCTGCGGTCAGCTGACGCTCAAGGAAACTTGCGGACGGTACCACCAGGTCAAAACCGGTGCTGCCTGCCATCAGTTTGCCTTCCAGCACTTCGTTGGAATCGAACACGTCATAGACCACTTTAATACCGGTCTCTTTTTCAAAATTAGCCACCGTGTCCGGTGCAATATAGTCAGACCAGTTATAGACATGCAGCGTTTTTTGTTCCGCAGCGAGCGTGCCGGCAGAGACGGCCATCAGAGCACCCGCAACCAGACCCGATAACCATTTTTTATTCAAGGCGATCATAGTGTTATTCCTTCTGAAAGCTCGTTAACAAACGAACTAAAACTGTGCAATCTGGATATATGCAAAAATCATGCATAGTTTGTCGCTCTGCTCAAAATAAAAAGAAACCTCTTTACCCGGCAGGATCCGCTCGCTTTTTTAAGCATCGCAAGAATAACTGTAGCCCGTGTCTCCGGCTATAGCCCAGACGAAAAAACGCCTTTTATCAATTTTTTATGCAGGTTATGTCTACGTGATAAGCCGAAATGGCCTTTGAGGAGGTGAAAAATTCTTTAAAGAAAGGTTAAAAGCAGCAGAAAAAATGGCGTTATGCAGCCGCTCTGGCAGCGACTGCGCAAAAGTCAGACAGGCTTAGTGAAGAAAATTGGGAGATGCATCATTATTCTCTGCATCGTCTTCCGCGCTGTACAGCAAATGATGTGCATTGGCTTCCATCATTACCATCGAAATTTGCTCTTCACTCAAACGCATAAACCAGGCGAACTGCTTGAAGGAGAGGCCAGCGCCGGAGAACAAAGACTGGCAAACGACCAGTTTTGGCAGATTATCATCCTGTATATCGAGAAATGCTTTCACCGTCAAAGAACTGGCGTTGATCGCAGAGAGGTCAGAGGCCAGCGCCAGCAGCGCAGACGGCTTAACTTCTGCCAGCGCAGAGAAGAGGATCACGTCGTTAATGAGATCGATTTTGGCATCAAAAATACCATCGAAATTCTGCATGTGAGGCAGATGCAGCGCCTGGCAGGAATCACATTCAAAGAAGGTGATCCCGGCATCATCAAGCCATTGACGTAACGTATCCAGTGTAGGAACGACCTGTAAATCCATCGCGGTGGAGCCTCTTTAGTAAAAACTTCGCATAGGGTACTCAAAAAGTGCGCGGTAATCCATTTAACCACCCGTTTTAAGACAGTAGCCCGGGGTGGCATGACGCTCAATCCATGCGATCATTTTACCTGCAATATCGACACCGGTGGTTTTTTCTACGCCTTCCAACCCGGGCGAGGCATTCACTTCCATCACCAGCGGCCCGCGTGTCGCACGCAGAAGATCCACACCCGCCACATCCAGCCCCAGCGTTTGCGCGGCCTTTACCGCTATTTCCCGCTCGCGATCGCTGATCGTCGCGACCCGTGCAACGCCCCCACGGTGGAGGTTGGAGCGAAAGTCACCCTCTTTCGCCTGGCGTTCAATCGCGGCCACCACCTCATTGCCCACGACAAAACAGCGGATGTCGCGCCCTTTGGCTTCTTCGATATACTCCTGGACCAGGATATGCGCATTCAGGCCGCGAAAGGCGTCAATCACGCTCTCCGCCGCCTGTCGCGTCTCTGCCAATACCACGCCAATGCCCTGCGTGCCTTCCACCAGTTTGATGACCAGCGGCGCGCCGCCGACCATGTCGATCAGATCGCTGGTGTCGTCCGGGGAGTGGGCTATTCCGGTGACCGGGAGATCGATACCCTGGCGGGCAAGCAGTTGCAGCGAACGCAGCTTATCCCGGGCGCGGGAAATGGCGACAGATTCGTTGAGAGGATAGCTGCCCAGCATTTCAAACTGGCGCAGCGCGGCCGTACCGTAATAGGTGATCTGCGAGCCGATGCGGGGGATCACCGCATCAAAATGCGGTAGCTTACGGCCTTTGTAATGAATCGAGGAAGCCGCGGGGTCAATGTTCATATAACAGGACATCGGGTCGAGGATCTCAACCTGATGTCCGCGTTTTGCCGCCGCTTCTCGCAGGCGTTTGCATGAATAGAGCGTTCCATCCCGGGACAAAATGGCAATTTTCACCCTGCACCTCTCTAAAGACATGGGAAAAGCCTGCGTATCATACCGAATGGACTATCGCGTCGCCCAGCCCTGTTTATGCAGATAATCGAGAATAAACGGGCGATTTTCTTTAATGATGGTGCGGCGGATGTGGTCGCTCCAGGTATCGCGGCGGTTATTGCTACCGCGCGTCATGTAGTAATGCGCCAGCTCTTCATCGTATTGATTCAGAACCTCCTGGTCGACCGGCTGATAGTGGTTTTCATGCACCAGCATCGCCGCAGGCAGACGCGGCTTGAGATCCGGGTTGTCAGCCGGCCAGCCGAGGCAGAGGCCGAACAGAGGCAGAACGTGTTTCGGCAGCTTCAGCAGTTCGGTTACGCTTTCAATATTGTTACGCAACCCGCCGATATACACGCCGCCTAATCCCAGTGATTCCGCCGCCGTAAAGGCATTTTGCGCCATCAGCGCGGTATCGACCACGCCCAGCAGCAGCTGTTCCGCCAGCCCCAGTTCAGCTTCGGGGCAAATTTGCAGGTGGCGGTTAAAGTCAGCGCAGAAGACCCAGAACTCGGCGGCCTGCGCCACATGCTTCTGGCCGCCCGTGAGCGTCACCAGCTGCTCGCGCATGGCCTTGTCGGTAATGCGAATAATTGAACTGCACTGCAGGAAGCTGGAACTGGAGGTGGCTCTGGCGCTGTCGATAATGGCTTCACGCTGCGCCTCGGTGATGGGCTGATCGGTGAAGTGGCGGATGGAACGGTGGGAACGGAGCAGGTCAATAGTTGGCGTCATCGTCTCTCTCTTTGTCTTGCTTAACACATGTGGCAGCCAGTATAGGCAATGATGCACGGCATGTAATTGGCGAAACATAGCTCAAGGGTATTAAAGCGACAGGCGAAACCTACTTTTATGACGGCAGGTTATGGTGCACTATACCTGTCATTCGCCGTCAGGCTTGTTTTTTGAGGAGAGAGAAATGTTTGCAGTAATTTTTGGTCGTCCAGGATGCCCTTACTGTGTGCGCGCAAAAGAGCTGGCAGAGAAACTGACTGAAGAACGTGATGACTTTAACTTCCGCTATGTGGATATCCACGCCGAAGGTATCACCAAAGCCGATCTGGAAAAAACCGTGGGTAAACCGGTTGAAACCGTACCGCAGATTTTCCTCGATCAGAAACACATTGGCGGCTGCACTGATTTTGAAGCCTACGCCAAAGAACATCTGGGCCTGTTTGCCGCTCAGTAATGTGACGTTAAGACGCCCTCAGCACGAGGGCGTTTTTATTTGTGGTGCCTGCGGTGGTTTATCACGCTTTGCACAAATAAAAAGCACAGCGCGCCAAGCGCGCACCAGAACACGGCACTCAACAGCCACGCCAGCTCCTGCCAGAAACTTCTCGTCGATACGTACAGTAACCGCATCAGCAGCAGACATAGCGGCGCCGCCAGCATTGCGCCGATAAGCGGCTTGACCACCTCCCCTTTACGGGAGAGAAAACTGGCTGCCGCTCCCGGCAGGGTAAAAAAGAGCAGCCCCAGCTCCGGGTGACCGGCAGCTCTGAACGCTCCTTTCACATTAAAAGCGAGCGACATGCACACGACGATAAACAGCAAAAAGCAGCTGATCACCCCCGCCCAGTTCCGTTTAATGTTCAAACTATCCTCCTGACTTCATCTCTATCAAATACAGCTTCGTCCAGTGGACGCCCGGTCAGATAAAGCAATGCGGCAATCCTTGCCAAAGCCCGCACAGGGTTATGCGATAATAGGTAGCTGTCAGTAGCTAATACGATTAAACTATCGGCCAGCTAATGTTTTAGGGAATAAATCAGGAAACAGGGAGTGTTAGACGCGTTCCCTGACCCAGAAAACAGTAGCCCAAAATGTCCTTTCATTCAACAACTTACTGGTAAACAAGAAGTTAGCCTCCGTGAATATAAACGTCGCAGACTTGTTAAATGGGAATTACATCCTGTTATTATTTGTGGTACTGGCGCTGGGCCTTTGCCTGGGTAAATTGCGCCTGGGTTCGGTTCAACTTGGTAATTCCATTGGCGTTTTAGTCGTCTCCTTATTATTAGGTCAGCAGCATTTCAGCATTAACACGGACGCGCTTAACTTAGGTTTTATGCTGTTTATTTTTTGTGTTGGTGTGGAAGCGGGTCCTAACTTTTTTTCCATTTTCTTCCGCGACGGCAAAAATTATCTGATGCTGGCGCTGGTGATGGTCGGCAGTGCGCTGCTGATCGCGTTAGGGCTGGGTAAACTGTTTGGCTGGGATATTGGATTAACGGCCGGTATGCTGGCTGGCTCCATGACCTCGACGCCGGTTCTGGTGGGTGCGGGCGATACCCTGCGCCATTCCGGTATGGCCGGGGCACAGCTTTCTACCGCCCTCGATCACCTGAGCCTGGGCTATGCCCTGACCTATCTGATTGGTCTGGTGAGCCTGATTGTAGGCGCGCGCTACCTGCCGAAACTGCAGCATCAGGATCTGCAGACCAGTGCCCAGCAAATCGCCCGCGAGCGCGGTCTGGACACGGACTCCAAACGTAAAGTTTATCTGCCGGTGATCCGCGCTTATCGCGTCGGGCCAGAGCTGGTTGCGTGGGCGGACGGCAAAAATCTGCGCGAGCTGGGGATTTACCGCCAGACGGGTTGCTATATCGAACGTATCCGCCGTAACGGCATTCTGGCGAACCCGGACGGCGACGCGGTACTGCAGATGGGCGACGACATCGCCCTGGTGGGTTACCCGGATGCCCACGCGCGGCTCGACCCAAGCTTCCGTAACGGTAAAGAGGTCTTCGACCGCGACCTGCTCGACATGCGTATCGTCACCGAAGAGATTGTGGTGAAAAACCATAACGCCGTCGGCCGCCGTCTGGCGCAACTGAAGCTTACCGACCATGGTTGCTTCCTGAACCGCGTGATCCGCAGCCAGATTGAGATGCCTATCGACGACAACGTCGTCCTGAATAAAGGTGACGTGTTGCAGGTCAGCGGCGACGCTCGCCGCGTGAAAACCGTCGCCGACCGCATCGGCTTTATCTCCATTCACAGCCAGGTCACCGACCTGCTGGCCTTCTGTGCCTTCTTTATTGTTGGCCTGATGATTGGGATGATTACTTTCCAGTTCAGCAACTTTAGCTTTGGCATCGGTAACGCCGCCGGGCTGCTGTTTGCCGGGATCATGCTGGGCTTCCTGCGAGCGAACCACCCAACCTTCGGCTACATTCCGCAGGGCGCGCTGAACATGGTGAAAGAGTTCGGTCTGATGGTCTTTATGGCGGGTGTCGGCTTAAGCGCCGGTAGCGGCATTGGCCACAGCCTGGGCGCCGTCGGCTGGCAAATGTTGGTTTCCGGACTTATCGTCAGCCTGGTACCGGTGGTGATCTGTTTCCTGTTCGGTGCCTACGTGCTGCGCATGAACCGCGCCCTGCTCTTCGGAGCCATGATGGGTGCGCGTACCTGTGCGCCGGCAATGGAAATCATCAGTGATACTGCCCGCAGCAACATCCCGGCGCTGGGTTATGCGGGCACCTACGCTATCGCGAACGTACTGCTTACGCTGGCAGGTACGCTGATTATCATCATCTGGCCTGGACTCGGATAACTCTTAACTTTGCGCGTAACGAAAAAATTTTTGTTACGCGCAGAACTTTTTTATCAGGGGGCAGTCATAACTAGTGCCACTGCTTTTCTTTGATGTCCCCAATTTGTGGAGCCCATCAACCCCGCCGTTTTGGTTCAAGGTTGATGGGTTTTTTGTTGCCTGAAATTCTCTGCTCCATCATCCCCCTCTTCCCTCCCCCGCCTCAAACATATATGATTAAACAAATATGTATCAACTACCCGCAGGATTCGACCATGCTCCATCCGCTCCAGCTTTTCAAAACCCTCTCCGACGAAACGCGGCTCTCCATCGTCATGCTTCTGCGTGAAGCGGGCGAGCTATGCGTCTGCGATCTCTGTTCCGCAACCACGGAGTCACAGCCGAAAGTCTCGCGCCATATGGCCTTACTTCGCGAGTCCGGGCTGGTTATCGATCGTCGTGAGGGGAAGTGGGTCTATTACCGTTTGTCTCCGAACATGCCTGCGTGGGCAGCTACCGTCATCGATAACAGCTGGAACTGCCTGCGGGAAGAAACGCGTGCCAGGCTAAAGAACAGCCTTCCAGGGTCATGTTAAACACATTCATAAAAACAGATATAACGGAGTAGAAGATGTTTCTGGCAGGGGCAATTTTTCTGTTTACGCTGGTACTGGTCATCTGGCAGCCCAGAGGGCTCAGTATCGGCTGGAGCGCGACGATTGGCGCCGGACTGGCGCTGGCCTGCGGTGTGATCCACCTTAACGATATTCCGGTGGTGTGGAATATCGTCTGGAATGCCACGGCGACGTTTATCGCCGTTATTATCATCAGCCTGCTGCTGGATGAGTCCGGCTTTTTCGAGTGGGCGGCGCTGCACGTCGCCCGCTGGGGAAACGGTCGGGGGCGTTTGCTGTTTACTTATATCGTACTGCTGGGTGCGGCCGTCGCGGCGCTGTTTGCCAATGACGGTGCAGCGTTGATCCTGACACCTATCGTCATCGCCATGCTGCTGGCGCTGGGGTTCAGCAAGCAGGCCACGCTGGCGTTTGTGATGGCGGCAGGTTTTATCGCCGATACCGCCAGCCTGCCACTGATTGTGTCGAACCTGGTCAACATTGTGTCGGCAGACTTCTTTAAACTGGGGTTCGGCGAATACGCCTCGGTGATGATCCCGGTTGATATCGCCGGGATTGCTGCCACGCTGGTGATGCTGCATCTGTTCTTTCGCAAGGAAATTCCACCGGAATATGATCTTGCGAAACTCCGTGAGCCCGCCCGGGCCATTCACGATCTCCCGACGTTCAGAACAGGCTGGATTGTGCTACTGCTTCTTCTCGTCGGCTTCTTTGTGCTTGAGCCTCTCGGCATTCCGGTCAGCGCCATTGCAACAGCTGGCGCGCTGATTTTATTCGCCGTTGCAAAACGCGGACACGCGATTAATACCGGAAAAGTGCTGCGCGGCGCACCGTGGCAGATCGTCATCTTCTCACTGGGGATGTATCTGGTGGTCTACGGATTGCGTAACGCCGGGTTAACCGAATACCTTTCAGGCGTGCTGAATGCGCTGTCCACCCACGGTTTATGGGTAACCACTCTGGGAACCGGGTTCATCACCGCCTTCCTGTCATCCATAATGAACAATATGCCCACGGTGCTGATTGGCGCGCTCTCTATTGATGGCAGCACGGCAACAGGATTGATTAAAGAAGCGATGATTTACGCCAACGTGATTGGCTGCGATCTGGGGCCAAAAATCACGCCTATCGGTAGTCTCGCCACCCTGCTCTGGCTCCACGTGCTGGCGCAAAAAAACATGACCATTACCTGGGGCTACTATTTCCGGACGGGCATCATCATGACGCTGCCGGTTCTGTTTGTGACGCTCGCCGTGCTGGCGTTACGTCTCTCCTTCACACTGTAATGAGCCACTGATATGACCAACATCACCATTTACCACAATCCCGCCTGCGGCACCTCGCGCAACACGCTGGAGATGATCCGCAACAGCGGCACCGAGCCAGAGATCATTCTGTATCTGGACAATCCGCCGTCACGCGATGAACTGATCAAACTGATTGCCGACATGGGCATTTCGGTGCGGGCGCTGCTGCGCACAAACGTGGAGCCCTATGAACAGCTGGGCCTGGCAGAGGAGACATTCACTGACGACCAGCTTATCGGTTTCATGCTGCAATACCCGATCCTGATTAACCGTCCGATTGTGGTGACGCCGCTGGGCACCCGCCTGTGCCGCCCGTCTGAAGTGGTCCTCGATATTCTGCCAGATGTGCAGAAAGGGGCTTTTACGAAAGAGGACGGTGAAGCCGTGGTGGATGCGAGCGGGAAAAAAATCACTCAGAAATAGAGGCGGGCCTGCAGGCTAGCGGTCCCCCTCGCCTGCAATCCTTCCCACCATCGCCCGGATCTCCTCGCGCGTTAGCGGCGCTCTGTCGGTGACAAAGTGCAGCGTCATTCCTTCGATAAAGGCGTCCAGCGCGCGGGTGGTGACCGGGTCGAACCACTGCTCAAGCGTTGTCTGGCTCATCTGCATCCAGTCCTGCATCACCGTTTTCAGCGCCGCGCTGCGGTGCATAAAAGTGTAGAGCTGATACATCAGCGCCATGTTGTGCGGCGTCGTTACCTGCGAGCTGTGGATTAGCATGGTGATAGATTCACACGCCATCTCCGGGCTGGTTACCCCCGCGAAGAAGTCACGGTACTGCTGCGACATCTGCCGGGTAAACCACGTGAAAGCCTCTTCCAGCAGCGACTCCATGCCGTCAAAATAGTAGGTCATCGACCCCAGCGGAACCCCGGCACAGCTGGCGATTTTACGGTGCGTCACGGCATGGATCCCGTGCTCAGCAATGGTGTCCAGCGTCGCCTGCAGGATCTTCTCCCGGCGATGCGGGTCGTTTGGTGGTCTGCTCATACATGCCTCATCTGATTTGTGTACAAATGTACACAAACTTGCTAGTGTTGTCGCTATTGTTGTGCTTCTGGTGCTTATCTCAATGACTCTGACCTCATCCCGTAAGGCCCTGCGGTTGCGCATGTGGGCGCTTTTCATGTTCTTCTTTATTCCGGGTCTGCTGATGGCGTCCTGGGCCACGCGTACCCCGGCGATCCGCGACATTTTGTCGGTCTCCACCGCTGAGATGGGCATTGTGCTGTTTGGCCTGTCGATAGGATCAATGAGCGGCATTCTCTGCTCGGCGTGGCTGGTGAAGCGCTTTGGTACCCGGGCAGTGATCCGCACCACCATGTGCTGCGCAATACTGGGGATGCTGGTGCTCAGCGTGGCGCTGTGGTATGCCTCGCCGGTCCTGTTTGCCCTGAGTCTGTTGATCTTTGGCGGCAGTTTTGGCGCGGCGGAAGTGGCCATTAACGTTGAAGGGGCTGCGGTCGAGCGCGAGATGAATAAAACCGTGCTGCCCATGATGCATGGCTTTTACAGCCTGGGCACGCTGGCCGGTGCGGGCGTGGGCATGGCCCTGACGGCCTCCGGCGTTAGCGCGAATCTGCATATCCTGCTGGCCGCGCTGATCTCTGTTGTGCCGGTGCTGACCGGCATCCGGGCGATCCCGGACGGCACAGGTAAGAACACCTCTGATGAACACAAAACGGCGGAAAAAGGGCTGCCGTTCTACCGCGATTTCCAGCTGATGCTGATCGGCGTGGTGGTGCTGGCGATGGCGTTTGCCGAAGGCTCCGCCAACGACTGGCTGCCACTGCTGATGGTGGACGGACACGGGTTTAGCCCGACCTCTGGCTCGCTGATCTACGCCGGGTTTACGCTGGGGATGACCGTCGGACGCTTTACCGGCGGCTGGTTTATCGACCGCTACAGCCGCGTGGCGGTGGTGCGCGCCAGCGCCCTGCTCGGCGGGCTGGGCATTGCGATGATCATCTTCGTGGATGTGGACTGGATTGCCGGCGTGTCGGTGATCCTCTGGGGCCTGGGTGCCTCACTTGGCTTCCCGTTGACCATCTCCGCCGCCAGCGATACCGGCCCGGATGCCCCGACGCGCGTCAGCGTGGTGGCGACTACAGGCTATCTGGCCTTCCTGGTCGGGCCGCCGCTGCTGGGCTTCCTGGGTGAGCACTACGGGCTGCGCAGCGCCATGCTGGTGGTGTTAGGGTTGGTCATGATTGCCGCACTGGTGGCGCGCGCCGTGGCGAAGCCGGAAAAAGAACAAACGACACTGGAGAAGGGATATGAGCGTTAAACTGATTGCAGTCGACATGGATGGCACCTTCCTGAGCGACGCGAAAACCTACAATCGCGAACGTTTTCTGGCGCAGTATGCGCGTATGAAGGAGCAAGGTATTCGCTTTGTGGTGGCCAGCGGTAACCAGTATTACCAGTTGATCTCCTTCTTCCCGGAGATTACGCATGAGATTGCGTTTGTCGCCGAAAACGGTGGCTGGGTGGTCAGCGCCGGGGAAGATGTCTTTAACGGGGAACTGTCGAAAACGCACTTCGACACCGTTGCTGCCGTGCTAAACGACGTTCCCGGCATTGAGATTATCGCCTGCGGCAAAGGCAGTGCCTATACGCTCAAAGCCTATGACGATGAGTTCAAAGCTATCGCCGCGAAGTACTATCATCGCCTCGAAATGGTAAGTGATTTCGACAACCTGAACGATATTTTCTTCAAATTCGGGCTCAACGTTTCTGATGATGAAATCCCGCGCATACAGGCTATGCTGCACGAAAAACTCAACGACATTATGGTGCCCGTCACGACCGGCCACGGCAGTATTGACCTGATTATCCCCGGCGTGCATAAAGCCAACGGCCTGCGGATCCTGCAACAGCGCTGGGGCATTGACGACAGCGAGGTGGTCGCTTTCGGTGACAGCGGGAACGATGTGGAGATGCTGCGTCAGTCAGGCTTCAGTTTTGCGATGGCGAATGCCAGACCACATATTAAAGCGGCGGCCCGCTTTGAAGCGCCGCATAATAACGAGGAAGGCGTACTGGATGTGATTGATAAGGTGCTCAACAGAGAAGCACCGTTTAATTGACACGTGCGGTCTGGTGCCCTCACCCTGACCCTCTCCCACCGGGAGAGGGAAGAAAGATTAAGGCTGCAGGGCGTTCCCGACGCGTTTGTCTTTCAGGAACATCACCATCAGGATAACCCACAGCACGCCGTTGGCGAGGTTAAACAGGCTGAACAGACCGTTGCCGCCTAGCGCATAAGCGTGTTTGCTCACCTCGATCCCGACGGTAAAAATCAGCATCTGCAGCATCCCCATCGCCGCCGAAACGGTGCCTTTACTCATTCCGCTGGCGAAGAGCGTCAGACGCACCAGCCCCGCATTCGCCACACCAATACCGAAGGCGTAAATACTCAACCCCGCCGTCATCCACAGATAGGCATGAGATGATACCACCGTCGCCACCGCGGCCACGGTAAGGCCCGCCGCAATCGGCCAGCCGCCCATGATGATGAGCGAGCGCACCGTGCGTCGTGATGTCAGACGCGCCAGCACCAGATTACCGATAATCAGTGCACCAAAAATCGGCACCTGCAGCAGCCCGTACTCGTAACTGCTGAGCTGTTCACCGCTGATGATAATGACCGGTGACTGGGCGATCCACGCCAGCAGCGGCAGGCTAACAAAGCCCGTCGCCAGCGCGCCGGCTACAAAGCGGCCGTTTTTCAGGACCGCTTTATAATCCCGTCCCAATTCTTTCAGCGACAGCGTCTCACCCAGTCGGGTGGCCGTTTCCGGCATTGCGCGGTGCAGGCCAAAGAACGCGATGGCGGCCAGCACGGCGAAGAGCACAAACATGCCTTCCCACGGTGCCACATGCACCCACGCGGCGCCCACCAGCGGCCCCAGCAACGGAGCAATCAGCGCCACGTTCGCCATCAGCGCGGTGATTTTGATACACACCGCCTCCTCAAAGGACTCCTGAATGGCGGCATACCCCACGGCACCGATAAAGCACAGACTGACCCCCTGCAGGAAACGCAGCAGGGTGAACTGTTCAATGTTTTGCGCCAACAGCGTGGCGAGACAGGTCACGATAAACCACACCACGCCCGTCAGCATCACCGGACGGCGGCCAATACGATCCGACAGCGGCCCTAACAGCCACTGTAAAAACATGCCGCCAGCCAGATAGGCGGTCATGGAGGTCGGCACCCATTCAATACCTGCGTTGTATTGCGCCACCACGGCCAGCATGCCGGGCTGGATCATATCGTTGCCGATATAGGTAGAGAACTCGTAAAGCACCAGACACAGAGGGAAAAGTAACGCCTGACGACCCAGACGCGTACCCGAAGAAGAACGGTTTAACATGCAATCTCTTTATGATGAAAAAATCGCGATGAGTGTAATGAATTGCCGCTGTCTGAGATAGCAAATTATCCAGAAGAAACAGAAATAAAGCATTTATCGTCGTCGTTTAAGGTTTCCTTAAGTTGACACCAATATGATAGCCCTATTTCATGTTGCCAACCAACTCTATGACCCGCATATCCCCTCGTTCAGAATTGTCTAAGTTACCGACAAATAAGACAAAACAACTTTACCGCCTGCCTGTGCGCTTTTATGGTTATCAGCTTTTAGTGCTGATCGCCCTTGCCGTGGTGTTTACCTGGCTTTCTCGCGGCGAAACGCTTGATAAATGGATCACCGGCTTTTGGTATGACGCGGCAACCCACCGTTTCCCGCTGCAGAAAAACCCGCTGCTGGATCTGCTGAATCACCGGCTGGCGAAGTACCTCGCCATCGCCATGGCGGTTGGGGCGCTGTTTTACGGTGCCTGGAAGCGCAATGCGAGACTGGTTACAGCCGCACTGCTGATGGGGCTTGGCACGCTGGTGGTTGGCGTGCTGAAAAGCCTGAGTCATCACAGCTGCCCGTGGGATCTGGTGGAGTATGGCGGTAAGGCCGTCTCTTACCCCCTGTTCAGTTCCGCTCCGGCAGACAGCGGTCCGGGCCGTTGCTTCCCCGGCGGCCATGCGTCCAGCGGCTTTATGGTGATGGGTCTGTTCTTTGCCTTCTGGCGCGAACGTCCGCGTCTCGCCTGGGGCTTTGTGGCCTTCGGTGTGGTGTTAGGTCTGGCGATGGGCTTTGGTCAGGTCATGCGCGGGGCGCATTTTTTCTCTCACAACCTGTGGGCTGGGTGGTGGGTCTGGTTTTCCCAGGTAGCGGTCTACGGCCTCGTTTCTGCCTGGTTTGCTAAAGAGTAAAAACACTATGTTAGAGAATCTGAATTACCAGCTGTTTTATCTGATCAACGCCACCCCGGCCTCGCCTGAGTGGATGATCGATCTGGCCACTTTCCTGGCAAAAGATCTGATCAGTATTGTGCCGGTGCTGGCGGCCATCCTCTGGCTGTGGGGACCGCGCAACCAGGTCAACGCGCAGCGTCAGCTGGTGATCAAAGTGGCGATGACGCTCGGGGTCAGCGTGCTGGTCAGCTATGTTCTGGGTCTCGCCTTCCCGCACGATCGTCCTTTTGTCGAACACGTCGGCTATACCTTCCTGCACCACGCGCCGGATGACTCGTTCCCAAGCGATCACGGTACGGTGATCTTTGCTTTTGCGCTGGCCTTCCTGTTCTGGCATCGCCTGTGGTCAGGTGCACTGCTGATGGCCATTGCGGTCGCCATTGCCTGGTCTCGCGTGTATCTGGGTGTACACTGGCCGCTGGATATGGTTGGCGGCTTCCTGGTGGGGCTGATCGGCTGCGTCAGCGCGGCGATCCTGTGGAACCTCTTCGGGCTGACGCTGTACCGCGGACTCTCGTCTCTCTATCGCACCCTTTTCGCTATCCCGATCCGCAAAGGCTGGATACGTGACTAACCCCGGTATGACAGGTTACACTTGAGCCCCCGCCCTGCGGGGGCTCACTTTTTCATCCTGAGGATCTATGGAAACACGCCGCGATGACCGCATAGCTCAGCTGATACAGGCGCTGAAGCGCAGTGATAAGCTTCATCTTAAGGAAGCCGCTACCCTCCTCGGCGTTTCAGAGATGACCATTCGCCGTGACCTGAACAGCGAGAGCGCGCCCGTCGTGCTGCTGGGCGGGTATATCGTGCTGGAGCCGCGTAGCGCCAGTCATTATCTGATCAGCGATCAAAAGACGCGCCTGGTTGAAGAGAAACGCAAAGCCGCACGCCTGGCGGCCTCTCTGGTACAACCCCACCAGACGCTGTTTTTTGACTGCGGCACCACCACGCCGTGGATAATCGAAGCCATCGACAGCAGCATCCCCTTTACCGCCGTGTGCTACTCGCTGAACACCTTCCTGGCCCTTCAGGAGAAACCCGAGTGCCGGGTGATCCTCTGTGGCGGTGAGTTCCACGCCAGTAACGCCATTTTTAAGCCGCTCAATCTTCAGGATACGCTCAGCAATCTGTGCCCGGATATTGCCTTTTACTCCGCGGCGGGCGTCAGTACCCGTCAGGGGGCAACCTGTTTTAACCTGGAAGAGCTGCCGGTAAAACACTGGGCGTTAAGCGCCGCGCAATACCATGTGCTGGTGGTGGATCACAGCAAGTTCGGCAAGGTGCGTCCGGCACGGATGGGCGAGCTGGCACAGTTCAATGCCATCGTCAGCGATTGCCGCCCGGATGAAGAATACGTGACCTACGCGAAGGCGCAGCAGGTGAAGTTGATGTATTGAGAGGGGTGCGGTCTGATGCCTCACCCCGGCCCTCTCCCACTGGGAGAGGGTGAAAAGCTGGAAGACTTAACTAAACCAGCTGCCAAACCAGCTATGGAATTTCATCATCACGAAGTCCCACATCCGGCTGAAGAAGCCGCCCTCTTCGACCGCTTCCATTACAATCAGCGGACGCTGTTCAATCGACTTACCGTTTAACTGGAAATCAATCGTCCCGACCACCTGGCCTTTTTTCAGCGGCGCGGTGAGCTGTGGATCGGTCAGGGTATAGCTCGCTTTCAGGTTTTTCAGCTGACCACGTGGAATGGTCACCGACCCGGCTTCACCGGCCCCCAGGTTCACCTCACTCTTGTCACCAAACCAGACGCGCTGGCTGACGAACGTGGCATCCGGTTTAATCGGCGTCACGGTTTCAAAGAAGCGGAAGCCCCAGGTCAGCAGTTTTTCTGACTCGTTAAAACGAATACGGTCGGTTTTGGTGCCCAGCACCACCGAGATCAGACGCATGTCACCCTGGGTCGCAGAGGCCACCAGGTTATAACCCGCCCCGGCCGTGGTGCCGGTTTTCATCCCGTCAACGTTGACGTTGCTGCTCCACAGCAGACGGTTGCGGTTCGGCTGGCGGATTTTATTAAAGGTAAACTCTTTCTCTTTGTGGATGGCATATTCGTCCGGCACATCGTGGATGAGCGCCTTGCCGAGCAGCGCCATATCGCGCGCGGTACTGAACTGGCCCGGCGCATCCAGGCCGTGGACGGTTTTAAAGGTGGTATTGGTCAGACCCAGCTTTTGCGCATAGCCGTTCATCAGGCCAATAAACGAGTCCTGGCTTCCCGCGACATAATCTGCCAGGGCGATACAGGCATCGTTGCCGGACTGGATAATCACCCCTTTATTCAGATCGGAAACGGAAACCTGATCGCCGGGTTTCAGGAACATGACCGATGACCCGCGCAGCGCCGGGTTACCGGTCGCCCAGGCGTCTTTCCCGATAGTGACCATATCGTCCAGCTTGATCTTACCTGCCTTCAAGGCCTGGCCCACCACGTAGCTGGTCATGATTTTGGTCAGGCTGGCCGGGTCGAGTTTCTCATCCGCATTGCCTTCCGCCAGCACTTTACCGCTGGAGTAATCCATCAGGATCCAGGCACGCGCATCTACCGGCGGCGCTTCGGGCGCAGCCTGCTCAGCCGCATAGAGAGTTGGTGCAAACAGGAAAAGGAGCGCAGAGCCTGCCGCCAGGCTGCGCAGAGAAGTCATTTTTCGCGTCATAAATGCCACCCGAGTGTCCATTCAAAAATTACGTCACATCACCGTGTCGCAAGAAGCGATGAGTAATAGCGCACTAAAACGGTTAATGAAACCCAACGAGGGTAAAGTTATTAAAGTTTATGCAATAACATTCAGATACGCTTTGATTAAGGCGATTTTTTTCTCTTCTGTTGCGTAATTGTTAGGTTTATCTCACCATGGCGAAAAGCTGACTCGGATTCACATCTATCGGGAGTAATTATGATTACGCTGTGGGGCAGGAATAATTCGACCAACGTCAAAAAAGTGCTCTGGACGCTGGAGGAGCTGGATTTACCGTTTAACCAGATAATGGCGGGTTTGCAGTATGGGGTTAATAAAGACGCCGACTACCTGGCGATGAACCCGAACGGCCTGGTGCCGCTGCTGCGCGATGATGAGACGGACGCCACACTGTGGGAATCCAACACCATTGTCCGCTATCTGGCCGCCCAGTATGGGCAAGGCCGTCTGTGGGTAGAAAATCCGGCCCGCCGCGCGCAGGGGGAAAAATGGATGGACTGGGCCAACCAGACGCTCTCCCCCACGCACCGCGTGATCCTGATGGGGCTGGTCAGAACCCCGGAAGCCGAGCGCGACTATCCCGCCATTCGTGCGGCGCAGGACGCCTGTGAACATCTGTTTGCGATGATGGACGATGAGCTGGCGAAGCACGCCTGGTTCTCGGGTGCGGACTTCGGCGTGGGCGATATTGCCGTTGCGCCATTTGTCTGGAACCTGACCAACATCGGTCTGACGTGGATGCCGCGCCCACACCTGGATCGCTGGCGTAAACAGCTGAGCGAACGCCCGGCGTACCGTAACGTGGTGATGATCCCGGTAAGCTGATCACGTCCCGGACGGGCTGACTTTCAGCAACTGCCCGTCCGTTTCATCGGTCAGAACATACAGATAGCCGTCCGGCCCGACGCGCACATCGCGGATACGCTGATCCCGGTCGCCCAGGATCCGCCCGTCCTCGGTCACCGTGTTGCCGTTCACGCTCAGGACGATCACGTCCTTCTCCTTCAGCGCCCCGATAAACAGCTTGTTTTTCCACTGCGGGAATACGTCACTGTCATAAAACGCCATCCCGCTCACGGCGGGTGAGACTTTCCAGACAAACAGCGGTTTTTCGGTTCCTTCAACGTGTTCACCTTTCGCCTCAGGGATTTTTAATCCGCTATAGTTGATACCGTGGGTCGCCAGCGGCCAGCCATAGTTTTTCCCTTTCTCCGGGATGTTGATCTCATCCCCGCCCCGCGGGCCGTGTTCGTTAAGCCACAGCGTGTCGCTCCACGGGTTCATCGCCATCCCTTGCGGGTTACGAATGCCATAAGACCAGATTTCCGGCCGCGCACCGGCGGTGTTTACAAAGGGGTTATCCGGCGGGACTTTGCCATCCTCCGTCAGGCGCACCACTTTCCCCTGGAGTTTATCCAGATCCTGCGCCGTCGGGCGCTTGTTGTTTTCGCCCAGCGCAATAAACAGATAGCCTTTGCCATCAAACACCAGTCTTCCGCCAAAGTGGTTACCGGTGGAGAGTTTCGGCATCTGACGGAACACCACCTGGAACGCCTCAAGGCGGGAAAGATCGTCGCTTAAGCGCCCATAACCCACCGCCGTTCCGGCTTTGCCGTCAGCGCCTGCCTCGGCGTAGCTCAGCCAGACGCGGCGCGAGGTGGCAAAATCCGGCGCCAGCACCACGTCCAGCAGTCCTCCCTGTCCGTTGGCCCAGACTTTGGGCACCCCTGTTATCGGGTCTGACAGCCCTTTTCCGGCCTGCCAGTGTTTCAACTGGCCGCCCTTCAACGTCACGAGCAGCCCTTTATTATCCGGCAGGAACGCCAGCGACCAGGGGTGTTCGAGTTTGTTCTGCAATACCTCAACCTTGACCGCATCAGGCGCAGCAAGGAGCGAAAACGGAAATAACAACGCAGGCAGGAAAATCAGCGAGGATCGGTGCATAACGCGCTCCTTTATCGGCATATGGCATAAAGATTAGCCACTACGTCCGGGCGCGTTATCACTTTTACAAAAGCTTAATCAGAAGGGGGAGTTGCCTCCCCCGGAATCAGTGCTGTTCAAGCTTCGCGTGCTCGTTCAGACACATGATGCATAGAGAGAGCGTTGTCAGGCAGTTTTCAAGCTTCTCCGCGTTTACAGCGATAAAAGTTGGGCAGTCATGGCGTCCGTTCATCAGACAAACCCCGGCAATGGAGAGCACCTCGGCGGCGCGGCGCAGCGCAATACATTCGCTTTCGGCGTATTCCGCTTTCAGGATGGGTGCTTTTTCACGCATGAAATTGCAAAGTTCAAAGAAATTATCACGCAGATGTTCGCTTTCGCTGACTGACATATACCCTTTCGCCTTCCTCAGTTGCAGATATGCGGCAAGGTCGATTCGGGCGTTGATCAGCTTGTTCAGCAGATCGCGTTTCAGTCTGTCAACGGACATGCTCATTCCTCCTCTGTCAGCCCCTGTGCACAGTCAGAATAAGGTTATTTTTTGTACAGTTTAATGCCTGAGATCAATTATTCTTAACTGATTAACATTCTTTACAATGTTACAACCTTCGCGGGCACCATCTGCACTGCAAAGAGTGTATAAATCCCCCGCGATACGCTGTAAAATCCCGCCCTGATAACTCCATAATTGATGAATTTTTAACCTATGAGCAATGTTACGCACCCGCCGAAAATCGGCTTTGTCTCCCTGGGCTGCCCGAAAAACCTGGTGGATTCTGAACGCATCCTGACCGAACTTCGCACCGAGGGCTACGACGTGGTGCCAAGCTACGACAACGCCGACATGGTGATCGTGAACACCTGCGGGTTTATCGACAGCGCGGTTCAGGAATCCCTGGAAGCCATTGGTGAAGCCCTGACGGAAAACGGCAAAGTGATTGTGACCGGCTGCCTGGGCGCAAAAGAAGACCAGATCCGTGAAGTGCACCCGAAGGTGCTGGAGATCACCGGTCCACACAGCTACGAGCAGGTGCTGGAACATGTTCATCACTACGTACCCAAGCCTAAGCACAACCCGTTCCTGAGCCTGGTGCCGGAACAGGGCGTGAAGCTGACACCGCGTCACTACGCTTACCTGAAAATTTCCGAAGGCTGCAACCATCGCTGCACCTTCTGCATTATCCCGTCCATGCGTGGCGATCTGGTGAGCCGCCCAATTGGCGACGTGCTGGCAGAAGCCAAACGTCTGGCGGACGCGGGCGTGAAGGAGCTGCTGGTGATCTCCCAGGACACCTCTGCCTACGGCGTGGATGTGAAGCACCGTTCCGGTTTCCACAACGGCGAGCCGGTGAAAACCAGCATGGTCGGCCTGTGCGAACAGCTCGCTAAACTGGGCATCTGGACGCGTCTGCACTACGTCTACCCTTATCCGCACGTTGATGACGTGATCCCGCTGATGGCCGAAGGCAAAATCCTGCCGTACCTGGATATCCCGCTGCAGCACGCCAGCCCGCGTATCCTGAAGCTGATGAAACGCCCAGGCTCCGTTGACCGCCAGCTGGCGCGCATCAAGCAGTGGCGTGAAATCTGCCCGGATCTGACCCTGCGTTCGACCTTCATCGTTGGCTTCCCGGGTGAAACCGAAGAAGACTTCCAGATGCTGCTCGACTTCCTGAAAGAGGCCCGTCTGGACCGCGTGGGCTGCTTCAAGTACAGCCCGGTTGAAGGCGCGACCGCTAACGAACTGGCGGATCAGGTGCCGGAAGAGGTGAAAGAAGAGCGCTGGAACCGCTTCATGCAGCTGCAACAGCAGATCTCTGCTGAACGTCTGCAGGAGAAAGTGGGCCGCGAAATTATGGTCATCATCGACGAAGTTGACGAAGAAGGCGCGATTGGCCGCAGCATGGCGGATGCCCCTGAAATCGACGGCGCGGTGTACCTGAACGGCGAAACCAGCGTCAAGCCGGGTGACATCATTCGCGTGAAAGTGGAAAACGCCGACGAGTACGATCTCTGGGGTAGCCGGGTTTAATCTCGCTGCACCTCATTTTCAGGCCGGGTAAGGCGTAGCCGCCACCCGGCACATTCCACTGCCCTACCCCTTAATCCGCGGATCCAGCGCATCGCGCAGCCCATCCCCCAGCAGGTTGAACGCCAGCACGGTCAGGAAAATCGCCAGACTCGGGAATATCGCTACATGCGGCGCAATCACCATATCTGCCCTCGCCTCGTTGAGCATCGCGCCCCACTCCGGCGTCGGTGGCTGTGCGCCTAGTCCCAGAAACGACAGGCTGGCGGCCGAGATAATCGACACGCCGATACGCATGGTGAAATAGACCACAATCGACGACACCGTCCCCGGCAGAATATGGCTGAAGAGGATGTTGGCGTCGCTGGCCCCCATACTGTGGGCGGATTCAATAAAGGTCTGCTGCTTCAGTACCAGCGTATTGCCGCGCACCAGGCGGGCAAACGCCGGGATCGAAAAGACCGCGACGGCGATGATGACGTTCGCCATGCCGCTGCCCATAATGGCGACAACCGCAATCGCCAGCAAAATGCCGGGAAAGGCAAACAGCACGTCGCAAATGCGCATAATGATCCGGTCCCACCAGCCTTCGTAATACCCCGCAGCCAGGCCCAGGACGGTGCCAATCACCGCACCGATCAGAACCGCAAACACCCCGGCGGCGAGCGATATCTGCGCGCCCATCAGCACGCGGCTAAAAATATCGCGCCCCAGAGAGTCCACACCGAACCAGTGCATCATCGACGGTCCGTCATTCAGGCGGTCGTAATCAAAGTAGTTTTCCGCATCATACGGTGCCACCCACGGCGCAATGGCCGCCACCACAATCAGCAGCAGTACAAACAGCCCCGCCGTCATGGCGACAGGCTGGCGACGAAAGCGCCGCCAGAATTCAAACCATGGGGTGCGGATATGGTCCGGCTTCAGCCCCGGCATAGCGTTTACAATGGCCTGACGACGCCAGTTCAACAATCGCATCTTACTTATACCTGATGGCCGGATTAATGGCGGCGTACAGCACATCCACCACTAAATTGATAAGAATAAATTCCAGCGAGAAGAGCAGGACTTCCGCCTGAATGACCGGATAGTCGCGCATCTCGACCGAATCCACCAGCAGGCGCCCCAGCCCCGGCCAGTTGAAGACCTTTTCCACCACGATAGAGCCACCCAGCAGGAAACCAAATTGCAGCCCCATCATGGTCACCACCGGGATCATCGCGTTGCGAAAACCGTGCTTGAGGATGACCCACTTCTCGCTCACCCCTTTCGCCCGTGCGGTGCGGATGTAGTCCTCACTCAACACGTCAACGAACGAGGCGCGGGTAAAACGTGCCATCACCGCTGAAACGGCCGCGCCCAGCGTCATGGACGGCAGGATGTAGTGCTTCCAGGTGTCGGCTCCGACGGTGGGCAACCAGCCCAGCTCCACGGAGAAAATCTGCATCAGGAGCATCCCCAGCGCAAAGGCCGGGAAAGAGATCCCGGTCACCGCCAGCGCCATGCCAAGCTTGTCCGGCCAGCGGTTGCGCCAGACGGCAGCGACAATCCCGGCGCCAAGCCCAAACACCACCGCCCAGCTCATGCTGGCTATCGTTAACCAGAACGTGGGCATAAAGCGGCTGGCAATCTCTTCCGACACCGGACGACGCGACACCATTGAGATACCAAAATCGCCCTGCAGAACGTTGCACATATAATGGAGAAACTGCATATACAGAGGCTGGTCGAGGCCCAGCTGTTTACGCACCAGCTCTATCACCGTCGCGTCCGCTTCTGGCCCTGCGATCAGCCGTGCCGGATCGCCTGGTAACATATGAACAAACAAAAACACCAGCACCGCCACAATCAGCAGCGTCGGGATAAGCCCGAGCAGGCGTTTACAAACATAATTGAGCATGAGTGTTATTTTAAATCCGCATCGTCAAAGCTAAAGCCCGTATCCGGCATGATGTAGAACCCGGTCAACGCTTTGTTATGCGCAGAAACCAGTTTTTCCACCACCAGCGGTACCCACGGCGACTCTTTCCAGATGATATCCTGAGCGTCTTTGTAGAGGCGCGCTTTCTCGTCTGGTTTCGTGGTTTTCAGCGCATCGGCAAGATCTTTGTCCACCTGCGGATTGCTGTAGAATGCCGTGTTGAACAGGGTCGGCGGCCAGTTCTGCGAGGCGAACAGCGGCGACAGCGCCCAGTCGGCCTCACCGGTAGAGGCCGACCAGCCGGTGTAGAACATCCGCACGCCGCTCTCTTTCTGGCCTTTACCTTCCACTTCAGCCGCACGCTGTCCGGCATCCATTGCGGTGACCTGCACCTTAATACCGACCTGCGCCAGCTGCTGCTGGGTGAACTGCAGCACCTTCTGCGCGGTACTGTGATTATGTGACGACCACAGCGTGGTGCTAAAGCCGTTCGGGAAGCCCGCCTCTTTTAACAGTTCACGGGCTTTCGCCGGATCGTATGGCCACGGCTGATAGCTTTGCGCATAGGCAATAGCCGGCGGCAGGACGCCGGTGGCCGGGGTGGCGAAGCCCGCGAAGGCGACTTTTACCAGCGCCTGACGGTTAATGGCGTAGTTAATGGCCTCGCGCACTTTGGGATTATCAAACGGTTTTTGCGTTACGTTCATACTGATGTAACGCTGCATAATGGACGGACTGGCCACCAGCTCCAGCTTGCTGTTCTTCTGCAGGATCGCCGCCTGCTCGTACGGGATCGGGAAGGCAAACTGCGCCTCGCCGGTTTGCAACATCGCCGCGCGGGTGTTGTTGTCCACCACCGGACGCCAGGTAATGGTGTCGAGCTTCGGCAGCCCCTGCTGCCAGTAGCCGGCGAATTTCTTCACCTTCACAAAGTCCGTCTGGTTCCAGGTAACCAGCTCATACGGGCCGGTCCCGACCGGATGGAACCCAATCTCACTGCCGTATTTTTTCAGCGCAGCAGGCGAGATCATCGCCGTCGCCGGATGCGCCAGAATATTGATAAAGGCTGAGAACGGCTCTTTGAGGGTGATTTTCACCGTTGTCGGGTCAACCACTTCAGTGCTGGCGATATTTTTATAAAGGTTGTAGCGCTTGAGGCTGTTTTGCGGGTTGCTGGCGCGATCGAGGTTGATCTTCACCGCCTCCGCGTTGAAATCGGTGCCATCCTGGAACTTCACGCCGGTTCTGAGCTTGATGGTATACACCAGCCCGTTATCCGATACGGTGTACCCTTCCGCCAGCACATTTTTCAGCTTCATCTCTCTGTCCAGGCCAAACAGCCCCTGGTAGAACGATTTGGCGACCGCCTGCGACAGCGTATCGTTGGCGTCATAGGGATCGAGGGTAGTGAAATTGGAGCCAACGGCAACCACCACATCTTTGGCAGCGAACGCGGGGGACACGGCCAGGGCTGCCGTCACGCTCGCGGCTAACAGCCATGTACGAGCAACAAATTTAACCATTGTGTTCTCCTGCCTGTTATAGGTTATAACCGCGAAAATGCATTGTCCTGACGCGGTGGGGCAACAAAATGACCGGGGCCCACCTCACGCAGCGTGACCCGCTCCATGATCTCGCCCCGTTTACGAATATTGCTCGGCATCTCATCCTGCAGCAGCACGCGCTGGCCGTGACGATGGGCGGGATCAGCAACCGGTACCGCTGCCATCAGCTTACGGGTGTACGGGTGCTGCGGGTTCTCAAACACCGCCCGCCGCGGACCAATCTCGACGATTTGCCCCAGATACATCACCGCCACACGATGGCTGATGCGTTCAACCACCGCCATGTCATGGGAAATAAAGAGGAAGGCAATCCCCATATCCCGCTGTAAGTCGAGCAATAAATTGATGATTTGCGCGCGGATAGAGACATCCAGCGCCGAGACGGACTCGTCCGCAATCACCACTTTTGGATTCAGGGCCAGCGCGCGGGCAATACAGATACGCTGTCGCTGGCCACCGGAAAACTCATGCGGGTAACGCCAGGCATGTTCCGGCTTCAGGCCCACGCGTTCCAGCAGCCACGCCACCCGACGCTGTGCGGCGTCGCCGTCGAGCAGGTTATGCACCCGCAGCGGCTCCATAATCGAATACCCCACCGTATGGCGCGGATCCAGAGAGGCATAAGGGTCCTGAAAAATAAACTGGATATCCCGCCTCACCGCCTGAAGTTTGCTGTCCGCAAGGGTATCGATCCGCTCACCGTTAAAGGTAATGGTCCCTTCCTGCGACGCCACCAGCCGGAGTAACGCGCGCCCGGTGGTGGATTTGCCGCAGCCCGACTCTCCCACCAGCGCCAGCGTTTCGCCTGGCCACAGATCAAAACTGACGTTTTCCACCGCATGGACTTCACGCTTCACACGGTTGAAAATGCCGCTGCGCAGAGGAAAACGGGTCACCAGACCCCGCACTTCCAGTATGGGCTTGCCGGGCACCACGGTGTCCTGCTCGGTTTCGTCTTCCTGACGGCCCGCCGCCTCAAGGGAAATCAGCGGGAAACGGCGCGGTAGCTCGCTGCCGTTCATCGCTCCCAGACGCGGAACCGCCGCCAGCAGCGCTTTGGTATAGGGATGCGCGGGCGCATGGAAAATCTGCTCGACCGTGCCGGTTTCTACCGCCTTGCCCTGGTGCATCACCAGCACGCGATCGGCAATATCGGCGACTACGCCCATATCGTGGGTGATAAAAATCACCCCCATCTCCATCTCCTGCTGCAGCACTTTGATAAGCTGCAGGATCTGCGCCTGGATGGTGACATCCAGCGCTGTCGTCGGTTCGTCGGCAATCAATACCGCCGGACGGCAGGAGAGCGCCATGGCAATCATTACCCGCTGACGCATCCCGCCGGAGAGCTGATGCGGATAGCGCCCGAGGATCGCCTGCGCCTCCGGAATGCGAACCAGCTCCAGCATCCGTTTGGCTTCCAGGAGCGCTTCATCGCCGCTCAGCCCTTGATGCAGACGGATGGACTCAGCAATTTGTTCCCCGACCGGGAAGACCGGGTTCAGCGAGGTCATCGGCTCCTGGAAGATCATCGCGATATCCGCCCCGCGCACGCCCTGCATCTGTGCTGCGCTCAGCTCGTTTACATCAATGACCTGACGATTGCGACGGCGCAGGAGCATCTTCTCGCTGCTGATTTGCCCGCCCGTCTGTTCCAGCAGGCGCATCAGCGCCAGTGCGGTGACCGATTTCCCGGAACCGGACTCACCCACAATCGCCAGCGTTTCGCCGCGGTTGAGCGAGAACGATAAATTCTCAACTGCGGGGATGAACTGCTGCTCTTCCTGAAACGCAATATTCAGCTGATGGACAGCCAGCACTTCGCGGTTATCCAGCTCTTCACTGTGCGGCACGCGTTGCCCCCTTATTCACGATAGATCCCGGTACTGGGTTCGTCACCAGCATAGCCCCAGGCGCGGTACATCCCTTCGCTGTTGAACGGCAGGGCCACGTTGCCTTCACGATCCACCGCGATGAGTCCACCCTCACCGCCCAGCGCGGGCAACTTTTCCATCACCACACGCTCGCAGGCCTCACTCAGGCTGAGCCCGCCGTAATCCATCAGGGCGGTAATGTCGTACGCCGCAAGGGTGCGAATAAACACTTCGCCGGTCCCAGTGCAGGAGACCGCCGCCGTGGCATTATTGGCATAGCACCCGGCGCCCGGCAACGGACTGTCGCCCACCCGCCCCGGTAACTTGTTGGTCATACCGCCGGTTGAGGTGGCCGCCGCCAGATTACCGGCTTTATCCAGTGCCACCGCGCCAACCGTGCCCATTTTGGTGGTTTCATCGAGCGGTGCAGAATGATCCAGCTGCGTCATGCCCGCCGTACGGGCTGCCAGCAGCTGCTGGTAGCGCTCGTCAGTGGAAAAAAGATCCGGTGATACCCGCTCCATCCCGTGTTCGAAGGCAAAGTTTTCCGCCCCGACGCCCGTCAGTAGCACATGAGGACTCTCCTCCATCACCCGTCGCGCCGCCAGAATCGGGTTGCGCAGATGACTCACGCCCGCCACGGCCCCTGCTTTCAGGGTGACGCCATCCATCACGCAGGCATCCAACTCGTGCGTCTCGTCACGCGTATACACGGACCCTATCCCCGCATTGAACAGCGGACACTCTTCCAGCAGACGCACCGCTTCGGTCACCACATCCAGCGCGCTTTCGCCCGCCTCCAGCATTCGCTGGCCCGTTTCAACAATGGCGTAGAGCGCATCAATGTAGCGCTTCTCCTGCTCAGGAGTGAGCTGTGCACGGGTAATAGCCCCGGCGCCGCCATGAATTGCGATTACCGCATTAACCATTTCGCCTCACCTGTCAGCCTGCATGGCGGCTTTTTCTATAAATATCATTATCGTTGATGATTCTTCAGATAATTTTTGAATATAGAAAGACGCAACTGCGATGTAAAGGGTACTCATGGTGGGTCATACAGTTAGCCGCACTTTTCTGCCATAATGAGCGCTTTCGTTGTTACTGTGCTGGAGCCCACCATGGATTTTACCGCCGGACTGATGCCGCTTGAGACGGCACTCACGCAGATGCTTGATCGACTTTCCCCGCTGCACGACGTTGAGACGCTGCCGTTAGCGCACTGCTTTGGCCGTATTGCCGCGCGCGATATTGTCTCTCCGCTTAACGTGCCGGGGTTTGATAACTCCGCGATGGACGGTTACGCGGTACGCCTGGCGGATCTCCAGACGGGTCAGGCGCTGCCTGTCGCGGGTAAAGCCTTTGCCGGTCAACCATTTGCCGGTGAATGGCCTGCGGGCACCTGCGTGCGCATCATGACCGGCGCGCCAGTCCCCGCAGGCTGCGATGCGGTGGTGATGCAGGAAGAGACCGAACAGACCGTTGACGGCGTGCGCTTTACCGCCAGCGTCAGAGCAGGCCAGAACATCCGCCGTACCGGCGAAGATATTGCTCTTGACGCAACGGTATTCGCTGCGGGGCAGAAGCTGACGGTGGGTGAACTGCCGGTACTGGCCTCGCTCGGTATCGCGGACATTGAGGTGATCCGTCAGGTGCGCGTGGCGCTCTTTTCTACCGGTGACGAACTGCAGCTTCCGGGCCAGCCGCTGCAGGACGGGCAGATTTACGACACCAACCGTCTGGCGGTACACCTGATGCTGGAGCAACTGGGGTGTGAGGTGATTAACCTTGGCATCATTCCTGATGACCCGGAAAAACTGCGCGCCGCCTTTATTGAGGCAGACAACGCGGCCGACGTGGTGATCAGCTCCGGCGGTGTTTCGGTGGGTGAAGCGGATTACACCAAAACCATCCTGGAAGAGCTGGGTGAAATCGCCTTCTGGAAGCTGGCCATCAAGCCGGGCAAACCGTTCGCTTTTGGCAAGCTTAAGCACAGCTGGTTCTGCGGCCTGCCGGGTAACCCGGTCTCTGCCGCCCTGACCTTCTACCAGCTGGTGATCCCGCTGCTGGCGAAGCTTTCGGGTAACCGTGCCAGTCCGCTGCCGGTACGCCAGCGCGTGCGTGCTGCTACGCGCCTTAAGAAATCCCCCGGTCGTCTCGATTTCCAGCGCGGTATTCTGACGCGCAACGCGGAGGGCGAGCTGGAAGTGAGCACCACCGGCCATCAGGGCTCGCACATTTTCAGCTCCTTCAGCCAGGGTAACTGCTTTATCGTGCTGGAGCGCGAGCGTGGCAATGTGGAAGCTGGCGAATGGGTTGAGGTGGAGCGCTTTAACCACCTGTTCGGAGGCTGAGATGGCGGCGGAACTGAGCGATGAAGAGATGATGCGCTATAACCGCCAGATTGTGCTGCGCGGTTTTGATTTTGATGGTCAGGAAGCACTCAAGGCGGCCAGTGTGCTGGTCGTCGGCCTGGGCGGTCTGGGCTGCGCCGCCGCGCAATACCTCGCCGCGGCGGGCGTGGGCAAGATGACGCTGCTGGACTTTGATACCGTGTCGGTGTCAAACCTGCAGCGCCAGACGCTGCACAGCGATGCGACACTTGGCCAGCCGAAGGTGGACTCTGCCCACGCAGCGTTAACGCGTATCAACCCCCACGTTCAGTTCACCCCGATTAACGCGATGCTGGATGACGAGGCGTTATACGCGCAGATCGCAAAGCACGATCTGGTGCTGGACTGTACCGATAACGTTGCCATCCGCAACCAGCTAAACGCAGGCTGTTTTACCCACAAAACGCCGCTGGTTTCTGGCGCGGCAATCCGCATGGAAGGACAGATCAGCGTCTTTACCTATGCTGAAGGCGAACCGTGCTATCGCTGTCTGAGCCGCCTGTTTGGCGAGAATGCGCTCACCTGCGTCGAGGCGGGCGTAATGGCGCCGTTAGTCGGCGTGATCGGGTCACTGCAGGCGATGGAAGCGATCAAAGTGCTGACCCGTTACGGTACGCCAGCGGCGGGGAAAATTGTGATGTATGACGCAATGACCTGCCAGTTCCGCGAGATGAAGCTGATGCGTAATCCGGGGTGTGAGGTGTGCAGCGGTTAAACCTCGTTGCGGCCTGATGCCCTCACCCCGGCCCTCTCCCCACAGGGAGAGGGAGATAACGCGTCAGAGAGCCGTCCGTCCAAACGCCCCCTGCCAGTCCTGCTCAAACTTCACGATCGCCGCATCCACCGCCGGAGAGGTAATGAACTGCTGCGCCACGTCCAGCGGCAGCGTAATGGACTCACAGCCGGCCAGCAGGCAATCCAGCGCCTGACGCGGGGTTTTGAAGCTCGCCGCCAGCACTTTTGATTGCGGAGCATGCAGCGTCAGCAACTGCTGTAATTCCACAACGGTCTGGATCCCGTCTCCGCCCTGCGCATCCACGCGGTTAACGTAAGGCGCGACATACTCTGCCCCCGCCAGCGCGGACAACATCCCCTGTGCAGCACCATATACTGCGGTCCCCAGCGTCGGGATCCCTTCTGCTTTCAGCATTTTGATCGCCGCCAGCCCTTCCGCCGTCACCGGCACTTTCACCACCAGGTCGTTAATGATGGTACGCAGCTTACGCGCATCGTCCACCATGCCTTCGGCGGTGGTGGCCATCACCTGCGCGAACAGACGGCCTTTGCCACCCAGCGCGTCGTGCAGTTCTGGCAGCAGAACCTCAAGCGGCGTTTTGCCTGCCGCCACAATGCTGGGGTTGGTGGTTACGCCCGCCAGCGGGAAGATGCGTGCGAGCTTTTTCACTGCCGCAACGTCAGAAGTGTCGAGATAAAGTTCCATGATGTCGCCCTCAATTTTAGCCTGCACTTACCCTATCACGACAAAACCTGCTCAGGAGTTGACCTGCATCAAGATAACTTTCATTCGAAAGTAATTTAATATTCATATGCAAGATGAGAGGCAAAATCATGATCTTCAATATTCAGCGTTACTCTACCCACGATGGCCCCGGGATCCGTACCGTGGTGTTCCTGAAAGGCTGCTCGCTGGGCTGTCGCTGGTGCCAGAACCCGGAAAGCCGGGCCCGCACGCGGGACGTGCTGTTTGATGCACGTCTTTGCCTGGACGGCTGCGATCTGTGCCAGCAGGCGGCACCGGGCTGTATCGAACGTGCGCTGAACGGGCTGGTCATCCACCGTGAGAAACTAGACGAACAGACGCTTAACGCCCTTACCGACTGCTGCCCGACGCAGGCGCTCACCGTGTGTGGTGAAGAACGTCAGGTGGAGGAGATCATGGCGACCGTCCTGCGCGACAAGCCGTTTTACGACCGCAGCGGCGGCGGAATCACCCTCTCCGGCGGCGAGCCGTTTATGAACCCCGATCTGGCACTGGCGCTGTTTAAAGCCAGCCATGAACAGGGTATTCATACCGCCGTCGAAACCTGCCTTCACGTGCCGTGGCACTATATCGCGCCTTCACTACCGTATATCGATCTGTTCCTCGCCGACCTGAAGCATGTGGATGCAGAGGTGTTCAAACAGTGGACGGACGGCTCGGCAAAACGCATCCTGGACAACCTGAAACGCCTGGCGGCCGCCGGGAAAAAAATCATCATCCGCGTGCCGCTGATCCCGGGCTTTAACGCCGATGAAGCCTCTGTTACCGCCATTACCAATTTCGCCGCCGACGAACTGAACGTTCGCGACATTCACTTTCTGCCGTATCACACGCTGGGCATGAACAAATACACCCTGCTCGGCCAACCCTACTCTGCCCCTGACAAACCGCTGGATAACCCTGCGCTACTGGATTTTGCACAGCAGTATGCCTGCCAGAAAGGGTTAACCGCGACCTTACGAGGATAAAACGATGACTACCCTGAATCTCAACACCCTCAGCGAGCGCATTAAAGCGCACAAAATGGCCCTGGTGCATATCGTGAAGCCGCCGGTCTGTACCGAGCGCGCGCAGCACTACACTGAAATGTACCAGCAACATATGGATAAACCGATCCCGGTGCGTCGCGCGCTGGCGCTGGCGCATCATCTCGCGCAGCGCACCATCTGGATCAAACACGATGAGCTGATCGTCGGTAACCAGGCAAGTGAAGTGCGCGCCGCGCCGATCTTCCCGGAATATACCGTCTCCTGGATTGAGAAAGAGATTGACGATCTGGCGGACCGCCCCGGCGCAGGCTTTGCGGTCAGCGAAGAGAATAAGCGCGTCCTGCATGAGATCTGCCCGTGGTGGCGCGGCCAGACGGTGCAGGATCGCTGTTACGGCATGTTCACCGACGAGCAGAAAAGCCTGCTGGAAACCGGCATTATCAAAGCCGAAGGCAACATGACCTCCGGCGACGCGCACCTGGCGGTAAACTTCCCGCTGGTGCTGGAAAAAGGGCTCGACGGCCTGCGCGCTAAAGTGGCCGAGCGCCGCTCGCGCATCAACCTGACAGTACTGGACGACCTGCACGGCGATCAGTTCCTGAAAGCGATTGATATCGTGCTGGAGGCGGCAAGTCTGCATATCGAACGTTTCGCAGCCCTGGCGCGTGAAATGGCGGCCACTGAAACCCGTGAAAACCGCCGCGACGAGCTGCTGGCGATAGCGGAAAACTGTGACGCGATTGCCCATGAACCGCCAAAAACCTTCTGGCAGGCGCTGCAGCTGTGCTACTTCATTCAGCTGATCCTGCAGATTGAGTCCAACGGCCACTCCGTGTCGTTCGCCCGTATGGACCAGTATCTCTACCCGTACTACCGTCGCGACGTAGAGCTGAACCACAGCCTCGACCGCGAGCACGCCATCGAGCTTCTGCACAGCTGCTGGCTGAAGCTGCTGGAAGTGAACAAGATCCGCTCCGGCTCGCACTCCAAAGCCTCCGCAGGCAGCCCGCTGTACCAAAACGTCACCATCGGCGGTCAGAAGCTGGTCAACGGTGAGCCAATGGACGCGGTCAACCCGCTCTCATACGCGATTCTGGAATCCTGCGGTCGTCTGCGCTCCACCCAGCCAAACCTGAGCGTGCGTTATCACGCAGGGATGAGCAACGACTTCCTCGACGCCTGCGTGCAGGTGATCCGCTGCGGCTTCGGCATGCCGGCGTTCAACAACGATGAAATCGT
Organism: Enterobacter sp. 22466; assembly: GCF_052044775.1. NCBI lineage: Bacteria > Pseudomonadati > Pseudomonadota > Gammaproteobacteria > Enterobacterales > Enterobacteriaceae > Enterobacter > Enterobacter sp. 22466. The sequence goes on along the minus strand of NZ_JBQENX010000001.1, from coordinate 626,988 downwards.
GATCCCGGAATTCATCAAGCTCGGCGTGGAAAAAGAAGATGCGTACGACTATGCCGCCATCGGCTGCATCGAAACCGCCGTTGGCGGCAAGTGGGGCTACCGCTGCACCGGCATGAGCTTTATCAACTTCGCCCGCGTGATGCTCGCCGCGCTGGAAGGCGGCCGCGATGCCACCAGCGGGAAAGTGTTCCTGCCGCAGGAAAAAGCGCTCTCTGCCGGTAACTTCAGCAATTTCGACGAGGTGATGACGGCCTGGGATACCCAGATCCGCTATTACACCCGTAAATCCATCGAGATTGAGTATGTCGTGGACACCATGCTGGAAGAGAACGTCCACGATATCCTCTGCTCGGCGCTGGTGGATGACTGCATCGAACGGGCGAAAAGCATCAAGCAGGGCGGCGCGAAGTATGACTGGGTCTCCGGCCTGCAGGTGGGGATTGCCAACCTCGGTAACAGCCTGGCGGCGGTGAAGAAACTGGTGTTCGAGCAGGGCGTCATCGGTCAGCAACAGCTGTCGGCGGCGCTGGCGGACGATTTCGACGGATTGACCCACGAGCAGCTGCGTCAGCGTCTTATCAACGGCGCGCCGAAGTACGGTAACGACGACGACAGTGTGGACATGCTGCTGACCCGCGCTTATCAGACCTACATTGACGAGCTGAAGCAGTATCACAACCCGCGTTACGGCCGTGGCCCCATTGGCGGTAACTACTACGCGGGCACGTCCTCCATCTCCGCAAACGTGCCGTTTGGTGCAGCGACAATGGCGACGCCGGACGGACGCAAAGCGCACACCCCGCTGGCGGAAGGCGCCAGTCCGGCCTCCGGTACCGATCACCTCGGTCCAACGGCGGTGATCGGCTCCGTGGGTAAACTGCCGACCGAAGCCATTCTTGGCGGCGTGCTGTTAAACCAGAAGCTGAACCCGTCGACGCTGGAAAACGACAGCGACCGTCAGAAGCTGATGGTGCTGCTGCGTACCTTCTTCGAGGTGCATAAAGGCTGGCATATTCAGTACAACATCGTCTCACGCGAAACGCTGCTGGACGCGAAGAAACACCCGGACCAGTATCGTGACCTCGTGGTACGCGTCGCAGGCTACTCGGCGTTCTTCACCGCCCTGTCGCCGGATGCGCAGGACGATATCATTGCGCGTACGGAGCATACGCTGTAACGAAGTATCCCCTCTCCCACCGGGAGAGGGAGAAAAGACTTAAAGCGGCAACGTCGGTTGCCGTTTTGCTTTTACTTTCGAATGAAATTAAATTTGTGCTCCCCGTCACCTTGTTATTAGAATGTTTCAAAACGCAGTGACCCAGGAGCACAGTATGACCGTTAAAGTTATCGTCACCGATATGGACGGAACTTTCCTTGATGATGCCAAGCAGTACGATCGTGACCGCTTTCAGGCACAGTTTGAGCAGCTTAAAGCCCGTAATATTGAATTTGTTGTCGCCAGCGGTAACCAGTATTACCAGCTCATCTCCTTCTTCCCGGAACTGAAAGATCAGATCTCCTTTGTGGCGGAAAACGGTGCGCTGGTCTTCGATCACGGTGAACAAATTTTCCACGGCGAGCTGACGCGTCATGAGTCGCAAATCGTTATTGGCGAACTGCTGAAAGACAAAGGGCTGAACTTTGTGGCCTGCGGTCTCGACAGCGCTTACGTCAGCGACCAGGCCCCGGAGGCGTTCGTGGCGCTGATGTCAAAGCACTATCACCGCTTAAAGCGTATCAGCGACTACCGCGACATTAACGACGTGCTGTTCAAGTTCTCCCTGAACCTGCCGGACAGCGATATCCCGAATCTGGTCGATAAACTGCATGTCTCCCTGGACGGCATTATGAAGCCGGTCACCAGCGGCTTTGGTTTTGTCGATTTGATTATCCCCGGCCTGCACAAAGCCAATGGCATCAGCCGTCTGCTGAAACGCTGGAAAGTCTCCCCGCAGGAGTGCGTGGGTATTGGCGACAGCGGCAACGACGCGGAGATGCTGAAGCTGGTGAAATACGCCTTTGCGATGGGCAACGCGGCTGAAAGCATTAAAGCGGTGAGCCGCTACAGCACCGACGACAACAACCACCAGGGCGCGCTGAACGTTATTCAGGCGGTGCTTGATCACCACTCCCCGTTCGACGCCTGATTCCCTTCCTGCCGGAGCCGCGCTCCGGCCCCCCTCACTCTTTTTCCATCCTGTGCTACCCGTCAAGTTTTTAAACTTGCATTAACCAATTTTTAACTTAAAGTATCACTTGTAGACATTTTTACTTTCGAATGAAAGATGCGAGGCAGTTATGACGTTTACCAGTGAAACTTTGCCGGCGGATCACAAAGCCGCAATCCGTGAGATGAAGCGCGAGCTACGGGCGCAAATCGGCGATGTGCAGGCGGTGTTCGATAAGCTCAGCGATACTATCGCGACCCGCGTGGCGGAAATTAACGCCCTGAAAAACAAAGGCGAGCCCGTCTGGCCGGTGATCCCGTTTGCGGATGTGAAAAATGGCACCATTAGCGATGCTCAGCGCGAGGCGATCAAACGCCGGGGTTGCGCGGTGATCAAAGGTCATTTTCCGCGCGAGCAGGCGCTGGCATGGGATCAATCGATGCTCGACTACCTCGCTCTCAACCAGTTTGATGAAGTCTATAAAGGGCCCGGCGATAACTTCTTTGGTACCTTAACGGCGTCTCGCCCGGAGATTTACCCTATCTACTGGTCACAGGCGCAAATGCAGGCGCGCCAGAGTGAAGAGATGGCGCAGGTGCAGTCGTTTCTGAACCGTCTGTGGACATTCGAGAGCAACGGCAAACAGTGGTTCGACCCGGACGTCAGCGTGATTTACCCGGATCGCATCCGCCGCCGTCCGCCGGGAACCACCTCGAAAGGGCTGGGCGCGCATACCGACTCCGGCGCGCTGGAGCGCTGGCTGCTTCCGGCTTATCAACAGGTCTTCGCCCGCGTCTTTGACGGCAACGTCGATAAGTACGATCCGTGGAACGCCGCGCACCGTACCGAAGTGGAAGAGTACACCGTGGATAACACCACCAAATGTTCGGTGTTCCGCACCTTCCAGGGCTGGACGGCGCTGTCGGACATGATCCCGGGCCAGGGGCTGCTGCACGTGGTGCCAATCCCGGAAGCGATGGCTTATATTCTGCTGCGTCCATTGCTGGATGACGTGCCGGAGGACGAACTGTGCGGCGTCGCGCCGGGGCGCGTTCTGCCGGTGTCAGAGAAATGGCACCCGCTGCTTATCGAAGCGCTCACCAGCATTCCGGCGCTGGAGGCGGGTGATTCGGTGTGGTGGCACTGCGATGTGATCCACTCCGTCGCGCCGGTTGAGGATCAGCAGGGCTGGGGCAACGTGATGTACATTCCTGCCGCGCCAATGTGTGAGAAGAACCTCGCCTACGCGAAGAAGGTGAAAGCGGCGCTGGAAACCGGGGCATCACCGGGTGATTTCCCACGCGAGGATTATGAAAAAACCTGGCAGGATCGCTTTACCGTGGCCGATCTCAATATCCACGGCAAGCGTGCGCTGGGCATGGCTTAACTGTCGTACAGCCCTTCCCGCTCAACGGCGGTGCGTCGTTTGCCCTGACGTATCCGCCGGACCGATTCCCGCACGGTCAGGGTGCCGTTAAGCAACAATGTTCCCACCGGCGCCTCCGGGCGCATCAGCCGCTGCTGGAGCATATGCACCGCTTCGGTGCCCAGCTCATCGCGTGGAACATGCACCGCGGTTAACGGTACATCCTGAATCGCCGCCAGATTAAAGCCGTCAATGCTCATCACCGAAATATCCTGCGGTACGCGCAACCCCTGTTTTTGCAGGGCGCTGATGGTGCCCGCCGCCATAAAGTCGCCCCCCACCAGAAACGCGGTAGGCAAATCTTTTCCCTGCATGTGGATCAGCCAGTCGGTGACCAGTTGCTCCGTTTCGCGTGCGCTGAAGCTCGGCGCCACCAGCAAATCGCGTTTATCGTTGAACGTCAGATTGTGTGACTGCCACGCATCGCGGATCCCGGCGAGGCGCAGCTCCATGGTGTAACGCCGCAGGCAAAGCACGTTCATCACCTCACGGTGCCCCATTTCAAACAGATAGTCCGCCGCCCGCTCGCCAATGGCCCGATGGTCCGGCGCGACGGCAGGCAGGCGCATATGCCGGTCGCGGCAGTTAATCAGCATGCAGGGTTTACCGACATCCACCGCCAGGTCGTGGATATGCGGATCGTCGATGCCGAGGAGGATGGCGGCCTGGGTGTCCGGCTCGTTCATTCGCGCCAGAAACAGCTGGGCGTCGCTGTCGTTCTCCTCCAGCGCGCAGTAGCGCAGACGCACATCGTACGAGGCCAGGCCTTTGCTCACGCTCTGGATCACACGGTAGTAAAAGATGTCAGACCGCTCGTCAAAGGCGCGCTGTGGGGCGAACACAACGAGACTGTTGAGCAGCAAACGGCCCGCAGCCATTCCGTCCAGCACCCCCAGCTCGCGCGCGCATGCCAGCACCTTCGCACGTGCTTTTTCACTGGTGTTCGCCTTCCCGGCCAGGACCCGCGAAACGGTGCTGATGGAGAGCTGGGTCCGGGCGGCGATTTCGGTGATTTTTAGCCTTTTGTCCATTTTGTGATCTGGCTCCATTTGCGAAATGACAAAATTTTCATAGCGTGCATATCAGGCAATAGCTGATGTCAAAGCCATGATGCCAAATGATGATGTTCAGTTATGAGAAATTTTGCACAAAATCCACTATTGCCCACTCATTTTCTCCCTTAAGGTGAACTTGTCACACAACTTCCATACTAGTTGTATAGCAACTTAAGCATTCTAAACGGATAGAAATCAAAGGCATAACAAACTGTGTGACACCTGAACCTCCGTCCCCTTACCGTCCGTCTTGTGGAGAGTAAAATGAGTCAGGACATTAATAACACCGTTGCGGCAAGCAAAACCCGTCGCGTCATTAAAAACCTGCGCTGGTATGTGCTGGTGCTGTTCTTACTTGGCGTCACCGTTAACTACATCACCCGAAACTCACTTGGGATCCTCGCCCCGGAACTGAAAGAGAGCCTCGGGATCACCACCGAGCAGTACTCCTGGATCGTCGGGGCATTCCAGATCGCCTACACCATTTTCCAGCCCCTGTGCGGCTGGCTGATCGACGTGATCGGTCTGAAGATTGGCTTTATGGTCTGCGCCGGGATTTGGGCGCTGATGTGTATCTTCCACGCGGGTGCCGGAAGCTGGCTGCACCTGGCGATCCTGCGCTTCTTTATGGGCGCCTCTGAAGCCGCCGCCACGCCCGCAAACGCCAAAACCATTGGTGAATGGTTCCCGAAATCGGAACGTCCTGTGGCCGCCGGCTGGGCCGGCGTGGGCTTCTCCATCGGCGCGATGCTGGCCCCGCCTATCATTTACTTTGCTCACGCCTCGTTCGGTTGGCAGGGCGCGTTTATGTTTACCGGCGTGCTGGCGCTGCTGTGGGTGATCCTGTGGTGGGCGTTCTACCACAACCCGGAGCAGCACCCGAACCTGAGCAAGGACGAACTGGCGTTTATCAAGCAGGATAACGAGCCGCCTGCGGTAAAGCTGCCCTTCCTGACCGCGCTGAAAACCGTCTCAAAAAATAAACGCTTCTACGGTATCGCCATCCCGGCCTTTATGGCGGAACCGGCCTGGGCGGTACTGAGTTTCTGGGTGCCGCTGTATCTCGCCAAGGAGCACGGCATGGACCTGAAGCAGATCGCGATGTTTGCCTGGCTGCCGTTCCTGGCCGCCGATCTCGGCAGCGTGGCGAGCGGTTACCTCACCCGTCTGTATACCCGCCTGTTTGGCTGCTCCCGCGTCAACTCCGTGGTGGCAAGCTCCGTCACCGGCGCGTTCCTGATGATCTCTCTGGCGGTGGTCGCCATTACCCGCGACCCATACATCACCATCGTGCTGATCTCCATCGGCGGTTTCGGGCATCAGATCATCTCCTGCATGCTCAGCGCCCTGGTGGTGGAGTCGTTCGATAAAGGCCAGATGGCGACCGTTAACGGTATGCGCGGCTCGGCGGCGTGGATCGCCAGCTTCCTGTTCTCGCTGTTGATTGGTGTGACCGCCGACAAAATCGGCTTCAACCCGCTCTTTATTGCCATGGGTTTCTTTGACCTGATTGGCGCTGTTTTCCTGGTGGCATTTATTGCTGAACGTCGCGCCAAGCGCGCCTGATAGTGGATGTATTGCATATGAAAACCCTGAAAAACTGGACCGTCGATAAGCAGTCGGCCAACCATCTGGAACTGCTGGTGGATAACCAGCACCGCCTGTGCCTGTATGTGCTGGAAGAGAACCTGTTCCGCGTACTGATCAAACGTAAAGGTGAGCTGGCGCTGGACCGCACCTGGAGCATCGCCCCGGAAGAAGATGTACCGTGGGAAGGCCGTCGTCGCGACGATCTGAGCGGCTTCACCTGCCCTGCCTGGACGCTAAGCCAGCAGGATGAGGGGCTGACAATTGCCACCGAACAGCTGCGTGTGACCGTTCATCAGCCGCTGTGGCTGGAGTGGCATTATCGCAATGACGCCGGTGAATGGCAGCCGCTGGTCAATGACCGCCCGACCAGTGCCTATCTGTTGAACGCTCACGGTGACGGGGTGGCGCACTACCTGAGCCGTCGCAAGGACGAGCGTTTTTACGGCCTGGGTGAGAAAGCGGGCGACCTGCAGCGCAACGGTAAGCGCTTCGAGATGCGCAACCTCGACGCCATGGGCTACAACGCGGCCAGCACCGACCCGCTGTACAAACACATCCCGTTTACCCTTACCCGCCGCGATGATGTGAGTTACGGCCTGTTCTACGACAACCTGAGCAGTTGCTGGCTGGATCTGGGCAACGAGATTGATAACTACCACACCGCCTATCGTCGCTGGCAGGCGGAAGCGGGTGATATCGATTATTACCTCTTTACCGGCAAACGGGTGCTGGACGTCACCAAAGCCTTTGTGCGCCTGACCGGGAAAACGCTGTTCGGGCCAAAGTGGAGCCTGGGCTACAGCGGGTCGACCATGCACTACACCGACGCGCCGGACGCGCAGAACCAGCTGATGAACTTTATTCGCCTGTGCGAAGAGCATGCGATCCCGTGCGACTCGTTCCAGCTCTCGTCGGGTTATACCTCGATCAACGGCAAGCGCTACGTCTTTAACTGGAACTACGACAAAGTGCCGCAACCGAAGGTAATGACCCAGTCATTCCACGACGCGGGGCTGCGGCTGGCGGCGAACATCAAGCCGTGCCTGCTGCAGGACCACCCGCGCTACAGCGAAGTGGCGGAAAACGGCCTGTTCATTCGTGATTCAGAAACCGACGCACCAGAACGCTCCAGCTTCTGGGATGACGAAGGTTCCCACCTCGACTTTACCAACCCGCAGACGGTGAAATGGTGGCAGGAAGGGGTCACCACGCAGCTGCTGGAGATGGGGATCGACTCCACCTGGAACGATAACAATGAGTACGAAGTGTGGGACGGCGAAGCGCGCTGCCATGGTTTTGGCAAGGAGATCGCCATTAAACACATCCGCCCGGTGATGCCGCTGCTGATGATGCGCGCCTCGCTGGAAGCGCAGCAGCGGTTTGCCCCGGAAAAGCGCCCGTATCTGATCTCCCGTTCCGGCTGCGCCGGGATGCAACGTTACGTTCAGACCTGGAGCGGCGATAACCGCACCAACTGGGAAACCCTGCGCTATAACATCCGCATGGGGCTGGGTATGAGCCTGTCCGGGCTGTTTAACGTTGGTCATGACGTGGGCGGTTTTTCTGGCGACAAACCCGACGCCGAGCTGTTTGTCCGCTGGGTGCAGAACGGCGTGATGCACCCGCGCTTTACCATTCACTCCTGGAATGACGATCACACGGTAAACGAGCCGTGGATGTATCCGGGCGTCACCCCCGCTATTCGCGGTGCCATTGAGCTGCGCTATCGTCTGCTGCCGTATCTCTACACCCTGCTCTGGCAGGCACATGCTGACGACGAACCGATGCTGCGCCCAACCTTCCTCGACCACGAACACGATGCGCAGACCTTTGAAGAGTGCGACGAGTTCCTGCTGGGCCGTGACCTGCTGGTGGCAAGCGTGGTGGAGGCCGGACAGCGCGAGCGCCGTCTCTGGCTGCCGGATAACGAAACCGGCTGGTACGATTTTTACACCCACGCGTGGTACGCGGGCGGGCAGTGGATCGCTCTGGATGCGCCGCTGGAAAAACTGCCGCTGCTGGTGCGCGCCGGGGCCGGTCTGCCGCTCAGCGAACGCATCACTCACGTCAGCGCGGAAAAAGACGACACCCGCGAGCTGAAGCTGTTCCCGGTCAAAGGCGTGGGCACCAGCAGTGGTCTGCTGTTTGAAGATGACGGTGAAAGCTGGGGCTATCAGAACGGCAATGCGCTGTGGGTGGAGTGGGTAATGGTGTGCGATGGGGCGACCATCAACCTGAAGGTCAATGCGCGCGGGGATTATCGTCCGGCGTGGAAAGCACTGAAGGTGTCATTACCGGCGGGGGAAAAACGTACGCTGCGGGTGAATGGTGTTGAAGGGAGTGAGTGGGTGGTGTAGTGCGGCCTGATGCCCTCACCCTCTCCCACCGGGAGAGGGAATAAAAGCACTACATCTTTCCCTAAGTATTTCGCGCTGCAGGAAGGCGGCAAACCAGTGAATCCCCCGGGAGCTTACATAAGTAAGTGACCGGGGTGAACAGGTGAAGCCAACGCATCTGCAGCGTGAAAGACGACGGGAAATTAGCTTTCGATACCTTTACTGCGCAGATAATCTTCATAGTTACCGGTGAAGTCCACCACGCGCTCTGGCGTAATTTCAATCACGCGGGTCGCCAGCGAGCTGACGAACTCACGGTCGTGAGAAACGAAGATCAGGGTGCCCTGATACATCTCCAGCGCCATGTTCAGCGATTCGATAGATTCCATATCCAGGTGGTTGGTGGGTTCGTCCATCACCAGAATGTTCGGTTTTTCCATCATCAGCTTGCCGAACAGCATACGGCCCTTCTCTCCACCGGAGAGCACTTTGGCAGGCTTCTTGATGTCGTCCTGGCTGAACAGCAGACGCCCCAGAATACTGCGCACCGCCTGCTCATCGTCCCCTTCCTGCTTCCACTGGCTCATCCAGTCGAAGACGGTCAGGTCGTTTTCAAATTCATACTCGTGATCCTGCGCGTAATAACCAATTTGCGCGTTTTCGGACCATTTCACGCTCCCGTTGTCCGGCTGCAGTTCGCCGACCAGGGTTTTCAGCATGGTGGATTTACCCACGCCGTTGGCACCCAGAATGGCGATCTTCTCGCCCACTTCCAGCAGCAGGTTGAAGTTCTTAAACAGCGGGCCTTCATCAAAACCTTTGGTAAGGGCTTCCACTTCCAGCGCGTTACGGAACAGTTTCTTGTCCTGCTCGAAACGGATGAATGGGTTCTGACGGCTTGAAGCTTTAACCTCTTCCAGCTTGATTTTGTCAATCTGGCGGGCACGCGATGTTGCCTGACGGGATTTAGAGGCGTTGGCGCTAAAGCGGCTGACGAAGGACTGCAGGTCCGCAATCTGCGCTTTCTTCTTGGCGTTATCCGCCAGCAGACGTTCACGCGCCTGGGTGGCCGCCGTCATGTATTCGTCGTAGTTGCCCGGGTAAACGCGCAGCTCACCGTAGTCCAGATCCGCCATGTGCGTACAGACCATGTTCAGGAAGTGACGGTCGTGCGAGATGATGATCATGGTGCTGTCACGGTCGTTGAGCGTCTGCTCCAGCCAGCGGATGGTGTCGATGTCCAGGTTGTTCGTCGGTTCATCGAGCAGCAGAATGTCCGGGTTAGAGAACAGCGCCTGCGCCAGCAGCACACGCAGCTTCCAGCCAGGTGCCACTTCGCTCATCGGGCCGTAATGCTGTTCGACCGGAATGCCCACGCCCAGCAGCAGCTCGCCCGCACGCGCTTCTGCAGAGTAACCGTCCATTTCGCCGTATTGCGTCTCCAGATCGGCCACTTTATAGCCATCTTCTTCGCTCATTTCGGCCAGCGCGTAAATACGATCGCGCTCCTGCTTCACTTCCCACAGCTCCGCGTGCCCCATGATCACGGTGTCGAGCACGGTGAACTCTTCGAAGGCGAACTGATCCTGACGCAGCTTACCGATACGCTCGTTAGGGTCGAGCGACACGTTGCCGAGCGTCGGCTCCAGGTCACCGCCGAGGATCTTCATAAAGGTGGATTTACCGCTACCGTTGGCACCAATCAGGCCGTAACGGTTGCCGCCGCCAAATTTGACGGAAATGTTTTCGAACAGCGGCTTACTGCCAAACTGCATAGTGACGTTGCTGGTAACTAACACGGGGAGATTCCTGCGAAAAGTGTGATAAACACGGCATTATGCCACAATTCCGAATTGAGATCCCGTGTTGCGACGCTCCGCTAAACTTTAACAAAATCGAAAAAAATGTGATTTCGTACACATCTGAATTCCCTGTTAGCGGGAATGCACATATAATGCGCTCCCATCACAGATTCAGACTTATCAACTCACGCCTGAATGGCTTAGATACCTCGCACAACATGAACATGAAATTAACAACGCTTTTTGCGGCGGCGTTAGCCGTAGTAGGTTTTTGCAAAACCGCTTCTGCGGTGACTTATCCGCTGCCGACAGACGGTAGCCGTCTGGTGGGTCAAAACCAGGTGGTGACGGTGCCTGAGGGTAACACTCAGCCGCTGGAGTATTTCGCAGCACAGTACCAGCTGGGCCTGTCTAACATGCTGGAAGCGAACCCGGGCGTTGACCCGTATCTGCCAAAAGCGGGTACCGTTCTCAACATCCCTCAGCAGCTGATCCTGCCGGATACCGTTCATGAAGGTATCGTGATCAACAGCGCGGAGATGCGTCTCTATTACTATCCGAAAGGCACCAACACGGTAATCGTGCTGCCAATCGGTATCGGTCAGTTGGGTAAAGATACCCCGCTGAACTGGACCACCAAAGTTGAACGTAAGAAAGCAGGCCCAACCTGGACCCCAACGGCGAAAATGCACGCGGAATACATCGCGGCAGGTGAACCGCTGCCGGCCGTGGTTCCGGCAGGCCCGGATAACCCAATGGGTCTGTACGCCCTGTACATCGGCCGCCTGTACGCCATCCACGGTACCAACGCTAACTTCGGTATCGGCCTGCGCGTCAGCCACGGCTGCGTGCGTCTGCGTAACGACGACATCAAATTCCTGTTCGAAAACGTGCCGGTCGGTACCCGCGTCCAGTTCATCAACGAACCGGTTAAAGCGACCTCTGAGCCAGACGGCAGCCGTTACATTGAAGTGCACAACCCGCTGTCCACCAGCGAAGATCAGATCAACAATAACGAAATCGTGCCGATCACCCTGAACAGCGCGGTGCAGTCCGTGACCTCTCAGCCGGACGTGGAAACGACTATCGTTGACCAGGCTGTGCAGAACCGTTCCGGTATGCCGGTGCGTCTGAACTAATCGCGACGCAGCGAAAAAAGCGGGCTTCGATGCCCGCTTTTTTTTATCCGTTATTCACGATCACAATCCCGCCGTGGTCGTAACGATAATGACAGTGCGCATACTCCAGCGGCGTGCCGTCTTCCAGATAGATCACCTGCTCCACCTCCAGCACCGGGTCGCTCTCCTCGCAGACCAGATGCTGCATATCCAGCGCATTCGGCTTTAGCGCCCGCACCACGCGGTACGATCCCATAATTTTCAGCCCCAGCGTCTCCTGCACATAGCGAAACACCGAGCTTTCAAGATGGCTTTTGTTCAGGCCGGGCACCAGATTAAGCGGCATTACGGTCGCGTCCAGCGACATGGGTTCACCGTTGAGCAAACGCAGACGAATGAAGTCATAGACCGGCGTATCGGCATTGATCATCAGCGAGGCCTGCTCTTTGTCGTTCGGGAAGCGCAGTTCAAAATGCACCACCTGGCTCGTTACCGTGCCCAGATGCTCCCAGGTTTTGGTCGCGCCAAAGTAGTCGCTGCCGGAGAGATCCCACTGCGACAGCTGAAGAAAGTTTTTGCGGATGAACGTCCCCTGCCCCTGACGGGTATACACCAGCCCTTCGACGATCAGCTGACGCATGGCCTGCTGAATGGTCATCCGGCTGGTATTGAACTCCGCCGCCAGCGCGAACTGGTCCGGCAGCGGTTCATTGGCGGCATACTGCTGGCTGATGATGCGTTTTTTGATTTCACGCGCTATGGTGATGTACTTCGCCGCCATCGTCCTTCCTTCTGTTTAATGTTCTATCCCACTGTTTTTCAACGCCACTCGCTCGGCAATTTTGAGGAAAGGCAGGTAGAAGAATACACCAAATACGATGATTGCCAACTGCACCACCACCGCTCGCCAGTCCCCCGCCGTTGCCAGCCAGGCGCTCAGAATTGGCGGCGTAGTCCACGGGATCATCACCACGCAGCGCGACATTAATCCCAGCGTGGTGCAGAGCCAGGCGAAGTAAATGCCGATGGCGGGCAACAGGACAAACGGGATCATTAAGGGCAGGTTAAACACAATCGGCAAGCCGAAAATCACCGGCTCGTTGATGTTGAACAGACCCGGTGCCAGCGACAGACGTGCCACCTGTTTCGCCGATTGTTGCCGCGAGAAGATAAAGATGGCGATCAGCAGTGAAAGGGTGCTACCGGTACCGCCTACCATGCCAAAGGTCGGCACGAAAATGTTGTTGATGATATGCGGGATCGGCTGGCCGTTGGCAAAGGCCAGCATGTTCTCATTGGTGTTAATCAACAGGAACGGCTCCAGCACCACGCTGTTGACTACCGACTGATGAATACCCAGCGTGAAGAGGAAGTTACCAAAACTGTAGATAAAAATTGTCCCCGGCAGGCTGGTATTGATGAGCCGCAGCGGCTGCTGGATAAAGGTGGTGATCAGGTGAATCAGATCCGTATGCAATACGTTCGCCAGCAGCGCGGCGAGAACGGCAAACAGTGAGAGCGTCAGGATGGTCGGGATCAGGGCGGTAAAAGATTTACTGACCGCCGGCGGCACGTTTTCCCCCAGTGATATTTGCAGCGCCTTGAGCCGCGAGATGGCGATAAACAGCTCCGTCGAGAGCAAGCCAATCAGCACCCCGGCGAAAATCCCGGTCGAACCAATGTTGGCGAAGGTCAGCACCTGAGTGACATTCACCGTGGTGTCGCTGCCGACGGGCGTGAGCTGCAGACGCATCGGCATCATGATAATAAAGCTGCTGACAGCGATAACCACTGCCGAGACCGGATTGTCGAAATCCTTGTTGCGCGCCAGCGACCAGGCAATCATCGGCGCCAGCAGCAGCGCGGCGATATTCAGCGTGCCGTTGATGATCGCCTCGCCCCATACCTTGAAGTGCGTGAGCGTGTCGCCGTCAAAAATCCATGGGAACACCACATTGTTCACCAGCACCGCCAGTCCGGCGAGGATGAAAATCGGCATCACCGTGGCGAAGGCATCGCGCAGGGAGCGAAGATGCACCTGGTTTGCCAGGCGCGCCGAGAACTCAACAAATTTATCGACAAACGACTGCATATGCGGTGTGATTTTTGTTTCAGACATAGCGGATAGTTCCCATCAATCAGTCACAAAAACGGCCCGGCAGCGTACGGCTTACATCTCGCGTCCGTTGGTATGGATAACCTGTTTTAACCACGCGTAGCTCTTCTTCGGCACGCGTTTCAGGTCCTTCAGGTCGTGGTTTTCACGGTTGACGTAGACCACGCCGTAGCGCTTACGCATGTCGCCCTGGGAGCTCAGAATGTCGATCAGCCCCCAGCCGAGATACCCCATCACCTCTGCGCCATCCTCGAATATGGCGGCTTTCATGGCCTCGATATGCGCCCGGTGATAGTCGATGCGGTAGGTATCCTCAATCGGGTTCACGCCATCCCAGGATTCAATCACGCCAATGCCGTTTTCAATCGGGAACACCGGCATGCGCCAGTCGTTGGCGTAGCGGGTGATGATGATGCGAAAACCGAGCGGATCGATCTGCCAGTTCCATTCGGTGGCTTTCAGGTACGGGTTATTTTTATCGCCGTACAGCAGGTAATTGTTCACCGGGGCTCCCTGCGGAATGGCATCGCTGTCCAGCGTTTTACTGGCGTAGTAGCTGAAGGCCATAAAGTCGTTTTGGGTTCTTGCGAACAGGGCCAGATCCTCGGCACGGTAGATATCGCCAAATCCTTCCTGCTCCACCACCGCCATCACTGCCGGGCTATAGCCCTGGCCGGCAAAGACGCGCAGCAGGTTCTGGTTGAGGAATTCGTCATACTGCTGGGCACAGAAGATATCGCGTGGTTTGCAGGTGGCCGGATAAACCAGCTGATGCGCCAGCATACCGCCCATCAGCTGACCTGGCCGGGTCTGATGCAGGTACTCGGTCAGCGTCATATGCGCCACCATGGTGTGATGCTGCAACTCGTACAGCTCGCGCAGGGTTTTCTCGCCTTTCATGTAGCCGGAAATGCGGAATGCTTCCGGCATATGGAAGATGTTCTGCTCGTTGAAGGTCAGCCAGTATTTCACCCGGTCGCCGAAGCAGTCGATCATTTTTTTGCCATAGCGGATAAAGGCCTCCATGACGCGACGATCGTTAAACCCGTTGTACTCCTGCGCCAGCGCCAGCGGCATATCGAAGTGATAGAGGCAGATCATCGGCTCGATACCGCGGGCGATGAGATCGTTAATAAAGCGGTCGTAAAAGGCGATGCCCTCATCGTTGAACTCGCCGTCGCCCTGCGGACAGACCCGGCTCCAGGAGATTTGAAAGCGGTAGCAGTTCATGCCCAGATCCTGCATCAGGTCGAAATCTTCCCGGTAGCGGTGGTAGGAATCGGTCGCCACTTTCCAGTCGGAGATGTTTTCCCCCGCTTCGCGAATGTCGTACACCGACATCCCCTTCCCGCCCTCATTCCATGCCCCTTCCGTCTGCATGCTGGATACCGAGTTGCCCCATAAAAAGTTGGCTGGCAGTGATTGATTCATGGTCTCTCCCTATATGACTAGTCATTTAAATTTCATGACTAGTCATATAGGCGAAGATGTAAAAGCGATCAAAGAGGTGGATCGAATTTTGTGAGCAGAGCAGGAAAAAAAGCCCCGGCAAGCGGTGCGCCACCGGGGAAAGGAGGGTTATTGCTGTGCGAGCTGATTACGACGATATTCCCCCTGCCGCTCCAGCATCCAGCCCGGATATTCGCGCGGCAGTGCGCTGACGGCATCAAGCTGTTTAAGCTCGTCTTCGCTTAAACGGATCCCGGTTGCGGCGATGTTGTCATCCAGTTGATCGACCCGTTTGGCACCAATGATGACGCTGGTCACCACCTTCTGATGCAGCAGCCACGCCAGGGCGATCTGCGCGACGGAGACGCCTTTGCTTTCGGCAATAGTGCGCATCACATCCACACAGTCGAAGGCGCGCTCTTTTTCCACTGGCGGGAAGTCAAATTCCAGACGACGGCCACCGGCTTCACTCTGCCCGTCGCGGCCATATTTTCCGCTCAACAGGCCACCCGCCAGCGGGCTCCAGACCATCAGCCCGACGCCTTCGCTCTGCATCATTGGCACCAGTTCGCGCTCCAGATCGCGTCCGGCGATGGTGTAATAGGCCTGCAGCGACGCGAAACGGGCCAGACCCAGCCGCTCGGAAATGCCCAGCGCTTTGGCGATCTGCCATGCGGCCCAGTTAGAGACACCGATGTAGCGCACGTGGCCGTGCTGCACCAGGTTATCCAGGGCATAAAGCGTCTCTTCCATCGGCGTTGCGGGGTCGAAACCGTGAAGCTGGTAGAGATCGATATGGTCGAGCTGCATGCGGCGCAGGCTCTCTTTCACGCTGCTGATAATGTGATAGCGTGAGCTGCCGCGTGAGTTCACCCCCGCCGTGCCCGTTTCGCCAAACACTTTGGTGGCAACCACCACGTTTTCGCGCGGGATTTTCAGGTTCTTGAGCGCCTGGCCGGTGATCTCCTCCGAGCGGCCTTCGGAATAGACGTTCGCGGTGTCGATGAAGTTGATCCCGGCATCCAGCGCACGGCCCACCAGTTGCTCGGCTTCACTCTGCTGCAGCTGGCCAATCTTGCCCCACATGCCACCTTCACCGCCGAAGGTCATGGTGCCAAGGCACAGTTCAGAAACAAACAGACCGGTATTGCCCAGTTTTTGATAACGCATAAGATAGTCCTCACATGTCGTTTGATGGGTGCCTGATAGTTATACCCGCCCCGCAGCCAACGCGAATGTGGCGTTCCTGTCCGTTTCTTGCCCAATCCTCTGAATTTTATCCGCGCGGGGCCTCGCCAAAGACGGCGTAATCCGGTAACTGCACCTGCTGATACGGCTCCCAGCCGCCGCCAAGCGCCTTATAGAGCGCCACCAGATCAAGCGCGCTCTGCACCTGCGCCTGGGCACGTTGCTGCTCGGCCTGCGCCAGCTGTCGCTGGGCGTCGAGTACGTCGATAAAGCTGGCAATCCCCTGCCTATAGCTGTCGCTGGCCAGATCAAAGGCGTTTTGCAGCGCATTGATGGTCTTCGCGAGACCCGCTTCACGCTGCTGATCGGTGCGGTAACTTACCAGCGCATTCTCCACATCCCCCAGCGCGGTCAGTACTGTCTGGCGATAGTCCAGCACTGCCGCCCCCTGTTGCGCGCGCGCCACTTTCACGCTGGAGACCAGCCGTCCGCCCTGGAAGATGGGAATCGAAACCTGTGGACCAAAACTGTAGAAGTGGCTGCTCCAGTCGGTGAGCCAGTTGGATTCGCTGTTGCGCAGGCCAAACTGCCCGGAAAGGGTAAAGCTCGGGAACAGCTCGGCCACCGACACGCCAATTTGCGCTGTGGCGGCATGGAGATTCGCTTCCGCTTCGCGCACGTCCGGACGACGTCGCGCCAGCGTGGATGGAATACCCGTTTGCACGATATCCGGCAGCGCGGGCATCGGCTGCACGCTTTGTAGTTCCGCATCCAGCGCCCCCGGCGGCTTGCCGAGCAGGATCGCCAGGCCGTTCATCGCCTGCCGCTCCTGCGCCTGATATTGCGGCAGTTGTGCTTCAAGGTTGCCCAGCTGCGCCCGCGCATTTTCTACGTCCATCTGCGGAGACAGCCCACCCCGCTGGCGACTTTCGGTCAGATCCAGCGTTTGCTGCGCGCTTTTAATCTGGGTGTTCAGCGTGGCAATAATGCTCTGCGCCCCGCGCAGCTGGAGCCAGGCGCGCGCCACTTCGGCTTCAAGGGAGACAAGTGCGTCGTTACGCTGCTCAATAGCGGCTTTCTGCTGCGCTTCAGCAGCTTCAACCTGACGACGAACTTTGCCCCAGAGATCAATTTCCCACTGGGCGTCGAAGCTGCCCTGGTAGAGGTTGATCGGCTGCGTCAGCGGCCCTAACGCGCCCCTGAGTTCCGGATCGACGTTATCAAGCTGGTCGTAGACCCCGTGAGACTTCAGCTCACCTTCCAGGCCGAGCTGCTGGCGCGTCGCCTGCAGATTACCGTTGACCGACGGATAAAACGCCCCGCCCGCCTGGTTAATCTGTTCGCGCGCGACAGCGATGCGCAGCACCGTTTGCTGCAGGGACAAATTCCCGGCGATGGCGCGTTCAATCAGGCTATCGAGCTGCGGCGAGCCGAACGTTTTCCACCAGCGCGGGTTAGTCGCAGCGGAGGTGGTGTGTGATTTCACCGTGCTGTCGCCTTTATCGTTCCAGTGCGTGACGGCAGGCGGTGCAGGCGGCTGGTAATCCGGCCCCACGGCGCAGCCTGCCAGCAGCATCATTATCATCAGGGGGTGTAAACGTCTGTGTATCATCAATGTGCTCCTGCACTCCCCTCGCTCTTAACCGGCGAGAGCAACAAACAAAACGGAATCAGGACCAGCGCCACCACGCTCAGAATGGTGAACACGTCGATATAGGCCAGGAAGCGCGACTGCTCAATCATGGTCTGGTACATGCGGCCGGTGGCGATGCCGGTCGGGTCACCGACCTGAGTGGTAAAGTTCTGGATCGCCTGCGCGCTTTCGCGGATGGCCTGCTGGAACTGCTCGTTAAACGGCGAGGCGTGGTATGCAAGGTGCGCACTGTGGGCCTGCGCGCGTTCGGTAATGGCCGCCGTCGAGAGCGATATGCCAATCGAGCCCGCAACGTTACGGAACATGGTGAACAGCGCCGCGGCATCCGCGTTCAGCCGCCTCGGGATAGAAATAAACGCAATGGTGGTCAGCGGGACAAACAGGAACCCCAGCCCAATCGACTGGGCGCTGCGGAACAACACCAGCGTTTCGAAGTCGATATCCGGGGTGAGCGTGCGCGACCAGAAGAACGACACCGCCAGACAGGTAAAGCCAAAGGCGATGATCCAGCGCGTCTGCACCACCGGCATCAGCTTCAGGACCAGCGGGATGGTTAACACGATCAACACTGCGCCGGGCGACAGCACCAGCCCGGACCAGGTGGCGGTATAGCCCAGATCCTGCTGCGCCAGCTGCGGGATCACCACCGAACTGCCGTAGAGGATCATCGCCATCCCCGCCATCAGCAGGCTGGAGATGGTAAAGTTGCGGTCCTTCATGCAGTGCAGATCGACAACCGGTTTTTTGGCATACATCAGCCAGTAAATGGCGCCAATGATGCCGATCAGCGTTAACACCGCAAAGGTGCGAATAAAGTTCGAGTAGAACCAGTCATCATCCTCGCCCCGGTCGAGCATCACCTGCAGACAGCCGAGGCCAAGCGCGATCAGGCCGATCCCCGTCCAGTCGATCGTCAGCTTCTCTTTTGATTTGCTCTCCCAGGGTGGATCTTCCAGCAGCTGGTAGATCGCCAGCACCGTCACAATCCCCACCGGGATGTTGATAAAGAACACCCAGCGCCAGGAGTAGTTGTCGGTGATCCAGCCCCCCAGCGTCGGGCCAAGCACCGGCGCAACGATAATCGCAATGGAGGAAAGGCCAAACGCTTTGCCCCTGTCTTCCGGTTTAAAGTAGTCAAGCAGCACCGACTGCTGCGTGGGCTGCAGGCCGCCGCCAAAAAAACCCTGCATCACACGGAACAAGATGATTTGCCACAGCTCGGTGGCAATCCCGCACAGGAACGAGCAGACGGTGAACATCACGATGCAAATCAGGAAGAACTGCTTGCGGCCAAACACCCGGCTCAGAAACGCCGAGATGGGCAGGACGATGCCGTTAGCCACCAGGTAGCTGGTTAATACCCAGGTGGACTCGTCATAGCTGGACGAGAGCGAGCCCGCCACGTGCGGCAGCGCCACGTTGACGATGGTGGTGTCGAGGATCTCCATAAACACCGCCAGCGTGACGACAATCGCCACCGCCCACGGATTGCTGGCGGGCTTCCAGTTGTCGTGGCTGTGATCCGTCATTCCACCGTGACCTTCGGCTCTACCGACAGCCCCAGCGGCAGCGGTTTGTTCGGATCCAGCCCTTTATCAATCACGATTTTCACCGGCACGCGCTGGACAATTTTAACAAAGTTGCCGGTGGCGTTTTCTGACGGGAACGCCGAGAAACGCGAACCGCTGCCTTGCTGGATACTGTCAACATGACCTTCAAGCGCCATATCTGGCCAGGCATCGACGGAGACGTTCACCTTATCGCCCGGCTTCATGCGCTCAAGCTGAGACTCTTTAAAGTTGGCCACCACCCAGACGTTGGGTGAGACCAGCGAGAACAGCGCCGTGCCTGCCTGCACCAGCGTACCTGGCTGCACGTTACGCTTAGTGACAAACCCGTCGAACGGGGCGCGAACTTCGGTGTAAGAGAGGTTGAGGTTAGCGGTTTCCAGCTGCGCTTTAGCCTGATCGACCTGGCGCTCACGCGCTTCGACGTTGGTCTCCTGCTGGCGGATCTGCAGCTGTACCTGCTCCGCCACTTCCAGCTGGGCCTGCGCACTTGCCAGAGCGGCCTGTGCGCTTCGCAGCTGGGCGTTGGCGGAATCAATGCTTTGTTGGGTAGTGGCACGCGGATCGACCCCGCGCTGGCGGCGATACTCCGCCTGCGCGTTGGCGAGGTCTGCCTGCGCTTTCAGCACCTGCGCTTTGGCTTCGTCGCGCTGGGCAGGGTACTGCACTTTCGAGAGCGCCAGCTGTGCCTGGGCCTGATGCAGCTGCGCAATAGCCAGGCCAAGCTGGGCCTGAGCCTGATCGCGCTGGGCGATGGTATCACGCGGATCGATAACCACCAGCAGATCGCCCTTTTTCACGCGCTGGTTATCACGCACGTGCAGCGCCGTGACATACCCCGCCGTTTTAGGGGCAATCGTCACCACATCACCGTCGGTAAAGGCGTCGTCAGTTGTCTCTTCGTTACGGGTTAAAAACCACCAGATCAGCGCCACAACGACCATCACCACCACGACAATGCCGAGGATAATTAACGGCTTTTTGCCCGGTCGCTTACGCTCATTATTGTTTTTGTCCTGCTCGTCAGCAGGCGTGTTTTGTTCTTCAGCCATAGTTCAGCAACGGTCCTGTCAGTGAGCGGCATCACACTATGCCGTTCACTAAAGCTAGGACGTTGCTATACGTTTGCCAGGAAAAACTGACAAATTGCGCACTATATGAGAAGGAATAATCCGAAACCGATCGCCGCAGCCCAGACCAGCATGGGGATCGACCAGAGATGGAAGCGCCACCAGATGCGGCGATCGTTCGCCATCCGCAGGGCAATCAGGTTGGCCAGTGAGCCGGGCAGCAGACCAAACCCACCGATGTTAACCGCCCAGGCCAGCAGCGTGTCCGGCGGAACATAGTTGAGCAGTAAAATGGTAGAAGGCACGTTGCTGATGAACTGCGACAGGCCAATCGCCGTCAGCCACAATCCGGGCTGCGACAGACCGCTGACGCTGTGCAGTATGTTTTGCAGCACCGGGAGCTGGATAAGCAGATGCACGTCGATGAACATCACCATAAAGACCAGCAGCAGGGTCCAGTCCACGCTCACCAGCACGCGTCGCGCCAGCACGACAAAACCAGCCGCCACGAGCAGCACGCCCGCCAGTTCATACTTCAGCTCCAGCGCAATCAGGAAGACGATATACAGCCCCAGGCAGCTCCAGACCAGACGAGGCTGCCACTGCGGGCCGGTTGTGCCGCTGTGGTATTGCAGTTTTTTATCCGGGAAGGCAAACCAGCAGACCACCAGCAGCGACGCCATCATCACCAGCGCCAGCGGCGCCATCTGCCAGGTAAAGGCGGCGAACGATAACCCTGAACGTCCCCAGAGGAGAATGTTTTGCGGGTTGCCGATAGGGGTTAACAGCGAGCCCGCGTTAACGGCCAGCGCTTCAAAGATAATCAGCCGACTCACCGGGATCTCGCAAAGCTTACGCAGGGTGAGCGTCAGCGGCACGATGATAAACAGCGCCACATCGTTGGTCAGAAAGGTCGACAGCACTGCGGCGGAGAACACCATAAACAGCGACAACCTGCGTTCGGTGGCAAACCGGCGCACCATTTTGCGCCCCAGCACGTCAAAGTAGCCGCTCAGCTCCACCCCTTTGGTGAGCATCATTAATCCGCTCAGGGTAATGATGGTGCGCCAGTCAATCGCCGCAGGCCAGATCTTGGGCGCAAACGGCACAAAAAGGCTAAGTCCTGCGCCAATAATCAATAAGAGATGAAAGAAGCGATCGCGCGTGAGGGCCTGCAGTCCAGGGATTTTCATTCAGCGGAGGGACCATATTTAAGCGTAAATTCACGAAACTTCACCAGCGTCTCTTCGCTGACGTGGTGTTCCATACCTTCCGCATCCCGGCGGGCAATCTCCGGGCTTACGCCCAGCACCAGCAAAAAGTTTTCCACGAGCTGATGGCGCTCGCGACTCTCCTGCGCCAGTTTCTCCCCTTCCGGCGTCAAAAAAACGCCGCGCCAGGGGATCATTTCAATTAAGCCGACGGACGCCAGACGTTTTAACATCTTCGCCACGGTTGGCTGCGAAACCCCCAGCCTGGCCGCCATATCAACCTGGCGTGCTTCGCCAACCTCGCGGATCAAGTCGGAAATCAGCTCAACATAATCATCAATCAGTTCACGTCGGTGGGCTTCACGTACCTGACGAAAACCTTCGACATGCTCTTCCACATTCACCAGTTGCGTCGTTTTTCTGATTGTTGGCTTACCTGCGCGACGGTTCATTGTACTTCCTCAGTGGGGTGACGCTTCCAGCGCCCGGTATCGAGAGCGCACATTGTAAACCATAGCTCTACAAGCACAAAAAATTAACGAAATAGCCATAGCTATACAATATAGCCTGTGCTATATCTGTATGTAATGCAGTCACCCTTCACGGATCGAAGGGATCAAAACTCAGGAGGTCTTATGAACGAATTCAAGAGGTGTATGACCGTGTTTACTCACTCTCCTTTTAAAGTGCGCTTAATGCTGTTGAACATGCTGTGCGATATGTTTAACAACAAACCGCATCAGGACGACAAACCTTCCCACTAAGCGGCGTTGCGGTACGCCGCTTCATTTTTCCGTCATATTCCCGCTGTAAACTGGCCTTAAGCCGCCCTATTCCTGATTTTTTTTACGGATTTGCAATCCCCTTCGCAAAACATCTGCTTAGCAACTGTTGATATTATTTAGCGCTCGCACTATCTTCTTGCAGCCCTGCACAATTTGCGGCTCGCTGAAGCGGACCCTCATTCCCTCTCCACGCACTGTCAGGCAGGTTATGACCCTTGACGCCAGGGTGAGCACATGGCGTTTTTATGCATGATAGTGACCTATGAATTTAACCCTGATAGACACCGTTGTTACCCGCAGTCGGGCCTTAAGTCCGTGGACGGGATTCTACTTTTTACAATCATTACTGATTAACTTTGCGCTGGGTTATCCCTTCAGCCTGCTTTATGCCGTTGCGTTCACCTGCATTTTGCATCTGCTGTGGCGTACCGCGCCGCGCGCGCAAAAAACGTTAATCGGTATCTGCTCCCTGATTGCCGCCCTCTATTTCCCGTTTGGTCAGGCCTATGGTTCGCCAAACTTTAATACGCTGCTGGCGCTGCACTCGACCAATATGGAAGAGTCGACCGAGATCCTGACGATCTTCCCGTGGTACAGCTACGTGGTCGGCCTCTTTATTTTTGCGCTTGGCGTAATCGCAGTGC
Organism: Enterobacter sp. 22466; assembly: GCF_052044775.1. Taxonomy (NCBI): domain Bacteria; kingdom Pseudomonadati; phylum Pseudomonadota; class Gammaproteobacteria; order Enterobacterales; family Enterobacteriaceae; genus Enterobacter; species Enterobacter sp. 22466. The sequence goes on along the minus strand of NZ_JBQENX010000001.1, from coordinate 603,808 downwards.
GCCGGAAACCAGAAGAGAAAAAAGCGTGGGGAAAAATGGAGACGCTGTGCCTGGCATTCAGCGTGGTGACCTTCTTTGTCACCCCCGTGCAAAACCTGGCCTGGGGCGGCGTGTTCAAGCTGAAGGATACCGGCTATCCGGTGTTCCGCTTTGTAAAAGACGTTGTCGTCAATAACCAGGAAGTTCTCGACGAGCAGGCGCGCATGGCTGAGCTCTCCAATATGAAAGACACCTGGAACGTGCTGGCGGTGAAGCCGAAGTACCATACCTATGTGGTCGTCATCGGCGAAAGCGCACGCCGCGATGCGATGGGCGCGTTCGGCGGACACTGGGATAACACGCCGTTCGCCAGCTCCGTCAACGGTACCCTGTTTACCGATTATATTGCGGCCAGCGGCTCGACGCAGAAATCACTCGGCCTGACGCTGAACCGCGTTGTCGACGGGAAACCGCAATATCAGGATAACTTTGTCACGCTGGCAAACCGTGCCGGTTTTCAGACGTGGTGGTTTTCCAATCAGGGGCAAATTGGCGAATACGATACCGCTATTGCCAGTATCGCTAAGCGTGCTGACGAAGTGCAGTTCCTGAAAAGCGGTGATTTTGAAGCCGATAAAAATACCAAAGACGAAGCATTGCTCAAGATGACGGCCCAGGTCTTTGCCACGCAGCGTACGCAGCCTCAGCTGATCGTCCTGCACCTGATGGGTTCCCACCCGCAGGCCTGCGACCGTACCCAGGGGAAATACGCAGAGTTTGTGCAATCCAAAGAGACCTCTTGCTATCTCTATACCATGACGCAAACGGACGAACTGCTCAGCAAGCTGTACGATCAGCTCCGCAATACAGGCGACAGTTTCTCACTGGTCTATTTCTCGGATCACGGGCTGGCGTTCAAAGAGCGCGGTAAAGAGGTGCAGTATCTGGCGCACGACGACCAGTTCCAGCAGAACTTCCAGGTGCCGTTTATGGTGCTGTCGAGTGATGACAAGAAGCATCGTATTATCAAAGCGCGTCGTTCGGCGAATGATTTCCTGACGTTCTTCTCGCAGTGGACAGGGATTTCTGCAGAGCAGATAAAAAATACTTACCCGTTTATCTCAAACAAGAAAGCACCCCCAGCGTACGTTACCAACTTCAAGTTACAGAAAGTTGACTATAACCATCTGGGGACGGATATTTTCGATATTAAGAGTAAGTAAGCTGTGCGGTCTGATGCCCTCACCCTGGCCCTCTCCCACGGGAGAGGGATCCCCACACAAAAAGCGTCTACGGACGGCCCCCTCTCCTCTTAGGGGAGAGGGGGAACATACAGCTCTGGTGGTCATTCCGTTCACTTTATGTTCCTTGCTACTCTGTAACAACATGACCCGTGAACGTGCCAGGGTGGCTCAATCGCCACCACCCTGGCGACCCGGGCTCCCGGCGGTAAATCGCCGCTTCGCGGTACCTTCGGCTTATTCCTTCCGGCTTATCGGGGACGGGCGGATGTAACATCCCTGTAAAGCCGCCCTCTCGGCGCATCCATGCGCCTCGCCCCGGCCTGCAGGAAACGCCTCAGCGATTTACAGCCGGACCAGGGCATCGCTGAATGCCCTCAGTCATTCTGAAGGCAGCGTTATTGCTTCTGTTTGTGAATGACTGGGGAACCGTCAGCCCACAGGGATAGAGAAAAAGGTTAAAAAAAATCCGCCACATGGGCGGATTTTTTACTGGCTCACCGAAGTGATTAGAAGCGGTAACCTACGCCCGCGATCCAAGTGCCAACGTCAACGTTGCGGATACGGCTCTGCTCATAGGAGAAGTCCAGAGCAACGTCTTCGATTGGGTTGAACTGCAGACCCGCGCCATAGGAGAAGCCGTAGTCGCTGTTGCTTGCAGTGCGGTTCAGACCCTGGTTTTCGGTCTGCTGGAATTTACCGTAGCCAACACCTACAACACCGTAGATGCTTGCCCAGTCGTTCAGACGGTATGCTGGACCAGCGGTGATGCCGTAGTACTGGCCTTTGTTGTATGCGCCGTTTTCAGAACGATCTTTCTCGGTGTAGGTGAAAGAACCGATCACGCCCAGTGGGTTGTTATCCTGCTCGTAACGATACTTCAGGTTGAAACCGTTAGCTTTGTTCATTACGCCCTGCATATCGCTCTGAGCGTAACCACCGGTCACAGTGGAAGTAGCAGCTACAGCGGTACCTGCGGAAACAGCCAGTACAGCGGCCAGTGCTGAAAGACATGCAATTTTTTTCATAACCACCTCAAATGTGCTTCAAGTAAATCCGTAAGTTTTAAATATATCAAAAAAATTTGCGAAACTCTTTGAGATTCGTGATGTCTAATGAAACCTTTCCTGTAACAGAACGTTTCCAGCATCAGTTATCTTATTCAAATCACAGAGAATTTCTGTTGCAAAACACCCATACTGCGCGTCAATGTCTCTACATTCATCCAGATTATTCCTAATCTGACAGGCGATAAAACCAGCAACGCTAATCCATTTTACGGATTTTCCCTGGTTTTTTTTCAACAGTAGCTCAACCGTGACGCCATATTTCCATTACACTGCGGCTTTTACCCTATTTGACAAAAATTGACAGGAGAAAGGATGCCAGGGTTATCCCGCAGGTCGTCGGTCTGGATGCCGGTTGCTGTAATTCTGATCGCGATGTTGTCCATACAGAGCGGAGCGTCGCTCGCGAAATCACTCTTTCCGCTGGTGGGCGCACCGGGCGTCACTGCCCTGCGTATCGCGTTAGGGACCCTGATCCTGGTGGTCATCTTTAAACCCTGGCGGTTGCGGGTTAAAAAAGAGCAGCGACTCCCGCTGCTTTTCTACGGACTGGCGCTGGGCGCCATGAACTATATGTTCTATCTCTCTATCCAGACCATTCCTCTGGGTATTGCCGTCGCACTGGAATTTACCGGCCCGCTGGCCGTGGCGCTTTTCGCGTCCCGACGGCCTGTCGATTTTATCTGGGTAATCTTAGCGGTGCTTGGGTTATGGTTCTTGTTACCGCTGGGTCAGAGCGTCTCTGAAATTGACCTGACGGGGGCCGCGCTGGCTCTGGGCGCAGGAGCCTGCTGGGCGGTCTATATCCTCACGGGTCAGCGCGCCGGAGAAGAGCACGGCCCGGCAACTGTCGCGCTGGGCTCGTTAATTGCCGCCATCATCTTTGTGCCACTCGGAATGGCTCAGGCCACGGAATCCATCTGGCAATGGTCAGTGATGCCGATTGGGCTTGCTGTCGCCATCCTCTCCACCGCCCTGCCCTATTCGCTGGAGATGATTGCCCTGACGCGGCTGCCGACGCGCATTTTCGGCACGCTGATGAGCATGGAACCCGCACTGGCCGCCATCTCCGGTATGGTATTCCTCGGTGAAACCCTCACGTTTACCCAGACGCTGGCGCTGTGCTCAATCATTGCAGCGTCTATGGGGTCAACGCTCACCATGCGCCCCGAGTCAAAAGTTGAGAAAGTCGACATCAGCTAATGCCGTATATTCTGCATGGCTTCATTGCCATGCAGAATAAAGGCCAGTTCTGAGATTTTTATAATTTCTTACATTCTTCGTCATCGAAAAGTCATATTTCTCTCGCCCTTAATGGGAAATAGAGAATTAAGATTGATCTGTGTCAATTTTAAAAAATACCATCTAATTCAATCAATTAATAATTCAACTCCCTTCTTGCTATTAAACCAATAGGCACAGCCAAACCGCAGGGAAAAAATCCGGTGCTATACTTAGTTCCGTAATTACCTGGGACATAAACATCAAGAGGATATGAGATTATGAGTACCGCTAAACTGGTGAAAACGAAAGCGTCTAATCTGCTTTATACCCGTAACGATGTATCGGACAGCGACAAAAAAGCAACGATTGAGTTGCTCAATCGCCAGGTGATCCAGTTCATCGATCTTTCGCTGATCACCAAACAGGCCCACTGGAATATGCGCGGTGCAAACTTTATTGCCGTTCATGAAATGCTGGATGGCTTCCGCACAGCACTGGTCACCCACCTTGATACCATGGCCGAACGCGCCGTGCAGTTAGGCGGTGTGGCGCTGGGTACCACGCAGGTGATTAACAGCAAAACGCCACTGAAAAGCTATCCGCTGGATATTCACACCGTTCAGGATCACCTGAAAGAGCTGGCAGACCGTTATGCAATTGTGGCTAACGACGTGCGTAAAGCGATTAGCCAGGCAAAAGACGAAGATACTGCGGACATCTTCACCGCCGCATCTCGCGACCTCGATCAGTTCCTGTGGTTTATCGAATCTAACATCGAATAATCCATATGAATTTTCTATCAAACCCTCGCCTCCGGTGAGGGTTTTGCACATTTGTGGTGCACACTTTTCCCCTGAGACGCTGCAAAAGTGAAGAAAATGTAATAATCACCTCACACAACCGTTAATGGAAGATTGTTTTTTCGTCATTATTTGCGCTAAATATCTCCCCGTCAGTTGAGCCAAACGACACGCACCAAAACGGTGCTTCATCTTGGTGCAATCAGACATCATTGCCACGTTTATTGTGCAATGCATGACATCCTCCCCTTTGCAAAACAACAGCTTGTAAAGTTGGCACGATTTTTTCATTGTGCCAGTCGTTCTCGCAGGGGATCGCCCCGTGGATATAAAAGGAAATGCTATGAAGTCTGTATTAAAAGTTTCACTGGCTGCACTTACCCTGGCTTTTGCGGTCTCTTCTCAGGCCGCCGACAAACTGGTTGTGGCAACCGACACGGCGTTCGTTCCGTTTGAATTCAAACAGGGTGATAAATACGTTGGTTTTGATGTGGATCTGTGGGCCGCTATCGCAAAAGAACTCAAACTGGATTACACCCTGAAGCCAATGGACTTCAGCGGTATTATCCCGGCACTGCAAACCAAAAACGTTGACCTGGCACTGGCAGGCATCACCATTACTGAAGAGCGTAAAAAAGCGATCGACTTCTCTGACGGCTACTACAAAAGCGGCCTGCTGGTGATGGTGAAAGCTGACAATAACGATGTAAAAAGCGTGAAAGATCTCGACGGTAAAGTGGTGGCGGTGAAGAGCGGCACTGGCTCCGTAGATTACGCGAAAGCGAATATCAAAACGAAAGATCTGCGCCAGTTCCCGAATATCGATAACGCCTATATGGAACTCGGCACCAACCGTGCTGACGCCGTTCTGCACGATACCCCGAACATCCTGTACTTCATCAAAACCGCGGGCAACGGCAAGTTCAAAGCGGTCGGTGATTCTCTGGAAGCACAGCAGTACGGTATTGCCTTCCCGAAAGGCAGCGACGACCTGCGTACGAAAGTTAACGGCGCGCTGAAAACCCTGAAAGAGAACGGCACGTACAACGAAATCTACAAAAAATGGTTCGGTACCGAGCCTAAATAATTTTACCTGAACTCAGGTTTGTAACGCCCGGTGGCGCTCACGCTTACCGGGCCTACGTTTTTCGTTTTTCACCACGGTATACAGGAATACATCATGCAGTTTGACTGGAGCGCCATCTGGCCTGCCATTCCTCTCTTGCTTGAAGGCGCTAAAATGACCCTGTGGATTTCGGTCCTCGGTCTGGTTGGCGGGTTGATTATCGGTCTTGTCGCCGGTTTCGCCCGCACCTACGGTGGCTGGATTGCAAACCACATCGCACTGGTATTCATCGAAGTGATCCGCGGCACCCCGATTGTCGTGCAGGTCATGTTCATCTACTTCGCCCTGCCAATGGCCTTCACCGACCTGCGCATTGACCCGTTCAGCGCCGCCGTCGTGACCATTATGATCAACTCCGGTGCCTACATCGCGGAAATTACGCGCGGTGCGGTGCTGTCGATTCATAAAGGCTTCAGTGAAGCGGGTCTGGCGTTAGGCCTTTCGCGTCGCGAAACCATCCGTCACGTGATTCTGCCTCTGGCACTGCGCCGCATGCTGCCGCCGCTGGGCAACCAGTGGATCATCAGTATCAAAGACACGTCACTGTTCATCGTTATCGGCGTTGCTGAACTGACCCGCCAGGGCCAGGAGATCATTGCTGGCAACTTCCGTGCGCTGGAAATCTGGAGTGCGGTAGCCGTGGTCTACCTGATTATCACTCTGGTTCTGAGCTTCGTTCTGCGTCGTCTTGAAAGAAGGATGAAAATCCTGTGATTGAATTTAAAAACGTCTCCAAGCACTTTGGCCCAACCCAGGTGCTGCACAATATCGATCTGAGCATCAAACAGGGTGAAGTGGTCGTCATTATCGGCCCATCCGGTTCCGGTAAATCAACCCTGCTGCGCTGCATCAACAAGCTGGAAGAGATCACCAGCGGCGATCTGATTGTCGACGGCCTGAAGGTGAACGACCCGAAAGTGGACGACCGGCTGATTCGCCAGGAAGCGGGCATGGTGTTCCAGCAGTTCTACCTGTTCCCGCACCTGACGGCGCTGGAAAACGTGATGTTTGGCCCATTGCGCGTGCGCGGTGCCAGCAAAGCGGCAGCGGAAGCACTGGCCAAAGATCTGCTGGCGAAAGTAGGCCTCGCAGAACGTGCCCACCACTACCCTTCTGAGCTTTCCGGTGGACAACAGCAGCGAGTGGCGATTGCCCGCGCGCTGGCGGTCAAACCGAAAATGATGCTGTTTGATGAGCCGACATCCGCACTCGACCCGGAGCTGCGCCACGAGGTGCTGAAAGTCATGCAGGATCTGGCAGAAGAAGGGATGACGATGGTTATCGTGACCCACGAAATCGGCTTTGCCGAGAAAGTGGCGTCCCGCCTGATCTTTATTGATAAAGGCCGTATTGCTCAGGACGGTAACCCGCAAGAGCTTATTGCTAACCCGCCAGGGCAGCGTTTGCAGGAGTTCCTGCAGCACGTCTCCTGATCGCCGTTCATCCGCTACACAGAGCCGGGCATGCCCGGCTTTTTTACGCCAGATTGTTCCCAAAAATCCCTCTGCGCGCCCCGACTTCTATACTTATCATTTTGTTCGACATTTTCACCGGAGGACGCCGTGCCGTGGATCCTGCTGTTGTTGTTTAGCCTGTTTAGTGCGCCATCATTCGCCGTCGCGATCCCCGGCGTCACCACCGGAACCACCGCGACGAAGGAGAGTACGCCACCACCAGAGCCCGATGTCGAACAGAAAAAAGCCGCCTACAGCGCCCTGGCCGATGTGCTGGAAAACGACACCTCCCGGCAGGAGCTCATCGATCAACTGCGAAAAGTGGCCGCCACGCCGCCGCAGGAGCCCGTTCCGACCATCACCCCGCCGCAGGTTGAGGAGCAAAAAACGGTGCTGGAAAACGTGACCGACGTTAGCCGCCACTATGCTGATGCCCTCTCCTCGCGCTTTGCCCAGCTCTATCGCAACCTGATTGGCTCTCCACATAAGCCCTTTAACCCCCAGACGTTTACCACTGCCGCCACGCAATTTTTAATGCTGGCGGCGGCGGTATTCATTTTTTACTGGCTGGTGCGCCTGTGCGCGTGGCCGCTGTACCGGAAGATGGGACAATGGGGCCGCAAGAAGAATCAGCAGAAAAGCAGCTGGTTACACCTGCCGCTGATGATAGCTGCCGCGTTTATCATCGATTTACTGCTGCTGGCGCTGACGCTGTTCACAGGACAAGTGCTGGCTGACAAACTGAATACCGGCAACAAAACCATCGCCTTCCAGCAGGCACTTTTCCTGAATGCTTTTGCGGTCATTGAGTTCTTTAAGGCCCTGCTGCGACTGATATTTTGCCCGCACGTACCGGCACTTCGTCCTTTCTCCATACAGGATGCCAGCGCCAGATACTGGGCGCTGCGTCTGAGCGTACTCAGCGGGTTAATTGGCTATGGTCTGCTGGTTGCCGTGCCGATCATCTCCAACCAGGTGAACGTCCAGTTTGGTGCTCTGGCAAACGTGCTGATTATGATCTGCATTACCGTCTGGGCGCTGTACCTTATCTTCCATAACAAGAAGACCATTACGGAGAGCCTGCTGCACCTGGCCGATCGTTCCCTCTCGTTCTTTAGCCTCTTTATTCGCGCTTTTGCCCTGGTGTGGCACTGGCTGGCCAGCGCCTATTTCATTGTGCTGTGCTTCTTCTCGCTGTTCGATCCCGGTAATAGCCTGAAGTTTATGATGGGGGCAACATTTAAGAGCCTGGCCATTATTGGCGTGGCAGCTTTTGTCTCCGGCCTGCTCTCCCGCTGGATATCCAAAACCATTACCCTGTCGCCACAGGTACAGCGCAGTTACCCGGAGCTGCAAAAACGGGTGAACGGCTGGCTCTCGGTCTCGCTGAAGGTGGCGCGTATTCTCACCGTCTGTGTGGCGATTATGCTGTTGCTCAATGCCTGGGGACTGTTCGATTTCTGGAACTGGCTGCACAACGGCGCAGGGGAAAAGACCGTCGATATTTTGATCCGTATCGCGCTGATCCTGTTCTTCTCTGCCGTGGGCTGGACGCTGCTGGCCAGCCTGATTGAGAACCGCCTGGTCTCTGACATTCACGGCAGGCCGCTGCCGAGCGCGCGCGCCCGCACATTGCTGACTCTGTTCCGCAACGCGCTGGCGGTCATCATCAGCACCATCACGATTATGATTGTGCTCTCGGAAATCGGCGTGAATATCGCGCCGCTGCTGGCGGGGGCGGGGGCACTGGGTCTGGCTATCTCCTTCGGCTCGCAGACGCTGGTGAAGGACATTATCACCGGTATCTTTATTCAGTTTGAAAATGGCATGAACACCGGGGATCTGGTGACGATTGGGCCACTCACCGGCACCGTTGAGCGAATGTCGATTCGATCCGTCGGTGTGCGCCAGGACACCGGGGCGTACCACATTATTCCGTGGTCATCGATTACCACCTTCGCCAACTTCGTCCGGGGTATTGGCTCGGTGGTGGCGAATTACGATGTCGATCGTCATGAAGATGCTGATAAAGCCAAACAGGCGCTGCGGGATGCAGTCGATGAGATGATGGCCATGGAGGATATACGCGGGCTGGTAATTGGCGAGCCATCGTTTGCCGGTATTGTCGGGCTGACCAACACGGCGTTTACCCTCCGCGTGTCCTTCACCACCCAGCCGCTTAAACAGTGGACGGTGCGCTTTGCCCTCGACAGCATGGTGAAAAAACACTTTGATCTCGCGGATGTGCGCATGCCGGTGCAGACATATCAGGTATTGCCGCCACCCGCCTCGCCGCTCCCGCCGCAGGAGCCTACGCTGTAACCGAGCCGGGTAGCGGCTTCGCCTTACCCGGACTACAACGGCGTGCTATTTGCGACGTTTGTTATCGTCCATAAACGACCAGGCGATAAAGCGGCTCTGTTTCTGGCCTTGCGCCATCTCTTTTTTCACCACCTTCACGGCGCCAGCTTCGGTCAACGCGCGGTAAAGCGGCGGCAGGTTATCGCCGCGGGAAACCAGCGTCGTGAACCATTTTACCTGGCGGGCAAACTGTTTGCTTTCCGCGATCATGCGCAGAATGAACGCCACCTCGCCCCCTTCGCACCACAGCTCCTGCTGCTGGCCGCCGAAGTTCAGCGCGGCGTCTTCAGCCTGACCCAGATTACGGCGCTTACGCTCACTGCCTGCACGGGCGGCGGCGGCCGAATCATGGAACGGCGGATTGCACATCGTCGCGTCATAGCTTTCGTTTTTGTGAATAATGCCGTTGAAGATCGACGTCACCTCTTTCTGACGACGTAAGCGAATCGACCGGCTTAAGCCTGGATTGGCGTTAATGATCGCCTGCGCGCTGGCAAACGCCTCCGCACCAATTTCACTCCCGGTAAAGCGCCAGTGATATTCATGTACGCCGATCAACGGATAAATCAGGTTCGCCCCGGTACCGATATCCAGAACAGTGGCCTGCTGAGGAATAAGGCCGTCACGATCGTCAGCCAGAAGATCGGCAAGATAGTGAAGATAATCGGCACGCCCCGGTACGGGTGGGCAGAGAAAGCCTTCCGGAATATCCCAGTGCGCGACACCGTAAAAATGCGCCAGCAGGGCTTTGTTCAGCATTTTTACCGCCTGCGGATCAGCAAAGTTGACCGAAGGTTCACCGGCAGGCGTCTGCACAATGTAATCCTGCAGCGGAGGACAGCTCTGGCATAACGCATTCATGTCGTAGCGGCTGCGGTGGCGATTTCGTGGGTGCAATCCCGGCTTGTGGGAAGTCATGGCATTCTCCTTTAAACAGCGGCGTAAGATACCCTGTGCGGGCGCAACGGTAAATATCTCTCTGCTCCGCGCAAAAAATCGCCAAAAATCAGGGACCTTTATGTCTATGATCTGTCAGCGAATTGTCAATTTATATCGTTCAAAAAATAAGCAGATCATCATCAAATTTTTGCGCTAAATCACACTCGTCAGGCTTCTAAACTTAAAGGGAATCACCTGTTGTTTCCCCCTGAGGATGTGATTATGAAAAAATACCTGACCCTTGTTGTTATTGCTGGCGCACTGGCCAGTGCATCATTTTCTGCCATGGCCGTTCAGTCCCTGACCGAAAGTACCGATACCAGCCAGCTACGGCCTGCGGGAACCGTCTCGGTGAGCCGTGCAAGTAACCTTGATGACCTGCAAAACAAACTGGCCGAAAAAGCCCGCCAGGAAGGTGCGAAAGGTTTCGTGGTGAATTCCGCCGGTGGCGATAACCATATGTATGGCACAGCAACCATCTATAAATAAGTTCCTCTTCTGAGAATCACTGCATCTGGCTGACAGATGCAGTTCTCACCTCTTCTCTTGACTGTTCGTTTTTTGACCCCATCTTTATAAGAGACACACCCCACGTGAGGACAAGGCCATGGCTTCCGGATGGGCGAATGACGACGCCGTGAACGAACAGATCAACAGTACCATTGAAGATGCAGTTGCCCGCGCTCGCGGTGAAATTCCGCGCGGGGAAAGTTTGACGGAATGCGAAGAGTGTGGAGAAACGATCCCGGAGGCGCGCCGTAAAGCCATTCCTGGTGTACGGTTATGCATCCACTGCCAGCAGAATAAAGATTCGAAAAACAGTTCACATTCGGGATATAATCGCAGAGGATCGAAAGACAGCCAGTTACGTTGACTTTCCTTTACCTAAGTTAACCGCGCAAGCGCTTTCCTTTACGCTCACGATTTTTTGCCAGGCGCGTAGCAAAATGTGCCCTTCATCACACGTCTGTAAACCGCAGCGACAAGAAATGTAAATCGCCCTTCTGAATTTATTAATATTCAATAAGTTATTTGTCATTCAATATTTTTGAGCAACCACGTCAATTCTCTTCGATTTTATCTGCCGAAAAAAAACGTGATACTTATAACATCGACGGAACATCGTCCCTTTAACAGAAAAACCTGCGAGAGATTAATTATGAAAACCATCAAATATGCTGTTGCTGCTGTTGCCCTGTCCGCTCTGTCTTTTGGCGCTTTCGCTGTAGAGCCAGTTTCTTCTGCTCAGGCACAGAACATGAATAAAGTAGGTGTGGTGAGTGCTGATGGCGCAACCACGCTGGACGGTCTGGAAGCCAAACTGGCTGAGAAAGCGGCAGCGGCTGGCGCAAGCGGATACACCATCACCTCCGCTAACGGCAATAACAAGCTGAGCGGCACTGCGGTTATCTACAAATAATCGACTGAATTAATGCTCCACCCTCACCGTACCCTCTGGTGAGATGCTCCAACCCTCATTGACCCTGTTGTTACCCTTGCTTGCCCGTCCGCCACTGGACGGGCTTTTTTTTGCCTAAAACATCTCTTCCACGCGGGCTAACCCTGCCTGGACGGAATCCACTTCCCCGGTTGCCAGCAGGCAGCAGGCCATCTGCAGTTTAATGGCGTGCGGAACCGGAACATTACCGGCAAGACACTGTTCAATCCAGTGCGCGGTGGTATGCGGATCTTTTGCTTCCGGGACTATCACATCAGCAGCCTCGTCCTGACGCTCCAGCACAGGTCGCGTGCCGGCAGGATCAATCAGCACTAACTGCGGACAGCGCTGCGGATTGGCGTAAACTTCACCTTCGGTGCCGTGCATCAGCAGCGCCCGGCCGCCGATATCTTCAAAGAACTTGCCCACCCGCGCCACGTACTCCGGATGCGACACGCTGGAGAGACGCAGGGCATCCGCTTCGCCAAACGGCGTCGCCAGTTTCGCAAGCGTGTGCGCACTGTTGCGCACCCCCATGCGCCAGCGCATATCCAGCTGCTTTTCCAGCGGCGGGCAGAGCGCCTTAACCGGAATATAGACCGGCTGGTGACCATCCAGCTTCGCCTGCGCCTGCCCGGCGTGCAGGGTCGGTTCGATACCTAACATGCCGAAGATGGTCTCCGTCAGTACCCGGGTCGGATCTTCGCTGACACCATGGACCACCACCGGGAACCCCAGCTTATGCAGCAGAATAGCCAGCAGTGGCGTCAGATTCGCCTGTTTACGCGCGCCGTTATAAGTGGGAATGACAATCGGCATTGGCTTCGCCACCGGGGGCGTTAAGCGCAGCGTTTGCGCCTGCATCGCTTCATAGAAGCCACGCATCTCCGCTTCGCCTTCACCTTTGATACGTAGCGCAATCAGGATACCGCCCATCTCCAGATCGGGTACGTCGCCATTGAGCATATGGGTGTACAGCACACGGGCAGTTTCCTGATCCAGGTCGCGGGCATGGTTTTTTCCACGCCCTACCTCTTTGATAATTTTACGATAATCCACGACATCTCTCCTTGCGGCTCTTTGCAGATACTATAGCCCTGATAAATGCCTGGCGGGTAATCATTTTCCTTTCTCTCCCGACACCCGGACAAACGCCCTTCGAGGGTAAAAATGGTCTGAAGATAAATTGAACGAAAAATAATTCTCAGCGATAGTTCCTGCCGAATTAATCAGCCAGGTGATGATTAATACCTGAAGTACCAAACTTTCATTCAGAGGATTAAAATGAAAAAATTAATTATTGCGGGGATCGTCGCCGGGATGGCGTGTGCTTCCGTTTCTGTATTTGCATCCAGTGGTGAAGGTCAAATTAATTTCACAGGCGAAATTATTGACTCTGCATGTACTGTGGTGAACGGTTTAAGTAATCCACTTAATGTGTCATTAGGTAAGGTTTCTAAATCTGCATTTACCGGAAGTGGTTCGACGACGTCGACAACCCGTTTTAGTATTCAACTTAAAGATTGTCCTGACACGGTGACCAGCGCCTCGGTAACGTTCGGCGGAACGCCTGACAGTAACAATAAGGATATCCTTGCTGTGACATCAGGAACCGGTACGGCATCGGGAGTAGGTGTTCAGTTGCTTGATAAAACTGAAAACCCACTGAGTTTATATACGGCCTCTGCGGCGTATACGCTCACACCAGGCACCACAACGAACGATTTGCAGTTTGGTGCACGCTATATCCAGACCGGACCTGCTATTTCTGCCGGACTGGCGAATGCCGCCTCGACCTTCACTATCATTTACAACTAATAAAACGGATATTAGCTACCCCAGTGGCTAATATCTGTTATTGCTTTATTACGGTATTACTATGCGAAAATATCTTCTGGCCTCCTCCTTTTTATTTATTGCTTCTGTCGCCCATGCCGGCATTACCATCGGCGGCACACGCGTGGTCTATCTCGAAAATAAAAAAGAATCTTCCATTGGGATCACCAACCCGGACAACCTCGACTACCTTGTGCAGTCATGGGTCGAAACGGAAGATAATGCCCGCGAGAAAGCACCGTTTCTGATTACACCGCCTCTGTTCCGCCTTGATGCGAAACAAGAAAACGTTCTGCGCATCATCAGAACCGGGGGAAATTTACCAGCGGATCGCGAATCACTGTTCTGGTTAAATATTAAATCCATTCCCTCTTCTGCGCGTAATGAGAGCGTTAATACGTTGCAGATCGCGATTAAAACCCGCATTAAACTGCTTTATCGTCCGTCGGGTATTACGGGCAAACCGGAAGATGTCACCACGCAATTAGTCTGGCACACGCGGGGTAATCAACTTATTGTCGACAACCCCACGCCGTTTTATATGAATTTCCAGGAAATAAAACTCGACGGTAAAAAAGTGGATAAAGCCACCTATGCCGGACCTAAAAGCGAAACGCATTTCGCGTTGCCAGCCAATATCACAGCACACACCGTGTCCTGGAAAATCATCAATGACTTTGGCGGCATTAGTCAGTCATATACCGCACAGATTAAATAACTTCCGGAATTTCTGAATATCATTATGCGCTGGGAATACACCACCAAACCACCGAAACAGCACGGACGATCAATGCTTATCGCATTAGGTTGTGCCCTGTTGGGTGTTTGCGTGCAAAAAGTTCTCGCCGATGATTATTTCAATCCGGCGCTGCTGGATATCGACAACCCGGGTCAGGGTAAAACCGACCTCAGTATTTATGAGATTGGTCCCGGTCAGGCTCCCGGTAAATATCACGTTGACGTCTACGTCAACAATAATAAAGTGGCAAGCAAAGAGATTGAGTTTTTGCTGAAGAAAGACGCCAGCGGAAAATCAACCCTGCAGCCGTGCCTGAGCACGGCCCAGCTAAAAAGCTTTGGTATTAATATCGATAAATTCAGGATAGATGATAAGGCTCAGTGCGTTGACCTGAGCGTTATCCCTGCCGCCAGCGCAACGTTTCATGTTAATCCGCAGCAGCTGCTGTTAAGCATTCCGCAGAGCGCGATTACCCAGGTACCGCGTGATTACGTCGACCCGCAGGAGTATGACGAGGGAATTAACGCCCTGCTGCTCAATTACAGCTTCACCGCCGGGGACAACCGCGGCAAAGGTGAAAACGGTACCGATCAGCGCAGCGAGTTTCTTAACCTGCGTCCGGGTCTTAATCTCGGGGCATGGCGTTTTCGTAACTACTCCACCTGGAGCAAAGCCAGCGGTGACGGTGACGCAGAGAGCCAGTTTTCGTCGGTCTATACCTATGCCCAGCGGGATATTATCGCCCTTGGCGGGAACCTCAAAGTAGGGCAAAGCTCTTCCCCTTCCGACGTGTTTGACAGCGTCTCTTTCACCGGGGCGCAGATCGCTTCGGATGACGACATGCTCCCGGACAGCATGAAGGGCTTTGCGCCGGTGATCCGCGGGACGGCGCACAGTAACGCCCAGGTGATCGTCCGCCAGAACGGTTACGTCATTTACCAGAACTATGTCGCCCCCGGCGCGTTTGAGATCAACGACCTCTACCCCACCGGCGGAAGCGGCGATTTAAACGTCACCGTCAAAGAGACGGACGGCAGCGAACAGCACTTTGTGGTGCCTTATGCATCAGTGCCGGTGTTGCAGCGTGAAGGCCGCTTCAAATACAGCCTCACCGCGGGACGCTATCGCAGCTATGACAACGACGTCGAGAAAACCCCGTTTATGCAGGGTACGGCAATCTACGGATTGCCTTACGGCTTTACCGCCTACGGCGGCGTACAGGCAAGCCAGTATTATGATGCACTGGCGCTGGGAGTCGGTAAGAACATCGGCGATCTCGGGGCCTTCTCGGTGGATGTCACCGACGCCAAATCAGAGATGCAGGACCAGGCCCCCACTGACGGACGCTCCTGGCGCATCCGCTACAGCAAAGATTTCGCCACCACCGGCACCCATTTTTCCATTGCTGGCTATCGCTATAACAGCAAGGGGTTCTACACCCTTCAGGACACCCTGGATTCCCATACCCGCAATGATGACTGGGAAACGCCGGACACCCGACGCAGCCGCGAAGAGGCCACTGTCGATCAGTCCCTGGGCGGCTCGTTGGGTTCGCTGACGTTAAGCCTGGTCAAAGAGAGCTACTGGAATTCAAACGAGGGGATGACCTCGATGAACCTCGGGTACAACAACACCTGGCACGGGATCAGCTACGGTCTGAGTTACGGACTGGATAAAAACACGCGTGACAGCGGGTATGATAATAATGAGAAAACCAGCGAGCAGACGATCGCGTTTAACGTCTCCGTTCCGCTCGATCGCTGGCTCAGCAACACCTGGGTGAACTACAACCTGAACAGCACGAAGCACGAAACCACCCAAAGCGTGGGCCTGAACGGCACCGCGCTGGCCGGCAATAACCTCAGCTGGGGTGTTCAGCAGGGCCACAGTCAGAGCAGCGGCGACAGCACCAGTCTGAATGCCGATTACAAAGGCACCTACGGTGAAGTGAGCGCCGGGTATTCGCAGGATAACCAGCAGCAACAGCTCAACGTCGGTCTTCAGGGCAGCATGATCGCCCATGCTCACGGCATCACCCTTGGTCAGCCAATGGGTGAGACCGTCGCACTGATCGAAGCGCCGGGCGCTGACGACACGAACATCACTAATCAGACAGGCGTGAACACCGATTTTCGTGGCTACGCCATTGTGCCGTACGTTTCGCCTTACCGTCATAACACCCTCGCACTGAATACCGAGACGTTGCCAGGAAATGCTGATATTGACCAGGCAGCCAGAACGGTGACACCGACGCGCGGCGCCATCGTGCGAGCACATTATGAAACGCATGTCGGCAGCCGGGTGCTGATGACCTTAAAACGTGCGGATGGTCGTCCGATACCGTTTGGGGCAACGGCCTCTCAGGCCCGTCAGGAGGGTGAATTTATCGTTGGGGATGGCGGCCAGGTGTATCTGACCGGTATGCAGGAGACAGGCACGATTAACGTCAGCTGGGGGAAAACCGCCGACAGCCACTGCACCGCAGCGTATCACCTGCCGGTAAAAGACCAGAATCCGGTCCTTAACATTACGGCGCAGTGTGTATGAACCTTTCCGAGGAAAAAATGAACATGTTGAGATATGCCTTTGCGTTGCTGGTCTTGCTCACGAGCGTGGGTCTGGTACCGCATGCCCATGCAGCGACAACCTGTAACAGCAACGATCTGCCTTATACCCTGGATGCCGGCACGCTTTCTGTACCCACGACCCTCAATATTGGCAGCGTTATCCCGGGTTCAGCAAAAACACATACTGTTAACGGCAGCTGTACCGGAACGCTCACCAGTCACACCATTATTTCCTGCTATTACGGAACGGGAACGGAAGTGCCGGGCATGCCGGGTGTTTACACGACCAATATTGACGGCATCGGCATTGAGCTCCTGAACAGCAACGGGCAGATCATTCGCGGAACCGGTTACTCATGCGACAGCACCGCAACCCCCATAGGAACAGTCAGCAGCGACAGCGGACAAACGTTTTCTTTCAGCTATACCCAGCAGTTAATCAAAACGGCGACACATATCGGGACCGGAACCCTTTCGGTTTCGCAGGATCCCTACGGATTCGGTGTTTTTAATTCGGTTGGGATTTCTGGCGAAGGCAATAAAAGCCGCTATTCCGCCACCGTCAGCGAAAGAACGGCGACCTGTTCTGTCGATCCCTTAAATCTGACGGTCACGCTCGGCGATTTCCCGGTGTCACAATTTACCCACGTGGGCAGCTATACACCCTGGAAGTATTTCAATATCACCGCCACCTGCACGGAAGAGGTCAACCTCACGGCCTCGGTGACCAGCGCAAATGGCATCAATAGCCAGTATGCGGATGTACTGAACCTCACGCCCGGCAGCGACAGCGCCACGGGCGTCGGGGTGAGAATGCTGCTTGACGGTGTCGATCTGAGATATGACTACCCTATCCCGGTCGGTGGAAGAGCCGAACCTGACGTTCCGGATGTGATCCCCTTCGCCGTGCAGTATTACCAGACGGATGCCACCGTCACTGCGGGAAAAGCCAACACGATTGCCACAATCGATTTTGAATATCAGTAACGGAGCGATGATGAAAACATTCCCCCTTTTACTCGCGCTGACGAGCCTCTCTGCGGGCGCGACCGACGTCACGCTCAATATCGAAGGGAATATTTACGAGAGCACCTGCCAGGTAGACAGCGCCAGCCAGAATACGGTGGTGGATCTGGGACAGGCCGTCGCCACTGATTTCAAAAATATCGGCGATACCGGCCCCTGGAAAAATTTCGATTTAACACTCACGAACTGTCCGTCCACGCTGACGGTTGCCACCATTTCCGTTGACGGCCCGCGCGATACGGACCACCCCTTTAAATTCGCCAATAGCGGTACCGCCAAAGGCGTGGCGTTAGAGCTGGCCGATCGTCTGGATTATATCGTGCTTGCCCCCCAGGCCCGATTCAGCGTGGTGATTGATGGCGGCACCCACACCGCGGACTTCCCCATGGCGGCACGCTATTACGCGACCGCCATGCCCGTGACGGCGGGCACGTTCAGCAGCGTTGTTCAGGCCACCTTTACTTACCAGTAGGACCGCGCCCCTTAGCACGGATGCTTTTTTTACGCCCGGCGGCCAGTTTTGCCGGGCGTTTTTTCACTTCCGGTACCTCTGGCTGTTCTATCGGGAATACCGGCAACGCATTCAGCAAGCGCTGCCCGTAGTTTTTGGTGAGCAGACGTTTGTCATAGATCACCACTTCCCCCCAGCAGCCGTGGCTACGGATAAGACGCCCCACCTGCTGAATGAGGTTAAACGAGGCTGCCGGTAAACTTTGCACTTCAAACGGATAGCGGTTGAGGCTTTTGAGCCACTCACCTTCGGTGATCACCACCGGGCTGTCGATGGGCGGGAAGGCAATTTTATGAATGTGCACCTGCGTCAGGTAATCGCCTTTTAAATCGAGTCCTTCAGCAAAAGACTGCAGCCCCACCAGCACGCTGCGCTCACCGTTATCGATGCGCTGGCGGTGGAGTTCCACCAGCCGGTAGCGCGGCTGATCGCCCTGCACCAGCAGCAGTAACCTCAGATCGGTAACATGTTCCAGAAAGCGCTGCATGGCGCGTCCGCTGGCAAACAGTACCAGCATGCCGGGGTATTTTTTACTCTCGACCTGTTCGCGGAAATAGGCGGCCATTTCGGCTATGTGCTGCTCTTCGTTATCGATAAGCGGCTCATAATTCATGCGCGGGATCACCAGCTTGCCCTGCTCGCAGTGGTTAAACGGCGAGTCCAGCGCCACGAAGCGGTCACCCGCTTTTTCTTTCAGGCCACTCATCTCCTGCAGCCGCGAGAAGCTGTTGAGGGAACGCAGGGTCGCAGAGGTCACCACCACGTGTGGCACGCTGCGCCAGATCAGCTTTTCCAGCTGATCGGCCACGCGGATCCCCACACAGTGGAAAAAGAGATGTACCTGCCCGTCTCTCACTTCCCGGGTGGCCCATTTGGTCACCGGCGCGCCGGACGCCTGCGCCATCGAAGCCAGCCGCCAGAGTTTGCTCTGTGCTTCAAACATGCCCAGCGCACGGTTCATCTGCAGCAGAATACGGTGCAAACGCACCACGTCATGAGTGCCGGTCTTTTCACTGAGATCGTTTAAGAACATCTCTGCCAGGCCGCGCAGCTTTTCCAGATGCTTCGCCAGCTGCTGGCAAATCTCCATCACCTCGTCCGGCAGCTCCCCCATGGCAAAACGGTGCTCGGCCTCCTGGGTCGCCGGAAGATACAGATTAAGGATGTTGTTCAGCGACGAGATAAGGCTGTAGACCTCTTCGCAGTGTTCGCTCAGACGCTCGGGCACCGCCAGCGGCGGCGTGGTTTTCGGGCGGAACTGCTCCATGCAGGTGGCCACCAGCTTGCAGAACAAATCGAGCTGCAGGCGGAACCACGGCGCCGTGATTTCAGCGCTCATCTCCAGCGCATCCCGCGCCACGTCGGGCAGATGGTGGCCTTCATCAAGCACCAGCAACAGGTTTTTCGGCTCCGGCAGCACCGCTTCGCTCTCCAGCGCCGCCATCACCAGCGCATGGTTGGCGACCACCACTTCCGCTTCCTGGATCTCCCGCCGGGCGACAAAAAACGGGCACTCACGGTAATAGTGACAGTTGCGGTTAAGACAGCTGGCTTTATCGGTGCTGAGCCTGCGCCATAAGTCATCGCCGATTGCCTGGCTGGTGTGATCGCGCAAACCGTCCCACTTGTAGCTGTCGAGATCGGCTTTCAGCTTCGCGCACTGTTCCTGCTCCGCCTTGTTGTTTGGCGTCAGTTCGTCATCAAGAAACGCCAGCAGATCCTGCTGGGTGGGCTCACTGCTGGCGAGCGCCGCCAGGTTACGCGGGCAGACATAACGTCCGCGGCCAAAGGCGGCGGTAAAACGCAGCTCGGGGATAATTTTGCGCAGCAGCGGCAGGTCTTTGCTGAAGATCTGATCCTGTAGCGCCACGTTAGCGGTGCTGACCACCAGCGTCTTTTGTTCTTCCCGCGCAATAGCGATGCCCGGGATTAAATAAGAGAGGGTTTTACCGACCCCGGTTGGCGCTTCAATCGCCAGATGTCGCCCGTCGTCACCGGCGAGCGTTTTTGCCACATCGGCAATCATCTGCCGCTGTGGTGCCCGGGGGATAAAGTCGGGGATCTGCTGCTGGAGTGCCTTATACCAGGCACCAATCTGCGCTTTCAGCGCCGCGGTTAAAGCCATCGGAAAACCTGAAATACTGTATAAACAGCCACTATTGTGGCACTTTCTTTTCGTCGCCGCAAAAAGAAAAGCCCGGCTTTACGGCCGGGCTTCCAGATTACTGTGGGTTAGCCGGTTTACGCGGACGGCGACGGCGCTGCCCTTCCCCTGCCGGTTTCCCTTCGCTGTCGCGGCGAGGCGGTTTATTGCCCGACTTCGGCGCGCCGCCTTCGGCACGGCGTGGCTGCTGCTGACCACGGCCGCCGCCCTGACCGCGTCCACCGCCGCCACGCTGCTGGCGACCGTTCTGAATTGGCTCCGCTTTAATGGACGGATCCACTTCGTATCCCGGCGTTTCAATACGCGGGATCTCTTTCTTCAGCAGGCGTTCGATATCGCGCAGCAGTTTGTGTTCATCCACGCAGACCAGAGAGAGCGCCTCACCGGTGGCGGCCGCACGACCGGTACGGCCGATACGGTGAACATAGTCTTCCGGCACGTTTGGCAGCTCGTAGTTCACCACGTGCGGCAGCTCTTCAATGTCCAGACCACGGGCAGCGATGTCGGTTGCCACCAGCACGCGGATATCACCGGATTTAAAGTCCGCCAGCGCACGGGTACGCGCCCCCTGGCTCTTGTTACCGTGGATAGCCGCACTGCGAATACCGTCTTTGTTCAGCTGTTCCGCCAGGTGGTTTGCACCGTGCTTGGTACGGGTAAAGACCAGCACCTGCTGCCAGTTGCCCTGACCAATCATCTGGGAGAGCAGTTCCCGCTTACGCTTTTTATCAACGAAGTGCACGTGCTGGGTCACCTGCTCAGAGGCGGTGTTGCGGCGCGCCACTTCAACTTCCAGCGGGTTATGCAGCAGCTTTTCAGCCAGCGCCTTGATCTCGTCGGAGAAGGTCGCGGAGAACAGCAGGTTCTGACGACGCGGCGGGAGCTTAGCCAGTACGCGGCGAATATCGTGGATAAAGCCCATGTCGAGCATGCGGTCGGCTTCGTCCAGCACCAGAATTTCGACGTTATCGAGTTTCACGGCGTTCTGGTGTTCCAGATCCAGCAGACGGCCCGGCGTTGCCACCAGCACGTCCACGCCGCCGCGCAGTTTCATCATTTGCGGGTTAATGCTCACGCCACCGAAAACCACCAGCGAACGAATGTTGAGATAGCGGCTGTAGTCACGCACGTTCTCGCCAATCTGCGCCGCCAGCTCGCGGGTTGGGGTGAGGATCAGCGCACGAACCGGACGACGTCCCTTCGCGTGCGGCTGATTTTTTACCAGCAGCTCTAACAGTGGCAAGGTGAAGCCTGCGGTTTTACCGGTCCCGGTCTGGGCACTGGCCATCAGGTCACGGCCCTGCAGAACGGCAGGGATCGCCTGCTGCTGGATTGGGGTTGGCTCAACGTAGCCCTGCTCTGCGATCGCGCGCAGAATTTCCGGGTTCAGGCCAAGGGAATCAAAAGACATAAAAACTCCGAACCGCCCCGACCATCACAGGTGTAGTTTTCAGGGAGATATAACAATTAGGAGGACAAAAACCACAATGTCGCGAAGGGGCGGAGTGTAGCAGCTTTTGTGACGTGGCGCATAAAATATCCCTCCACCTTCCCTCGACGATTTCGCTAATCAGGCATAATCTTAATCAATCGATTGATTAATTTTTAATGCCGCTATGAATACAACCCCGACAACCTCTAAAGGCGAACAGGCCAAAAGCCAGCTTATTGCTGCCGCGCTGGCGCAGTTTGGTGAGTATGGCTTGCATGCCACCACCCGGGATATCGCGGCGCAGGCCGGGCAAAACATTGCGGCTATCCCCTACTATTTTGGCTCAAAAGAGGATTTATACCTCGCCTGTGCGCAGTGGATCGCCGATTTTATTGGCACGCAGTTTCACCCGCACGTGGAGGAAGCCACCGCGCTGCTCAGCCAGCCGTCGCCCGATCGTGAGGCCATCCGCCAGCTGATCCTCAATGCCTGCCATAACATGATTCGCCTGCTGACGCACGACGACACGCTGAACCTGAGTCGATTTATCTCCCGTGAACAGCTCTCCCCTACCGTCGCCTACCAGTTGGTGCACGACCAGGTGATTGCCCCGATGCACACGCACCTGACCCGGCTGATCGCGGCCTATACCGGGCAAGACGCCAACGATACCGCAACGATTTTGCATACCCACGCCCTGCTGGGTGAGATTCTGGCCTTCCGTCTGGGGCGAGAAACGATTCTGTTACGCACCGGCTGGACACAATTTGATGAGGATAAAGCCGCGCAGATTAGCCAGGTGATCACCTGTCATCTCGATCTGATCCTGCAAGGCTTAACGCAAAGGAGCCTGAAGTCATGAAAAAACCTGTCGCCATCATTCTGGTGGTTGTTGTTTTGCTTGCCGCCGGCGTCGGTGGCTGGCTGTGGTATCAAAGCCATCAGGATCGCGGCCTGACGCTGTACGGTAACGTTGATATTCGCACCGTGAATATGAGCTTCCGCGTCGGGGGGCGGCTGGCGTCGCTGAACGTGGATGAGGGCGACACCATCAAAACCGGGCAGACGCTGGGGATGCTGGATAAAGCGCCCTACGAGAACGCGCTAATGCAGGCAAAAGCCGGGGTTTCCGTCGCCCAGGCGCAATATGATCTGATGCTGGCCGGTTATCGTGACGAAGAGATTGCCCAGGCTGCTGCCGCAGTTAAACAGGCGCAGGCGGCCTATGACTATGCGCAGAATTTCTATGCCCGCCAGCAGGGGCTGTGGAAAAGCCGCACCATTTCGGCCAACGATCTGGAAAACGCCCGTTCATCACGCGATCAGGCTCAGGCAACGCTGAAATCCGCGCAGGACAAACTGAGTCAGTACCACACCGGTAACCGCCCGCAGGATATCGCCCAGGCCAAAGCCAGCCTTGAACAGGCGCAGGCCCAGCTGGCCCAGGCGGAGCTCGATCTGCACGACACCACGCTGGTGGCACCGTCAGACGGCACGCTGATGACCCGCGCCGTGGAGCCCGGCAGCATGCTCAACGCCGGCAGCACCGTTTTAACCCTGTCGCTCACCCGTCCTGTGTGGGTGCGCGCCTACATTGATGAGCCAAACCTCGGCCAGATGCAGCCGGGTCGCGAGCTGTTGCTCTATACCGATGGCCGTCCGGATAAGCCGTATCACGGCAAAGTGGGCTTTGTTTCGCCCACCGCTGAATTCACGCCAAAAACGGTGGAAACGCCGGATCTGCGTACCGACCTGGTGTATCGCCTGCGCATCATCGTCACTGATGCGGACGACGCGCTGCGTCAGGGCATGCCTGTCACCGTAAAAGTGAACAACGGGGAACGACATGAATGACGCGGTTATCCGGCTCGACAATCTGGTCAAACGCTTCGCGGGCATGGAAAAACCGGCCGTCGCGCCGCTGAACTGTACCATCCAGAAAGGCTATGTGACCGGGCTGGTTGGCCCGGACGGCGCAGGCAAAACCACGTTGATGCGGATGCTGGCAGGCCTGCTTAAGCCCGATGAAGGGGCGGCCAGCGTGCTCGGGCTCGATCCGATTAAAGATGACGGTGCACTGCACGCCATGCTCGGCTATATGCCGCAGAAGTTTGGTCTCTATGAAGACCTGACGGTGATGGAGAACCTTAATCTGTACGCCGATCTGCGCAGCGTGACCGGTGAAACCCGTCAGCAGACTTTCGCCCGTCTGCTGGCCTTCACCTCCCTCGGTCCCTTCACCGATCGCCTGGCGGGCAAGCTCTCCGGCGGGATGAAGCAAAAGCTGGGGCTGGCCTGTACGCTGGTCGGCGAGCCGAAAGTGCTGCTGCTGGATGAGCCCGGAGTGGGCGTGGACCCCATTTCACGCCGCGAGCTGTGGCTGATGGTGCACGAGCTGGCCGGTGACGGAATGCTGATCCTCTGGAGCACCTCCTATCTGGATGAAGCCGAGCAGTGTCGCGATGTGCTGCTGATGAACGAAGGCGAGCTGCTTTATCAGGGAGAACCGACGAAGCTGACGCAAAGCATGGCCGGACGCAGTTTTCTGCTTCACAGCCCGCAGGAGTCGAACCGCACGCTGCTGCAGCGGGTACTGAAACTGCCCCAGGTCAGCGACGGGATGATTCAGGGCCGTTCGGTGCGCGTGATCCTGACCAAAGAGGCGACCGAAGCGGATATTCGTCACGCGCCGGGCATGCCTGACATTGAGATGGAAGAGACGGCTCCCCGCTTTGAGGACGCGTTTATCGATCTGTTGGGCGGAGCGGGCACCTCAGAATCACCGCTCGGGGCGATCCTGCACACGGTGGAAGGCACGCCGGGTGAGACGGTGATCGAAGCCAAATCCCTGACCAAAAAGTTTGGTGATTTCGCCGCCACCGATAACGTCAATTTCGCGGTGAAGCGCGGTGAAATTTTTGGCCTGCTCGGGCCGAACGGCGCCGGGAAATCCACCACCTTTAAGATGATGTGTGGCCTGCTGGTGCCTACGTCCGGCAAAGCGCTGGTGCTGGATATGGATTTGAAAGTCAGCTCCGGCAAGGCGCGACAGCATCTGGGGTATATGGCGCAGAAGTTCTCGCTGTACGGCAACCTGACGGTCGAGCAGAACCTGCGCTTTTTCTCCGGCGTTTACGGTCTGCGAGGGCGCGCCCAGGACGAGAAAATCCACCGCATGAGCGAGGCGTTTGGCCTGACAGCTATCGCTTCCCACGCCACAGATGAGCTCCCCCTTGGCTTCAAACAGCGGCTGGCGCTGGCCTGCTCATTGATGCACGAGCCCGATATTCTGTTTCTGGATGAACCCACCTCAGGCGTTGATCCCCTCACCCGCCGCGAGTTCTGGCTGCACATCAACAGCATGGTGGAGAAAGGGGTAACGGTGATGGTAACCACCCACTTTATGGACGAGGCGGAGTATTGCGACCGCATCGGGCTGGTCTATCGCGGCAAGCTGATTGCTCACGGCACGCCGGATGACCTGAAAGCCCAGGCCGCAGACAACGAGGTACCGGACCCGACCATGGAGCAGGCGTTTATCACCCTCATCCACGACTGGGATAAGGAGAATGCCGATGCGCAATAAGGCGATTTCCTGGCGCCGGGTGCGCGCGCTGTGCATCAAAGAGACGCGTCAGATCGTGCGTGACCCCAGCAGCTGGCTGATTGCGGTGGTCATCCCGCTTCTGCTGCTGTTTATCTTCGGCTACGGGATCAACCTCGACTCCAGCAAACTGCGGGTCGGCATTTTACTGGAGCAGCAGAGCGAAGAGGCGCTGGATTTCACCCACGCCATGACCGGCTCGCCCTACATTGACGCCACCATCAGCGACAACCGGCAGGAGTTGATTCAGAAGATGCAGGCCGGGAAAATCCGCGGTCTGGTGGTGATCCCGGTCGATTTCGCCGCCAACATGGCGCGGACAGATACCGCTGCGCCGATCCAGGTGATCACTGACGGCAGCGAGCCGAATACCGCCAACTTTGTCCAGGGCTACGTGGAGGGGATCTGGCAGCTCTGGCAGATGCAGCGCGCCGAAGACCGGGGCGAAACGTTCGAACCGCTGATCGACGTACAGATGCGCTACTGGTTTAACCCTGCCGCCATCAGCCAGCATTTTATTATCCCGGGTGCGGTCACCATCATTATGACGGTGATTGGCGCAATCCTGACCTCGCTGGTGATTGCCCGTGAGTGGGAACGCGGCACCATGGAGGCGCTGCTTTCAACCGAAGTGACGCGCCTTGAGCTGCTGCTGTGTAAGCTTATCCCCTACTACTTCCTCGGCATGCTGGCGATGCTGCTCTGTATGCTGGTCTCGGTGTTTATCCTCGGGGTGCCGTACCGCGGCTCGCTGGTGCTGCTCTTTTTCATCACCAGCCTGTTCCTGCTGAGCACGCTGGGCATGGGGCTGCTCATCTCCACCGTCACCCGCAACCAGTTTAACGCCGCGCAGGTGGCGCTGAACGCTGCCTTTTTACCGTCGATTATGCTGTCCGGGTTTATCTTCCAGATAGACAGCATGCCCGCGGTGATCCGTGCTGTGACCTACATTATTCCGGCGCGCTATTTCGTCAGCACGCTGCAAAGCCTGTTCCTGGCAGGGAATATTCCGGTAGTGCTGATTATCAATACCCTGTTTTTGCTGGCGTCGGCGGCGATGTTTATTGGGCTGACGTGGATGAAAACCAAACGGCGTCTGGATTAAGGAGCGAACATGTTTCACCGTTTATGGACGTTAATACGCAAAGAGCTGCAATCGCTGCTACGCGAGCCGCAAACCCGCGCCATTCTGGTGTTACCGGTGCTCATCCAGGTGTTTCTGTTCCCTTTTGCCGCCACGCTTGAGGTAACCAACGCCACCATCGCGATTTACAACGAAGACAACGGTAAACATTCCGTCGAGCTGACCCAGCGCTTTGCCCGGGCGAAGGCGTTTACCCATATCCTGCTGCTGAAAAGCCCGCAGGCGATCCAGCCGACCATCGATACCCAGAAAGCGCTGCTGCTGGTGCGTTTTCCGGCCGATTTTTCCCGCAATCTGGACACCTTCCAGCCCGCGCCCATGCAGTTGATCCTCGACGGGCGTAACTCCAACAGCGCCCAGATTGCCGCGAACTACCTGCAACAGGTGGTAAAGGATTATCAGCAGGAGCTGATGGAGGGAAAACCGAAGCCCAACAACAGCGAGCTGGTGGTACGTAACTGGTACAACCCAAACCTGGACTACAAATGGTTTGTGGTGCCCTCGCTGATCGCCATGATCACCACCATTGGGGTGATGATCGTCACCTCCCTGTCCGTCGCCCGCGAACGCGAGCAAGGTACGCTCGATCAGCTTCTGGTCTCCCCGCTGGCGACCTGGCAAATCTTCGTCGGTAAAGCGGTTCCCGCCCTGATTGTTGCCACGTTCCAGGCCACGATCGTGCTGGGCGTAGGGATCTGGGCCTACCAGATCCCGTTTGCCGGGTCGCTGGCGCTGTTCTACTTCACGATGGTGATCTACGGGCTGTCGCTGGTCGGGTTTGGCCTGCTGATTTCCGCGCTCTGCTCCACGCAGCAGCAGGCGTTTATTGGGGTGTTTGTCTTTATGATGCCGGCCATCCTGCTCTCCGGGTATGTTTCGCCAGTTGAGAATATGCCGGTGTGGTTACAGGATCTGACGTGGATAAACCCGATTCGTCACTTTACGGATATCACCAAGCAAATTTATCTGAAGGATGCGAGTCTGGATATTATCTGGGGAAGTTTGTGGCCGCTACTGGTCATAGCGGCCACGACGGGTTCAGTGGCGTACGCGATGTTTAGACGCAACATTGCGTAGCTTTTTCTCTTTGGCCAGCAAAGAGACCACCGCAGGCCCTGCAAGAATGGCCAGACCGGCCAGCGCCAGCAGCAGGTTGTTTTGCAGCACGCGGGACAGCAGCCACAGCACAATCATCGCGGCACCAAAATACCAGGTGGTGGTGAGCTCTTCGAGCACATCACCCACCTCGCGCCAGCGCGCTTCATGATGGCGCTGCAGGAACAACATCGACAGCACGGTGACGCCATAGAGGACGCATAGTCCTAAGCCAACACGCACCAGCGTGCCGCTCATCCAGCCCATCACCAGTACGACCACGACCAGTAAATGCAACATTATCTGCCAGCAACTTAGACCTGTTGCGACACGAACACGTTGTTGCCACTTCATGGCTTCTCTCCTGAAGGATTTTTCTCTGCTTAATCAGACTACCGCACTTTACGGAAAATTCCGTAACACCGCATCTTTTTGTGACGACGACTACACTTTATTTTCATCGGGATAGTCACTCAGGAAGGAGCTTATGACCAAAAAAATGCAGCATTTCTCGCTTAAAGTGCTGACGATAAACATTCATAAAGGCTTCACAGCATTTAATCGCCGCTTCATTTTACCGGAGCTGCGCGACGCGGTTCGCACCGTCAGCGCGGACATTGTCTGCCTGCAGGAAGTGATGGGCGCGCACGAGGTCCATCCGATGCACTTCGAAAACTGGCCCGACACGCCCCACTACGAATTTCTGGCCGACACCATGTGGAGTGATTACGCTTACGGCCGCAATGCGGTCTATCCTGAAGGTCATCACGGAAATGCGGTGCTGTCGCGTTATCCTATTGAACATTACGAGAACCGGGACGTCTCCGTCGGCGAAAGCGAAAAGCGTGGGCTACTTTACTGCCGTATCACCCCGCCAGACCTCGATTTTCCGGTACATGTTGGCTGCGTCCATCTTGGTCTGCGGGAAGCGCACCGGCAGGCGCAGCTGCAGATGCTGGCCGAGTGGACCAACGCCCTGCCCGACGGTGAACCGGTGGTGGTGGCTGGCGATTTTAACGACTGGCGGCAGCGAGCTAACCATCCCCTGAAAGTGGAGGCCGGGCTGGAGGAGATTTTCACCCGCGCACACGGCAGACCTGCGCGCACGTTTCCGGTGCGTTTCCCGCTGCTGAGACTTGACCGCATTTATGTGAAAAACGCCCATGCCAGCAGCCCGACCGCGCTGGCGTTGCTTAACTGGCGCCACCTTTCCGACCATGCCCCGCTGAGCGCGGAGATCCACTTATGAAATGTACCTGGCAGGAAGGCAACCGGATCACGCTGCTGGTCAACGGGGACGAATATTACCCCGCCGTTTTTGATGCGATAGACCGCGCGCAGCATAAAGTGATCCTCGAGACCTTTATCTGGTTTGAAGATGAGGTTGGCAAACAGTTGCACAGCGTGCTGCTGCGCGCCGCCCAGCGCGGCGTCAAAATTGAAGCGCTGCTGGATGGCTATGGCTCGCCCGATCTTAGCGATGCGTTCGTGAATGAGCTCACTGCCGCAGGCGTCGTGTTTCGCTACTACGATCCCGGCCCTCGCCTGTTCGGCATGCGTACCAATCTCTTTCGCCGGATGCACCGCAAAATCGTCGTCGTTGATGAGACGGTGGCGTTTGTCGGTGGCATTAACTACTCCGCCGAGCATATGTCTGACTACGGCCCGGAGGCCAAGCAGGATTACGCCATCCGCATCGAAGGGCCTGTGGTTCAGGACATTTTGCTGTTTGAACTGGAAAACTTGCCCGGCAAAGAGGCCGCCCGACGCTGGTGGAAGCGCCGTCATCGCCCGGAAGAGAACCGGAAGCCCGGCGAAGCGCAGGCGCTGTTCGTCTGGCGGGATAACGGCGAGCACCGGGACGATATTGAGCGCCACTACCTGAAAATGCTGGCGAATGCCAAACGCGAAGTGATCATCGCCAACGCCTACTTCTTCCCGGGCTACCGGCTGCTGCACGCCATGCGCAGTGCTGCCCGACGCGGCGTCCGCGTGAAGCTGATTGTACAGGGCGAGCCGGATATGCCCATCGTCAAAGTCGGCGCGCGACTGCTCTATAACTACCTGCTCAAAGGCGGAGTGCAGATCTACGAATACCGTCGCCGACCGCTGCACGGCAAAGTCGCGCTGATGGACGATCACTGGGCAACCGTCGGCTCCAGTAACCTCGATCCGCTGAGCCTGTCGCTCAACCTGGAAGCGAACCTGATCATTCACGATCGCCAGTTTAACCAGACCCTGCGGGATAACCTGCAGGGGCTGATCGTGAACGACTGCGTGCGCGTGGATGAGTCCATGGTGCCTAAACGCACCTGGTGGAATCTGGGGATCAGCGTAGTGGTGTTCCACTTCCTGCGCCATTTCCCGGCGATGGTAGGCTGGCTGCCGGCGCATACCCCGAAACTTGCGCTGGTGGATCCGCCTGTTCAACCCGAGATGGAAACCCAGGACCGCATTGAGGCGGAAGATGGAGGGAAAACCTGATGTCTAAATCGCATCCACGCTGGCGAATGGCGAAAAAGATCCTGACCTGGCTGTTTTTTATTGCCGTTGCGGTGCTGCTGGTGGTTTACGCGCAAAAGGTGGACTGGGAAGAGGTGTGGAAAGTCATCCGCAACTACAACCGGATGGTTCTGCTGGGAGCGGTTGGGCTGGTGATTGTCAGCTATCTGATGTACGGCTGCTACGACCTGCTGGGCCGCGCCTACTGCGGCCACAAGCTGGCAAAACGCCAGGTCATGCTGGTGTCGTTTATCTGCTACGCCTTTAACCTGACGCTCAGCACCTGGGTTGGGGGGATTGGCATGCGCTATCGCCTGTACTCGCGCCTGGGACTGCCCGGTGGGACCATCACGCGTATATTTTCGCTGAGCATTACCACCAACTGGCTGGGTTATATTCTGCTGGGCGGGGTGATCTTTACCATCGGCGTGGTGCAGTTGCCCGCACACTGGTATATCGATGAAGCCACGCTGCGGATTTTGGGTTTCGCGCTCCTGCTCATTATCGCCCTGTATCTCTGGGCCTGCGCCTTTGCCAGACGCCGCCATATGACCATCAAAGGGCAAAAGCTGGTGTTACCCTCATGGAAATTTGCCGTGCTGCAGATGGCGGTCTCCAGCGCCAACTGGATGGCGATGGGGGCAATTATCTGGCTGCTCATTGGTGAAGATGTGAACTATTTCTTCGTGCTGGGGGTGCTGCTGGTGAGCAGTATCGCCGGGGTGATCGTCCATATTCCGGCCGGGATTGGGGTCCTGGAAGCGGTATTTATCGCCCTGCTTGCCGGAGAACATGTATCTCATGGGACGATTATCGCCGCCCTGCTCGCCTACCGCATGCTCTATTACTTCCTGCCGCTGGCGCTGGCCACGGTCTGTTATCTGGTGCTTGAGAGCCGGGCGAAGAAGCTAAGAGCGAAGAACGAGAAGGCGATGGCAAAATAAAAGCAAAACGGCAACTTTGTTGCCGTTTTTAGTGTTTGTTCCCTCTCCCGTGGGAGAGGGTCAGGGTGAGGGCACCAGACCGCACCGCCACCTCGCAAAGCTACCTTAGCGACGGTTGCCGAAAATACGCAGCAGCATCAGGAACAGGTTGATGAAATCCAGATACAGCGTCAGGGCGCCCAGAATTGAGTATTTACGCAGGTTGGAACTGTCGCGCACGTCAATCTGCTCGCCGATGTTTTTCAGCTTCTGAGTGTCGTAGGCGGTTAAGCCAACGAAAATCACCACCCCGATATAGGTCACCGCCCACATCAGCGCGTCGCTCTTCAGCCACAGGTTCACCAGCGACGCCAGCACAATCCCGATAAGCCCCATGAACAGCATGTTGCCGAGACCGCTGAGGTCACGTTTGGTGGTGTAACCGTACAGGCTCATCACACCAAACATCCCGCCGGTGACCACAAAGGTGCTGGCAATAGAGGAGTAGGTATAGACGATGAAAATGCTGGAAAGCGTCAGCCCCGTCAGTGCCGAATAGAGCATAAACAGGGTGGTCGCCATCCCGGCACTCAGCTTCTGTACCAGCCCGGAGAGCACAAACACCAGTGCCAGTTGCGCAATGATCAGCCCAAAGAAGGTGATTTTGCTGGAAAAGATAAACATCATCAGTTCAGGGGTATTGGCCGCATACCACGCGATAAATGCGGTAAGCAGTAAGCCCACCGTCATCCAGCCATAAACCTGAGCCATATACGTCTGCAGGCCGCTACGGGTCTGCTGTACTATCGAATCGGAACGCGGAAATCGGTCCATGATTCACTCCTGATTAAGTAGACACACACGTTAAGACTAACACATCCACATAAACCTGTTACCAACGGCTGGCGGCCTGTTTGTCGCTGTCGCGCGATTCAACCCACCGATCCCCCTCCGGCGTTGCTTCACGTTTCCAGAACGGGGCTTTGGTTTTCAGGTAATCCATGATGAACTCCCCGGCGGCAAACGCGCTGCCGCGATGGGCGCTGGTCACCCCCACGAAAACGATCTCCTCGCCCGGCCACATCTCACCGATGCGGTGGATAACCGTCACACGCCCGAGCGGCCAGCGGCCTCGCGCCTCTTCGACGATCGCAGCCAGAGATTTTTCGGTCATGCCCGGATAGTGTTCCAGCGTCAGCGCTTTTACGCTGTCGCCAAGGTTGTGGTTACGCACTTTACCGGTGAAGGTCACCACAGCACCGTCTTCATCGCGCTCTGCCAGCCAGTGATATTCCGTACCGACGTTAAAACGCTCAGGGCCAACCAGAATTCGCGTATCAGCCATCTCAACCCCCCGTCACCGGTGGGAAGAAGGCCACTTCATCACCTGCCGCCAGCGGATGGGTAAACTCCACCAGCGTCTGGTTGACGGCGGCCAGCAGCTTCCCTTCATCCAGCGCCAGCGCCCAACGGTCGCTTTGCGCCGCCAGATGCGCACGCAGTGCGGCAACGTCTTTAAACGTCGCGTCCAGCGTCAGGCTGTCGGTATTTACCAGTTCACGCACCTGAGCAAAAAAGAGCACCTTAATCATGGCTGCCCACCTTAAAATCACCGGATTTGCCGCCGCTTTTCGCCAGCAGACGAACCGGGCCAATCACCATATCTTTCTGCACCGCTTTGCACATATCGTAGATGGTCAGCGCAGCAACAGACGCCGCCGTCAGCGCTTCCATCTCCACGCCCGTTTTACCGGTTAAACGACACAGCGATTCGATGCGCACGCGGTTGTGCTCTGGCTGGGCCTGAAGATTGACCTCCACCTTGCTGAGCATCAGCGGGTGGCAGAGCGGAATTAAGTCCCAGGTGCGTTTCGCCGCCTGGATCCCGGCGATGCGGGCAGTGGCAAAGACATCACCCTTATGGTGGCTGCCGTCGATAATCATCGCCAGGGTGTCTGGCAGCATGGTAACGAACGCTTCGGCACGCGCCTCGCGGACCGTTTCGGCCTTGGCGGAAACGTCCACCATATGCGCTTCGCCAGCGGCGTTAATGTGGGTCAGTTGCGACATAGCTTATTTCTTTAAATGGGGATGAAAATTACACGGACGGGTGCGGGCATCCAGCTGCGGGGCGATAATGTTGTCCCACGCGGTGCGGCAGGCTTTGGTCGAGCCCGGCATGGCGAATATCAGGGTGTTGTTCGCCATGCCCGCCACCGCACGTGACTGCAGCGTCGAGGTACCAATCTCTTCAAACGACAGCATGCGAAACACTTCGCCGAAGCCTTCCACTTCGCGATCGAACAGCGGGATAAGCGCCTCTGGCGCCTGGTCACCTGCGGTAAAACCGGTGCCGCCGGTGATCAACACCACCTGCACCTCATCGCTGGCAATCCACTGGGAGACCTGCGCGCGTATGGCGTAACGGTTCTCTTTGACGATCGCTTTATCGACGATCTTATGCCCGGCGTCATGGGCGGCTTCGCGCAGCCAGTGGCCGGAGGTGTCATCCTCTTCGCCACGACGATCGGAAACGGTAAGGATGGCAATACGTGTCGGGATAAATTCCGCGCTGACCTGACTCATCTTCTGGTTCCTTCTTAAGCCTGATTACCCGCCAATGTATGACAGGTTCTGAGTAATGCCGGTGTTGCCCTGATGCAGGAAGTGGGTCTGTTTTTTATGCGTCAGCGCCTCAGAAATACGCGCTTCCAGCGCGGCCTGTTGCGCATCGTCTTCCAGCAGATCGCGAAGGTTAACGCCGCCATCCCCGAACAGACACAGATGCAGTTTGCCCACCGAGGAGACGCGCAGGCGGTTACAGCTGGCGCAGAAATCTTTCTCGTAAGGCATGATAAGCCCAATCTCCCCTTCGTAATCCGGGTGACAAAAGACCTGCGCCGGGCCGTCGCTGCGCTGGCGGATCTGGTGGATCCAGCCGCGTTTCAGCAGCTCATCGCGCAACACCATGCCGGAGATGTGATGACGGCGGAACAGTTCGCTGCCCTCCCCCGTCTCCATGAGCTCAATAAACCGCAGTTGAATGGGGCGGGATTTGATCCACGCCAGGAAGGTATCGAGCTGATGATGGTTTACGTCACGCATCAGCACGGTGTTGACTTTGACCTTATCGAACCCGGCGGTAAAGGCGGCATCGATACCGTCCATCACCTGCTGGAATTTATCCTGGCCGGTAATGGCGTGAAACTGACGGGCATCCAGGCTGTCCACGCTGACGTTAATGGCCGTTAAGCCCGCATCACGCCAGGTGGCGACATCGCGCGCCATACGGTAGCCATTGGTGGTCACCGCAATCTGACGGATACGTTCGTTTTCACGGACAGCGGCAATAATGTCGGGGAAATCACGACGTAAAGAGGGTTCGCCACCGGTCAGACGCACCTTTTCCGTGCCGAGTTCCGAGAACGCACGCGTAACGCGGCGAACTTCATCCACGGAGAGAAAGCCGTTATTGGTGACGCTGCCCGGTTTGTAGCCGTCGGGCAGACAGTAGGTGCAACGGAAGTTGCACACATCGGTAATCGACAGACGTAAGTAGTAAAACTTACGCGCGAAAGCATCAGTAAGTTGTGAAGCCATGTACACCTTTCCAGATACGGGAGGCACAGTCATTTCTTTCTGTACCCTGGTGGCATAGTTGCCACGGCCAGGGCGCCATATCTTTCGACACAGGCGCCAGGGCTAGAGTGTATGTTTTCAAATATGAAAACGTGGTTATGGCGATAGTAGCGCGTAAATCACCCTTTCGCCATTACCGCTTAACGCTATATAAATATGTATATAGCGACCAGATCGTGCATTTTCGTTACAGAATACGCCAAAACAGCAGATTCGCATTGATATACGTCATTTTGCCCTGGCTGAGGCATCGTCTTTTAGGGGTAGTTAGGGTACTGTTACGCAGATCGAACGTGATAAGGAATAGGTATGCGCAATCGCACTTTTGCGGATCTTGACCGGGTAGTGGCACTGGGCGGAGGCCACGGTCTGGGCCGTGTGATGTCCTCTTTGTCGTCACTCGGGTCAAGACTGACAGGGATAGTAACAACAACGGATAACGGCGGCTCTACGGGGCGGATCCGACGTGCAGAAGGCGGCATTGCCTGGGGCGATATGCGTAACTGCCTGAACCAGTTAATTACCGAACCGAGCGTCGCCTCGGCGATGTTTGAGTACCGTTTTGGCGGTAACGGGGAGCTTTCCGGGCATAACCTTGGAAATTTGATGCTTAAAGCGCTGGATCACCTGAGCGTGCGCCCGCTGGAAGCGATCAATCTCATCCGTAATCTGCTCAAAGTGGATGCGTTCCTGATCCCGATGTCTGAACAACCGGTCGATTTGATGGCCATCGACGTGGAAGGGCATGAAGTGTACGGCGAAGTGAACATCGACCAGCTTACGCTGCCGCCGAAAGAGCTGATGACTTACCCGGCCGTTCCCGCCACGCGCGAAGCGGTTGAGGCCATCGCCGAGGCGGATTTGATCCTGATTGGCCCGGGCAGTTTTTACACCAGCCTGATGCCGATTTTACTGGTGAAAGAGCTGGCGCAGGCCCTGCGCAGAACGCCCGCCCCGATGGTGTACATCGGTAATTTAGGCCGCGAATTGAGTCCGGCAGCGGCCAGCCTGTCGCTTGCGGATAAACTGGAGCTGATGGAGCAGTACGTCGGGAAGAAAATCATCGATGGGGTTGTCGTAGGACCGAAAGTCGATGTGTCGGGTATTGGCGATCGCGTGGTGATTCAGGAGCCGCTGGAAGCGAGCGACATTAAATACCGTCATGACCGTCACCTGTTGCGTGACGCGCTGGAGAAGGCGATTCAGGAGTTGGGTTAGGCTCGTTTTGTGCGGCCTGATGCCCTCTCCCACAGGGAGAGGGCGAAAACACGCTGCTTTACCTAAGATGCGGCGATGAAAAGATCCCGCAGCTGATGCAACTGGTCGCGAATTTGCGCTGCCTCTTCGAACTCCAGGTTCTGGGCGTGCTGCATCATCTGCGCTTCCAGCTCGTGGATTTTCTGCTGCAGCGCTTTCGGCGTCAGCGCGACGGTATCTTCTTCCACCACGGAACGCGCCTTGCCGCGCCCTTTCGCTTTGGTCTTCGCAATGTTCTGACCCAGCGCCAGAATATCCACCACCTTCTTGTTCAGACCCTGCGGAGTAATGCCGTGCTCTTCGTTGTAGCGCTGCTGTTTCTCGCGACGGCGTTCCGTTTCGCCAATCGCTTTCGCCATCGACGGGGTGATTTTATCGCCGTAGAGAATCGCTTTACCGTTGACGTTACGTGCGGCGCGGCCAATGGTCTGGATCAGCGAGCGCTCTGAACGCAGGAAGCCCTCTTTGTCGGCGTCAAGGATGGCCACCAGCGAGACTTCCGGCATATCCAGACCTTCTCGCAACAGGTTGATCCCCACCAGCACGTCAAACTCGCCCAGACGCAGGTCGCGGATAATCTCCATACGCTCCACGGTATCGATATCCGAGTGCAGATAACGCACCTTCTCGCCGTGTTCTTCAAGGTATTCGGTCAGGTCTTCCGCCATACGTTTGGTCAACGTGGTGACCAGCACGCGCTCGTTGATTGCCGAACGGGCGCGGATCTCGGAGAGCAGATCGTCCACCTGGGTCGCAACCGGACGCACTTCAATGACCGGATCCAGCAGCCCGGTTGGACGAACCACCTGGTCAACCACCTCATCGCCCGATTTCTCCAGCTCGTAGTTGCCCGGCGTCGCCGAAACGTAAATGGTTTGCGGTGCCAGCGCTTCAAACTCTTCAAACTTCATCGGACGGTTGTCCAGCGCCGACGGCAGGCGGAAGCCGTACTCCACCAGCGTCTCTTTACGCGCGCGGTCACCGCGATACATCCCGCCGATCTGCGGGATCGTGACGTGGGATTCGTCGATCACCAGCAACCCGTCCGCCGGAAGGTAGTCAAACAGCGTCGGCGGCGGCTCGCCCGGCCCACGACCGGAGAGGAAACGTGAGTAGTTTTCGATACCGGAGCAGTAGCCCAGCTCGTTCATCATCTCCAGATCGAACTGGGTACGCTGGCTTAAGCGTTGCTCTTCGAGCAGCTTGTTGTTCGCCAGCAGCACCTTACGGCGTTCCGCCAGCTCCTCTTTGATCTCTTCCATCGCCTGCACAATACGCTCGCGTGGTGTCACGTAGTGCGTTTTTGGATAGATGGTGTAGCGCTGAATGACGGACTCGACGTGGCCTGTAAGCGGGTCAAACAGCGACAGGCGCTCCACCTCTTCATCAAACAGCTCAACGCGCAGTGCAATATCGTCCGATTCCGCCGGGAAGATATCGATAACCTCGCCGCGCACGCGGAACGTACCGCGCTGGAACGCCTGATCGTTACGGGTGTACTGCAGCTCTGCCAGACGGCGCAAAATCGCACGCTGATCGATAATCATCCCCTGCGTCAGGTGCAGCATCATCTTGAGGTAGAGATCCGGGTCGCCCAGGCCGTAGATGGCAGATACCGACGCGACCACCACCACATCACGACGCTCCAGCAGCGCCTTCGTCGCCGACAGACGCATCTGCTCAATGTGTTCGTTCACCGAGGCATCTTTCTCGATAAAGGTGTCAGAGCTCGGCACATAGGCTTCTGGCTGGTAGTAATCGTAATACGAGACGAAATACTCGACGGCATTCTCCGGGAAGAACTCTTTCATCTCGCCGTACAGCTGCGCCGCCAGCGTTTTGTTGGGCGCCAGCACCATGGTGGGGCGTTGCAGGTCAGCGATAACGTTGGCGATGGTGAAGGTTTTCCCCGAACCGGTCACCCCCAGCAGCGTCTGGTGTGCCAGCCCATCTTCCAGCCCTTCTTCAAGACGACGGATCGCCTCAGGCTGGTCGCCTGAAGGACGGAAAGCGGAATTCAATTTGAACGGTTTACTCATGGGCGACAACCTGGTGATGTAAAAAGCGGCAGGTGAGTAATTTTACTCGTTGTGGCCAGGAATGCCAGTAAAAAACACTGGATGAAAAACCAGTAGCATGTCAGGATATTTAGCATAGCGCCCGGATGATTAGCGCGTTCCCGGTCAAAATTTAGACTGAGACAACATAAAACACCAGTCCTACCCGGTTATCCCCAGAACATTTTCATTTTTAACATTTGTCAAGTCAGGTAATGATAGTTTTATGGCAACAGGTGACACTTTCATTACGGCAATTGATTTTATCTAACCAATTAAATAATAAGCGATATTTTCTTAAGCCGTGTTTCGCGTCAATTTGGGCGTAAGCCGCGTCTTCTCTCGCTTATCGCGTGTTTTCTAACTCTAATGCACATGGTTATCCACAGGAATAGTGGATAACTGCGTCCAGCCCATGCAGACTGCCGCTCAGCAAAGTCCCGGTTTTTCCCACGAAGCGGCGACAAAAAATTTTTATAGCTAATTTTTGCTGATAATCAGTTGAGTCATTCATAACCAACCGATGAGATCTTGCTCACAATTCAGCCATTTCGGGCCCTGCACCACCGCTAACAGTTCCGGCACTGAGACAGTGCAATCAGGTTATCGATCGGTCGTTTTGCGACGGCATTATCCTAAAAAAGCCGCTTTTTTAATCAGTTCAACGGTTCTGGCAGGAGATTTGCAGATTCATTAACGAGCCTCACCCACATACCTTTTTAAGGAGAGAAAGATGTTGAGTCTGCGTGCAGTCAATCAGTTTTACGGAAACCAACATACGCTATGGAATGTCGATTTGGATTTACCACAGGGCTTATGCACAGGGGTGATTGGCCTGCCCGGCATGGGGAAAACCACCCTCATCAACTGCATCACCGGCGCGTTACCGGTCGAGAGCGGAACCATCGTCTGGCACGAAGCCGGTGCGCCCCCCTGCGATTTACTGCGTCAGAGGCCGGATCAACGCGTGCTGCCGGGGATTGGCTACGTGCCACAGGACCGACGGATTTTTTCGCAACTGACCATTGAGGAAAACTTGCACATCGCCATGCGGGCGACGGGGGCAACGGACTCGGGCGCAAAAAGCGATGTCTATGACCTGTTCCCGCAACTGTGGGCACTGCGACAGATTCGGGCGAACGGGCTCTCCCCGGACGATCAGTATCAGCTGGCGCTGGCTAACGCGCTGGTCAACCGACCGCGGGTATTGATTCTGGATGAGCCACTGCAGGGCGCAGGGTACAGCTTTGCTCAGAAGCTGGGCCATCTGCTGGCGCGACTCAATCGTGAGCTGGGGATGACGGTGTTATTAGCCGAGCAGCAGCTGTCGTTTATCCGCCGGGTAGCGGATCGCTTCTGTATGCTTTATCGCGGGCGTAACGTGGCCCAGGGCCACGTTACCGAGCTGGATGACGAGCTTATTGCCCACTGGATGTCGCGGGAAGCAAGGCACTGAGGTCGAGGTAATGCCCGCTGTCGGCGTGCTCAGCACCGTCCGCGAGCCACGGGATCTCCCCAAGGAACGGCGCGGGAAGCACCCGCCTGAGCGTGGTCAGATACTCCTGATGACGCTTACCGGGTGCGACCACGTCGTTGGCTATCCAGCCCGCCAGACGCAGCCCGGCCTGCTGAACGGCCTGTGCCGTTAACATGGCGTGGTTGATACAGCCGAGCTTCACCCCGACCACGAGGATCACCGGAAGCTGCTCGCGCTGGACCCAGTCAGCAAACGTCAGCTCGTCCGACAGCGGCGTAAACCAGCCGCCCGCCCCTTCCACCAGCACCCAGTCAGCCTGGCGTTCCAGTGCGCGCAGGCCGTCCGAGAGCACGGAAAACGCGATGGGGCGGCCTTCGTCGGCGCTGATAATGTGCGGCGACGTCGGCTCGGCAAAGGTGTAGGGATTCACCACCGCATAGTCCAGCGGCAGCGTGCTGTTACGCTGTAGCGCCAGCGCATCGGTATTGCGTAATCCCTGTGCCGTCATCTCACTTCCGGAGGCGACGGGCTTGTACCCGGCGGTGGTTTTGCCCTGCAGACGTGCCGCCTGCAACAGCGCGGAACTGGCCACCGTTTTACCCACTTCGGTATCCGTTCCGGTGACAAAATAACGTTCAGTCACGTTCGATAATCCCATGATAGAGTTGATAAGAGAGCGGGAACGTGCCCCGCCGCTGCGGCCAGGCCAGCTCCAGACGCTGCAACTGCCCGCGCGTGAGTGGTTTTCTCTCGCGTCCGGCATGCAGATGCGTAGCGCCAATGCCCTTCAGCGAGCGCATGGCGCTGAACGCATCGCTAAAGTTCAGCGTGATGGTTTGTACCTGGCTGCGAAAGCGCCAGCCCGTCAGCGCGTCCGTCACCTGGTCATACGCTAAAAAGCGGTTGGCGTGCGGCTGTTCGTCTACCGCTTTCCACGCCTGATTCAGCTCGGGCAGCGAGCTTTCCAGCAGGGTAGTAAAGGCCACCTTTCCGCCCGGACGCGCCACGCGATACAGCTCGTTTAACGCCTGCGAAAGGCTGCTGCACCACTGTACCGCCAGGTGACTCCACACCAGATCGAACTGCGCATCCGGCAGCGGAAGCGACTCAATATCGCCAGACAGATAGCGGTCCGCCGCCTGCTGCTGTTGCGCCTCGAACAGCATCTGCTCAGAGAGATCGAGTGCGGTGACGTGGCTTCCCGCGTCGCGCCAGTAGCGGCTGTTGCCGCCGGGGCCGCATCCGGCATCCAGTACGAACGGAAAACTGCGCTCATCGAGTAGCTCAAGCAGCCCCTGAGCGCTCTGACGCTGAAGCTCATCATGTTGCGAATAACTGCGCGCAGCCCGGCCAAACGCCGCCGCAATGGCCTGTTTATTGACTGGCGACATGGAGAGCCTCCAGCAGCGCATCGATATCTTCCGCTGTGTGCGCCGCCGTCAGCGTCAGGCGCAGACGCGCCGTACCCGGCGGCACGGTGGGCGGACGGATGGCCGTGACCCACATTCCCCGTTCGCGCAGCGTCTGTGCCAGCGCGAGCGCGCGGCCGTTTTCCCCCACGATAACGGGCTGGATGGCGCTCTGCGAATCGGTGCTTTGGAAAGGAAGCCGATCCAGACCCTGACGGAAACGCTGAATATGTTCTGCCAGACGCGCGCGCCGTTCAGACCCCTCTTCACCGCGGATCACCTCCAGCGAGGCAGAAAGCGCCACCGCCTGCGCAGGCGGCATACTGGTGCTGTAAATCAGATGGCGGGCGAACTGCAGCAGATAATCGGCAACGGACTCGCTGCACAGCACGGCGGCCCCGCTCACGCCAACGCCTTTGCCAAAGGTGATGATCAGCAGTTCCGGCTTCACGCCTTGCTGACTGGCGCTACCGCGACCTTCCTCCCCCATCACGCCAATACCGTGGGCATCATCCACCAGCAGCCAGGCGTTTTGCTGTTTCGCAACGTCAGACAGCGCACGAAGCGGCGCGCTGTCGCCATCCATGCTAAACACCCCTTCCGTCACCACCAGCTGTTGTCCGGCACAGGGTTTATCCAGCAGCGTGGCGAGTGAAAGCGCATCGTTGTGGGCAAAGCGCCGCAGCTGTGCCGGGCTGAGACTCGCCGCCTCCAGCAAGGAGGCATGGCTTAAGCGGTCCGCGGCGATACGATCGTCCTTGCCCATCAGCGCGGCAATCACCGCCTGATTGGCGGCAAAGCCGGAGATGAACAGCAGCGCGCGCGGATAGCCCAGCCAGTCGGCAAGCGTCTCTTCCAGCGCCTGATGTGCTGTCGTATAGCCGCTGACGTGCCCCGAACCGCCACTGCCCACGCCGTAGTGTTCCGCCCCCTGCTGCCAGGCGCGGACAATCGCCGGATGCTGGCTCAGGCCGAGATAATCATTGCTGGAAAAATTACAGTACTGCCGCCGGGCGTGGGTCAGAAAACGACCTGCACCGTTTTCCACTACCCTGCGAACGCGAAAAGCGTCCCGTGCCCGGCGCGCTTCCAGCGCGGATTGAATACGAGCCTGCCAGGTCATACGGATGCCGCGTTGTAAAACTGTTCGGTATCGGCGTTGAAAATCTGCTGCTCCAGCTGCTGCTGTTGCTCGTTATCTCCCGCCAACACCTCGGTCTGATGCGGGTTCAGCCCCAGTTTGCGGAACAACTGGACGTCTTTGTCCTCTTCCGGGTTCGGCGTGGTCAGCAGCTTGCAGCCGTAGAAGATGGAGTTAGCGCCAGCCATAAAGCACATCGCCTGCGTCTGCTCGTTCATCTGTTCGCGACCGGCAGAAAGGCGGACGTATGAGGTTGGCATCATGATGCGCGCGACCGCGATGGTGCGGATAAAATCAAACGCATCGACATCCTCGTTATCCGCCAGCGGCGTGCCTTTGACCTTTACCAGCATGTTGATTGGCACGCTTTCCGGTGGGGTCGGCAGGTTCGCCAGCTGCAGCAGCAAACCGGCGCGATCTTTCACCGTTTCACCCAGCCCCACAATCCCGCCTGAGCACACTTTGATGCCCGCTTCGCGCACTTTGTCCAGCGTATCCAGACGCTCCTGATAGGTACGGGTGGTGATGATGTTGCCGTAAAACTCTGGCGAGGTGTCGAGGTTGTGGTTGTAGTAATCCAGCCCTGCAGCAGACAGGCGCTGCGCCTGCTCTTCGTTCAGCGTGCCGAGGGTCATACAGGCTTCCAGCCCCATCTCTTTGACCCCTTTCACCATCTGCTCCAGGTACGGCATGTCGCGATCGTGTGGGTTTTTCCATGCCGCCCCCATGCAGAAACGGGTAGAGCCCGCGTTTTTCGCCTTACGCGCGGAGTCGAGCACCTGCTCCACTTCCATCAGACGTTCGGATTCCAGCCCGGTTTTATAGCGCGCGCTCTGCGGGCAATATTTGCAATCTTCCGGGCAGGCACCGGTCTTGATCGACAGCAGCGTACTGACCTGAACATGGCGCGGATCGAAGTGCTGACGATGCACCTGTTGGGCTTCGAACATCAGCTCCAGGAAAGGTTTATTGAATAATTCAGTGACTTGCGACATCGTCCAGCGTGCGTGGTGAGCCATGGGGCTTCTCCAAAGGGTTTTGTTAATTTTCGGTTCGGTTTATACTCGTAAACCTAAAACTTTTCAAAATGGTTTACAAGTCGATTATGACCCAGGACGATCTCGCCTTCGACCAGCAGCATATCTGGCACCCTTACACCTCCATGACCCGCCCGCTTCCGGTCTACCCGGTGGCCTCGGCCCACGGCTGCGAACTGCAGCTTGCCAGCGGTGAGACGCTGGTTGACGGTATGTCCTCCTGGTGGGCGGCCATTCACGGGTACAACCATCCGCGTCTGAATGCCGCGATGAAAGCGCAGATTGACCAGATGTCACACGTGATGTTTGGCGGCATTACCCATCAACCGGCGGTTGATCTCTGCCGTCGTCTGGTGGCGATGACGCCCGATGCGCTGGAGTGCGTGTTCCTTGCCGACTCCGGCTCGGTGGCGGTGGAAGTGGCGATGAAAATGGCACTGCAGTACTGGCATGCCAGGGGGGGATCCCGTCAGCGGTTCCTGACCTTCCGCAACGGCTACCATGGCGATACCTTTGGCGCGATGTCGGTGTGCGATCCGGATAACTCCATGCACAGCCTGTGGAAGGGGTATCTGCCGGAAAACCTGTTTGCCCCGGCCCCGCAGAGCCGTTTCGACGGTGAGTGGAATGAAATGGACATGGTCGGCTTTGCGCGGCTGATGGCCGCCCACCGCCATGAGATTGCCGCCGTGATCCTCGAACCGATTGTTCAGGGTGCTGGTGGGATGCGCATGTACCATCCCGAGTGGTTAAAACGCATTCGTAAAATGTGTGACCGCGAGGGCATTCTGCTGATTGCCGATGAGATCGCCACCGGGTTTGGCCGCACGGGTAAGCTGTTTGCCTGCGAACATGCGGATATCACACCGGATATCCTGTGCCTGGGGAAAGCGCTGACCGGCGGCACCATGACGCTCTCCGCCACCCTCACTACCCGCCAGGTGGCCGACACCATCAGCAACGGCGAAGCAGGATGCTTTATGCATGGCCCGACCTTTATGGGCAATCCGCTGGCCTGCGCGGTGGCAAACGAAAGTCTCGCGATCCTGCAAAACGGCGAGTGGCAAACGCAGGTGGCGGCGATTGAGGCGCAGTTGAAAGAAGAGCTGAGCGCCGCCTCGGGGGCGAATTTCGTGGCGGACGTGCGCGTGC
The DNA here is from genome assembly GCF_052044775.1 of Enterobacter sp. 22466. Taxonomy (NCBI): domain Bacteria; kingdom Pseudomonadati; phylum Pseudomonadota; class Gammaproteobacteria; order Enterobacterales; family Enterobacteriaceae; genus Enterobacter; species Enterobacter sp. 22466. Next base: position 559,467 of record NZ_JBQENX010000001.1, on the reverse strand, counting down.
TGGGTGCCATCGGCGTGATTGAGACCACCCATCCGGTGAATATGGCGGCGCTGCAGCGTTTCTTTGTACAGCGGGGTGTCTGGGTGCGGCCTTTCGGCAAGCTTATCTACCTGATGCCACCGTATATCATCACGGCTGAACAGCTACGCACGTTAATCGCCGCGGTAGTTGAAGCCGTTAACATTCCGGCGCATTTCACGATTTGACCCTATGCGTTACACTTCCTGAACGAGTGAATAACGAGGGCAAACCGTATGAAAATCATCAGTAAAGATCTGCGCGACGGCGAAAAACTGCCTGAGCGCCACGTCTTCAACGGCATGGGGTATCAGGGAGATAATATCTCTCCGCACCTGGCGTGGGACGATGTACCGGCGGGCACCAAAAGCTTTGTGGTCACCTGCTACGACCCGGATGCGCCAACCGGCTCCGGCTGGTGGCACTGGATTGTGGCCAACCTGCCTGCCGATACGCGCGTCCTGCCGCAGGGTTCCGGCTCCGACCTGGTCGCCCTGCCGGAAGGTGCCATTCAGACGCGCACCGATTTTGGTAAAGCCGGTTACGGTGGCGCCGCGCCACCAAAAGGAGAAACGCACCGCTATATCTTCACGGTGCACGCGCTGGATGTAGAGAAGATTGAGGTCGACGAAGGGGCGAGCGGCGCGATGGTAGGGTTTAACATGCATTTCCATTCGCTGGGGAGCGCGTCGATTACGGCGATGTATTCGTAATCGTGCGGGCTGATGCCCTCACCCCCGCCCTCTCCCACAGGGAGAGGGTTAGGGTGAGGGCAAAATATCACAACACCGGCGGCAACAACCCCACCAGACGCCCTTCTTCCAGAAGCTGCATCGCCTTATCAATATCCGGCGCAAAGAAGCGGTCATCATCGTAATGCGATACGTGCTCACGCAGCACATGACGTGCCTGCTCCAGCAGCGGGCTGGACTTCAGCCCTTCACGCAGATCGATCCCCTGACACGCCGCCAGCCATTCCACCGCCAGCACGCCACGGGTATTGGCGGCCATCTCCCACAGACGACGCCCGGCAGCCGGCGCCATCGAGACGTGATCTTCCTGGTTGGCAGAGGTTGGCAGGCTGTCCACGCTGTGCGGGTGCGACAGCGCTTTGTTTTCACTCGCCAGCGCTGCGGCCGTCACCTGGGCAATCATAAAGCCTGAATTCACCCCGCCGTTGCGCACCAGGAACGGTGGCAGCTGGGACATATGCTTATCCATCATCAGCGCAATTCGCCGCTCGGACAAGGCGCCCACTTCGGCAATCGCCAGCGCGATGTTATCCGCCGCCATCGCCACGGGCTCGGCGTGGAAGTTACCACCGGAGACCACCTCGTTTTCCTGGGCGAACACCAGCGGGTTATCGGACACCGCGTTGGCTTCCACCAGCAGCACTTCTGCGGCCTGGCGCAGCTGCGTCAGACACGCGCCCATCACCTGGGGCTGACAGCGCAGCGAGTACGGATCCTGTACCTTGTCGCAGTTATGGTGCGAATCAGCAATCTCACTGGTCTCCGTCAACAGATGGCGATACATCGCGGCAGCGTCAATCTGCCCGCGCTGGCCGCGTACGTCATGAATACGCGCGTCAAACGGACGACGCGAGCCCAGCACCGCCTCCGTGGTCAGCGCACCGCACACCACGGCCGAGGCGAACAGATCTTCGGCTTCAAACAGACCACGCAGCGCAAAGGCCGTGGAGGCCTGCGTGCCGTTAAGCAGCGCCAGCCCCTCTTTTGCCGCAAGGGTGATTGGCGCTAGCCCGGCCTTTTTCAGCGCCTCTTTTGCCGGGAGCCACTCTCCCTGCCAGCGCGCCTGGCCTTCCCCCAGCAACAGCAGTGACATATGCGCCAGCGGGGCGAGATCGCCAGAGGCGCCAACAGAGCCTTTGGCGGGGATCCACGGATAGACTTCCGCGTTCACCAGCGCTATCAGGGCCTGGATCACGCTCAGACGAATGCCGGAGAAGCCGCGCGCCAGACTGTTAATTTTGAGCACCATCATCAGACGGACAATCTCGTCGTCCAGCGGCTGGCCAACGCCTGCGGCGTGGGAAAGCACCAGCGAACGCTGGAGATTTTCCAGATCGTGCGTGGCAATGCGCGTCTGCGCCAGCAGACCAAAACCGGTGTTGATACCGTAGGCGGTACGCCCCTCAGCAATGATGGCTTCAACGCAGGCCACGCTGTCGTTAATGGCGGCATGGGCGCTTTCATCCAGCGAGAGCGTGACCGGCTGACGCCAGACGCTTCGCAGCTGTTTGAGCGTCAGTGAGCCGGGAGTGAGTGTTAACGCGTTCATTCATGCTTTCCTTGTGTGGCAGGGATCATCGGCAGGTTCAGTCCCTGCTCTGTGGCACATTCAATGGCAATCTCGTAACCCGCATCCGCGTGACGCATCACGCCGGTTGCCGGGTCGTTGTGCAGCACGCGTGCGATACGCGCGGCGGCTTCATCCGTTCCGTCACAGACGATAACCATCCCGGAATGCTGGGAGAAGCCCATTCCCACGCCGCCACCGTGGTGCAGCGATACCCAGGTCGCGCCGCTGGCGGTGTTGAGTAAGGCATTCAGCAGCGGCCAGTCGGAGACCGCGTCTGAGCCGTCGCGCATGGCTTCGGTTTCGCGGTTCGGGCTGGCGACGGAGCCAGAATCCAGATGGTCGCGACCAATCACAATCGGGGCAGACACTTCGCCACTGCGCACCATTTCGTTAAAAGCCAGACCCAGCTTTTGCCGCCACGCCAGCCCAACCCAGCAGATACGCGCCGGCAAGCCCTGGAAGTTAATGCGCTCGCGGGCCATATCCAGCCAGTGGTGCAGGTGTTCGTCATCCGCGACAATCTCCTTCACTTTGGCATCGGTTTTGTAGATATCTTCCGGGTCGCCGGACAGGGCTACCCAGCGGAAAGGACCGATACCGCGACAGAACAGCGGACGAATATAGGCAGGAACAAATCCCGGGAAATCAAAGGCGTTATTTACGCCCATCTCTTTTGCCATCTGGCGGATGTTGTTGCCGTAATCGAAGGTCGGAATGCCCATCTCGCTGAACGCCAGCATGGCGGATACATGCTCTGCCATTGAACGCTTAGCGGCCAGTACCGTGCCTTCAGGATCGGTTTCTGCTTTTTGCTGGTAGGCTTCCCACGTCCAGCCTTTTGGCAGATAACCGTGCAGCGGATCGTGGGCGCTGGTCTGGTCGGTGACGAGATCGGGACGCACGCCGCGGGCCACCAGTTCCGGCAGGATCTCTGCCGCGTTGCCGCACAACGCTATAGACACCGCTTTACCTTCCGCAGTGTATTTTTTGATACGCGCCAGCGCGTCATCGAGGCTGTCGGCCTGTTCGTCAACATAGCGTGTACGCAGACGGAAATCGATGCGGCTCTGCTGGCATTCGATGTTCAGCGAGCAGGCGCCAGCCAGCGTCGCGGCCAGCGGCTGCGCACCGCCCATGCCACCCAGCCCCGCGGTCAGTACCCAGCGGCCTTTCAGCGAGCCGTTGTAGTGTTGACGACCGGCTTCGACGAAGGTTTCATAGGTACCCTGCACAATCCCCTGGCTGCCAATATAGATCCAGCTACCCGCGGTCATCTGGCCATACATCGCCAGCCCTTTGGCATCCAGTTCGTTAAAGTGTTCCCAGGTCGCCCAGTGTGGGACCAGGTTGGAGTTGGCAATCAACACGCGCGGCGCGTTTTTGTGGGTTTTAAACACGCCGACCGGCTTGCCGGATTGCACCAGCAGGGTTTCGTCGTGTTCCAGTTCGGTCAGGGCCTTAACAATGGCGTCATAGCACTCCCAGTTGCGCGCGGCGCGGCCAATGCCGCCGTACACCACCAGCTCGTGGGGATTTTCCGCAACCTCAGGATCAAGGTTGTTCATCAACATGCGCAGTGGTGCTTCGGTGAGCCAGCTTTTGGCGGTAAGGGTGGTGCCGCGCGCGGCGCGGACATCCTGCTGACGGTATTTACCTGACGACATTGTGTGCTCCTCATACGGGACAGATGATGCATTTAGATATACTTGTATAGACAAGCACACACAAGGTCGGATTTAACAAAAAAGATACAATTTTGTTATATTGCGTTAGCTATCACGCTTTTAAAACTTATGACATAAAGTGGCCCTGCAACCGATAGCGGCTACCGGGGAACAGCAGTCTTGCATGCGACACAATCTGCGTGGATGACCAGGTGCGACGGCGGATCAGCAGGCAGGGATCGTGCTCTTTGATACGCAGCAGCTCGCACTCCTGCGGCGTCGCGCGCACCGCTTCCACAATATGCTCCCCTTCCGTCAGCGGTGCGACAAGCGAGAGAAAGGCATGCGGCGTGGTTTGGGTGTAATCCTGGTCCAGATAGTCCGGTATCCGTTCGGCGTTTACGCAGCGATCCTCAATCTGCACCGGCACGTCATTTTCGAAATGCACCATTACGGAATGGAAGATCCGGGTCCCCTCCTTGACGTTCAGTACCGCAGCCTGCTCGGCGCTGGCCTGCGTCTCTTCAAGCACCAGCACTTCGCAGTGGTGCTGATGGTTTCGCGACGCTATCTCGTCCGCAATGCTGCGGATTTCAAACAGCGCCGATTGTCCTTTCGGCTCCGCCACAAACGTCCCGACCCCCTGCAGACGCACCAGCAGGCCTTCGTCGGTTAGCTCGCGTAACGCCCGGTTGATGGTCATCCGGCTAAAGCCAAACTGCGCCACCAGATCGGCTTCAGAGGGAATGCGGTCATGCGGCCGCCAGACGCCGGTGGCGATTTTTTCGCTGATCGTCTGCTTCACCTTTTCGTAGAAAGGCGCGGGAGAGCCGGACGGCGGCTGAGGTGAGCGTGAGAACATCGTCACTCCTTAAATGTTGTTATGCCCACCAGTGAGCAATTTGCCAGGCCAGACGGGCGGCAAGCTTCGCCCCCTGTCCGTCCCGATCGTAGTGAGGGTTAAATTCTACCAGATCGGCGGCCTGCAGTTTTCCGCTACGGCAAATGCGCTCGATCGCGGGCAGGAGATCCCGCGCCGGGACGCCTAACGCAGCGGGGGCTGACACGGCGGGCATCTCGGCTGCGGGCAGAACGTCCAGATCAATGGTGAGGTAAACACGATCGGCCTGCGCCAGCACCTGTTCCAGCGCTGATAGCGCATCCCGGTGGAAATGCAGATCGTCCACCAGCGTGGCGTTAAGCCGTTCAGCCTCGTCAAACAGCGCCTGGGTGTTCGCCGCGCGGCTGACGCCAAAACAGGCGTACTGAAATTCCCGCGCGTGGTCAGCACAGTAGTTCGCCAGCTGACGAAACGGGGTGCCGGAGGTGGCCCGTTCAGCCTTGCGCAAATCAAGATGCGCATCCAGGTTGATGACCGCCACGCGCTCATTCGGGAACGCCTCAAGAATACCACGGCCGTGGGCCCAGGCGGTCTCGTGTCCGCCGCCCAACACCAGCGTACGCATGCCAGCCTGCTGACAGGTGACCACAGCATCGCTCAGTGCCTGTTGGCCCTCTTCCAGGTGGTCATCCTCAACGTAAACCGACCCCATGTCCACCAGCCGTTCGTGGCCGGAATGCGTTGCCATGTTCGCCAGCGCCTTACGTAGCACGTCGGGAGCCTGCGCCGCACCCTGCCTGCCCTGATTACGCCTCACCCCTTCATCACAGGCAAAGCCTATCAGCGCAATCGCGGATGAAACCGGGGTAAATTGCGACGGCTGGCGTATGGTCTGAAAAATCCGTTTTGCGTTGCTGGCCTCGGCGCTGTCGTCTCGCCCCTGCCAGACCGTTTCGGCTACGGGCCGCCATAACGTCATACTGCCTCCCCACGGAAAATGCGTTGATACAGCGGATTGCGTCCCGGCTCGTAAACCATTTCTACCGGATGGTCTGCATCCCAGACGATAAAATCAGCCATGAAACCAGCCTTTAACTGCCCGTGCGTTGTGCCACGCCCCAGCGCCTGCGCGGCGTGCCGCGTGACGCCAGCCCAGGCCTCTTCAGGCGTCAGGCCAAACTGTACACAGGCCATGTTCATGGCCAGATGAATGCTCGCGAACGGGCTGGTGCCGGGGTTGTAATCTGTGGCGACCGCCATCGGTACGCCCTGCGCCCGGAGCTGTTCAACCGGTGGACGCTGACGCTCCTGAAGGAAATAGAACGCGCCGGGCAGCAGTACCGCGACCGTGCCGCTTTGCGCCATGGCCTGAACACCGTCCTCATCCAGGTATTCGATATGATCGGCAGATAACCCTTTAAATCGGCTGACCAGCGCCGCACCGCCCAGGTTAGAAAGTTGCTCCACGTGCCCTTTCACCGGAATACCCCGTGCGCTGGCGGCCAGGAAAAGCCGCTCGGTTTGCGCTGGCGTGAAGCCGACATTTTCACAAAACACATCCACGGCTTCGAACAGCCCTTTTTGCCACAGGTCAGGCATGATTTGCTCGCACACCAGGGTAAGGTACGCGTCTGGATCGTGGCGGTATTCCGCCGGAACCGCATGTGCCGCCAGCAGGGTTGGGCTGATCTCAACCGGATTACTCAGGCTGAGCTGGCATGCGACCTGCAGCATTTTCTCTTCAGCCGCGGCGTTAAGACCGTAGCCGGATTTGATTTCCAGGGTGGTCACCCCTTCATTCATTAACCGCTCCAGCCGCTGCTGCGCCAGTGTAAGCAACTTTTCCGGCGAACTGTCGCGGGTTGCCGAGACGGTGGCGTTAATTCCGCCCCCCTGTGCGCTGATGGTCTGATAGGAGACGCCGTTGAGACGCTGCTCCCACTCCGCCGCGCGATTGCCGCCAAACACAAGGTGGGTATGGCAGTCGATAAGACCCGGCGTGACCAGGCGTCCACCGAGATCGACGCATTTATCATGCCCGGAAGGGAGATCTGCTTCAGGAATGACGGCCAGAAGGGTTTGACCGCGCACCACAAGGGCATGATGCGCTTGCAGGCCATAAGATTCTTCACCAGGGACCATTGTCGCCAGTCGCGCATTTCGCCATATCACATCGTCGGGATGAAGTTGCAGCATAAGCCTTTCACTTGTCATGGGTTGTATAGACATTTATTTTCATCTGCTGGCTGCTGTCAACCGCCTTTATGAAAATGTTATTTATTTGTGACGACTTTCCCGCCCCCTGCGGGCGAAAAATGCAACTTTTCCCCTTTTTATCTTCCCGTTTCGCTCAACTTAGTATAAAAAAGCAGGCTATTTCGTCTATCTCGTTTAAGACTTGCATACCCAGGAGCTTCACCTTGAACATTTCCAGGATTTCCCGTCTGGCGTTGGCACTCGCCTTTGGCGTGACATTATCCGCATGCAGTTCAACGCCACCGGATCAGCGACCTTCTGAGCAGGTCGCGCCAGGCACCGCATCCCGTCCGATTTTGTCCGCTGATGAAGCGAAAAACTTCGATCGCGCGCACTACTTCTCCGCGATGGATCCAAACGCAGCACCGTGGACGCCGTCTTCTATTAACCTGCCGAAGCAGCCAAACTTTGTTGTGGGTCCGGCAGGCGCGCAGGGCGTGACGCACACCTCTATTCAGGCTGCGGTGGACGCTGCCATCACCAAACACAGCGCATCTCGCCAGTACATCGCGATCATGCCAGGTGAATATGAAGGTACCGTTTACGTTCCGGCAGCACCAGGCAGCATCACCCTTTACGGTCTGGGTGAAAAAGCCATCGACGTTAAAATTGGTCTGGCGATTGATTCCGAAATCGACAGCACTACCTGGCGTCACCTGGTCAACCCGGCGGGTAAATACATGCCGGGCAAACCGGCCTGGTATATGTTTGATAACTGCCAGAGCAAGCGTTCCGCCACCATTGGCGTGATGTGCTCTGCGGTCGTCTGGTCTCAGAACAACGGTCTGCAGCTGCAGAACCTGACCATTCAGAACACCCTGGGCGACAGCGTTGATGCGGGTAACCACCAGGCCGTGGCGCTGCGTAGCGATGGCGACAAGGTGCAGCTCAATAACGTGAACATTCTGGGTCGTCAGAACACCTTCTTCGTGACCAACAGCGGTGTACAGAACACCCTGCAGAATAACCGTCTGACCCGTACGCTGGTGACCAACAGCTACATCGAAGGTGACGTGGATCTGGTCTCCGGTCGTGGCGCGGTGGTATTTGATAACACCGATTTCCGCGTCGTGAACTCACGTACCCAGCAGGAAGGTTATGTCTTTGCGCCAGCGACACAGTCAAACCTGTTCTACGGCTTCCTCGCCGTCAACAGCCGCTTCAACGCCGCCGGTGACGGCGTGGCGCAGCTGGGTCGCTCCCTGGATGTGGACTCTGCAACCAACGGCCAGGTCGTGATCCGTGACAGCGTTATCAACGAAGGTTTCAACATGGCAAAACCATGGGGTGATGCCGCCATCTCCAAACGTCCGTTCTCCGGCAATACCGGTTCTGTGGACGATAAAGGAAACGTGCAGCGCAACCTGAACGACGCTAACTTCAACCGCATGTGGGAATACAACAATCGCGGTCTGGGTAGCAAAGTGGTTGCTGAGCCGAAGCAGTAATCTGTTTTGCCGGGTGGCGGCTTCGCCTTACCCGGCCTGTCCGTTAATGAAATACTACCGGGCATAAAAAAACCTCGCATTCGCGAGGTTTTTTTGTTTTTAGCCACTTAGTGAGCGTTAACCACTACCCACATTGGCCCCTGGCCTACCGCATAGCGCCCTTTCTCTTCCAGCAGGCCCTGCTCACCTTTGATTTCGTACAGGGCGATGTGGTGAGACTTCTGCCCCGCTGCAATCAGGTATTTACCGCTGTGATCGATATTAAAGCCACGCGGCTGCGTTTCCGTCGGCTGGAAGCCTTCCACTGCCAGCACGCTGCCGTCTTCCGAAACGCTAAAGATGGTGATCAGGCTGGAAGTACGGTCACAGGCGTAGAGATGGCGACCATCCGGCGTAATATGAATATCCGCCGCCCAGCGGGTGTCGGAGAAATCAGCCGGCATCATATCCAGCGTCTGCACGCACTCAATCTGGCCGTTAGGATCTTTCAGTTCCCAGACATCCACCGAGCTGTTCAGCTCGTTCACCACGTAGGCGTACTGCTGATTCGGATGGAAGACCATATGACGTGGACCCGCACCTTCAACGGTCGTCACTTCTGCCGGATTCTGCGCCACCAGGTGACCATCGTCGCTCAGGGTAAACAGGCAGATTCGATCCTGCTTCAGCGCCGGTACCCACAGCGTGCGGTTGTCCGGAGAGATATTTGCCGAGTGGCAACCTTCCAGCCCTTCCACCACATCCACGGTGTCGACCGGAATGCCCTCTTCCAGACGCGTCACACTGACACAGCCCGCGTTATAGGAGCCGCTGAAAACAAAGTTGCCCTTGCGATCGGTTGAGATGTGGGTTGGGCTACCCGGCAATGGCGCCTCCGCAGTGTAAGTCAGCGCGCCGTCATCCGGAGAGATGCGGTAGGCCAGCACGCGAAACTCCGGGCGCACACCCACGTACAAGAAACGTTTATCCGGACTGATCGCCATTGGCTGTACCTGACCTGGCACATCAACAACCTGCACCAGCGTGAGGGTCCCCTCGGCATTTAAACGCCAGACGTGGATCTGCTGGCTTTCAGGACTGGCGGTATAAACGGTTTGTTTCATGAATATTCACTCCTCACTGCGCATGAAAGTAGTTAACTTTTGACGGTGAATGCTGAATTGTCGACGGGAGTTTTGACGCGTTCGCCTCTCGGTGTACCATCCCATCAGATCGTAAATTCAATATTAACCCGGAAAAACAAATGACCTCGCGTGTGATTGCTCTGGATTTAGACGGTACCTTACTGACGCCGCAAAAAACCCTTCTCCCCTCCTCCCTTGAAGCGCTTAAACGCGCGCAGGAAGTGGGATATCAACTCCTTATCGTAACGGGTCGACATCACGTTGCCATTCACCCTTTTTATCAGGCACTGGCGTTAGATACACCTGCAATTTGTTGTAATGGCACTTATTTGTATGATTATCAGGCAAAAAAGGTTTTAGAATCCGACCCGCTGCCGGTTCCCCAGGCCCTGCAATTAATTGATCTGCTGGATGAACATGCCATCCACGGCCTGATGTATGTCGATAATGCGATGGTCTATGAGCGCCCAACTGGCCACGTTATCCGCACCACCAACTGGGCTCAGTCTCTGCCAGAAGCGCAGCGTCCGGTCTTTACCCAGGTCTCCTCCCTGCGCCAGGCGGCTCAGGATGTGGAAGCTATCTGGAAATTCGCGTTGACCGATGAAGATACCACCAAACTGAATACCTTCGCGAAACACGTTGAACAGGCGCTGGGTCTGGAGTGTGAATGGTCCTGGCATGACCAGGTGGATATCGCCCGCAAAGGCAACAGCAAAGGCAAGCGCCTGACGCAGTTCGTGGAGTCTCAGGGGGGGTCAATGCAGGATGTGATCGCCTTTGGCGATAACTACAACGACATCAGCATGCTGGAAGCCGCCGGAACGGGCGTGGCAATGGGCAATGCCGATGACGCGGTGAAAGCGCGCGCTAACGTGGTGATTGGCGATAACACCACCGACAGCATCGCGCAGTACATTTATACCCACCTGCTGTAATCAGGTGGTAATGGAAACGCTCTTGATTTGCGCGTAAAGCCACAGGCCAGGTTTGATCCCTAACTCATCCCTGGCCCACGGGCTGATCCGTGCCCAGAGCGTCCTGCTCCCCACCTCAAGCTGCACCTCTACCTGACCGTTATCATCAAAACACTCGGCGACCTTCGCGCGCAGGATATTTCGGATACTGGTCTGCAGCGGAGGCTGTAAAACCAGAGAGACATCCGACGCCTGAATACGAATACGCAGCGCCGACTGCAGGGGCTTGTCGATTTTATTCACCCACAGGTGCTGGTCGCCCAACGCCAGGGCGGTCATCGCGTAATGCGGATGGTGCTCCAGCACGCTCACCTTCAGGATGCTGCTCTGCTGCTCCCGGGGCAGCCACGGGTGCATGACGCTACTGCCCCAGACCTCTTCAAGATTGCCAAACGCCTTTACGCTGCCGTTTTCCAGCACCAGTACGTTATCCGCCAGATGCAGAATTTCATCCAGGGAGTGACTGACGTACAGCATCGGGATCTTGATTTCACGCGCCAGGCGCTGGAGATACGGCAGGAGTTCACGTTTACGCGGAATATCCAGCGAGGCCAGCGGCTCATCAAGCAGCAGGAGTTCGGGGGCGGTGAGCAACGCGCGCCCTATCGCCACCCGCTGTTTCTCACCGCCAGAGAGCGAAGAAGGCAACCGGTCAAGCAGTGGCTCAATGCCCAGCAGCGCCACCAGCTTGTCAAACTGCGCGGCCATGCTTTTGGCCATGCCGTAACGCAGATTCCCGCGCACGCTGTAGTGCGGGAATAACCGCGCATCCTGAAACACATAGCCAATGCGCCGTTTATCCGGCGTCAGGTAAATGTTGTTTTCAACGTCATTCAGGACGCGATCGTTCAGCACAATGCGCCCTGCCTGAGGGCGTGTCAGGCCACCGATCGCATTAATGAGCGAGGTTTTCCCGGCGCCGGAGACCCCAAAGATGGCGGTAATACCGGTGGCGGGCAGCGTCTCGTTCAGTGTAAGGGTGTGGTTTCCCAGCGTCTGGGTGAAATGGAGTTCCAGCATAACTATTTCCCCATCCGCTCGCGGCTGAGTCGCGCCAGCCATTCAGAGACCAGCAGCGATATCAGCGCCAGCACAATTGAGATAACACACAGACGCGCCGCAGCACCTTCGCCACCCGGCGTCTGTATCAGCGTATACATGGCCGAAGGGATCGTCCGCGTTTCACCGGGGATGTTCGAAACAAAGGTAATGGTGGCACCGAATTCACCCAGCGAACGGGCAAAGGCCAGTACCGTACCGACAATAATGCCCGGCAGCGTGAGCGGTAACGTAATGGTGAAAAAGACGCGCCAGCGCCCGGCACCCAGCGTGCGGGCGGCCTGTTCCAGTTTGATATCCACCCCTTCCAGCGCCAGGCGGATAGCCCTCACCATCAGCGGAAATGACATCACCGCCGCGGCCAGCACCGCACCGCGCCAGCTAAAGGCAAAGGTCAGCCCGAACCAGTCGTACAGCCACTGGCCGATAAACCCGCGTCGCCCCATGGACACCAGCAGCAGATACCCCACCACCACGGGTGGCAACACCAGCGGAAGATGGAGAACGCTGTCAAGCAAGGCTTTGCCGGGAAACTTACAGCGCACCAGCAACCAGGCAAAGAAGATCCCAAAGGGCAAACTTAGCGCAACCGCCAGGGAAGAGACTTTCAGGCTCAGCAGTACAGCCTGCCATTCAGGATCGGTCAATATCATTCGTGAGTCGTAAATCCATAACGTTTAAAGATTGCGGACGCTTCCGGCCCCTTCAGGTACGCCTGGAAGGCCGTCACGGTCGCATTTTTATGTCCATCAACAATCGCAACAGGATATTCCACTTTTTTGTGGGCGTCTTCCGGGAACGTGCCAACCACTTTGACACCCTTGCTGGCAACGGCATCCGAGCCGTAGACAATGCCCAGCGGAGCCTCATGGCGTTCCACCAGCGCCAGCGCACCGCGTACGTCTTCCGCCGGCGCCAGATCTGAAGACAGTGTCTGCCACGCGCCCAGCTTCTGCAGGGCCTCTTTCGCGTAAATCCCAGCCGGTACATGGTCCGGATCGCCCACCGCCAGGCGGCCACCGTTCAGAAGACGCGTCCAGTGAGTCTCTTTGTTGATGGTGATGTCACCCTGCGGACTGGCTTTTGGCGCGACCACGACAAGGCTATTCCCCAGCAGCGTTTCGCGGGTTGTCGTATCCACGGCTTTCTTCTCAACCACGTAATCCATCCATTTCTGATCGGCAGAGATGAACAGATCGGCCGGTGCCCCCGCTTCTATCTGGCGCGCCAGTGTAGAAGAGGACGCAAAAGAGGAGACGACGTCGACGTTCTTCTCTTTTTTATACGCAGCGGCAATATCCTGCATCGCATTCGTCAGCGACGCCGCCGCAAAAACCGTGATTTTACCTTCGTCGGCCAGCGCGTGTCCGGTCAGCGAAAGTGCCAGCGTTGCCCCTGCGAAAAAGCGTAACCCTGTACGTGCCATCTGTAGCTCCTGTGCGTTTCGTTATATACGCAATAATATAACGACAACGCCGGAGAGATCCCAGCGTTAAATCGTACCGATCAAGAGGTACAATTACCGGATGCTTTAAATGATATCGGCGATGACGAAAAATACTTGAGAGCAAAACGCCCGGGCAAGCCGGGCGTTTTGTGGGGAATCAGTGCTGCTTTTTAGCGCGGTCTCTGTGACCAATGTTCGAAAAGACGTTGAACACTTCACCCAGGCCGTAGATGGCACCGAGGATGATGGCCATCACTACTGGTACCATGATCACGGCGAATACCAAACTTTTCAACAACTCTAACATGGTTTTCTCCAGATATTGTGGACGGCTTATTCTACCCTGAAAAGTAAGAAAAACATCCCCTTTTGTGCGGTGCCCTTTGCGCCCTGTGCCATTTGGTTCACAATAGCCCTTTTGTCAGGACACTCCGTTATGCAGGCTGAAATTCTCCTTACCCTACGACTTCAGCAGAAGCTTTTCGCCGATCCGCGACGTATCGCCCTGCTTAAACAAATAGAACAAACGGGTTCAATAAGCCAGGGGGCAAAAAACGCGGGCATTAGTTATAAAAGCGCCTGGGATGCGATCAACGACATGAATACCCTGAGCGAGCAGATGCTGGTTGAGCGAGCCACGGGCGGCAAAGGGGGCGGTGGCGCCGTGCTGACCCGCTACGGCCAGCGTCTGATTCAGCTTTATGACCTGCTGGCCCAGATCCAGCAGAAAGCGTTCGATGTGCTAAGTGACGATGATAACCTCCCGCTGGACAGCCTGTTAGCCGCCATTTCTCGCTTCTCACTCCAGACCAGCGCCCGCAACCAGTGGTTTGGCACGGTCACCGCACGCGATAACGGGCAGGTGCAGCAACATATCGAGATCCTGCTTGCCGACGGCACCACCCGCCTGAAGGCCGCCGTGACGACCCAAAGCGGAGAGCGTCTGGGGCTGGATGAAGGCAAGGAGGTACTGGTGTTGCTGAAAGCGCCGTGGGTCGCAGTGACGCGCGATGCCGAACGCGCCAAAGCGGCAGACAACCAGCTGCAGGGTACCATCCGCCATATCGAACGCGGCGAAGCGCAGTGTGAGGTGCTGATGACCCTGCCGGACGGACAGATGTTATGCGCGACGGTTGCCTTAAGCGAGGCGCAGGAATTAGAAGAAGGTGCTGTGGTTACCGCATATTTCAACGCAGACCGGGTGATTATCGCCACATTGTGCTAAGCGGATTGACAAGCGTGCCGACAGTGAGTATCCCTGACAGCTGACGCTGCAAAAATTGGGATAAATCATGTCATCATTGCATATTTCGCAAGGTACGTTTCGTCTTAGCGATACCCGAACGCTGACGCTTGCTGATTTAACATTACGCGCGGGTGAGAGCTGGGCATTTGTGGGCACCAACGGGAGCGGCAAGTCCGCGCTGGCCCGGGCGCTGGCCGGAGAGCTCACCCTGCTTAAAGGTGAACGCCAGAGCTACTTTACGCGCACCACGCGCCTGTCGTTTGAACAGCTGCAGAAGCTGGTGAGCGATGAATGGCAGCGCAACAACACCGACTTACTCAGCCCGGGCGAAGAAGACACCGGCCGCACGACGGCAGAAATTATTCAGGATGAAGTCAACAATCCTGCCCGCTGTCAGCAGCTGGCGGAGCAGTTCGGCATCACCGCCCTTCTGAACCGGCGCTTTAAATACCTCTCTACCGGCGAGACGCGTAAAACGCTGCTCTGCCAGGCGCTGATGAGCGAACCTGAGCTGTTAATCCTGGATGAGCCGTTCGACGGTCTGGACGTGCAGTCCCGCGCCCAGCTGGCGGACCTGCTGGCCTCACTTAACAAGCAGGGCTACACCCTTGTGCTGGTGCTTAACCGTTTTGATGAAATCCCGGATTTTGTGCAGAACGCCGGGGTGCTGGCGGACTGCAGCCTTACCGAAACCGGCGAAAAATCGGTACTGCTGAAGCAGGCATTGATTGCCCAACTGGCGCACAGCGAAAAGCTCGACGGCATTACCCTGCCCGAACCCGACGCCCCTTCGGTACGTCTCGCTTTAGATCCGCACCAGCCACGCATTGTGCTGCGTGACGGGGTGGTCTCCTATGACGATCGTCCGATCCTGAATCATCTCAGCTGGACGGTTAACCCGGGCGAACACTGGCAGATTGTCGGTCCCAACGGCGCGGGGAAATCAACGCTGCTGAGCCTCATCACCGGCGATCATCCGCAGGGCTACAGCAACGATCTGACCCTGTTTGGCCGCCGTCGCGGAAGCGGTGAAACCATCTGGGATATTAAAAAGCATATCGGCTATGTCAGCAGCAGCCTGCATCTGGATTACCGGGTCAGCACCACCGTACGCAATGTGATCCTCTCCGGGTACTTTGATTCCATCGGTATTTATCAGGCGGTATCGGACAAACAGCACAAGCTGGCCCAGCAGTGGCTGGATATTCTGGGAATGGACAACCGGGTCGCTGACGCGCCGTTTCACAGTCTGTCCTGGGGGCAGCAGCGTCTGGCATTGATCGTCCGGGCGCTGGTGAAACACCCGACGCTGCTGATCCTCGATGAGCCGCTTCAGGGGCTGGATCCGCTGAACCGCCAGTTGATCCGCCGCTTTGTGGATGTGCTGATTGGCGAAGGTGAAACCCAGTTACTGTTTGTCTCACATCATGCTGAAGACGCACCGGCCTGCATCACGCACCGTCTGGAGTTTATCCCGGACGGTGAGCACTATCGTTACCTGCTGAGCAAAATCGATTAACTTGCGGAGGGCGCCGCCCTCCGCTTTTCAGATAACCTGCAGTGATACTTCTTTATCTCTTTGATCTACAATGCGACTGGATCAAAAAAAAGCGGGTTTGAAAAACAGTGTAAACGATTCCACTAATTTATCCCATGTCACACTTTTCACGTCTCTGTTATGCTATGGTTATTACATACCATAAGCCTAATGGAGCGAAATATGCGAGTTCTGGTAACAGGTGGTAGCGGTTACATAGGAAGTCATACCTGTGTGCAACTGCTGCAAAACGGTCATGATGTCATCATCCTCGACAACCTGTGCAATAGTAAGCGCAGCGTGCTGCCTGTGATTGAACGTCTTGGCGGAAAACAACCGACGTTTGTCGAAGGTGACATCCGCAATGAAGCGTTGATGACCGAGATCCTCCACGACCATGCCATTGAAACGGTGATCCACTTCGCGGGCCTGAAAGCGGTCGGTGAGTCGGTCGCAAAGCCGCTTGAGTATTACGACAATAACGTCAACGGTACCCTGCGTCTCATCTCCGCCATGCGCGCGGCGAACGTCAAAAACTTCATCTTTAGCTCATCCGCCACCGTCTACGGCGACCAGCCGAAAATCCCTTACGTCGAGAGTTTCCCCACCGGGACACCGCAAAGCCCGTACGGCAAAAGCAAACTGATGGTGGAGCAGATCCTGACCGACCTGCAAAAAGCACAGCCGGAGTGGAGCATCGCCCTGCTGCGCTACTTCAACCCGGTCGGTGCCCATCCGTCAGGCGATATGGGTGAAGATCCGCAGGGCATTCCAAATAACCTGATGCCGTATATCGCCCAGGTGGCGGTGGGTCGCCGCGATTCCCTGGCGGTGTTCGGCAATGACTACCCGACTGCAGATGGCACCGGCGTGCGTGATTACATCCACGTTATGGATCTGGCCGACGGCCACGTGGCGGCAATGCAGCAGCTGGCCGACAAGCCGGGTGTGCATATTTACAACCTCGGCGCCGGTATTGGCAGCAGCGTGCTGGATGTGGTTAACGCCTTCAGCAAAGCCTGCGGTAAGCCGGTCAACTATCACTTCGCCCCCCGCCGCGAAGGTGACCTCCCGGCATACTGGGCCGATGCAACCAAAGCCGATAAAGAGCTTAACTGGCGTGTTACCCGCACGCTGGATGAAATGGCACAGGATACCTGGCACTGGCAGTCTCGCCACCCACAAGGTTATCCGGACTAAGGATCCGTCATGACTTCATTCAATCCCGTCGATCATCCGCATCGTCGTTTTAACCCGCTTAGCGGGCAATGGATTTTGGTGTCTCCGCATCGCGCCAAGCGCCCCTGGCAGGGGGCGCAAGAGACGCCTGCAAAACAGACGCTGCCACAGCACGACCCGGACTGCTTCCTGTGTCCGGGCAACACCCGCGTAACGGGAGATAAAAACCCGGACTACAAAGGCACCTTCGTTTTCACGAATGATTTTGCCGCACTCATGACCGACACGCCGGACGCGCCGCAGAGCGATGATCCGCTGATGCGTTGTGAAAGCGCCCGGGGAACCAGCCGCGTGATCTGCTTCTCGCCCGATCACAGCAAAACGCTGCCGGAGCTTAGTGTTGATGCGCTGAAAGAGGTGGTGAGCACCTGGCAGGCACAAACTGCGGAGCTGGGCCAGACTTATCCGTGGGTGCAGGTATTCGAAAATAAAGGCGCCGCGATGGGCTGCTCTAACCCGCATCCGCACGGGCAGATCTGGGCGAACAGTTTCCTGCCCAACGAAGCCGAACGCGAAGATCGGCTGCAAAAAGCCTATTACGCGGAAAACGGCTCCCCGATGCTGGTGGACTACACCCGGCGTGAACTGGCCGACGGTAGCCGTACTGTGGTCGAAACGGAACACTGGCTGGCCGTTGTGCCGTACTGGGCGGCGTGGCCCTTTGAAACGCTGCTGCTGCCTAAAGCACACGTTCAACGCATTACGGATCTCAGTGACGCACAACGTGACGACCTTGCGCTGGCGCTGAAAAAGCTGACCAGCCGTTACGACAATCTGTTCCAGTGCTCCTTCCCGTACTCAATGGGCTGGCACGGTGCACCGTTTAACGGCGAAGAGAATCAACACTGGCAGTTGCATGCCCATTTCTATCCGCCGCTACTGCGTTCTGCGACGGTGCGTAAATTTATGGTGGGCTATGAAATGCTGGCGGAAACCCAGCGTGACCTGACGGCAGAACAGGCCGCAGAACGCCTGCGCGCCGTCAGCGATGTCCATTATCGCGAATCAGGAGTCTAATAAATGAGTCTGAAAGATAAAACACAATCCCTGTTTGCTGAAAAATTTGGCTACCCTGCCACCCACGTTATCCAGGCACCTGGCCGCGTAAACCTGATTGGTGAACACACCGACTACAACGACGGTTTTGTCCTGCCCTGCGCCATTGATTACCAGACGGTGATCGCCTGCGCAAAGCGCGATGACCACAAAGTGCGCGTGATTGCGGCGGATTACGGTAATGAGATGGACGAGTTTTCCCTCGATGCCCCGATTGTTATCCACGACAGCCAGCAGTGGTCCAACTATGTGCGCGGCGTGGTGAAACATCTGCAAAAGCGTAATAAGAACTTTGGCGGTGCGGATCTCGTCATCAGCGGCAACGTGCCACAAGGGGCCGGTTTAAGCTCGTCGGCATCCCTGGAAGTGGCGGTGGGAACCGTCTTCCAGCAGCTTTATCATCTGCCGCTGGACGGGGCGCAAATCGCACTGAACGGCCAGGAGGCCGAGAATCAGTTTGTGGGCTGCAACTGCGGCATCATGGACCAGCTTATCTCCGCGCTGGGCAAAAAAGAGCATGCGTTACTGATCGACTGCCGAACGCTTGGAACCAAAGCCGTTCCCCTGCCAAAGGGTGCCGCGGTCGTGATTATCAACAGTAACTTTAAACGTACGCTGGTGGGCAGCGAGTACAACACCCGCCGCGAGCAGTGCGAAACCGGTGCACGCTTCTTCCAGCAACCGGCCCTGCGCGACGTGACGCTTAACGAATTCAACAAAGTGGCGCACGAGCTGGATCCGGTGGTGGCAAAACGTGTGCGTCATGTGCTGACAGAAAACGCCCGCACCGTTGAGGCCGCTTCCGCGCTGGCAAAAGGGGACCTGAAACGTATGGGGGAACTGATGGCAGAATCCCACGCCTCCATGCGCGATGACTTCGAAATCACCGTTCCGCAAATCGACACCCTGGTGGAGATCGTCAAAGCGGTCATCGGCGATAAAGGCGGTGTACGCATGACGGGTGGTGGTTTTGGTGGCTGCATCGTCGCTCTGGTGCCGGAAGATCTCGTCCCGGCCGTCCAGTCGGCGGTGGAGAAACAGTACGAAGCCAAAACGGGCATTAAAGAAACGTTCTATGTTTGTAAAGCATCACAAGGAGCCGGACAGTGCTAAACGAAACGCCAACCCTCGCACCGGATGGTCTGCCGTATCGCCTGTTAACCCTGCGCAACAGCGCAGGGATGGTGGTTACGCTGATGGACTGGGGAGCCACGTTGCTCTCCGCCCGCGTACCGATGCCAGACGGCAGCGTACGCGAAACCCTTCTCGGCTGCGCGTCACCTGAGCAGTACATCAACCAGGCCGCCTATCTTGGCGCGTCCGTCGGGCGCTATGCGAACCGCATTGCAAAAAGCCGTTTTGAGCTCAACGGTGTTCGCTACACGTTGCTGCCAAGCCAGGGTGAGAACCAGTTGCATGGTGGACCGGAAGGATTTGACAAACGCCGCTGGAAAATTGTCCAGCAAAACGACCAGGAAGTGCTGTTTTCACTCGACTCGCTGGATGGCGACCAGGGGTTCCCGGGTAATCTTACCGCTTTCGCACGCTTTACGCTGACCGACGACAACCGTATCGCCATTGAATACCGTGCGACGGTCGACAAGCCGTGTCCGGTCAACCTGACCAACCACGCCTACTTCAACCTCGATGGTCATCAGTGCGATGTGCGCAACCATAAGCTGCAGATCCTGGCGGATGAATACCTGCCAGTGGATGAAATGGGCATCCCTTATCAGGGGCTGAAGTCCGTGAGCGGCACCAGCTTTGACTTCCGCAGTGCAAAATCCATCGCCCGGGATTTCCTCAGCGATGAGGATCAGCGCAAGGTGAAAGGTTACGACCACGCCTTCCTGCTGCAGGCAAAAGGCGATGTGAAACAGCCTGCCGCGCAGGTCTGGTCTGCGGATGAGAAACTGCAGATGACGGTCTATACCTCCGCTCCTGCCCTGCAATTCTACTCCGGTAACTATCTGGGCGGGACAACCGCGCGTGAACACGATGAGTACAGCGACTGGCAAGGCCTGGCGCTGGAGAGCGAGTTCCTGCCGGACAGCCCAAACCATACCGAATGGCCACAGCCGGACTGTGTGCTGCGCCCGGGTGAAGAGTACGTCAGCGTCACCGAGTATCATTTTACTCCGCACGCTTAACCTCCGGCCGCAACAACGTCAGCCCTCCCCTGGAGGGCTTTTTTCTGCACGCCTTGCTGAAAATAGCGCCAATCGCAGACAAAATCATAACCCTGGATTCACAAGCACCTTACACTCAGAGACTATTTTCGCTATGGTTAGGGTTAAGCGTTGCTGCTGGCACGGCCACGGCAATATAATGAGAATTGTTATCATTCTAAAACTGCTTGAGGAGTAAGAGATGGCTATTACTAAGCTGGTTCTGGTGCGCCACGGCGAAAGCCAGTGGAACAACGAAAACCGCTTCACCGGTTGGTACGACGTTGATCTGTCAGAGAAAGGCGTAAGCGAAGCAAAAGCAGCGGGTAAACTGCTGAAAGAAGAAGGCTTCAGCTTTGATTTTGCTTACACCTCTGTGCTGAAACGTGCCATCCACACCCTGTGGAACGTGCTGGACGAACTGGATCAGGCCTGGCTGCCGGTTGAAAAATCCTGGAAACTGAACGAGCGTCACTACGGTGCGCTGCAGGGTCTGAACAAAGCCGAAACCGCTGAGAAATACGGTGACGAGCAGGTTAAACAGTGGCGTCGCGGCTTCGCGGTAACCCCACCAGAGCTGACCAAAGATGACGAGCGCTATCCGGGCCACGACCCGCGTTATGCGAAACTGACCGACGCTGAGCTGCCAACCACCGAGAGCCTGGCGCTGACCATCGACCGCGTTGTGCCTTACTGGAACGAAACCATTCTGCCACGCCTGAAAAGCGGTGAGCGCGTGATCATCGCCGCTCACGGTAACTCCCTGCGCGCGCTGGTGAAATACCTGGACAACATGGGTGAAGACGAAATCCTTGAACTGAACATCCCGACTGGCGTACCGCTGGTGTATGAGTTCGACGAAAACTTCAAACCAATCAAACACTACTATCTGGGTAACGCAGATGAGATCGCAGCGAAAGCCGCGGCTGTTGCGAACCAGGGTAAAGCGAAGTAATTTTCGCCGGACATAAAAAAAGCGCGGAGCCTTCCGCGCTTTTTTATTTGTGCCGGGAGAATCAACCGCGACGGGCTTTTACCGCATTCGCCAGCTGACGCAGGATGGCGTCGGTATCTTCCCAGCCGATGCAGGCATCCGTCACGCTCTTGCCATAGACCAGCGGCTCGCTGCCTTCGAGGTTCTGGTTACCCTCTACCAGATGGCTTTCAATCATCACCCCAATCACCGCTTTCTCACCGCCGGCAATCTGCTGACAAACATCTGCGCCGACGTCCATCTGCTTTTTAAACTGCTTGCTGGAGTTGGCGTGGCTGAAGTCGATCATCACCTGAGGCGGCAGCCCGGCTTTTTCCAGCCCGACCTTCACTTCCGCGACATGTTTTGCGCTGTAGTTAGGCTCTTTACCGCCGCGCAGAATGATATGGCAGTCACCGTTACCGCTGGTGTTAACAATGGCAGAGTGACCCCATTTGGTCACCGACAGGAAGCAGTGTGGTGCCCCTGCCGCATTGATGGCATCAATCGCGACTTTGATGGTGCCATCGGTACCGTTTTTAAAACCAACCGGGCAAGAGAGGCCGGACGCCAGTTCACGGTGAACCTGAGATTCAGTCGTACGCGCGCCAATGGCGCCCCAGCTCATCAGATCTGCCAGATATTGTGGCGTAATCATATCCAGGAACTCACCGGCGGCTGGAAGGCCACTGTCGTTAATCTCCAGCAGCAGCTTGCGCGCAATACGCAGGCCGTCGTTAATCTGGAAGCTGTTATCCATATGTGGATCGTTAATCAGTCCTTTCCAGCCAACGGTGGTGCGCGGCTTTTCAAAGTACACGCGCATCACAATCTCCAGCTCATCTTTAAGCTCTTCGCGTAGCTGGAGCAGTCTCGCGGCATACTCTTTTGCCGCGGCAGGATCGTGGATAGAGCACGGGCCAATCACCACCAGAAGACGATCGTCATTACCTTTCAGGATCTTGTGGATCGCTTTACGAGCATGAGAAACCGTGTTTGCGGCATTTTCAGTGGCGGGGAATTTCTCAAGGAGTGCTACAGGAGGTAATAACTCATTGATCTCTTTAATGCGTAAATCGTCGTTCTGATAATTCATCTTCTTTCCAGCTCTGCCATATCTTTAGTAATGAAAGCAATCCTTTCAATCTATCTTGTCGACCAGGAAGTGTAAACACGGTTTTACACTTCACGCAGATAATTCCTGGAATTCGCCTAAAAATCGCCACAAAATAGCGAAAAACGAGATCTAACCTATGCTTTTTAACTGTAACAACCATTTTTACTTGCTTAAACGCGATTCCCTACTGACGTAAGTCCGTCTGGCGGGATCTTTCGCCTCTGAAAAAGATGCACTGTTGGAGAATGTTATCCAGCGTAACGACAAGAACAGGAGCACCATGATGAAAATGACGAAACTGGCAACCCTCTTCCTGACGGCAACCCTCACCCTGGCAAGCGGCAGCGTTCTTGCGGCCGAAATGGGCTCATCGGGTAACGGCGATGCTAACGCGGCTGCGTCAGCAGGCCAGGTCGCCCCTGATGCTAAACAGAATGTCGCCCCGAACAATGTCGATAATAGTCAGATTAATAATGGAAACACCAATACCGGTGGCACGATGCTGCACCCTAATGGTACCGACTCCGGCACCATGAATCATGACAATATGAGCAAGGATGAGGTTCACAAAAACACGATGTGTAAAGACGGCCGTTGCCCGGACGCGAATGACAAAGTGGGCGATGATGCCAATACCAAAACGGATGGTACAACCCAGTAACCGGTTGGTGATTTAAGGATAAAAGGAGAGCCCAGGCTCTCCTTTCTTTTTGAGTAACCTATTAAAAACGCTACACTAAAAATGATAACGAATCAGGAAAGATAACATGGCACACACACATTCCCACGCTTCCGGCGACGACAACGCTAAACGCCTGCTGTTGGCCTTCGGCGTTACCGCAACCTTCATGATTATTGAGGTCATCGGTGGTCTGGTCTCCGGCTCTCTGGCACTGCTGGCTGACGCCGGGCATATGCTTACGGATGCAGCGGCGCTGCTTTTCGCCTTGCTGGCCGTGCAGTTTGCCCGTCGCCCCCCCAATGCACGCCATACGTTCGGCTGGCTGAGGCTGACGACCCTTGCCGCGTTTGTTAACGCGATTGCGCTGGTGGTCATTACCATTCTTATCGTCTGGGAGGCGATTCAGCGCTTCAGACACCCTCAGCCGGTTGCCGGGACGACAATGATGGTGTTTGCCGTGGCGGGACTGCTTGCCAATATCCTGGCATTCTGGATTTTGCATCGTGGCAGTGAGGAAAAAAACCTCAACGTGCGAGCGGCGGCCTTGCACGTGCTGGGGGATTTGCTGGGCTCCGTGGGGGCCATTGTTGCCGCACTGGTGATCCTCTATACCGGCTGGACACCTGTCGACCCGATTCTTTCAGTGCTGGTCTCGTGTCTGGTTTTACGCAGCGCCTGGCGGCTATTGAAGGAGAGCGTCAATGAGTTGCTGGAGGGAGCCCCCGCCTCTGTGGATATCGCCGAGTTGAAACGGAATCTGCACCGTTCGGTTCCGGAAGTGCGTAACGTCCACCATGTACACGTCTGGCTGGTGGGCGAGAAACCGGTTATGACGTTACATGTGCAGGTTATTCCACCTCATGACCACGATGCGCTACTCGAACGCATCCAGCACTTTCTTGAACATCACTATGAAATTGGTCACGCGACCATCCAGATGGAGTACCAGCCCTGTAACGGGCCGGATTGCCACCTGAATGAGGCGCAGTCCGGCCATTCACATCATCACCACCATTAACTGGACAGCGCGTGTGAGCCTCGCTCACGCGCGCTGTTAATCCACATCCGGCTTCCGTTCAGGGCAATGAAGGTCAGGAGCAGATATTCCAGCGACATCGCATAGACACCCTGCAGCGCGAAAATCACCACGCTGATGACATTGATGATGACCCACAGCAGCCAGTTCTCAACGTACTTACGGGTCATCAGGATCATCGCCGCAATCGACAACACCATCATGCAGGAATCCCAGAACGGGAAAGCATCCGGCTGAAGCTCCGGCATCGTCACATGCAAACCGATGCCGGACATAACCGCCACAGCAATGCGGGTCAGGAAAGCAAATACCGGGTTAATGTAGACCGTCATTAAACCAATGGCGACCACACAGGCGACAAACCAGGCGATGGCTTTCGGCAAGGGTAACCAGCGGATCTGCAGCTCGGCTTCCTGCTGACTGTTCTGCCGCGACCATGCGTACCATCCGTAGATATTGGCCGCAAAAAAGAACAGCTGCAAAAGCAGGCTGGCGTACAGCTGGATCTGGAAGAAGATAATCGCAAACAGTGTGACGTTAATTAACCCGAACGCGTAATTGCTGATCTTCTCCAGGCTTGCGAGCCAGATACAGAGCAATCCCGCCAGCGTGCCAACCGCTTCAATCCATGACAGGTCATAGCCACCTGCACCAATCGGTATATGAACCAGAATGTTTTGTGTGCTAAAAAAATCCATCTTTTCCCCGGGACGTAGTGAATTAAGTACGTAGTGTAGCTGCAAAATCCAGCATGCGGTTAAGTGGAACTAACGCGCCTTCACGCAGGGCGGCATCCACATGGATTTCATGCGCCGCACCGCCAGTTTCTAACCCTTCAGCAATCGCTTTCAGGCCGTTCATCGCCATCCACGGACAGTGCGCACAGCTGCGGCACGTGGCCCCCTCACCTGCGGTAGGCGCTTCGAGAAGCTCTTTCTCCGGCACGGCCTGTTGCATCTTGTAGAAGATTCCGCGATCGGTCGCCACGATAAGCTGCTTGTGAGGCAACGTTCTGGCAGCGTTAATAAGCTGGCTGGTGGAGCCCACGGCATCGGCCATGTCGACAATCGACTGCGGAGATTCAGGGTGAACAAGGATAGCGGCGTCAGGATAAAGGGCCTTCATGCGGGCCAGCGCCTGCGTCTTGAACTCGTCATGAACGATACAGGCCCCCTGCCAGCAGAGCACGTCTGCCCCGGTCTGCTTCTGGACATAATTGCCGAGATGGCGGTCAGGTGCCCAGATAATCTTCTCGCCCAGACTGTCCAGATGTTCAATCAGTTCAACGGCGATGCTCGATGTAACAACCCAGTCTGCGCGCGCTTTCACTGCTGCCGACGTATTGGCGTAAACCACCACGGTACGGTCAGGATGGGCGTCACAGAAGGCCGAGAACTCGTCAATCGGACAGCCGAGATCCAGTGAACACTCCGCGTTCAGCGTTGGCATGAGGATGGTTTTTTCAGGGCTGAGGATTTTTGCCGTTTCCCCCATAAAACGCACCCCCGCAACCAGTAGCGTGGAAGCAGGATGTTTTGCACCAAAGCGCGCCATCTCCAGAGAATCAGAAATACAGCCTCCGGTCTCTTCCGCCAGCTGCTGGATTTCCGGATCGGTGTAGTAATGTGCCACCATCACTGCATCTCGCTCTTTGAGAAGACGCTTGATTTTCTCACGGTAGAACTGCTTTTCATCCATGCTCAGCGGAACAGGCTTCGGCGGGAAGGGATAGATTGCGGCTTCAGGATCAAACATCACGCTCATTATGGCTTCTCGTTTTACTGGCTTAACAATATTGCCTTTCTTTTGCCTGACATAGCAAAACTTGCGGCAATTGTGTTTTGTATACTAAACAAGATAGCGAATCTGGAGTGAAAAGTCACCGGGAATAGATGTGAGGAGCATTTGTTGTATCGCAGATAGCAAAAAAGCGCCTTTAGGGCGCTTTTTAACATTGGTGGGTCGTGCAGGATTACTCGGCCTTGCCTCGCCCTTCGGGCCATTGCTAAAGCAACGTTATCCTTCACATTTGACATCTGAGTAAGATATCAAAATTGGTGGGTCGTGCAGGATTCGAACCTGCGACCAATTGATTAAAAGTCAACTGCTCTACCAACTGAGCTAACGACCCCTTGCGGGATGTACTTCAAATTTATTCAGGCTGGTGGGTCGTGCAGGATTCGAACCTGCGACCAATTGATTAAAAGTCAACTGCTCTACCAACTGAGCTAACGACCCATCTGGGTGTTGCCTGAATTATCACTCGGAACCAATTAAATTGGTGGGTCGTGCAGGATTCGAACCTGCGACCAATTGATTAAAAGTCAACTGCTCTACCAACTGAGCTAACGACCCGAGTGGTGGGTGATGACGGGCTCGAACCGCCGACCCCCTCCGTGTAAAGGAGATGCTCTACCAACTGAGCTAATCACCCACTCTGTACTGCCGGAACTGCTTTAAGTGGTGGGTCGTGCAGGATTCGAACCTGCGACCAATTGATTAAAAGTCAACTGCTCTACCAACTGAGCTAACGACCCACTTTTATGCTGCTTTCACGTTGTTTGATATCCCGTGGCAACGGCGGCATATATTACTGATTTAAGAATTCTGCGCAACAAAAATTTCGATGAAGATCACTTAACTGCTTAGTAATCATGCTGCACGACCAGAAATAACGCGATTTCTGGTCATGCGATAATCATCCCATCGAACTCAGACGTTTTTGCGCCTGTTTGGCCCCTTCCGTGCCCGGGAATTTTGCGACCACCTGCTGATAAACCGCTTTGGCTTTCGCAGTGTCACCTTTGTCCTGCATGATCACGCCGACCTTAAACATCGCATCAGGCGCTTTTGGCGATTTTGGGTAATTTTTCACCACTGAAGCGAAATAAAACGCCGCATCGTCCTTTTTACCCTTGTTGTAATTCAACTGACCCAGCCAGTAATTTGCGTTTGGCTGGTAAGTGGAATCCGGGTACTTCTTAACGAAGTTCTGAAACGCAACGATAGCGTCATCCTGGCGCGATTTATCCTGTACCAGTGCAATAGCCGCGTTGTAATCCGTATTCGCGTCACCGCTCTGCACAGGCGCACCTGTCGAGGCAGAAGCATCGGCTGCAGGTGCTGGCGCGTCTGTCGTCGCCCCACTTTGATCGCCCGCTGCTGGTTGCGCTGCTGCCCCACCGCTGCTCAGGCTATCAATCTGCAGCAAGATCTGCTTCTGCCGTTCCACAACCTGGTTAAGCTGATACTGGCTCTCCTGAATCTGACCACGAAGGGAGTCAATATCGTTTTGGTTATCGGAAAGTTGTTGCTGGAGTTGGGTTAAAAGCTGACTGTGAGCGTTAGAAATACGCTCGAGTTGAGTGACCCGGTCTTCTACCGAGCCTGAGCCGACACTACTGATTGGTGCCTGAGCAAAAGCGGCCCAGGGGGCCGCTATTCCAACCAGTAACGACAGACTCAACAGATGATGTCTGAAGTTACTGCTCATGCAATTCTCTTAGTAAACCAGT
This sequence comes from Enterobacter sp. 22466, assembly GCF_052044775.1. Lineage (NCBI taxonomy): Bacteria > Pseudomonadati > Pseudomonadota > Gammaproteobacteria > Enterobacterales > Enterobacteriaceae > Enterobacter > Enterobacter sp. 22466. Next base: position 531,742 of record NZ_JBQENX010000001.1, on the reverse strand, counting down.
ACGGCACGACGGTTTTTGGCGTAAGCCGCTTCGTCATGACCCAGTACTGCAGGTTTTTCTTTACCGTAAGAAACGATGGAGATCTGGTCAGCAGAAACGCCTTTACCCTGCAGGTACATTTTAACAGCGTTAGCACGACGTTCACCCAGGGAGATGTTGTACTCTGGAGTACCACGTTCGTCCGCGTGACCTTCTACGGTGACTTTGTAAGACGGGTTGCTACGCAGGAAGTTAGCGTGAGCATCCAGCATCGCAGCGAAGTCAGAACGGATGTCGTATTTATCCAGATCGAAGTAAACGATGTTGTTCTGCTGCAGCTGCTGCATCTGAAGACGCGCTTGCTCTTCAGAAGACATGTTGCCATTGCCGTTAGCGTCCATACCGGTGCCGGCACCCATCATGCCTTCGCCGCTCTGGTCATTGCTGGCGTTCTTGTTAGAAGAACACGCTGCGATTGCCATTACAGGCAGAGCGATCATCAGCCCCTTCAGCACTTTGTTCAGTTGCATTTCTATGATTCCTTTAGTAATCAATTAATTATTATTTACAGATACGGCGACCAGGCAGGTGATTTTACCTGACCATCAGTTGCCGGAATACGCGCTTTGAAACGCCCATCTGTAGAAACCAGATTCAGCACAGATCCCATCCCCTGAGAAGAGCTGTAGATTACCATAGTGCCGTTAGGTGCCAGACTTGGCGTTTCATCCAGGAACGTTGACGACAGAACTTGGACGCCACCCGCTACCAGATCTTGTTTGGCAATGTGCTGCTGCCCACCGTTGGAGCTGACCATTACCATAAATTTGCCGTCGCTGCTCACGTCTGCGTTCTGGTTCTGAGAGCCTTCCCAGGTGATACGCTGCGGAGCACCGCCGTTGATGTTCACTTTATAGATTTGTGGACGGCCTGCCTGGTCAGAGGTAAACGCCAGGTTCTGGCTATCCGGGAACCATGATGGTTCGGTGTTATTGCTGCGACCATCCGTCACCTGACGGATCTGACCAGAACCAATGTCCATCACGTACAGGTTCAGGCTACCGGTTTTAGACAGCGCAAAGGCCAGCTTAGAGCCGTCCGGCGAGAACGAAGGTGCACCGTTGTGACGCGGGAACGACGCCACCTGACGAACAGCACCGTTAGCCAGCGTCTGGATAACCAGCGCAGAACGACCGCTTTCGAAGGTCACGTAGGCCAGTTTAGAGCCGTCCGGAGACCAGGCTGGAGACATCAGCGGCTGAGAAGAGCGTTTCACCAGGAACTGGTTGTAACCGTCGTAGTCAGAGACGCGGAGCTCATACGGGAACTGGCCGCCGTTGGTCTGTACCACATAGGCGATACGGGTACGGAACGCACCTTTAATACCGGTCAGTTTTTCGAATACCGCATCGCTGGCAGCGTGAGCCGCATAGCGCAGGTACTGTTTAGTGACCTTGTAAGAGTTCTGAGCCAGAACGGTACCCGGTGCACCGCCGGTATCCACCAGCTGCCAGGCCACGTTGTAAGAGCCGTCCGGGTTAGGGGTAACCTGACCGACAACCACGGCATCAATGCCAAGTGCAGACCACGCAGCAGGCTGAACTTCCTGCGCGCTACCCGGCTGCTGAGGCAGACGAGAACGATCTAACGGGTTGAATTTACCGCTGTTACGCAGGTCAGCTGCCACGATGCCGCCGGCATCTTCAGGCGCCGCGCCAGGGCCAGCCCACTGGAATGGAACTACACCGATTGGGCGTGCCGAGTCCACCCCCTGGGTGATCTCGATACGTACTTCTGCGTGCAGTACAGCTGCCCACAGCATTAAGAAACTAAATGCTACACGTAATGCCTGCTTCATCATATCTCCCTTATCTGGGTAACCTTACCCACGATAATTTAGCAGAATGTTAACAAACCCAAATAGACAAAACTACTAAACCCTGGTTACGACAATAGACTGTTTTCCATACTTCCGTAAGGAGAGTCGATTACAGCTTAAAGTCCAGTTTGGCATCTTTTATCTTTTCATAAACAGCCTCACTAGGCGGTTTAGGAATGTTCGCCGATCTTGCTGCGGCCAATGCTGCCTGACAAAGCGCAGGATCGCCCCCTTCAGACGTCACATTTTTCAACCGGCCGTCTGGCGCAAGGTTGATATGCAGCACGCACTGTTTACCCTGATAAAGGCCTGCATCAAACAGGCGACTCTGAATAGCCACCTGAATCTGCTTAGCGTAAGCGCTGATATCCGCCCCCGTCGCACCACCGTTGGCACCCGAAGTACCGCTGTCTTTAGACGGCTGACCACTCCCTTTCGCCCCACCGCCTGTTTTCGGCGCATTCTTACCAGAACTGAGATCGCCCAGCAGATCGTCAACGCCCGCAGCGGCAGCGGCTTTTTCTGCAGCAGCCTTTTTCGCTGCAGCTTTTTTATCGGCAGCAGCCTTCTCAGCTGCAGCTTTTTTGTCGGCAGCCGCTTTCTCGGCGGCAGCTTTCTCGGCGGCAGCTTTCTCGGCGGCAGCTTTCTTCTCCGCAGCCGCTTTTTCAGCAGCAGCGGCTTTTTCTGCGGCCGCTTTCTCGGCAGCAGCGGCTTTCTTCGCCGCCTCGGCAGCCGCTTTCTTCTCGGCTTCCTGAGCGGCTTTTTTCGCGGCTTCTGCTTCAGCTTTCTTCTGAGCATCAGCAGCGGCTTTTTTCGCGGCTTCCGCTTCCGCTTTCTTCTGAGCATCGGCGGCGGCTTTCTTCGCGGCTTCCGCTTCCGCTTTCTTCTGGGCGTCGGCAGCGGCTTTCTTCGCCGCTTCTGCCGCTAATTTCGCCTGGGCATCAGCCTGTGCTTTGGCATCCGCTGCGGCTTTCGCTGCCGCCTCTTCCGCCTGCTTTTGCTGTTCCTGGGCTTTCTTCGCGGCCTCTTCGGCTTGCTTCTGCTGTTGTGCCTGCTCTTTCGCGGCTTCCTGCGCCTGCAAACGTTCTTTCTCAAGCTGCTTCAGACGTTCCTGCTCGGCGGCCTGCTTTTCGCGCAGTTCCTCCGCTTGCTGTTGCGCCTGTTTTTCTCGCTGCTCTTCAGCCCGTTTTGCGCTCGCCTGCTGCTGTTGCTGACGGTTATAGTTCTGCACGACCGCACCGGGATCTACCATGACGGCGTCGATAGAAGAACCGCCACCGCCGCCTGATGCATCAATATGCTCGTCGAACGAACTCCAGATCAGCCCTGCAAAAAGGATCACATGCAGCACTGCGGAGACGATTATCGCTCGCTTAAGCTTGTCGTTCTGTTCGGTTGCCTTTGACACTATCGGTTCCCAAAAACTACGCGGATGATCAAATAGGCTGAGTCATTAAGCCAACCGACTTAACACCCGCACTATGTAGCAAGTTCAGCGCTTTAATAATTTCATCGTAAGGCACGTCTTTCGCCCCACCGATTAAGAAGACCGTTTTCGGATTTGACTCCAGGCGTCGTTGCGCTTCAGCAATCACCTGCTCCGGCGGTAGCTGATCCATACGATCTTTCTCTACCACGACGCTGTATTGCCCTACGCCGGAAACCTCAATGATGACCGGAGGATCGTCATTGGTGCTTACCGCCTGTGATTCTGTCGCATCCGGCAGATCAACTTCCACGCTCTGGGTAATGATGGGCGCTGTCGCCATAAAGATCAGCAGCAACACCAGCAGTACGTCCAGCAGCGGAACGATATTGATTTCGGACTTGAGCTCGCGACGACCTCGTCCACGCGATCTGGCCATGGTTTACCCCTTGTTGCTCTCGGTGCTGGTAAACGCCTGACGGTGCAGAATCGCGGTGAACTCTTCCATGAAGTTGTCGTAGTTCAGTTCCAGTTTATTCACGCGCTGGTTCAGACGGTTGTAAGCCATCACCGCCGGGATTGCCGCAAACAGACCGATAGCGGTCGCAATCAGTGCTTCTGCAATACCCGGTGCAACCATCTGCAACGTCGCCTGCTTCACTGCGCCCAGCGCGATGAAGGCGTGCATAATCCCCCACACCGTACCAAACAGGCCGATATACGGGCTGATGGAACCCACCGTTCCCAGGAAGGGAATGTGCGTTTCGAGATTTTCCAGTTCGCGGTTCATGGAGATACGCATCGCACGTGACGCCCCTTCCACTACCGCTTCAGGCGCATGACTGTTCGCGCGGTGCAGACGGGCAAACTCTTTGAATCCGCTGTAGAAAATTTGTTCGGAGCCAGCGAGGCTATCGCGACGACCCTGACTTTCCTGATACAGACGGGACAGTTCGATACCCGACCAGAACTTGTCTTCAAACGCTTCCGCTTCACGGCCAGCCGCATTGAGAATACGCGTTCTCTGGATGATGATGGCCCAGGATGCGATTGAAAAACCAATCAAAATCAGCATGATAAGTTTAACCAGAAGGCTTGCCTTCAGGAACAAATCAAGGATATTCATGTCAGTCACTGCTTAAACTCCGCGACAATAGACTTAGGAAGCGCACGAGGCTTCATTATGGTTGGATCAACACAGACAATCAGTACTTCAGCTGAGTTCAGTACGGTGTTCTCTGCATTGACTATCCGCTGCGTGAAAACCAGTGAGGTTCCGCGCATTGATGTAATTTCAGTTTGGACTTCGAGCATATCGTCGAGTCTGGCAGGCGCAAAATACTCAAGCGTCATCTTGCGTACCACGAAGGCAACTCGCTCAGCCAACAGCACCTGTTGACTAAAGTGATGATGGCGCAGCATCTCTGTGCGTGCCCGTTCATAAAAAGCAACGTAGCTGGCGTGGTAAACCACACCACCGGCATCGGTATCTTCGTAATAGACACGAACCGGCCATCGAAACAGCGTTGTATTCACTTTACATCCCGGTAATGCAACAAAAGTTAGAGCTTTTAAACTTCGCTACTATACGCGCGGGAAAGATGGTTTGGAATGGGAGAAAGTAAACGGAGAGTAAATTTTTATGGGCTCGGGTAAGCCCATATGGTTAACGGACATTTCTTATTCAGAAGAAGAAGAAAATCAATCCAGCAAGCAGCACAAGATCGGCGATAAGCGGACAGAAGATACCCTGCCAGTGAATCGCTTTCGGACGAAAGCCCACGCCGTGAATCACGCCTGCGCACACCGCCCACATAATGAGAAAGCCGTGCCAGATCTCAAGCTCGCTGGTCTTCGCTGCAAAACGCGAAGGGTCCCAGAAGATACACCCTGCCAGCAGTAATGCCATCACTAAAGAAAGCGCCCGTAGCGGGCGCTTATCCATTACCGCATATAACGTTGCGATAATATTCATTAGTGTTTTTCTTCACCCGCTTTAGTCGCTTCAACGTGCTCAAGCGCCAGGGCAGTGATGACACCAAAAGCACAGGCAAGAAGCGTCCCTAAAATCCATGCGAAATACCACATATTCAGCTCCTTACTTAGTACATAGAGTGGGTGTTGCTTTCGATATGTTCTTTAGTGATACGACCGAACATTTTCCAGTAACACCAGATGGTGTAGGCCAGAACAATCGGAACGAACACGCAAGCAACATAAGTCATTAAGTTCAGCGTCATATGGCTGGAGGTTGCATCCCACATGGTCAGGCTAGCATTCAGCATGGTGCTGGATGGCATCACGAATGGGAACATAGCGATACCTGCAGTCAGGATGATGCACGCCAGCGTCAGTGAAGAGAAGACGAACGCCAGAGCACCTTTTTCCAGACGAGACGTCAGTACTGTCAGCAGCGGCAGCAACACACCCAGCGCCGGAATAGCCCACAGCACAGGCATCGTGTTGAAGTTCACCAGCCATGCACCGGCCTCACGCGCCACTTCTTTGGTCAGCGGGTTAGACGGTGCGACGTGGTTAATGGCAGAGGTCACCACGTAACCATCAATACCGTATACCACCCAGACACCTGCCAGCGCGAAGCAGATCAGCGTGATCAGCGCGGCAACCTGAGCCGTCGCACGAGAACGCAGGTGCAGCTCACCAACAGTACGCATCTGCAGGTAGGTTGCGCCCTGGGTGATGATCATCGCCACACTGACTACGCCTGCCAGCAGACCAAACGGATTCAGCAGCTGGAAGAAGTTACCGGTGTAGTACAGACGCATGTACTCGTCCATGTGGAACGGTACACCCTGCAGCAGGTTACCGAATGCCACACCAATCACCAGCGGTGGAACGAAGCTACCAATGAAGATGCCCCAGTCCCACATGTTACGCCAGCGGGTGTCTTCAATCTTGGAACGGTAGTCGAAACCTACCGGACGGAAGAATAAAGACGCCAGTACCAGAATCATCGCCACGTAGAAACCGGAGAACGCAGCCGCGTAGACCATCGGCCAGGCAGCAAACAGCGCGCCGCCTGCGGTGATCAGCCACACCTGGTTACCGTCCCAGTGCGGGGCGATGGAGTTGATCATGATTCGACGCTCGGTGTCATTACGACCGAGGAAACGGGTGAGCATCCCCACCCCCATGTCGAAACCATCCGTGACAGCAAAACCGATCAGCAGAACACCGATCAACAGCCACCAGATAAAACGCAATACTTCATAATCGATCATTTGATGACTCCTGTCTTAGCGTGCCGGCTGAGTAGTCACACCGGACTGCTCGTAGTGATAGCGACCGGTTTTCAGGCTGCTTGGGCCAAGGCGCGCGAACTTGAACATCAGGAACAGTTCAGCCACCAGGAACAGGGTGTACAGACCACAGATCAGCAGCATTGAGAAGATCAGATCGCCTGCTGTCAGCGAGGAGTTGGCCACCGCCGTTGGCAGCACCTCACCAATCGCCCATGGCTGACGGCCATATTCCGCAACAAACCAGCCGGACTCAATAGCGATCCACGGCAGCGGGATAGCATACAGCGCCGTACGCAGCAGCCATTTTTTCTCGCCGATGCGGTTACGAATCACAGACCAGAAGGACGCCGCAATGATCAGCAGCATGATGATGCCGCAGCCCACCATGATACGGAAGGCAAAGTAGAGTGGCGCTACGCGTGGAATAGAGTCTTTGGTTGCCATCTGGATCTGCGCTTCCGTCGCGTCGGAGACGTTCGGGGTATAGCGTTTCAGCAGCAGACCGTAGCCCAGATCTTTCTTCACGTCGTTGAACTGGTCACGAACGGCCTGGTCGGTAGAACCGGCACGCAGCTGTTCCAGCAGAGCGTAGGCTTTCATACCGTTACGGATACGGCCTTCGTGCTGCTCCATCAGTTCTTTCAGACCCGTCACCTGTTTATCAACAGAACGGGTAGCGATGATACCGAGCGCGTAAGGAATTTGAATGGCGAAGCGGTTTTCCTGCGCATCCTGGTCCGGAATACCGAACAGGGTAAAGGCAGCAGGCGCCGGTTGGGTTTCCCATTCAGCTTCGATTGCGGCAAGTTTGGTTTTCTGCACATCACCCATCTCGTAACCGGATTCATCACCCAGAACGATAACGGAGAGGATTGCAGCCATACCGAAGCTTGCAGCGATAGCAAAGGAACGCTTGGCAAAGGCGAAGTCACGACCACGCAGCATGTAGTAGGAGCTGATGCCCAGGATGAACATCGCGCCGCACACATAGCCAGATGCCACGGTGTGGACGAATTTAACCTGTGCGACCGGGTTCAGCACCAGCTCGGCAAAGCTGACCATCTCCATACGCATGGTTTCGAAGTTGAAATCAGACGCAATCGGGTTCTGCATCCAGCCGTTTGCCACCAGGATCCACAGCGCGGACAGGTTAGACCCTAATGCCACCAGCCAGGTCACCGCCATATGCTGGACTTTGCCCAGACGGTCCCAGCCGAAGAAGAACAGACCTACAAAGGTGGATTCGAGGAAGAAGGCCATCAGACCTTCAATGGCCAGCGGCGCACCGAAGATATCCCCTACATAGTGGGAATAATATGACCAGTTAGTCCCGAACTGGAACTCCATGGTCAAACCGGTAGCCACGCCCAGTGCGAAGTTGATACCAAACAACTTGCCCCAGAACTTGGTCATATCTTTATAAATCTGTTTGCCGGAGAGAACGTATACCGTTTCCATGATGGCCAGCAGGAACGCCATACCGAGCGTCAGCGGCACAAACAGGAAGTGGTACATCGCGGTCAAGGCAAACTGTAAGCGCGACAGTTCGACTACGTCTAACATTATGACTCCTTGCTCATCGCATGAAGACTCCGAGAGTGAACCCCGTTAGCAACGGATCCACACGCATGCCCCAATACAAAGTTATCTGCTCCCCTTCTTCGTTGCCTATTCTCTACAACAGGAAAAAGCAGTGATGAAAGGTTACAAATACGTTAATAAAAAACTCAAATTGATCCCGCAAATATAATACGCTGCAAAACCCTTACAATAAACAGGTTTTTATTGAATCACATTTACGTTTTTCGACGGCGATCAATATATAGCAAAATTACCACTTTTCAGCCATTTTGATCGGGCACAATTTAGCGCTTTTTGATGCTTTTTTCCAAGCATTAAACATTGATTTAAATCAAAAATAATGAGGTATGTTAATTGTGTTTTGATGTGGTGAACATAGTAAAAACCATGTTAAAGATATGTATATGAAATACAATTAAGGTTATCGAGTAGAAAGATTGATATAAACAGAAGTGATTTTTATTAACTCAGATGTGGAAGAACGAATGATTAATCCAGGACATAAATTTTAGTGCGTTTTTTGTTTTTTTCCACTCGTTCTCTTTGAAGCAAATAAACAACAATTATTTTACTTTTCCAGCCCTACAAATTAACACCCATTCGTGACTATTTCATGTCGTCCCGTGCGCAATAAAAAAGGCCGCTTTACAGCGGCCAACCATGTCGAAACGGACATTTTTTTATTTCAACGCGCCCTTTTCAGGGCGCAGAGAGGACTTACTTAATGATGGATTTCAGTGCTTCGCCGATATCCGCCAGGCTGCGAACGGTCTTCACGCCTGCGGCTTCCAGCGCTGCGAATTTCTCATCAGCCGTACCTTTACCACCGGCGATAATCGCGCCTGCGTGACCCATACGCTTACCTTTCGGCGCCGTCACACCCGCGATGTAACCGACTACTGGCTTGGTTACGTGTTCTTTGATGTAAGCAGCGGCTTCTTCTTCCGCGCTACCCCCGATCTCACCGATCATAACGATCGCTTCGGTCTGTGGATCTTCCTGGAACAGCTTCAGGATATCGATGAAGTTAGAGCCTGGGATTGGGTCACCGCCGATGCCCACACAGGTGGACTGGCCGAAGCCGTAGTCGGTGGTCTGCTTAACCGCTTCATAGGTCAGCGTACCGGAACGGGAGACGATACCCACTTTGCCCGGCTTGTGAATGTGACCTGGCATGATGCCGATTTTGCATTCGCCTGGGGTGATCACGCCCGGACAGTTCGGGCCGATCATACGCACGCCCGCTTCGTCCAGCTTCACTTTCACGGTCAGCATATCCAGCGTCGGGATACCTTCAGTGATGGTGATGATCAGTTTGATGCCTGCGTCGATCGCTTCCAGAATGGAGTCTTTGCAGAACGGTGCCGGTACGTAGATAACAGTCGCGGTTGCGCCCGTCGCTTCTACGGCTTCACGCACGGTGTTGAACACCGGCAGGCCCAGGTGCGTGGTGCCCCCTTTACCTGGGGTTACGCCGCCAACCATCTGCGTACCGTAGGCAATCGCCTGCTCGGAGTGGAAAGTCCCCTGGCTACCGGTGAAGCCCTGGCAGATAACCTTGGTATCTTTATTAATTAAAACTGACATTATTTCCCCTCCACTGCGGCAACAACCTGCTGAGCTGCATCCGTCAGACTTTTCGCTGCAATAATATTCAGGCCGCTGTCAGCCAGTTTTTTCGCGCCGAGTTCAGCGTTGTTACCTTCCAGACGCACAACAACCGGGACGTTAACGCCCACTTCTTCCACCGCGCCGATGATACCGTCTGCGATCAGGTCGCAACGTACGATACCGCCGAAGATGTTCACCAGAACAGCTTTCACGTTGTCGTCAGAGAGAATGATTTTGAACGCTTCGGTTACGCGCTCTTTGGTTGCGCCACCGCCCACGTCGAGGAAGTTCGCTGGCTCGCCGCCGTGCAGCTTAACGATGTCCATGGTACCCATTGCCAGGCCCGCACCGTTAACCATGCAGCCGATGTTGCCATCCAGTGCCACGTAGTTCAGTTCCCACTGTGCAGCCTGCGCTTCACGCGGGTCTTCCTGGGACTGGTCGCGCATTTCACGCAGATCCGGCTGGCGGAACAGAGCATTGCCGTCAGCACCCAGTTTGCCATCAAGGCAGATCAGATCGCCCTGAGTGGTGATCACCAGCGGGTTAATCTCGATCAGCGCCAGATCGCGCTCCAGGAAGATGGTCGCCAGACCCATGAAGATCTTGGTGAACTGCTGAACCAGCTTGCCTTCCAGACCCAGTTTGAACGCCAGCTCACGGCCCTGGTAAGGCATTGGACCTGCCAGTGGATCGATAGCCACTTTGTGGATCAGGTGTGGCGTCTCTTCTGCCACTTTTTCGATTTCCACGCCGCCTTCGGTAGACGCCATGAACACCACGCGACGTGAACTACGGTCAACCACCGCGCCCAGATACAGCTCTTTCGCGATGTCGGTTGCCGCTTCAACCAGGATCTGGTTGACTGGCTGGCCGTTCGCATCTGTCTGGTAAGTGACCAGACGCTTGCCGAGCCAATGTTCAGCAAACGCACGAATTTCTTCTTTGCTCTTAACAACCTTCACACCGCCCGCTTTACCACGGCCACCAGCGTGAACCTGACATTTAACTACCCACGGGCCGGAACCGATTTTAGATGCGGCTTCTTCTGCTTCACGCGGGGTAGTACAGGCATAACCCACCGGAGCCGGTAAGCCATACCGGGCAAACAGCTGTTTGGCCTGATATTCATGTAAGTTCATGTGTTCTATCCATCCTTCAGGGTAATCGTTATCTTCAAACCTGCAGGCCGGCGCAAGGCGTATCCGGCCTACAGGGCAGGTGATGCTAAAAGGGACTAGACGTCCAGCAGCAGACGCGTTGGATCTTCCAGCAGCTCTTTAATCGCTACCAGGAAGCCTACGGACTCGCGGCCGTCGATCAGGCGGTGATCGTAAGAGAGCGCCAGATACATCATTGGCAGGATCTCCACTTTACCGTCTACCGCCATCGGACGATCTTTAATGGCATGCATACCCAGGATCGCGCTCTGCGGCGGGTTGATGATCGGGGTAGACATCAGCGAGCCAAATACGCCGCCGTTGGTAATGGTGAAGTTACCGCCGGTCAGGTCGTCTACGGTCAGCTTACCGTCGCGGCCTTTCACGGCCAGCTCTTTAATATTTTTCTCGATGTCAGCCATACCCAGGGTATCCACATCACGCAGAACCGGGGTCACCAGGCCACGTGGGGTAGATACCGCCATGCTGACGTCGAAATAGTTGTGGTAAACCACGTCATCACCATCGATGGACGCGTTCACTTCCGGGTAGCGTTTCAGCGCTTCAACAACCGCTTTCACGTAGAAGGACATAAAGCCCAGACGGATACCGTGACGTTTTTCAAACGCGTCACCGTACTGCTTACGCAGGTCCATGATTGGCTTCATGTTCACTTCGTTGAAGGTGGTCAGCATCGCGGTGGAGTTTTTCGCTTCCAGCAGACGCTCTGCCACACGCTTACGCAGGCGAGTCATTGGTACACGTTTTTCACTGCGCGCACCCAGAGCAGGCTGTGCTGCTGGTGCTGCCACAGGGGCTTTCGCTTCTGCCTGAGCAGGCGCTTTCGCCAGGTGTTTGTCGATGTCTTCACGGGTCAGACGACCGCCTACACCGGTACCTTTGATGGCTGCCGGGTCAAGGCTGTGTTCAGCCAGCAGGCGACGGATCGCCGGGCTGAGCGCGTCGTTGGTCTGTTCTTCCAGAGAAGCCTGCTGGCGCTGAGCCGGCGTAGAGGCTTTCTCTTCAGACTTCGCGCTGGACTCTTTGCCCGCGCTGTTGCCTTCACGCAGGCGACCCAGGATCTGACGAGAGGTTACGGTGGTGCCTTCGTCTTCCAGCACCGCGTCCAGAACGCCATCCGCCGAAGCCGGTACTTCCAGTACCACTTTGTCAGTTTCGATTTCTACCAGCACTTCATCGCGCTTAACGGCATCGCCTGGTTTTTTGTGCCAGGTAGCGACGGTCGCATCTGCTACAGATTCAGGCAGGTCGGGAACAAGAATATCTACGCTACTCATTATGTATCCTTTAATTAATCGACGTTCAGCGCGTCATTGACCAGATCTTGTTGCTGCTTCTGGTGAACGGACATATACCCTACCGCCGGAGAGGCGGAGGCCGGGCGACCTGCATAACGCAGGGCAGACCCAAATGGAATCACTTCACGGAAATGATGCTGACTGCAGTACCATGCGCCCTGGTTGAGCGGCTCTTCCTGGCACCAGACAAAATCATGCACGTGAGCATACGGTTTCAGCGCTTCCTGCACCGCCTGGTGCGGGAATGGATAAAGCTGTTCGATACGCACGATGGCGACATCTTTCTGATCGTTCTTACGGCGCTGTTCCAGCAGGTCGTAATAAACCTTACCAGAACACATCACCACACGCTTCACAGCCTGCGGATCCAGTTCGTCAATCTCACCGATGGCTGGCAGGAAGGTACCGTTCGCCAGTTCTTCCAGGCTCGACACCGCCAGTGGGTGACGCAGCAGGGATTTTGGTGACATGACCACCAGCGGACGACGCATACCGCGCAGCGCCTGACGACGCAGCATGTGGTAAACCTGCGCCGGGGTAGAAGGTACGCAGACCTGCATGTTCTGCTCTGCGCAGAGCTGCAGATAACGTTCCAGACGCGCGGAGGAGTGCTCCGGACCCTGGCCTTCGTAACCGTGCGGCAGCAGCATTACCAGGCCACACATACGGCCCCATTTCTGCTCGCCGGAAGAGATGAACTGGTCGATAACCACCTGCGCACCGTTGGCGAAGTCACCGAACTGCGCTTCCCAGATGGTCAGAGTGCGTGGTTCCGCAGTGGCGTAACCGTATTCGAAGGCCAGCACCGCTTCTTCAGACAGCACGGAGTCCCAGACCTTGAACTGGCCCTGACCATTGTGCACGTGCTGCAGCGGGGTGTAGGTTGAACCGTTGGACTGGTTGTGAACTACCGCGTGACGGTGGAAGAAGGTGCCACGGCCCGCATCTTCACCGGACAGACGAACAGGAATACCTTCGTCAACCAGCGTCGCGTAAGCCAGCGTTTCCGCGCCGCCCCAGTCGAAGAGCTTCTCACCTGCCGCCATAGACTGACGGTCAGCATAAATTTTCGCTACGCGAGACTGCATCTCGATGGCGTCCGGCACGGTGCTAATGCGTTTAGCCAGCTCCTGCAGGCGCTTCATCTCGACCTTGTTCGGGTAACTCTCATCCCACTCGTGGTTGAGGTACGGCGACCAGGTAAAGGAGTGCATATTCATCGGACGCAGCTCTTTCACCACGCACTCACCCGCATCCAGCGCGTCGCGGTAGAGGTTGACCATCTCGGTCGCATCTTCCAGCGTCGCCACTTTTTCGCCTTCCAGCTTATCAGCGTAGATTTTGCGCGGGGTTGGGTGTTTTTTGATTTTCTGGTACATCAGCGGCTGCGTTGCACTTGGCTCGTCGGCTTCGTTGTGGCCGTGACGGCGGTAGCAGAACAGGTCGATGAACACATCGCGTTTGAAGGTGTTACGGAAGTCCAGCGCCAGACGGGTCACGAAGGCGACCGCTTCCGGGTCATCCGCGTTAACGTGGAAGATTGGCGCCTGTACCATCTTGCCGATGTCGGTGCAGTAAGGGGTTGAACGCGCATCCAGTGGGTTAGAGGTCGTGAAGCCCACCTGGTTGTTGATGACGATACGAACGGTACCGCCCACTTCATAACCACGCGCTTTCGACATGTTCAGGGTTTCCTGAACCACGCCCTGCCCGGTGACCGCCGCATCACCGTGAATGGTGATTGGCAGCACTTTGTTGCTGCTTGGCTCGTCCAGACGATCCAGACGCGCACGCACGGAACCGATAACTACCGGGCTGACGATCTCCAGGTGCGACGGGTTAAACGCCAGCGCCAGGTGAACCAGACCGCCTTCGGTTTCGATATCAGACGAGAAGCCCATGTGGTACTTCACGTCACCGGTGCCGAGATGTTCTTTATGTTTGCCCGCGAATTCATCGAACAGGTCCTGCGGTTTTTTACCCAGCACGTTGACCAGCACGTTCAGACGACCACGGTGCGCCATGCCCAGTACCACTTCACGGGTACCGCTCTTGCCTGCGTGACGAATCAGCTCTTTCAGCATTGGTACTAACGCATCGCCGCCTTCCAGTGAGAAGCGTTTTGCGCCAGGGAATTTCGCGCCCAGATAGCGCTCAAGACCTTCCGCTGCCGTCAGTTCGTTGAGGAAGCGTTTTTTCTCTTCAGCAGAGAACGTCGCGTGGCCCGCCACGGACTCAATGCGCTGCTGGATCCAGCGTTTCTCTTCTGTCGAGGTGATATGCATGTATTCCGCGCCGATGGAGCCGCAGTAGGTTTGCTTGAGGGCGTCAATCAGATCGCCCAGCTTCATCGTGTCTTTACCGATGGCAAAAGAACCTACGTTAAAGCTTTCCTGGAAATCGGCCTCGGTCAGATCGTGATACGCCGGATCGAGATCCGCCACACGGTCTTGTTTCCACAGTCCCAGCGGATCGAGATTCGCATGCTGGTGACCACGGAAGCGATAAGCGTTAATAAGCTGCAGGACTTTAACCTGCTTCGCATTGGTGTCAGGGTCGGAAATCGCAGAAGAGTAACGTGAGGCATCCTTCGCCAGACGACGGAAATAATCACGTGTTTTGGAATGGAATTGATCCGGTTTGACTCCCGTGCCAGGCAACTGCTGGAACATGGAACGCCAGTTTGCGTCCACTGAGTCAGGATCGGTTAAGAAGTCTTCATAGAGCTGTTCTATCCAGCTCTGGTTGGAACCAGAGAGGTAAGAAGAGTCCAGCCAGGCTTTCATTGCGCCGTTCTGCATCGTGATCCCTTAAGCATTTTTATGCTTACTTTCGCCGTA
Source organism: Enterobacter sp. 22466 (assembly GCF_052044775.1). Lineage (NCBI taxonomy): Bacteria > Pseudomonadati > Pseudomonadota > Gammaproteobacteria > Enterobacterales > Enterobacteriaceae > Enterobacter > Enterobacter sp. 22466. The sequence goes on along the minus strand of NZ_JBQENX010000001.1, from coordinate 516,684 downwards.
GAAACTACCACGCACACACCGTGTACGTGCCGGGGTTCACCTGCGAGCTCTTTTCATTTGGCCCGCGAAGGAACCTTTAGAAACTGTCTTAAGGGTTTCCCCTCACCCCGACCCTCTCCCAAAGGGAGAGGGGGAAGGTCGTCGGCAGTTTTTAAAGATTTCCTGCAATTATCCCCTCTCCCTTTGGGAGAGGGTTAGGGTAAGGGGAACAGCGCTCCCCTCTCACTACTTACGCACTGCGCTGCAGCAGCATCGACTTAATATGGCCGATGGCGCGCGTCGGGTTCAGCCCCTTCGGACACACACTGACGCAGTTCATGATGCTATGGCAGCGGAATACGCTGAAAGCGTCACTTAAACCTTCCAGACGGCTATCGGTTTCGGTGTCGCGGCTATCAATCAGGAAGCGATAGGCAGCCAGCAGACCGGCCGGACCGATAAACTTATCCGGGTTCCACCAGAACGACGGGCACGACGTTGAACAACATGCACAGAGAATACACTCGTACAACCCATCGAGTTTTTCACGCTGCTCAGGCGACTGTAAGTGCTCACGAGCGGGTGGATTTTGCCCATTATTCAATAAGTAAGGCTTAATCTTCTCATATTGTGCATAGAATTGCCCCATGTCTACCACCAAATCACGCACGACCGGCAGGCCTGGCAGAGGACGGATAACAATTTTCTGCCCCGGACGCTGCAGCGCGGAAATTGGCGTGATGCAGGCCAGACCATTTTTGCCGTTCATGTTCACACCGTCAGAGCCACACACCCCTTCACGGCAGGAGCGACGGAACGACAGTGTCGGATCTTTTTCTTTCAGCTGGATTAACGCATCCAGCAGCATCATGTCACGCCCTTCTTCCGCTTCCAGCGTGTAATCCTGCATGCGCGGAGCGTCATCTACATCCGGGTTATAACGATAAACTGAGAATTCGAGTTTCATTGTCCTGTCTCCGCATTAGTAAGTACGAATCTTCGGCGGGAACGCCGGACGCAGTTTCGGTTCCATGTTCACCTGGCGGCGCGTCATGGTTTCCGACTCTGGCAGATACAGGGAATGGCACAGCCAGTTTTCATCGTCACGATCCGGGAAGTCGAAGCGGCTATGCGCGCCACGGCTTTCGGTACGGAAGTTGGCCGACATCGCGGTCGCGAACGCGGTTTCCATCAGGTTATCCAGCTCCAGACACTCAACGCGCTGGGTGTTGAACTCGCTGGAAGTGTCATCGAGACGGGCGTTTTTCAGGCGCTCGCGGATCGCTTTCAGCTGCTCAAGACCTTTGGCCATCGCATCACCTTCACGGAATACCGAGAAGTTGTGCTGCATACATTCCTGCAGCGCTTTGCGGATTTCCACCGGATCTTCACCGTTACGGTTACCGTTCCAGCGGTTGAGGCGCTCAAGCGACGCATCAATTTCGTCGTCAGTGGCGTCACGCAGCGCGCCCTGTTCGGCAATGGATTCCTGCAGGTGCAGACCCACCGCACGACCAAACACCACCAGATCAAGCAGAGAGTTACCACCCAGACGGTTGGCTCCGTGTACGGATACGCAGGCAATTTCGCCTACCGCGAACAGGCCTGGGATCACCACATCTTCACCCTGCTCGTTCACGGTCAATGCCTGACCGGTCACTTTGGTCGGAATACCGCCCATCATGTAGTGGCAGGTCGGGATAACCGGAATCGGCTCTTTCACCGGATCGACGTGGGCGAAGGTACGGGACAGCTCCAGAATGCCCGGCAGACGGGATTCCAGCACCTCTTTACCCAGGTGGTCGAGTTTCAGTTTGGCGTGTGGACCCCATGGACCATCACAGCCGCGACCTTCACGGATTTCGATCATGATGGAACGCGCCACCACGTCACGACCCGCCAGGTCTTTCGCATTCGGGGCATAACGTTCCATGAAACGTTCGCCGTGTTTGTTCAGCAGGTAACCGCCTTCACCACGGCAGCCTTCTGTCACCAGAACGCCCGCACCGGCGATACCGGTTGGGTGGAACTGCCACATCTCCATATCCTGCACCGGCACGCCAGCGCGGATAGCCATCCCAACACCGTCACCGGTATTGATGTGGGCGTTGGTGGTGGACTGATAAATACGCCCTGCACCGCCGGTCGCCAGCACGGTGGCGCGCGCTTTGAAGTAGACCACTTCACCGGTTTCAATGCACAGCGCAGTACAACCGACAATCGCACCGTCGGCGTTTTTCACCAGATCCAGCGCATACCACTCGGAGAAGATGGTGGTGTGGTTTTTCAGGTTCTGCTGATACAGAGTATGCAGCAGCGCGTGACCGGTACGGTCAGCCGCTGCTGCGGTACGTGCCGCCTGCTCGCCGCCGAAGTTTTTCGACTGGCCGCCAAACGGACGCTGATAGATGGTGCCATTTTCCAGACGGGAGAACGGCAGACCCATATGATCCAGCTCCAGAATCGCTTCCGGGCCAGTCTTACACATATATTCGATGGCATCCTGGTCGCCAATGTAGTCGGACCCTTTTACCGTGTCGTACATGTGCCATTCCCAGTTATCTTCATGGGAGTTACCCAGCGCAACGGTAATACCGCCCTGCGCAGATACTGTGTGGGAACGGGTCGGGAATACTTTAGAGAGCAGCGCACAGGTCTGGCCGCTCTGGGAAATTTGCAGCGCGGCGCGCATACCTGCGCCACCCGCACCAATCACAACAGCATCAAATTCTCTGACTGGCAGTTTCATTACACACCCCACACCACAACGAATCCATAAATAACGTAAACCACCAGTGCAACGACAATGGCCAGCTGCAGAGGAAGGCGAATCGCCAGCGGTTTAACGTAATCGGTCAACACCTGCCACATGCCAATCCAGGCATGAATAAGAATGGAGAACAGCGCCAGCAGGGTGAACACTTTGGTGAAGGCCGATCCGAAGAACCCACTCCAGATTTCCCACGTCAGCGTGCCGCTGGTCGCGAAGAAACCGATCATATAGATGATGTAAAGGGTGAGAACGATGGCGGTAGCACGGACCAGAATGAAGTCATGTACGCCGTTGCGTCCTAATGCGGAGGCGTTGCTTACCATACGAGAACTCCTGCGAGAAGTGAAAGCACGACAGTAATCACAAATGAAATGTTAGCGGAGCGTTTCCCGGCTTCGAAAGTCTCTTCCAGGTAACCAAAGTCCATCAGCATATGGCGAACACCTACCACAACGTGGTACGCCAGTGCGGTCAGAATGCCCCACATGATGAATTTCACGAAGAAGCTGTTCATGATGGCCGAGGCCTGGAGGAATCCTTCAGGAGAAGAGAGGCTGGTGCCCAGTAACCACAGCAAAATGCCTACCGCCACAAACGTAATCACACCCGATACACGGTGCAGAATGGACGCTATTGCTGTTACGGGGAACCGGATCGTTTTGAGATCCAGATTGACAGGTCTTTGTTTTTTCACATTTCTTATCATGAATAACGCCCACATGCTGTTCTTATTGTTTCCTTCCTCCGGACTGCGATGCGGGTCAGACAGCGTTCCTTTTCTATAACTGCGCGTCATGCAAAACATTGCTTCCAAATGCTAAAACGACACGTTACAACGCTGGGTGGCTCGGGATTGCAGGGTGTTCCGGAGACCTGGCGGCAGTATAGGCCGTTCACAAAATCATTACAATTAACCTACATACAGTTTGTCGGGTTTTCTCTGGAACAGTGATCAGGGTCACGATAACAACATCTTTTTAAATTTTAATCATCTGATTTGACAAATGTTAAACAATATTGTTACAAACGTCATCAGAAAAGGCATATAATGCGCAAAAGTTATGAGGTCTCACTTTCACCTGAGAATTAGTTATGTAACAGTGTGATGGTATTGACCGAAGTTATCAGGACAGTTATTAGTGGTATACAGGTTTGAATAATTCGGACTGCAAAAACGCTGATTTGCTGTTGTTTCACTGATATTTCATTCGTTTACCTGCAAGGCGCCATAGCTCTGTACCCTGGTTTCTCCTCGCGAGCTGAGCGGTAAGCCAAATAACAATCTGGTAACGGTGATTAACAGCTGAATGCAAATCCGGTGAACCGCAGTCTTAAGCATAAGGCGCTAAGGAGACCGTAAATGGCTGATACAAAGGCAAAGCTCACCCTAAATGGTGACACTGCTATTGAACTGGATGTGCTAAAAGGCACGCTCGGTCAGGATGTTATTGATATCCGTACGCTGGGTTCCAAAGGGGTGTTCACCTTTGACCCTGGATTTACCTCTACCGCATCTTGCGAATCCAAAATCACCTTCATTGACGGTGACGAAGGTATCCTGCTCCATCGCGGCTTCCCCATCGATCAGTTAGCCACCGAATCCAACTATCTGGAAGTGTGCTACATCCTGCTGAACGGCGAAAAACCGACGCAGGCACAATACGATGAATTCAAAACCACCGTGACCCGTCACACCATGATCCATGAGCAGATTACCCGTCTGTTCCATGCGTTCCGTCGTGACTCTCACCCGATGGCGGTGATGTGCGGGATCACCGGTGCGCTGGCGGCGTTCTACCATGATTCACTGGACGTGAATAACCCGCGTCACCGTGATATCGCGGCGTTCCGCCTGCTGTCCAAAATGCCAACCATGGCGGCAATGTGTTACAAATACTCTATCGGCCAGCCGTTTGTGTATCCACGTAACGACCTCTCCTATGCCGGTAACTTCCTGCGCATGATGTTCTCCACACCGTGCGAAGAGTACGAAGTGAACCCGGTGCTGGAACGCGCGATGGACCGTATTCTGATCCTGCACGCTGACCACGAACAGAACGCCTCGACGTCCACCGTCCGTACCGCAGGCTCTTCAGGCGCGAACCCGTTCGCCTGTATCGCTGCGGGCATCGCCTCCCTGTGGGGACCGGCGCACGGCGGCGCGAACGAAGCCGCACTGAAGATGCTGGAAGAGATCAGCACCGTTGAGCACATTCCTGAATTCGTGCGCCGCGCGAAAGACAAGAATGACTCCTTCCGTCTGATGGGCTTCGGTCACCGTGTGTACAAAAACTATGACCCACGTGCAACCGTGATGCGTGAAACCTGCCACGAAGTGCTAAAAGAGCTGGGCACCAAAGACGATCTGCTGGAAGTGGCGATGGAGCTGGAACATATCGCGCTGAACGACCCGTACTTCATCGAGAAGAAACTCTACCCGAACGTAGACTTCTACTCTGGCATTATTCTGAAAGCGATGGGCATTCCGTCTTCCATGTTCACCGTAATCTTCGCCATGGCACGTACCGTGGGCTGGATTGCGCACTGGAACGAAATGCACAGCGAAGGCATGAAAATCGCCCGTCCTCGTCAGCTGTACACCGGCTACGAGCAGCGTGATTTTAAGTCTGACCTGAAGCGCTAAAAGACGTGGGGGCGGCCTGATGCCCTCCCCCCGTCCTCTCCCACCGGGAGAAGGTGAAAACATTAAAAACGGTAACCTGAGGGTTACCGTTTTACTTTTTACCTCTGGCACCCCGGGCACCAGTAAAACGGTCGTGAAGAGAGCGTTGTCTTCTCAATCACCCCACCGCATCGCTCGCACTTTTTCCCCGCCCGATGAAACACCTTAAAGCGGAACAGCGCCCCGTGATGCTTATTCTCATCCACCACGCCGCGCGTATTATACGAAAGACGCGGAATCTCCAGCAGCGCGTGAGAGAGCGCTTCCAGCTGGTCATCGCTCAACTGCGACGCTTTGTGCTGCGGTGCCAGCCCTACTTCCCAGAGAATTTCGACGCGAAGGTAATTGCCTAATCCGGCCAGGAACGCCTGATCGAGCAGTAGCCCGGAAAATTGCCGGTTGCGGAATTTAGGGGATAACAAGCGGGCTTTAACGTCGTTCGCCGTCAGACGCATATCCAGCACGTCCGGCCCGACCCGCTGTAAGAACGGGTGCGTAAGCAGTTGTTCCGGCGTTAACATTTCGATATCAGACGCGCTATACAGCAGAATCGCTTTATCCGCGGTTTGCAGCCTGACGCGCAGCACCCTTGTCGTTTGCGGCTGCTCGTTGGCGTTCACCACCCGCCAGACGCCGTAAAGCTGGTTGTGGCTGTATAACGTCAGGTTATGGGAAAAATGCGTGAGTAACGCCTTTCCCCGCGTTTCGATGTGGGTCACCGTTTGTCCCACCAGCGGTGCTTCAAACGGCTTCAGTTGAGGAAAAGCAAACCAGACGTCCGTCAGGGGTTTGCCTTTTATCGCCGCCTCGAGGCTATCCGCAGCGCGGCGGATCTCCGGGCCTTCTGGCATCTCTTTATCCTTATGATTTTCAGGCGCTGACGAGGATCCCCTGCTCTGCAAACGCCGCCCGTAAGCGGCGGGCAAACTGCAGCGCATGCTCGCCATCACCGTGTAAGCATACTGTGTCAGCCTGAACGCTGGCGGTTGCACCATCAACCGCTCTCACTGTTCCCTCGCGCACCATCTGAAGCGTCTGCGCCAGCGCCAGAGACTCATCGGTGATCAGCGCGTTGGGCTGTGAACGGGGAACCAGGGTTCCGTCGGTCTGATAGCCTCTGTCGGCAAACACTTCCTGCCGGGTGGTTAACCCCAGCCGCTGGCCGGCGCGGATAAGCTCGCTCCCCGCCAGGCCAACCAGGATCAGTTGCGGGTTGCAATCGAACACCGCCCGGGCGATGGCCTCTGCCAGCGCGGGATCGTTGGCCGCCTGATTATAGAGCATGCCGTGCGGCTTCACGTGGCGCAGCGCGCCCTGCTGGGAACGCACTATCGCCTCGAGCGCGCCAATCTGGTAAAGCGTCTGGGCGTAGACCGTTTCGGGAGGGAGATCCATCGCCGTGCGGCCAAAATTCTCCCGGTCAGGGAAGCTCGGATGCGCCCCTATCGCTACGCCGTTTTTGATGGCATTGCGCACGCTCGCCAGCATCGTTTGTGCATCACCCGCGTGAAAACCGCAGGCGACATTCACCGAGGTGACCAGGGTCATCAGTTCAGCGTCGGCGCTGCCGCCCTCGCCCAGATCGGCATTTAAATCAATCTTTACCATTAAGCCTCCACGCCAGTTGTTCCAGATAACGCTGCTGGTCCTGCCGCGCCTTCAGCGCCTCCTCCAGGGAGCACTGCACGAAGTGAATCGGCTGTCCGAGAGGAATTTGCGCCAGATGGTAGCGATCGGCCTCAATGATGCAGGCAATACGCGGGTAACCGCCCGTGGTCTGCGCATCGTTCATTAACACAATCGGTTGACCGTTACCCGGCACCTGAATGACGCCGGGCAATAAACCGTGAGAAAGCAGCTCGCGGTCTGTGGTACGGGTCAGCGGCTGCCCCTGAAGGCGATACCCCATGCGGTTACTCTGTGGACTTATCTTCCATGGCGAGCGCCAGAAAGACTCCTGAGACACCTCATCAAATTCCTGATACTCCGGCCCCGGCAGGGCGCGGATCTGGTTTCCCCAGAGGAGTTGCTTCACGCCCTGCGCGGTGGAAAAGTGTCGCGTTGACGGTTTTATCGCCAGACGATCGCCATCGCGCAACAAACGTCCTTCGTGACCGCCAATACCAGCTTTCTGATCGGTACTGGATGAACCCAGCACCTCCGGCACGTCAATCCCACCGGCAACGGCAAGATAACTGCGAACCCCGTGCAGCGGACGCTTAAGCGTTAAACGCTGTCCGGCTTTCGCCCGCAGCCGCCAGCCGGTCCAGACCGCTTTGCCATCAAGCGTGGCATCACACCCGGCGCCGGTTAAGGCAAACCAGGTCTCCTGACTGAATTCAATGACACATTGCCCCAGCGTAATTTCGAGCGCAGCTGTATTGCCGGGGTTACCCACCAGCACGTTGGCAATCTCCAGCGCCGGCCTGTCCAGCGCGCCACAGTAGCTCACGCCAGACTGGCGCATACCAAAGCGACCCGCATCCTGAACGGAGGTGTAAAGCCCGGCGCGAATAAGCGTTAACATACCCCCTCCTTCTGCGGGATAAAGCGAAGGGTGTCGCCAGGACGCAGGAGGACCGGCGATTCCAGCCCCGGTTCAAATAACGGCATGGATGTGTGTCCGATGAGCTGCCAGCCCCCCGGCGACGCGAGCGGATAAATGCCCGTCTGTTCGCCACCAATCGCGACGGTACCCGCCGGCACGCTCAGGCGCGGTTCAGCGCGGCGTGGCGTGTGTAACGCCGGGGAGAGTCCGCCCAGATACGGGAAGCCCGGCTGGAATCCCAAAAACCAGACCACATAATCAACAGAGGCGTGCAGCTCAACGACCTGTTTTTCGGTTAGCCCGCAGTGTTCAGCCACCACGCCAAGATCGGGTCCCCCTGTGCCACCATACACTACCGGGATCTCAATCGTGCGGGATTCCGGCTCCAGCGCTTCGCTCTCCTCCCACCAGCGCTGTAAACGCTCGATGGCATCCAGTGCCAGCGTATGCGGATTACGCAAAACCACGGTGATATTATTCATCCCCGGGATCGCTTCAACCACCTCAGGCACCTCCACCAGACGCTGCGTTAGCCGCCAGATACGCTTTTGGGTCGCAAGGGTAACGGGCGGCTCCAGCTCCAGCACCACCGCCGTTTCACCCAGAAGATAACAACGCGCTCGCTGCACTCAGGTACCTCTCATCAGGCCGGGTTAGGGATATCAATAAACGTAACATCCAGATCGGTATTTTCGGTCAGCCATTCGCTCAGGGCGCGAATGCCGCCGCGTTCGGTGGCATGGTGACCTGCCGCGTAAAAATGCAGCCCCTGTTCACGGGCTGAATGAATAGTCTGCTCGGAGACTTCACCGGTGATAAACGCATCAACACCAAAACGCGCGGCACTATCAATGAAGCCCTGACCGCCACCCGTGCACCAGGCGACACGCTTCACCGTATCCGGACCGGTATCACCGCTCCACAGCGGACGACGTCCCAGACGCGCTTCAATCCATGAGGCCAGCTCAAGGCCCGGCACCGGCATCGACAGCTCGCCCCACGGCACCAGCGGCTCAATTTCACCCATCACGGTGATCCCTAACAGCTGCGCGAGCTGAACGTTGTTGCCAAGCTCGGGGTGCGCATCCAGCGGCAGATGATAGCCATACAGGTTGATATCATTTGCCAGCAACGTTTTCAGACGGTTGCGCTTCATGCCGCGAATGATCGGTGATTCGTTTTTCCAGAAATAGCCGTGATGGACGATGACAGCATCGGCCTCCTGACGCACGGCTTCATCCAGCAACGCCTGACTGGCGGTCACGCCGGTGATAATTTTTTGCACCGTGTCGCGCCCTTCGACCTGTAACCCGTTCGGGCCGTAGTCGCTGAAGGCGCTGCTGTTCAGTTTTTCGTTGATCAGACTTTCCAGTTCGGTGTTTTTCATCATGACTCTCTTAAGCTTTACGGGCCGCTTCGTACGCCGCCAGCGTGGCGACGCGCGCCTGTTTATGTTCAACAATCGGGCGAGGATAATCGAGCGTTACGCCCTGTTTGTCCGCCCATGCCCACGGGTCGTGGATCGCCTTAGCGGGGACCGCTTTCAGCGCAGGCAACCAGTGGCGGATAAACGTCCCGTCCGCATCAAATTTTTGTCCCTGCGTGGTGGGATTAAAAATCCGGAAGTAAGGTGCCGCATCGGTTCCGGTCGAGGCCGCCCATTGCCAGCCGCCATTATTCGCCGCCAGATCGCCATCGATCAGCTGAGAAATAAAATACCGCTCCCCGACACGCCAGTCGATAAGCAGATCTTTCACCAGGAAGCTGGCGGTAATCATCCGCAGGCGGTTATGCATCCATCCAGTTTCATTCAGCTGGCGCATCGCGGCGTCCACAATCGGGTAGCCGGTTTCACCCTTTTGCCAGGCCTGCAGCAGCGTCTCGTTCTGCTGCCACTGCACATTTTCGGTCCAGCGAATGAAAGGTCGATGTTTACATAATTCAGGGTGATACGTCATCAGATGACGGTAGAATTCGCGCCAGATAAGCTCGTTAAGCCATACCGAACCAGCGCCCCCTTCCAGCGCCTGGGGCTGTTCAGCAAGAAGACGATGTAAACACTGGCGCGGAGAAAGCACGCCCAGCGCTAAACAGGCCGATAACCGGCTGGTGCCTTCAATGGCGGGGAAATCCCGGCGTGCGTCGTAAGCGGCCGCACCCGTTTTGCAGAACTGGCGCAACTGCGCGATTGCCGCTTTTTCATCAGCCGGGAATAAGGAGCCGTCATACGCCTGCTGCGGATAGTCAAACGTCAGTTCAGGCAGGTTGTTTACACTCTCCCCTCGCGCGGACGGCGCGGCAACACACTCCGGCAGCGCCTCTTTCAGTCGTTTGATAAATGCATTTTTAAATGGCGTAAAGACTTTATACATCTCGCGATTGCCGGTCATCACGCTGCCCGGGGGCAGCATCACGCTGTCATCAAATCCCTGACACTCTACGTCCCCGAGGATCCGCTCCAGCTGACGATCGCGCTGCTGTTCATTGAATTCGTACTGGTAGTTGTAAAAAAGATGCGTGACGTCGTTCTGCTGACAGACCTCCTGTACCGCGCTGAGTTGAGCGGCAAAATCACTGACCTCTTTGTAAATCAACGGAATGCCTTTTTCCGCCAGCGAACGTTGCAGGGCATTCAGATGCGAACAGAGATAAGCGGCTTGACGGGGGGCCATATCATGCTGCTGCCACTGTCCGGGGGTAGCGATAAACAGCGCCAGCACCCGGGCGTGTTCAGAGCGACAGGCTGCCGCCAGGGCGATGTTGTCATGCAGGCGCAGATCCGCGCGAAACCAAACCAGATGGGTGGGCATAAAACTCCAGGCAATTGTCCATTATATCCGTAAGGGCATGCCGTAAAAGGAAAAAGGCACGTATTGAACTACTTTGCCATGAAGTGTAGACGGGATGAAATAAGGGAGTGGCAGTTTGATTACTCAGAAAAAGAAGATATGCCTGAAAACCACCCAACGGACCGCGAATCCGGAGGGACAAAAAAACCGCCACATTGCTGTAGGCGGTTTTTTTATTGCTGTGTGTAGTCTTAGTATCAGTAAAAATCACAGGTCGCTTTTTCGGCCTGATCCATCCACACCGGCTTCTCGCTGGTTTTCGCCCAGACGCGGTGCAGATAGCTGTAAAAACGTGCGCGATCTTTCCAGAACAACATCACCGGCAGGGCCAGCACGCCAGCCACTACGGCGAAAGCGCGACGCATGAACACGATATGAGCCGGATACTCTTTATAAAGATCCATATTTTTCTCCCCTGTAGTTGGCCGGAAACTCACTCCGGAAAATTCAAAAACTGTGACCTGGCTAAAATAATATCGCTTTGTTTGTAATTTTACTACTCATCCGACCACTTATTTTCACCTGTTTAGCCAAAATTTACATTCACGCCGTAATTAAGTTACAAAAAAGTTAAAGGTTTACTTACCAATAGTTAAATTGTGGGCTTTGCCATTTTTATACTTTTTTTACACCCCCCGTCCTGATTTTTGCGAAATCTTTGCGCCATAAATCCTACCGTTAGCACAAATACAAATGTCACCCGGAGGTGGATTGTGAGTGCAGGTCTTATTGCCGGCATCGTGCTGGTGTTCCTGTTATTGGGTTATCTGGTTTATGCCTTGATTAATGCGGAGGCATTCTGATGGCTGCTCAGGCGTTTTTGCTTATTGCCAGTTTTTTAGGGGCGCTGTTCCTTCTGGCAAGACCGCTGGGAACAGTGCTGGCAAGGATGATCAACAACGTGCCGCTGCCGGTGGCAGGTCGCGTTGAAAAAGGGATCTGGCGCGTCCTGGGAATCCAGGATGGGGAAATGAACTGGCGTCAGTATCTGCTGGCGATCCTGCTGCTGAATATTGTCGGCCTTGTCGCCCTCTTCGCCATGCTGATGCTGCAGGGTAGCTTACCGCTCAACCCGCAGCAGTTGCCGGGTCTGTCCTGGCATCTGGCGCTGAACACGGCAGTCAGCTTTGTCACTAACACCAACTGGCAGTCCTATGCCGGGGAAACCACGCTGAGCTACTTTAGCCAGATGGCCGGGTTAACCGTGCAAAACTTCCTCTCTGCTGCCACCGGCATTGCGGTGATCTTCGCGCTCACGCGTGCCTTTGCGCGTCAAAATATCAGCACGCTGGGCAACGCATGGGTCGATCTGACACGCATCACCCTGTGGATATTACTCCCTGTGGCCCTGATCATCGCGCTGTTCTTTATTCAGCAAGGCACCCTGCAAAACCTGCTGCCTTACACGCCTTATACCTCCCTTGAAGGGGCAAAACAGCTTTTGCCTATGGGGCCGGTGGCATCGCAGGAAGCCATTAAAATGCTCGGTACCAACGGCGGTGGCTTCTTCAACGCCAACTCGTCGCATCCGTTTGAAAACCCAACCGCGCTGACCAACGTTGTACAGATGCTGGCGATCTTCCTGATCCCCGCCGCGCTCTGCTTTGCCTTTGGCGATGTGGTAAACGACCGCCGTCAGGGACGTACCCTGCTGTGGACCATGTCTCTTATCTTCGTGGTCTGCGTCGCGCTGGTGATGTGGGCGGAATGGAACGGTAACCCTCACTTCCTGACGCTGGGCGCTGACAGCGCGATCAATATGGAAGGGAAAGAGAGTCGCTTTGGCATTCTCGCCAGCAGCCTGTATGCGGTGGTCACCACGGCAGCCTCGTGCGGGGCGGTTAACGCCATGCATGACTCCTTTACGGCGCTGGGCGGCATGATCCCAATGTGGCTGATGCAGATTGGCGAAGTGGTATTTGGCGGCGTGGGCTCAGGTCTTTACGGCATGCTGCTGTTTGTACTGCTGGCGGTGTTTATCGCCGGACTGATGATTGGCCGTACCCCGGAATACCTCGGTAAAAAAATCGACGTACGGGAAATGAAATTAACCGCGCTGGCGATTCTGGTCACGCCTGCCCTCGTGCTGCTCGGCACCGCCCTGGCCCTGATGACCGACGCCGGGCGCAGCGGCATCTTTAATCCGGGTATCCATGGGTTCAGTGAAGTGCTCTACGCCGTCTCGTCTGCGGCTAACAACAACGGCAGCGCCTTTGCAGGCTTAAGCGCCAACTCACCTTTCTGGAACTGTCTGCTGGCATTCTGCATGTTTGTCGGCCGCTTCGGGGTGATTGTGCCGGTGATGGCCATCGCCGGATCGCTGGTGAATAAAAAAATTCAACCGACCACCACCGGCACATTACCGACCCACGGTGCGCTGTTTGTTGGCCTGCTGACCGGCACCGTGTTGCTGGTAGGCGCCCTGACCTTTATCCCCGCCCTCGCGTTAGGCCCGGTCGTGGAAACCCTCTCTTTACGCTGATTTTGCGGAGAATTTGTCATGAGTCGTAAACAACTGGCCCTGTTCGAACCGTCGTTAGTTCGTCAGGCGCTCATGGATGCGGTGAAAAAGTTAAGCCCGCGCGTGCAGTGGCACAACCCGGTGATGTTTATCGTCTGGGCAGGCAGCGTGCTGACTACCGCCCTGGCGATTGCCATGGGAACGGGTCACCTTCCAGGCAACGCGATGTTCACCGGAGCGATCAGCCTGTGGCTGTGGTTTACCGTGCTGTTTGCCAACTTTGCCGAAGCGCTGGCGGAAGGCCGCAGTAAAGCGCAGGCCAACAGCCTGAAAGGGGTAAAAAAGACCGCCTTCGCACGCAAATTACGTGAGCCAAAATACGGCGCGCAGATGGACCACGTGCCAGCAGATGAACTGCGTAAAGGCGATGTGGTCCTGGTGGAAGCCGGTGACATTATTCCCTGTGATGGCGAAGTGATTGAAGGGGGAGCCTCCGTTGACGAAAGCGCCATCACCGGGGAATCCGCGCCGGTCATTCGTGAATCAGGCGGTGATTTCGCCTCGGTCACGGGCGGGACGCGTATTCTCTCCGACTGGCTGGTGATCCAGTGCAGTGTCAACCCGGGCGAAACCTTCCTTGACCGGATGATCGCCATGGTAGAAGGCGCGCAGCGTCGTAAGACCCCCAACGAAATTGCTCTGACCATTTTGCTGGTGGCCCTGACCATCGTCTTCCTGCTGGCCACCGCCACGCTGTGGCCCTTCTCCAGCTACGGTGGCACCGCAGTCAGCATCACCGTGCTGGTGGCGCTGCTGGTCTGTCTGATCCCAACCACCATTGGCGGCCTGCTCTCTGCCATCGGTGTGGCGGGGATGAGCCGCATGCTGGGCGCGAACGTTATCGCCACCAGCGGACGTGCCGTAGAAGCTGCCGGTGATGTGGATGTTCTGCTGCTGGATAAAACCGGGACCATCACCCTCGGCAACCGCCAGGCCTCCGAGTTTTTACCTGCCCCGGGCGTGGATGAAAAAACGCTGGCAGATGCCGCCCAGCTCTCGTCTCTTGCCGATGAAACGCCGGAAGGCCGCAGCATCGTGATTCTGGCGAAACAGCGCTTTAATCTGCGCCAGCGTGATGTGCAGAGCCTGCATGCCACATTTGTGCCCTTCACGGCGCAAACCCGAATGAGCGGTATCAACATCCAGGACCGCATGATCCGTAAAGGTTCCGTTGACGCCATTCGTCGCCACATTGAAGCCAACAACGGTCATTTCCCACCGGAAGTGGACAATCTGGTTGAGAGCGTTGCCCGTCAGGGGGCCACACCACTGGTCGTGGCTGAAGGAGCCCATGTACTGGGGGTGATTGCGCTGAAGGACATCGTCAAAGGCGGTATCAAAGAGCGTTTCGCCCAGCTGCGTAAAATGGGGATCAAAACGGTGATGATCACCGGGGATAACCGGCTGACTGCCGCCGCCATTGCCGCAGAAGCGGGCGTGGACGACTTCCTCTCGGAAGCTACACCGGAAGCCAAGCTGGCCTTGATCCGTCAGTACCAGGCGGAAGGCCGCCTGGTGGCGATGACGGGTGACGGCACCAACGATGCCCCTGCCCTCGCACAGGCCGACGTGGCGGTGGCGATGAACTCCGGTACGCAGGCGGCAAAAGAGGCGGGCAACATGGTCGATCTTGACTCTAACCCGACCAAGTTGATTGAAGTGGTGCACATCGGTAAACAGATGCTGATGACGCGCGGTTCCTTGACCACGTTCAGTATCGCCAATGACGTGGCAAAATATTTCGCCATCATTCCCGCGGCGTTCGCGGCCACCTATCCGCAGCTGAATGCGCTGAACGTGATGCACCTCCACTCCCCGTCTTCGGCCATTCTCAGTGCGGTGATCTTCAACGCCCTGATTATTGTCTTCCTGATCCCGCTGGCGCTGAAAGGGGTGAGCTATAAGCCGCTGACGGCCGCAGCCATGCTGCGCCGTAACCTGTGGATTTACGGGCTGGGCGGGCTGCTGGTGCCCTTTATCGGTATTAAGGTTATCGACCTGCTGTTAACGCTGTTCGGGCTGGTTTAAAAGGTGAATCAAATGACGATGTTACGTCCCGCTATACTTCTGTTTATTTTGCTGTCGCTTATTACCGGTGGGCTTTACCCGCTGGTGACCACCGCGCTGGGCCAGTGGTGGTTCAAGGATCAGGCCAATGGCTCGCTGCTTATACAGCAGGGTGAAAACCGCGGCTCTCGCCTGATTGGTCAGAACTTTACGGATGCCCGTTACTTCCAGGGACGCCCTTCCGCCACCGCCGAAAGCCCGTATAATCCGATGGCATCCGGCGGGAGTAACCTGGCGGGCAGTAACCCTGAGCTGGACAAAGCCATCGCTGAGCGCGTGGCGGCGCTGCGTAGCGCCAACCCGCAGGCCAGCCGGGAGGTGCCTGTGGAACTGGTGACCGCCTCCGCCAGCGGACTGGATTACAGCCTGACGCCTGAAGCGGTGGCCTGGCAGATCCCGCGCGTTGCCGCTGCCCGTCATCTGACCGTCGAACAGGTCAGTCAGCTGGTGGCAGAGCACACGCAAAAACCGCTGGTCAGTTTCATTGGTATGCCGGTAGTGAATATTGTTGAGCTGAATCTGGCGCTGGACGCGCTAAGGAAAAACTAAATGACCGACGAGCCCTTGCGCCCGGATCCTGACAGGCTGCTCGAACAAACAGCTGAAGCCCATCGTGGCAAACTGAAAGTCTTCTTCGGCGCCTGCGCGGGCGTCGGGAAAACCTTCGCCATGCTGACAGAAGCTCAACGACTTCGGGCTCAGGGGCTCGATATTCTCATCGGCGTGGTGGAACCCCACGGCCGTAAAGAGACCGCGGCGCTGTTGAAGGGGCTTGCCACGCAGCCCCCTCGCCGTATCAGCCATCGTGGCAGGCTGGTGACGGAGTTCGATCTCGACGCTGCCCTCGCCCGCCGCCCCGCCCTTATTCTGATGGACGAACTGGCGCACAGTAATGCGCCAGGCTCCCGTCACCCCAAACGCTGGCAGGATGTTGAAGAGTTACTTGAAGCCGGGATTGACGTTTTCACCACGGTGAATGTTCAGCATCTGGAAAGCCTGAACGACGTGGTCAGCGGCGTGACCGGCATTCAGGTGCGCGAAACGGTGCCCGATCCGTTCTTTGATTCCGCGGATGAAGTGGTGCTGGTCGACCTGCCGCCCGATGACCTGCGCCAGCGCCTGCATGAAGGGAAAGTCTATATTGCAGGCCAGGCCGAGCGCGCCATCGAACACTTCTTCCGTAAAGGCAACCTGATCGCCCTGCGCGAACTGGCCCTTCGCCGCACCGCCGATCGTGTGGATGACCAGATGCGCGCCTGGCGCGATCTGCAGGGACAGGAACGCGTCTGGCATACGCGGGATGCCATCCTGCTGTGCATAGGTCACGGCAGCGGCAATGAAAAGCTTGTCCGTACCGCCGCCCGGCTGGCCGCGAAATTTGGCAGCGTCTGGCATGCGGTATATGTCGAAACGCCACAGCTTCACGCCCTGCCTGAAAACCAGCGTCGCGCGATCCTCAGTTCGCTGCGTCTGGCCCAGGAGCTGGGGGCGGAAACCGCTACCCTCTCCGATCCGCAGGAAGATAAAGCCATTCTGCGCTACGCGCGTGAGCACAACCTGGGCAAGATTGTCATCGGCCGTCGCCAGCACCGGCGCTGGTTTAGCCGCGAATCGTTTGCCGACAAACTGGCCCGGCGCGCGCCCGACCTGGATCTGGTGGTCGTGGCGCTGGATGACAAACCCACACCGCTCCCCAACCGCGCGCCCGACAGCCGTACCTTTGGTGATAAATGGCGAATTCAGATCCGCGGCTGTCTGATCGCCGTCGTGCTCTGCGCCCTGATAACCCTTATTGCCAGCAAATGGCTGATTGCCTTTGACGCGGCCAACCTGGTGATGATCTACCTGCTTGGCGTGGTCGTGGTTGCTCTCTTTTACGGGCGCTGGCCGTCAGTACTGGCAACGGTGATCAACGTCATCAGCTTTGATCTGTTCTTTATTGATCCGCGCGGGACGCTCGCCGTCTCGGATGTACAGTATGTCCTCACGTTTGCCGTGATGCTCACCGTCGGACTGGTGATCGGGAATCTGACGGCGGGCGTTCGCTATCAGGCGCGTATCGCCCGCTATCGTGAACAACGCACACGGCATTTATATGAGATGTCCAAATCGCTGGCGGTAGGCCGCACGCCGCTGGATATCGTGCAGACCAGCGAGCAGTTTATCCGCTCGACCTTTAATGCCAGCAACCTGATTTTACTCCCGGACGAGCACGGGAAATTACGCCCGCTGACGTCGGCCTCGGGCATGACGCCCTGGGATGAAGCCATTGCGCGCTGGAGCTTCGATAAAGGTTTACCGGCCGGTGCAGGGACAGACACCCTGCCCGGCGTGCCGTATCAGATCCTGCCGCTGCGCAGTGCCGATAAAAATCAGGGGCTGGTCATCGTCGAGCCGTCTAATCTGCGCCAGCTGATGATCCCCGAGCAGCAAAGGCTGCTGGAGACCTTTACGCTGCTGGTTGCCAGTGCGCTCGAAAGACTGGCGCTGACGGCGAGCGAAGAGCAGGCGCGTCTGGCAAGCGAGCGTGAAAGCATTCGTAACTCGTTGCTGGCGGCCCTCTCCCACGATCTTCGCACGCCTCTCACCGTGTTGTTTGGCCAGTCGGAAATTCTGACCCTGGATCTGGCGGCTGAAGGTTCAAAACATGCCCTGCAGGCCAGCGAGATCCGCCAGCATGTGCTGAACACCACGCGGCTGGTGAATAACCTGCTTGATATGGCACGGATACAGTCTGGCGGGTTCAACCTCAAAAAAGAGTGGCTGACACTTGAGGAAGTGGTGGGAAGCGCGCTGAAAATGCTGGAGCCCGGTCTCGGTGGGCGGCATATCGCGCTGAACATGCCTGAGCCCCTGACGTTAATTCACGTGGATGGTCCGTTGTTTGAACGTGTGTTAATCAATTTGCTGGAAAATGCGGGCAAATATGCCGGAGCAAAAGCGCAAATCGGGGTGAACGCCACGGTGGAAGATAATACGCTTCGCCTTGAAGTCTGGGATACCGGGCCCGGTATTCCTGCCGGTCAGGAAAAAGCGATTTTCGAAAAATTCTCGCGCGGCAATAAAGAGTCTGCCATTCCGGGTGTCGGGCTGGGTCTGGCGATCTGCCAGGCCATTATTGACGTCCATGGCGGCACCATTTCGGCGGAGAATCGCCCGGAAGGAGGCGCACGTTTTTGTGTTACACTTCCTCTGGAAACCCCGCCAGAACTTGATGAATTACCAGAGGATTTGTGATCAACGTCCTGATTGTTGAAGATGAACTCGCCATTAGCCGGTTTCTGCGTGCTGCGCTGGAAGGTGACGGCCTGCGCGTTCATGATGCCGGTACGCTCCAGCGCGGGTTGATTGAAGCCGCCACCCGCAAGCCGGACCTGGTGATCCTCGATCTCGGTCTGCCGGATGGCGACGGCATCGATTTTATTCGTGAGGTGCGCCAGTGGAGCCAGATGCCGATTCTGGTGCTCTCCGCACGCACCGAAGAGACGGATAAAATCGCCGCGCTGGATGCTGGCGCGGACGACTATCTCATTAAGCCTTTTGGAATTGGCGAGTTACAGGCTCGCCTTCGTGTTGCGCTACGTCGCCACAGTGCCACCGTCCCTGCCGACCCGACGTACACTTTCGGTGATGTGCAGGTCGATCTCGCTGCACGACGTATTGTTCGCGGTGAAGAGGAGATCCACCTCACCCCGATAGAGTTTCGCCTGCTCGCAGTTTTGCTCAACAACCACGGTAAGGTCCTGACCCAACGTCAGCTTCTGAGTCAGGTGTGGGGACCCAACGCTGTGGAACATAGTCACTATTTACGCATATATATGGGACACCTGCGTCAAAAACTTGAAGTTGACCCCGCTCGCCCTCGCCATCTATTAACCGAAACCGGTATCGGTTATCGGTTTATGCTTTGAATAACTATTCAAATTTATTTCTGTCAAAATTAAAGCCACTCCACAAATAGTGCCAAAATAAGCCATACGGGATATTTTTGGCTTATTTTCGCTCATTCAGAACACAACCAATACAATCTGTTAACGCATCATCAACAAACCAGTGTTTTGATCTGGGATATTCATCGAAAACGAATAATTATTTCTAATTTGATCGGTTAAGGGTGATCTGTTTCACAGTTAATCGCTTTTTCCTGGATAAAATGACCATGCTTTCAATTACTGAAAGGAAAATGAAACATGGAAAACAATAATCGCTTGATGCCCCATATAAGGCGGACAACACATATCATGATGTTTGCCCACCGAAACTGCTTTGACTTCCATCTCTTTAATGCCCGGTAGTCCTTCGACTTCTGGCGCACCCGCTTGCAGGTTAACCTGAAAAAACCTTATGTTACAGGCCGTTGCCTGTGAAGGCGTGCGTTCATTCAATTTAATTCAGACTTATCCGCAGCCGGGCGGACTGAATCTCATTCATTAAAAAGCAACTTACTGATTTTTTATCAGCGGCCACACTTTGCTTTTTTTTCCGGACATTATCGATTTCTTTCTTGTGAGAAATCGAGGGACAAATATTGCCTGAAATAAAGAGAGAAAGATGAAAAGTTTAAAAATCGCTACCAGCCGTGCATGTCCTGATTGCTTTACCACTCACCGTGAACTGGTGGATGTCAGCACCTCTGATTATATTGATGTCGCTGCCATTGTTCTGGCCGTGAGCGATATTTCCAGTGGTACCCTGGAAGAAATAGAAGCAACCGGGTTTGGTATTCCCGTATTTATTGCGACACATAAAGAAGAGTTCATTCCGGCTGAATATTTATCGCGCATCCACGGTGTGTTTGAGTGTTCAGAGACCAGTAACGACTTTTACGGACGTCAACTGGAAGCGGCCGCGCAGAAGTACGAAACTCAGCTGCGCCCCCCGTTTTTCCGTGCGCTGGTCGACTACGTGAAACAGGGCAACAGCGCGTTTGACTGTCCGGGGCACCAGGGTGGGCAGTTTTTCCGCCGTCATCCTGCCGGTAATCAGTTTGTCGATTTCTTCGGCGAAACGCTTTTCCGCTCCGATCTGTGCAACGCCGACGTGGCCATGGGGGATCTGCTGATTCATGAAGGCGCGCCGTGCCTTGCGCAGCAACACGCGGCGAAAGTGTTTAATGCGGATAAAACCTATTTTGTGCTGAACGGCACCTCATCATCCAACAAAGTGGTGCTTAACGCCCTGCTCACCCCCGGCGACCTGGTGCTGTTCGATCGTAATAACCATAAATCCAACCACCACGGAGCCCTGCTTCAGGCGGGTGCCACGCCGGTCTATCTGGAAACTGCGCGCAACCCGTACGGCTTTATTGGCGGCATTGATGCCCACTGCTTTGAGGAGAGCTACCTGCGCGAGCTGGTATCGGAAGTGGCGCCGGGTCGCGCGCGTGACGAACGTCCGTTCCGTCTGGCGGTGATCCAACTGGGCACCTACGATGGCACCATTTATAACGCCCGCCAGGTCGTCGATAAAATTGGTCACCTGTGCGACTACATCCTGTTTGATTCTGCCTGGGTGGGCTACGAGCAATTTATTCCGATGATGGCGGACTGCTCACCACTGCTGCTGGAGCTGAACGAAAACGATCCCGGGATTCTGGTTACCCAGTCAGTGCATAAACAACAGGCCGGTTTTTCGCAGACCTCACAAATCCACAAGAAAGACCGTCATATTAAAGGCCAACCGCGCTATGTCCCGCACAAGCGCCTGAATAACGCCTTTATGATGCACGCCTCCACCAGCCCGTTCTATCCCCTGTTTGCCGCGCTGGATATCAACGCCCGCATGCACGAGGGGCAGAGTGGCCGAAATATGTGGATGGACTGCGTGGTGACCGGCATTGAAGCACGCAAGCTGATCCTGGAGAACTGCCAGTTTATTCGCCCGTTCGTGCCGGAGCTGGTAGATGGCCGTCCGTGGGAAAGCTGGGACACGGCTGAAATTGCCACCGACCTGCGCTTCTTCCACTTTGTGCCGGGTGAAAACTGGCACGCCTTCGAAGGGTATGCCGAGCATCAATACTTTATCGATCCGTGCAAACTGCTGCTGACCACGCCGGGCATCAACGCCCGTACTGGCGAGTATGAGAATTTCGGCGTGCCCGCTACCATCCTGGCTAACTTCCTGCGTGAAAACGGCATCGTGCCGGAGAAATGCGATCTCAACTCGATCCTGTTCCTGCTGACCCCTGCAGAAGACATGGGCAAACTGCAGCAGCTGGTGGCGCAGCTGGTGCGTTTCGAAAAACTGCTTCAGACCGATGCGCCATTAAAAGAGGTGCTTCCGTCTATCTGTAAGCAATACCCGGAACGCTACGCCGGTTATACCCTGCGCCAGATATGCCAGGAGATGCATGAACTGTACGCCCGCCATAACGTGAAACAGCTGCAAAAAGAGATGTTCCGCAAGTCTCACTTCCCTCGCGTGATGATGAACCCGCAGGACGCAAACTATGCGTATCTGCGTGGTGAGGTTGAACTGGTCTCCCTGCGTGATGCGGAAGGCCGCATTGCCGCCGAAGGCGCCCTGCCTTACCCACCAGGGGTGCTGTGCGTGGTTCCGGGTGAAGTCTGGGGAGGCTCCGTCCTGCGCTACTTTGCCGCGCTGGAAGAGGGGATCAACCTTTTACCGGGCTTCGCGCCGGAACTGCAAGGCGTGTACGTCGAGGAGTGCGACGGACGCAAACAGGTTCGCTGTAACGTCATCAAACAACCCGCCGCTCAGCCCGCACTGCTGAAAGGAGAAAAATTATGAGTAAGTCCAACAAGATGGGCGTGGTGCAGCTGACTATCCTCACCATGGTCAACATGATGGGGTCAGGGATTATTATGCTGCCCACCAAACTTGCCGAGGTGGGTACCATTTCGATTATCTCCTGGCTGGTAACCGCGGTCGGCTCCATGGCGCTGGCATGGGCGTTTGCCAAATGCGGAATGTTCAGCCGAAAGTCAGGCGGGATGGGCGGCTACGCCGAATACGCCTTCGGCAAATCGGGCAACTTTATGGCTAACTACACCTACGGCGTGTCTCTGCTGATCGCCAACGTGGCGATTGCCATCTCCGCCGTGGGTTACGGTACGGAGCTGTTTGGTGCCACGCTTAGCCCGGTGCAAATTGGGCTGGCGACCATCGGCGTGCTGTGGATCTGCACCGTGGCCAACTTTGGCGGGGCGCGCATCACGGGCCAGTTGAGTAGCATCACCGTCTGGGGCGTGATTATCCCGGTTGTGGGTCTGTGCATTATCGGTTGGTTCTGGTTCAGTCCGACCTTGTACGCGAACTCCTGGAACCCTCACCACGTACCGTTCTTCACGGCTGTAGGCTCCTCCATCGCCATGACGCTGTGGGCCTTCCTCGGTCTGGAATCCGCCTGCGCAAACGCGGAAGTGGTGGAAAACCCGGAGAAGAACGTGCCGATTGCAGTACTCGGCGGAACGCTGGGCGCTGCGGTGATCTATATCGTTTCGACCAACGTGATTGCGGGTATCGTACCGAACATGGATTTGGCTAACTCCACCGCGCCGTTCGGGCTGGCCTTCGCGCAGATGTTCACCCCGGAAGTCGGGAAAGTGATCATGGGGCTGATGGTCATGTCCTGCTGCGGTTCGCTCCTCGGCTGGCAGTTCACCATTGCGCAGGTCTTTAAATCCTCAGCCGACGAAGGCTACTTCCCGAAAATCTTCTCCCGCGTGACCAAAGCCGATGCGCCGGTGCAGGGTATGCTGGCGATTGTCATCTTCCAGAGCGGGTTATCGCTGATGACCATTAGCCCATCCCTGAACAGCCAGTTCAACGTGCTGGTCAACCTGGCGGTGGTGACGAATATCATTCCATATATTCTGTCGATGGCGGCGCTGGTGATCATTCAGAAGGTGGCGAAAGTCGATCCACGTAAAGCACGCGCGGCCAATATTGTGGCGCTGATTGGGGCGATTTACAGCTTCTATGCGCTCTACTCGTCAGGCCAGGAGGCGATGCTCTATGGTGCGATGGTGACCTTTATGGGCTGGACGCTGTACGGGCTGGTCTCACCGCGGTTTGAATTGAAGAATAAACATAGTTAGGTAAAAGCAAAACGGCAACCCAGGGGTTGCCGTTTTTGAGTGTTTTCACCCTCTCCCACAGGGAGAGGCCGGGGTGAGGTCATCAGCCCGCACCGAACACCACTTACGCGTTTTTCAGCACTTCGCTGACAATCTCTACCGCTTCTTTCTCAATCTGCTGGCGATGCTCAGCACCGAGGAAGCTTTCACAATAGATTTTGTACGCATCTTCCGTACCGGATGGACGCGCGGCAAACCAGCCATTTTCGGTCATCACTTTCAGACCACCGATAGAGGCACCGTTACCCGGGGCAGCCGTCAGACGTGCCGTAATCGGATCACCGGCCAGCGTGCTGGCACTGACCATCTCCGGAGAGAGTTTAGACAGAGCTGCTTTCTGCGCCGAGGTGGCGCTCGCCTGGATACGGTTATAGCTCGGTGCACCAAAGCGCGCCGCCAGCTCGTCGTAGTGTTCCTGTGGGTTCTTACCGGTGACAGCGGTAATTTCCGCCGCCAGCAGACACATGATGATGCCATCTTTATCGGTTGACCATGGCGTGCCGTCGAAACGCAGGAAGGATGCCCCCGCGCTCTCTTCACCACCAAAGCCGAAGCTGCCGTCATGCAGACCGTCAACAAACCATTTAAAACCAACCGGCACTTCCACAAGCTTACGGCCCAGCGCGTCAACCACGCGGTCGATCATCGCAGAGGAGACCAGCGTTTTACCCACAGCCACCTCTTTGCCCCACTGTGGACGATGCTGGAACAGGTAGTTGATTGCCACAGCCAGGTAGTGGTTTGGGTTCATCAGCCCGGCCGGGGTAACGATACCGTGGCGGTCATAATCCGGGTCGTTGGCGAAGGCCAGATCGAATTTGTCACGCAGTGCCAGCAGGCCCGCCATCGCGCACTCAGAGGAGCAGTCCATACGGATCGCGCCGTCTTTATCAAGGTGCATAAAGCGGAAGGTCTGATCGACGTGATCGTTAACGATGGTCAGATCCAGCTTGTAGTGTTCTGCAATGCGTTTCCAGTATTCAATCCCGGAGCCGCCCAGCGGATCCACACCCAGCTTCAGGCCGGCTTTCTGGATAGCCGCCATATCGACGATATCCGCCAGCCCTTCCACGAACGGCTGCACCAGATCCTGCTCTTTCACGTGGCCGGACGCCATGGCCGCATCCAGAGAGATACGCTTAACGCCTTTCAGACCATCGGCTAACAGGGCGTTGGCGCGGTCTTCCACCACTTTCGTGACGTTGGTATCTGCCGGGCCACCGTTAGGTGGGTTGTATTTAATGCCACCGTCTTCCGGGGGGTTGTGAGAAGGCGTGATAACGATGCCGTCAGCCTGTGGGCCACCTTTTTTGTTGTGCACAAGGATAGCGTTAGAGACGGCAGGCGTTGGGGTGAAACCGTTATTTTCCTGAACAATCACATCAACGCCGTTCGCCGCCAGAACTTCCAGCACGGAAATGAACGCCGGTTCAGACAGGGCGTGAGTATCTTTCCCCACGTAGCACGGACCGGTAACACCGTTTTTGGCGCGCTCTTCCGCGATGGCCTGAGCAATGGCCAGAATGTGCGGTTCGTTAAAGCTATGGCGTGCCGCGCTACCGCGATGGCCTGATGTACCAAACTTCACTGCGTGTTCTGCGTTGCCCACGACCGGTTTCAGCACATAATACTGCGCGGTCAGCTGAGCGACGTTAATCAAATCGCTTTGTTGTGCAGGTTGGCCTGCACGGCTGTGATTTGCCATTACCGGGTCCTTCTGATGCAAGGGTTAAATTGTACCGCAAACCTTTTCAATCAATTCCGCCGGGAACTGCATGGACTGCATGATGTGTTCAACCATGCTGCACTTGCGGCCCGTATTGGTATTGGTGATGACCCAGTACGGTGTGCCAGGGACATGTTTAGGTTTGGTTTGGTTGCCATTTTGCAGCAGCGTCTGCTCGTCGCCCGCGAAATAGACGCGAGTACGACCGTGCAGCGACTCGGTCGCTTCAGCAAACGCCTTGTTATCCAGTGAATAAAGTGTAGACAGCACCAGCATGAAGCGGTTGACCGCTTTTTTCTGCTCTGCATATTCATCAGACAGCAGCAGCTCGCGCATCGCACGTACTTTGTCTTTCACCTGCGCGACGGCAGGCTTTGCTTGTGCAACAACACTCGGCTGAGACACGACATCTTTAGTGGCTGGGGTAGCAGACGGTGAGGCGGCGGAAATTTTAAGCATGCGCCGTAAAATGTCGGACGCGCTCTCCCCGATATGCCGCGTTTGGCTGGCAATAAACTGATAGAGTTCGTCATCAACTTCGATTGTTTTCATCTTAATCCAGTGCGATATCTTATCTGAATACAAGTCGTTGGGATTATAAGGTCAAATCCCAACAGCGGATAGCGTCAAACCAGGTTGGCGGCAAAAGTCAGATTAAACTGGAACCTTGCAGCCGGGCGGCAGAATGGTCAACATAATACCCTAACCTGACATCCGTAAAAAAAGAACTTTGCCATGAAACTGAATAGTCGAGCGCAATCTGCACAATCACCGAACACGCCCCCCCCCATAGTACTGGTCCACGGGCTGTTCGGCAGTCTGGATAACCTGGGCGTGCTGGCACGCGATCTGGTTACCGATCACGATATTTTGCAGGTCGATATGCGAAATCATGGCCTGTCCGGGCGTTCAGAGGAGATGACCTATGCGGCCATGGCGCTGGATCTGCTCGATACGCTGGATGCCAGCAATCTTGAGAAAGTGACCTTGATCGGGCACTCAATGGGCGGCAAAGCGGTCATGGCCCTGACGGCGCTGGCACCGGAGAGAATAAGTGGCCTGGTGGTCATTGATGTCGCCCCGGTAGATTACGACGTCCGTCGTCATGACGAGATTTTTGCCACCATCAACGCGGTGACGGAAGCTGGCGTCTCCAGCCGTCAACAGGCAGCCGCTGTCATGCGTGAGCATCTTGATGAAGAAGGTGTAATCCAGTTCCTGCTGAAATCGTTCGTTGACGGCCAGTGGCGTTTCAACGTGCCGGTGCTGTGGGAGCAGTACGATAACATCGTCGGCTGGAAAACCGTTCCGGCATGGCCGCACCCTACCCTCTTTATTCGTGGCGGCAATTCGCCGTACGTCACCGACGCTTACCGCGATACCCTGCTGGCGCAATTCCCCCAGGCCCGTGCCCACGTCATCGCTGGCGCCGGACATTGGGTTCACGCGGAAAAACCAGACGCCGTCTTACGCGCCATTCGCCGCTATCTCACTGACACGGCAAATTGATTAAAAAGAGAGCGACTGGAAGGCTGCGGGCTTCCAGTCGTTGGCGTGCCGTTTTTGGTGATGTATGATGGCGCGCTTATCGCCCGGGCATTAGCAGGGCGGCGTGTTTCCCCCGAAGTCTCAGAATCATGGCCAAAGAACAAACGGACCGTACGACACTAGATCTGTTCGCGAATGAGCGTCGACCGGGACGACCGAAAACGAATCCGCTTTCGCGCGACGAACAGCTGCGTATTAATAAACGCAACCAGCTTAAACGCGATAAAAATCGTGGACTTAAGCGTGTCGAACTGAAGCTCAACGCCGACGCCGTCGATGCGCTAAACGAACTGGCTGACGCGCGTAATATCAGCCGCAGCGAGCTGATTGAAGAGATGTTAATCACCCAACTCGAGACCATGCGCAGCAAGGCATAAGTCCGAAAAATCCCTTTATTACCCTTTTCATGTAGCACAGAGTGCAGTCCTGCGCGATAGCTGTTTCCGCAGGGTTGCCTGTTCTGCTATTATTGCCTTTATCCGTGGACAAATTGCGCCACCATACCATTAAGTATCAAGAGGTTATTTTACTCATGGCAATTATCGGCATTTTCTTCGGCAGTGATACCGGCAATACCGAAAATATCGCAAAAAACATTCAAAAACAGCTCGGTAAAGACGTTGCCGATGTGCACGACATCGCCAAGAGCAGCAAAGAAGATCTCGAAGGCTATGACATCCTGCTGCTGGGTATCCCTACCTGGTATTACGGTGAAGCCCAGTGTGACTGGGATGATTTCTTCCCGACACTGGAAGAAGTGGATTTCAACGGCAAGCTGGTTGCCCTGTTTGGCTGCGGCGACCAGGAAGACTATGCCGAGTACTTCTGTGATGCGCTGGGTACCATCCGCGACATCATTGAACCAAACGGCGCCGTTATCGTAGGTCACTGGCCTACCGCCGGCTACCACTTTGAAGCGTCTAAAGGTCTGGCTGATGACGATCACTTCGTGGGTCTGGCGATTGACGAAGACCGTCAGCCAGAACTGACAGCAGAGCGCGTTGAAAAATGGGTTAAGCAGATCCGTGAAGAACTGCACCTGGACGATATCCTCAACGCCTGATTTTTATTGCGGCGCAACGAGGGTTGCGCCAGCAAACCAGGTCAAACCGATTAAATTAATCGCTACAATCTTTTAACTTTTTCGCCCAGACCTGTACAATGTCCCCCTGATAAAACGTGGCTCCCATTGAGCAAGTTTGTTGGTGATACCACGTTTTTATAAGCATACTTTACCTGAGACTTGCAGTTTTCATTTAGCCATGGCAGTTCTATAATGAGACGCATTATCCCAGGTGCATTTTCTGTCACTTCCTACAGAAGTGAATCGTTTAGCAACAGGACAGATTCCGCATGACTGACAACAATACCGCATTAAAGAAGGCTGGCCTGAAAGTTACGCTTCCTCGGTTAAAAATCCTTGAAGTGCTTCAGGGTCCAGACAATCACCATGTCAGTGCGGAAGACCTTTATAAGCGTCTTATCGACATGGGCGAAGAGATTGGGCTGGCAACCGTTTATCGTGTGCTGAACCAGTTTGATGACGCGGGCATTGTCACCCGTCATAATTTCGAAGGCGGTAAATCTGTATTCGAACTGACTCAACAGCATCACCACGATCACCTGATCTGCCTGGATTGCGGCAAGGTCATTGAATTCAGCGATGATTCCATTGAATCACGCCAGCGTGAAATCGCTGCCCGTCATGGCATCCGCCTGACAAACCACAGCCTGTACTTGTATGGTCACTGCGCTGAAGGCGATTGCCGGGAAGACGATCACGCGCACGACGCGAAATAAGCACGCTTTCATACTCTGAGCCAGCCGTAAGGTTGGCTTTTTTTTGCCTGTTGTTTGGCAAAAAAAAGCCCGGCAGCGCAGCGCCACCGGGCATGATAATAGCGAGTTAGTGACTGTTGTTGCTGCGAATCTCTTTCCAGATCCGATCGCAACGCTTCGCGACTTCCTGATCGTTACCGGTTTTGCGCGCCTGGATACAGGCCTGGTAATCCATCACGCGAATATTCTCCTGGGTTGCGAACTGCTCATGCGCTTTCTCTTTTTTCAGCACATTCAGCACGCTCTGGCAGGCTTCGATCTTCTCCGGCGAACCCTCCGCCGTATTGATACAGGCGCTGTAGGCTTCTTTCAGACGGGAGTCCTCTTTCGGGGCCTGATTCTGCGCACAAGCCACCAGTCCCGATGCCAGCAACGCGACGATTACAATTTTTTTCATATGTAGTCTCCGGCCCGGCGGGAATTACCCCGCCGGACGAGTCATCAGAAGATGGTGAACGGTGCGATAACCATGAATTTCACGTCGCGTTCATCCTGGAAGATGTTGCCGTAACCGCCCGCGTAGCTCGGGATATCGGAGTGGTTGTCGTATTGTGTAAAGTGCAGTTTGAACATGGTTCCTTTGGCGCGACCATCCTGCAGGGTGTAGATCGCATCCAGGCTGTAAGAGGACTCTTTGAGGCGATAGTTTGGATCGTAGTATGCGTCCGGTGTTGCCATATCAGCAGGCTTCGCGTCACATGCGTAGGCGTAAGATGCCCCCACCGCCCAGCCTGGCAGGTTCCAGTTTTTCAGATCATACATTGCGCCGAAGAAGACCGCTTTTTCGCCATCGGCGTTGAAGTCGGAACGGTTATCCCACCAGATATCCAGACGACCGTTTGAAGATGCATAGGTTGGGGTCATACGCTGCAGGAAGTAGCCCTGCTGCCCTTCCGCTTTCACCCACGTTCCTTCAAGACGCAAATCCACCTGGCCGACTTTGTAGCCGAAGGTCAGCGCCTGCAACCACGCCGTGCCATCATAAATATCATTCACGCTGCCATCACTGACTTTGTCTCGCGTACCGTAGAACTGGTAACTGGTACTCAGCGGGCTACCAGCAATATCAAATTTGTAACTGGCTTTAGCAAAATACTGGTCGATATAGCCTTCCGCCTGACCAAATGCCGCTTCAAGCACTAAATCATTTTTAAAGTCGTACTTCGCACCCAGCGAGTGGAGATAATCCACTTTGGTCTTTTTATCGTTCTGGTAGAACTTGTCCATTTCGATATGCCACGGCGCTTTATACTCGTTGGTCCACATATACGAGAAGCTCAACGCACCTGCGTCACCGTAATCAAAATTGGCGCCCGCTTCTGCACCCTGATAGGTACCTGGCATAAAGCTCCAGTGCGGTGCTAACAGGGTTTGGCCGGTTGGCTGAATATAACCACCGCGCGCCCATACCGGGCCGTATTTAAATTTCGCGGCAGCTTTATACAGGCTGATACCGCTTTTATCTCCAGACCAGTCTTCTTTATACGCTTTATTACTGGAGGAGAAGGCAATTTCGTTCGGGTGGCCGCTGTCACCATTTTCCGCCATTTCAATTGCCGTGAAGGCGGCAATATCCAGACCGAACATATCGGCAGCGTAACCAGACTGGAAATCCAGGTTGGCGTTCCAGGTAGAGTGAGAAAGGTTCGTTTTATATTTATCTTCCGTGACATCTTTACGGTCACGTTCACGCTGCCAGTAATAAATACCGCCCGTGAGGGTTGAATCATCGATGAAGCCTGCTGCTTTAGCGTCTGGCGTCACCACCAGGCCTGACATTGCTGTCACACCGGCAATAGCCAGCGCCAGCGCACTACGTTTGCCACTGAACGTACGCATAGATTATTCCTCTTTGACGAATTAAAACGCCTAAAACGGCGAAAAATATAAAAGACCTGATGGTCTGGGGTAGTCGGAAATACCCTCGAATAACTACCGTCTTTAGGTTATTTTTCGCGACGCGAATTATCAATGCTTTTCGGCGGGCAAAACTCAGGATTATGACGAAGTGCACATAATTGGTAGTGCTTTGTAACATTTAACGCAAGGCGAGAGCTGGCGGGGGAAAGAGCGAATTTTCAATGAGTAACATTTTATTTTAGTGTCGATTTTACAGACTTAAGACTTTTCAAAAGCAGATTAACTTTTTTAAAAAAAATAAGTAGCACCTCATTGACCTGTTATTTTCACATACCCTATTTCGCTAGTGCTTTAAAGGCATGATCACGCTATAAAAAAACGCCGCATTACGCGGCGTTTGTTTCTCATTGACCAGCGCGGCGTTATTATTCGCCGATCTTCGTCCAGGTATCTCGCAGACCGACCGTACGGTTAAATACCGGTTTTTCAGCGGTGCTGTGACGGCTGTCCAGGCAGAAGTAACCTTCACGTTCAAACTGAAACGCTTTACCCGCCTCAGCCGCTTTGAGGGATGGCTCAGCATAACCCTGTTTGATCACCAGCGATTCCGGGTTGATGGTCGCCAGGAAGTCTTCTGCTGCGCCCGGGTTAGGCACGCTGAACAGACGATCGTACAGACGAATCTCTACCGGCAGCGCGTGTGATGCACTGACCCAGTGGATCACGCCTTTCACCTTACGACCGTCCGCCGGATCTTTGCTCAGGGTCTCGGCATCGTAAGAGCAGAAGATGGTCGTGATGTTACCTTCTGCATCTTTCTCCACGCGCTCAGCTTTGATCACGTAGGCGTTACGCAGACGCACCTCTTTACCCAGCACCAGTCGCTTGTACTGCTTGTTCGCTTCTTCGCGGAAGTCAGCACGATCGATCCAGATTTCACCGCTGAACGGCACCTCACGGTTGCCCATCTCCGGTTTATTCGGATGGTTAGGCATGGAGACCATTTCGCTCGCACCCTGCGGGTAATTTTCGATAACCAGTTTCACCGGGTCGATAACCGCCATCGCGCGCGGCGCGTTTTCGTTCAGATCTTCACGGATGCAGGACTCCAGAGAGGCCATCTCGATGGTGTTGTCCTGCTTGGTCACGCCGATACGTTTGCAGAACTCACGGATTGACGCCGCGGTGTAGCCACGACGGCGCAGACCGGAGATGGTCGGCATACGTGGGTCGTCCCAGCCTTCAACATGCTTATCAGTCACCAGCAGGTTCAGCTTACGCTTGGACATCACGGTGTATTCCAGATTCAGACGAGAGAACTCGTACTGACGCGGATGCACCGGAATCGTGATGTTATCCAGCACCCAGTCGTACAGACGACGGTTGTCCTGGAACTCCAGCGTACACAGCGAGTGGGTGATGCCTTCCAGCGCATCGCTGATGCAGTGAGTGAAGTCGTACATCGGGTAGATGCACCACTTGTTACCGGTCTGGTGGTGTTCAGCGAATTTGATGCGGTACAGCACCGGGTCGCGCATCACTATAAACGGAGACGCCATATCGATTTTGGCACGCAGGCACGCTTTGCCTTCCTCGAAACCACCAGCACGCATTTTTTCAAACAGCGCCAGGTTCTCTTCCACGCTGCGATCGCGGAACGGGCTGTTTTTACCCGGTGCCGTCAGTGTACCGCGGTATTCACGGATTTCATCCGCAGAGAGCTCGTCAACGTAGGCCAGACCTTTATTGATCAGCTCAACGGCATAGGCATACAGCTGATCGAAATAGTCAGAGGAGTAGCAGATATCGCCAGACCAGTTGAAGCCCAGCCATTGCACGTCGTTCTTGATGGACTCAACGTATTCGATGTCTTCTTTTACTGGGTTGGTGTCATCGAAACGCAGGTTGCACTGCCCCTGATAGTCTTGCGCAATGCCAAAGTTCAGGCAGATAGATTTCGCATGCCCAATGTGCAGGTAGCCGTTTGGCTCCGGCGGGAAACGGGTATGAATTGTGGTGTGCTTACCACTGGCCAGATCTTCATCGATGATCTGACGAATAAAGTTACTCGGGCGGGCTTCTGCCTCACTCATCGTGGATTCCTCAAAGCGTAAACAACGTATAACGGCATATGATCTTATAAGCCGGACGTAGTGACAACCCTTAGTTACGGAAAATACGTATCAGATGAAAATAATGGGGGCGTTTGCTGCAAAAAAAAGCGGCGGAGGAATTCCCCCGCCGCTTAAGGCATGACTCTACTCAGGAGCGATTATTTGCCTTTAATCTCATACAGTGGCGTTTGCCCTGCAACAACCTGACCTTTTGCCTGCAGCACCAGGCCGCTGAAGTCGTCAATGTTGCTGCACACCACCGGGCTTATCATCGAGCGGGCATTGGCGTTCAGGAAATCCAGATCCATTTCCAGAATTGGCTGACCTGCAACCACTTCTGCCCCCTCTTCCACCAGGCGAGTAAAGCCCTGGCCGTTAAGCGCAACGGTATCAATACCCATATGAACCACGATCTCCGCGCCTTTTTCGGTTTCGAGGCAGAACGCGTGGTTGGTGTTGAAGATTTTCACGATGGTGCCCGCCGCAGGAGACACAACGGTCTTCTCCGTTGGTTTTACCGCAACACCGTCACCGACCGCTTTGCTGGCAAACGCTTCGTCAGGAACCTGCTCAAGCGCGACCACTTCACCCGTAACCGGGGAAACCAGTGCGGCGATGGTGGTGGCGTTTGGTACCGCCTGCGGTTTTGCCGCAGCAGTTGCGGCGGCAGGTGCCTCTGACGCTTGCGCAGCAGCGACAGGGCCAGTCGTTTTCATGGCGTTAGCAATTTTTTCCGCCACAAAGCCCACGATAATCTGCACGCTGGTTTTGTTCAGGCGAATAACACCGGAAGCACCCAGACGTTTAGCCAGCGCTTCGTTTACCAGTGAAGAGTCTTTGACGTTCAGACGCAGACGAGTGATACAGGCATCAATACCGGTCAGGTTGTCAGAACCACCGACAGCGGCAATGTACTGACGGGCCAGACCAGACACGTCCTGATCCTGCGCGCCGCTCACGTTCACGTCCTGGCCATCGGCTTCGCTGCCGGCAACAGCCAGTTCGCGACCCGGGGTCATCAGGTTGAATTTGGTGATGGTGAAACGGAACACCACGTAGTAGATAACGAAGAACACCAGACCTTGTGGGATCAGCATCCACCAGTGGGTCGCCAGCGGGTTACGGGAAGAAAGCACCATATCCACCAGACCGGCACTGAAGCCGAAACCAGCAATCCACTGCATGCTTGCAGCGATGAACACGGAGATACCGGTCAGCACGGCGTGAATAACATACAGAACCGGAGCAACGAACATGAAGGAGAATTCCAGCGGCTCGGTGATACCGGTGAAGAAGGCAGCAAACGCACCCGCCATCATGATACCCAGCACTTTCGCTTTGTTCTCTGGACGTGCGCAGTGGTAGATAGCCAGCGCAGCACCCGGCAGACCGAACATCATGATCGGGAAGAAGCCCGCCTGGTAACGACCGGTGATACCCACAACCGCTTTACCCGCTTCAATGGACTGTGCGCCACCGAGGAAGTTAGGAATATCGTTAATGCCCGCAACGTCGAACCAGAACACGGAGTTCAGCGCGTGGTGCAGACCGACCGGGATCAGCAGACGGTTGAAGAACGCATACACGCCAGCACCGACAGAACCCAGTTTCTGAATGTGTTCACCAAAGTTAACCAGACCGTCAAAGATCACCGGCCAGATGTACATCAGGATGAACGCAACGAAGATCATCACGAAAGAAGTCAGGATAGGCACCAGACGACGACCGCTGAAGAACGACAGCGCTTTTGGCAGTTCAACACCGCTGAAGCGGTTGTACAGTTCCGCAGAGATAATACCGACGAGGATACCCACGAACTGGTTACTGATTTTACCGAACGCAGCAGGAACCTGGTCCGCCGGGATCTTCTGGATCATGGCAACCGCAGCCGGAGAACAGAGTGTGGTCAGCACCAGGAAGCCCACGAAACCCGTCAGCGCGGCAGCACCGTCTTTATCTTTGGACATGCCATAAGCCACACCAATGGCAAACAGCACGGACATATTATCGATAATGGCGGAACCAGACTTAATGAAGAACGCCGCTAATGCGTTGTCTCCACCCCAGCCGACCGGGTCAATCCAGTAACCGACACCCATTAATATCGCTGCCGCTGGCAACGTGGCGACCGGCACCATAAGCGCACGGCCAACCTTTTGTAAATAACCTAGAATACTCACTTTCTTCCCCCTATGAGACCCCGTTTAAGGCATGTTCTCAGCTCTGTTTTTTATTGTGTCACGAACTATAAATACAGTTGATGATTCACTGGCATTGTGAGTGTGTGAAAAATTAATTCGTATCGCAAATTAAAAGCGTACTTTTTGTGATTTTTGTCACCAAATATCGTTTACCACCCTCCCTTTCACTGGCTAACATCGAAAACTTATTTTATCATTCGAAAAATCAAGACGGATTGATCCGGCCTGAAAGGTTCCAGGTTACGCTTAAATATCAGGTTCCGATCACTATCCGCCCACTCTTCTACTTTAACTCTTGAGGTGAACAATGAGACTGATTCCCCTGGCAACTGCTGAACAAGTCGGTAAATGGGCCGCTCGCCATATCGTTAACCGTATTAACGCGTTCAAGCCGACCGCCGATCGTCCTTTCGTACTGGGTCTTCCAACAGGCGGCACGCCGCTGACCGCGTATAAGGCTCTGGTTGAGATGCACAAAGCAGGCCAGGTTAGCTTCAAGCATGTTGTCACCTTCAATATGGACGAATATGTCGGCTTACCGAAGGACCATCCAGAAAGCTACCATAGCTTTATGCACCGCAACTTCTTTGATCACGTTGATATTCCAGCTGAAAATATTAACCTGCTGAATGGAAACGCGCCTGATATTGACGCAGAATGCCGTCAGTATGAAGAAAAAATCCGTTCTTACGGTAAAATCCACCTGTTTATGGGCGGCGTGGGTAACGATGGTCATATCGCGTTTAACGAACCGGCGTCCTCTCTGGCGTCCCGCACCCGTATTAAAACGCTGACCCATGACACGCGCGTGGCAAACTCCCGCTTCTTTGATGGCGATGTGAACCAGGTTCCAAAATACGCCCTGACTGTAGGCGTCGGCACGCTATTGGATGCCGAAGAAGTGATGATTCTGGTTCTGGGTGGCGTGAAGGCGCAGGCGCTCCAGGCCGCCGTTGAAGGCAACGTAAACCACATGTGGACCATCAGCTGCCTGCAGCTGCATCCAAAATCAGTCATCGTCTGTGACGAACCGTCCACGATGGAACTGAAAGTGAAAACGCTGAAATACTTCAACGAGTTAGAAGCTGAGAACATCAAAGGTCTGTAATTGAATAACCGCCTCTTCATGAAGAGGCGGCCGCTTTTTTTAACCGGGGGTCGTTATGTACGCTTTAACCCACGGTCGGATTTATACCGGCCATGAAATTCTGGATGACCATGCGATTGTTATCGCGAATGGCCTGATTGAACGTGTTTGCCCGCTGGCAGAACTGCCGCCGGAGATTGAACAGCGCTCACTCAATGGAGCAGTGATCTCCCCCGGTTTTATCGACGTTCAGTTGAACGGCTGCGGCGGCGTGCAGTTTAACGACACCGCAGACGCCGTCACCGTCGACACGCTGGAAATCATGCAGAAAGCGAACGAGAAATCGGGCTGCACCAGCTATCTGCCAACCCTCATCACCAGCAGCGATGAGCTGATGAAACAGGGTATCCGCGTCATGCGTGACTACCTGGCAAAACACCCAAATCAGGCTCTGGGTCTGCACCTTGAAGGGCCATGGCTGAATATGGTCAAGAAAGGGACGCATAATCCGGATTATGTGCGAAAACCAGATGCTGAACTGGTCGACTATATGTGTGCCAATGCCGATGTGATCACCAAGGTGACGCTGGCACCTGAAATGACCGGCACTGACGTTATCAGCAAACTGGCCGCCGCCGGGATTGTCGTGTCAGCAGGCCACTCAAACGCCACGCAGAAAGAGGCAAAAGCCGGTTTCCGCGCAGGCATTACCTTTGCGACGCACCTGTATAACGCCATGCCATACATCACGGGTCGTGAACCGGGTCTGGTCGGGGCGATTCTGGATGAGCCAGACGTTTACTGCGGTATTATCGCAGACGGTTTACACGTCGATTACACCAACATTCGCAACGCCAAGCGGCTGAAAGGTGACAAGCTTTGTCTGGTGACAGATGCCACCGCACCGGCAGGGGCAAATATTGAGCAGTTCATTTTTGCCGGTAAAACAATATACTACCGCAACGGACTGTGTGTGGATGAAAACGGTACGTTGAGCGGCTCCTCCCTGACCATGATTGAAGGCGTGCGTAACCTGGTTGAACATTGCGGGATTGCGCTTGATGAAGTCCTGCGAATGGCAACCCTTTATCCTGCGCGCGCTATCGGCGTGGATAAACAGCTTGGCGGAATTGCACCAGGTATGGTTGCAAACCTGACGGCATTCACACACGATTATAAAATTATTAAGACCATCGTTAATGGTAACGAGGTCGTCACTGAGTAAGTAAAAGTATGACACCAGGCGGACAAGCTCAAATCGGTAATGTCGATCTCGTTAAACAGCTTAACAGCGCGGCGGTATATCGCCTGATTGACCAACACGGGCCAATCTCACGTATTCAGATAGCCGAACAAAGCCAGCTTGCTCCCGCCAGCGTGACAAAAATTACACGTCAGCTTATTGAGCGCGGACTGATCAAAGAAGTCGATCAGCAGGCCTCCACCGGGGGCCGCCGCGCAATTTCCATCATCACCGAAACGCGCAATTTTCAGGCCATTGGCGTGCGTCTTGGTCGCCATGACACCACCCTCACACTTTACGATCTGAGCAGTAAAGCCATCGCGGAAGAGCACTACCCTCTTCCGGAGCGCACCCAGGAGACCCTGGAACACGCGCTGCTGAATACTATCGCGCACTTTATCGAAAGCTGTCAGCGCAAGATCCGCGAACTCATCGCCATTTCAGTGATCCTGCCCGGGCTGGTTGATCCGGAAAGCGGCGTCATTCGTTACATGCCACATATCCCGGTCGAGAACTGGGCGCTGGTGGAGGCGCTGGAAAAGCGCTTTAAAGTGACCTGCTTTGTGGGCCACGACATCCGCTCGCTGGCGCTGGCCGAGCACTACTTTGGTGCGAGTCAGGACTGTGAAGACTCTATTCTGGTGCGTGTTCACCGCGGCACCGGGGCGGGCATTATCTCCAACGGCCGTATCTTTATTGGTCGTAACGGCAACGTGGGCGAGATTGGTCATATCCAGGTGGAACCGCTCGGCGAGCGCTGCCACTGCGGTAATTTTGGCTGTCTTGAAACAGTTGCCGCCAACGCAGCCATTGAGCACCGCGTCCGTCATCTGCTGGAACAAGGCTACCAGAGCCGCGTGACGCTGGACGATTGTAAAATCGGCGCCATCTGCAAAGCCGCCAATAAAGGCGATGCGCTGGCCTGCGAAGTGATCGAGCAGGTCGGGCGCCACCTCGGTAAAACCATTGCCATTGCCATCAACCTCTTTAATCCGCAAAAAGTGGTGATTGCAGGCGAAATCGTCGAGGCGGAAAAAGTGTTATTGCCCGCGATTGAAGGCTGCATTAACACTCAGGCGCTGAAGGCGTTTCGCCAGAATTTACCGGTCGTGCGTTCGACGCTGGATCACCGCTCTGCGATTGGCGCGTTTGCGCTGGTCAAACGTGCCATGCTCAACGGGATCCTGTTGCAGCATTTGCTGGAAAGCTAATCGGGACTTATAGTAACGCCTTCTTTTTTTGATGTCGGATTGTTCATGACCATTAAGAATGTAATTTGTGATATTGACGGCGTGCTGATGCACGACAACGTCGCCGTGCCAGGTGCTGCGGAGTTTCTTCACCGCATCATCGACAAAGGAATGCCGCTGGTTCTGCTCACGAACTACCCTTCCCAAACCGGTCAGGACCTGGCGAACCGTTTTGCCACCGCGGGCATCAACGTACCGGACAGCGTGTTTTATACCTCCGCCATGGCGACGGCAGATTTTTTGAAGCGTCAGGAAGGGAAAAAAGCCTACGTGGTCGGAGAAGGTGCGCTGATCCACGAGCTGTATAAAGCAGGCTTTACGATCACCGATGTAAACCCGGACTTTGTAATTGTCGGCGAAACGCGCTCGTTTAACTGGGAGATGATGCATAAAGCAGCCTACTTTGTCGCCAGCGGCGCGCGCTTTATCGCCACCAACCCGGATACGCACGGCCGTGGTTTCTATCCGGCCTGCGGTGCACTGTGCGCCGGTATCGAAAAAATCTCTGGTCGTAAGCCGTTTGTTGTCGGTAAACCGAGCCCGTGGATCATTCGTGCCGCGCTGAACACGATGCAGGCCCATTCTGAAGAGACCGTGATTGTCGGTGATAACCTGCGCACCGATATTCTGGCAGGTTTCCAGGCGGGTCTGGAAACCATTCTGGTGCTCTCCGGTGTCTCTCAGCTCGATGACATTGATTCGATGCCGTTCCGGCCGAGCTGGATATACCCCTCCGTCGACGAAATTGACATTATTTAATTCAGAACCACGCCTCAGGGCGTGGTTTTTCATTTATAGCCCCCACAAATAAAACCCCATCTAACAAAAACGTCAATTCATTGCAGAATCATCAATAAAACTATTTATGACATACTCTTTTTTCAACATTCTGCAATCACCATTGCACTATTTCCGTTTAACACTTTAAAACCCTTGCGCGCCCTTCCCCTTTGCGGCATTTTCATAAGCAAGCAACATTACAAAGCAACAGGGTTAACGGAGAAGGTTATGTGTTCAATTTTTGGCGTACTGGATATTAAAACTGACGCGGGCGAACTGCGTAAAAAAGCACTCGAACTGTCCCGCCTGATGCGCCATCGCGGCCCGGACTGGTCTGGCGTCTACGCCAGCGACAAAGCAATTCTGGCGCACGAACGCCTGTCGATTGTTGACGTCAACGCCGGTGCACAGCCGCTGTATAACGAGAAAAAAACACACGCGCTGGCTGTCAACGGTGAAATCTATAACCATCAGGCACTGCGTGCGGAGTATGGCGATCGCTACGCCTTCCAGACCGGCTCTGACTGTGAAGTTATTCTGGCGCTGTATCAGGAAAAAGGCCCCGAGTTTCTGGACGACCTGCAGGGCATGTTTGCATTCGCCCTGTACGACAGCGAAAAAGACGCGTACCTGATTGGCCGCGACCATATTGGTATTATCCCGCTGTAC
Source organism: Enterobacter sp. 22466 (assembly GCF_052044775.1). Classification (NCBI taxonomy): domain Bacteria; kingdom Pseudomonadati; phylum Pseudomonadota; class Gammaproteobacteria; order Enterobacterales; family Enterobacteriaceae; genus Enterobacter; species Enterobacter sp. 22466. The sequence continues at coordinate 476,848 of NZ_JBQENX010000001.1, read as the reverse complement.
ATGGGCCACGATGAACACGGCAACTTCTATGTTGCGTCTGAAATGAAAGCGCTGGTGCCGGTGTGCCGCACCATTAAAGAGTTCCCGGCAGGCAGCTACCTGTGGAGTAAAGAGGGTGAGATCCGCTCTTACTACCAGCGCGACTGGTTCGACTATGACGCGGTAAAAGACAACGTCACGGACAAAGCCGAACTGCGTCAGGCGCTGGAAGATTCCGTTAAGAGCCACCTGATGTCAGACGTGCCTTATGGCGTCCTGCTCTCCGGCGGTCTGGACTCCTCCGTCATTTCCGCCATCACCAAGAAATTTGCGGCTCGCCGCGTGGAAGATCAGGAACGCTCTGAAGCCTGGTGGCCTCAGCTGCACTCCTTTGCCGTGGGTCTGGAAGGCGCTCCGGATCTGAAAGCCGCGCAGGACGTGGCGAACCACCTCGGCACCGTGCACCATGAGATTCATTTCACCGTGCAGGAAGGTCTGGATGCGATCCGCGACGTGATCTATCACATTGAAACCTATGATGTGACGACCATTCGCGCTTCCACCCCTATGTACCTGATGTCGCGTAAGATTAAGGCGATGGGCATCAAGATGGTGCTGTCAGGTGAAGGTTCTGATGAAGTATTTGGCGGCTACCTGTATTTCCACAAAGCGCCGAACGCGAAAGAGCTGCATGAAGAGACGGTGCGTAAACTGCAGGCGCTGCACATGTTTGACTGTGCACGTGCTAACAAGGCGATGTCGGCATGGGGTGTGGAAGCGCGCGTTCCGTTCCTGGATAAGAAATTCCTTGATGTGGCCATGCGCATCAACCCGCAGGACAAAATGTGCGGCAACGGCAAAATGGAAAAACATATCCTGCGCGAATGTTTTGAATCCTACCTGCCAGCCAGCGTGGCGTGGCGTCAGAAAGAGCAGTTCTCGGATGGTGTTGGCTACAGCTGGATCGACACCCTGAAAGAGGTGGCGGCGAAACAGGTTTCAGACCAGCAACTGGAAACGGCAAGCTTCCGCTTCCCCTACAACACGCCGGGCTCTAAAGAAGCGTATCTGTACCGTGAGATCTTCGAAGAGCTGTTCCCGGTGCCGAGCGCTGCCGAGTGTGTGCCTGGCGGTCCGTCAGTTGCCTGCTCCTCAGCGAAAGCCATTGAATGGGATGAATCTTTCAAAGCGATGAACGATCCATCAGGACGTGCGGTAGGCGTTCACCAGTCCGCCTATAAATAACCTGTAATTTCAACATCAGGCCCTGCGGGGCCTGTTTTTTTTTGCCTCACATTTCCCCCGCTAAAAACGATTAATAACCAATAATTGCCGAATATTCGGTCACGCTGTTCGCAACCTAACCAAACAGTCACATTCCGGCCATTTTCGTTGAAAAAGGTGTTGACGCTGCAAGGGTCTATACGCATAATGCGCCCCGCAACGCCGATAAGGTAACGCGAAAAAAGATGGCTACGTAGCTCAGTTGGTTAGAGCACATCACTCATAATGATGGGGTCACAGGTTCGAATCCCGTCGTAGCCACCATCTTTTTTGCGGGAGTGGCGAAATTGGTAGACGCACCAGATTTAGGTTCTGGCGCCGCAAGGTGTGCGAGTTCAAGTCTCGCCTCCCGCACCATTCCCAGGACAGCGTTGCACGGATGGGGTATCGCCAAGCGGTAAGGCACCGGTTTTTGATACCGGCATTCCCTGGTTCGAATCCAGGTACCCCAGCCATATTTCTTCGATTTTGCGGTTCTCCGCGGTATTGGGGTATCGCCAAGCGGTAAGGCACCGGTTTTTGATACCGGCATTCCCTGGTTCGAATCCAGGTACCCCAGCCATATTTCTTCGATTTTGCGGTTCTCCGCGGTATTGGGGTATCGCCAAGCGGTAAGGCACCGGTTTTTGATACCGGCATTCCCTGGTTCGAATCCAGGTACCCCAGCCATCGAAGAACGCAGTACTGGCTACGTAGCTCAGTTGGTTAGAGCACATCACTCATAATGATGGGGTCACAGGTTCGAATCCCGTCGTAGCCACCAAATTAAGATTATCGATTGTAATCGGTAATAAAAAATTGTTGGGGTATCGCCAAGCGGTAAGGCACCGGATTCTGATTCCGGCATTCCGAGGTTCGAATCCTCGTACCCCAGCCAATTTTAAAAGTCGTTAAGCAGTACGTTTAACGCAATTGGGGTGTCGCCAAGCGGTAAGGCTCTGGTTTCTGATACCAGCATTCCGGGGTTCGAATCCCTGCACCCCAGCCACTTAAAACAAACAAGCCCGCTCTGCGGGCTTTTTTGTTTTTGTTGCTCAGAATAGTGCCCCTGATGCCCTCTCCCACGGGGAGAGGGAATAAAGATTAGAGTCCCAGGGCGTATTTCAGAGCCTGACGTTTCAAACCACCGGCGCGTTCCGCCGCCATCAATCCAATGTTCCGCAGAATACGCACCGGCGCTAAGTCATTGCTGAATCCGGCATAGAACAGATCCATCCCCGACTGCATGATGAAGTTATCCGCCATACGTCGCGTCTGGTAGCGCTTGAGTACGTGATGGCTTGACCAGGCCTCCGCGTGAGCGCGTGCATTGCCCAGCACATCCAGTAAAGCGTCAACGTCACGATACCCCAGATTCACCCCCTGCCCCGCCAGCGGATGAATGGTATGCGCCGCATCGCCCACCAGCGCCAGCCCTTCACGGGCATACTGCAACGCGTGGCGCCGTGTGAGGGGAAATGCCCCTGCGGCAACCGGCGTGACGTATCCCAGACGGGCCGGGAAGTGTTGCAGGATTTCACGCTGCAACTGCGCCATTGAAAGCCCCTGCAACTGGCGGATGCGCGCCGGTTTGTCATACCACACCAGCGACGCCCAGTTATCAAACAGCGGTAAAAAGGCATGCGGACCATTCGGGGTAAAGTGCTGCCAGGTACTCTCTCCCGGCGCGTTCTCGCACTGAACGGTGATCAGCATACAGGACTGCTCATACTGCCAGGCATGAACGCCGATACCCGCCATCTGTCTGACCTGCGAGTGAGCACCGTCAGCCCCAATGACCAGTTTTACAGCCAGTTCATCGCCACTGTCGAGCGTCAGCGTATAGCCGCTATCATGAGGATGCAGCGCCTTCAGCGACGCAGGGACACGCAGCGTCACCTTCGGATGCGCCTCCAGCGCCTGCCAGAGCGCCCGCTGGAGGACGTTGTTTTCCACCATATAGCCCAGACGTGGCAGCTTCAGCTCGGCGGCATCAAACGCGACGTGGGCATTTTCCCATTCCCAGGTTTCGAGGCGACTGTAAGGGTGAGCCCGCATATCGAGCACCGCCTCCCAGACGACCAGCCCGCGAAGCAGATCGACAGAGGCCGCGCTGATGGCGGAAATGCGGACATCCGGCTTTGTCGTCGGGTCAAACTCAGCCGGTGCCGCCTGCTCAATAACCGTTACCTCAAATCCCTGCTGCGCCAGCCCCAGCGCCAGCGCGCCGCCGACCATACCGCCGCCGACAACGGCTATTTCGGTGTGTTGGAGTGTCATGGTCACTTTTCCTTATTGGAGAATCCCTTAAGTTTACCGGATTTTTGCGGTCCTGAGACGCATAACCTTCATACTGGTCACAACCCCACCAAAGCATTACAATACACGGCTTGCAATCCTGAGCTGAGCAAGTCGATGACTAAAAAACTCCATATAAAAACCTGGGGCTGTCAGATGAACGAATACGATTCATCCAAGATGGCCGATCTGCTGGATACCACCCACGGATACCAGCTGACTGAAAATGCGAAAGAAGCCGATGTGCTGCTGCTGAATACCTGCTCCATTCGTGAAAAAGCGCAGGAAAAAGTCTTTCACGTGTTAGGTCGCTGGAAACTTCTCAAACGAAAAAATCCGGACCTGATCATCGGTGTGGGTGGCTGCGTCGCGTCGCAGGAAGGTAAGCTGATCCGCCAGAGAGCCCCCTATGTGGATATTGTCTTTGGCCCACAGACCCTGCACCGCCTGCCTGAGATGATCAATAAAGTGCGTGGCGATCGTAGTCCGGTTGTTGATGTCAGCTTCCCGGAGATCGAAAAATTTGACCGTCTGCCCGAGCCGCGCGCGGATGGCCCGACGGCGTTTGTCTCCATCATGGAAGGCTGCAACAAATATTGCACCTACTGCGTAGTGCCGTATACGCGCGGTGAAGAAGTAAGCCGCCCGGCAGACGATATTCTGTTCGAAATCGCACAGCTTGCCGCACAGGGCGTACGCGAGGTGAACCTGCTGGGTCAGAACGTTAACGCCTGGCGTGGTGAGAACTACGACGGCACCACTGGCAGCTTTGCAGAGCTGCTGCGCCTGGTGGCCGCGATTGACGGTATCGATCGTATTCGCTTTACCACCAGCCATCCAATGGAATTCACCGACGATATTATCGACGTTTACCGCGATACGCCGGAGCTGGTGAGCTTCCTGCATTTGCCGATTCAGTGCGGCTCTGACCGCGTGCTGAACCTGATGGGGCGTCCGCATACGGTGCTGGAGTACAAATCTACAATTCGTAAGCTGCGTGAAGCGCGCCCGGATATCCAGATAAGCTCCGACTTTATCGTTGGCTTCCCTGGTGAAACCGCTGACGACTTCGAACGCACCATGAAGCTCATCGGCGAAGTGAATTTTGACGTCAGCTACAGCTTCATCTTCTCTGCGCGTCCTGGCACACCTGCGGCCGATATGGTTGACGATGTCCCGGAAGAAGAGAAAAAACAGCGTCTGTACATTCTGCAGGAGCGTATCAACCAGCAGGCGAACGCCTGGAGCCGCCGTATGCTCGGCACTGTCCAGCGTATACTGGTGGAAGGTACCTCCCGCAAGAGCATCATGGAGCTGTCCGGCCGTACCGAAAACAACCGCGTGGTGAATTTCGAAGGCACACCGGACATGATCGGTAAATTTGTGGACGTTGAGATTGTGGAAGTGCTGACCAATTCGCTGCGCGGGAAGCTGGTGCGCACCGAAGATGAGATGGGTCTGCGCATTGCGCAATCGCCTGAATCCGTGATTTCCCGCACCCGCAAAGAAAACGATTCTGGCGTACGGGTTTACCAGCCATAATCCTTCAGGCCTGCCTTCCCGGCAGGCCTTGTATTTCCTCTCATCGCCCCCAATATCTTCCGCAACGCTTGCGCCTTTTTTCCATGGCGTGAATAATTTCGGTAATGACCGTTTTATTACGCCTGAGGGCGCCGGGCCAGTTAACCAATCAAAGAGGAACAGTTTGAACATAGACACGCTTGAAATTAGCCTAACGCCCGCAGACAACGCTCGCCTGCTGAGCCTGTGCGGGCCGTTTGATGACAACATCAAACAACTGGAGCGACGTCTGGGTATCGAAATCAATCGTCGCGATAATCATTTCAAACTCACCGGACGCCCTATCTGCGTCAATGCGGCTGCGGACATTCTGCGTAACCTGTATGTTGATACCGCCCCGATGCGCGGCGAAATTCAGGATATCGAACCAGAACAGATCCACCTCGCCATTAAAGAGGCGCGCGTGCTTGAGCAGAGCGCGGAAAGCGTGCCGGACTATGGCAAGGCCATAAACATCAAGACCAAACGTGGCGTCATCAAACCGCGTACACCGAACCAGGCGCAGTACATCGCCAACATCCTCGACCATGACATCACCTTCGGCGTGGGCCCGGCGGGTACAGGTAAAACCTATCTGGCCGTTGCCGCTGCAGTTGATGCGCTGGAGCGCCAGGAGATCCGTCGTATTCTGCTGACCCGCCCTGCTGTTGAAGCGGGTGAAAAACTCGGCTTCCTGCCGGGAGACCTGAGTCAGAAGGTGGATCCTTATCTGCGCCCTCTGTACGACGCGCTGTTCGAAATGCTCGGCTTCGAGAAGGTTGAGAAGCTCATCGAACGTAACGTGATTGAAGTCGCCCCGCTGGCCTACATGCGTGGCCGTACCCTTAACGATGCGTTCATTATTCTGGATGAGAGCCAGAACACCACCATCGAACAGATGAAGATGTTCCTGACGCGTATCGGCTTTAACTCGAAAGCGGTCATTACCGGTGACGTCACCCAGATCGACCTGCCGCGCAGCACCAAATCGGGCCTGCGCCACGCCATCGAAGTGCTGGCCGAAGTGGACGAAATCAGCTTTAACTTCTTCCACAGTGAAGACGTGGTACGCCACCCGGTGGTCGCGCGTATCGTTAACGCCTATGAAGCCTGGGAAGAGGCCGATCAGAAGCGCAGGGCCGAACTGGCCGCAGAACGTAAGCGCGAAGCGCAGGAGCAAGAACAGAAATGAGTCAGGTGATCCTCGATTTACAGCTGGCCTGTGAAGATAATTCCGGCATGCCAGAAGAGGCGCAGTTTCAGAAATGGCTGGATGCCGTTATCCCCCAGTTTCAGGAAGAGTCAGAAGTCACGATTCGCCTGGTGGATGAAGCAGAGAGCCATGAGCTCAACCTGACCTACCGCGGGAAAGATAAGCCAACCAACGTGCTCTCTTTCCCGTTCGAAGCCCCACCGGGTATTGAGATGCCGCTGCTGGGCGATCTGATCATCTGCCGTCAGGTGGTGGAACAGGAAGCCAAAGAACAGCAAAAGCCGCTCGAGGCCCACTGGGCGCATATGGTCGTCCATGGAAGCCTGCACCTGCTGGGCTACGATCATATTGAAGATGACGAAGCGGAAGAGATGGAGTCCCTCGAGACAGAGATAATGCTTGCTCTGGGCTATGAGGATCCGTACATTGCCGAGAAAGAATAGTCAGACAACAGACTGACTAACATGCCGCCGCGTAAGGAAATCACGCGGCGGTAAACATTGAACTGACGAGAGAACCCTTAACAAACGCCATGAGCGACGACAATTCACACAGTAGCGACACGACAAACAGTAAAAAGGGATTTTTCTCCCTCATTCTGAGCCAGCTTTTCCATGGTGAGCCCAAAAACCGTGATGAACTGCTGGAGCTGATTCGTGATTCCGGGCAGAACGATCTTATCGACGAAGATACGCGCGAAATGCTCGAAGGGGTAATGGACATCGCCGACCAGCGCGTTCGCGATATCATGATCCCCCGCTCGCAGATGATCACCCTGAAACGTAACCAGAGCCTCGACGAGTGCCTCGATGTCATTATCGAATCCGCTCACTCCCGTTTCCCGGTCATCAGCGAAGACAAAGATCACATCGAAGGGATTTTGATGGCGAAAGATCTGCTGCCGTTTATGCGCAGCGATGCCGAAGCCTTCAGCATGGAAAAAGTGTTACGCCAGGCGGTTGTTGTGCCGGAAAGTAAACGTGTGGATCGGATGCTGAAAGAGTTTCGCTCCCAGCGTTACCACATGGCGATTGTGATTGATGAATTTGGCGGCGTGTCAGGCCTCGTCACGATCGAAGATATTCTTGAGCTGATCGTGGGCGAGATCGAAGACGAGTATGACGAAGAAGAAGATATCGACTTCCGTCAGCTTAGCCGCCACACGTGGACCGTCCGCGCGCTGGCCTCCATTGAGGATTTCAACGACGCCTTCGGCACCCACTTCAGTGATGAAGAGGTGGATACCATTGGCGGGCTGGTGATGCAGGCCTTTGGTCATCTTCCTGCCCGCGGCGAAACCGTTGACATCGATGGTTACCAGTTCAAAGTGGCGATGGCCGACAGCCGACGTATTATACAGGTTCATGTCAGAACGCCGGACGACTCACCGGTGCCAAAACTGGAAGATTAATGTAAATGGCATTTGCCCCATTGCTTGAACGCCAGCGCGTCCGTTTGCTGCTGGCGCTGCTACTCGGAGCCAGCGGTACGCTGGCTTTTTCTCCTTACGATATCTGGCCTGCGGCCATCCTCTCCCTGATGGGATTACAGGGTTTAACCCTGAATCGTCGTCCCGTCCAGGCTGCAGCCATCGGCTACTTCTGGGGGCTGGGCCTGTTCGGCTCAGGTATTAACTGGGTCTACGTCAGCATCGCCCAGTTTGGCGGTATGCCGGGGCCGGTTAACGTCTTTCTTGTTGTACTGCTGGCTGCCTATCTCTCGCTCTATACCGGTCTATTTGCGGGCATTCTCTCCCGCCTGTGGCCTAAAACCACCTGGCTGCGCGTCGCCATTGCGGCCCCCGTGGTCTGGCAGATTACCGAGTTCCTGCGCGGCTGGGTGCTGACCGGCTTCCCGTGGCTGCAGTTTGGCTACAGCCAGATCGACGGCCCGCTGAAAGGGCTGGCGCCAGTGATGGGTGTTGAGGCAATCAACTTCCTGCTGATGGTGGTAAGCGGTCTGCTGGTGCTGGCACTGGTCACGCGTAACGGGAAACCACTGGTGGTGGCGCTGGTCCTCTTCGCCCTGCCCTTCCCGTTGCGTTATATCCAGTGGTATACCCTGATGCCTGAGCGCGCAACGCAGGTTTCAATGGTACAGGGCGATATTCCGCAGGCGATGAAGTGGGATGAGAAAGAGCTGCTGAACACGCTGAAAATCTACGCCAACGCCACTGAAGAGGTGATGGGTAAATCGCAGCTGATCATCTGGCCTGAATCCGCCATTCCGGATCTGGAAATTAACCAACAGCCGTTTCTGAATATGATGAACGATCTGCTGCGCGCGCGCGGCAGTACGCTGATCACCGGGATTGTGGATGCGCGTCTGAATCAGCAGAACCGCTACGATACCTACAACACCATCATTACGCTCGGCAAAGACAGCGACTACAGCTACACCTCGACTGACCGGTATAACAAGAATCACCTTGTTCCGTTCGGCGAGTTTGTTCCGCTGGAGTCGATTCTGCGTCCGCTGGCACCGTTCTTTGACCTGCCAATGTCCTCCTTCAGTCGGGGACCGTATGTGCAGCCGCAGCTGCATGCACACGGTTTTGCCCTGACGGCGGCCATTTGCTACGAGATCATCCTCGGCGAACAGGTACGCGATAACTTCCGTCCGGATACGGACTTCCTGCTGACCATCTCTAATGATGCCTGGTTCGGTAAGTCGATTGGTCCGTGGCAGCATTTCCAGATGGCGCGAATGCGTTCCCTGGAGCTGGCGCGTCCTCTGCTGCGCAGCACCAACAATGGCATCACCGCCGTGATTGGACCCCGGGGTGAAATTCAGGCCATGATCCCGCAGTTTACGCGCGAAGTGTTGACGGCTAAAGTCACGCCAACAAGCGGCCTGACGCCATATGCCCGTACCGGTAACTGGCCGCTGTGGATCCTGACCGCCCTGTTTGGCTTTGGGGCTGTGCTGATGAGCCTGCGTCAGCGTCGCCAATAACCTCACCTCTTCCTGCCGGGTGGCGGCTACGCCTTACCCGGCCTGCATTTCGCTTCGTCGGTCGGGTAAGGCGTAGCCGCCACCCGACAGTTCCCTCCCCAATTTCAATTCTGGCACGTCTATTGCTTTGTTTATTCACGCAAACGCAGTTTGGCTTAACGTGCAACCTTGTCGCACCAGCGCAGATCATCAGTAGCACCGAAACGGTGCAATGAGAGATTTTTGCCTCGGAATGGTGCGGCGCGCTTCGCAAAAATAAACAATAACGCAGCAAAATCTTTACATTAAGCCAGACTAAATGTTAACAAGCTTGCATAACACTGCACTCGCATAGCGCGAGATATAACAACATCACAATGGGTATCAATGCGTCTCTGGCGCTGATAAGAAAGGAGTTGGGTATGCAATTACGTAAACTGGCCACAGCAATGCTGGTAATGGGGATGTCCGCAGGCGTCGTTCACGCTGAAGACGCGCCGGCAGCCGGCAGCACTCTCGACAAGATTGCCAAAAACGGCGTGATCGTGGTCGGCCACCGTGAATCTTCTGTCCCGTTCTCTTACTACGACAACACGCAAAAAGTCGTGGGCTATTCACAGGATTACTCTAACGCTATCGTTGAGGCCGTGAAGAAAAAGCTGAACAAACCCGATCTGCAGGTGAAGCTGATTCCGATCACCTCACAGAACCGTATCCCACTGCTGCAAAACGGCACTTTCGATTTTGAGTGTGGCTCTACCACCAATAACCTGGAGCGTCAGAAACAGGCTGCCTTCTCCGACACCATCTTTGTGGTGGGGACCCGTCTGCTGACCAAAAAAGGCGGCGCGATTAAAGATTTTGCTGACCTGAAAGGCAAGGCCGTTGTTGTGACCTCCGGGACAACCTCAGAAGTGCTGCTGCACAAGCTGAACGACGAGAAGAAAATGGATATGCGCATCATCAGCGCGAAAGACCATGGTGACTCCTTCCGTACGCTGGAAAGTGGCCGTGCCGTCGCGTTTATGATGGATGATGCCCTGCTGGCTGGCGAACGTGCAAAAGCGAAGAAACCGGACAACTGGGATATCGTGGGCACCGCGCAGTCGAAAGAAGCTTACGGCTGTATGCTGCGTAAAGACGATCCGCAGTTCAAGAAGCTAATTGATGACACCATCGCCCAGGTGCAAACCTCTGGTGAAGCGGAAAAATGGTTCGACAAATGGTTCAAGAACCCAATTCCACCTAAAAATCTCAACATGAACTTTGAACTGTCTGACGACATGAAAGCGCTGTTCAAATCACCGAATGACAAGGCTCTTAACTAATTAGAACTACAGGGGCGGGATCTCCTGCCCTCTCGATTGTCGGGAAGCATGGACAGACTATACGCGGAGTGGTCGTTCCCCACTCAGCGCGAAAAATGAGCTTCTCACCAATCTTCGAGGGTAGCGCTGCTACCCTTTTTTTTCTGGAGTTTATTATGTCAATAGACTGGAACTGGGGCATATTTCTGCAACAAGCCCCGTTCGGCAACACAACCTATCTTGGCTGGCTGTGGAGCGGCTTTCAGGTCACCGTTGCATTATCGATAACGGCGTGGATTATTGCGTTCCTTGTCGGTTCACTGTTCGGTATTCTGCGCACCGTCCCAAACCGTTTTCTCTCTTCTATCGGCACGCTGTATGTGGAATTGTTCCGTAACGTTCCGCTGATCGTGCAGTTCTTTACCTGGTATCTGGTCGTTCCTGAACTGTTGCCGGAAAATATTGGCATGTGGTTCAAGTCGGAACTGGATCCTAACGTACAGTTTTTTGTCTCCTCGATGATGTGTCTGGGGCTGTTTACCGCCGCGCGCGTGTGCGAGCAGGTGCGTGCCGCTATTCAGTCGCTGCCGCGTGGACAAAAGAACGCGGGTCTGGCAATGGGATTAACGCTGCCGCAAACCTACCGCTACGTCCTACTGCCTAACGCCTACCGCGTCATTGTCCCACCGATGACCTCAGAGATGATGAACCTGGTCAAAAACTCGGCCATCGCCTCCACGATCGGTCTGGTCGATATGGCGGCACAGGCGGGCAAACTGCTGGATTATTCCGCCCATGCGTGGGAATCCTTCACGGCAATTACGCTCGCGTATGTTCTGATTAACGCTTTCATCATGCTGGTGATGAACCTGGTTGAACGCAAAATTCGCCTGCCGGGCAATCTGGGGGGCAAATAATGTACGAATTTGACTGGAGTTCCATTGTTCCTTCCATGCCATACCTGCTTGATGGTCTGGTGATCACCTTAAAAATCACCGTGATCGCCATCATCGTTGGTATCGTCTGGGGAACCCTGCTGGCAGTCATGCGCCTGTCGAGCTTTAAACCGCTCGCCTGGTTTGCCACTGCCTACGTTAACGTTTTCCGCTCCATCCCGCTGGTGATGGTGCTGCTGTGGTTTTACCTGATTGTTCCCGGTTTCCTGCAAAACGTTCTGGGACTGTCACCGAAAACCGATATCCGCCTTATCTCCGCGATGGTTGCGTTCTCCATGTTTGAGGCCGCTTACTATTCCGAGATTATCCGTGCGGGCATTCAGAGTATCTCCCGTGGGCAGTCCAGCGCGGCGCTGGCGCTGGGAATGACCCACTGGCAGTCCATGCAGCTCATTATTCTGCCGCAGGCGTTTCGCGCCATGGTTCCCCTCCTGCTGACCCAGGGCATCGTGCTGTTCCAGGATACCTCTCTGGTATATGTCCTGAGCCTGGCAGACTTCTTCCGTACCGCGTCCACCATCGGTGAACGTGATGGTACGCAGGTTGAGATGGTGCTCTTCGCAGGTGCGGTCTATTTTGTGATTAGTTTAAGCGCGTCGCTGTTGGTCAGTTGGCTGAAGAAAAGGACGGTATAATGATTTCCCTGAAAAATGTTTCTAAATGGTATGGGCACTTTCAGGTGCTGACCGACTGCTCCACCGAAGTCAAAAAAGGTGATGTGGTGGTAGTGTGCGGGCCGTCCGGTTCCGGTAAATCGACGCTGATCAAAACGGTGAATGGCCTGGAGCCTGTGCAGCAGGGCGAAATTGTTGTTAACGGCACCAAAGTGAACGACAAGAAAACCAACCTTGCCCAGCTTCGCTCCCACGTGGGGATGGTGTTCCAGCATTTTGAACTGTTCCCTCACCTCTCCATCATCGAGAACCTGACGCTGGCGCAGGTGAAAGTGCTTAAGCGTGACAAGAAAGCGGCGCGTGAGAAAGGGCTGAAGCTTCTGGATCGCGTGGGGCTTTCGGCGCACGCCGATAAGTTCCCGGCACAGCTTTCCGGCGGCCAACAGCAGCGTGTGGCCATTGCCCGCGCGCTGTGTATGGATCCGGTCGCCATGCTGTTTGATGAGCCTACGTCAGCACTCGATCCGGAGATGATCAACGAAGTGCTGGACGTGATGGTGGAGCTGGCGCACGAAGGAATGACCATGATGGTAGTGACCCACGAAATGGGCTTCGCCCGCAAAGTGGCCAACCGCGTGATCTTCATGGATGAAGGCAAGATCGTTGAAGACTCGCCGAAAGAAGAGTTCTTCGCCAACCCGAAATCCGAACGCGCAAAAGACTTCCTGGCCAAAATCCTGCACTAATCTTCTCAGTGCGCAATCTGCGGATTGCGCACTGCCTCACGCTTTCAATCTCTGCTTCTCGTCGGCGTCACATTGCAGCGTTAACCTTGTCACAAAATAACGCTACGTATGGAGAACGCTATGGCACAGCCTATTATTCTCGATTGCGATCCGGGTCATGACGACGCGATTGCCCTCGTCCTTGCACTTGCCTCCCCTGAACTTAAAGTCAAAGCTGTCACCTCATCTGCCGGCAACCAGACGCCGGATAAAACCCTGCGCAACGTCCTGCGTATGCTGACCTTGCTAAAGCGCACCGATATTCCCGTGGCCGGTGGCGCGGTCAAACCGCTGATGCGTGAACTGATCATTGCCGACAACGTACACGGAGAAAGTGGCCTGGACGGCCCGGCACTGCCGGAACCGGGTTTTGCCCCGCAATCCTGTACCGCCGTGGAGCTGATGGCAAAGGTACTACGCGAGAGTGCTGAACCCGTCACGCTGGTAGCAACGGGCCCACAAACCAACGTTGCGCTGCTGCTGAACAGCCATCCTGAACTCCACAGTAAAATTGCCCGTATCGTGATTATGGGCGGTGCCATGGGACTGGGTAACTGGACGCCTGCGGCGGAGTTCAACATCTTTGTCGACCCGGAAGCGGCGGAGATCGTCTTCCAGTCTGGCTTGCCGATTGTGATGGCCGGGCTGGATGTTACCCACCGTGCACAGATTATGGCGAATGACATCGAGCGTTTTCGTGCGATTGGCAACCCGGTTGCCACGACCGTTGCCGAGCTGCTCGACTTCTTTATGGAATATCACAAAGCCGAGAAATGGGGCTTCCACGGTGCACCGCTGCATGACCCATGCACCATTGCCTGGCTGCTGAAGCCTGAGATGTTTACCACGGTAGAGCGCTGGGTTGGTGTGGAGACCCAGGGGAAATACACCCAGGGAATGACGGTGGCGGATTACTATTCGCTGACGGGGAATAAACCGAATACCACGCTAATGGTGGATATCGATCGGCAGGCGTTTGTGGATTTGCTGGCGGAGAGGCTCGCATACTACAGTGCAGCCTGATGCCCTCACCCCAGCCCTCTCCCACAGGGAGAGGGAGAAAACACTAAAAACGGCAACGTGGTTGCCGTTTCGCTTTTACCTAGGGCTCAAACGGCCGACGCTGGAACTGATCGTGCCCGCACTTCGGACACAGGGACAGTACCTCCGGCGTATAAACCGCAATATGATGATGGCATTTCTCACAGACCAGGTTTCCCAGTCCCACCACTTCGCCACTGTGGTAAACACCATGATGATTCAGATCCTGGAATACCTCGCGCCACTCCAGCTGTGTTTTATCGGTAATATCCGCCAGTTCCTGCCAGAGGCTCTCCTTGATCACCCGCATAAAAACGCTGTCGGTCACCTCGTCCTGGCTCTCCTGGTAACTGCGCGCGAACTCTTCCAGATCACGACGCACGGCGCGCGTCACCTCTTCCACTTCGGTTCGCGTTAACTCACCCGTTTGCGTCACGCGGGCACGCGCCTGCTCCACCAGCGCGTCGATATCACGCTCGCCGTTACGCAGCCGTTCCGTCAGTGTCGCCACCAGTTCGCGGTAAAATTGAGCAACCTTGTTCATCATTTTGCCTCCCGGGTCAGTAACTATTTCTAATAATAGACCTTATTTCATCGCCGCTTTGTCAGGTGAACCACAGACCCGGTAAATTCCTGCAAAGCGCATTTGTGCGAAAGGCTGTTTTGACGCGGGCGTTTGGGCTATGCTATGCGGATCTGAAATACCACATCCATTGGCTACATTTGTAGCTGTATTGAAAACAGGACCACTGGCTGCCATGCAAGAGCAATACCGCCCGGAAGAGATAGAATCAAAAGTCCAGCAACACTGGGACGAGAAGCGCACCTTTGAAGTAACCGAAGACGAGAGCAAAGAGAAGTATTACTGCCTGTCGATGCTTCCCTATCCTTCTGGTCGACTACACATGGGCCACGTGCGTAATTACACCATCGGTGACGTGATTGCTCGCTACCAGCGTATGCTGGGCAAAAACGTTCTGCAGCCAATTGGCTGGGATGCGTTCGGTCTGCCTGCGGAAGGCGCGGCGGTCAAAAACAATACAGCACCCGCGCCGTGGACGTATGACAACATCGCGTACATGAAAAACCAGCTCAAAATGCTGGGCTTTGGCTATGACTGGAGCCGCGAGCTGGCGACCTGCACCCCGGAATACTACCGCTGGGAACAGAAGTTCTTCACCGAGCTGTACAAAAAAGGCCTGGTTTATAAGAAGACGTCTGCGGTTAACTGGTGCCCGAACGACCAGACCGTTCTCGCGAACGAACAGGTTATCGACGGCTGCTGCTGGCGTTGTGACACCAAAGTTGAGCGTAAAGAGATCCCTCAGTGGTTTATCAAAATCACCGCTTACGCTGACGAACTGCTGAACGATCTGGACACGCTGGACCACTGGCCGGATACCGTTAAGACCATGCAGCGCAACTGGATCGGTCGTTCTGAAGGCGTGGAGATCACCTTCAACGTTGAGAACTACGATCAGACCCTGACCGTCTACACCACTCGTCCGGACACCTTCATGGGCGCGACCTATCTGGCCGTAGCCGCAGGTCACCCGCTGGCGCAGAAAGCTGCTGAAAATAACCCAGAGCTGGCCACCTTCATCGACGAATGCCGCAACACGAAAGTGGCGGAAGCCGATATGGCGACGATGGAGAAAAAAGGCGTTGCCACGGGCTTCTATGCGAAGCACCCACTGACTGGCGAAGCGATTCCGGTCTGGGCAGCAAACTTCGTGCTGATGGAATACGGCACTGGCGCGGTGATGGCCGTTCCGGGTCACGACCAGCGCGATTATGAATTTGCCACCAAATATAACCTGCCGATCAAAGCCGTTATTCTGGCAGCTGACGGCTCTGAACCTGACCTGTCTGAGCAAGCTCTGACGGAAAAAGGTACGCTGTTTAACTCTGGTGAGTTCAGCGGTCTGAGCTTCGAAGACGGCTTCAACGCCATCGCCGACAAACTGGCATCGCTGGGCGTGGGTGAGCGTAAAGTAAACTACCGTCTGCGCGACTGGGGCGTTTCCCGTCAGCGTTACTGGGGTGCGCCAATCCCGATGGTCACGCTGGAAGACGGCACCGTGATGCCAACCCCGGAAGATCAGCTCCCGGTGATCCTGCCGGAAGATGTGGTCATGGACGGCATTACCAGCCCGATCAAAGCCGATCCTGAGTGGGCGAAAACCACCGTCAACGGCCAGCCTGCGCTGCGTGAAACTGACACCTTTGACACCTTTATGGAGTCATCATGGTACTACGCGCGCTACTCCTGCCCGCAGTACCAGGAAGGGATGCTGGATTCTGACGCGGCAAACTACTGGCTGCCGGTGGATATCTATATCGGTGGTATTGAACATGCCATCATGCACCTGCTCTACTTCCGCTTCTTCCACAAACTGATGCGCGACGCGGGTATGGTCAACTCTGACGAACCAGCAAAACAGCTGCTGTGTCAGGGCATGGTACTGGCAGATGCGTTCTACTACGTCGGTGCGAACGGCGAGCGTAACTGGGTTTCTCCGGTTGATGCGATTGTTGAGCGCGACGAGAAAGGCCGTATCGTGAAGGCAAAAGACGCCGAAGGTCATGAACTGGTGTATACCGGCATGAGCAAAATGTCCAAGTCCAAAAACAACGGTATCGACCCGCAGGTGATGGTTGAGCGTTACGGCGCGGATACCGTGCGTCTGTTCATGATGTTTGCCTCTCCGGCAGACATGACCCTGGAGTGGCAGGAATCTGGCGTTGAAGGGGCAAACCGCTTCCTGAAACGTGTCTGGAAACTGGTTTACGAACACACCGCACAGGGTGACGCTCCGGCACTGAACGTCGCTGCGCTGACTGAAGATCAGCAGGCGCTGCGTCGTGATGTTCATAAAACGATTGCAAAAGTGACCGATGATATTGGTCGTCGTCAGACCTTCAATACCGCAATTGCGGCTATTATGGAACTGATGAACAAGCTGGCGAAAGCACCGCAGGAAGGCGAGCAGGATCGTGCCTTAATGCGTGAAGCGCTGTTAGCCGTCGTGCGCATGTTGAACCCGTTCACCCCGCATGTCAGCTTCACCCTGTGGCAGGAGCTGAAAGGCGAAGGCGATATCGACAACGCGCCGTGGCCGGTTGCTGACGAATCCGCCATGGTGGAAAACACCACGCTGGTGGTGGTGCAGGTCAACGGTAAAGTACGCGGTAAAATTACCGTCGCCGTTGATGCAACCGAAGAACAGGTTCGTGAGCGTGCTGGCCAGGAACATCTGGTGGCGAAATATCTTGAGGGCGTTACCGTGCGTAAAGTGATCTACGTACCGGGTAAACTGCTGAATCTGGTCGTTGGCTAAGCGCGGGAGGAAACGTGCGACAACTGGCAACAATACTCTTATCTCTGGCGGTGCTGGTCACCGCGGGTTGTGGCTGGCACCTGCGCAATACCACGGCGGTGCCCGCTGAGATGAAAACGATGATTTTCGACTCATCGGATCCAAATGGTCCACTCAGTCGGGCTGTGCGTAATCAGCTGCGCCTGAACGATGTTGAGCTGATCGAGAAAGGCACCCTGCGCCAGGATGTACCGTCATTACGTATCTTAAGCTCATCGCTGGCTAAAGATACCGCGTCTATCTTCCAGGATGGACGTACTGCGGAATATCAGATGGTGTTGACGGTGAACGCGGCCGTACTGATCCCGGGTAAAGACATTTACCCTATCAATACCAAAGTGTACCGTTCGTTCTTTGATAACCCGCAAACGGCGCTGGCAAAAGATGCTGAGCAGCAGATTATCATTAACGAAATGTACGACAAGGCAGCGGAACAGCTGATCCGTAAACTGCCGGGCATTGCCGCATCGCCAAAACAGGGTTCTGACATCATCGACAAACCGGATGCCAACACGCCTCCTGTTTCTACCTCCATGGGTAACTGATGATCAGGCTGTATCCTGAACAACTCCGCGCGCAGCTCAATGAAGGGCTGCGCGCGGCGTATCTGCTACTCGGTAACGACCCATTATTGCTTCAGGAAAGCCTGGATGCCGTGCGACACGCGGCGGCCGCTCAGGGCTTTGATGAACACCACACCGTCCAGTTGGATAACAATACCGACTGGAATGCCCTCTTCTCGCTTTGCCAGGCGATGAGCCTCTTTGCATCACGCCAGACCATCCAGATCCTGCTGCCAGAGAATGGTCCGAACGCGGCCATTAATGAACAACTGGCGACGCTGGTCAGCCTGTTGCACAGCGATCTGCTGTTAATCGTGCGTGGCAACAAGCTCACCAAAGCGCAGGAAAACGCAGCGTGGTTTACCCAACTCGCCACTCATGCCGTGCTGGTGACCTGCCAGACGCCTGAGCAGGCCCATCTGCCCAAATGGGTAGCCGCAAGAGCGAAACAGAACAACCTTCAGCTGGAAGACGCAGCAAATCAGCTGCTGTGCTACTGCTATGAAGGAAACCTGCTGGCCCTGGCGCAGGCGCTGGACCGGCTTTCCCTGCTCTGGCCGGATGGCAAACTGACCCTGCCGCGCGTGGAGCAGGCGGTTAACGATGCCGCACACTTCACGCCGTTCCACTGGGTGGATGCCCTGTTGTCGGCAAAGAGCAAACGCGCCCTGCATATTTTGCAGCAGCTCCGTCTTGAAGGTAGCGAGCCGGTGATTTTGCTGCGTACGCTGCAGCGTGAACTGCTGTTGCTGATTACGCTCAAGCGCCAGTCTGCTCATACGCCATTGCGTTCGCTGTTTGACAAACACCGTATCTGGCAAAACCGTCGGGCAATGACCACCGAGGCAATCAATCGTCTGAGCCATGAACAGCTGCGCCAGGCGGTACAGCTTCTGCTGCGCGCAGAGCTCACGTTAAAACAAGACTACGGCCAGTCCGTCTGGGCGGAGCTGGAAAGCCTTTCTCTGCTGCTCTGCCACAAGGCACTGGCAGACGTATTTATCGATGGATAGTATGCACTCTTTACAGGCCCTGTACGGTGGCACCTTTGACCCGGTCCATTACGGTCATCTGAAACCGGTTGAAATTCTGGCGAATCTGATTGGTCTTCAGCGCGTGATTGTCATGCCCAATAACGTTCCGCCGCACCGGCCACAACCTGAGGCCACCAGCGAGCAGCGAAAAGAGATGCTCGCTCTGGCCATTGCGGATATACCGCTCTTCACTCTCGACGAGCGGGAGCTACGCCGCGACACCCCTTCCTGGACGTCGCAAACGTTGCAGGAGTGGCGGCGCGAACAGGGGCCGGACAAACCGCTGGCCTTTATCATCGGCCAGGATTCTCTGCTCAACTTCCCCACCTGGCATCAGTATGAAACCATTCTGCAGAACAGCCATCTGCTCGTCTGCCGCCGTCCGGGCTATCCGCTGACCATGCGTGAAGAGCAGTATCAGCAGTGGCTGGAAGCCCATCTGACCGACAATGTGGAAGATCTGCACAGTCAACCTGCCGGGAAGATCTATCTGGCGGAGACACCGTGGTTTGATATTTCTGCGACAATCATTCGCGACCGGCTGCAGCACGGTTTAGCCTGTGACGATCTCCTGCCATCGTCAGTGCTGGACTATATCCACGCGCACGGGTTGTATCAGAAAAGCGCAGACGCATAATCCGGGCGCACAAAAAGCGCCTTATTGATTATCCTGCCTTGACAGAGTAAGCCATACTGTTATCCTCCGCTGCCAGACTTTCCCGCCGATCATTGCTTTACAGAAATTGTTTTACAAAAATGGCGATGCAATCTCCGGCGGAGGGTGGGATGATACCCGCCTTCAAAAGCCCGGCCGGTGACATTTGTCCCGACAGGGGCGTCAGTTCAGGTATACTGTCTGGCTACGAATTCACAGTTGCACAATCTCATTCACCCAGGGGGAAAACTTGCAGGGTAAAGCACTCCAGGATTTTGTTATCGACAAAATTGATGACCTGAAAGGTCAGGACATCATCGCTATCGACGTTAAGGGTAAATCCAGCATCACCGACTGCATGATCATCTGCACCGGTACGTCTACTCGCCATGTGGTTTCAATTGCCGATCATGTTGTTCAGGAATCACGCGCAGCAGGACTGTTACCGCTCGGGGTTGAAGGTGAAGCGACCGCTGACTGGGTGGTTGTCGATCTTGGCGATGTTATTGTCCACGTCATGCTGGAAGAGAGCCGTCGCCTGTATGAGCTGGAAAAACTCTGGGGTTGATGCGTGAAGTTGCAGCTGGTCGCCGTCGGCACCAAAATGCCGGACTGGGTACAAACCGGTTTTACTGAGTATCTGCGTCGTTTCCCGAAAGATATGCCGTTCGAGCTGGTGGAGATCCCCGCCGGAAAGCGCGGCAAGAACGCGGATATCAAACGCATTCTCGATAAAGAGGGAGAGCTGATGCTGGCTGCCGCAGGCAAAAACCGCATCGTGACCCTCGATATTCCAGGCAAGCCCTGGGATACGCCGCAGCTGGCGCACGAACTGGAGCGCTGGAAGCAGGATGGTCGTGACGTCAGTCTGTTGATTGGCGGGCCTGAAGGGTTGTCCCCTGCCTGCAAAGCGGCGGCAGAACAAAGTTGGTCTCTCTCCGCGCTGACGCTCCCCCACCCGCTTGTTCGGGTACTGGTGGCAGAAAGCCTGTATCGCGCGTGGAGCATTACTACCAACCACCCCTATCACCGCGAGTAATGACTGACCAGGGTAGATTAAGCAGCGGATGAAACTACAGAATTCTTTTCGCGACTATACGGCTGAGTCCGCGCTGTTTGTGCGCCGGGCGCTGGTCGCCTTTACGGGGATTTTGCTGCTTACCGGCGTGCTGATCGCCAACCTTTATAATCTGCAAATTGTCCGCTATACCGATTACCAGACGCGCTCAAACGAAAACCGCATCAAGCTGGTGCCTATCGCCCCCAGCCGCGGCATTATTTACGACCGCAACGGTACGCCCCTAGCCTTAAACCGCACCATCTACCAGATTGAGATGATGCCGGAAAAAGTCGACAACGTGCAGGATACGCTGGAAGCATTGCGAAGCGTTGTCGATCTTAACGATGACGATATCGCTGCGTTCAAGAAAGAGCGCGCCCGTTCTCACCGTTTTACCTCCATTCCGGTTAAAACCAACCTGACGGAAGTCCAGGTGGCCCGCTTTGCCGTCAATCAGTACCGTTTCCCTGGCGTGGAAGTGAAAGGCTATAAACGCCGCTACTATCCCTACGGCTCCGCGCTGACGCACGTGATCGGCTACGTTTCCAAGATCAACGACAAAGACGTCGAGCGTCTTGATAAAGACGGCAAACTGGCAAACTACGCCGCAACGCATGATATCGGTAAGCTGGGAATTGAACGCTATTATGAAGATGTCCTGCACGGGCAGACCGGCTATGAAGAGGTTGAAGTCAACAACCGTGGCCGCGTTATTCGCCAGCTGAAAGAGGTGCCACCGCAGGCAGGACATGATGTCTACCTGACGCTTGACCTTAAACTGCAGCAGTATATTGAAACCTTACTGGCAGGCAGCCGTGCGGCAGTTGTCGTGACCGATCCGCGCACCGGCGGCATTCTGGCGATGGTCTCCATGCCAAGCTACGACCCTAACCTCTTTGTCGATGGGATTTCCAGTAAGGACTACTCCGGGTTGCTTAATGACCCGAATACACCGCTGGTGAACCGCGCCACGCAGGGGGTATACCCTCCGGCGTCGACAGTGAAACCTTACGTCGCCGTCTCGGCGCTGAGCGCGGGTGTCATCAACCGCAACACCAGCCTGTTTGACCCGGGCTGGTGGCAGTTGCCGGGGTCAGAAAAACGCTATCGCGACTGGAAAAAATGGGGCCACGGTCATCTGAACGTGACGAAATCGCTGGAAGAGTCTGCGGATACCTTCTTCTATCAGGTGGCGTACGACATGGGTATTGACCGCCTGTCAGAGTGGATGAGTAAATTCGGCTACGGACACTACACCGGGGTTGATCTTGCCGAAGAACGCTCCGGCAACATGCCAACCCGTGAATGGAAGCTGAAGCGCTTTAAGAAGCCGTGGTATCAGGGTGATACCATTCCGGTAGGTATCGGCCAGGGTTACTGGACCGCGACCCCGCTGCAGATGAACAAAGCGATGATGATCCTCATCAACGATGGCGTGGTGAAGGTCCCGCATCTGCTGCAAAGTACCGTTGAAGAGGGCATAAAAGTGCCGTGGATCCAGCCGCATGAAGCACCAGTGGGGGATATTCACTCCGGCTTCTGGGAGATCGCCAAAGACGGGATGTACGGGGTGGCAAACCGCCCGAACGGTACCGCGCATAAGTATTTCGCTGGTGCGCCGTATAAAGTGGCCGCCAAATCCGGTACAGCGCAGGTCTTCGGTCTGAAAGCCAACGAAACCTATAACGCACACCGTATTGCCGAACGACTGCGTGACCATAAGCTCATGACGGCATTTGCACCATATGATAACCCGCAAGTGGCGGTGGCGATGATTCTGGAAAACGGTGGCGCAGGGCCAGCCGTAGGTACCATCATGCGCCAAATCCTCGACCACATCATGCTGGGTGATAACAACACCGAACTGCCGGCTGAAAACCCGGCCGCCGCTGCGGCGGAGGACCAATAATCATGACGGATAATCCAAATAAAAAATCGCTGTGGGATAAAATTCACATCGACCCAGCCATGCTGCTGATCCTGCTGGCTCTGCTGGTCTACAGCGCCCTGGTTATCTGGAGCGCCAGCGGCCAGGACATCGGCATGATGGAGCGCAAAATTGGCCAGATCGCGATGGGTCTGGTCATCATGGTGGTGATGGCGCAGATCCCGCCGCGCGTCTATGAAGGCTGGGCGCCCTATCTCTATATCTTCTGTATTATTTTGCTGGTTGCGGTAGATGCGTTTGGTGCTATCTCCAAAGGTGCACAGCGCTGGCTGGATCTGGGCGTGGTTCGCTTCCAGCCCTCGGAAATTGCCAAAATCGCCGTTCCACTGATGGTGGCACGCTTTATCAACCGTGATGTCTGTCCGCCATCTCTGAAAAATACCGCCATCGCGCTGGTACTGATTTTCCTGCCAACGTTGCTGGTGGCGGCGCAGCCTGACCTTGGCACCTCGATCCTTATCGCGCTCTCCGGCCTGTTTGTTCTTTTCTTGTCGGGCCTGAGCTGGCGTCTGATTGGTATCGCGGTGGTGCTGGTCGCCGCGTTCATCCCTATTCTCTGGTTCTTCCTGATGCATGATTACCAGCGCCAGCGCGTGATGATGCTGCTCGATCCGGAAACCGATCCGCTGGGTGCGGGCTATCATATTATTCAGTCCAAGATCGCGATTGGCTCCGGTGGCCTGCGCGGTAAAGGCTGGCTGCACGGCACCCAGTCACAGCTGGAGTTCTTACCTGAGCGCCACACCGACTTTATCTTTGCGGTACTGGCGGAAGAGCTGGGGCTGGTCGGCATCTTGATCTTACTCGCGCTGTATGTACTGTTGATCATGCGCGGGCTGTGGATTGCCGCGCGTGCGCAAACCACCTTTGGCCGCGTGATGGCGGGTGGGTTGATGTTGATTTTATTCGTTTATGTCTTCGTAAATATTGGTATGGTGAGTGGTATTCTGCCGGTTGTAGGCGTTCCGCTTCCGCTGGTGAGTTACGGAGGCTCGGCACTGATCGTGTTGATGGCCGGGTTTGGTATCGTGATGTCGATCCATACCCACAGAAAAATGTTGTCAAAAAGCGTATAAAAATAAGGGGATCGGAATGCGTAAGCAGTGGCTGGGGATCTGCATTGCGGCAAGTTTGCTTGCGGCGTGCACAAGTGATGATGGTCAGCAACAGGCAACCGTCGCGCCGCCGCAGCCTGCGGTGTGTAATGGCCCTGTCGTTGAAATCAGCGGCGCCGATCCCGTTTATGAACCGCTGAATGCCAGCGCGAATCAGGATTATGAGCGTGACGGCAAAAGCTACAAAATCGTTCAGGACCCTTCCCGTTTCAGCCAGGCGGGTTTCGCCGCCATTTATGATGCGGAACCCGGGAGCAACCTGACGGCATCTGGAGAAGCGTTCGACCCGACGCAACTCACTGCGGCGCATCCGACGCTGCCTATCCCAAGCTACGCCCGTATCACCAACCTGGCGAATGGTCGTATGATCGTGGTACGCATAAACGACCGTGGTCCGTACGGTAACGACCGCGTGATTTCGCTGTCGCGCGCGTCCGCCGACCGCCTGAACACCTCGAACAACACCAAGGTTCGTATTGACCCGATTATCGTGGCGCAGGATGGTTCGCTTTCCGGGCCGGGTACCGCATGTACGACAGTGGCAAAACAGACGTATGCCCTTCCTGACCGTCCAAATCTTGACGGCGGCATGGGAAGCGTCTCATCGCCGGCCGAGCCTTCTCAGCCTGGCGGAGAAGTGCGCCCTATCAGCAACGATACGCTGCAAAGCGATGACAGCACTGGCGCACCGGTAAAGAGTAGCGGTTTCCTGGGGGCACCGACGAACTTAGCCTCAGGTGTGCTGGAAGGCAGTGAGCCTACCCCCGCGCCTGTTGCCGCCCCTGTCGTGCAGCAGCCTGCTCCCGTCACCGCACCGGCCACCACCCAGAGCACAGCGGTGGCAGCGCCTGCCGCCGCCGCTACCAGCGGCGGCTTTGTCGTCCAGGTGGGCGCCGTCAGCGATCAGGCCCGTGCACAGCAGTATCAACAGCGCCTGAGCCAGCAGTTTGGCGTCCCAGGCCGCGTTGAGCAAAACGGAGCGGTGTGGCGTATTCAGATGGGACCGTTTGCCAGCAAATCGCAGGCAGCGACCCTGCAGCAGCGACTGCAAAATGAAGCGCAACTCCAGTCATTTATCGCGGTAGCGAAGTAATTTATCGGCGGTATCCGAATTGTCAGTTTGTGTAAAACACATTCACAAACTCATGCTTAAAGTCGGATGCCTGCCTGAATAGCATTTGCTATAGTAAGGCACTTTTTTTAATTCCATCACGGATGTCGTAGTTCTGACCATGAAGACCACTTTTTCTGCTCGTTTTGTGCAGCGCATGGCGCTGACCACGGCCCTTTGCGCGGCTGCACTCTCCGCAGCTCACGCCGATGACCTGAATATCAAGACCATGATCCCTGGCGTTCCGCAAATCGACGCGGAATCCTACATCCTGATCGATTACAACTCTGGCAAAGTTCTGGCCGAACAGAATGCCGATGCCCGTCGCGATCCGGCCAGCCTGACCAAAATGATGACCAGCTACGTCATCGGCCAGGCCATGAAAGCAGGTAAATTCAAGGAAACTGACCTGGTCACTATCGGTAACGATGCGTGGGCAACCGGGAACCCGGTCTTCAAGGGTTCTTCTTTGATGTTCCTGAAACCGGGTATGCAGGTTCCGGTCTCTCAGCTGATTCGTGGTATCAACCTGCAGTCCGGTAACGACGCCTGCGTCGCGATGGCCGATTTCGCTGCGGGCAGCCAGGATGCGTTTGTTGGCCTGATGAACAGCTACGTTTCTGCACTGGGTCTGAAAAACAGCCACTTCCAGACCGTTCACGGCCTGGATGCTGAAGGGCAGTACAGCTCTGCGCGCGATATGGCGCTGATTGGCCAGGCGCTGATCCGCGACGTACCGAACGAATATGCCATCTATAAAGAGAAAGAGTTCACCTTCAACGGTATTCGTCAGACCAACCGTAACGGCCTGCTGTGGGATAACAGCCTGAACGTTGACGGCATCAAAACGGGTCATACCGACAAAGCGGGTTACAACCTGGTTGCCTCTGCTACCGAAGGTCAGATGCGCCTGATCTCTGCCGTGATGGGCGGTCGTACCTTTAAAGGCCGTGAGACAGAAAGTAAAAAACTGCTGACCTGGGGCTTCCGTTTCTTCGAAACCGTGAACCCACTGAAAGCAGGCAAAGAGTTTGCCTCTGAGCCGGTCTGGTTCGGTGACAACGATCGCGCCTCCCTGGGCGTGGACAAAGATCTGTACCTGACCATTCCACGTGGCCGCATGAAAGACCTGAAAGCCAGCTACGTACTGAACACCACCGAGCTGCATGCACCACTGCAGAAAAATCAGGTTGTGGGTACCATCAACTTCCAGCTGGATGGCAAAACTATCGATCAGCGCCCGCTGGTTGTCCTGCAGGAAATTCCTGAAGGCAATTTCTTCGGCAAAATCATTGATTACATTAAATTGATGTTCCATCACTGGTTTGGCTAAAAATTGAACACTTGAAAGTGTGATTTTGATCCCCATATACTAAGTATCCTGATAACTCCCACCTGACGTGGGAGTTATTCTTTTTTGACGTTACGCCGGAGCTGACATGAAAACCAAACTTAACGAACTGCTTGAATTCCCTACCCCATTTACTTACAAAGTAATGGGTCTGGCGAAACCTGAGCTGGTTGATCAGGTGGTTGAAGTGGTACAGCGCCATGCGCCGGGTGACTACTCTCCGTCAGTAAAACCAAGCAGCAAGGGCAACTACCACTCGGTATCCATTACCATCACCGCGACACACATCGAGCAGGTGGAGACGCTGTACGAAGAGCTCGGTAATATCGAAATTGTTCGTATGGTGCTGTAGTCCCTCTGCGGTTACCCGGTTTGCCGGGTAACCCCTTTCCCCGCTGTGATATACTCCCCCTCATCTTTTGTCCCTCGTCTTCGGAGACGTCGTTTTGTACCAGGATAAAATTCTTGTCCGTCATCTCGGGCTGCAACCTTATGAGCCTGTCTCCCAGGCTATGCATGACTTCACCGACTCACGCGATGACACCACCCCCGATGAAATCTGGCTGGTAGAACACCTGCCGGTGTTTACGCAGGGGCAAGCGGGAAAAGCGGAACATTTATTGATGACGGGCGATATCCCGGTTATTCAGAGCGACCGCGGCGGGCAGGTTACGTACCATGGCCCAGGGCAACAGGTGATGTACGTTCTCCTGAACCTCAAGCGCAGAAAGCTGGGCGTACGCGAGCTGGTAACTCTGCTTGAGCAAACGGTCGTCAACACGCTGGCGGAATACGGTATTGATGCGCATCCGCGGGCCGACGCGCCGGGTGTCTACGTGGGCGAGATGAAGATCTGCTCGCTCGGGCTGCGTATCCGTAAAGGCTGCTCTTTTCACGGGCTGGCGTTAAACATTAATATGGATTTGAAGCCTTTCCAGCGCATCAACCCCTGCGGCTATGCCGGGATGGAAATGACGCAAGTGTGCCAGTGGGTCGACACCGCAACGACAGAAAATATCCGTCCTGTGCTTTTAGCTAATATGTTAGCGCTACTTAACAATCCCCCGCACGAATATATCACTGCTTAATATATTATACATTGTGGCTCGATAATTTGACGGGCCACGATTTAATTGCCGCTTTTACACTTTACAATAATCCGCAGATTCTATATTTTCGAAGCGCTCGAATATTACCGATCCATATTATTTAGCCTCCCGTCAGCGCTGCGTGCAGGACCTAAGTAACTTGCGTGATAATCACTCAACTGGTTGTTTTTGATAAACAAGTGAAACAAAACCAACACTTTACGAATCTCTACAAGCATAATAAATAAATTCAACTATCATTCATGTTGTGAATGTGTACGGAGTAAAAGCGTGGAGTATAATAATTTACCAGCCAAACGCCTGAATGAACCCGGTGGCGAAGACAAGCCGCAAATTTTTCGGACTTTACGTAATATTGATCTCAATTTACTGACTATTTTTGAGGCAGTATATGTCCACAAGGGTATCGTTAACGCTGCGAAAATTCTTAATCTCACGCCCTCTGCAATAAGCCAGTCAATTCAAAAACTGCGCGCTATATTTCCTGATCCGTTATTTATTCGTAAGGGACAGGGGGTTACCCCCACGGCGTACGCCACGCATCTGCATGAGTACATCAGCCAGGGGCTGGAGTCGATTCTGGGCGCGCTGGATTTAACCGGAAGCTACGACAAACAGCGAACCATCACCATCGGCTGCTCTCCCTCTGTGGGGGTGTTAGTCATGCCTGCGATTTATCAGGCCGTAAAAGAGCATGCACCGCAACTCCTGCTGCGTAATGTTCCCCTCAGCGAGCCTGATGTGCAGCTTGCCCAGTTCCAGACTGATTTGATTATCGACAGCGGCAGCTTCAGCGCCAGAGCGTTAGGGCAAAATGTCCTCTACGCCGACAACCTGGTGCTGGTCTGTCGCCAGCAGCACCCGGTGCTCAGTGAGCCACTCACCATTGAAAATCTGCGTAACTACGATCACTCGTCATTCATGACGGAAGGACAGTCTCACCATTCGCTGCGCCAGCGTATTGATGACATCTTCCCGGAGCGCCAGATCAGCTTCAGCAGTTACAATATGTTCACTACCGCGTCCCTGATTGGCAGCAGTGATATGCTCTGCATCATGCCGTCACGCCTGTATCACCTGCTGCGTAAATGTTGGCCACTGGAGAGCATTCCGCTCAGCCAGCTCAATGCAGAATCTATCGAGATTTCACTGCATTACAATAAGCTCAGTCTGCGCGATCCGGTACTCGAAAACGTGATCCGCATCATCCGCCAGGCCTTCTGACAGGTTGACACAGCACAAGTCCCTGCCGCACGCAGGGCAAAAGGCACAAAACAACAACTATTTTACAAATTGGCGACCTGGCAGGCTGCTTTACCGACCGTTTCAATGATATACTGCCTGTCGTTCGTTCAAAAATAGTTGATAAATACAACATTCCCTTGAATTGAAACGCTTTCCTTCGATATTCGCAACTGGAACACGCACGCTATGAGTAAACCCATTGTGATGGAACGCGGTGTTAAATACCGCGATGCCGATAAAATGGCCCTTATCCCGGTTAAAAACGTGGCTACAGAGCGCGAGGCGCTGTTAAGAAAACCGGAATGGATGAAAATCAAACTTCCGGCCGACTCTTCGCGTATCCAGGGGATCAAAGCGGCGATGCGTAAGAATGGCCTTCACTCCGTTTGTGAAGAAGCGTCTTGCCCGAACCTTGCTGAGTGTTTCAACCACGGCACCGCGACGTTTATGATTCTGGGTGCCATCTGCACCCGTCGTTGCCCGTTCTGCGATGTTGCGCATGGCCGCCCGGTGGCGCCTGATGCAAACGAACCCCAAAAACTGGCGCAGACCATCGCTGATATGGCGCTGCGTTATGTGGTCATTACCTCCGTTGACCGTGATGACCTGCGCGATGGTGGTGCTCAGCACTTTGCTGACTGTATTACTGCCATTCGCGAGAAAAGCCCGAACATTAAGATTGAGACGCTGGTTCCGGACTTCCGCGGCCGTATGGACCGTGCACTGGATATCCTGACCGCAACGCCACCAGACGTCTTTAACCACAACCTGGAGAACGTACCGCGTCTCTATCGCCAGGTGCGTCCGGGTGCTGATTACAACTGGTCTCTGAAGCTGCTGGAGCGGTTCAAAGAAGCGCATCCGCATATTCCTACCAAGTCAGGCCTGATGGTGGGTCTTGGTGAAACCAACGACGAAATCATTGAAGTGATGCGCGATCTGCGTCGCCACGGCGTGACCATGCTGACGCTGGGCCAGTATCTGCAGCCTAGCCGCCATCACCTGCCCGTGCAGCGCTACGTTAGCCCGGATGAGTTTGATGAGATGAAAGCCGAAGCGATGGCGATGGGCTTCACCCACGCTGCTTGCGGTCCATTTGTACGCTCCTCTTACCATGCTGATATGCAGGCAAAAGGCGAAGAAGTTAAATAACCCTGTAATATTCACTTACAGGAATACAAAAAAACCGGCCTGTTGAGCCGGTTTTTTTTCGCAAGCCATCAGGCATTGCCGTTACTCTTTGTGAGAGAGCTTTTCAGCCGGAACGGTATCCTCGGCGCTTTTCTTCGCTGCCGCATCATCGTCGTTCATCGCTTTCTTAAAGCCTTTGATGGCGGCACCCAGGTCACCACCCAGCGTGCGTAACTTCTTGGTACCAAACAGCAGGACGACCAGTGCGGCAACCACCAGCAGTTTGGTAATACTAATCTCACCCATAGATACCTTCTTAACATAAAACAGGCTGCATTCAGCACCAAAACCCGATCGTATTAACGGTCATTTGGCGCGTGCACACAATAGCAATCTGTAACAAGGTGAATCAAGCATTGTTGAAAAAAACATCACAATAATTGCGGTGGCGCAAAACGGCGGTTGTGAAGAACAGGTAATTGCTGCCGTGCAAGCGCAATCCTTTCCGAAATTATCTCCGTCATCAGCATAACCGGACCTTCCGCTGCGGCGGCAATCGTAACGCCCAGCGGGTCAATCACCCTGCTCTGCCCGATATTTTTATTGCCGCACTCTCCTGCCGCGACCACATAACAGGTGGTATCCAGCGCACGCGCCGTAAGCAACGTGGCCCAGTGATGCTCTTTCAGCGGCCCCCTGACCCATGCGGCAGGCAGAACCAGCACATCCGCGCCCTGTAATGCCAGGCTCAGCGCCAGCTCAGGGAAACGAAGATCGTAGCAGGTCATCAGCCCAATGTTTAACCCCTCAACCGCGATCAGGGGCGGTACACAGTCACCCGGGTCAACCTGGCGCGACTCCTGAATACTGAACGCATCATAGAGATGAAGCTTGGCATAGCTGGCGATGATGCCGCCGCCACGGATGGCCACCAGCGTATTCACCGCCCGACCAGGCGTTGACGGCACATGCACCGTCAAAATCGTGGTCATGTCATTACCCACACTCGCGGTCAGTAATTGCTGTAAAAATGGCCCATCAAGCGCCTGCGCAGATTTCACCGACAAATCCGGGTCGTTATCATCGCGAGCCAGCAAGGCCTCTGGCAACACCAGCAGCGACGCGCCCTTTCGTTGTGCCTGCGTCATCAGCGAGACGCATTGAGCCGCGTTCTCCTGCCAGCGAGGCGTGACCGCAAACTGCCCTACCGCAACATACATATTTGTCCCCTAAACATAAACAGCGTTAAACTCGCCACTCTTACACATCAAATAGCAGGTATTTACAGTGTTACAACTCCTTTTAGCTGTTTTTATTGGTGGGGGGACGGGAAGCGTTGCGCGGTGGTTCCTGAGTATGCGGTTTAATCCTCTGCATCAGGCGATCCCAATGGGGACACTGGCGGCAAACCTGATTGGTGCGTTTATTATTGGCATGGGGCTGGCCTGGTTTAACCGCATGACGCACATCGACCCAATGTGGAAAGTATTGATTACCACCGGATTCTGCGGCGGTTTAACCACCTTCTCCACCTTTTCTGCGGAAACGGTATTTTTGTTTCAGGAGGGCCGTATCGGCTGGGCGCTGGTAAACATTGCCATCAATATGCTCGGCTCCTTTGCGATGACGGGGATCGCATTCTGGCTATTTTCATCCGCCACTCCCCACTAACAGCCGGAGCGTTAATGTTGGCTTAATTTTTCTCTGTCACTCTGGTGCCAATACAGAACGAGGGTGACAGAATGAAAGAGAGTTTGATGAGCGCAGGCGTGGTGTTGTTGAGCGTGCTGATCGTTGCCAGCTTCCTGAAAATGTATCTGCTTGGCTGAGACAAAACGAAAAAAACCCGCTCAGTGAGCGGGTTTTGAAATTCTTGCTGACGCGTCTGAATTACAGAGCGATTACGTTAGCAGCAGAAGGGCCTTTGGCACCGTTAGTGATTTCGAACTCTACACGCTGACCTTCAGCCAGAGTTTTGAAACCATTAGACTGGATTGCAGAGAAGTGTACGAACACGTCTTTGCTGCCATCTTCAGGAGTAATGAAACCGAATCCTTTGGACTCATTAAACCACTTAACGTTACCTTTAATCTTAGACATCAAAATTACCTTTACATTAAAAAACGACACAAATGCTGTGTCGGTTACCAGTACATCAATTGTGGGAGCTTTTGTCCAGCGGATCTTTGATAAAAAGTGACTAAAGTCGCGTTAATTTTCGCTGGCGGATTTTTATCCCATATGATTCAACGGCTGCGCGTTTTTTCACCAGTCCGTCACCGTTTTTTCAGTTAAAACTGAAAACGCATCCAGGCGAAGTAAACGTTACCGTTGTTGTACGTACCGGGAATGTAGGTCATCTGGAACGTTGCAGGGCCATAGCCAATCGAGGCCAGCGGCAACAGAACCGGAATGGGGATATAGTTCCAGTTGTCGCGCGCGGTCACCCCAACGGTGTAGCCGAGACCAACATGGAAGTTGTCGTCAGTTAACGGACGCCATGTTTTCTCCCAGCCATAGCCGCCGATCGGTTCCCATTTGTTAAAGGAATCTTTAAAGGCCATCAGATAGATGCCATTCCAGTTTCCTTTTTCGTCCCAGCGCGACTGACCAAAACCGGCTCCCCATGGGCGCTCGTTATATTTGTCCGTCTTTTCTTTGTCGTAGGCAAAGCGTGCATGCCAGGTGATCGCCGGCACATAGAGGTCATAGTGCTCTGGCGCGCTCCAGGTTTGAGAGACATTATCCGTAAAGGTGGAGAACCAGCCTTTATCCGTCGCGTTCTCTTCAGCCAGTGCAACAGAAGAGAACGTTAACTGCGCAAAAATAAACAAAAAAATGAAGAAAAAATTATTACGTCCGATCACAATGCAATTACCATTCTTAGTATTCGAGGCAAAGTTTACCATAAAATAGTTGAATGGAGCCTTAACAGCATCAGCATTACTCCTAATTAATCAGCCATTTTGCGAGAATATTCTGAGTGATGCATTGCCCCATGCTGAATAATCGCCTGTCCGGTACCTGTTCAGCAGTTATCAAATAATGTTTACGGACATTAATAACCTCATTTTTATTATGGCTTTCAGGGCAAACATAAACGCCGGTCAAGGTCGTATAAATTTAACCATTAGCATCTGCAGTCAGACTTTTCTTTCTCTCCGACTGCCTGCCCTACGCTGGCGCGGCTCAGAGCGGATCACTCCCCCGGCACAGCTGGTTTGAAAAGTCTTTTACCTTCTTAATCAAGAACGTGTTAATCTACAACCAGTAAATTAACAACTCATTAGCATTTAAATGACATACTCTACTCAACCAATCGGTCAATACCCACATGTCATTATTGCCATCGCAATGGCAAAAATATCGCTAACATCTGCTTTAGTAGTATATTTATTGATTTTAATCAGCAAGGACTGGCCATTAATTCGGCACATTCTCATCCTTCTTTTTTATTGATTATTTGTGCTCTCGGGGAGCAAGGATACAGGGGAAATCATGCTTACGTTTTTAGAGCTCCTTATCGGAGTCGTTGTCATTGTCGGTGTAGCGCGCTACATCATTAAGGGGTATTCCGCCACGGGCGTGTTATTTGTCGGCGGCCTGACCTTACTGATCATCAGCGCGCTGATGGGTCATCAGGTCTTACCTGCCAGCGCAACCAGCACCGGCTATACCGCCACAGACATTGTTGAATACATTAAAATTCTGCTCATGAGCCGCGGTGGCGATCTGGGCATGATGATCATGATGCTGTGCGGTTTTGCCGCCTACATGACCCATATTGGTGCTAACGATATGGTCGTGAAGCTGGCCTCTAAGCCGCTGCAGTACATCAACTCCCCGTATCTGCTGATGGTGGCAGCCTACTTCCTCGCCTGTCTCATGTCGCTGGCCGTTTCGTCAGCCACTGGCCTGGGGGTGTTATTGATGGCTACCCTGTTCCCGGTCATGGTTAACGTCGGCATCAGCCGTGGTGCCGCGGCGGCAATCTGCGCCTCTCCGGCGGCAATAATTCTTTCCCCAACCTCCGGTGACGTCGTGCTGGCGGCGAAAGCGGCAGAAATGTCACTCATCGATTTCGCCTTTAAAACCACGCTGCCTATTTCTATTGTGGCTATTGTAGGGATGGGGATCGCACATTTCTTCTGGCAACGTTATCTCGATAAAAAAGAAAATATCAGTCATGAAATGATGGATGTGAATGAAATCACCACCACCGCCCCGGCGTTCTATTCGATTCTGCCGTTCACGCCTATTATCGGTGTGCTGATTTTTGACGGCAAATGGGGACCACAGCTGCACATCATTACCATTCTGGTTATTTGTATGCTTCTGGCCGCCGTGCTGGAATTTATTCGCGGTTTCAATACCCAGAAGGTATTTTCAGGCCTGGAAGTGGCGTATCGCGGTATGGCAGATGCGTTCGCAGGCGTCGTGATGCTGTTGGTGGCGGCAGGCGTCTTCGCGCAGGGCCTGAGCACCATTGGCTTTATTCAGAGTCTCATCTCCATCGCCACATCGTTCGGCTCTGCCAGCATTATCCTGATGCTGGTGCTGGTGGTGCTGACCATGCTGGCGGCAATGACCACCGGTTCAGGTAACGCGCCGTTCTACGCCTTCGTTGAGATGATCCCAAAACTGGCACACTCTTCCGGTATTAACCCGGCTTACCTCTCCATTCCCATGCTGCAGGCGTCAAACCTCGGTCGTACCATTTCGCCGGTATCAGGGGTGGTGGTAGCGGTCGCCGGGATGGCAAAAATCTCGCCGTTCGAAGTGGTAAAACGCACGTCGGTACCGGTGCTTGTGGGCCTGATCATCGTGATTATCGCGACCGAGGTTCTGGTTCCCGGCGCAGCCTGAGCTCAATGACCGATATCCAAAAAGCGCCTGCGGGCGCTTTTTGTGCTTTAATAACTTCCAGAAATTTATCGCGTTAACCCATCAGGAAATCACATGTTCAGGAAGGATATCGTTATCCCGTCTGGCGCTATGGCGCTTGCACTCTGTGTCTTCTCCGCGCAGGCGGACCCGCTCAAAGCCACGCAATATGGCGATTTCGATCGCTACGTTCTGGCGCTTTCCTGGCAAACCGGGTTCTGCCAGAGCATGGCCGAGCGTAACCGTAACGAGCCAGAAGAGTGTCGTCTGCAAAAAGAGAGCAATAACAAGACCGATTATCTGACCGTACACGGCTTATGGCCGGGCCTGCCAAAATCCATTGCCGCACGCGGGGTGGATGAACGCCGCTGGATGCGTTTTGGCTGCGCGACCCGCCCAATCCCAAACATGCCGGAAGTTAAAGCCAGCCGCAAATGTTCGGCCGCCGAAACCGGGCTGTCACTGTCGGGAGCCGCGAAGCTGAACAGCGTCATGCCCGGCGCAGGCGGTAACTCCTGCCTGGAACGCTATGAATACGCCAAACACGGCGTCTGCTTCGGCTTTGATCCTGACGCCTATTTCGGCACCATGGTGCGGATGAATCAGGAGATAAAAAACAGCGCGGTGGGGAAATTCCTGGCGGACAACTACGGTAAAACGGTAAGCCGTAAAGACTTTGATACTGCCGTGGCGAGAAGCTGGAGCAAAGAGAACGTCAAAGCGTTCAAGCTGACCTGCAATGGCAATCCGGCCTATCTGACCGAAATGCAGATTTCGCTCAGGGCCGATACCATTAACAACCCGCTCTCTGCGGACTCTTTCGCGCCACAGCCACATCCGGGTAACTGTGGCAAACAGTTTGTTATCGATAAAGTCGGTTACTGACCCACAATCGGGCGCACCAGATCAAACCGGTGTTCGTCACTGATCCCATAATAGGCCGTCGGCCCACCTGCACGCAGGATGGGCTGCGCTTTCGCCGTCTGATAGATCCCCTCTTCCAGCAGCGATTCGGCAATATGAACGCCTACCACTTCCCCGAGCACCAGCCAGGTGTCAACCGGTGTACCGTCGGCGCCGGTCAGCTGAATACACTGCGACAGGCGACACTCAAAGTTTACCGGGCTCTCGGCCACTCGCGGCGCCTTCACCAGCTGGCTCGCAGCGGGCGTCAATCCGGAAAAGGTAAACTCATCTTCTTCGTGTGGCAGCGTGGCTGAGGTTTGATTCATCGCTTCAGCCAGATCGCGCGTGGCCAGGTTCCAGACAAACTCACCCGTTTCGTTAATATTACGCACGCTGTCTTTCCAGCCATTGCTGGAAAAGCCAATAATCGGCGGACGATAGTTAAAACAGTTAAAGAAGCTATACGGAGCCAGGTTGAGCTGTCCTGCCTTGTCGCAGGAGGAGATCCAGCCAATCGGACGCGGGCCAATGATGGCATTCAGCGGGTCATGGGGCAGACCGTGCCCCTGAGAAGGTTGATAGAAATACATAGCGCTCTCTTAATGATGGGGAAGTCGCGAATGGCGTGTCGCTCATCGCCCTGATTCAGAACAGTCAGCGTAACGCAATCTGCCAGAAATGAAGACTGAATAAATTTCAGCGAAAATTCATATGGCCCATGAATGTGACCTGTATCACTTCAAAGTTGCGCGCTCAGACAGTATCATCGGGAGAGTTAAACCCTCGCTGCCAGACGGCGAGGGTTTTCTTTTGGATTGGTTTCTGCGTTACACGCAGTATTAACGACATGGAGTAAAAAATGTCCAGACCCACCATCATTATCAATGAACTCGACGCAGAACGTATTGACCGACTTCTGGAAAAACCAGAATTCGCCTCGCTACCGGTTGCCGATGCCCTGAATGAAGAGCTCGACCGGGCGCAGATGTGCACCCCGGAGTCAATGCCGCATGACGTGGTGACCATGAACAGCCAGGTCAAATTCCGCAACCTGACCACGGGTGAAGAGTTGACCCGCACGCTGGTTTATCCGGCACAGATGACCGACAGCAGCGCCCAGCTTTCCGTGCTGGCACCGGTCGGCGCGGCCCTGCTGGGTCTGCGTACCGGGGATACCATCCACTGGGAACTGCCAGGCGGAGCCTCGACCCATCTGGAAGTGCTGGAACTGCTCTACCAGCCAGAAGCGGCAGGCGATTACCTTCGTTAATCCCTTCTGAACCATCGCGACCCGCGTTGCACAGAGGATGCCTGCGCATCCTCTTTCCGCAGATTCACCCGAACGTCCTATACTGCGCCAGAAACCCTTAATCCAGGCTTAACCTGTTTTGGTGCCGCGAGGACGGTCATGAGTGAGATAGTTGTTATCACACTTATTTTTCTCATTTTTGTGGCGATCATCGTCACGGCCGTGCTCTATCTCGAGCGCCACTGGTAGGCAATCTGCTTCACACAACGCCCCCCGGAAACGCATTCACCAGCCCTTTCACCTGCTGCTCCGCCGCTTCGGGCGTTTCTGCACCTGGCACCAGGATAACCTTACGGCAGGCTTCCTCCCGTTTTTCGAAAATTCTGTAGGCGCGTTCGGCATCATCCAGTGGTAGATAGTGGGTGACAATCTCCTCCGGCGTCAGCAGCCCTTTTTCGATCAGCGGTAACAACTCACCGAGCCAGGCGTGGACATGGGTCTGGCCCATTTTAAAACTGAGCCCTTTATCAAAAGCATCACCAAACAGGAAGCCGTGAATAAAGCCCGCGTAAACGCCAGGCACGCTCACCACACCGCCCCGTCGAACCGCAGCAATGCACTGACGCAGCGCTTTGCCGCTGCTGCCCTCTATTTTAAGGTTGCTGAGGATCGTTTCCGTGGTGCTGCCTTTGGCTTCAAAGCCGACGGCATCAATGACGGCGTCCACACCGCGATGGCCTGCGGTTTGCTCAATGATTTTTTCCGCTGCATCGTTATCTTCATCAAAATTGATGGGGATGGCCCCGTAGCGCTCCGCGGCAAAACGCAGACGATACGGATGATGATCCACCACAAAGATCTGCTCGGCGCCAAGCAGCCGCGCACAGGCGATAGTCAGTAGCCCTACCGGCCCCGCGCCAAAAACGGCAACGCTGGAGCCCTTTTCAATCTGGGCATTTTTTGCCGCCTGCCAGGCGGTAGGCAAAATATCGGAGAGGAACAGCGCTTTGTCATCGGAAAGCAGCTGAGGCACTTTGAACGGCCCGACGTTACCTTTGGGCACCCGAACGTATTCCGCTTGTCCACCCGGCACACCACCGTAGAGATGGCTGTAGCCAAACAGCGCGGCGGGCGCGGGAATTTGCTTTTTATTCAGGGCGGCACCCTGCCCGGCGTTGGTGTTTTCGCAGGCCGCGTACTGTTGCAGGCGGCAAAAGAAGCAGTCTCCGCAGGCGATGACAAAGGGGATCACCACCCGGTCGCCTTTTCGTAACGTCTTCACTTCCCTGCCCGTCTCCACCACTTCGCCCATGAACTCATGGCCAAAAATATCGCCGTGCTCAACTTTCGGGATCTTGCCGCGGTAGAGATGCAGATCGGATCCGCAGATCGCCGTGGCCGTTACGCGCAGGATGATATCGTCAGGTTGTTCAATGACAGGGTCGGGGACATTCTCGACACGAACATGATGTGGACCGTGGTACGTGAGTGCTTTCATGCGACCTCCGAAAGGATCCGGGTAAGTGTTTAAGGGTAGCGTCCTCTGACGATCTGCCCGGGATTACCTGGCTTTTGAGAATTATCCTGGGGGAAAAGAGAAAAGTGCCGCAGCGCTTACAAAAACCGTATCTATTTTATGGTTGAATGATTTCAGCGTTTATAAACAAGGAGAACGGGTATGTATCAAAGAATTATTATGCCGGTTGATGTTTTCGAGATGGAGCTGAGCGACAAAGCCGTACGCCATGCGGAGTTTCTGGCGCAGCAGGATGGGGTTATTCATCTTCTACACGTGCTGCCGGGTTCTGCCAGCCTGAGTCTGCATCGCTTTGCCGCCGATGTACGCCGCTTTGAAGAGCATCTGCAGCACGAGGCGGAAAATCGCCTGCAAACGATGGTTGGGCACTTCACCATCGATCCTTCCCGCATTAAAACGCATGTCCGGTTTGGCAGCGTGCGCGATGCCGTTAACGAGCTGGCGAGCGAGCTGAACGCCGACGTGGTGGTTATCGGTTCACGCAATCCGTCCATTACCACGCATCTGCTGGGCTCCAACGCCTCCAGCGTCATCCGTCACACCCACATTCCGGTGATGGTCGTAAGATAAAAAAAGAGGCCACCTTTCGGTGGCCTCTCCTGGTGCAGGTGCAGTCTTACTGACTTTTATTATGCTGTTTTGGTGCGAATCAGGTAGTCGAACGCGCTCAGAGACGCTTTCGCCCCTTCACCGGTGGCGATGATGATCTGCTTGTACGGCACGGTAGTACAGTCGCCCGCCGCAAACACGCCCTTCACGCTGGTTTCACACTTCGCATCGATGATGATTTCACCCATGCGGTTACGTTCAATGGCGCCTTCCAGCCAGGTGGTGTTGGGCAGCAGACCAATCTGCACGAAGATCCCTGAAAGCTGAACGCTATGCACATCGCCACTGACGCGGTCGCGGTACGCCAGACCGGTGACTTTACTGCCGTCGCCCTTCACTTCCGTGGTCTGCGCATTCAGCACGATGTCGACGTTGTTCAGGCTGCGTACTTTATCCTGCAGAACCTGGTCTGCCTTCATCTCTGGTGCAAATTCCAGCAGGGTAACGTGTTCAACAATGCCCGCCAGGTCGATAGCCGCTTCGACACCGGAGTTACCGCCGCCAATCACCGCCACGCGTTTGCCCTTAAAAAGCGGACCATCGCAGTGCGGGCAGTAGGTCACGCCTTTGGTGCGATACTGATCTTCACCCGGCACGTTCATGTTGCGCCATTTCGCGCCGGTAGCAATGATAATGCTGCGGGCTTTCAGCACCGCGCCGGAAGCCGTTTCAATCTGATGTAAACCGCCTTCCACCACAGCCGGAACCAGCTTGCTGGCGCTCTGGCTGTCGATCACATCCACCGCGTAATCACTGACGTGCGCCTTGAGTGCGCCAGCCAGTTTCTGACCTTCGGTCTTCGGCACAGAGATGTAGTTTTCGATATCCACGGTATCCAGCACCTGGCCGCCAAAGCGTTCGCCCATCAGGCCGGTACGAATACCTTTACGTGCAGAATAGACCGCTGCCGCGGCGCCTGCCGGGCCAGAGCCGACAATCAGCACATCATACGCATCGCGTTGGTTCAGCGCTTCTGCGGCACGTTTTTCGGCGCCGGTATCCACTTTGGCCACAATTTCTGACAGGGTCATACGGCCCTGGCCAAACTCCTGACCATTCAGGAACACTGCCGGAACGCCCATCACGTTGCGATCGGTGATCTCGTTCTGGAAGGTGCCGCCATCAATCGCCGTGTGTTTAATACGCGGGTTCAGGACCGACATCAGGTTCAGCGCCTGCACCACGTCCGGGCAGTTGTGGCAGGAGAGCGAATAGTAGGTTTCAAAGGTGAAATCCCCGTCGATATCGCGGATCTGCTCCAGCAGCGCCTGCGCCTCTTTCGACGGATGCCCACCGGTCCACAGCAGAGCCAGCACCAGTGAGGTAAATTCGTGGCCCAGTGGTGAACCGGCAAAACGCGGCCCCTGGTCAGAGCCCGGGTTAGTGATCAGGAAAGATGGCTTACGCACGGCGAGATCGTTCGCTTCTTTGAAGGTCACTTTCGGTGACAGCTCGGCGATCTCAGCCAGCAGTTCCTTGATTTCTGCCGATTTAGCGCTGTCGTCCAGCGTGGCAATCAGCTCAACAGGTTTGGTCAATTTCTCAAGGTATGCCTTGAGCTGGGTTTTCATCGTAGTGTCGAGCATTGTTCTTCCCTCTCTAAAAACGTCATCATGCAAGCTGCCTTAAACGGGCGGCCTGAATGCAACTTGCATCATGGTGCTGGAATGAAATGGGCGCGGGGGGCGCCCATAAGTGAAACAATTTCCAAAGTATTTCGCGTCAGAGCAAGACGGCTAGCCTGTGAATCCCCGGGAGCTTACTGAAGTAAGTGACCGGGGTGAGCAGGCGACGCCAACGCAGCTATGGCGTGAAAGACGACGGAAATTTAGATCTTGCCGACCAGGTCTAAAGATGGAGCCAGCGTCGCTTCGCCTTCTTTCCATTTTGCCGGGCACACTTCGCCTGGGTGAGAAGCCACATACTGAGCCGCTTTCACTTTACGCAGCAGGTCAGATGCATCACGGCCGATACCTTCAGCGGTAACTTCGATAGCCTGGATAATGCCCTGCGGATCTACAAC
Organism: Enterobacter sp. 22466; assembly: GCF_052044775.1. Classification (NCBI taxonomy): domain Bacteria; kingdom Pseudomonadati; phylum Pseudomonadota; class Gammaproteobacteria; order Enterobacterales; family Enterobacteriaceae; genus Enterobacter; species Enterobacter sp. 22466. Next base: position 435,988 of record NZ_JBQENX010000001.1, on the reverse strand, counting down.
GAAGGTCGCACGATCTGCCAGGCCTTCATCTTCACGCATATTGTCGAAGTTACGGGTCAGGGCGCCAGTCGGGTCGCCGATCATCGCGTATTTGATTTTGGCGATGGTTTCAGAGCTGCTGTGCCACGCTTTGTGGGTGAAGTGGGTGTCGGTAGACACAGAGTAAACGTCTACGCCCAGCTTCTGCAGTTCGTCGTAGTGATCGGCCACGTCACCCAGTTCAGTCGGGCAAACGAAAGTGAAGTCAGCCGGATAGAAGAAGAACACGCTCCAGCGGCCTTCGGTATCTTTCTCAGTGACTTCAATGAATTCGCCGTTTTTGAACGCCTGGTTTTTGAAAGGTTTAATTTTGGTGTTAATCAAAGACATCTGTACTTCCTCCGTGTTTTCGTTGAGATGTAAGGTAACGAACTTTCGTCAGGGGGGCTAATGCGTTTGCTTTATCAAATCAATCAGCCATACCTAACAACCCGAACAAGACAACGTAGTGAACTTAATCAACAAAAGTCTGAAAGTAAAAAGGCCGCCCTGGTGGGCGGCCCTGATACCTGAACTTTCCACAGGAACTTTCAGTGCCAGTGACACTGGCGTTGCGTTGCGCTCTACATACCTTTATATCAAGGTTGTCACAGCCCCCTGATTACAGCACCCGTGCCGCCGCAGGGCAATGCGTATAAGGGATAATCGTATCTATGGCTGTGATAGGTTTTATCAAACTGAGCCGCCGCCTCTTTCATGAATACTCACGTCGGTAAAAAAATAAGAATGCGTGATAATTACGTGCCGATATATAAATCACACTATTTTTATTCAATTTTATTTCCACTTTTAAAGATAAAAATACCTTAATATTCATTGAAGCTCTATTTCATTAATCTACCGTCATGATATATTAAGCTTGTTTTTAATAACAATTAAGTTAGTTAGCCTCATGGATGGTAAATGGTTAACTTAGTTCTATAGTTATCAGTGATGTGATAACACAACGCAGCACGCTCAGGATGAAACATGGCAAACCTTTACGACCTTAAAAAATTCGATCTCAATCTGCTGGTCATTTTCGAATGCATCTACCAACACCTCAGCATCAGCAAGGCAGCAGAAACGCTCTATATAACGCCGTCCGCGGTCAGCCAGTCACTGCAACGGCTGCGCAATCAGCTCAATGATCCCCTTTTCATTCGTTCCGGAAAAGGGATTACACCCACCACAGTTGGCGTAAACCTGCATCATCATCTTGAGCAAAACCTTAATCAGCTCGAACAAACTATCAATATTATGCATGGTTCGTCGCTGACAAAGAATTTCGTGATTTACGGTCCGCAGATGCTCACGACGAGCGGCATGCTTAACCCAATGATTTTATTAATGAGAGAGCATAACTATGAAGTGGAACTTCACGATATGCATCTCTCGTCCGACGCGGCAGAAGACCTTCTGGCCTACCGTAAAGCCGATCTCGTGTTCACCTTGTCCCCGGTCAATAACCGTTCCACTGTCTGTGTCCCCTATATGCACTATTCCATCATTATGGTGTGCAGCGAGGATCACCCTCGCCTGAAGGAGGTGGCCACCATGGAGGAATTGCAGGCGGAGAAATTCACCCTGATGCTCAGCGACGAACCGGGCATCCAAAGCTATCGGGAAAAAGCCAATACGCTACATCGCGACAGAACCATCGGTTTTCGCTGTGATTCGCTATTCAGTATGGTCACGATGATCAGCGCCTCACATTTGGTCGGCTTTGTTCCTGAAGTGATATATGAAAAATACCGTGATGTATTGCGACTAAAAAAAATCATCCCCCCTTACACGCTGCCCGGCATGCAAATGTACATGACGTATAACCGTTCGGCTCTCAACAGCTCTGTTTTTTCGTCGTTCATTGAGCAGCTCACCCAAAAATGAATCTGAACGGCTGTGATTTTTGCAGCCATTTCATTATCCTTAAAATATAACCCGCATTTATAGATAATAAAAAATCTGCTGGTTTTCATTTACCTGGTTTTAATTTCACTACTATTATTCTCTCTTCTGCATTGACATGAACATCCGGTATTTATTTCCAGGAGGAGTTTGCCTTTGTCAATTTATAAGCACCCACTCAATAAAAATGTCCTTGATGCGGCAACAGAGCGCATTACATGGACGCTTGAGAATCTGTCCAGAGTCTGCGTGTCGTTTTCTGGCGGAAAAGATTCCACCATTATGCTCCATTTAACGGCCCGCCAGGCCCGAAAAATGGGAAAGAAAATCTGTCTGTTATTTATCGACTGGGAAGCGCAGTTCACCTGCACCATTCAGCACGTGAATAACATGATCGCACAATACGCCGATGTGATTGAAAAATGCTGGTGGGTGGCACTCCCGTTGACCACGCAAAATTCACTCTCGCAATTCCAGCCTGAATGGCAGTGCTGGGAACCAGGTAAAACCTGGGTGCGTACGCCCCCGGAAGAGGCGGTGACCGATCCCGATTACTTCAATTTTTACCAGCCGGGCATGACGTTTGAAGACTTTGTCCGCGCCTTTTCCGACTGGTTTGCCAGAAGTCGCCCAGCGGCAATCATGATCGGTATTCGCGCCGATGAATCCTACAACCGTTTTTTGACGATCGCCAACGCGCGAAAGCAGCGCTTTGCTGATGACAAACCCTGGACCACGGTCGCCCCTGGCGGACATGCCTGGTACATCTATCCACTTTACGACTGGAAAACCGCCGATATCTGGACATGGTTCGCCAAAACGGGCGGATGCTATAACCCGCTTTACGATCTGATGTTTCAGGCAGGCGTACCACCGCGCTATATGCGCATCTGTGAACCCTTTGGTCCGGAGCAGCGTCAGGGATTGTGGCTCTATCATGTTGTGGAGCCCGAACGCTGGGCGGCGATGTGTGAGCGGGTAAACGGCGTACACAGCGGGGGGGTCTATGCCGGGCAGGACAATCATTTCTATGGTCACCGCAAAATCCTGAAACCTGACGCGCTCAGCTGGCAAGAATACGTCATGCTGCTTCTCGACAGCATGCCGCAAACCACCGCGGAACATTACCGCAATAAAATCGCGATCTATTTGCACTGGTACCAGAAGAGAGGCATGGCCGATATTCCCGACACCCAGGAAGGGGATATCGGGGCCAAAGATATTCCGTCCTGGCGACGCGTCTGCAAGGTATTACTCAATAACGATTACTGGTGTCGGGCGCTGTCATTCAGTCCCAACAAACCCAAACACTACCAGCGTTACAGCGAACGGATGAAATCAAAACGCAAGGAATGGGGGATCTTATGCAGCAGCAATTAATTAACGAGATAAACACTTACCTTCAGTCTCTTCCCGAAGATAAACGCATTGAAGCCATCAACGCCTTTCGCCAGGCCATCCATGAAAATAGCCCTTTTCGCGAACAGCCTGTCGACTGCGTGCTGTGGATCAAACAGGACGAGATCACCGCGAACGATTACAACCCCAATAACGTTGCTCCGCCGGAAAAAAGATTGCTTTGTCAATCACTGGAAATGGACGGGTTTACCCAGCCCATTGTGGTAACAGAACGTGATGCCAGGCACTATGAGATTGTCGATGGCTTTCATCGCCATGAAATTGGCTCGAAGCGGGCGGCGTTGAAGCGCCAGCTCAAAGGCTATCTCCCGGTGACCTGCCTGCGTAAAGAGCGGCGGCAAAAGTTCGACCGGATGGCGGCCACCATTCGCCACAATCGCGCGCGTGGTCGTCACCAGATTAATGCGATGTCCGAGATCGTCCGCGAACTGGTGCAGCTTGGCTGGGATGACAAAAAAATCAGTCAGGAACTGGGCATGGACAGCGATGAAGTCTTACGCCTGAAGCAAATCAACGGCCTGCTGGAGCTCTTCGCAGACCGTCGTTACTCAGAAGCCTGGACGGTAAAATAATCAGAGCGCGTTAAGGCGTTCTGCCGCCGCCAGCAGCGTCGATTCCTGTTTCGCAAAGCAGAGGCGAATCAGCTTATGCGGGAAGGGATCGGCGCAAAAAACGGACAACGGGATCGCCGCCACGCCTACCTCTTTGGTCAGCCACTGGCAGAAACTGACATCATCCAGATCGGAAATGGCGCTGTAATCGGCCAGCAGGAAGTAGGTGCCTTCACACGGCAGGAGTTCCAGACGGCTTTGACTCAGGGCATTTACAAACAGATCCCGGCGTGCGCGGTAAAATTCGGGCAGCTCACGGTAATGCTCAGGCTCTGCACGCAACATATCCGCCAGCGCCAGCTGAGCCGGAGTGTTCACCGCAAACGTCAGGTACTGATGCACTTTACGTACCTCCGCGCTGATGGCCGCCGGTGCCACGCAGTACCCCACTTTCCAGCCGGTCATGTGATAAGTCTTACCGAAGGAAGAGACGGCGATAGCCCGCTCGCGAAGTTGCGGATGGGCCAGCACGCTGGCATGCCCTTCCCCGGCAAAGCAGATATGCTCATACACTTCGTCGCTCAGGACATAAATTTCACGTTCCGCAATGGCCTGCCACAGCGCGGCAAAATCGCTCTTCTGCCACACGGTCGCCGAGGGATTGTGTGGCGTATTCAGAATGACCAGCCGGGTTTTGTCGCTCAGCAGTGCAGCAAACGCCTGCCAGTCCGGGCGAAAATGCGGCGGCTGTAATGCCACGCGCTTCACCACGCCGCCGGACAGTTCGATGGCTGGCGCATAGCTGTCGTAGCTGGGATCAAAGCAGATCACCTCATCACCGGTACGCACCAGCGCGGTGATCGCCGCATACAGCGCTTCGGTCGCGCCTGCCGTCACCGTAATGTCGCTGTTGGCATCCGGTTGATAGCCATAGCGTTCCGCCGTTTTATCGGCAAGGGCTTCACGCAATGCCTGCACGCCGGTCATCGGCGCGTACTGATTCGCCCCCTGCGCAACATGCCAGGCCAGACGCTCCTGCAAATAGCCTGGACCGTCAAAATCCGGGAACCCCTGCGAGAGGTTAATGGCGTTGTGCTTCTGCGCCAGAGCGCTCATCTGCGTAAAGATTGTGGTGCCCAGGTTGGGAAGTTTACTTTGCGGAATCAATGCGTTGTTGCTCATTGTGGTGTGCCTGCTTGTAATACTTATGTTGCTGCCACTATAACACGATGTTAGTCTTTGGCAATCAAGACGCTTAGACGTCTAAACAATATGAATATTCCTGACCGGGAGGGTAAAAGGAAATGACAGACAACCTGCAACTCACGCAACTGGTCGAAGCCTGCCGCTGGATTGGTGCCAAAGGCTGGGCCCCCGCCACCGGCGGCAACATGTCGGTACGTCAGGATGAAAACCTGTGCTGGCTCAGTGAATCCGGCAAAGACAAAGGCAGCCTCACGCCGGATGATTTTCTGCAGGTGGAGATCGCCACCAACCGTGCGCCATCGGGCCGTAAACCGTCGGCCGAAACCGGGTTACACACGCTCATCTATCGCCTGTTTCCGGAGGCCAGCGCCGTGCTGCACGTCCACACGGTCAATGCCACGGTGCTCTCACGGCTGGTGAAAGAGGCTGAGCTGAATATCAGCGGCTTCGAGATGCAAAAATCCCTCACCGGGCAGACCACCCATCTGGATACGGTTGCCATTCCGGTATTTGATAACGACCAGGATATTGATGCCCTCGCCTCGCGAATCGCCCATTACGCGCAGGAACGCCCGCTTAATTATGGTTTTCTTCTGCGCGGCCATGGCTTAACCTGCTGGGGACGTGACGTGGCCGAAGCCCGCCGTCATCTGGAAGGATTAGAATTCTTATTTGAATGCGAAATGCGTTTACGACAACTGGAGAAGATATGATTCGCGCGATTGTGACGGATATTGAGGGAACCACCAGCGATATCCGTTTTGTCCATGATGTTTTGTTCCCTTATGCGCGTGAGCGTCTGGCGGCCTTCGTCACCGCCCAGCAGTACGCCGAGCCGGTCAAATCGATTCTGGACAACCTGCGCGATGAAATCGACGCTCCGCACGCCAGCGTCAGCGATCTTATCGAGACCCTCTTTACCTTTATGGATGAAGACCGTAAATCGACGGCGCTGAAGGCCCTGCAGGGAATTATCTGGCACGACGGTTACGTCAACGGCGACTTTACCGGCCATCTCTACCCGGACGTGCTGCCCGCGCTGGAAAAATGGAAAGCGCAAGGTATTGATCTCTTTGTTTATTCCTCTGGCTCCGTCGCTGCGCAGAAACTGTTATTTGGCTACAGCGATGAAGGTGATATTACTCATCTGTTCAGCGGCTACTTTGATACCCACATCGGTGCCAAGCGTGAGGTGCAGTCTTATCAGAACATTGCGGCACAGACGGGCATCGCCCCGTCGCAGATCCTGTTCCTGTCGGATATCCATCAGGAGCTGGACGCCGCTGAGCAGGCCGGTTTTCGCACCCTGCAGCTGATTCGCGGTGATGATGACGGTGCAAGCCACCATCATCAGGTTCACCAGTTCGACGAGATTAACCCGGAGCAGATCCCTTCATGAGCGCATTAACCATTTATTCCGATAAAGACGCCACTAAGCACCTGTGGCACAGCACCGACGCCGCCGAGATCGCCCAACAGCTCAATGCCAAAGGCGTGCGTTTTGAACGCTGGGCGGCCGACCGTGATTTAGGGCGCGACCCTGCCCCAGAAGTGGTCATTGACGCTTACCAGCATGCTATCGACAAGCTGGTCGCGGAGAAAGGCTACCAGAGCTGGGATGTGATCAGCCTGCGCGCCGACAACCCGCAAAAAGAAGCGCTGCGCGCGAAATTCCTCAACGAGCACACCCACGGCGAAGATGAAGTGCGCTTTTTCGTGGAAGGCGCGGGATTGTTCTGCCTGCACATAGGCGATGAGGTGTATCAGGTGCTGTGCGAAAAAAACGACCTGATTTCGGTACCGGCGGGCACGCCTCACTGGTTTGATATGGGCTCAGAGCCAAACTTTACAGCTATTCGTATATTCGATAATCCGGAGGGCTGGGTGGCGCAGTTTACCGGTGATGCGATTGCGGATGCGTATCCGCGTCTCGCATAGGTGGAAGCTTTGTGCCCTCTCCCTGTGGGAGAGGGCTGGGGTGAGGGCATCAGGGCGCTCTATCTTCAATGCTTCATTCCCTTCACATACCCCACCAGCTGATCCAGCACGATCCCCCAGCCTTCATGGAAGCCCATCTGTTCATGCTGCTCACGGATTTCTTTCGTGGGATGGCGCGCGATCGCCGTATAGCGGGTTTTCCCCTCCCCGACATCTTCCAGCAGCAGGATCGCCGTCATAAACGGCTTTTCGGTCGGTTTCCACCCTTCCGTATAACCGTCGGTAAAGACCAGCTTTTTACCGGGATCGATTTCCAGGAATACGCCCCGGTTATCCATCCGCTGCCCGTCCACCTCAAACACGGTGTTGAACCGCCCGCCCACGCGGAGATCGAGATCGCATTCGATCACCCTATGGGGAGCAGGAATGAAGAAGTTTTTGATATGTTCCGGCGTGGTCCAGCAGAGCCACAGCATGTCGCGCGGGGCATCCACCACGCGCTCCAGTGTTAAGTCAGTTTCAGGATCGAGCGTCACGATATTGTCCTCTTAAGGGAACCCCTTAAAGGATAGCCGGACTCAGGCGAATTTCCCTTCCGCCACCTCTTGCGGCGTGACCACGCCCGTATCCAGCACCCAGCCGCTAATCAGCGAAGCTGGCGTAACGTCAAACGCCGGGTTATAGACCCGCGCGTTTTCCGGTGCCCATTGCACCGCGCCAAAGCTCCCCGCCACGCCCGTGACTTCGCTGGCGGCACGCTGCTCGATGGGGATGGCGTCCCCGTTCGGGCAGGCCGGGTCGAGCGTGGTATGCGGCGCGGCGACGTAAAAGGGAATGCCGTGGAATTTCGCCAGTACCGCCAGCGAGTAGGTACCAATTTTATTCGCCACATCGCCGTTGGCGGCAATACGATCTGCCCCCACCCACACGGCATCCACCTCCCCTTTTGCCAGCAGGCTGGCGGCCATGGAGTCGGTAATCAGCTGATACGGCACGCCGAGCTCACCGAGCTCCCACGCGGTCAGCCTGCCGCCCTGCAAGAGCGGACGGGTTTCATCCACCCAGACGTTGCTGACGTTGCCTGCCTGATGTGCACGGGCAATCACGCCCAGCGCGGTACCCACGCCAGCCGTTGCCAACCCACCGGTGTTGCAGTGTGTCAGCAGGCGACTGCCGGGCTTCACCAGTACGCTGCCCGCTGTCGCAATGGCGTCGCAAAGCTGCCTGTCTTCGTCGATCAGTCGCAGAGCTTCCGTCACCAGCGCCGGAACGAAATCTTCCTGCCAGAGCGCCTGCTTCATGCGATCGAGATTGTTCATCAGGTTGACCGCCGTCGGGCGGGCAGCGCGCAGCGTTTCCAGCGCCAGCGCCAGCTCGTCGCGGCTTTTCCCCTTTTCCGCCAGCAGCGCCAGCAGCAGACTTGCAGAGAGACCAATCAGCGGCGCACCACGCACCCTAAGGGCGTGAATATGCCCCACCAGCGCCTCGACCGTTGAGGCGTCAAGCCAGCGTTTCTCCTGCGGAAGGGCCTGTTGGTCGAGAATAAAGAGCTGATTATCCGCCACCCGCAGGCTGGTCGTCTGTAATGTCTGCATGTCGTTAATTCCCTGTTGCGTTGTTGTAGCACATTGTGTCAGGATGAAATCCAGATGTATAGACGTCTAAATGTCTTTATTCGCAAATCAGTGAGGAGCAGGCAATGTCGCAATACCGTACCTTTACCGCCCAGGACGCCGTGGAGTATGCCAGGCAGTTTGGCGGCCTTGATAATCCATCATCACTGGTAGAGGCGCAGGAAGTGGGCGACGGCAACCTCAATCTGGTCTTCAAAATTTTCGATGCTCAGGGCGTGAGCCGCATCATCGTAAAACAGGCGCTGCCATACGTTCGCTGCGTCGGTGAGTCCTGGCCGCTGACGCTGGACCGCGCCCGTCTCGAGGCGCAAACGCTGGTAGAGCATTACAAGCACAGCCCGCAGCATACCGTGAAAATTCACCATTTTGACCCGGAACTGGCGGTGATGGTGATGGAAGATCTCTCCGACCATCGCATCTGGCGCGGGGAGTTGATTAAGAACAACGCCTACCCGCAGGCGGCGCGTCAACTGGGGGAGTACCTGGCGCACACGCTGTTCCACACCAGCGATTTTTACCTGCACCCGCACCAGAAAAAAGCGCAGGTTGCCCAGTTCATTAACCCGGAGATGTGCGAGATCACTGAAGATCTGTTCTTTAACGATCCGTACCAGATCCACGAGCGCAACAACTATCCGGCTGAGCTGGAAAACGATGTCGCCGCCCTGCGCGACGACGCCCCGTTGAAAATTGCCGTGGCCTCCCTGAAGCATCGCTTCTTCTCCCACGCCGAAGCGCTATTGCACGGGGATATCCACAGCGGATCGATTTTCGTGGCCGGGGACAGCCTGAAAGCGATCGACGCCGAATTCGGTTACTTTGGCCCGATTGGGTTTGACGTGGGCACCGCCATCGGCAACCTGCTGCTGAACTTCTGTGGCCTGCCGGGGCATTTAGGCATCCGCGATGCCGCTGCCGCCCGGGAACAGCGTCTGATCGACATTCAGGCGTTATGGAATACCTTTGCGGAGCGCTTCCAGACGCTGGCGCACGAGAAAACCCGGGATGCCGCGCTGAGTGCGCCGGGCTATGCCTCTGAATTTTTGAAAAAGGTCTGGAGAGATACCATTGGTTTCTGCGGAACGGAGCTGATCCGCCGCAGTGTGGGGCTGTCTCACGTCGCGGACATCGATACCATTCAGGACGACGCGATGCGCCACGAATGTCTGCGCCACGCCATCACGCTGGGTAAAGCGCTGATTGTGATTGCCGATCGCATCGACAGCGTGGAAGAGCTGGTGGCAAGAGTGCGCCAGTACAGTTAAAAAAAAACCTCCCTTGCGGGAGGTTTTTGCATCAGTTTTTGGTGAGCGTGGTGGTCACGGTGTAATCGAGAGACCACGATGAATGCCAGTCTTTACCGGCAAACTTGATATCCCCCCGGTAAACCCCGCTCGGGAGATCCGGGTTATCGGCCTCAACATACTTAAGGCTGGCGCTATAGCCTGTGGTTTCCCAGCTGCTACACAGAACCGCCACATTGAACGGACGGGTGGAGCAATCCGATCTGCGCTGCGCGCGAATCGTCACGTCCCGGGTATTGCCTTGTTCGTCCTTCATCGGCACGACAAGCGTGCTGTAACCTTCTGCGGTCCATACCAGGGACGTCGGCCCCTGCGTACTTCCCGTTGCCACGAACCCAAGCGAAGGGAAGCCAAATATTGCGCCCGTACTGAATGCACTTGTCGAACCGGTAATGCTCCACATGGCTGAATAGCTGGCAATAAACACAACCGTTTGATCGGTTTTAGTGGTGTTATTAATCCCCGCGCTCACCGTTGCCGTACCGGTATCCGGGCCACTTAGCTTCACGGTCGCCACGCCACTGCCATTGGTCACGCTGGTTTGCGCTGAAAGGGTATTAAGTGTGGTGTTCCAGTTGACCGTCGCATTTTTGACGGCATTACCGTTTACGTCTTTCACCACTGCGGTGTAGGTAATACGGTCGGTATTAACCACCGCGTGGTCGGAACTGGCCTTGAGACTCTCAACCCTGGCGGTGGTCACATCGCCAGTGAATGATACCGGCTCCGCGTTTATCGCCGCCGTTGAACCGACAACTGTTGCGCTAACCGTTGCCGTTCCGGCCGTTGTCGTTGACGCCGTTACAACCGCCTGGCCCTGTTCGTTGGTTTTTGTACTGGCGCTGGCAAGCTTCACGCTGCTGTTATCTACTCGCCACGCAACATCCACCCCGCTAAGCGGGTTATGGTTGGTATCCTCGACGGTAGCGGTCCAGCGTATTCTCGCATTCCCGTCAGCCACCGCCTCTTTTTTATCCGCACTCAGGCTCGCAAACTGCGCTGTCGCCGGATTCCCGGTTACGGAAAGAGAAAACGTCTGACCGCTACCATTCACCGTCGCGGTAACCGTGATGTTGCCCGCCTTGCGCGATGAGAATCGCGCTTCAGCCTGCCCTTGCGCATTGGTCGTTGCTGAAACGGGTGTCAGGGTCACGTCGGCGGCATCACTGCTGCTCCAGTTAACGGCGACGCCTGGTACAGGGTTCTGATGGCTATCCACCACGGTTGCGGTTAACAGTACGGTATCGCTATCGGCCACAATGCCAGTCGTTTTATCCGCAGCAACGGTAGCGATCGTTGCCGTGGTGGTGTCACCCGTGAAGGTCAGTTTTGTCACACGTAACGTGTTACTGCCGAACGTGGCCTGAAGAGAATATTCCCCCGCGGTTTCAGAACGTAAGGTCACGCTCGCCTCACCCGATGCATTCGTCACGCTGGTCGTATCGGATAACGCCGCGCCGGAAGGGCTCACCGCCCAGTCAACCTTCGCTCCGTCAACCGGGTTATCATTGGCATCCACAACGGTAGTGCGCACCGTGATACCGTCGGTACCATTGGCCACCGCCGTTACGCTGTCGGCGGCCATCTCCGTCATTTTCGCGGTCGTGAGATCGGCAATAAATCTGGCACTGTCAGCGCGAACGGGTGCGCTTTCAGCGGTCTGGGCCGTGATTACAACGCTGCCTGATTTCAGCGAGGTAGCCACCAGCGAGGCATTTCCCTGCGCATCCGTCCGCGTACTGTTGGCGGCGAGCTTAACGTCTGCGTTATCTGCCGACCAGTTAACCTCTACTCCCGAAATGGCGTTACCCTGCAGATCGCGCACCTGCGCCGTCCAGGTCATACTGTCGCTGCCGTTGGCCACGGCCTGTGGTTTATCGGCCACCACAGCGGCGATACGCTGCGTGCTGGTGTCAGCCACAAATGTGACGGCTTCCGCTTTCACCGCATTCTGCTGATTCACATCGGCGTAAACCCAGGCAACGCCCGTTTTTGCTGACGATAGCGACAACGTGGCGTTTCCGGCAGCGTCGGTAACCGAGGTTTTGCTTCCTGCGGTCGTGCCATCCTCCCGCTTCACCGTCCAGTTAACCGTCACGCCTTCAAGCGGATGATTGCTGTTATCAGCGACCTGCGCGGTATACGTTACGCTGTCGCTGTTATTGGCAACAATGCGGGTTTTATCGACATTAACCGATCTCACTTGTGCGCTAGCGCTGTCCGCAACGAATTTTAGCGTCGGGGTAGAGAGCGGGTTACCGTCCGCCAGTTGCGCACTCACTGTCGTCGCAACCACGTCACGGCTAATGAGTTGAATGCTGGCCTGCCCTTGCGCATTGGTGAGGGTGCGTTCAGCTGACAACTGGACCGCAGCGTTATCCGCTGTCCATTTCACCACTTGCCCCGAAACGGGATTGCCGGACCGATCGACAACGCTTGCCACTACGACAATCGGTGTTACGCCGTCGGCCGGTGCGCTTACGGCCGACGGACTGAGTGATGAAAGTTCCACAACCTCAGACACTGCCTCTTCAGTTACAGAGGTGCTGCCAAGCTTAATATTGCCGTCGATGAACGTCTGAATGATGAGGGTGGCAGGTGTTGTTCCGCTGATAAGCGTTGCACTGTACACGCCGCTGCTCGTTTCGCGAAACGCGCTTATTTGCGGTGCGACAGGCGCTGCGGTACCTGTTGCGGCATTTTTCAGGGTGAACGTTGCGCCAAGACGCTCCGATAGCCCGGTTGCGGCCTCGCCGGATGCGGTTTTTAACGTCAATGTTAATACCGACTGACTGGTGCCATCCGCCGGTAAGCGGGACGGGGACGCCGTCAGGCTGGGCTGCAACGTGGTCACGTCCAGGCCGTTTACGTTCACCGTCATCCGGGCGGTATCAGAAGCGTTACCGTGCTTATCCCAGGCCGTTGCGGTTAACGTATACGCGTTGGAACCGCCATTTTTCCAGGCTGGAAGCGTAATCACGACCTGGGCCGGATCGGCACCCGGTGTGATTTTGCCGCCGTTACGTATCAAATTGTCACCCTGCCAGTCGATGCGTTCGAGCCCGTATTTCGTTTTAACCTTCGCGGTTACGGTCTGGCGGGCATTTTCATTCCCGGCAATGTTCTCTGGCAGCGCGAGCGAAATCAGCTCCTGCTTACGGTAATCCAGGACAATATTGTTATTACGATCGACCAGCTCCTGACGTGACCCCAGCAGCGTACGGCGCGCCCCCACCTGGTCCGCATCCAGCTGCGTGCGCAGCGGCACGCCCGGCGCCCAGTTCACCGCAAGGTTAAACTGCGTATCCGATGCCTCGCCCTTACCCATTTTTTGGTTTACGCCCAGGGTAACCAGCGGAACGGGCGTGTAGCTCAGTCCAACGGTTACGGCGTAAGGATCTTTCTGACGATCGTCCTCATCGTCACCGAATAGCCCGACGTGCTGACCATAATATTGTTCGTATACCAGGTTCGCCCCAAGCTGCGGATACGCGGGGAGATAGCCGGTTGCACGCAGGTCAAAACCGTTCGCCACGCGCTCGTCATAATCGCGATAGCGGGACGAAGACATCCAGTCGCTTAAACGGTAGTAGCCGTTGGCTGAAAGACGCAGATAGTCCCAGCCTAGCTCGGCTCCGACACCAAGGCGCTGATGCTGATTCGCCGAAACCTGGCGATCGTAAAAGGTATTCACGCCCCACATCCATGCGGTATTAAATTCACGGTAGCCAAACCCGACATTAACGATATTTCTGTCATCGTGACGACGACCACCCAACTGGGTGAACACCAGCGACGACTTTTGTTCATATAAAGGGATAAGCAGATCTAACTCCGCGTCCTGAATAGAAAAATGCTCATCAGTACCGATATTCAGACGCGTGGTACCCAATTGATTTAACCAGGACTCAATTTCCTGCGTGGCGGTATTTGCTGCCTGAGACGTAATGGCGCTGGCGACAGAACGGCCGCTGCCGCTCTCCAGCAGTGACCCCGCCTGTACGGCGGTTTGTGCCACTACTCGCTCGGTGGTTTGCGGCTCGGCTACCTTATCCTGAGCGGCAACGGGTGTCGCGCCCAGCGAAAATAACGACGGCGGAAGGAGTTGCAGTCCTATTTGCAACCAGGCTGCACATTTTTTCAGGCTCATTTAATTCATCCTTGAATAAAAAAAGAGCCATAGTACGTATCAGGACTTAAAGATAAAGTCGGCGCGTTTATTTTAGGAATCTATAAATATTAGCATTCACCAAATAAATATATTTCAGCGCCACCTCCCCTTTCAGCCCAAATATTCAATCACCGACAACCCGCCGTTATAATCCGTGCTGTAAATAATTCCCTGCGCATCAACAAACACGTCGCACGACTGGATCACCTGCGGGCGATTGGGTCGCGTGTCCATCATCTTCTCCGGCGCGGCGGGCACCAGCGCGCCGGTTTCCACCGGGCGATAAGGATTGGAAATGTCGTACGCGCGCACGCCCGCGTTCTGCCAGGTGGCAAAAATCAGCGTTGAGCTGACGAAGCTCCCCGGCCGGTTCTCGTGCAGGTTGTGCGGGCCGAAATGCGCCCCTTTCGCCACGTAGTCGGTTTCATCCGGCTGCGGGAAGGTCGAGATGCTGACCGGGTTCGACGGCTCGCGGATATCGAACAGCCAGATGAACTTCTCGCCATCCTGCTGGTTGTCGAGCACCGCCTCGTCGAGCACCACCAGCAAATCGCGATCCGGCAGCGGCAGCGCGGTATGCGTCCCGCCACCAAACGGCGGGCTCCAGTTGCGGTGGCTAATCAGCGTCGGCTGCGTGCGATCTTTCACATCCAGCAACGTTAAACCGCCGTCACGCCAGCTACCGTACGCCGTATCCCCGGCGATAATGGCATGGTGCAGCGCATAACGTTTGCCTTCCGGCCACTCCGGCCGTTCGCCTGCGGCCTGGTTCATCCCCGGCAGCCACCAGCGCCCTGCCACCTCAGGCTTACGCGGATCGGCCAGGTCGATGGTCAGGAAGATATAGTCGGTAAAACCGTCGATCAGCGCCGACACATACGCCCAGCGACCGCCGACGTACCAGATGCGGTGAATGCCAATGCCATTTAATGACAGAAAGCCGATCTCACGCGGTCTGTCCGGCGTGGAGATATCAAACACGCGCAGCCCGGCGCTCCAGCCTTTGTCCTGCACATCGCTGACGGTCTCCCCCACCTGACGGGTGTAGTAGACCTTTTCATCGGCGAAGCGGGCATCGGCAAACAGATCCCGGGCGTTAATCACCAGTAGTAAATCGTCGTGTGCCTGCAAATGCACATTCCAGGTGCCGGGCGGCGCGGGCACATAGCCCGCCGCTTTCGGGTTTTTCGGGTCGCGCACGTCAACAATCGAAAAGCCCTGCGACACCATATGGCCAATATACGCATAACCGCGGTGCACCATCAGCTGCACGCCGTCCGGGCGACCGCCCTGGTCGCTATGGCCAATCAGCCGCATATTGCGGCTGTATTCTGGAGGGGGTACTTGCGTCACCGTTAGCTCCTGTTGGTTTTCCCCCTCTCCCGGTGGGAGAGGGCCGGGGTGAGGGCATCAGGCTGCACCTGACGCCACCCGGCTTGTTTTTATTTATTTTTCGCTTCCAGCGTCGCAAACCACGGCGCGATAAAGTCTTCGGTCTGGCCCCAGCCCGGAATGATTTTACCCAGCGACGCCACGTTCACCGCCCCTGGCTGCGCGGTCAGCAGCGCCTGAGGGATCGCCGCCGCTTTAAAATCGTAAGTGGCTGGCGTCGGTTCGCCGGCAATCTTGTTTGCCACCAGGCGCACGTTGGTGGCGCCAATCAGCTTCGGATCCACCGCCACGCTCACTTTCCACGGGCTACCCGGCTCGCGCATCAGTTGCAGATCCTGGTTGGAGATATCGATGCTGTAGAGTTTGATTTCAGTGCGGCCATTCTCCTTCAGCGCTTTATAAGCGCCCTGGCTGAAGGCGTCCCAGGTTCCCCAGATAGCGTCGATTTTGCCTTTCGGGTATTTGGCCAGAATTGCGCCGACCTTGTTGGCAGTATCCCCCTGCACGTCCGACGACACCGCGCCAATCGACTCCAGCTCTTTGATATCCGGGTACTGTTTCTGCAGTTCCTTATACGCCGCCTGACGACGCTCCATCGGCGGGAAACCGGCGACCCACAGCTTGACGATATTGGCTTTGCCGTTGAAATCTTTTGCCAGCTGGCCGAAGGAGAGATTGGTCAGGGAGGCATCGTCCTGCTGGGTGACAGTCACACCTGGGATCGCGCCGTTAACGGCGGTATCAAAGACCGACACCTTAATCCCGGCATCCACCGCCTTCTTCACCAGCGCGGTCGCATAGGGGTCACGCCCCTGAGAGAGAATAATCCCGTCATATTTCTGGCTGATCGCCTGATTCACAAAGTCCTGGAATTTTGCGTCGTCACCATTGCTTAAAAAGGTGCTGACCTTAAAGCCAAGTTTTTTCCCTTCCTGAATCGCCCCGGCGACAAACTGCGTGGTGTTGTCATCCGAGCCAAGGTTGCGGATCACCGCAATGCGAATGGGGCCGTCATGGTTGGCAATGGCTGCCGGAACCGGTGCGGGCGTGGCCGCAAAGCCTGGCAGAGAGGTGAGTAACCCAAGTGCCACCAAAGAGAGTGCAATCTTTTTCATTTTTTATCCCGTTGTGTTGTCAGCGTTTTTGTATGTAGGTAATGGCCAGCGCCACGGCAAGCACCAGCCCTTTTATAATGTCCATGGCGTAATACGGTACGGAGAGCATCACCAGCCCGTTCGACAGCACGCCCAGAATGACCGCCCCCACCAGCGTTCCCAGCGCGTTCGGCTTGCCTGACCCGGCCAGCGAAAAGCCGATCCACGCTGCCGCCACCGCGTCCATCAGATACCCGCCGCCCGCATTCACCTGCGACGACCCAATGCGCGAGGCCAGCAAAATCCCGCCCAGTCCGGCCAGCAACGAGGCAATCACGTAGGCCGCCACCTTGTAGCGCGTGGTGCGAATGCCTGAAAGGCGCGCCGCCTCCGGGTTGCCGCCGATGGCGTACATGCGCCGGCCGTGGGTGGTCAGTGACAATCCCAGCTGTGCCAGCACGGTCACCGCCAGCATGATGATGACGATGGTGGGCACCTGCCCCAGCAGGCTGAACGCCGCCGGAATGGTTCCTTCCGCCATATCACCGCTCGGCAGCACCATGTTCTCGGTAATCGACCCGCCGTAGCTGTAGGTCATCGCCACGCCCTGTATCACGAACAGGCTGGCAAGCGTCGCGAGCATGTCCGGAATACGCAGAATGACGATCAGAAAGGCATTAAACAGCCCGACCAGGGTACAGAGCGCAAGGGTGATCACAATCGATTCGGTGGTGCCGAAGCCGTGCCAGACGAAGAGCGAGATCACCAGCGCATTCGCCAGCGATGCCGTTGAGCCGACGGAGAGATCAAACCCGCCCACGGTGAGTGAAATCGATACGCCAATGGCAATTACCGTGACGATGGCAATCGAGCGCAGAATGTTGATGATGTTGTTCGGGTCGAGGAAGCTGTCCGACGCCAGGCCAAAAACCACCACCAGCGCCACCACGGTGAGCAACATGCCCCACCGGTAGAGAAAATCGAAAATCTGTTGACGGCCAGACGCCGCCGCAGTCACTGAAAGGGCTTTGCTCACGACGCCGTTCCTCCGGTTGAATAATAAAGTAGTGTCTCTTCCCGCGCCCCGGCCCCGGGGATTTCCGCCACGATGCGCCCGTCCCAGAGCACGCAGATGCGGTCACACAGCCCTACCAGTTCGGCAAATTCGCCCGAGGCGTAAATCACCCCTTTGCCCTCGCGCGCCAGGCCGTCGATCAGCTGAAACAGATCGGTCTTCGCTTTGACGTCAACGCCCTTGGTCGGCTCGTCGAATATCAGCACGCTGGCGTCATTGCGCAGCCATTTTCCAATGGCGACCTTCTGCTGGTTACCGCCAGAAAGCCGACGTAAAACCTGCCCCGGCCCACGCGTTCGCACGCCGACGCGGGCAATCACCTCTTCCGCCCAGCGCCACGCCTGACGATGACCAAAGAGACTCCAGCGCGAAAAGCTGTTATCTGCCGTCACGGCCAGATTCATGCTCACCGGCTCGTCGATAAAAATCCCCTCTTTGCGCCGCTCCTCCGGTACCAGCGCCAGCCCGCGCAGCACGGAATCGGCCGGATCGCGCGGTTTCCAGGGCTGATGATTGAGCTCGCCACGCTCCACCCGGCTTTTGCTGGCACCAAACAGCGCCTTGCAGAGTTCGGTTTTACCTGCGCCCGCCAGACCGGCAATGCCAAGGATTTCGCCTTTACGCAGATGCAGGGAGATATCTTTCAGCAACGCGTCGTCGTGCAGCCCCTCCACCCGCAGCAGCGTCTCGTCGCTATGCACAGGACGGGCTGGCGGGTAGATATCGCTCAGTTCGTGGCCGAGCATCTTCTCGACGATCGCTTCGCCGCTGAGATCCGCCATCGGGCCGGTCTCAATCAGCTTGCCATCGCGCAGCACCGTTAAGGTGTCACAGATGGCTTTTAGCTCATGAATGCGGTGCGAGATAAATACCACGCCAATGCCCTGCTGCTTTAAACGCCGCACCACCGCGAACAGGCGTTCACTGTCGTGGGCATCCAGCGGTGCGGTAGGTTCATCGAGGATCAAAAAACGGCAGTGATGCGACAGCGCCCGCGCCAGCAGGATCTGCTGTTTTTCAGCCAACGAACAGCTGTCGATGGAACGGCGAACGTCCAGCGCAACGTCGAGCTGCGCCAGCGCCTGCTTCGCCTGTTGACGAATAGCACGCCAGCGGTAGCGATGCCCCGGCTGCGCCAGCTGGTCGAGCATGATGTTTTCAGCGATGCTCAGCCCCGGAACCAGCGCCACGTCCACTTCCTGCTGCACAAGGTGGATCCCCAGCCGTTTGGCATCGAGCGGTTCGCGGATCGTCACCGGCTGGTTATTAATGCAGATCTCCCCCTCATAGCGATCGTGCGTTCCGCACAGCACCGCCATCAGCGTCGATTTCCCCGCGCCGTTAGCCCCGGTCAATGCATGCACCGATCCGCCGTTCAGGGTAAAGTCCACGCGCGACAGCGCCTGAAAGCCGGAAAAGGCCAGGCTGATACCGCGCATCTCAAGGCGACTGGAAACCATCCGCGTAGGATCCTCATTAATAGTTTGATTTATTGAATTTTTCACAGCTCCGGTTGACTGACAACGACAGAAAAGGCATAAGATAAAGCCAAATATTATTAG
The DNA here is from genome assembly GCF_052044775.1 of Enterobacter sp. 22466. NCBI lineage: Bacteria > Pseudomonadati > Pseudomonadota > Gammaproteobacteria > Enterobacterales > Enterobacteriaceae > Enterobacter > Enterobacter sp. 22466. Next base: position 416,716 of record NZ_JBQENX010000001.1, on the reverse strand, counting down.
CCATCCGGATGTCCAGACATAACATCGGGTTAGCGCTTGCTAAAAAAGGACAACACCATGAGCAACACCGATATCCGCGTCGTGCCTGGCCCGGCGAACTACTTCTCTCATCCCGGAAGCCTTGCGCATCTGCATGACTTTTTCACCCCGGAGCAGCTTTCCCGCGCGGTGTGGATCTACGGCGAACGCGCGCTGGAGGGCGCACGCCCCTACCTGCCGGAGAGCTTTAAGGCCCCCGGCGCAAAACACCTGTTGTTCAAAGGCCACTGCAGCGAGCGCGATGTCACCCATCTGGTGAATGAATCCGGCAGCGAGGCGGCATTGGTGATTGGCGTGGGCGGCGGCGCGGTGATGGATACGGTCAAAGCCGTGGCGCGTCGTTTGGGCGTTCCGTTCGTGGGTATCCCGACCATCGCCGCTACCTGTGCGGCCTGGACGCCACTCTCTGTCTGGTATAACGATGCCGGGCAGGCGCTGCAGTTTGAAATTTTCGACGATGCCAACTTCCTGGTGCTGGTGGAGCCGCAAATCATCCTTAACGCCCCGGCGGAATACCTGCTGGCGGGTATCGGCGATACCCTGGCGAAGTGGTATGAAGCGGTGGTATTGGCACCTGAGCCGGAGAACCTGCCGCTGACCGTGCGGCTCGGTATCAACGGCGCGCTGGCGATCCGCGACGTGCTGCTGACACGCAGCGAAGAGGCGTTAGCCGACCAGCAGCGCGGTGACCAGACGCAGGCGTTCCGGGACGTGGTGGATGCGATTATTGCCGGTGGCGGGATGGTCGGCGGTCTGGGCGAACGCTATACGCGCGTGGCGGCGGCACATGCGGTGCATAACGGCTTAACCGTGCTGCCGCAAACGGAAAAATACCTGCACGGCACCAAGGTAGCCTACGGGATTCTGGTGCAGAGCGCCCTGCTCGGCCAGGACGACGTGCTGGCGCAGCTGGTGACGGCGTACCGGCGTTTTAACCTACCGACCACGCTTCGCGCGCTGGACGTCGACATCAATCACCGGGAAGCGCTGGATAAGGTCATTGCCCACACCCTGCGCCCGGTGGAGTCGATTCACTATCTGCCGGTTGCGCTATCGCCTGACGTTCTGCGCGCCGCGTTTGAGAAAGTGGAATCCTTCAGTCGTTAATCGCGGCGACAGGCTATACCTAATGATGATTCTTTCTACTCTTGCAACGAGGTCATCATGCAGATCGATTTAACAGGTAAAAAGGCGCTGGTTACCGGCGCCAGCCGCGGGTTGGGTCGGGCAATTGCACTCTCGCTGGCGCGCGCCGGTGCAGATGTGATTATTACGTATGAAAAATCGGCCGAAAAAGCCCAGGCGGTCGCCGATGAGATTAAGGCGCTGGGACGACACAGCGAAGCCGTGCAGGCGGACAGCGCCAGCGCGCAGGCTATTCAGGACGCGGTCACCCATGCGGCGCGTTCCCTCGGGGGGCTGGACATTCTGGTCAATAACGCCGGGATCGCCCGCGGCGGCCCGCTGGAGTCCATGACGCTGGCGGATATCGATGCCCTGATTAACGTCAACATTCGCGGCGTGGTGATCGCCACGCAGGAAGCGCTGGTACACATGTCTGACGGCGGGCGCATTATCAATATCGGTAGCTGTCTGGCAAACCGCGTGGCGATGCCGGGTATCTCCGTCTACTCGATGACCAAATCCGCGCTTAACTCCTTCACGCGCGGTCTGGCGCGGGATCTGGGGCCGCGCGGCATTACCGTGAACCTGGTGCATCCCGGCCCGACCAACAGCGATATGAACCCGGAGGACGGCGAACAGGCAGAAGCCCAGCGTCAGATGATTGCCGTCGGTCATTACGGGCAACCGGAAGATATCGCGGCGGCGGTCACCTTCCTCGCCAGCCCGGCCGCCGGACAGATCTCCGGTACGGGGCTGGATGTGGACGGCGGTTTGAACGCCTGATCGCATCTTCTCTGCAAGCCTCTGTCGCCCGACAGAGGCGTTTTCGCACCGCCTCGACGGTTTGCGTTTTGCCTCTTACCTGCGTTTGTTCTCCGCTCTACAGTACCCATAAGAAATTCGGAATTTATCTAATAGTCTTATTATTTCCTTATAGTTTGTGTGGGCGTACAGTGGAGGTACGGATGAAGATTGTCTGGTCCAATGGGGCAAAGAAGGCATTTTTAAAGATTGATGAGCGATATCAGCGTCGCATTGAGGTAAAGCTTGTTGAGCTGGATGACCGCTCGGCTCCCCGGCCCGATATCAAAAAAATATCGGCGACAGAAGATCACTACCGGCTACGCGTTGGCGATTACCGCATCGTCTATACGCTTCGGGACGAACCCGATAACCATTGTTATGTTTTGGCCGTTAAGCGCAGAACATCAACAACTTACCTGCACGAGGAGAAAGCCACCTATGGCTGTTCAGCTAATTAAGGACGATAACGGAAAAACGCAGTACGTGGTTATTCCCTATGATGAATATTTGCGTATGTGCCTTCAGATGGCGGAAATCGACGACGAAACCGACGACGATCTGGAAGATATTGAAGTCGAACACGATGATCTGGATGACGTTGAACTTCCAGGTGAGGTTTGCAGCATCATGACCTGGCAGAACGTCAGTCTGCAGGCCGCCTGGCGCATCCTGCGCGGTATGTCTCAGCAGGAGGTGGCAGAGAAACTCGGCATCAGCCAGTCTGCCGTATCACAGCTGGAAGCGCTGGACTCCCGTCCGCAAAAGCGCACCCGTGAAAAGCTGGCGGCGATCTACGGCTGTAAGCAGGAACAGATCAGCCTCTATTTACCAAAAGAGGGTTAACAACACTTCGCCCCGCCCTTGCCGCCGTAGCGGGCGTCCTGGCGGTCGCGGAAAAATTCTTCATAGGTCATGGGCGTCTGGTCCGGATGGTTGACGCGCATATGCTCGACGTAGTTGTCGTAGTCCGGCACGCCTATCATCATTTTGGCGGCCTGGCCCAGGTATTTGCCTGCTTTGGAAAGAGTGTCGAACATAGGTTGTTTCTCGCTATTGCCCCTCACCCTAACCCTCTCCCAAAGGGAGAGGGGACGTTAAACACCCTCTCCCCTTTGCGGAGAGGGATGGGATGAGGGGGGTATTCGGTTAAATTAATGCGCCCCTTTCGCCTGGGTCACAATCTCTTCCAGGTTCTCAGGCATTGGCTCATACGGTGTCTCTTTCGCTGTCGGCTTGTCGACTTTCAGCGCCGCCAGCGCGGTCTTCAGAGAATACAACGCCAGCACCACGACCACCACCATAAAGAAGATGGTCAACCCGGCATCCAGACGGTTGTTAAACACCAGCTGCGACAGCTGTGATTCCGTATACTGCGCCGGGATTTTACCGCTGTCGATCATCGCCTGAAACTTATTGGCAATCGCCAGGAAACCCACTTTATTGTCCGGGCTGAAGGCTTTCTGCCAGCCCGCCGTCAGGGTACAAATCAGCAGCCAGGCGGTAGGCAGCAGCGCCACCCAGGCATAACGCTGGCGCTTCATCTTGAACAGCACCACCGCACATAGCATTAGCGCCATCCCTGCCAGCATCTGGTTAGCGATACCGAACAGCGGCCATAGCGTGTTAATACCGCCCAGCGGATCCACCACCCCCTGATGCAGGAAGTACCCCCACGCCAGCACGCACAAGGCCGTTGCCAGCAGGTTCGCAGGGAGCGAATCGGTACGCTTCAGGTTCGGGGAGATCACGCCCAGCAGATCCTGCAGCATAAAGCGGGCTGCACGCGTCCCCGCATCCACCGCCGTCAGAATAAACAGCGCTTCAAAGAGAATGGCGAAGTGATACCAGAAGGAGACGTCCATCAGCCCGCCCAGCGCACCGTGAAGTATGTAGGCCATCCCCACCGCCAGCGTAGGCGCGCCGCCCGCGCGGGAGATAATCGACTGCTCGCCTACTTCACTGGCGATACTCGTCAACGTATCCGGGGTAATGGCAAAGCCCCAGCCGCTTACCACCTGTGCAGCGGATGCCACCACGTCGGCGGTGCCCGCCGGAGCCAGAACCGCCATCGGGCTGTTCATCGCGAAGTAGACACCCGGGTCGATAATGCAGGCAGAAACCAGCGCCATGATCGCCACGAAGGACTCCATCAGCATGCCACCATAGCCAATCAGGCAGGCCTGATTTTCATTCGCCAGCATCTTCGGCGTGGTCCCGGAGGCAATCAGCGCGTGGAAGCCAGACACCGCGCCACAGGCGATGGTAATAAACAGGAACGGGAACAGGTTACCGGTCCAGACCGGGCCCGTACCGTCAACGAATTTGGTTAACGCTGGCATGGTCAGCGTCGGGCGCATGATCAAAATACCGATAGCCAGCCCGACGATGGTGCCAATTTTCAGGAACGTGGAGAGGTAATCACGCGGGGCCAGCAGCAGCCACACCGGCAGCACCGCCGCCACAAACCCATACCCCACCAGCATCCAGGTCAGCTGTACGCCGGTAAAGTCGAAGAACGGTGCCCAGGTTGGGCTCTCTGCCACCCAGCCGCCGGAGATAATGGCGAACACCAGCAGCACCAGGCCAATGACCGACACCTCACCAATGCGTCCTGGACGCAGGTAACGAATGTAGATCCCCATAAAAATGGCCAGTGGAATGGTGAACGCAACGGTGTACGTCCCCCATGGGCTGTGGGTCAGCGCTTTTACCACAATCATCGCCAGCACCGCGAGGATGATCACCATGATCATAAAGGTCGCCACCAGCGCAATCACCCCGGCGGTTGCCCCCATCTCCTCTTTCACCAGCTCACCCAGCGAACGCCCGTCGCGACGGGTGGAGACGAACAGCACCATAAAGTCCTGTACGGCCCCCGCCAGCACCACGCCGGCAAGGATCCAGATCATCCCCGGCAGATAGCCCATCTGTGCCGCCAGCACCGGCCCTACCAGCGGGCCTGCTCCGGCAATCGCCGCAAAGTGGTGACCGAACAGCACTTTCTTATCGGTAGGAACGTAGTCCAGCCCGTCGTTATGACGAACGGCGGGCGTCATACGCGTGGCATCAACCGCCAGCACCGTTTTGGCGATATAGCGGCCATAAAAACGATATGCGATCAGATAAATGCAGACGGAGGCAACGACAATCCAGAGCGCATTGATCTGTTCCCCCCGGTTAAGGGCGATATAGCCCAGAGCAAAGGCTCCCACAACGGAGAGCCCTGCCCATGTAAGGTATTTCCCTGAGTTGTTCATAGTGGTTATCCGTTGTTGTGAAACAGTGAGATGTTACATTTTGTTTCTAGAACAACCGGAAAAATTTAACAACTTTGAAACGCAATAATGCGTGGTCAAACCAGAGATTTACACCACAGTGTTAAGCCGATCACTTTCGGCTGAATGACTTACCCCAGCACCATCGTACTCAACCGGCAGGTACAGCACCGCCGTCCCTGCTCGTCGAACACCACAATCTCCCAGCTCTGGCTGGATCGCCCCAGATGCAGCGGCTGACACACGCCGCGCACGATCCCCTGCGCTACCGCACGATGATGGGTGGCATTCAGCTCCGTTCCCACCACGTTCTGCCCGTCGCGGGTCATCAGAAAACCGGCCATCGAGCCCAGCGTTTCCGCCAGCGCCGCCGACGCACCGCCGTGCAGCAGGCCAAACGGCTGATGGGTTCGCGCATCCACCGGCATTTCCGCTTCCAGCGTATCGTCGCCAAGGCGGGTATAAACGATGCCCAGATGCGCCACCAGGGTGTTCTGGCTGGTGGCGTTCAGCGCATCTAACGATAAATGGCGTTTCCAGATCATTACGCCCCCAGCGTGGAGCCGCCGTCCACCACGATATCCTGCAGGGTGATATGGCTGGCAGCATCGGAGGCCAGGAACAGGATCGTGCTGGCAATCTCCTGAGGACGGGCGATTTTCCCCAGCGGGATCCCCAGCTTAAACTGCTCGCCAAAACCGCGAATGCGCTGCTGCTCCGCATCGTCGCAGGTCCACAGGGTGCGCTGCATATCGGTATCCGTTGACCCCGGCGACACCAGATTACAGCGCACGCCGCTGCCCGCCAGCTCCAGCCCGACGGTGAGAGCCAGGCTTTTCAGCGCCGCTTTCGAGGCGCCATAGGCACTCATCCCGATGCGCGGCGTGTGGGCCGCGTCGGACGCCACGGTGACAATCGCCCCGCTCTGCTGACGACGGAACTGGCCCATCGTCTGTTGAAAGAGGTTAAACGCCCCGCCAACGTTGACCGCAAACGTCTGCTGCCAGTCCTCCTGCGAAAGCTGGTCCGTGGCGCCCATGCGCAGAATGCCGGCGGCGTTGACCAGCACGTCCAGACGTTCCTCTACGGCGAGCAAGCGCCCGCAGACGTCGCTCACCTGCACCGCGTCAGATACGTCCAGCGTTTCGGTAGCAAACGGATAATTTCCCTGCGGGAAGGCCAGATCGAATCCGGTCACCTTCGCACCCGCGTCGACAAAGGCCAGCGCCGTGGCATAACCAATCCCCTTGCCAGCCCCCGTCACCCAGACGGTTTTGCCGGTGAAATCAACAACCATTACTGCACCTCGCGGGAAAGCAGCGCCCACCAGGCGTCGAGGGTTGGATTTTTTGCCAGCATTACGAAATCGATATCGCCGTGGACTTTACGCCAGCGTGCGGCGAGCGCCATCATGCGCACCGAATCCAGGCCGTAGTCGATCAGGTTTTCGTCATCCATCGGTTCGTCGGTTTCATCGAGTAATGGCAGGATGAGTTCACGCAGCGCCGCTTTTGACGCCGGAACCGATGGCAACAGGTCATCGGTCATCACCACGCGGCCGGAACGCCCCGCCACATAATTAAGCGACATCAGATGCTCTTCGCGGGTGAAATCTGCCAGCGCGTCGGCAATAAAGAAGGGCTTGATGTCGCGCATAAACGCATCGGTGGCGGTGGTCATGCAGCCGATGTGGGCGTAAACACCGGTGATCAGCAGCTGATTGCGGCCTGTCTCTTTCAGCATCAGTTCCAGCGGCGAGCGATGAAACGCGCTGTAGCGCCACTTCACCAGCACGGTGTCGGCTTCGTCCGGGGTCAGTTCAGCCACAATGCGCTGCTGCTCCGGGGAGCGGGTCAGGCCCGGGCCCCACATGTCATTCAGCAGGGCGCGGTCTTCGTCGCTCTGCTCTTTCGGCTGGGCGGTGTAGTAAACCGGAATGTTGTGCGCTTTACAGTACGCGCGCAGCCTGGCGATGTTCGCCACCACCAGCTGCATCATCGCGCTGTTTTCGCCCCAGAAGTTCAGGAAATACTCCTGCATATCGTGGATCAGCAGCGCAGCACGTTCTGGCTCAAACGCCCAGTTCACTTTACTTGTCGGCAACTCTGCGGCAGTTGGCAGCGCGTAAGCGGTTAATTTTGGAATAGCCATACTCTGTTCCTCAGGCCCGGGCGCGTTCAGCGATCCACAGGCGCAACTGTTTCTTATCGACTTTGCCGACCGGCGTTAACGGCAGTGCATCCACGCTCTCCACGCGATCCGGCAGTTTGAATTCGGCAACGCCCTGCTCGCGCAGGAAGCGACGCACCTCAACCGCGCGCAGCGGCTGTTTCACCACCAGAAACGCGCAGCTTTTCTCGCCCAACAGGCTGTCCTCCATGCTCACCAGCGCGGCGTGGATCACCGCCTCATGACGCAGCAGCAGGTTTTCGATCTCTTCGGCGGCGATCTTCTCCCCGCCGCGGTTGATCTGATCTTTCTCGCGCCCCTGCACGGTGATGTATCCCTGCTCGTCGATGGCAATCAGATCGCCGGAGCAGTAAAACCCGTTGGCATCAAAGGCGCTGGCATTGTGTTCCGGGCTGTTGAAATAGCCGCGGAAGGTATACGGCCCGCGGGTCATCAGACGCCCTGTTTCGCCACGCGGCAGCGGGTTGCCGTGCTCGTCCGCCACCCATACTTCGTCATCCGGGCACATCGGACGGCCCTGGGTGTGGATGATGCGATCCGGGGTGTCGTCGAGAGCGGTGTAATTCACCAGCCCTTCCGCCATGCCGAACACCTGCTGCAGCTGGCAGCCAATTTCCGCCGGAATACGCGCGGCGAGCGTGGCGGACAGGCGTGCGCCCCCCACCTGCAGCAGCTTCAGCGATTTAAGCTGCGCATTGCCCGCGCCGTCGGCAATCGCCTGCAGCCACAGGCTGACCGCCGGAGGCACCAGCGAGGTGACGTTAATCTGATGGCGTTCAATCAGCGGGAAGCAGATCGTGGCGCTCGGATCGTGCGCCAGCACCACGCAGCCCCCGGCCATGAATACCCCTAACGAACCCGGGGAACTCATGGCGTAGTTATGGGCCGCCGGTAGCGCATTCAGATAGCGGGTATCCGCGGTAATGCCGCAAATTTCGTTGCTGCGACGGATGCTGTAGTCGTAATCGTTATGGGTGCGCGGGATCAGTTTTGGCGTGCCGGTACTGCCGCCTGAAAGCTGGAAGAACGCCACTTCGTCGGCAGGTGTCGGGTTGGGGATGAAATGGTCCGCCGGACGGGCGATGGCCGCCTCCAGGGCATGTGCGCCGTTGTCGCCGCGCAGCAGCACGATGCGCACTGAGCGATGTTCATCCACAAAACGGTTCAGGAAATCATCGCCCGCAAACAGGGCGTGCTCGCGGTCGGCAATCAGCAGCGCGGGTTTGATCTGTGCGGCGTAGGCGTTCAGCTCGTTGCGTTGGTGGCTGAAGAGCGCGTTCACCGGGGCCACGCCCACCTGCAGAAGCGCGAAAAAGGTAATGTAAAACTCAGCCACGTTGCCGAGCTGAACCAGCGCCGTCTCGCCACGACGCACGCCTTGCCCCTGCAGGGCGGAGGCGAGGTTATTCACCGCCTGGTTGAACGCACGCCAGGTCAGGTGACGTTCACCGTCAATAATGGCGACGGTAGCTTTCTCCGCGTGGTCGGTCAGAATGTGAGTCAGCGGCTGATCCTGCCAGTAGCCTTTTTCACGGTAGCGCCGGGCAAACTCCTCAGGCCAACGGGTAAAGGGGATGGTCATGATGATTCCTCAGTGCAAACCAAAAACGTTGAGCATGGTGGAGAGCTTCACAGCGGTTTCACGCCACTCGCCCACCGGGGAGGAGGCTGGCACAATACCCGCACCGGCAAACAGGCGAACGCGATTTTTAAGCAGACGTGCGCAGCGGATGGTCACTACCCACTCGCCGTTGCCTTCGCTGTCACACCAGCCAACGATGCCGCCAAACAGTTCGCGGTCGAACGGCTCCAGCCCGGCAATCAGCTCTTTTGCCGCCTGATGCGGGAAACCGCTCAGCGCAGGGGTCGGGTGCAGCAGACAGGCCAGGGTCAGGGCGTTCTCATTTTCACGGGCGTCCCCTTCCACCGGCGTCGCCAGATGCCAGAGCGTCGGGGTGGTGATCAGCTGCGGAGAGGCTGGCATGCTGAGATGATGGCTGCGTGGTGCCAGAATGGCTTTCATCGCCTGGGTCACCAGATCGTGCTCGTGGCGATCCTTCCCGGAAGCCAGCAGCTTATTACCCGCCTCGCGATCCAGCACGTCATCCGGCTGACGACGCGCGGAGCCCGCCAGCGGCAGAGAGCTAAAGTGTGTCCCCTCTTTACGCAGCAGCAGTTCCGGGCTCGCGCCCAGCAGCACGCCGCCATCCTCCAGCGGTACATGAAAGTTAAAGCTGGCCGGATTCTGGGCGATCAGACGCTCCATCAGCGCGCCGCTATCAATCGTTTTATCCGTCGCAATATCAATCAGCCGCGACAACACCACTTTGTTCACCTGTGGCGTGGCGGTGAGCGCCGCCGCACGGGCAACCATCTCTTCAAACACGGGCTGTGGCGGGATCTCAGTGCGGGTTTCCACGTTCAACGCCTGGGAAGCGGAAAAATAGCGCGCGGACTGCTGACGCGCCGGGCGCGAAAAGGTCTGCCAGTGCTGCGGAATAAACAGGGATGAGGGCTTGCGGGTATCGAACGGGATGGCACCCACCATCACGGGATGGGCAATGCCGCTGGCCTTCGCGTGGCGGAAAGCCTGAGCCAGTTTCTGCTGGAAGGCCCCCGACGGGTTATCACCGCCCTCGGCGGGTTCAGAGAAACGGGAAAAACAGCCTGACGTGGTAAAGCTGCGGTAAGGCGACATAAAGAAAAAGCTGTCTGATGGCAGCGTGGTCGCGGTGTGCTGAACTTCCTCAGCCAGGGACGTATCCATATCATCCTCCATAAAATGATAAAAGAAGCAATAATGATTATCATTTATATTTTCGTTGGCTAACCTAATCCCACATCGCGCCGGTGTCAACCGCAGAGCGAACATCTTGTGCGAGTATCGCTTGCATCCCCCCACCGCAATCATGAAAATGAGAAGCATTAACTTCAAAGAGAACAGGATGCCGCGTTGTGAAATTCCCCGCCGTTTGTCGTAATGCCCTTCTTTTAACGGGATGTTTTGTTTTAGGACTAACCTCAGCCATCGCCGCCGACTGGCCGCGTCAGGTCACCGACAGCCGCGGGGTGCATACTCTTGAGAGCAAACCCACGCGCATTGTCTCCACCAGCGTGACTCTGACCGGCTCACTGCTGGCGATTGATGCGCCGGTAGTGGCCAGCGGAGCAACCACGCCCAATAACCGGGTGGCGGATGCGCAGGGTTTTTTACGTCAGTGGGGTGATATGGCGAAACAGCGCAAGGTAGCGCGCCTGTACATTGGCGAGCCGAGCGCAGAAGCGGTGGCGGCACAAATGCCGGATCTGATTTTGATTAGCGCCACCGGCGGAGACTCGGCCCTGGCGTTGTACGATCAGCTCTCCGCCATCGCGCCGACGCTCATCATCAACTACGACGACAAAAGCTGGCAGGAACTGCTGAAGCAGCTAGGCACGATAACCGGACAGGAAAAACAGGCCGCCGAACGCATTGCAGCATTCGATAAACAACTCGCGCAGGTGAAACAGCAGATGACACTGCCGCCGCAGCCGGTGAACGCCATTGTTTACACCGCTGCCGCGCACAGCGCTAACCTGTGGACCGCGGAGTCCGCTCAGGGCCAGCTGTTGCATCAGTTAGGCTTTACTCTGGCCGAGCTGCCTGCCGGGCTGCACACCTCAAAAAGTCAGGGCAAACGTCACGACATCATCCAGTTAGGCGGTGAAAATCTGGCTACCGGGCTGAACGGTGAAGGCCTGTTCCTGTTTGCCGGCGATCAAAAAGACGCTGAGGCGATTTACGCCAACCCACTGCTGGCGCACCTGCCTGCGGTGAAGAATAAACGCGTATGGGCCCTGGGAACGGAGACGTTCCGCCTGGATTATTACAGCGCGATGTTGGTGTTAGAGAGATTAAACGCATTGTTTAAGTAGGCATTTTCCCTCCCTCTCCCCGTGGGAGAGGGCCGTGGTGAGGGCATCAGGCCGCACCGTCGTTCAATACAACCTCCTGCCTGAACCGGCGCAATTCTGCTAATACCATTAACAGGATCCCACCAACAACGGCTAACACAAACCCGCTGGTGCTCGCCGAAGCCACCGGTGTCATGACGGCCCCCAGCCCTCCGAGGATCGCCGCGCCAATGGCATCGCCCGTCACGTTTTGCGCGGTCCACAGGCCGTTGATGCGCCCGAGCATCCCCTCCGGCGTCTGGGTCTGGATCAGGGTGTACTGCAACAGAGAACTGATGGCGCTCAGCCAGCCGAAGAGCACCAGACACAGCACACCCAGCGCCCAGACCGGCATCAGGCTGAAGAACCCCATCGCGATAAACGACGCCAGCGTCGTCAACAGCATAATCAACCCCGGACGCGCGCTCTGCGCCAGCCTGCCGCTGGTCAGCGCACCACACGCCGCGCCGAGCGGAATGGCGGCATACAGCACGCCAATCTCTGAGGCGCTCATCTGCCACTCTCCCGCCAGCGCCGGATACAGCACGCGTACGGCGCTCGCCATCGTCAGCAGACCACCGAGCAGCGCAATACCACCAATCAGCGGGTTACTGAACAGAAACCGGATCGCCGCCATCAGCGCTTTCAACGGATGCTCACGCGGCTGCGGCGGCGGTGGCAGAAGCGGCAGACGCAGCAGGGTTAAGGTGGTGATAAACGTCCCCGCCGCCGCGAGGCCGTAGTTCCACGCCACGTTACCGGTGGCCAGTAGCAGGCCACCCACCATCGGCGATATCACCGAGCCGAGGCGCACGGTGAGCATGGTGATCGCCCCCGCCTGCATCAGGTTCTCGCGCCCAACCAGCGCGGGCGTCGCCGCCAGCAGCGCCGTCACGCCTAACGACGCAAAGAAACCATCCCACAGCCCGAGGGCGTAAATGGCGAGTAAGGAGGGTTCCGGCAGCATTGCGTTCAGGCACAATCCGACAAACCCCACCCCGCAGGTGCCGCGCGCCAGCAGGATCAGCTTCTTGCGTTCGTACCTGTCGGCCAGCACGCCGCCGATCATCAGACCGATAAACATCGCCCCGCCGGTTAAGGTGACCGACAGCCCGACCAGCCAACTGGAGTGCGTCAACGTCTGGATCTGTACCGGAACGGCAACGCCGAGCAGGCCGAGGGACAAAATGGAGATAAAACGCGCGATAAACACGGCGCGATACGCCGGGTGCGTCTTCAGCAGGCTGAGGTTAATCAGCCAGGATTTTTGATTCATGACAAGACCTTGAGTCTATTTCTACCCATTCCATGGGCGCACATGCTAACATAGCCAAATAAGATAGATAACGATAATCACTATCATTATCAAATCATGGATGTTGCTATGTCGTTTTCCTCTTCTTCTGCGGTGCGCGCCGTTGCCGTGCCCCTGTTATTGCTGCTGTTGATCCTTGCGATGGCACTCAGTCTGCTGGTCGGTGCGAAACCGCTGCCCGCCTCCGTAATTGTTGATGCGCTCTTTGGTACCTGTCAGAGCGCCGACTGCACCATCGTGCTGGATGCCCGCCTGCCCCGTACCCTGGCCGGATTACTTGCCGGGGGCGCACTGGGCCTTGCGGGAGCCCTTATGCAAACCCTCACCCGCAACCCGCTGGCTGACCCCGGCATTCTTGGCGTGAATAGCGGTGCCAGCTTTGCCATTGTGCTTGGCGCGGCGCTGTTCGGGTTTACCTCTCCCTCAGAACAGCTGGTGATGGCCTTTTGCGGCGCGCTGGCGGCCTCGCTGATTGTCGCCTTTACCGGCAGCCAGGGCGGCGGGCAGCTTAGCCCGGTACGTCTGACGCTGGCGGGCGTGGCGCTTGCCGCCGTGCTGGAAGGGTTATCTAACGGCATCGCCCTGCTCAACCCGGACGTTTACGACCAGCTCCGCTTCTGGCAAGCCGGTTCGCTGGATATCCGCACGCTGGAGACGCTTAAGGTGGTGGTCATCCCGGTGATGATTGCCGCCGCCGTAGCTCTCGGTTTAAGCCGGGCGCTGAACAGTCTGAGCCTCGGCAGCGACACCGCCACCGCGCTCGGTAACCGCGTGGCGCGAACCCAGTTGACGGGGTTAGTGGTCATCACCGTGCTGTGCGGCAGCGCGACGGCAGTGGTCGGCCCGATTGCCTTTATCGGCCTGATGATGCCGCATCTGTCGCGCTGGCTGGTGGGGGCCGATCACCGCTGGTCGCTGCCGGTGACGCTGCTGGCCACCCCGGCTCTGCTCTTGTTCGCTGATGTTGTCGGGCGTCTTCTTGTGCCCGGCGAACTGCGCGTCTCGGTGGTTAGCGCCTTTATCGGCGCGCCGGTGCTGATCTTCCTGGTACGACGTAAACGCGGAGGTGGCGCATGATGGCCCCCTCTCGTCGTTTGATCGTCAGCGTTTCGCTGCTGGTTATCGTCATTCTGATGCTGGCGATCGCAAGCCTGTGCAGCGGCGCGGTGACGCTCGATCTCGCCCAGGTGTTTAACGCCCTCACCGGCAGCGCCCCGCGCGCTGTCACGATGGTGGTGACGGAGTGGCGACTGCCGCGCGTGGCAATGGCGATGCTGGTGGGTGCCGCGCTCGGCGTCAGCGGCGCGATTTTTCAGTCGCTGATGCGCAATCCGCTCGGCAGCCCGGACGTAATGGGTCTCAACACCGGCGCCTGGAGCGGCGTGCTGGTGGCGATGGTGCTGTTTGGTCAGCATCTGACGGCCATCACCGTGACGGCGATGACCGGTGGGATACTGACCGCGCTGGTGATCTGGCTGCTCGCCTGGCGCAACGGTATCGACACCTTTCGCCTGATCATTATCGGTATCGGCGTGCGTGCCATGCTGATGGCGTTCAATACCTGGCTGCTGCTGCAGGCTTCGCTGGAAACGGCGCTGTCGGCCGGGCTGTGGTATGCCGGCTCGCTCAACGGCCTGACCTGGGGCAAAGTCTGGCCCGCCGCGCCATTGATTCTGCTGATGTTTATCGCCGCGCTGCTGCTGGTGCGCCGGATGCGACTGCTGGAGATGGGTGACGACAGCGCCTGTGCGCTGGGGGTCGGCGTTGAGCGTTCGCGCCTGATGCTGATGCTGGTCGCCGTGTTGCTCACCGCCGCCGCCACCGCGATTGCCGGGCCGATCTCCTTTATCGCCCTGGTGGCGCCGCATATCGCGCGGCGCGTGAGCGGCACCGCCCGCTGGGGCTTAACCCAGGCGGCGCTGTGCGGCTCAATGTTACTGCTGGCCGCCGATCTCTGCGCCCAGCGGCTGTTTATGCCTTATCAACTTCCGGTGGGCGTTGTCACCGTCAGCCTTGGCGGGATTTACCTCATCGTCTTGCTCGTTCAGGAGTCACGCAAGAAATGACCGATTCAACCACCCGCTTGCGCGGCGAAAACCTTACTCTCGGCTACGGCAAAAAAATCATTGCCCGCGATTTAACCGTCGCCATTCCTGACGGCCATTTTACGGCAATCATCGGCCCGAACGGCTGCGGTAAGTCGACCCTGCTGCGCACCCTCAGCCGCCTGATGACACCGGTTGAAGGTCACGTCTTCCTCGACGGCGAGCAGATCCAGCGCTTTGCCAGTAAAGAGGTGGCACGACGCATCGGGCTGCTGGCGCAAAACGCCACCACGCCGGGAGACATCACGGTGCAGGAGCTGGTCTCACGCGGACGCTATCCGCATCAGCCGCTGTTTACCCGCTGGCGCAAGGAAGATGAAGACGCGGTGAGCCGCGCGATGCAGGCAACGGGCATTACCGACCTTGCACGGCAGAGCGTGGACACGCTTTCCGGCGGCCAGCGTCAACGGGCGTGGATCGCAATGGTGCTGGCGCAGGAGACCTCCATTATGCTGCTGGATGAGCCGACAACGTGGCTCGATATCAGCCATCAGATTGATCTGCTTGAGTTGCTAAGCGATCTCAACCGCACGCAGGGTTACACCCTGGCGGCGGTGCTGCATGATTTGAATCAGGCCTGCCGCTATGCCACGCATTTAATTGCACTGCGCGACGGCGAAATTGTGGCGCAGGGTGCGCCGAAGGAGATTGTGACGCCGGAGCTCATCGAGCGGATCTACGGCATGCGCTGCATGATTATTGACGACCCGGTGGCGGGCACGCCGCTGGTGGTGCCGCTTGGAAAGCGTTCGCGCTGATGCCCTCACCCCGGCCTTCTCCCACAGGGAGAGGGTTAGGGTGAGGGGAAATCACTACCCCAACATCTTCTGCAACACCGGCCCAATCTTCTCAAACGCCTGCGGCGAAATGATGTCCACGTGGGCGCAATCCTGGCTGTATACCTCCAGTTCATTCACCCACGGCGACCACGCGACCTGCGGATCCATCGTTCGCGTACGCTCGGCAACAAACAGCGTCGCTTTCCCGTCAAACCGCGAACTGTGCGCCGTGGTGAGCAGCCGCACCGCGTCGGCGTAGTTACCTTCAATGGCGTTGAATAGCGCGCTGGAGCCCTGCCCCTGCTGGGCGGCGATAAACGCCTGACGCTCGCGCTCAATTTCGGCCAGCACCGCCGGGTCGAGTCCGTTGGCCTCTTTTTCCGCCCAGTTCTGGGTTTCCGGAGGCCAGGTATCCAGCAGACCAAGGAAGGCGACGGTTTCGCCCTGTTCACGCAGACGCGCGGCAATCCCCTGCGCCAGCGTGCCGCCAAGCGAGTAGCCGAACAGGTAATACGGCCCGTGGGGCTGCCGGGCACGTAACGTAGTCAGATGATGTTCAATCACTCCATCCAGATCCGCACACTGCTGCATCGGCCCCTCCGGGCGCGGCGACTGAATTCCGGTAATGGACCAGCGCGGGCTAAGGTAGCGCGCCAGCACGCTGAACTGCCAGGAAAAACCGGAAGCCGGATGGAAGCAGAACAGCGTCGGGCCGTCGCTTTCACGTAGCGGTAGCAAGGTTTCATAACCCAGACGCTGCGCCTGCTCGTCGCTTATCGGCGAATCCAGCAGAGCGCTCAGCCTGTTGACCGTAGAGGCGACCATTATCTGCCCCGGCGTCACCTTGCGGGCGAACGTGCGGCTGAGCTGTGCAGCCAGGCGCATCGCCAGCAGCGAGTGGCCGCCGAGGGCAAAGAAATCGGCTTCGATGTCGTTCACCGCGCAGCCCAGCAATGACGCAAACGCCTGCGAGACGGCAATTTCGGTATCACTTTCCGGTGCGCGTCCGCTGGTTTTGCTGGTCAGCTCCGGCAGCGGCAGCGCCTTGCGATCCAGCTTGCCGTTTGCGCTTAACGGCAGCGCGCTGATTTGCAATACCGCCACCGGCACCATATGCGGCGGCAGCAGTGCCTTCAGTGAGGCAAGCAGCGCGTCCCGATCCAGCGGTAAACCGGATTCAGAAACCACGTACCCCACCAGCTGGCGGGCATCCCCGCCCGTGGCCGCCGCCTGGTTAAACACGCAGGCGTGCGCTACGGCCTGCGCTACGTCCGGCAGCGACAGCATCGCCCGGTCGATTTCACCCAGTTCAATACGCTGACCGCGAATTTTCAGCTGGTCGTCGCTGCGGCCTAAATACTCCACCGCGCCGTTATCCAGCCAGCGGGCGACGTCACCGGTACGGTACATCCGCTCGCCCGGCGCGAACGGATCGGCAATAAAGCGGCTGGCGGTGAGATCCGGACGGCCCAGATACCCCTGCGCCAGTTGAATGCCGGTGAGATAGAGATCGCCCGCCACGCCAAACGGTACCGGGCGCATCATCGCATCCAGGATCCGCAGCCCGGTGTTCCATACCGGGAAACCGATCGGCACGCTGTTACCTGCCACCGCCGCCAGCTCTGGTCCAAATGCCGGATACCAGCTAACGTCCACCGCCGCTTCCGTCGGGCCATAGAGGTTATGCAGCGGCACGTGAGTGAGTTGCTCCCATTCGCGACAGAGTTCCGTCGGCAGTGCTTCCCCGCTGCAGAACACCTGCTTCAGGCTCTGACAGCAATCGGCGTTTTCCGGCGTCAGCGAGGCGACAAACGCCGCCAGCATCGACGACACAAAGTGGGTGGTGGTGACGCCATAGTGCGCAAAGAATTGCTGCATGGCCTGAGGATCACGGTGCGCGTCCGGCTCGGCCATCACCAGCTTCGCCCCGGCGATAAACGGCCACCAGAACTCCCACACCGACACGTCAAAGCTGCACGGTGTTTTCTGTGCCACCACGTCACACGCCGTCAGCGGGTAGTGATCCTGCATCCATTTCAGGCGGTTAACGATGGCAGTATGCCCGACCATTACCCCTTTCGGACGCCCTGTCGAGCCCGACGTAAAGATGATGTACGCCGTCTGCGCCGGCTTCGCCAGCCGCAGCGGTTCAGCATCCACAGCCGGTAATAGTGTGTTGTAACTAAACGTCCCGACGGACAGATCGCTAAAACGCGGACGCTGTTCGTCGGTGGTGATAAGCAGCGACGGCTTCGCGTCCTCCAGCATCATCCGCAGACGATCGTCCGGGTAGCCGGTATCCAGCGGCAACCACGCGGCCCCCGCCTCCACAATGCCGTGCAGCGCTAACGTCAGGAATACCGAGCGCGGCAGCGCCACCGCCACGCTGTCGCCCGGTTTCACGCCGCGCTCACGCAACAGCTGCGCCAGTGCCACCACCTGCTCGCGCATCTGGCGATAGCTGAGCTCGATGTGCGCATCCGCCAGCGCGGGTGCGTCCGGGGTTTTGTTCGCCTGTTCCGCCACCAGATCCGCCAGCGTGGTGGACGGTAGCGCCAGCCCGGTGTCGTTGATGCGTGCAAGCTGCTGGTATTCCTGCTCTGAGACCGTTTCAACCTCGCCGCAGCGCAGGTCCGGGTTAGCGGCAAATTGCGTCAACATCGCATTCAGGCGCGCCACGTGACGGGCCAGCGTGGTTTCATCGTAGCGCTGTTTATTGGCGAGGATCTCAATGCTCAACCCGCCCTGCTCGTCCGGGAACAATGCCAGCTCCAGATCGTTCACCGGGCCGGTGGCCAGCGTATGGGTGATGGCCTCCACGCCGTCGAGATCCAGCTGATAATCGAACACTTTGACGTTGAGCACCGGGCCAAACAGGGCTTCATCCCCTGCGGCACGCCCGCTGTCGCGCACGATCTGTTCGGCGTCGTAGCGCTGGTGGCGACGCATTTTTTTCAGCTGGTTTGCCAGGCGCAGCGCCAGTTCCGGCAGGCTCTCCTGCGGATTGATGTTCACCGCCAGCGGCAGCACGTTGAGCACCGGGCCGGTCGCGGTCAGCGCAGCGGACCCCATGCGGCGCATAAAGATAAACCCGGCGGCGTAGTCCAGCCGTCCGGTGAGACGCCCCAGCCACAGCGCCACCAGCGCAAGCGCCAGATCGGTGCGCTGTACCGGCCCCGCGGCCTGCGCAAGCTGGCTGAAGGCGCGGCCATCGGCGGCGATTTTCAGGCGCAGAATATCGGTGGTGGCGGCGCGCCCCGGCAGCGGTGCAGAGGAGAGAGAGACCGGAGAAGGAAGCTGTTTGCGCTGCTCAGTCCAGAAGGCACCGTCACGCTGATACGCCTCGCTGTCGCGATAGCGCTGATACTCGTCCACCACGTCGGCGAACGGTGTAAACGGCGATTCAGGCGTGGGCTCACCCTTCTTCCACGCGGCATAAATTGCGACGATCTGGCGGGTGATCGCCGGGAAACTGAAGCCATCGACCACTAAATGGTGATAGCGCTGATACCAGTACCAGTGGCGTTCATTCACCTGAATGAGCTGGTGAAAAGCCAGCGGCTGACCGCTGTCGACACGAAGGTTTTGATTAAGGTCGGCGGCCATCAGCGCCACGGCAGCGTCGTGGGAGTCAACGTGGATGATGGATGGCTCTGGCAGAATGATGCTTTCATCCACCCACTGCCACACCTCACCGTTGTCCTCGATGAAGCGCATGCGCAAGGTATCAGCCTGCATCATGCCTTCGGCTATGGCTTTTGCCAGCAGCGGCGCGTCAATGTCGCCCTTCAGTTCGGTGTAGTGTGCCACGCTCCAGGCGTTCGGCAGGCTGGAAAGCTGCTCCGCCATCCAGATACCCGGCTGGGCGGCAACAAGCGGTAGACGGTTCATGCATTCTCCCCCGCATAATAAGAGGGGCTGAGCGTCTGCCAGTGTTCAGCCAGCCACTGCTGGCACGCCTCCTGGGAGCGGGGTTCACCGACCACACGCCAGCCTGCGGGCAATGCGCACTGCTGCGGCCACAGGCTGTACTGCCCCTGATCGTTACGCAAAATAGCAAACTGCCCCTGCGGATTATCGAAAGGATTGCTGAATTCCATACAGACTCCGTTAGTGAATAAGCGGCTGCCAGAGGGTCATCAGCCCCTGCGTCAGCCCACCGCGCCAGCAAAGCGCGTCGTGTCCGCCGTCAACCTGACGCCAGTAAACCTGCTGCTGTGTGTGCAGTTCGTCGTAAATAGCCTGATTCGCGCGGTAAATCAGCGGCTCGTTGCGCCCGGCCTCAAGGAGGATGCGCAGGCCGCGTGCGGTTTTCTCACCCGCTTTCAGCTGGGCGATAAGCAGCCCTTCCTGCTGCCCGCCGCGGTGCGGCCACCAGTAAGAGCCGGACTGGCTCAGCACGCAGCCAAAACGCTGCGGCCAGTTAAGTGCGGCATAAAGCGAGGAGAGGCCGCCGAAGCTCTGGCCTGCGACCACCGTACGGTCAGCGCGGTCGCTGAATGGCGTGCGTTGTTTTACAAGAGGGAGAAGCTCTTCCTGCACCGCCAGCCAGAAATCGGGGTTACAGGGCAATTCGTTATTGCGATGCGCCATATCTATCACATCGATTAAAACGTAGACGGCAGGCGGCAGTTTGCGTCCGAGAGTCAGCTCCGTCAGCGCTGGCCAGACGGGCATGCTTTCGGCCCAGAACTGGCCGTCGAGCAGCACCGCCAGCGGGCGTTCAGGGTCGTCATTCCCGGTGGTAAAAATCCATATGCGTCGACGGTTGCCCAGACGCCTGCTGTGCCATTCGATGCAGACCGGCTGCCGGTACGGCGTATCGGGGCGATCCCAGCCGGGCTGCACCGGAGCATCGGGCATCTCCAGCGCAGAGACATCATGTCCCCTCCCGCCTCGCCAGCTCTGGGC
This sequence comes from Enterobacter sp. 22466, assembly GCF_052044775.1. NCBI lineage: Bacteria > Pseudomonadati > Pseudomonadota > Gammaproteobacteria > Enterobacterales > Enterobacteriaceae > Enterobacter > Enterobacter sp. 22466. The sequence goes on along the minus strand of NZ_JBQENX010000001.1, from coordinate 396,240 downwards.
ATTAAGCGGGTCGGACATCGCCTGCGGCAGCAGCTTGCGCCAGCCTTCACGCAGCGCCATGCGATCCGGCTGCTCACCGTGAAACACATCGGGCGCAAAATCGTCTGTATTCTCTGAGGGGATAAAGCAGTAGCTGCCGCGCCACTGGGGGCTGAACTCGCCCTGCCACTGCCAGACGTCGGTGTCCGGGATGCGTTCGAGGGATTGTGGGCGGGCATTTTTATGGTGATCGGTTACGCCGGTGATATACAGCCAGACGCGTTTCACTGCCGAGGTCTGTTGCGTTCCTGCCGGATCGCGCCACCAGAAGGTGACCCGATATTTCCCCTGTTCACGCACCCATTCCGGGCCGTTTTTCGACTGCCACCAGGCTTCACTTCCCGTTGTTAACACCGTCACCCCTCTAACCTCATGTTTAACAGTCTTTTTTGTTTCAGGACAAATTTTATTGATAATATTATTGATAACTATTTGCATTTGCAATAGCGTAATGCCCGCGCTGTGGGAAGCGCGTTCATAAGAAACCATAAAAGCGGGACATCCAATGAATAAGAAGATTCACTCTCTGGCCTTGCTGGTCAATTTAGGGATTTATGGCGTCGCGCTGCCTGCCATGGCAGACGACAACACCGCCTCCGCGCAGCATGAAGACACCATGGTGATCACCGCCGCCGAGCAGAATTTGCAGGCGCCGGGGGTTTCCACCATTACCGCCGATGAGATCCGTAAAAATCCGCCCGCGCGTGACGTGTCTGAAATCATCCGCACCATGCCAGGCGTTAACCTGACCGGTAACTCCACCAGCGGCCAGCGCGGTAACAACCGCCAGATTGATATCCGCGGTATGGGCCCGGAAAACACGCTGATCCTGATCGACGGCAAGCCGGTGACCAGCCGTAACTCGATTCGTCTGGGCTGGCGTGGCGAGCGCGACACCCGCGGTGATACCGGCTGGGTGCCGCCTGAGATGATTGAGCGTATCGAAGTGATTCGTGGCCCGGCCGCCGCGCGTTATGGTAACGGTGCGGCAGGTGGCGTGGTGAATATCATCACCAAGAAATTCGACGACCAGTGGCACGGCTCCTGGAACACCTATCTGAACGCGCCTGAACACAAAGATGAAGGCTCCACAAAACGCACCAACTTCAGCCTGAGCGGCCCGCTGGGCGGCGACTTCAGCTTCCGCATGTACGGTAACCTCGACAAAACTCAGGCCGATGCGTGGGACATCAACCAGGGTCATCAGTCTGAGCGAACCGGTGCCTATGCCAACACCCTGCCAGCTGGCCGCGAAGGGGTTGAGAACAAAGACATCAACGGGGTAGTCCGCTGGGATTTCGCACCGATGCAGTCTCTGGAGTTTGAAGCGGGCTACAGCCGCCAGAACAACCTCTACGCCGGTGATACCCAGAACACCAACAACGACAATGCGCTGGTGAAGAAGAACTACGGCAAAGAGACCAACCGCATCTATCGCCAGAACTTCGCCGTGACCTGGAACGGCGGCTGGGATAACGGCATCACCACCAGCAACTGGGCGCAGTACGAACACACCCGCAATTCACGTCTGGGTGAAGGGCTGGCCGGCGGAACCGAAGGGCTGTTCAACAGCGATAAATTCACTGACACCGACCTGGCCGACGTGATGCTGCACAGCGAGATCAACCTGCCGATTGATTTCATCGTCAACCAGAACCTGACGCTGGGCACCGAGTGGAACCAGCAGCGCATGAAAGATTCCACCTCCTTCTCGCAAACCCTGCAGGGCGGGACCGTCCCGGGAATGAGTAACGATCGCAGCCCGTATACCTCCGCAGAGATTTTCTCCCTGTTTGCGGAAAACAATATGGAGTTGACCGACAGCACCATGCTGACCCCGGCGCTGCGCTTCGATCACCACACCATCGTGGGCAACAACTGGAGCCCGTCTCTGAACCTGTCGCAGGGTCTGGGGGATGATTTCACCCTGAAGATGGGCATCGCGCGCGCCTATAAAGCGCCGAGTCTGTACCAGACCAACCCGAACTACCTTTTATACAGCAAGGGCCAGGGCTGCTATGCCAGCTCTGACGGCGTGGGCTGCTATATGATGGGTAACGACGATCTGAAAGCCGAAACCAGCATCAACAAAGAGATTGGTCTGGAGTGGAAACGCGACGGCTGGCTGGCGGGCGTGACCTGGTTCCGTAACGACTATCGCAACAAGATTGAAGCGGGCTATACGCCGATTGGCCAGACCTCCACCAGCAAAGTCACCACCGATATCTACCAGTGGGAGAACGTGCCGAAAGCGGTGGTTGAAGGTCTGGAAGGTTCCCTGAACGTGCCGGTCAGCGACACCATCAACTGGACCAACAACATCACCTACATGCTGCAGAGCAAGAACAAGGAGACCGGCGACCGTCTGTCGATCATCCCGGAGTACACGCTGAACTCTACCCTGAGCTGGCAGGTGCATCAGGATGTGTCGCTCCAGTCGACCTTCACCTGGTACGGCAAGCAGCAGCCGAAGAAGTACAACTACAAAGGTCAGCCAGTGAGCGGGTCTGAGAAAGACGAAGTCAGTCCGTACAGCATCCTTGGCCTGAGCGCGACGTGGGACGTGACCAAAAACGTCAGCCTGACCGGCGGCGTGGATAACGTCTTCGACAAACGTCAGTGGCGTGCGGGTAATGCCCAGACCACCGGGAATACCGCGACGGGTGCCTATATGTACGGCGCGGGGGCTTATACCTATAATGAGCCAGGCCGCACGTGGTATATGAGCGTGAATACCCGATTCTGATTCAGGTAGTGACTTCCTCCCTCTCCCTGTGGGAGAGGGCTGGGGTGAGGGCAACAGGCCGCACAATACTGACTGAAGGGAAAACCATGCACACAACCCACAGCACGTTCGTTCTCGCCAGCCTCACCGTTCACCGCATCACCTTTGACCCCACCACCTTCACCGACGCCGATCTGCTCTGGCTCCCCCATCACGCACAGCTGGCTGACGCCGGACGCAAACGCAAAGCCGAGCACCTGGCGGGTCGCCTTGCCGCCGCGCATGCATTAAATAACCGCACGGTGCCGGGCATCGGCCCCAGCGGCGAACCGCTCTGGCCGCACGGGGTATCGGGCAGCATCACCCACAGCGGCACGAGGGCCATGGCCGTCGTCACGCACGAGCACCATGCGCTTCTCGGCATCGATTGCGAAGCGATCCTCCCCGACATGGAGGCCCGAGAAATCAAAGACGGCATCATTGATAAGCAGGAAGAGAGTGTGCTGTCACGCGCGGGAAATCCGTTCGCCCTCGCCCTGACGCTGGTTTTTAGCGCCAAAGAGAGCCTGTTTAAAGCCCTCTTCCCGCGAGCGAAAATCTACATGGGATTTGACAGCGCCCGCATCACTACGCTCGACGAAGAGACGCTGACGCTGGCGCTGACCCGCCCACTGGCGGGGTTTAACGAAGGCACCCCCTTCACGCTGCACTGGCAACGTGATGGCGATGGGGTGATCACATTGCTGTCACGCTCTCCCGCCGCCTGGCCCTCACGCCCGTCACCACAAAGGTAACGATAAACACCAGCGCGAACAGTACCACAATGGTCGGCGCGGGCGCGCTGTCGAGAAAGAACGACAGAAAGACGCCGCTCACCGAGACCAGCATCGAGATCGCAACCGCCACCAGCAACGCCATATGGAAGCGTCGGGTGATCAACACCGCAATCGCGCCGGGCGCAATCAGCAGCGAAATCGACAGAATAATCCCCACCGCTTTCAGCGTCGCCACAATGGTCAGCGAAACCATGCACAGTAACCCGTAGTGCAGCCAGCGCGTGCGCAGACCGCTCGCCTGCGCCTGCTGATAATCAAAGCAGAACAGCAAAAAGTCGCGCCATTTCAGGCCAATCACCAGCGTAATCATCCCGGCGACGATACCGCTTTGCAGGATATCCATGTTGTTTATGCCCAGCATATCGCCGAACAGAATATGGTCGAGATGCACCTCAGGTTTAACGGCGATATAGAGGATCAGTCCGGCACCGAACATGCCGGAAAAGACGATCCCCATGACCGTATCCTGCTTGATGCGGCTGTTGTCCTTCAGGTATCCGGTGGCGACCGCGCAAAACAGCCCGGCAACAAATGCCCCCAGCGCCAGCGGCAGACCCATCATCCACGCCAGCACAACACCGGGAAACACCGCGTGGCTCATGGCGTCGCCCATTAATGCCCAACCTTTGAGAACCAGAAATACCGACAGCAATGCGCAGGGAACGGCCACCAGGAGTGAAATCAGCAGCGCGTTGTGCATAAACGCAAACTGGAAGGGTTCCAGCAGCAGCGCCATCATGGAAGTACCTCCTGCGCGTGACGTGCCCGGCGCCGGCTGGCAAGCAGGCCATGCTTCGGTGCAAAGACGAATGCCAGCAGGAACAGCAGCGTCTGGGCGACCACGATAATGCCGCCGGTCGCGCCGTCCAGATAGTAGCTGGCCCACGCGCCGAGGAAGCTGGTGATGCTGCCAATGGCGACCGCAATCATCAGCAGGCGCGGGAAGCGATCGGTCAATAACCACGCGGTCGCACCGGGGGTGACCACCAGACAGATCACCAGAAACGCGCCGACGGTTTGCAGCGCCGCCACGGTAGAGACCGCCAGCAGGGTAAAGAAGAGGATTTTCAGGCGTTCAGGACGCAGGCCGATGGCGCGGGCGTGGTTCTCATCAAAAAAGGTCACCATCAGATCTTTCCATTTGAACAACAGAATGAGCATTGACACCACGCCGATAATCGCCAGCTGGACAATATCTTCCGGAGCAATCGCGAGGATATTACCGAGGACGATAGTCTGAATATTTACCGAGGTTGGGTTGAGCGACACCATAAACAGACCCAGACCGAAAAAGGAGGAAAATATCAGTCCGATAATAGCGTCCTCTTTCAGGCGGCTGCGCTGGTTCAGAAAAAGCATGCTCCCCGCCGCCAGCCCGCCCGATAAAAAAGCCCCCAGCGAGAACGGCAGGCCGAGCATATAAGCGCCCGCCACGCCCGGTACGATAGAGTGCGAGAGCGCATCGCCAATCAGCGACCAGCCTTTGAGCATCAGGTAACAGGAGAGAAAGGCGCACAGCCCGCCCACCATCGCCGAGACCCACATCGCGTTGAGCATGTACTCATAGCCGAAGGGTTCAAGAAGCGCGTTCATTTTACCCCCTGACGATGGGTAACGAAGGGCCGCTCATCGTCAGTAATGATGCGCTCTTCAGAGCCGCTGAGCACCACGTGACGCAGCACGCCGCTGAAGGCGCGTTCAAGATTCTCGGCGGTGAAGGTGGTTTCCGTCGGGCCGCTCGCCAGCACGGTACCTTTGACCATCACCGTGTAATCGCAAAACTCCGTCACCGAACCTAAGTTATGGGTCGAGACCAGCATCGTTTTGCCCTCGTCGCGCAGTTCCCGCAGCAGGCTGATAATTCTGGCTTCGGTTTTGACATCCACGCCGGTAAAAGGCTCGTCGAGCAGGATCACCTCCCCCTGTTGGGCAATCGCCCGCGCCAGAAAAATGCGTTTCTTCTGCCCTCCGGACAGCTCGCCAATCTGGCGATGACGCAGGTCGAGCATATCCACGCGCTTCAGCGCATCGTTCACGATACGACGATCGTTCTCCTTAGGCCGACGCATAAACCCCATATGACCGTAGCGCCCCATCATCACCACGTCTTCAACCAGCACCGGAAACGACCAGTCGACCTCTTCCGACTGGGGCACATAGGCGACGAGATTCTGATGCAATGCACGATGAGGCGGCATGCCCAGAATGGCGATGTTGCCATTCGCCGCCCGTACAAAGCCCATTATTGCCTTGAACAGCGTGGACTTGCCGGAACCGTTCACCCCCACCAGCGCGGCAATCGATCCCCCCGGCACATTAAACGAGGCGTCACGCAGCGCCGTGTGACCGTTGCGGTAGGTCACGGTAAGGTCTGTGACGGCAATCCCCTTTTGCATAGTTACTCCTTCATGCCGTCACGGATGCCCTGCACCAGCGTGCGGGTGGTGACGTTCAGCAGATCGATATAGGTCGGCACCGGGCCGTTTTCCGCGCTCAGGGAGTCAACGTACAGTACGCCGCCGTAATGGGTGTCGGTTTCGCGCGCCACCTGACGCGCGGGCTTGTCGGAAACGGTGCTTTCGCTGAATACCGCCGGGATATGATGTTTTTTCACCAGGTCGATCACCTTGCGCACCTGCTGAGGCGTGCCCTGCTGATCGGCGTTGATCGGCCAGAGATAAAGCTCTTTCAGGCCCAGATCGCGCGCCAGATAGGAGAAGGCCCCTTCGCTGGTCACCATCCAGCGTTTGTCTTCCGGGATCTCCGCCACCTGCTTACGCAGCGGTTCGAGGGTGGCGGTGATCTTCTGCTTGTAGGCTTCGGCATTTCGCTGATAGGTCTGCGCATTCGCCGGGTCGTACTTCACCAGCGCATCGCGAATGTTGTCGACGTAAATCAGCGCGTTGTCCGGCGACATCCACGCGTGCGGGTTGGGCTTGCCGTTGTACGGCCCTTCACCGATCCCCATCGGCGTGATGCCTTTGGTGACGATCGCTTCCGGCACGCCGTTCAGATGCTGATAAAAGCGCTGAAACCAGAGTTCGAGATTCATACCATTCGCCAGAATCAACTGTGCTTTTTGCGCGCGTTTGATATCGCCCGGCGTGGGCTGATACTCATGGATTTCAGCGCCCGGTTTGGTAATCGATGTCACTTCTGCGGCGTCTCCCGCCACGTTTTTCGCCATATCAGCGATAACGGTAAAGGTGGTTATAACCTGGAACTTTTCAGCCGCCAGCGCGCCGGTCGTGGTCGCGGTCATGAGCAGCGCGCCGAGTAACAGACGCTTCAATCCTTGCCGTAGGTGCATCGCAGAAGTCTCCTGAGGTGGTTAAATTCAAAGCAGAATTAGCCCGTGCTATAAGGTATAGCACAGGCTATATTTAAATGAAAATGGTTATCATTAAAGTTGTGTCAACCTGGACTGTCAGGTGGAATTTTTAGGAAATGTGCTTTCTTTTTTCTCTCACGGTCAGGAGTATTATTTACGACCAATACCCATACTAAAAACAGGGAATTTGCATGCCGGTTAATGAAAGAATTCACCCCACTTCAGGAACCCCGATTAATCCGGGCGGGATCCGACAGCTCACAATTGGTGAAATCGCCCTGGCGAAGACGCTTTACGGTAATAGCATTCGCTATCATCTGGTTTGGGTGCACAGGGAAAGCTATCTTCCTTTTAATTTGCAACCCGTTGATGTGGCGATGAGTCCCAATGGGGAGATGTGGTATAGAGAGGAAACGTATTCGCCGGATTTTTCGCTAGAAGATGACATTGTTAAAAAACATCGATTTATGCATGAGATGATGCATGTCTGGCAAACTCAAAAAGGAATGTTTGTTAGAACAAGAGGCTTATTCTCGGGCATTGCTGACTATACGTATAGTTTAGATAAAGCAGATTTACAGCATTATGGGTTAGAACAACAGGCATCTATTGTAAGTGATTACTGGCTATTGAAATACTTTGGTTTGGAGAGGAATGAAGAATTATTACAATACAGAGACTTAAAACTTAGGGAAAGCTTGTATTTCCTTCTGCAGAAATACAAAAATGTCTTAAAGGGATTTCCAGGATGAAAAACACATTTATCATCTTTATCCTCTGCATTTTAATAACTGGATGTCCAGGAGGTAATCGCGCTCCCAAAAACAGATTTACGTTTATTAATGGCAACCACTTATGTTTTAGCATCGATAAAAATGATGTCCTGAACTTTTACACTATTTATTCAAGCAAAGATCATAAAATTACTATCGTAACAGGGTCGGAATATAAAAATTTAAACATCTCCTACCCGGACACATGTTTAAATATAAAATGGGAAAATGGACGTACTTACGTTATTCATTACGGATTAAACAATAAAAAATATGTACACCAATTTGATGTCGATAATAACGGAAAACAAATCAACTTAGGAGAATTATAATGTCATTACCCGCTTACTTATTTCTCTTCGATGAGAACGGAATGCAGGTTCAGGGCGACTGTATAATGCCAGGCCGGGAAGGTGCTATTGAAATCATGAACAGCAGTTATGGCATTAAGCAGGCAGTGGACAGCCATACCGGGAATATGACCGGAACACGGCAGCATAGTCCGGTTATCGTGCATAAGCAATTAGATAAAGTGAGCCCTTATCTTGCCGTTGCCTCCTGCGAGGGCAGACGGCTGCAAAAAGCCATTATCAAATATTATGAAATTGTTGAAGCGGGAGCAGAAAGGGAGATCTACGCCATTACGCTTGATAGCGTAGTGATCTCATCTCTGGATTTCACGCACGTTTATTACCCAGGCAGCTCAGCACCGAATATGCATGAAGTTGTGGGACTTCGATTCCGGGGCATTCAGTGGAATTATGTGAAAGGCAATATTCTTTATGCCGATTCATGGATGAAACCAGCTCAGAAAGAGAAGAGTAACGCATAATTTATCTGGCTCATAAAGATCAATGCATGCTGCCGTTCAGAAACGGCGATCCTGGCATTCCCTGGATCGCCTGGTTAATCTTAAGCGCTACCCTTTTCCACTTTCGTTCACGGGCAAATCCCCCGTATCAATTAACGCTCCCGGAAACGTCTCCAGCCACTTCATCATCTTCAGTTTGTTGGTATAAGTTGCACTGACGCCTTCCAGACAGCCCCACAGCTCACGGGAATTTTGCGGCGTAATCACAATACAATCCGGCATCACGCGGATCTTCACGGCTATTCCTGCTTTAAACCCTGCGCGGGTTAACCACGCGCCGGTTAACGGCAGATAGTTGCGCTCCATTCGAGTATAAAGTTCCACACAGGCGGAACCCGCCTCTCCTCTTTCATGAAGATACGCAGAGTGAACCGGCTCGTCATGCAACGCCCGGATGCGTTTTTTGCGTAGCTTCTCGCGATTTTCTTGCTGAATCTCTAAATCTGCATTTTCTGTTTGGGCAATAGCCCGCTCTGGCATAGAATTCTTCGCAGCCATAATCAACTCCCTTTTAGTTGTTTGTGGTTAGCGGTATGGAGGTGGTCGCACACCTTTGTACCGCGATTCCTTTTCTTACCTTTTTATATCCTGTTTATAGCTCACATTGCTGTGTTAATTGCCGAAATTATACCACCATGGATAAATGCACAGGTAAGCTTCAGCAGTAAATATATGAAAAATGCGACAAGGCTCGAAAAAAATGCAAGACAAACATTCCTCTTTTATTAATCACCGAGCTTTATATAAAACAATAATTTCATGAATAGCGTTTTGACAATTGGCATGTTATTTTAAAGACCAAGTTTTAGAATAACTTATTAAGTGTCTTATCCAAACGATATAAGGTTATAAAAAAGTTAAAATCTTTCACCTTACGCCTTAAGTTTATGTAATTTAACAAACAATAATTAGCATAATAAATATATTGGATACATATAAGACTACACCCAGCGATAAACATCCATTTCAGTGGACTGGCTGTTATGTTAATCCATGACATAATCCCACCCCAACCCGAAAGACCACCCACAATTAACATTACAAATGGCAACCAAAGTATGTTATTTTTAAGATTAACCTCTGCATTTTGATACTCATAAAAGCCTTTCACTAGAAACAAGGACTTACAAAACTTCCCTCGTTCTTTTTTGCTTGCAAGAAAGTATTCCAATATATATATGTTCAACTGGAAATTATCACATAATTTATAATGAGATAATTTAAGCTCTTGCTTGTATTTGCTTAATAAATTTTCTTCATTAGCACTTTCGATTAGAAAATCTATTGCTTCAGCCTTCTTATCATCTGATAAAGAGAAGAAGGTTTCATTGGTAATAAACCTTTTCAAGTATGGTAGTAATGGAATAAATAATTTATAAATGCTTGTTAACGAGGTAATTTCCATTTACTGCTTCCTTAAACTATTTTTTTATCGCAAACTTCAAACTGGCTATTTTTGATATCATCAAAATGTACCATTTACAAGTAAATGGCGGGAGTTTTGATAAAAAATCGGCGCTATACCGAAGATATAGCGCCGTTCATTAACCGACTCTCAATTTACACATCCGGGAACATCACGCTATTCCCCGGCGCTTCCCGGTGCAGATGGATAAAGTTCAGGTGCCGTTCATACTGGTCCAGAATATCCGTAATCACCTGCTCCTTGCTGTAGTCCATCAAATCATTTCCCTGGCTGCCTTCCAGCAGGAACGTCTCCAGCCGGTAGTAGGTCGATTTGCCGCTGCGCGCGCGATAGGTAAACCCGGGCACCGAATACTGCTGCGGCCAGATCTGATAAACAAAGTTCTGCTCGTCGCCCATATGCACCAGCAGATCCAGGTGCCCCAGGGTCTCGCCCTCTTCCGGCGGCAGGTTTTTCAGCTCCACGTAAGCACCGCGTAATCGCAACTCCTGCGCCACCTCTTCCATGGCCGGGTAACAGACCGTCTCCATCATCTGGCTGGTATAGCGCGTGCCCGGGTAGTTCATCAGGCGTGAGAGACGTTTCTTCCAGCTCAGTCTGTCCTGGGCGCCCATCGGACGCGGCGCGGTGTCGCGGCTGGCGCTGACGCGGCGGTAATCTTCCACCTTGAGCGATTTGTACAGCCCGGCCATTACGAAGAAGATCACAAAGCTGAACGGCAGACCCATGATCACCGTGGTGTTCTGCAGGGCGGAAATCCCGTTGGTCATCAGCATGCCGAGCGTCAGCAGGCCAATGGCCACCGACCAGAAGATGCGCAGCCAGTTTGGCGCATCGCTGTTGATGTCCTTCAGCTTTGAGGTGAAGTTCCCCAGCACCAGCGCACCGGAATCCGCCGAGGTGACGTAAAACAGCAGGCCGGTAATGGTGGCAACGGAGGCGCTAAAGGTGAACGCCGGATACTGCGCCAGCAGGCTGTAGAACCCGCGCTCCGGATGCACCATCGCCTCCTGCGCAAACGCTGCGTCACCGTGAATGATTTCAAACAGCGCGCTGTTGCCAAACACCGAGAGCCACAGCAGGGTAAAGGTGAACGGGATAATCAGCGTGCCCATCACAAACTGGCGAATGGTGCGGCCACGTGAAATACGCGCCAGGAACAGGCCGACAAACGGCGACCACGCCACCCACCACGCCCAGAAGAACAGCGTCCAGTTGTTCATCCACTCCACCGGGCGGTCAAAGGCGAAGCTGTTCAGGGTCATGCCCATAAAGCGGTTTATGTAGTCGCCCACGTTCAGCACTAAGGCATTGAGCAGGAATGACGTATCACCCATGAACAGCACAAACAGGATCAGACCCAGCGCCAGCGCCACGTTCAGCTCGGAGAGCACGCGGATACCTTTATCCACACCGGACGTCACCGAAATGGTGGCGATAATCACCGACAGCGCAATCAGCGCCGCTTTCGCCGCCATCGAATCCGGAATATCAAACAGCACGCTCAGCCCGTAGTTGAGCTGCACCACGCCAATCCCGAGCGTTGTCGCGATACCAAAGATGGTGCCGATCACCGCCGCAATATCCACGCTGTGACCAATCGGGCCGTTTATTTTTTTACCGAAAATCGGGTACAGCGCGGAGCGGATGGTAAGGGGTAAATTATAACGATAGCTAAAGTATCCGAGCGCCATCCCCATCAGGGCGTACATCGACCAGCCGGTCAGGCCGTAGTGGAACAGCGTCCAGACCATCGCCTGGCGCGCGGCCTCCATCGTCTGCCCTGCCCCTTCCGGTGGCTGCATATATTGTGTGACCGGTTCGGCCACGGAGAAGAACATCAGGTCGATGCCAATGCCCGCGGCAAACAGCATCGCAGCCCAGCTCAGCAGGCTGAACTCGGGTTTTGACTGTTCGGGCCCGAGTTTCACCGAGCCAAAGCGCGAACAGGCAATGCAGACGACAAAGACAATATAGAGCGTCGCCGCCAGTAAATAGTACCAGCCGAAGGTCTTCGACACCCAGTTCAGGGTGCGCCCAATCCACTCGGCAGAGAAGTCTCTAAAGAAGATCGTCATCAGGGAAAACAACAAAATCAGTCCTGCGGAAGTATAAAAAACAACCGGATTGATTTTGTCCTTTTCTCTGTTTTGCGAAAGATCTGTCATCCAGTATCCCCACTGTTTTTGTAACTATTAAAATCCAAACCCGCAACAATTAAGACACATTTTATATTGAACGTCCAATCAAAAACCGCTTTAATGGTTAACCAACGCTGATGAATGGAGTGGCAAAAATGCCCAAAGTGGGGATGCAGCCGATCCGGCGCAGGCAACTGATCAACGCCACGCTGGAAGCAATAAATGAAGTGGGAATGCATGACGCGACCATCGCGCAGATCGCCCGTCGTGCGGGCGTCTCCACGGGGATCATCAGTCACTACTTCAGGGATAAAAATGGTCTGCTGGAAGCGACCATGCGCGACATCACCGGCCAGCTGCGCGATGCGGTCCTGAGCCGCCTGCACGCCCTGCCGGATGGCAGCGCAGAGCAACGCTTGCAGGCCATTGTCGGCGGCAATTTTGATGAAACGCAGATCAGCAGCGCGGCAATGAAAGCCTGGCTGGCCTTCTGGGCGAGCAGCATGCATCAGCCGATGCTCTACCGGTTGCAGCAGGTGAGCAGTCGTCGTCTGCTCTCAAACCTGGTGTACGAGTTCCGCCGCGAACTGCCGCGCGAACAGGCCCAGGAAGCAGGCTACGGGCTCGCGGCACTGATCGACGGGCTATGGCTGCGCGCGGCCCTGAGCGGCAAACCGCTGGATAAAAACCTGGCCCAGTCGCTCACCAGCCACTTCATCAGCCAGCATTTATCGACCGATTAACCGAGGAGAATTTATGTCCCGAATGGCAGAACAGCAGCTTTATATCAATGGTGGTTATACATCCGCCACCAGCGGTCGCACCTTCGAGACCATCAACCCGGCCAACGGCGAGGTTCTGGCGACCGTACAGGCCGCCGGGCGCGAGGATGTCGATCGCGCCGTACAAAGTGCACAGCAGGGGCAAAAAATCTGGGCGGCGATGACCGCCATGGAGCGTTCTCGCATCCTGCGTCGCGCTGTCGATATCCTGCGCGAGCGTAACGATGAACTGGCGAAACTGGAAACCCTCGACACCGGTAAAGCGTATTCCGAAACCTCAACCGTGGATATCGTCACCGGTGCGGACGTGCTGGAGTACTACGCGGGGCTGATCCCGGCGCTGGAAGGCAGCCAGATCCCCCTGCGAGACACTTCTTTCGTTTACACCCGTCGTGAGCCGCTGGGCGTGGTCGCGGGTATTGGCGCGTGGAACTACCCGATCCAGATCGCCCTGTGGAAATCCGCTCCGGCGCTGGCGGCGGGCAACGCGATGATTTTCAAACCGAGCGAGGTCACCCCGCTCACCGCCCTGAAGCTTGCGGAGATCTACACCGAAGCGGGCCTGCCGGACGGCGTGTTTAACGTTCTGCCGGGCGTAGGCGCGGAGACCGGCCAGTTCCTGACCGAGCATCCGGGCATCGCGAAAGTCTCCTTCACCGGCGGCGTCGCCAGCGGCAAAAAGGTGATGGCGAACTCGGCGGCCTCGTCCCTGAAAGAGGTGACGATGGAGCTGGGCGGTAAATCGCCGCTGATTGTGTTTGACGACGCGGATCTCGATCTCGCCGCCGACATCGCCATGATGGCCAACTTCTTCAGCTCCGGCCAGGTGTGCACCAACGGCACCCGCGTGTTCGTACCGGCGAAGTTCAAAGCCGCGTTTGAGCAGAAAATTGTTGAACGCGTGGGCCGCATCCGCGCGGGCGATCTGTTCGATGAAAACACCAACTTTGGCCCGCTGGTGAGCTTCCCGCACCGCGACAATGTGCTGCGCTATATCGCCAAAGGCAAAGAAGAAGGCGCACGCGTGCTGTGCGGCGGCGACGTGCTGAAGGGCGACGGCTTTGACAACGGCGCGTGGGTCGCCCCGACCGTGTTCACCGACTGCACCGACGAGATGACCATCGTGCGCGAAGAGATCTTCGGGCCGGTGATGTCCATCCTCACCTATGAATCTGAAGAAGAGGCTCTCCGCCGCGCTAACGATACCGACTACGGGCTGGCGGCGGGCATTGTCACTGCCGATCTGAACCGCGCCCACCGCGCGATTCATCAGCTTGAGGGGGGGATCTGCTGGATCAACACCTGGGGTGAATCCCCGGCGGAGATGCCGGTTGGCGGCTACAAACACTCCGGCATTGGCCGCGAAAATGGCGTGATGACGCTCCAGAGTTACACCCAGGTGAAGTCCATCCAGGTTGAGATGGGTAAATTCCAGTCCATATTTTAACCGGGAGGTTTTTTTGCAATTTGACTACATCATTATTGGTGCCGGCTCTGCCGGCAACGTTCTGGCAACACGACTGACTGAAGATCCGAACACCACCGTGCTGCTGCTTGAGGCGGGCGGCCCGGATTACCGTTTTGACTTCCGCACCCAGATGCCCGCCGCGCTGGCATTTCCCCTGCAGGGCAAGCGCTACAACTGGGCGTACGAAACCGAGCCTGAGCCGTACATGAACAACCGCCGCATGGAGTGCGGACGCGGTAAAGGGCTGGGCGGGTCGTCGCTCATCAACGGCATGTGCTATATCCGCGGCAACGCCATGGATCTGGACAACTGGGCGAAAGAGCCGGGTCTGGAGCACTGGCGCTATCTCAACTGCCTGCCCTACTACCGTAAGGCCGAAACCCGCGACGTGGGTCCGAACGACTACCACGGCGGCAACGGCCCGGTGAGCGTCACCACCTCGAAGCCGGGCGTGAACCCGCTGTTTGAGGCAATGGTGGAAGCGGGGGTACAGGCGGGCTATCCGCGCACTGACGATCTCAACGGCTATCAGCAGGAAGGCTTCGGCCCGATGGACAGGACGGTCACGCCGCAGGGGCGACGCGCCAGCACCGCGCGCGGCTATCTGGATCAGGCGAAACAGCGCCCGAACCTGACCATCCGCACCCACGCCATGACCGATCGCATTCTGTTTGACGGCAAGCGCGCCGTGGGCGTTGAGTGGCTGGAGGGCGAAAGCACCATCCCGTCAAAAGCCACAGCAAACAAAGAGGTGCTGCTGTGCGCCGGGGCGATTGCCTCTCCGCAGATCCTGCAGCGCTCCGGCGTGGGCAACGCGGAACTGCTGAAGCAGTTCGATATTCCGCTGGTGCACGATCTGCCCGGCGTGGGTGAAAACCTGCAGGATCACCTGGAGATGTATCTCCAGTACGAATGTAAAGAGCCGGTCTCCCTCTACCCTGCCCTGCAGTGGTGGAACCAGCCGAAGATTGGCGCCGAGTGGCTGTTTGGCGGCACCGGCGTGGGGGCGAGCAACCACTTCGAAGCGGGTGGGTTTATCCGCAGCCGGGAGGAGTTCGAATGGCCGAACATTCAGTACCACTTCCTGCCGGTGGCGATTAACTACAACGGCTCGAATGCGGTAAAAGAGCACGGCTTCCAGTGCCACGTTGGGTCGATGCGCTCACCAAGCCGCGGGCACGTGCGTATTAAATCGCGCGATCCGCACCAGCATCCGGCGATCCTGTTCAACTATATGTCCCACGAGCAGGACTGGCAGGAGTTCCGCGATGCGATTCGCATCACCCGCGAAATCATGCATCAGCCCGCGCTGGACAAATACCGTGGCCGCGAAATCAGCCCGGGGGTTGAGTGCCAGACCGACGAACAGCTGGACGAGTTCGTGCGTAACCACGCTGAAACCGCCTTCCACCCCTGCGGGAGCTGCAAGATGGGCTATGACGAGATGGCGGTGGTCGATGGCGAAGGCCGCGTTCACGGGCTGGAAGGGTTACGCGTGGTGGATGCGTCAATTATGCCGCAGATCATCACCGGCAACCTGAATGCCACCACCATTATGATTGGCGAGAAAATAGCTGATGCCATTCGCGGGTGCGAGCCGCTGGCGAAGAGTACAGCGGCGTATTATGTGGCGAACGGAGCGCCGGTTCGTCAGCAAACGTAGAAGGTATAATTGCTACACCCTCTCTGTAAAAAGGAGAGGGTTTTCAATATGAATTTCCCATTTAAAAAATCTGCTTTTATCTATAAGAATTAAATATTAGCAAGACAATTAATTTAATTATTTAAAAGTGTGTTGACACTCTGCCCCACGAGAATTAAGTTTTAATCGAAGTCTGTTCCTGCCTTTATACAGAATATATCGCAATCAGCATTAAAGAATATGTCATGGTTCTTTAATGGCTTCCTGCATTTTATTTATTTTGCATCACCCGACAGTGAGATAACATCATGAATAATAGTGCAAACCGCGTCGTCGTGATCACCGGCGCCAGCAGCGGTATCGGTCAGGCTGTTGCTCTTCATTTAGCGAATAAAGCGTTTTCTCTGGTACTGGTCGCACGTCGTCTGGACAGAATAAACGCCCTTGTCGACAACATCACTCAGACAGGTGGACAGGCCATCGCCGTGCAGGCCGACGTAACCCGCCAGGAAGAGGTTCAGAAAGCCATCGATGCTGCCGTAGCGGCCTGGCAGCGCGTGGATGTGTTGATCAATAACGCCGGATTTATGGCTATCGCCCCCATCAGCGAGCGGAAAACCGATGAATGGGATCGGATGATCGATACCAATATCAAAGGGGTCTTGTATGGCATCGCCGCCGCGCTGCCGGTGTTTCAACGTCAGGGCAGCGGACACTTTATCAACGTGGCGTCCGTGGCGGGCATTCGGGTGCTTGCCCCTGGCGGGGTCGTCTACAGCGCCACCAAATTCGCCGTCCGCGCGCTGAGCGAAGGGCTACGCCAGGAGGCAGGCAAAACTATCCGCACCACGCTTATCTCTCCGGGGGCTGTCGAAAGTGAACTGCAGTACGGCAGTTCTGATAAAGAAAGTCTGGCGTTTCTCGCAGAATTCTATAAGCAGGCGATCCCGGCAGAGGCCATTGCCCGGGCCGTTTTATTTGCAATCGAACAACCCAGCGACGTTGATGTCAATGAAATTATTGTCCGACCGACGCAGGAAGAATTTTAGCATGCCTTAAATAATACTGAATGAGGTGTCATTATGATTAAATCATTAACGTCCTTATCAGATTTAAATATGCGAACCGGGGCCGACATTCTCCTCGAAGTGCTGGAGAGTGAAGGCGTGGAATATATTTTCGGTAACCCTGGCACCACCGAACTCCCGCTAATAGATGCCCTGCTCCGGCATGAAAATATTCACTATATTCTGGCCCTGCAGGAGAGCAGCGTGGTCGCCATTGCCGACGGGTATGCAAAAGCGTCCGGCAAAACCGGGTTTATCAATTTACATACCGCCAGTGGTCTTGGGCACGGCATGGGGAATTTAATTAATTCCCGGATCATGAAAACGCCGCTGGTGGTCACCGTCGGTCAGCAGGATACGCGCCACTATGTGCGTGATCCGCTTCTGTATGATGACATTGTCTCCATTGGCGCGCCGGTGATGAAATGGGCACAGGAGGTCACCAGTGCCGATCAGCTGCCGGTGCTGGTTCGCCGCGCATTTCACGCTGCCAGCTATCCCCCTGCCGGACCGGTGCTGCTCTCCCTGCCGATGAACGTGATGGAAGAGCTCAGCGATGCCGGGATACAAACGGCGTCCAGAGTAAACTACCACACCGTTGCCGGTTCGCTGGACGAACTGGCGGAGGAGCTAAGCCAGGTGCCCGCCGGGAGGATCATGATCGTGGCCGGGGATGAAGTTCACTCCAGCGGCTCAACGCCGGAGATTGTCCAGCTGGCGGAAACGCTGAGCGCCCATGTTTATGGCTCTTCCTGGCCGCTGAACCTGCCCTTCCCCACGCAACACGCCCTCTGGCGCGGCAATATGCCCACCACCGCCAGCGAGATCGCCAGCATCGTGAACGCCTACGACGCGGTATTTATTATCGGCGGCAGAAGTTTGATCACCATTTTGTACAGCGAAGGGGACGCCATCCCGGGAAGCTGTGCGGTTTACCAACTCTCCGCCGATATGAACGAACTTGGCCGGACGTATGCCACACGGCTCTCGGTAATGGGAGATATCAAACTGTCCCTGCGCGAACTGCTGCCGAAGCTGGAACAGCGCCTGCTTGCCAGCACGCTGACCCACCAGCGGTTGCTGATTGCGGCCCGCGATGAACGTGAAAAAGAGTGGCAGCAGCAGGAGGAACGTCTGTCTGCCGAGCGGCTACGCCCGACGATTGCCCCGATGGTCGCGGCCTGGGAAGTCATCCGCGCCATTCCGGCGGGCACCACTATTGTCGATGAGGCGATTGCCACCGCCAGGCATGTCCGCCGGTTTATCTCTGACCAGCAGCATCAGCGCTACTACTTTATGCGCGGCGGCGGACTGGGCTGGGGAATGCCTGCCGCCGTGGGCCACTCACTGGGCCTTGGCCGCGAGCCGGTCGTATGCCTGCTGGGTGACGGTGCCTCACTCTACTCGCCGCAGGCACTGTGGACCGCGGCACATGAAAATTTGCCCGTCACCTTTATTGTGATGAACAACAGGGAGTACAACATCCTGAAAAACTTTATGAAAAGCCAGGCAGACTACAGCTCGACACAGCTGGGACGTTTTATCGGGATGGATCTGGTTAACCCGCATATCGATTTTCAGTCGCTGGCCACCGCCATGGGCGTTCAGTGCTGCCGGGTAACCGAGGCTGCAGATATCGCCGGAGCGGTAGCACGCGGACTGCAGTCAGGAAAAACCAATTTGATTGAAATCGCGATTTCTCCGGATTAACCAGGCGCATGCGTTATTCCCGCAGGGCATAAGCAAAGCAGAATTTCGACTTTGCGTAAGACATCAGCCAGCCTAACGTAACGGAATATAAAACAAACAATATATCTTCTTCAGGGATCGCTATGACGAAAAAATTGCTGCCGTTACTGGTGCTGGCTGCTCTCTCAGGCGCCGCGCACGCCGCTACTCCGCCCAACACGCTGGTTGTCGCCCAGGGCCTGGATGACATTGTGAGCCTCGACCCGGCAGAAGCCAACGAGCTCTCCAGCATCCAGACCGTGCCGAGCCTGTATCAGCGCCTGGTACAGCCGGACCGCGATAACCCGGAAAAAATCACCCCGATTCTGGCGGAAAGCTGGGATGCCGACGCGGCAGCAAAAACCCTGACCATCAAGCTCAAGCCCGATGCCAAATTTGCCTCCGGCAACCCGCTACGCCCGGAAGACGTGATCTTCTCGTATACCCGCGCCGTGACGCTGAACAAATCCCCGGCCTTTATCCTCAACGTGCTGGGCTGGGAGGCGAGCAACATCGCCAGCCAGCTGAAAAAAGTGGATGACCACACCGTGCAGCTCCACTGGACAGCGGACGTCAGCCCTGCCGTGGCGTTGAATATTCTCTCCACGCCGATTGCCTCTATCGTGGATGAGAAGCAGGTGGCGGCCAACGTGAAAGATAACGACTTTGGCAACGCGTGGCTGAAAATGCACTCGGCGGGCAGCGGCGCGTTCAAAATGCGCGTCTATCAACCGCATCAGGCTATCGTGCTGGAAGCCAACGACTCCGCCCCCGGCGGTGCGCCAAAGCTGAAAAGCATCATTATTAAAAACGTCCCCGATCCGGCTTCACGCCGCCTGCTGATCCAGCAGGGTGATGCCGACGTGGCGCGCGATCTGGGCGCAGACCAGATTAGCGCGCTCGAGGGCAAGCCGGGCGTGAAGGTGCTGAGCATCCCGTCCGCCGAGCAGAATTACCTGGTGTTTAACACCGGCAACAGCGCCAACCCGCTGTTGAATAACCCGGCCTTCTGGGAAGCGGCGCGCTGGCTGGTGGACTATGACGGCATCACCAAAAACCTGCTCAAAGGCCAGTATTTTGTTCATCAGAGTTTCCTGCCGGTCGGCCTGCCGGGCGCGCTGGAAGACAATCCGTTTAAATTTGACCCGGCGAAAGCGAAAGCAATCCTCGAGAAAGCGGGCATTAAAGACGCGCACTTCACCCTGGACGTGGAGAACAAGGCGCCGTTTATCACCATCGCCCAGTCGATGCAGGCGAGCTTCGCGCAGGGCGGCGTGAAGGTGGATCTGCTGCCCGCAGCGGGTAGCCAGGTGTACGCCCGCGTGCGTGCGAAACAGCATCAGGCGGCCATTCGTCTGTGGATCCCGGACTACTTCGATGCACACTCCAACGCCAGCGCCTTCGCATGGAACGACGAAAAATCCAGCACCGTGGCCGGACTTAACGGCTGGAAAATTCCGGAGCTGAACAAGGCTACGCTGGCGGCGGTTGCCGAGCCGGATCCGGCAAAACGTCTGGATCTGTACAAGAAGATGCAGGAACAGTTACAGCATAACTCGCCGTACGTGTTCGTTGACCAGGGCAAAACCCAGATTGTGGTGCGCGATAACGTGAAGGGCTATCAGCAGGGGCTGAACGCGGATATGGTCTGGTACGATCGCGTTACGAAGTAGCTTTTCCCCCTCTCCCTGTGGGAGAGGGAGCCGTCCGTGCATATTTTCAGGATAACGGTTTTCCCATGCCACATCTTTCCACCCGCGTGCTTCAGGGTCTGCTCACCCTGCTGCTCACGCTGTTCGGGCTGCTGCTCGTCACGTTTGCGCTCTCTGCCTTTTCTCCGGTCGATCGTGTATTGCAGATCGTCGGCGATCACGCCAGCCAGTCAACCTACAATCAGGTTCGCCACCAGCTCGGGCTGGATCGGCCCCTGCCCGTGCAGTTCTGGCACTATCTGCAAAACCTCGCCCACGGTGATTTAGGCACCGCCAGCGCCACCGGACAGCCGGTACTGCAGGATCTGCTGCACGCCTTTCCCGCCACGCTCGAACTGGCAACCCTGGCGCTGATTATCGGTACCGTACTCGGCGTGATTGCCGGGGTGTTGTGCGCCCGCTACGCCGGATCGCCGCTCGATTTAGCCCTTCGCACGCTCACCCTGCTCGGCAACTCGGTGCCGATTTTCTGGCTCGGGCTGCTGATGCTGGCCCTGTTCTACGCGAAGCTGCAGTGGAGTGCCGGTCCCGGCAGGCTGGACGATATCTGGCAGTTTACCGTGGAGCCGAGGACCGGCTTTGCGCTGGTGGATACCTGGCTTTCCGGCGACCGGGAGGCATTTCGTAATGCCGTCAGCCATCTGGTACTGCCGGTGCTGCTGCTGGCGTACTACTCGCTGGCAAGTATCACCCGCCTGACGCGCTCCGCCTGTCTGAGCGAGATGAACAAAGAGTACATTCTGCTCGCCCGCGCCAAAGGGGCCGGGGAGATGACCATCCTGCTGCGACACGTGCTGCCCAACATACGCAGTACGCTGCTGACGGTCATCGCACTGGCCTACACCAGCATGCTGGAGGGCGCGGTATTAACCGAAACCGTCTTCTCGTGGCCGGGCATCGGGCGCTACCTCACCACCGCCCTGTTCGCCGGCGATACCACCGCGGTGATGGGCGGTACGCTGCTGACTGGCGTCTGCTTTGTGCTGATCAATAACCTTACCGACCTGCTTGTGCGGGCGACCGATCCCAGGGTGCGCTGATGCCGTTCTCTATTTTCTTACGCCGCCTGCGCCGCTCCCCCGCCGCCTTTTGCGGACTGGTTGCCATCGCGCTGCTGGTGCTGTTCGCCCTTTTCGCGCCGTGGCTTGCGCCGCTTGATCCCAACTGGCAGGACGCCGCCGCGCGCCTGCAGGCACCGAACGGCCAGCACTGGCTGGGGACCGACAGCTACGGGCGGGATCTGCTCTCGCGTTTAATTTACGGCACCCGTCCGGCGCTGGGGCTGGTGGCTTTAGTCACCGTTATCACCCTGCCCGCCGGTCTGCTGGTGGGGATTTTGTCCGGCTACTACGGCGGCTGGCTGGAGCGCATTCTGATGCGCTTTACCGACGTGGTGATGTCGATGCCGCGCCTGATCCTCGCCTTCGCGTTTGTGGCGATGCTCGGCCCCGGCCTGGTTAACGGCGCGCTGGCGCTGGCCTTAACCACCTGGCCGGCCTACGCGCGTCAGGCGCGGAGTGAAATTCAGCGCCTGCGCCACAGCGATTACCTGGCCGCCGCAGAGATGATGGGCATTCGCGGCCTGCGGCTGCTGGTGGGTCATATTCTTCCGTTGTGCCTGCCCTCGGCGATTGTACGTTTAGCGCTGGATCTGGCGGGGATTATTCTGGCCGCCGCCGGGCTGGGTTTCCTTGGCCTCGGCGCCCGTCCGCCAATGGCCGAATGGGGGGCGATGATTGCTGACGGTATGCAGGTGATTTTCGACCAGTGGTGGATTGCCGCCATTCCGGGCGGCGCGATCCTGTTCGCCAGCCTGGCCTTTAACCTGCTGGGCGATGGCCTGCGTGATGTACTGGAGCCGCAACATGACTGAACAACGCGTCATCGTCGATGCGCTGACTATCGACTACCCCGCCGCCCGCGTGGTCAATAACCTGAGCTTTACGTTAGGCAACGAGCGGCTGGCGCTGGTGGGCGAATCCGGCTCGGGCAAATCGATGTCAGCCCGCGCCCTGATGGGGCTGGTACGTAAGCCCGGCGTAGTGAGTGCCCGGCAGCTTAACGTGCTGGGCAACAATGTGCTGACGATGAATACCCGCCGCTGGCAGGCGCTACGCGGCAACGGCATTGCGATGGTATTGCAGGATCCCCGTTATGCCCTCAACCCGGTGAAAAGCATTTTTGCCCAGCTTGACGAGGCGCTGACCTTGCATCAGCGCCTGCCCCGTGCAGAGCGCGTGGCGCGCATTCATGACATTGTTCGCGCCGTCGGGCTGAGTGAAAACGTGCTGGCGCGTTATCCCGGTGAACTCTCTGGCGGCATGGGCCAGCGGGTAATGATCGCCATGGCGCTGATCAACAACCCACAGGTGCTGATTGCCGATGAACCCACCTCGGCGCTGGACGCGCGCCTGCGCAACCAGATCCTCGAATTGCTGGTACAGCAGTGCGAAGCCCGGCAGATGGCGATGCTGCTCATCAGCCACGACCTGCCGCTGGTGGCAGAACACTGCGACCGCGTGCTGGTGATGTATCAGGGCGAGAAGGTCGATGAGATGGCGGCAAGCCAGCTTTCGCAGGCGACGCATCCGTATACGCGCACCCTGTGGACCTGCCGGCCGAACGCCGACACGTACGGCCAGATGCTGCCAACGCTCGACCGCACGCAGCCCTGGAAGGAGGCAAGCAATGGCCCTCGTTGACGTCAATCGGCTTCAGGTCACCTTCGGTGAGAAAACGGCGGTGTCCGGTGCCCGTTTTACCATCGAAAAAGGCGAAACGTTCAGCCTGATCGGTGGCTCCGGCTGCGGTAAATCGACCCTGTTGCGCGTGCTGGCGGGGCTGCAGCGCGAGTGGCGCGGAAGTCTCTCTCTGTTGGGCGAAACAATACAGCCAGGGCAGCGTTTTACCGGCCCGCTGCGCCGCAACGTGCAGATGGTGTTTCAGGATCCGTGGGCCTCGCTGCACCCGAACCACACGCTGTTGCGCACGCTGTCGGAGCCGCTGAAAATCCACGGCGAGACGCAGATTGCACAGAAAGTGGCGGATGCGTTGCAGCAGGTGGGGTTATCCGCCGATGCGGGTAAGCGCTACCCGCACCAGCTTTCCGGCGGCCAGCGTCAGCGCGTGGCGATAGCCCGTGCGCTGCTGTTGCGCCCGCAGCTACTCCTGCTGGACGAACCAACCTCGGCGCTGGATATGTCGGTGCAGGCAGAAATTTTGAATCTGCTCAACCGCCTGAAAGCCGAGCACGGCATGACCTATCTGCTGGTCAGCCACGATGCGGACGTGATTGCGCATATGTCCGACCGGGCGGCGTTTATGGCGCACGGGGAGATCCAGCGGGTGTTTGATCGGGAGGCGATGTTAAGGGGTGAGCACAGGATGGGGTAAACCGTGCGGCGGCGAGCGCCGCACGGGTTTTCCAGGCCGGGTAAGGCGCAGCCGCCACCCGGCAAACAATTACTTCAGCAGCTTCACCGTAGCATCGATATCGATTTCATCTTCGGTAAAGATCAGCGTGGTGTTCTGGAAGGTGGTGATCGCCAGCTTCTTCACCGTGCGCATTTCGCCCGGCTTTTTGTCGGATTTCGGTTTGATGTTGTTCATCAGCAGCCCGACCGACAGCACCGCGTTCTCTTTGTCGATGCCCGTATCCGCAGGCTCTTCTTCGCTAAACACCACGAAGGATTTGATGGAAGTGAGCTTCACACGCTCGCCGGCAATATAGAGGTGTTTACTTTCCGGGATCACCTTCACCGCATAGGCGGAAAGGCCTTTGTTGTTGGTGGTTGGCTCAAAGGTCACCGCCGCGTCTTTCTTAATCAGATCAGGGTTGGCGACCTTAATCACATGAAAATAGCGGTTATCGCCGTTTTCATCTTTGATAAATCCAAAGCCTTTATCTTTAAACCACGTTGTGATTGTACCGTTCATCGCTGTTACCGCCTGTCAGATCGTAATGACTAAAGTTTTGCAGCGCGCAGTGTAATGCACAATGGCGGAGGAGACAAAAAAAAGCCCCTGCACGGGGGCAGGGGAAAACTCATGTCAGAGCTTATTAGAATTTAGTTGAACACCATCCCACCATCAATCAAGAGCGACTGGCCAGTCATGTAGTCAGAGTCTGGCCCGGCGAGGTATGAAACGCAGGCGGCGACATCTTCCGGTTCAGACAGGCGGCCAAGCGTAATGCGTTTGGCAAAGGTTTCGGTGCCGTAGCCGAGCGGTTTACCTGCCGCCTCGGACACCTGACGGTCGATCTCCGCCCACATCGGCGTTTTCACGATACCCGGGCAGTAGGCGTTAACGGTGATCCCCAGCGGCGCGAGGTCCCGAGCAGCGGTCTGGGTTAAGCCGCGCACTGCGAATTTACTGGAGCTGTACACCGCCAGTTCCGGGTTACCGGTGTGGCCCGCCTGGGAGCAGGCGTTGATGATTTTGCCGCCGTGCCCCTCTTTGCGAAACGCGTCAATCGCGGCCTGCATACCCCAGATCACCCCTTTGACGTTGATGTTGTAGACCTTGTCGACAATCTCCGGGGTGATGGATTCGATGGGCGTAGATGGCGCAATCCCGGCGTTATTCACAATCACGTTGAAACCGCCCAGCGCGGTGCGGGCTTTCTCCACCGCCGCAAACACCTGGTCGCGATCAGAGACATCCACCTTCACGGCGACGGCGTTGCCGCCGTTACGGATGATTTCATCGGCGACGGCTCTCGCCGTCTCATCGTTGTAGTCGGCGATAGCGACGGCAAAACCATCTTTCACCAGGCGCAGCGCAATCGCTTTACCAATCCCCTGGCCTGAGCCGGTTACGAGAGCAACTTTTTGCATTTCTCTGTCCTTATAGTGAGTCACAAAATCTGGCTGAGATGGAGCTGGCCCATCAGCAGCGGGTTATCGCTGTAGTCAACGGGAATGGCCACCACGGCCGGGCCATTGACATCCATCGCCGCACGCAGCGTCGGTTCAAGGGCATCGGCGCTCTCCACGGCAAAGCCCCTGGCGCCAAAGGCATCGGCATAGGCTTTGAAGTCAACCGGGCCGAACGCCACGCCGGAAAGACGCTGGTATTTTTTCTCTTCCTGAATGGCGACCATGTTGTAGCCGTTATCCACCCAGATGATATGCAGCACGTTGGCGTTGAGGCGCACCGCGGTTTCCAGCTCCATGCTCGACTGCAGGAAGCCGCCGTCACCGGACACCGACACCACCTTGCGGCCCGGGTTGACCAGCCACGCGCCAATGGCCCACGGCAGCGCAACGCCCATGGTCTGCTGACCGTTGGAGATCATCACCTGACGCGCCCGGAAGCTGTAGAGGTAGCGGGCGATCCAGATGTGGAAGCTGCCCATGTCGACGGTCAGCGTCACGTCGTTATTGACGATGTCCTGCATGGCGCGAACGATACGCAGTGGATGCAGGGCAAACTGGTTGAGCGAGGCACCGCGGCGATCGAGCAGATCGCGCTGATGCTGGCGGTCGACCAGGATTTCTGACGCACGCTGGCTGAGCTCCAGCTTGTGGTCAATCCGGCTGGCAAGCAGGTTCAGCGTGGCGGCGATATCGCCCACCAGCTCGATGTCAGGGACATAATTGCGCTCTTCATACGCAGGCAGTACATCAATGTGCACCAGCGTGGCGTCGCCGCTGTTCCACATGGACGGCTCATACTCAACCGGGCTGTAGCCGATACAGATAATCAGATCCGCCAGGTGCAGCAGGCGGTCACCCGCCTGGTTGTTAAAGAGGCCAACGCGTCCGGCGAAGCGGGTGAAATGTTCCTGGTTCACCGCCCCGGCGGCCTGATAGGTGCTGGTGACCGGAATGCGGCTTTTCTCCAGCAGCTTACGCAGCGCCGCGCTGTTAGCAGGCTGGCTCGCCATCAGCCCCAGCAGGATCACCGGGTTTTTGGCGTTGTCGATGAGTTTCGCCACGTCGTTAATGGCCGATTCGGGAGCCGGGCCCATCAGCGCCGGGCCGCTGGCCGGTAAAATCGCCCCTGTGGCAGGCTGGTCAACAATATCCTGCGGCAGGCTGACGAACGCACCGCCCGGCCTGCCGTGCTCGGCGGCACGGAATGCGTTCGACACCACTTCAGCAATCGCATCCGGAGAGCTGACTTCCACTGCGTATTTGGTGACCGGGCTGAACATGGCAACCGTATCCATGCTCTGGTGCACCAGCTTGGCTTTATCCGCCCGCTTCACCGCCCCGCCCAGCGCCACCACCGGGTCGCCTTCGCTGTTGGCGGTGGCGATACCGGTGATCAGGTTGGAACAGCCCGGCCCGGAGGTGACCAGCGCCACCCCGGCTTTGCCGGTCAGGCGCCCTACCGCCGCCGCCATGAACGCCGCGTTTGCCTCGTGGCGTACGGGGATGATCTCAATGGAGGAATCCAGCAGGGAGTCAAAGACTTTGTCGATTTTCGCTCCAGGGATCCCGAACACCTGCTTCACGCCCTGCGCTTCCAGTTGACCTACAACCATATCGGCGCCGTGCGCCCACTGACGTGACTGTTTCTCACTGTTCACGGTAGTTCTCCTGTTAGTTTTCGACGGAACGGATCGCTGCATCAAGATTGCTGGGGTGAAGGTTGGCCTGTAAAAACGCGCTGTCGGCGGGCAGATCGATCATCAGCTTGTGTATTTCGCCAAAGGTGAGCACGCCGCTCTCCAACTGATAGTCGAGCAGATGTCCCCCGCCCTGACGGTCGTCGGTAATGAAATGTTCGTGATAGCCGGCCACGTTGATGCCCTGCATATGCTGCGGCGTGCGGAACCCGACCAGCACCCCTTCGCGCTGGTTGAAGCGGAACACCGGCTGGTCGTCCAGCACGTCGGTCATCGCGCGGTATGGCGGCGTCTGACGCGGTACGGTACGGGTGTGGGCGTGGCGGAAGTTGCCGTCGATGCGCAGCGCGCAGAACAGGTTATCCGAGGGGATTTGCTGGTCGATCACGTCGTGGATCTGCTGACGACTGACCGGCGCATCAAAGGTTTTGCGGTACTGCGGCTGGAACCAGGTCATCACCGCGAACGGCGTTTTCTGCTCTGGCTTCGCGGCGCGTGCGCTGCCGTCGGCGCGCAGCTGGTACACCTGGCTGCTGAAGGCAATCATTTCGCCGTCCAGCTCGTTGAAGGTGCCCAGACCAAAATCACCGTGCGCCAGCAGATCGGCGATGGTGGTGTCCCCCTCGTAGACGCCGCTTAGCAGGGCGCTCATTAGCGATGTCTGATAGATCACGCTGTCAGGATGCTTAGCGGAGAACCCGCGCAGGGTCTCGCATAAACTGGCCTCACAGTCGCAGGCAGATGAGTGCATCATCATGCTCGTCCTCTTCAACTTTATTTAGAAAGGTTAAATAAATGTTGACCCGATTCAGCAGAGAGTTCCAATATAGAATCCATGCTGGTTTGAGACGTTTTAGATATGGAACTTCGTTATCTGCGGTATTTTGTCGCGGTTGCACGCGAGCGACACTTCACCAGGGCGGCCGAAGCGCTGGGTATTTCACAGCCTCCTCTGAGTCAGCAGATCAAACGGCTCGAAGAGGAAGTGGGCACGCCGCTGTTCAGACGCCTGACGCGGGGCGTAGAGCTAACCGAAGCGGGAGAAGCCTTCTACGAGGACGCCTGTAAGATCCTGGCGCTGAGCGACGCCGCGCTGGAGAAAGCCCGGGGCATCGCGCGCGGTCTGAACGGTAACCTGTCGATTGGCATTACCAGTTCAGATGCTTTTCATCCCAAAATTTTCACGCTCATTCGTCAGTTTCAGGTACAGAACATGGCGGTGCAGGTACACCAGGTGGAGGCCAATATGTCTTCGCTGACAGCGATGCTGGCGGAGGGTGAACTGGATATTGCCTTCGTGCGCCTGCCGTGCGAGAGCAGCAAGGCATTCGAGTTAAAGATCCTTGACCGGGAACCGATGGTGGTGGCGCTGCATCGCGATCACCCGCTCGCAACAAGCGGCGATCTGGCGCTGGAGCAGCTCCGGGATACGCCAGTGGTGTTGTTCCCGCAGGAGGTCGCGCCCGGCCTTTTCGACCGGGTTTACAGCTGCTGCGAACGGGCCGGAATAGACGTACAGCACGCGCTGCAGTCGTCACAGCTTTCGTCCTCCCTGAGCATGGTCTCCGCCGGTGGCGGCTTCGCGCTGGTGCCGAAATCGATGGCGGCCATTTCTCCGCCGAATGTCACCTATCATGCGTTGAGCTCACCCGAGCTTTATACCGATATCGCGCTCTGCTGGCGACGCTTTGAACGCTCGCGGACGGTGAAGCGGTTCTTGACGATGATAAGCGAGGAGTAGCGGCCGGTTTGGTTGGTGGTTTTTGTAGGCCGGATAAGGCGTAGCCGCCATCCGGCAAGACAGCTTCTGGCGTCAAATCCAGACATCATTCTCGGCGGTGCGTTCCCCGCCTTCGTGCCCGGTATTAAGGACACCGCAAGGTTCTATCATCATCATTTTTACCGTCCCCTCTGCAGAGGTTTTGTGCTCTACACCTTTTGGCACCACGTACAGTTCCCCCGGATTGACGAGCACATGCCCGTCACGAAAATCAATACGTAACACACCCTCGACAACGATGAATGCTTCATCGGTTTCAGGATGCGAGTGCCATATAAAATCTCCCTCAATTTTCACAATTTTAAACTGGTAGTCATTCATCTGTGCGATGACTTTCGGCTGCCAGTGCGCGTCAAAGAGGGAAAATTTATGTTCCAGATTAACAGGTTGATACATGGTGACACTCCCTATGGTTGAGAAGTCACCAGGATAGAGTAAGGCCGTTGCGCCAGTCTTGAACGATCGTGCAACTCAGGCACGGCTGTTTTGAATGAATTTTTGCCAGCGTCCCGGCGAGATCCCCACCGTTTTTATAAACTGGCGAGTCATGTGACTCTGGTCGGAAAACCCGGCTTCAACGGCCGCTTCAGCAAGCGACAGCCCCTTCTCTATCAAACGTCGGCAATATTCAAGACGGCGCATCGTTACATAGCGATACGGGCTTGTTCCGTACAGTGCACGAAAATCCCGGCTCAGGCTCCAGCGATCCCTGCCGCTGACGGCGGATAATGTCTCCAGCGTAATGTTCTGGCTAAACTCGGTTTGTATATACTCGCGTGCACGCTCTGCGCGACGATAATCGAATGCGCATCGACGAACGCGTTGCCCTCCCACAATGGCCAGCGTGCTGGCCAGATCGTAGAGCGCATCCTCTTCTTCCAGCGTATCAACAGCTTCCTCTGGCGCTTTGAGCAGGGATTCCGTCGCCGCGAAAAGCCGGGGATCGGATGTGATCCCGCCGGGAATAAACGGCAGCGGTTTTCCGCCCAGGATTTTCTGAATTAACGCGGGATCGATATACAGCATCCGATACTGAAATCCGTCAGTCGTCCCCGCTTCTCCGTCATGCACTTCATCGGGATGCAGGACCATCGTCCCGCCCGGAAGGCTGTGTTGTTGGCTGCCCCGATAGTGAAAACTCTGTACCCCGGACAAGGTTCTGCCTATCGCGTAGGTGTCATGCCGATGTGGCTCATAGCCATGCCCGCTGAAATACGCCTCAATGCGCTCTATCTTCCCTGGCGTTTGTGCAAATTTGACCCAGTCTTTGTTCTCTTTTTCGCTCGCCATATGTGCCATCTGATGCCAGTTGAGGGTAAGTCACACCATAAACGCAGGGGATGGTGTTTGGAAAGAGAGGAATGGCAGGGCTTTCTGGAAGGCGCCTCGCAAACCAGGAAGTAACCTTGTGTAATTCAGGATGGCGGCTTTTCATCACATCTTCATGGCCGTAAAGTGCCTGCGTTGCGGCACCACCGTAACCGGGGCCAGGAACCCACAAGCATGACGCGACATTTTTACCTGAAGAGGATGCTCAATGACGACTCTCCCTGGATTTTCTTACGCGCTCGCTGAAGATAGCGCGGTTTATCACCTTATTAACCTGCCCCTTCCCGACACTGCGGATCTGTTCGAACTGGTTGATGCCTGCGCCGCCTGTGTCAGCGTGCTGGTTGAAACCGACGATGCAGTAACCCACGCTACCCTCTGCGCGCGCTTGCTGGCAGGACTTAAACGCCTGCGTGAACGTTGTGATGCTGAACTCCCACCGCATCTGGTTGAACGGCTCATCGCGGGGGAAACGATCGTTTCCTGCGTGCCGGACTGCTGGCAGGAGACGACGTTGCAGGTGGATTATGCGCTGGCACTCACTCGCGCGGTAATGGGCGGCACGCTGCCTGCGAACGTGGCGAAAGACCTGACCGGGCTGCTGCATGATATGGTCTGGCTGCTGGCGGAGTTTGTGAAAGAGCCCTATATCACGGCACACTGAGCCGGGAGACCGGGCAGCGGCAGGATCCGTAAAAAGATGCTGAAAGCTGTTAAGTCGAGTATCGAATGATAAGGTAGATTTTCCACTACATTTCGGGCAGGTACAAAAGTGAATATTGCAGAGAAATATGAATGGAGTAAGAATAACTACCTGGTGAGTACAGACAGAGCAAAACTGGATGTACAGGCCATCCATCGATATTTAACGAGATCGAGCTGGGCAAAAGGCATTCCTCTGGATATTGTCTCTGCGTCAGTCGAAAACAGCCTTAACTTTGGCGTTTACCATAATGAAAATCAGATTGGTTTTGCTCGCCTGATAACGGATTACGCCACCTTCGCCTACCTTTGCGATGTTTATGTCCTTGAAGAATACCAGGGAGAAGGGCTCGGAAGATGGGTTATGGAATGCATACACAGTCACCCCATTTTTGTTCAGCTCCGCAGGGTGATGTTATTTACAACCACAGCGCCCTGGCTTTATGAAAAATTTGGCTACGAGCCGGTAAACAGAGAAAACTATGCATGGACCATTACGCGGCCTGATATTTATATAAATAGTAAAAAACCTGACTGATAAACAGGCATAGCACAATTTAAATTTTATCAGGCAGTCCATTGCCATTATAACGATGGCTTTGACTCAGCAAAGCATGCATCTTAATGATGTATTAAACCTATTTCGCTCGTTATGGAAAAATATTTACTTCTGACGGAAAAGCACCATTCCGGCGTGATGAAGTTCGTCATTACTGACAAAGATCCCATCAGCGGTAAAACCGGAGTCGTCCTGGTAGTAGATTCTGTTTT
Source organism: Enterobacter sp. 22466 (assembly GCF_052044775.1). NCBI lineage: Bacteria > Pseudomonadati > Pseudomonadota > Gammaproteobacteria > Enterobacterales > Enterobacteriaceae > Enterobacter > Enterobacter sp. 22466. The sequence goes on along the minus strand of NZ_JBQENX010000001.1, from coordinate 364,540 downwards.
GACGAATTTCATAGTCCCCCTGGTAGGCACTACGCCGGGTGCCGCGTGCTTCATCGTAACGTCCATCCGGTAAAAGTTCATGGCGAATTAATCCATCTTCAGTAACCCAGACACCTGTGTAAAGCATTTCGTTTTCCATCTATTGTCCTTAGAATGTCTATTCACGATAAGATTAATGACATTGTTGTTGCAGAGTTGCTTCGGCACCCTTTTAATGGTGCTTTCCTCGTATTTTTCACTTCATCAGAAGTGTTTCTTTTGGATTATCAGAAATTAATCTTGCCGTCATATAGACCCTGTTCTTAACAGATGCTCCCAGGATTTCATAGGATTTACCCTCCTCCTGTGCCAGTAAAGAGATTTTTTTCTCAGCGCTGTCAATGGTTGAGTCGACAGCACTAATAGTCTGGGCGCTACTGTTAAAAGTCATGAAAGACAGAACTGCCGCTACAGTGAAAGAATAAATATTTCTCATGATGATTCTCCTGATAATTGGCGATATACCTTATTTTGTTAAGGCGAGCGGTTACCGGGCACCATACCCGCCAGATGTATTTAATTTAAAATGGATGTAAATATTACAATCGTGCTTCAGTTTGCAGACGCGGTTGGTCTGATGGTTATTTCTGTTGTATCAACGCTTTCCGGCGCCTCAATGATATGCCTTACGGCACGGGCAATGTCAGCAGGTTGAAGTGCAACAGCGCGGTAAACATCCATCGCCGCCATGGTTTCCGCATGGGTAATGGTTGACGCCAGTTCACTTTCCACCACGCCAGGATTAACGCACGTTACGCGGACTTTCGAGCTTTCCTGGCGTAAACCATCTGAAATAGCCCGCACCGCGAATTTAGAGGCACAATACACTGCCGCCGTTGGCACAACGGAAAGAGCACCAATAGAGCCAATGTTTATTATCTGACCAGAGCCCTGCGCTTCCATCAGCGGAAGCACGGCGCCAATTCCCCACAGCACGCCCTTGATATTAACGTCAATGGTGCGCTCCCATTCATCCTGTTTGCCAGCCGACAGCGGTGAAAGCGGCATAACGCCCGCATTGTTGATAAGAACATCTACACGGCCCCAGTTATCCAGCGCGGCCTGTACGAAGTCAGCCATAGACTGTCGGTTTGTGACATCCAGCTGCTGGGCTTTCGCGATACCACCCGCACTGCAAATTTCTGCGGCAATCGCCTCGGTACGCTCCACTCTGCGTGCTCCCAGTAAAACCTTCGCGCCAGCTTTTCCAAGCTCTCTGGCAATGCCTTCTCCAATACCACTTGATGCGCCGGTAATTAATATCACTTTATTCATGATGCTCTCCTTCAGTTGAGTTCGAAGAGATAATAGATCCTCTCGATTAGTTCCAGTATCCTGCTCTCACTGGACTCACTGGTTAGCATCGTTAAACAATGAAGATTGATCTTAACCTTTTACCCGTTTTCATCGCGGTGGCAGAAGAGCATAGTTTCAGTAAGGCCGCGGCACGGCTGGGCGTTACCCGTTCGGCGGTCAGTCAGGGAATACGACGGCTTGAGGATGCCTTTGGGACAATGCTGGTCATGCGCACAACACGCTCAGTGAATTTAACGGAAGCGGGAGATCGGCTGCATAAATCTCTGTCATTACCGGTAGCCGGTATTGAAGCCGCATTCGATGATATGGCTTCTGACGATATGCCACGTGGCCTTCTCAGGATCGCAGTGACCTCGATTGCGGAAGAATTTCTTTCGGGTCCGCTAATCGCCTCGTTTGCGGCAGCGAACCCAGCGGTGACGCTTGATATTGTTGTCACGGATGAGGAGTTTGATATCGTGGCAGCAGGCTACGATGCTGGCGTGAGGCTCGGAGAAGTCATTGAAAAAGATATGATTGCTATTCCGCTTACCGGAAAGCAACGTGAGATGGTGGTTGCCTCTCCCTCCTATCTCGCTGCCAACGGCATACCCGTTCACCCGCGTGAGCTGATGCATCATCGGTGCATAGGCTGGCGACCAGCCCCGGATGTTGCGCCTTATCGCTGGCCATTTGAAGAGAACGGGAAAGCGTTCGACATGGCGATTGAACCGCAGATTACAACTAACGATCTGCGTCTGATGCTGAGGCTGGCTCTTGCCGGTGGCGGCATAACGCTTGCCACTCAGGAAACATTCAGGCCGTATATTGAAGGTGGTCAGCTTGTATCATTGCTTAATGATTTTCTTCCCCATTTTCCTGGCTTTTATCTGTACTTCCCTCAGCGTCGCAATATTGCGCCAAAGCTCCGCGCCCTGATTGACCATGTCAGGGAATGGCGGCAGCAATCTGCTTAATCGGGGGTATGGCTGCGTCCGGCGGCGCTACGCTTGCACGGGCCTACGGTGAGTGCCGAGGTGGGTTTGTTTAATGGCTGGCAATTGATGATTGGTTTTCGCAGGACGGGTAAGGCGTAGCCGCCATCCGGCAATGCAACTCTTAAAGCCGCATCCTGTTCGATCAGGAGGACATTATGCGATGTGCCAAGAAAAAGTATGTATACGTATGAATAATATGTGTGTCGTCTCCTCGTCATGGCTCGCCTGGAATCATCAGAAAGGATGACAACAAAGCCAGTCATGTCGCAGATAAAGCGTTATGGTAATTCCAGAGGTACATCACTGCCATCAAACATTTCCCTTAAATACTTTGCAAGCGATTTAGAATCTTTTGCTGCAGGAATGGCCACGTGATATTCGCTGATGCCAATTTTTTTGGCGGCATCATCATTAAGCACGATCACAAGTTTGTCATCTGTGAGTTGAACGGAACGAATGGAGTCAGTTAATTCATATTCCGTTGACTCACTCTGGAATCCAATGCATTCGTTAACGGGTAATTCATCTTCGTCGAATCGTCCGATTATGATAAAATTTTTTGGATCATGACTGTCATCCCCTATTCCGATGGTGAAGACATCATTTTCTTCATAGCAGTTAATACACGCTGCAATAAAATTTTTAACATTACTCATCAGTTCTCCTTATCTTGCATCATTTTGCTCCTGACAGATTTTATCGTAAGTCTGGCGTTCATTAAGATGGCTTGTATCCTAAGAGTAACCTAAGATAGTACCCGCACCAATTTTTATAGTTTGCTATTTTTAAAAGGCAAAGTATATATTTCCGGCATAGCGAAGCGGCTGTTGATGCTGTGATATGCTGCACCAGCTACACCCACCTTACAGCAATAGATGGGCTTCGCCAGGATCACCGCAAGTACACTTTTATTAAAAATCAAGATCGACTTTAACTACTCCTGATGCATCTATTTTATCATCCTGAGCAGTAAGCATATCAACAAACTCATCGAAGGAGTTTGCTATTTTAGTCAGCCCGGAGGTCACTACTGAATCATTGAATATTGGATCAGACTCGTGATCCCAAAACCAAATCTCTCCCGACATACCTCCCTTGAGACAAAGACAAATTTGATTATCACCAGACGAGGCTCCTATCGGTAACCATTGATCGCGAAAATCATTCCGGTATGTATCAGCCATTTCAAAGACAGTATATTCTTTACCCGATTCTGCAAGACCGTATAAAGACTCAAGCGTATCAGTTCCTTGCTCATCAGACCATGGAGATGGTTGTAACGCTTTGAAAACAACATTTACATCAAAAAGAACAGAAACGCCAAAATGAAGTAAACAGGCACGATAATTTTCAGGAATTGGCCCTGTTGATGCTTCTAATGTATTTAAAATCTTTTTCAGTTCATCTAATGGTAATATTGTCGATTTCGCTCCAAAGCGCTCTAATTTTTTCAACAATGTTCTTTCCTCCATATACCTTATGCGTAGCCAATATGGGGCACATTGGCATGAAGATCTCTCGGCAGAAGAATTATGGTAGTTTCAATCAGATGATGTGGAGTGTGCATCTTTTTCCTTAACAAATTCTGAGTCGCTTTCTGTGAAATGCCTCTTTTATCTAAAAAGACACTATTATCAATAGTAAAATACAAGCATATCTGACATTGTTTTTATCACTATTTATCTATTTACTAACATCTAAATGTAAAAAAATAAGCCATAATCACATTCTAAATATGGCTTATTTTTGAAATATCATAAATCAACAGTTACATTCATTCCTGCATCAAGAGATGTCTCACATATTTTCTTGTAAAATTCAGTAAAGCCATTAGTAATTTTATAGATATTGCCGCACTCATTTTGCTCAGCGATCTCAAACTCTTGGATATCATCCTCTGCATGTAGATGTGTTCTGTCCCAATAATACACACCTTGGCTTTCACTGCCATTTAATATAAGGTAAAAGTTACCTCCAGGATCATCACCAATAATTAACTTATCATCAATGAAATCAAGTTCACTTAAAAAATTATCATTTTGACGAAAAATGTCGTAGTTTGGATTTTTCATATTTATTCCAAAAAGGGCATAAAAGGCGATAACCCCTTCATCAACACCTTCATACTCCAACTCACAAAAATCCGGAGATTTTACAACAAAGCCATTTTTCAACCTGAGGAATTCTTTATAATCTTCAGGTAAACCGACTTTTAATTTTCCCTCCAAAACTTTAATTTCATCTTTATTTGCAGGTTTTCCGTATGAAATAGGCATAAGCTCTCCTTGCTAAGGTCATGACTTAGTGATCTTAGATACTCCACCTCTGTTATGGAAAAATCGATGGTAGTAATTAAAGCCGGAAATTAATGGTTTCCGGCATATTCCATTCATTTATCTAAATAACAAAACATGTACCCTAGCCATAAAAATAATCATAGAATGCATTAAAACCTTCATTACCGATAAGAGGCGCAATTCTTTTCCGCAACTCATCAATAAATTCACCTTTCACTTCGTCATTATCATCTGCTATATCAAAGATATCGTATTGACCATATACCAAATCAATAAGCTCAGCTAATGAAAATATAAATCCAGAGAGACTGCCAGCTATTTTAAATGGTTCAATTACATCATAACTAGCGTAGACAGAGGTATTCCCTTCATCGATAACCGCAATTATAGGTTTACCTCCACCTAAATCATCACCAAAAACAAGATAATTGTTTGGTAAGTCTTCATAACCACTTTGAGCCTTCGAGAGCTCACTGACAGAGTGAATTTTAATTGGCGTGAAGCCTGTTTCAATTTTTAACTTTTCAGGATTATAATTTTTATATAAGTAATCGATATCTGATGAACGAGGTAAGTTGAACGGGAAAGCATTATCCAAGTCATTGAGTGTGTTGAAACTCCCGGACAGCGAGTATTTTTTGCAAATAGCGGCTAGTTGCTTCAAAGCCTCTTTAATCCCTCTCATCAGCCCTCTCAAAAGTATCTATGATTACCCCCCACATAGTGAGTGAAAAATATACTTTACGAAACATACTTCCGTTCAGAATAATATCAATTAATAAAAAACAGGCGAATTTTTTCTTTTCGCCAGCTATATTTCACTTATGTTGCGTACAAAGCAATAACAAGATAGTTGGCTCCTCACCAAATAAAATACTTCTATTATTTATCTCTTGAATTGACAAAAGAAAATCATGCTTCAATTCCTCATCCAAGTTATTGATATTACTTATCTTAAGTAATAAAAACTCGTCTTGCTTTAGGTTTAAAGATGTCATCCCCTCTTCTGGGAATCGCAAACTAGTCAGACAATCTATGAACGCATGGAAATTATTACCATAGAAATCAGGAAAGCCAAACAACTGCTTAACCCTATCATGAAATTCTGTAACATCATTTATTTCTTTAAAATCAATAGATAAGGTAATTACTTTCATTACTTCCATCCTCCTAGACCGATCTCTATGAAAGTGTTGTAATGGTCGTGACTATAAAATGCTTGACCTGTATTACCTAAGCTATATTTTTTAAACTGGGGAGTGGATAAGAATTTTAGCCTCATAAATATCACGCAGCAACAGCGATAGCATATTAATTAAAAAATCGCCACTAAAAATAATTTATTAAAACAACTAAACTATTGCCGAGAAGAATCCCGGCATATATTTACTCTTCTTCCAACTCAAAAGAGATTGCTTTATTGTTGAGAAAATCTTCTATTACTGACAGAATTTTCTTATAATTACCGGAGTGAATTTGAATAAAAAACTCATCTTTTTTCTTTGCTATTTCGAAATCAGCCCCCCAGTCAGATGAAGAACCTTTTATAGAAAACCCAAATGCATTATCTGAAGAATGACTCAAAATGTATGAATCACTCTTTTCGAAAGCAACTTTAATTCCCAAGAAGATATCATCTTGGTGAGAACCGTTTACAATCAAATGATATTCAATACTCATAATTATCTATCACTCCCATGAACTCGACCTCTGACAACAGGATAATCAGCTGGATTTCGGATACCTATATGAGTTAAATTAGGGTCCGTTGAAATATTACCCAAACCGTCTAACTGATCACCTAAATGATTCTGTTTATGTATATGTGCGTTTAGGCCAGACTTAGGTGTTAACTGACCATCACTCATATTCATTGATTGATTTCCATATGGATGAATACTTACTTCTGAACCATCAACATGATTCCATGTCTGATTTTTTGCAGCACTATTACTAACTTTCGTTTGAGTGAAACCATTTTTTGAAAGAATATCTTCAATTTGATTAACAGACTTGCCTCTTAACTCTGGTAATTTGCCAGAAGCACTACCACATGTTAAACCCAGCGGATCAATCCACCCCAACGGATTCGGCGCATACTGATAAAGGTTCCACCCGCCATTCAACCCTATCGGGTCCTGCACAATAAACCGCCCGACCTGCGGGTCGTAGTAGCGGAACAGGTTATAGTGCAGCCCGGTTTCACCGTCAGCGTACTGCCCTGCATAGCGAAGCGGTTGATGCGCCATCGCTGTGCGATTCACAACCCGTGAGAACCCTTCGCTCTGGTGGCGCACCTCGCCAAAGCTGCCGTACTGGCCGCTCCAGCGCACTGCGCCGCGCTCGTCGGTCACTTCCAGCGGCGCGCCGTTCAGGTCGGTGTTGAACCAGTAAATCTCACCGCTGCTCTGGTCACGAAGGTGATCCACCCGCGCCAGCGGGCTCCAGGCTTCATTCGGGTCGTATACATACGTGCTGCACAGCCCGCTCTCCTGCTGCTCCTGCAGCAGGCGGTAGCCCTGCCACAGGAAGCGGGTGTCGGTGGTGCCGTGCGCGGTGGTGACGATTTTGCGGGTACGGCGGCCCAGCGCGTCGTAGTGATAGCGCGCCTCAAACCGCCCTTCCGGCCCGGTTCCGCGGGCGGACACCAGACGGTTCTCGGCGTCATACGCATAATGCTGTTCATACAGCCCGTTGCGGCGGCTGACCAGGTTGCCCCAGTGGTCGTATTTCATAAACAGCGCCTGCCAGTGCTGCAGGCGGTTATCCGTGACCGGTACCGGATCGTCATTGGCGGCGAGGTTATCCGCTGCGTCGTAGCTGAACTGCGCGCGGCTGTGCCCCTGTCGGGCCTCGTAGTGCTTCAGCAGACGCCCGGCGGCGTTATGACGGTAAGCGATCTCATCGCTTTCAATACCCAGGGCAACGCCTTCGGCGGTTGCGGGTGATCTTGCCGCTCAGATCGCAGACGTATCGGTTTGCATAAGACAATCATGCTACCGCCACACCCTGATAAATTAAGCTATCTGCACGATACTTATGTTACTTTCTAAAAAGTAGGTTAAATAGAAAAAACTTACTCAAAGTATCCTGCTTTTTAAGGTCGACTTTTTCGGCATTACCTATTCCAACCGTAAACCAAAATCTCTGCCGGACATACATGCAAGCCCAACTTTCCCCCTCATGAGCAACTGACTCGCAGAGAAGGGATTTGAGACCGGGCGCAGCGTCACCATGAATATTTCTAACAGCTATATTTTTCTGATGGCGGATAATTATGATGTGTAGGAGCTATCCAAGTAACATTATCTGGCTAGACATATGGACAAAGGGATTAAGTGTACGCCTATGTAGCACTTCCGCAAGATTACAATAATAAAAAAGCCGGAAAGATAAGAAGATCTTTCCAGTCCTTTTTATTAATAAGTTAACTAATTTATAAAAAACAACCTTACCATTCTTTCAGATTATCAACTGAATCAAACTCTTGGAAACCAATTCTATTTTTTTTGCAATATTCAACGGCTTTATCCCATATATTACCATCAAAAACAATTACACTCCCCCCAGCGACAGGAGTAAAAAACCAGTAAAAAAGAAATTGGTAACCTTTCTTTATTAAAGAATTTATTACACTTACATCAACACCACCATAATCATCATAGAGATTAAGTAGTTCAGGTTTCTCAGGAAAAATCTCTTCAGGCAATCCTTTATTAATTCTTAACTTATTTTTCAGAAGCATCTTTCGATACTCCGCCAGTTGCTTATTCACTTGTTCATTATTGTTGCCATAAAAATAAAGCCCATTTCTACTTAGGGCTGAGCAAGCATCAAGTCTTTGTCCCTCTTTATTAAAACACATAAGATTAGTAAATAAAGAGGACAATAGCCCCTCCGATTTTTCAGTTAAAAAACCATAAGGACCATATCCATTACTATCTATATTATATTGATAGCAAATACAATAAGCCTCCGATGGTAAATCAGTTTTGAAATGACCTGATTGAACTATCCATTCGGAAATAGGAAATTTAATTAATTTCTCAGGCATAATATTTACCATGTAAAAATCACCTCATTACCTTTAGGGTCAATAGCATGCACATGACCATTAGAATGATGCTCAGGAATACCAGTTTGACCAGCATCCGGGTGGCCGTCGGGATGTTCAAACCAATGATTTTTCCCATTAGGATTACGCCTATCTAGTGATTGTCCACCATTGGCTTTCATTTTCCCCCAATTTTCACCACGACTGGTTACATTTAAATCATCCAGACTAATGTTTTCACCACCTCGCGAAATTCGGGGTACTTGCGCATGTTGCTGTGCTTGTCTCAAAGCATCATTTCGACTTTTAGCTTTTACAGTCTTGCAACTTAAACCCAGCGGATCAATCCACCCCAACGGGTTCGGCGCATACTAATAAAGGTTCCACCCACCATTCAACCCAATCGGATCCTGCTCAATAAACCACACAATCTGCGGCTCGTAGTAGAGGATAGATTATTAATTATTTCTTTGTTTGTGGTTCAAGAAAGGATTATATCATATCAAAACCGGGCGAATTTCTCACCCGGCCTTCATTCTTTTTTGCTTAAACATTTTATTACTAGCGAGTCTAACTCTATCCATGCATCTTCTAATTTAAAAGCCAAATCTGGTTTGTTTTCCACTTTATCAAAACTAGCATATGCATTTCTTATCATTTGAGGTATTGTATATAAATGCAAAGCTAATTCTTTATCTATGGACTCATTATTTTTCAATAGGTTAGCAAGCTCACCTAAACTAAAAACCAAATCATTATACTGTTCATCATTGAAAACCATATTAATTCTAACATTATTAACAAAATCATTATCAATTATTTTTTTCTTTACATCACTTAACATAAATCACCTATTTAAATATGATGGCTTCGTGAGGAATCTCACCAAAAATCAATACTTCCTGAGGCGCCGCAGCAGCATTTCAAGTAAACGGTGTTTGTAAATTCTCTGCTGATGCCTGGCTTCTGGTAGAGGAAATCCGAGGGTCACGCGAATGCGGAGCACCTACAAAATGTTAGGTCGGTGCTGTTTTATGATAAGATATTGTTCCTGTTGTTCTTTTATCCGCTCACATACTCTCACATTTATAAGGCGTCACCGCTCTTATGATGAAATTACCATTACTTAATCCCCATGGAACAAACTACCCCCAGCGGATTCAGCGCATACTGATAAAGCTTCCACCCAGTATTCAACCCAAACGGGTCCTGTACAATAAACCGCTCGACTTGCGGGTCGAGCGGTTTATTGTACAGGACCGTTTCAACATCAGCATACTGCCCTGAAGAGAGTTAAATCTCTTATTAAACCAATACCTACTGTATACTCATTCGAAAAATTTCAAATACATCCAGAAGTTCATCAAACGTTAAAAATTCATTTCGTTTATTGAGTTTGTACAAACCTGTATTCACATCCATTACTTCTGACATACAGCTCAAATCATCCCACACTGTAAATCTTGCTATATAGTTTTCGTTTTCGAAATCTATCACTAGACTATTGGATAACTCATTTTGATTATGAGAAACAACATAATCATCTTGTTGAATCACCCATTGCTCAAATTTATTTAGCATCTTTTTCTAACTTCCCCATTAATTTTCTCACCTTTAATAGTAATGTTTTGTGCTGTTGGCATTTCAGGAATTTCCAAACCTTTGCGTTTAGCTAACCGCCCTTCAATAGAATCTGGTACTACAATTTTTGCCCACCCTTCATTGGTTGGTACTAATGTTTTTTCCGGGACATCAAATTCAACATATATCGCACCATTCTTAGCCTGCTTGCCAAAATAGCTGGGTAGGCAACATGAGTAGTTCCTGTTGAGCTTTGTATTACTTTTCCTATATCAAGCATCTGTTGATATTCCGATGGTCCCATCCAGCGACCTACAGTCGCCGTTAATCCAAGCGGATCAATCCACCCCAACGGGTTCGGCGCATACTAATAAAGGTTCCACCCACCATTCAACCCAATCGGCTCCTGCACAATAAACCGCCCGGCCTGCGGGTCGTAATAGCGGAACAGGTTATAGTACAGCCCGTTTCATTGTCAGCATACTTTCCGGCATAGCGAAGCGGCTGATGCGCCATCGCCGTGCGATTCACAACCCGTGAGAACCCTTCGCTCTGATGACGTACCTCGCCAAAGCTGTCGAACTGCCCGCTTCAGCGCACCTCGTCGTATTCGTCGGTTATCACGAAATCGATTTGGCCTCTTCTGGCAGCACGAGGTTGAAAAGATCTGTAGATACAGCGTGATTTTAGATGAATGTTGACCTTATCTGGGATCGGTATATTCATCCTTTGGTTATGCGTGTATTCACTATGTCATTCACATAATGTTCAATCGAAATATTGTGCTCCCGATTAATCTGAGAAATGAATGCGCTAAGATGCTCTTGCGATGCATGAAGGGTCGTGGCAATAAGGTTATCAAAATCGTTCTGAGTAAATCGTTTATGTCCCTTCAACGTCGAGTGCTGAAGCAAAGTGTGTGCGGTCACTTCCAGGACGGCCCGCCGGTAATGATCGGACAGCAGGACGTCAAGATCGGTCTGAAGAATATCAAACTCAAAATAAAAGCTGACAAATCCCGATTCAACAGGTAATGAATAAATCAGTTTATCACCTAACTTCTCAACGTTAGGTTCATATCCTTCGCCCATTACTCGCGTAGTCTGCATATAATCCCTTTCCTTTCATGCATTAGATTAATTCTACTTGAAAAAATATACAACGTTACTCTTTTAAATCTTACTTAAAAGGCCTGTAAAAATTACAGAGAACATCACCTCGCTAAAAAAATAATATTTTCGCCGTGCTGGTTTACTTTGAAAGAAAAATAATTCACCCGTAAAAATAATTATAAAACGCATTGAAATTTTCATTGCCGATAAGTGGCACAATCCTTCCCCGCAACTCATCAATGAAATTATCTTTTACTTCATCATTATCATCTGCTATATCAAAGATACTGTATTGACCATATACCAAATCAATAAGCTCAGCTAAAGAATATATGAACCCAGAGACACTACTAGCTATCTGAAACGGTTCAATTACATCATAACCTGCATAAACAGAGGAACTCCCATCATCGATAACCGCAATTATAGGTTTACCTCCACCTAAATCATCGCCAATAACAAGATAATTATCTGGTAAGTATTCATAACCACTTTGAGCCTTCAAAAGCTCACTGACTGAGTGAAGTTTAATTGGCGTGAAGCCTGTTTCAATCTTTAACTTTTCAGGATTATAATTTTCAAATAAAAATTCCACCTCTGTCGAACGAGGTAAGTTGGACGGGAAGGCATTGTGCAGATCATTGACGGTACTGAAACTCCCTGACACCGAGTATTTATTGCAAATGACAACAAGTTGTTTTAAAGCTTTTTCAGTCTCATTCACCATTGTTTCAGGCGCACCCATAAATATAGCCCTCAGTAATAATTCATTAATTTAGTGTAATACCCCCAGAATATATAACCTTCTAACAAGCTAAGTAAATCATTTTCAATTACCCTCTTGTTCTTTAAATCAAAGCTCTAAGAAGTTATCATTCTTGAGATAAAAATTCAAACCTGCTATGAAATCTTCTACAGATGGTTTTTATCTTTGATTAGAAATATCATGTAATACATCTATAAATTGATCTCCATAGAAAAACAACTCTAGCGAATTATCGACAACAAAAACAGGGTATACTTCCTCATCGTCATCCCTAATGACAGGATAGTTTTCCAAATAACAAACAAGATCTGCTTATGCAGATAACTCATATTCTTTTGTATACACACAAAAATTATCCAATGTATCCCCACCCATAATTTTATTTATTATATCATCTAAATCATAAGCCTTTCTGTATTCTAACTGACTCATACGCACAATCCTTGAAGTTTATTTTTTATAATTTGCAAGGCAAGCAGTTAATAATAGGATTATATACTCCATTGAACTTTACTTTAATCAACCTTAATAATTCGAGTGATTGTTTTTTGATCAGCTTTTTACTAGCCGAAATAATACCCATAAATCAAATCATATTTTATATCGATTACCTTTATACTCTCATAAACGACACCCTATTATATTGTACGCATCGACTTACGATCTTAACCACTAAAAAATCTGCACTTTGAAATATTAACAACTCTAGAAATAGAATTTGAAATGGGCACGTCATTATTATATAAGCCGGAATAATTAATATAATTCAACCTTTTATTAATCACTTATCTTTACGAGTACTGCCAAAAACCAGCCACGATATTCCCGCCAGATATGTTTTTATACAAATATAAAGCACCGTAACCAAAGATGTAATCACCATCAAGCAATGAATCTGGATAATAATCTTCATCTATCTGCATGAAAAATTCATAACCATCTTTTTGCAAAGCATCAAAATAACAATCTTCCGATTGTATTAACCTTGCATCTTCGGTTTTAGTGATAAAGTCAAACTCTTCACTTTCAACCTTATCATACCCAACAATAACTGCCTTATTAATGTATTTTATCGTAAATGCATCATTATTGCTTTCATCAGAAAACGTATGCGTAAAAACTTTTACTGAACAATTGGGGTAGATATTGTTATCAATCATATCATCATATCCTTCAGGAATAAGTATCGTAATATACTCATGTCCATCATCAGGATTCTGAATTGTCAAATAAAACTTATAGCCCCGAACAACATCTTGTTTATCTAAAAAGAATTCAGGGATATTTCCACCAATCCGCCCAATGACATTACCATCAGAAAAGATACTTATTTTAGAGATCAGATTATATTTAATCATTCCTTCAACTCACTCCCATAAAAAGTACATTTTCTCTTTCCTAATACCCATAACCATTTCAGCGAACAAATTCTTAGCATCTTAAGTCACTTTTATGATTAACTGCAATGTACGTCTCTTTAGATATGATAGAAAAATAAATTAATAAAATCCGGAAAAATTTATTTTCTTTGCCAGCTAATGGATTTAATAAAGCCTGGAGTCTGAGCGTGGTTCAACATCTCTTATACCAAGTTGATTCGTTTTTTCAAAAATTAAATCATAGCAGTAGACTGTCTCTTCCCCCTTTAATAAACGAACACCTTCAAGGCTCACTTTATATATTCCTTTAGGAACATCAGCATTAATCCAACCAGTATAACTTTCCCACTCCCAAAATACTGCCATATCGGCAACATATAAATCACCAGTTACATTAAGATAGAAATATTTATCTGTGAATATAACCTCTCTGTCTTCATTGTCGGGGAATTCATTTAAAAAGAGCCTAACAACATAGCCACCATCATCAAGGCCCATAATGGGTAAGGCAATACCTTTATTAAGAACAAGATCCCCTTTGTCAGTGGTGGTGAATTCCTGGAGAATGTTATCTCCATCCTCTATCTTCCCACCAAATGGGGCCAGTATTCCTGGATAATCGAAAATTATTATCCCGTTAAAATCCACATCAATGTCAATTGTTTTAACCACATCTACCTCCTGATGCCTTACCTATTTCTTGATTATGAACAACGCAAGCAATTTTCAATGTGCTTCTTTAGGAGTGACATTTTGACTAAGATTCCAGCCGTCGAAGGAATCCTTAAATCGTTTGTAATATGTGAAATGGAATATAAATTACGGCTAGTCACATTGAATGGAACGTCCGCGGATCCTTGCCACGGCCCCTGATTTTTTTCGGTATCATTTTTAATAGCTCTATGTAGTTCTTCATGCATTCCAGCGCTATAAGGATCCGGGAAAAACATTGGTGTATTTTCATAGTGCCAAGATCGGTTGGTCCAATGCTGTTGGCTATTTTTCGTGGCATTAAATGGTATCCGATTCAAATTGGGTACAATGCCCATGGCATTAACCCTAACAGATTTATCCAAGTAAGTTGGTTGGGAACATATGAGTATAAGTCTAACCCACCATTTAACCCTCTCGAAGTCTGCACAATAAGCTGACAGATCTGCGTATAGCAAAAAAGGAAATATGTTATTAATGAAATAATTGGGCACTCCATCATTGCATTAATGAAGCCCCCTGTAAAAAGTAGTGATTAACAAATCCACCCTCTTACGAGGGTAAGAACCTGTATCACCATGCTTCATCTTCAGGAATTATTTTTCCAATAAAACTTTCAAAATTTGGCTCAAGATAGATCTCCTCCTGATTTTCCAAATCACAAAAATATACTGCACCATCATTTATACCAACACAATAGGGGAACCCACCTCCATCAATTGCGAATGGTATAAAATTTTCTGCAAGAATTTTTTTGTTAATTACTAAATCCTTATAGTAATCATCAACAGTTAATATGCCCGATCTTTTAGTATGTAATACAGGTAGGAAATATTTTATATCATTCTCGTAGTGTTCGCTTTGATAAACACGACGACCTTCGTCCAGTATGCCACCATTACTTATAAGCCATAAAGATTTTAAGGCATTAGGAAAAGTTACGCCCAGCGAAACTTCG
This sequence comes from Enterobacter sp. 22466, assembly GCF_052044775.1. Lineage (NCBI taxonomy): Bacteria > Pseudomonadati > Pseudomonadota > Gammaproteobacteria > Enterobacterales > Enterobacteriaceae > Enterobacter > Enterobacter sp. 22466. Next base: position 349,349 of record NZ_JBQENX010000001.1, on the reverse strand, counting down.
ATCTTGCCTAGCTCATCAGCAGATACAGCAGGGGAAGAATCTATAAGTTTAATCATCATTTCTCTCCTATTGACAATGTTTAGGAATACGACCTCTCAGCCATCCTTTACTATGAGATATTTTTATAGCTTCAGGAGAGCCATACTTCACTCCAAAATGTTTTTCGAACTGAGATACAGACCCCTTATGTGGGAAAGATGCTTTGTGCGCCTCAGTCGTGACCAACTGCATAGTTGACTTACCTGTTTTTGGATCAAAATCATCAAGATGATGCCATGTATATTCGCTTGCATCAGCTTCACTTATGCCTGCAAGTTTGTAGGCTTCTGTGAAATCCCGCCCCCTTGATCCTTGAAGGGTAATTTCAACGATATTTCGTTGTGTCCCAGTAACAGGATAAAGTGATGGGCTTCCACTAAAGTCAACGCCGCTCAATGCCAGACCCATAGGGTCTATCCATAACAGAGGATTAGGGGCATAGTTATATAAATTTAAGTTTCCACCAGCTAACCCAATCGGATCCTGCACAATAAACCGCCCGACCTGCGGGTCGTAGTAGCGGAACAGGTTATAGTGCAGCCCCGTTTCACCGTCAGCGTACTGCCCGGCATAGCGAAGCGGTTGATGTGCCATCGCTGTGCGATTCACAACCCGTGAGAATCCTTCGCTCTGGTGACGCACTTCGCCAAAGCTGCCGTACTGGCCGCTCCAGCGTACCGCACCGCGCTCGTCGGTCACTTCCAGCGGCGCGCCGTTCAGGTCGGTGTTGAACCAGTAAATCTCACCGCTGCTCTGGTCTCGGAGATGATCCACCCGCGCCAGTGGGCTCCAGGCTTCATTCGGGTCATAAATATACGTGCTGCACAGCCCGCTCTCCTGCTGCTCCTGCAACAGGCGGTAGCCCTGCCACAGGAAGCGCGTTTCGGTGGTGCCGTGCGCGGTGGTGACGATTTTGCGCGTGCGGCGGCCCAGCGCGTCGTAGTGATAGCGCGCCTCAAAACGCCCTTCCGGCCCGGTTCCGCGGGCGGATACCAGACGGTTCTCGGCGTCATACGCATAATGCTGTTCATACAGCCCGTTGCGGCGGCTGATCAGGTTGCCCCAGTGGTCGTATTTCATAAACAGCGCCTGCCAGTGCTGCAGGCGGTTATCCGTGACCGGTACCGCATCGTCATTGGCGGCGAGGTTATCCGCGGCGTCGTAGCTGAACTGCGCGCGGCTGTGCCCCTGTCGGGCCTCGTAGTGCTTCAGCAGACGCCCTTCGGCGTCGTAGCCGTAGTCCACCTCACCGCGCAGGGTGTCGCTGACGCCGGAAAGCTCACCGCGTGCGGTGTAGCGATACAGGCGTTCCAGTATCGCCTGCTCCGGCAGGGTCACGTCCGTACTTAGCTCACTGCGCTGCAGGGTACGTCTGCCAAGGCTGTCATACTGACGGAGCTGCTCGCGCGCGCCCTGGGTGCGGCGCACCTCGCGGTGCAGGCGGTCGCGGGTGAACTCGGTCACCAGCTGCTGCCCGAAGCGGATGGCGCTGACATGGCCGGAGCCGTAGTGCAGCCAGGCCAGCTTTTGCTCGCCGGGCAGCGTCAGGCCGGTCAGGTTGCTCAGGGCATCCCATTCATAGCCCACCGCGCCGTTAATGCCGGATTCGCTCAGCACGCGCCCGGCGGCATCGTGGCGGTAAGCAATCTCATCGCTTTCAATACCCAGGGCAACGCCTTCGGCGGTTGGCGTGCGGCGGATGCGGGTGATCTGGCCGCTCAGGTCGCGGAAGTAGCGGTACTCCGCGTGGCGCTGAGTGCGCCCGATCAGCAGCCCGCTGTCGTCATAGCTGAACTGCTGGACGCGACGGGCGATGCCTCCGTCGGCGGCAGGCCGGCCGTTTTCTTCGAGCGCGCAGAGGAAGCCTCGCGCGTCCCATTCCATATGGCGCACGGTCTCGTCCGGGCGCGTTTCGCTGAGCGGTCGGCCCACGGCGTCGTAGGTGAAGCGGTATTCCGCCCCGTTGCCGTTATCGAGCCGCAGCAGGTTACCGCGCGGGTCGTAGCGCCACTGGCGCACGCGACCAATACGGTCGGTAAGGCTGACCGGGAGGCCGAGCGCGTTATAGGCCCAGCGCACCTCGCTTTCCAGCGGGTCGCGCCAGCCCGTGAGCTGGCCGCGTTCGTTCCACACCAGCGACTCGCGGCTGCCGTCCGGATGGATCACGGCACTCAGCAGCCCGGCGTTGTTCCACTCCCGACGCGTGATATTCCCTTCCGCATCCTCGCTGGCAATCAGCTGCCCGAAGCGGTCGTAGGTGAAGCGGGTCACGCTGCCGGAGCAATCGGTGCGCTGCGTCAGCAGCCCCTGGATGTTCCAGACCAGACGTACCACGCCGCCGAGGGCATCGGTGATGCTCTCAGGCAGGTTCTCTTCCTCATCGGGATAGTGATACGCGGTGGCGTTACCGGCCGGATCCGTTTCCGACAGCAGACGACCGCGAAGGTCGTACATCGCCTGCGATGAGGTCCCGTCCGGGTAGACCGTCCGGGTGATGCGGTCGGTCAGACGATACCAGTAATACTCTGTGCGACGGCCCGCCGGGTCCGTCTCACTGGTCATGCGGCCATACTTATCCCAGGTACTGCAGCGCATCGCACCGCCGGGCAGAATGACATCGCTGAGCTCGCCGTCGCGGTAGACAAACGTCGTCTGGCGGCCGTCGTAATCCGTGAAGCACGCGACGTTATCGTCGTCATCCACCAGCCAGTGCGCCTGCGCGCCGTCTTCACGGGTAGCACGGCGGGTTCCGTTATCAAAATCGTATTCGAACGTCAGCTGTTCACCGCCGCTGTGGCGGAAGCCGACCACGCGCGGCAGGCCGTCAATCTCCCGCCAGCGGTATTCGCTCAGCAGGCCGTTGGCGTCCTCGTGGGCGCTCATCAGCCCGTCCTGCCAGCTGAAGCGTCGGCGCACGCTACCGCCCCGGCCGGTCACGGAGACCAGCTGGCGCTGTTCATCATAAGCGTAACTGACCAGGCAGATCTCGTCATCCAGCCAGGCGCCGAGGAGCCTGTCGCGGTCGTAGCGGCAGACCACGCGCTGGCCCGCGCTGTCGGTCAGGGCATGCAGGGTATTATCCGCGTTCCACTCGAAGAGGATATCGTTGCCGCAGGGTTCAGAGATGCGCTGGAGCAGCGACGGGGCATCCTCCCGCAGCGGCGCATAGTGCCAGCGCTCGCCGCTGACGTCATACACCGACCAGCTGTCGTCCTGGTGATGTTCAAGCCAGTTTTTTTCGCTTTCGCAGTAGGTGCGCAGCCCTTTCGGGACCTTCGGGAAGGCGACGTAATCGCCGGACGGCGCACGCCACACCAGCCCGTCCTGATACGGCTCCAGGCGGCTTTCCCAGAACAGGCTCCAGCCGCGGCCCAGCACGCTGTCGCCGGGGTTGCCGCTGCGCCAGTAGCGCTGCCAGCGCACCGGCAAGCGTGACGGCAGAACGAAATCGAGCTCATCATCCCCGCTGAGAAACTTCTGTCCGCTGACGATATCCACCGGACGGGCGATGATCCCCGCGGCCGCTACGCCGGTCATCAGCGTGCCGGCGCGGCAGGCGATACGGGCCAGCTTGTTGATACCGGGGATTTTGCCCAGCAGCTTAGAGAGCGCCCCGACTTTGCCAGCGGCGCCGCCCCAGCCGCCGAGAAGCCCGGCGAACAGCAGGGTAAGATCGGAGACTTTATAGAGCCACTCGGGCACTTCAGACTGAATGGGCAAGGTTTGCTGCGGATCGCCGCCGATGAAGACATTGTCCGAGCCGGTCATCACCTTCGCGTCGCAGGTGGTGCGATCCCCGATGCGGGACGCCGGCTGGCTGTTAATGGAGACGCGCTTAGAGCCTTCGGCCATCTGCTGCGAGCCATCGTCCGAGCACTTCACGGCGCTGTCCGTCGCGATGGCGGCGGGTTTGCTGTTGATAAACACATTGGGCGAGCCGGAGGTGATGACGCCTTTCTTCGTCATACTGGATGCCCCGGCGTCGGCGATACTGTCCCGGGCGGCGGTCGCCAGCTCCCCGGTGTAATACCCCACGGCCAGGCTGGCGCCGACGAGCAGCACCCCCACGCCAAGGCAGGATGCCCCGAGACCGGCAATAAACATCGCCCCCGCCAGAATGCCCCCGGCGGCGGCAATCAGGCCACCGACAATCGTTCCGGCAATCATCCCGGCCAGCGCACCGGAGTGGCCGATATCATCACCAACGCGTGCAGCTTCAAACATAACGACTATCCCTGGTGTTAATGGTGGAAGCGAAAGCTCCTGAGAAGATCGCCGAACAGCGCGCAGTCCGTATCGCCCAGCGTACGGGTGCAGGTCATGGTGAACACCAGAATGTTATCGCGCTCGGCATTAAACACGGCCTGCTGCTGCCAGATGCGTTTCCCGTCGCGCAGATAGCTGGCGTGGACCATTTCACCCTGCAAAAGGCCGTCGCCGAGCGTTGCGGCACTGCGTTCACCCTGCTTCCAGCCCTTGAGATGTTTTGCCATCAGGGCGAGCTGGCGATCGATATACGCGGCAAGCGCTTCGCCGGGGTTGAGGGTATCGCGGGAGATGTTGAATGCTGGCGCATCCGCTGCAGGCGGCGCGAAGACATTGACGGTACGGTCCTGATAGCCCTCGGGAAAAGCGATCATTCCTTCATTAAACAGGCACTGCGAAGATGGTTCTGACATTGAGCGGGTCCCACCACATTTTTTCAGAAGCGGTAAGTTTCGCATATGTGTTTAAGGCTGACTATCCCCAGATTATTGTCCCACCGCCACGCTCGCCGACAGGCCCGCCACCAGCTCAACCCCCTTCGGTAAGGTGTCGATATGAATGCGCACCGGCACGCGCTGCGCCAGCCGCACCCAGCTGAAGGTGGGCTCCACGTCGGGCAGACCCAGCCCGCCGGTCTCGTCGTTGTTATCGCCAATCCCATGACCGATGCTCTCCACGTGCCCCGTGAGGACAGGGTCATAACCCATCAGCACAACCTGCGCGGCATCCCCGACGTGAATATGGCGCAGCCTGGTCTCCTCAAAGTACCCCACCACCCAGAAGCTGTGGGCATCAACGATGGCAACCTTGGTTTCCCCCGCCGTCGCGTAGTCTCCGGGGCGAAGCCGCAGGTGCGTGACGTACCCCGAAACCGGCGAGCGGACGGTGGCGTGCGCCAGATTAAGCTCTGCCAGCGCCAGCGCGGCCTGCGCACCGTGAAAGTTGGCCGCCGCGACGTTCGCCGCGCTGCCGGTTTGCTGCAAATCTTCGCTGGAGATGGCGTTTTTAATCAGCGTGCGTCGCCGGGCCGCGTCCTGGCGCATCAGCATCTCATGGCGTTTCGACTCCACGTCCGCCTGCGCGCTGGTCACCGCCAGCTTAAGCCAGCGCGGATCGATGGTGTAGAGCACATCGCCCCGGTTCACCCACTGATTATCCCGCACGGCCACGCTGATGATCGGCCCGGAGACGTCCGGCGCAATCTGCACCACGTCCGCCCGCACGCGGCCGTCGCGGGTCCACGGCGTTTGCGCATAGTGTTTCCACAGCATAAACGCCAGAAGGGTGGCCGCTGCGGCCGCGCTTAACGTCAGCGCATAGCGAGCCAGTAAAGAGAGCAGTGATTTCATGACAATAACCCCAACGCGGTCAGACCCTGCATCAGCAGGAAAAAGGTGACAATCCAGGTAGAAACGTCCAGCAGCGGGCGACACGGCAGGTGCCGGTAGAGCCTGCTGAGAGAGAAAAGCGCGACGAGGCCCAGCGTGCAGACCAGCGCCGCAAGGGCGACCATCACCAGCCCCGGAATAAAAACGCCGCCGATATTGAGATCGTTAACCATGGTCTGGCTCCCGTAATGCACAGTGCAGATCCACCAGCCTGAAGACAAACTGGCGCGTATGTTCATCTGCCGCAGGCAGGTGCCGCTCGATGATGTCGGCGATGCGTTCGCGCAAGGAGCTGAGGTCTGCGGTAGCAATCTGATGAAAAAGCGTGTCAACCTCCCTGCCGGGCAATGTGTCACCACGGCGTAAATGCATAACCGAAAGCCCCAGACGCAGCGCGTGCAGCAGCCGATCGAGCGCCTGCTCTGGCGCACGTTTGCTGCGCTGCAGGCGCGGCAGCAGCAGAGCGGTGCGGTCCATCATCAGGTTGATCCAGTGCGTTTCATCAACCCGCAGCATGCCCTTCACGCTGCGGCGAATGTCGCGCTGGCACAGGCTCAGCAGGCGCGCGATGGCGGCGTCCGCCTGCACGGTTTGCAGCAGGCTCATGCTGACGACGGCAAAGCCGGTGGCGGCAAAGAGCGCAATGGCGGTGTTGGCCGCGACGGCGAAGTCTCCGCTGTAGCGCGCGCCCAGCTCGCACAGAATGGGCAGCGTCAGGGTGATCCCCATCGCCATAAACGTGGTGGGCGGACGCGCCTGAAGCGACCCGGCCAGCAGATACGCCGGGGCAAGCACCGCCACCAGCACCGGGAAATCGCTCACCTGCGGCAGCAGCGCAAAGCTGTAGAGCAGGCTAATCAGCACGCCCCAGAACGAGCCAACGATGTACTTCACAATGTGCGGCGCCGGGGTGTCGAAGCTGCCAAACAGCGTGCAGCAGACGCCCAGTATTGACACCGCCGTTGCGCCATCCGGCCACGCAGAGAAGATCCATACCAGGCAGCCGCTCAGGATAATGGCGAAAGCCCCCAGCGCCGTGCGGGCTGCGGTAAGGGGATCCCGGTGGAACACGTAGCCTTTTGCCGCACGGGTTTGTTTCTCCCCGAAGACAGGCTTCGCGTGGCGGATGGCCCCGGAAAGGCGCTCGCACTGCTGCAGAAGAGCGATGGCCTCCGAGAGGTAGCGGATAAAACTGACCCGCAGCGCGTCGTCAAACGTCTGCGCCTGCGCGGCATACCGCGCGATGAGCTGCGCGCTGCGGTGCCGCAGCGCCTCGCCGCCGCGGCTGTCGCTTTCAGCGGCGAGCCAGGCCCGAACGTTCTCCAGCAGCGTCTGCACGTCGGCGGGCAGGGTTCCTATCATGGGCAGGCGATCGTGTAATTCACAGTTGACAATAACGAGCCGCGCCAGCCGGTCGTGAATGGCGTTTCTGGCCTGCCGCACCGGGGCTGAGAGGGCAAAATCGTACGGAATATGGTGGCTGATGCCCTGCAGGAACTGCAGCGCCAGGGCCAGATGCAGCGGGCCGGATGCCGCGTCGGGTTTGCCCGCTAAGGTATCCGCCACCCGCCCGCGGGCGGCCCGTAGCGTCTGGGATAGCTTAGCGTTGAACTGGCCCGATATCCGCGCGGGCAGCACGTAGCGGTGGATCAGCGCCGCGCAGAAAATCCCAATCGCGATCTCCTGCACGCGGACAATGGCGACGTTGAAGATGCCGCCGGGATCGGACACCGCCGGAAAGCCAATCAGGCTCGCGGTGTAGCCCGCCAGCACAAAGGCGTATGCCCGGGGCGTGCGTTCCAGCAGAGAGAGCCACAGGCAGAACGCGATCCAGCCCGTCAGCACCACGCTGCACAGGATCGGCGTATTCGCGAAGGTGGGCACAATCAGAACGGTCGCGCTGGCCCCGACAACCGTACCGGCCAGACGGTAGAGGCTTCTGCTAAGCGATGCCCCCACCGACGTCTGCGACACGATATAAACCGTAATAATCGCCCACGAGGGACGTTCGAGGCCGATCGACAGGGCGAGGTAATACGCGAGCATCGCCGCAGCAAAACTCTTTGCGGCGTAGATCAGCGCCCCCGCATCGTTTCGCAGCGCGGGATGAGAGAAAATGTTTTTCATGCCGGGATTATTACCGGCTTGCAGACCCGCTTAAATACTCTATTCTGTCAAAAAATACCTAAAAGTTGCCAGAATCGTGAAGCCTCAACTCGCTCATACGCTGTATGACCCTGACTCTAGCGCCTCGCCTGCCGTGGCGCGTCATCTGGACTTCGTGGACTACGCCGCGGAAGTGCCGGTACACACCCACCGTAAGGGGCAGCTGATTATTGCCCGCTACGGCGCGGTCAGCTGTTATGCGGAAAACGATATCTGGATCGTGCCGCCGGACTGCGCCGTCTGGATCCCGGGCGGGATCCCGCACAGCGCGAAAGCGACATGGAACGCGCACCTGAACTATCTGTTTATTGAGCCCGGCGCGGCGGCGCTGCCGGAGAAGTGTTGCACGCTGGCGATCTCGCCGTTGATTAAAGAGCTGGTCGATCGTTTGACGCATGAAGGCGTTGATTATCCGCCCGACGGCCACGTCGCGAGGCTGACCCGGGTGACGCTGGACGAGCTCGCCAGCATGCCGCAGCAGAAGCTGAGCCTGCCGGTCTCAGCCGATCCGAAAATTCGCACCATGGCCGACGCGCTGGTCAGCCATCCTGAGGACAGAAGCACCCTGAAGGCGTGGGCGAAGCGGCTGGCCCTCAGCGAGCGCTCGTTTGCCCGCCTGATGCAGCGCGAAACAGGGCTGAGCTTCGGGCGATGGCGCCAGCAGCTGCATTTGATTATTGCCCTGCGGGAGCTGGCAAGCGGCGTGCCCGTCCAGAACGTGGCGACAACGCTCGGGTACGAATCCGTGAATGCATTTATCACCATGTTCAGAAAAGCGATGGGCAGCACGCCCGCGCATTACTTTGCCGAACGGAAAAACAGCGGCCGTTAGCCCGGTCCCTCGCTCCCCGCCGCCAGCAGCGGCACTATCACATCGCTGATGGGTACCGGAATACCGTGCGCGCGGCCATAGCGCTGGATCACGCCGTTGCGGATATCCCATTCCAGTGGGCGGTTGGCCTGACGGTCGGCAAGGATCGAGGTGCCTAAATCGGCCGGGGCGCGCTGGAAGTTCGCCAGGATCTCCTGCGCCACGTCATCATTGAGCGCCGCCCCCTCGGCACGGGCGACGGCAAGGCCTTCGCGAAGATAGGCCAGCGCAAGTTCGCTGATATCCTCGCGCCTGAACATTCCGGCGCGACGGTTGGCCAGCACCATCAGCCCGGCAACCGCATTTTGCAGCAGCTTGCGCCAGGCGACAGTGGTGAAATCAGCCGAAGGTTCTACCGCACAGCGTGTACCCTGCAGCGCATCCACCACCCGTTTTGCCTGCGGGACGTCCGGCAGGGTCAGGCGCGGTTTGGCACGCAGCCAGACGGAGGCATCCGGCTCGCGCTGCGCCGGGAACCAGACCACCGACGGTAGCACCGTCGCGCCGTTGACCCACGGCTCCAGTTGGGCTTTCTGCTCCACGCCGTTTTGCAGAGCGCAGACCACTGTGTTTACGTCACACAGCGCGCGCAGCCACCCGGCGCTGTCAGCGTTCTGCGTGGTCTTCACCGCCACAAAAACCAGATCCACAGGGCGTGTGATGGTCGTCGGATCGGTCAATACCGGGCCGGGAACGACCGTTTCACCTTCGTCGTCGCGCAAACGCAGTTCTGGATGTGCGGTGCGTCCGCATAGCTGCAGTGTGCGGCCAGCATCATGCAGCGCCGCGGCGATGGTGGTACCAATTGCACCAGGACCAATCAGCGCAATCTCTGGATTGTCAGACATGGTTAACTCCCCTTTTCGCTAAGCCTGCTAACAGTTATACCACTGTAAAAAGTGAGCGCCACGTCGTTGTCTATACTCAACACACGACAGACAACGGAGTGCGCCATGCCTTTACCCGATTTCAAATCCTCTGAACCCTATACCCTTGGCATCGAACTCGAGCTGCAGGTGGTTAACCCACCGGGATATGATCTGAGCCAGGACTCCTCCGCGCTTATCGCCGCCGTTAAAGACGACATCAAAGGCGGTGAGGTCAAACACGATATCACCGAAAGCATGCTTGAGATTGCCACCGGCGTGTGCCAGAACATCGATCAGGCGGCGGCACAGTTCTCCATGATGCAGCAGAGCATTTTGCGTGCGGCGGCGGAGCAGCATATTCAGATCTGCGGCGGTGGGACGCATCCGTTCCAGAAGTGGCAGCGGCAGGAGGTGTGCGATGACGAGCGCTACAACATTACCCTGGAGCGCTTTGGCTATCTGATTCTACAGGCAACGGTCTTTGGCCAGCACGTGCATGTCGGGTGCCGGACCGGCGATGACGCGATTTATCTGCTGCATGGCCTGTCGCGCTTTGTTCCGCATTTTATCGCCCTGGCCGCCGCCTCCCCCTACATGCAGGGCACGGACACGAAGTTTGCCTCATCGCGACTCAACATCTTTTCCGGGTTCCCGGATAACGGGCAGATGCCGTGGGTCAACAGCTGGCAGGAGTTCGAGGGGCTGTTCCGCCGCCTGAGTTCGACCAGCATGATCGACAGCATTAAAGATCTGCACTGGGACATCCGCCCCAGCCCACATTTTGGCACCGTTGAGGTGCGGGTGATGGATACGCCGCTGACGCTCGGCCATGCGATCAATATCGCCGGGCTGATCCAGGCCACATCCCACTGGTTGCTGACCAGCCGGCCGTATAAGCATCAGGAGAGGGATTTTCTGCTGTATCGCTTTAACCGTTTTCAGGCGTGTCGCTACGGGCTTGAGGGCATACTGACGGACGTGCATACCGGCGAGCACAAGACGGTCGCAGAGGATATTGCCTGGCTGCTGGAGCAGGTTGCGCCATCGGCCGAGAAGCTCGGCGCGACCAGCGCGATCAAGGAACTTGCCCTGCTGTTAAAGCAGGGCAAGAGCGAGGCGCAGCGCATGCGGGACTTTATCGCCGACGGCGGCTCGCTTATTTCTCTGGTTCAGAAGCACTGCGAGCTGTGGGCGACGAGTCCGTAAGGCCGTGCCCCCACTCGCGCAGGCGCTGGAACAGCACGAACAGCGCGGGGATGAACAGGATCCCCACCACGGTCGCCACCAGCATACCGCTGAATACCGTAGTACCAATGATGCGACGGCTTTGGGCACCCGCCCCGGTCGCCAGCATCATTGGCAGGACGCCAATGATGAACGATACCGCCGTCATCATCACCGCACGGAAGCGGCGTGATGCCCCCTCGCGAGCCGCATCGGCTATTGCTATCCCCTCCATGCGCCGCGCGCGGGCAAACTCGACGATAAGAATGGCGTTCTTGGCAGCAAGGGCTATCAGCAACACCAGACCAATCTGTACATACACGTCGTTGGCATAGCCGGCTGTCCACAGCCAGACCAGTGCCCCGCCGATGGCGAACAGCACCGAGAGCATCACGCTCGCCGGTAACGTCCAGCTCTCGTACTGGGCAACGAGGAACAGCCACGCCATCACCACCGCCGCCAGTACGATCCAGATTGCCTGATTGCCGGTCTGCTGCTCCTGGTACGACATGCCGCTCCAGGCATAGTCATAACCCGCTGGCAGGTTTTCCGCCAGAAGCTGGCTCATCGCCGCCATAGCGGAGCTGCTGCTGACCCCTTCCGCCGCTGAACCGCTCACCGACACCGACGGGAACTGATTGTACTGCTGCAGGAACGGTGCGCCGACGGTGGGCGTGATGGTCACGAGATTACTCAGGCGCACCCGCTCGCCGTTGTTGCTGCGCACGAACAGCTCGCTGATTTGCCCGGCGCGCTCGCGCCACTGCATCTCGTTTTGCATCACCACGTGGTAGACGCGGTTGTTGACGCTGAAATCGCCGGCGCGCGTACCGCCAAAAGCGGTCTGCAGGCTGCTGAAGATGCGCGACACCGGTACGTCGAGACGTGCCGCGCGCTCGCGGTCAACGGTCAGCGTCAGCTGCGGTACGTTGCTGCTCCAGGTGGTGAATACGCGGCTCAACTGCGGATGCTGGTTGGCTTTTACCAGCACCTCGCGGGTGATGCGCTCCAGCTCCGCCGGGCTCTGCCCCGCCTGCGCCTGAATACGCAGGTCGAAACCGGAAGCATTGCCCAGCCCCGGCAGCGTCGGCGGGGCAAAGGTCATGATGGTTGCTTCCGGCAACGCCAGCAGCTGGCGCTGAAGGGTACCCATCACTTCATCCAGCGGCGGACGCTCGCTCCAGTCCTTCAGCATGATGGAGATAAACCCGCCATTGGAGGCGCTGGTGCCGTTGAGAATATTAAACCCGGAAACCTGAATCACATCCTCTACCGCCGGGTTTTTGGCGATCAGTTCACGTGCAGTGGTCATCACCGCTTCGGTCCGCTCAAGCGACGCCGCTTCCGGCAACTGAACGCTGGCGAAGAAGTAGCCCTGATCTTCCTGCGGCAGGAAGCCTTTTGGCATCGACGTAAAGCTGAACACCACCACCGCTGCCGCGCCTGCGGTGGCCAGCAGCGCCAGCCACGGGCGAAGGTTGAAGAAATTGACGATGCGGGTATAACCATTGCGCGCAGTATCCAGCCCACGATTGAAAACGCGATACACAGCCGCCGGACGCGCCGGACGCGGGCGCAGCAGCAGCGCGCAGAGCGCGGGGGTCAGGGTTAACGCCACCAGGCTTGAAAGCGTTACGGCGGTGGAGAGCGTGACCGCAAACTGGCGGTACAGCTCGCCGACAATCCCCGGCAGCAAGGCCACCGGCACGAATACCGCCAGCAGCACCAGCGTCGTCGCGATCACCGGCCCGGCAATCTGGCGCAGCGCCAGCGCGGTCGCCGCCGTCCGGCTCTGCCCTTCCGCCATCAGCGTTTCGACGCTTTCCACGACGACGATGGCATCATCCACCACCATGGTCAGCGCCAGAATAATGGCGAACAGGCTGAGCGTGTTGGCGGAGTAGCCAAGCGTGTAGAGCACCGCAAAGGTGCCCACCAGCGATACCGGAATGGCAAGGGCGACAATCAGCGTGGCGCGCCAGCTCTGCAGGAACAGGGAAACGACCACCACTACCGCCAGCAGGGTCAGCACCAGCGAGACGCCGATCTCTTTGATCGTCGCGGCGACAAAGGTAGTAGTGTCGAATTTCACCTCATACACCAGGTCGTCCGGGAAGCGCGTCGAGAGACGTTCAAGCTCTGCGCGCACCGCGTCGGCCACGCGCAGGGCGTTGGCGGACGGGGTCGGATAGATACCGAGGTAGGCGGAGTCCTGCCCGTTCAGCTGCGCGCCGGAGCTGTAGCTGCGCGAGCCAAGCTCGATGGTGGCAACGTCCTGCAGGCGCACCAGTTGCCCCATCTCGCCCGCGCGGATGATGATGTTGGCAAAGTCTTCGGCCTGGTTTAAGCGCCCCAGCCCGTTGATGGTCAGGGTCTGCTGCTGGCCGTTAAACACCGGCGGCGTGCCGACCTGGCCTGCCGCGCCCTGCACGTTCTGCTCGCGCAGCGCCTGCGCCACGTCGTCGGTGGTGACGTTGAGCGCGTTCATGCGGTCGGGACGCAGCCAGATACGCATGCTGTAGTCACGCGCGCCAAACATCTGCACCTGCCCGACGCCCGGCAGGCGGGACAGCGCCTCACGCACCTGGGTGCTGGCGTAATTGCTGACGAACAGTGGCGTGTGGGTGTTATTCGGTGAGTAAAGACTTACCCCCATCATCAGGTTGGTGGCCCGCTTGCGCACCTGCACGCCGTTTTGCTGCGCCTCGGTCGGCAATTGCGCCACAGCCTGCGACACGCGGTTTTGCACGTCGATGGCGGCCAGATCCGGGTCGGTTCCGGCAGCAAACGTGATGTTCAGGCTGTAGGTGCCTTCATCAGAGCTGGTGGACTCCATATACAGCATGTGATCCACGCCGTTAAGCTGGGTCTCCAGCGGTGTGGCGATGGCCTCCGCCACGTCAGCCGCGCTGGCGCCGGGCCATGACGCTGACACATTCACGACCGGCGGCGTAATCTGCGGGTACTGCTCCACCGGGATCAGCTTCAGCGCGATAGCCCCCAACAGGGTAATGACCAGCGCAATCACCATCGCAAAGCGCGGGCGTTTGATGAAAAACGTCAGCATGATGGCTCCTTAATTCAGTATCTGGACGGCAGCGCCTGGCTGCACGCGCTGTGCACCGTCAGTGATCGCTCGCTCACCGGGCTTCACGCCGGAGGTAATCTGGAACTGCTGGCCGATCTGCCCGGCGATCGTCAGCGGGCGCATGTCGGCTTTGCCGTCGGCGTTAACCACCCAGGCGAAAAAGCCGTCGCCGTTCTGCTGGACCGCCGCGGCGGGAAGGGTCAGCACGGGCTGCTCGGTTGCCGGGCGCAGGGTCACGTTCACGTTGCCGCCGGGCAGGAGTTGATGGCGCGGGTTGGCAAACTCGGCGCGCAGCATCACGCTGGCGGTACGCGGGTCGATGCGGTTATCCACGGATGTCAGTTCACCTGGGATGCGCTGGCCGTTGCTGTCAATTAACGCCTGCCAGGCCTGCTTCATGGCGCTGATATCCGCATGCTGTCCGGCTTTGGTGGCAAATGCCCCCTCTTCCAGCGCAAAGGCGATGCGGATGGGATCGAGCTGCACGACTTCCACCAGCACGCCGCTGGCAGGGTTGACCAGGCTGCCGACGTGGAACTGGCTGTGCCCCACGCGACCGTCAATCGGCGAGACGATGCGGGTATAGTTCAGGGTGACGCTGCGGGTGTCGAGACGGGCTTTCGCCTGCTCCAGCGCGGCGCTGGCGACGTCCCGCTGCATGCGGGCGTTATCCACGTCGTGACGGCTGATGGCGTTACTGCTACCCAGGCTTTCAAAGCGCGAGAGCTGCTGCTGCGCCTGACGCAGCGTGGCTTCGGCGCTTCTCACCTCGGCCTGTGCCAGGCGCAGGGCGGCGCGCGGCTCGGCGTCATCGAGCTCAAACAGCACGTCTCCCTTTTTCACGTACTGCCCGTCGCGGAAGTGGATTTTGGTAATCACGCCTTCCGTGCGGGCGCGCAGCTCAACGGTGTGAATCGCTTCGATGCGGCCCGGGATCTGACGCTCGGCGGCGTGGGCGGTCTGCTCCACGGCGGCGACGCGAACAGGAATGGCGGCAGCGAATGCGGGTTGCAGGGTGCAGGCGAGGAGCGCGAACAGGAGTGGGAATTTCATGGGAGTACCTCAGGGTTGCTGCCCTCACCCCGGCCCTCTCCCACAGGGAGAGGGAGGTCAGGGTCCCCTCTCCCTGTGGGAGAGGATTAGGGTGAGGGCAAAAGGTTATGCGGCCTTACGGAACCTGCGGGTGAGTCGCTTCTCGATTTCGACGATAAAGAACATCCCGATTGCCACCGCCAGAGTCACGAACCAGTAGCGCAGCGGCAGTGCTTCGGTGCCGAACAGCATCTGCATAAACGGCAGATAGATAATCGCCACCTGGAGCAGGAACAGCACACCGGTCACCAGCCAGATCCCTTTGTTTGCCAGCAGGCCGCGGTTCAGGGAGAACCCTTCGGTGTTGCGGCAGTTAATCATGTACACCCACTGGGCGCAGACCAGCATCTGCAGCAGCACGGTGCGAATGAACTCCGCGCTGTGACCGCGCGGGGCAAGCAAGGCTTCCAGCGCAAAAGCGGCGATGGCAATCATGGTGCCCACAAAGGCCACGCGCCACACGGCATACGCGTCCATCACATGCTGCCCGGTCTGACGCGGCGGACGGCGCATGATGTTGCGCTCGGCGGCTTCAAACGCCAGGCCGAAGGAGAGCGTGGCGGAGGTTGCCATGTTCATCCACAGAATCAGTACCGGCGTGAGCGGAATGATATTCCCCGCCAGCAGCGCAATCACAATCAACAGCCCCTGCGCCAGGTTAGTTGGCATGATGAACAGAATGGTTTTCTTCAGGTTGTCGTAGACACGACGTCCCTCTTTTACCGCGCTGGCAATGGTGGCGAAGTTATCGTCTGTCAGGACCATGTCCGCCGCCTCTTTGGTCACTTCGGTGCCTTTGATGCCCATCGCAATACCCACGTCCGCCTGACGCAGCGCCGGGGCATCGTTCACGCCGTCACCGGTCATGCCGACAATTTCACCTTTATCCTGCAGGGCTTTCACCAGACGCAGCTTATGCTCCGGGCTGGTACGGGCGAAGATGTCATACTTCACCGCCGCGTCCGCCAGCTCGGCGTCGTCCATCTTCTCCAGCTGGTAGCCTGTCACCGCCTGCTCGCTGTTGGTGATCCCCAGCATCTGACCAATGCTCATCGCCGTCTGCGGGTGATCGCCAGTGATCATCTTCACGCGGATCCCTGCTTGCTGGCAGGCGTTAATGGCGTCAATGGCTTCCGGGCGCGGTGGATCCATCATCCCGGCGATACCGAGGAAGATCAGACCGTGGCTGAGATCGTCGTGCGTCAGCGCCTGCTCACCGTTTGCCGGTTTGAACGCCGCGGCCACCATACGCAACCCCTGGCGCGCATAGCGCTCCATCTCGCTTTCCCAGTACGCACGATCAAACGCCTGCGCACCGTTGCGGGTCTGCTGCTGTGCGCAGAGGGCGAAAATCACATCCGGCGCGCCGGTGATCAGGATCTGCTCCTCACTGCCAATCTGGTAGTGGGTGCTCATGTACTTGTACTGCGAGTCGAACGGGATTTTGTTAATCAGCGTGGTCATCACCGGCGCGAGGTGGGCTTTCGCCGCCAGCACCTTCAGCGCGCCTTCGGTCGGCCCACCGGTGATGCCCCACAGGCCGCGCTCGTCCTGAATCAGCTGGCTGTCGTTGCACAGGTCGATGGTGCGCAGGTACTGCTCCAGCACGGTGTCCGGCTGGATCTGCATCGGCTCGTCGCTGCCTTCCAGGTAGATGTTACCCACCGGCTCGTAGCTGTTGCCGTCCACGCGGTAGCAGGCGTCAGCGGTGATGATGGCCTTCACCGTCATTTCGTTCATGGTCAGGGTACCGGTTTTATCCGAGCAGACCACGGTCATCGCCCCCAGGGTTTCAACCGTGGGCAACTTGCGGATAATCGCCCGCTTGCGCGCCATCGCCTGCACACCCAGAGAGAGGATAATGGAGATAATCGCCGGCAGACCTTCCGGTACGGACGCCACCGCCAGGCTAATCAGCGAGAGCAGCAGCTCGCCCATTGGGATCTCGCGGAACACCAGGCTGAAGATAAACAGCGCCGCCATCATCGCCAGAATAAGGGCGAAGATAGCCTTGCCCAGCTTGTCCATCTGTACCAGCAGCGGCGTGCGGTGTTTTTCAATCCCGTCCATCATCTGGTTGATGTGGCCAAGCTCGGTCTCCTGCCCGGTGGCAATCACCACGCCAATCCCCCCACCCGCACTCACGGTGGTGCCTGAGAAGACCAGGTTAGTGCGATCGCCCAGCGGCAGTTCACCGCTCAGCGGGTTGGTGTGTTTATCTACCACCGTGGATTCGCCGGTGAGAATCGCCTCTTCCACGCGTAAATTATGTGCTTCGATTAAGCGCATATCTGCGGGAATACGATCCCCCGCACGTAAGACAATAATATCGCCCGGAACTATTTCAGTTGTGGGTATTGTTTCATGGTTGCCATTGCGAATAACGCGCGCCTCGCTGGAGAGCATATTACGAATACTCTTCAACGATTTTTCCGCGTTGCTTTCCTGAATATGACCAATTAACGCATTGATCACCGCCACGCCCAAAATAACCAGCGTATCGACCCAGTGGCCCATTATTGCCGTTAATACGGCCGCGGCCAGCAGGACATAAATCAGGACATCGTTAAAATGGGCTAAAAAACGCAGCCAGGCGGGTTTACCTTTTTTCTCCGGCAGCGCATTCGGGCCCTGTTTTTGCAAACGCGCCTGTGCCTCTGCACGGTCCAGACCACTGGCCTGGCTCTGCGCGTGCGCAAGCACCTGCTCTACGGTCTGCTGGTATGCCAGCCCGCCGGAAGGTGGCACATTTGGGGACAATTTTTTTTCGGTCATCGTATTTTTCCTTTAATATCCGGTGAACAGAAGCCTGAATTCCTTTCGGGCGTAAATAAATTCATTTTAAAGTCTTGCGGGTAAAATTGATCTACCGCAATATAATGACGTCTCGGTTATTCAAAACTGCTTAAAACTATTTCGATGACCCAATTTTTACAAAATATTTCTAAACCAACTCTAAACGAGGAGGATCCATGTTTGGTATTTATCGCGGACGCCGCCTGGCGTTATACATTATCGCTGCCATTGTTATTGCAACGTTAATTGGATATAGCACCTATACGTTTGTAAAATTATTTTCATAACGCAGACATTAATTGACATAACGCGATTTTCATTTAATCGCGCGTGGGGGATTGTTTTTATTCTGAGAATAAGAAGATGATCAGCGGCGATTATTTTGGTGAATGTGTATTGTCGGGTTTATATTGCTTTACGTTTCGCGATGCCCGACAATGACTTTTTTAACTGACGATTAACATTACGATGAAACACCCGTTAGAATCGCTGCTCACGGCGGGCGGCATTTTATTGCTGGCCCTGCTTTCGTGCCTGCTGTTACCGGCACCCTCGCTGGGGCTGGTACTGGCGCAGAAGCTGGTTCAAACCTTCCACATGGTGGATCTGAACCAGCTCTACACTATTCTGTTCTGCGTGTGGTTTTTACTGCTCGGGGCGATCGAATTCTTCGTGCTGCGTTTCGTCTGGCGCCGCTGGTTTTCACTGGCGTCGTAAGCAGGTGATGGAGGCCCGGCAGGCGAAGCCACCGGGCAAAACGGCTTAATGCGCCCGACTGTGGTTCTCTTTGCGATACGCCCCAGGCGGCTGGTTGAACGTGCGGGTGAAGATGCGGGTAAACGTCTGCTGCGAGTCAAACCCGTAACGCAGGCAAATGTCATACACCCGCGCATCTGATTCACGCAGGTCCCGTGCCGCCAGCAGCAGCTTGCGTTCACGGATGTAGCGCCCCAGACTCTCCCCTTTGTATTGCATAAACAACCGCTGCAGATGCCATTTCGAGTAACCCGCGTGACGGGCAATCTCTTCAATACGTAATGGCTGGTGCAGGTTATCGTCGATCCACTCGACGATGGTGTCGATAACTTGAGCGGAAATGGTCATACTGCTCTCCCCTTCAGCTTCTTGATTGATCATTATTCCCACCACTCACGAAATGTTTGTGTGGTGTCACTCACCCGGACAGGCTCGCCCAGCGCGGGTGTCAGCAGCCGATAATTTTTGTCCTTGCTGGCTTTTGCCAGTTGGATCAGCGGATCGTTCCAGGTGTGTTTCGCCAGCACGAAACGTCCGTTATGCCCAGGCACCACGGCTTTCGCGTTCAGATCCACTGAGGCCTGCGCCGTCTCTTCCGGCAGCATGTGGATATACTTCCAGTCCTGGTCATACTGACCGTTTTCCATAATGGCCAGGTCCACCTCGCCAAACTGCTCACCGATAGCCTTAAAATGCGGCCCGTAACCCGAATCGCCGCTGTAGTAAATCTTCTGCCCGGGCGTAACGAACATAAAACTGCCCCACAGCGTTTGATTGCGCTTTATGCCGCGTCCGGAAAAATGACGCGCCGGCAGGACATGTACCGTCAGCGCCTCGCTGATACGTACCGACTGGTTCCAGTCGCGCTCTTCAATAATCTCCGGCTTCATCCCCCAGTAACGCAGGTGCGATCCCACGCCAAGTGGGGTAACCACGCGTTTCACCTTCGGTAGCAGCGCCGTGATGGTGGCGTGATCCAGGTGATCGTAGTGATCGTGCGAGATGATCAGCAGGTCGATCTCCGGCATGCTGCTCGCCTGCCAGGGATACTCCCCGGCGAAGGCTTTATTGAGGAATGAAAACGGCGCCGCGTAATTCCCGAGAACGGGGTCGATCAGAATACGTTTACCCGCCAGCTGCATATACCAGGAGGAGTGACCGAGCCACACCAGCGTCTCCTGCTCCAGCGGCAGGCTCGCGAGATCGGTTTTCACCAGCGGCAGCGGCTGTGCAGGACGGGCGTTTTCGGTCTTCTGGGTCAGAAACTCCCACATCGCCACCAGCATATTTTTGTCGCCGTTATAGCCCGGCGTAGGCAACGTATTGTGGAACTTCCCGTCGCGATACTGTGGCGAGGCCTCTACTTCCGTAAGCTGCGCACCCTGCGGTGGCTGGCCAAAACCGGCGTTCAGAACAGACGGAAAACTCGCAGCTGAAGCAATAATCATGATTAACACCACGCAGATGAAGAGAGGTTTTTTCATATCCTGACCCGAAAACGCGCCTCATCCGATGGTTTGCGCGGGGTAAACTTGATTATGAGTGAGTAAGCACTCATTATAGATATGATGATAAAGTCGTCAAGACGTTTTCGATCTTTGACATTCCGCGTTGCAGCGGGTCAAAGCACGTGTTTCAATCAGGGTTTTTACAAGTGACAGGAGGATAAATTTAGTGGCACGTCCGAAGAGTGAAGATAAAAAACAGGCCTTACTGGACGCCGCAACCGCGGCATTTGCGCAGTCAGGTATTGCCGCCTCAACGGCCTTAATTGCCCGTAAGGCGGGGGTCGCCGAAGGCACCCTGTTCCGCTACTTTGCTACCAAAGACGATCTGCTGAATGCCCTCTATCTGCATCTGAAGCAGGATCTCTGCCAGACCATGCTGGCGAACCTCGATCGCACCATTACGCTGCCAAAAGAACATACCCGCAATATCTGGAACAGCTATGTGGACTGGGGTATTCGTAACCCTGTTGCGCATGCGGCTATCCGTCAGATCGGCGTGAGTGAAAAGCTGAGCGTCGAAACGGAACAGGCGGTGAAGGAGATGTTTCCGGAACTCCATGAGCTCTGCCGCCGTTCGATACGCCAGGTGTTTATGTCTGATGAATTTAAAACCTTTGGCGATGCGCTTTTCTTATCGCTTGCCGAATCCACAATGGAATTTGCCACCCGCGATCCTTCCCGCGCCGTTGATTTCAAAGCGCTCGGGTTTGAAGTTATGTGGCGCGGGCTTGCCCAGGAAGAGAGCGATGGACAGTAAATCCCTGCAGGAGCACGCCAAACGCGTGGCGCTGGAGTTGCCTTTCACCGAACATTGCTGGCCGTTTGGGCCGGAATACGATGTGTTTAAGGTGGGCGGAAAAATTTTTATGCTGATGGCCACCGTACATGGACGGCCCCACGTCAGCCTGAAATCAGACCCGGAAAAATCGCTGTTAAACCAACAAATTTATCGCGGGGTTGAACCGGGCTATCATCTGAACAAAAAACACTGGATTTCCCTCTACGGTACCGACGACGTCACGCCAGAGCTGGTGACCGATCTCATCAACGATTCCTGGAATCTGGTGGTGGATAAGCTGCCGAAAAAAGACCAGAAGTGGATCAGGCCGGTTTGATTGTTCGTCTGAGACGAACAGAATAAGCGCTCGAATCGCACTTATCTTTTTCTGCGTCTCGCTGTAATCTGCTCTCCTTTCGCGCCCGCATGCGGGCGAATTTCATTACCAGGAGTTGTTATGGATATTATTTCTGTCGCCCTGAAACGCCACTCCACCAAGGCGTTCGACCCCGCTAAAAAACTGACCGCAGACGAAGCGGAAAAAATCAAAACCCTGCTGCAATACAGCCCGTCCAGCACCAACTCCCAGCCGTGGCACTTTATTGTCGCCAGCACCGAGGAAGGTAAAGCACGCGTGGCGAAATCTGCCGCAGGCACTTACGTCTTCAACGAGCGCAAAATGCTGGACGCTTCTCACGTGGTGGTGTTCTGCGCAAAAACCGCGATGGACGATGCCTGGCTGGAACGCGTCGTGGATCAGGAAGAGGCCGATGGCCGTTTCAACACGCCTGAAGCCAAAGCGGCCAACCATAAAGGTCGTACCTACTTTGCTGACATGCACCGTGTGGATCTGAAAGATGACGACCAGTGGATGGCGAAACAAGTTTATCTGAACGTGGGTAACTTCCTGCTGGGCGTGGCTGCGCTGGGCCTGGATGCGGTACCGATTGAAGGCTTCGACGCCGCAATCCTCGACGACGAGTTCGGCCTGAAAGAGAAAGGTTTCACCAGCCTGGTGGTGGTGCCGGTTGGGCATCACAGTGTGGAAGATTTCAACGCCACGCTGCCAAAATCTCGCCTGCCGCTGAGCACGATTGTGACTGAGTGCTAATCAGTACTGGCACGCTGGATCCCGGCGTGCCAGCTATCAATAAAGCGTGATCTGCGGATGCTTTACCCCACACACCAGCGCATAACGCGTTAAGGTATCCAGACTGGCACGTGTGATATTTGCTTCCATTCGGGAAACCGTTGGCGCGCTAACCCCCATCCTCTCTGCCACCTGCGCACGCGTCAGTCCGGCCTGGTTTCGCCATTGCGCCAGCATGTCACGCAGACGCGCTTTACGCTCTTCCGCATCAAAAGAGGCTTGTACCTCTGAATCACTTAATAACTCTGCTCTTAACTCATCCCAGTTAATAATCTTCTTGCTCATCTAACATCTCCTGTTGGTAGACATAATTCCCCGACTATGGAGCAACCCAACTGTTCTTATTTCAAACAAGCCATGTGGCAATCGCTTGCTATCAGGCTCACACAATGCCGTTGGATGAGTACGCAGTTTATGACGACATTAACATATAAGGCAATTTGCATTAAAGGCTAATTTCGCCTTTCGTGATTTACCTTACACGTTTGTGCCAGGATCAACCGAGTCCACGTCGATTCCCTGAATTCTTCTCGCAAAAAACTTACCTGGCCGGGTTCCCGGCGTGCCAGATTCGTTCTGCATAGCGCCCAATCACCGCCAGCGACGCCGCGAGGAGCAGGAAGAACACCACTTTGTTCATGCCGTCCCAGAAGTATTCGAAGTAGCGGGTGTAGAGGTTAATGGCGAGGAAGGTCAGGCCAAAACCGCGCAGCATGCCGTCGTCGGTTTTAAGGCCGATGTAAATGCAGAGCACCGCCGCCACGGCGAACAACAGCGCCCACGGCAGCAGCGAAGCCTGCGTAACGCCGTACCAGTTATCGATATCGTAGTTGCCGAAAATCGACATGATCCACAGGGCGACAAACAGATACGTGAGCCCCATCGCTTTGCTGGTCGTGTAGAGATGGCGCACCTGCAGCCTTCTGCGCAGCAGCCAGCACAGTGCCAGCAGCGCACCGCCGAAGAAGATAAAGCGCACCGGGTAGTTCATTCCCAGCCAGTAGGCGCCCCAGCCGGACATATAGCCCGTCTCCGCGCCAAACCAGTTACCGAGTGAGAGCAGGAAGAACAGCCACACCAGGCCGGAGCGACCAAAGAAGCCCACCAGCCCGTAAACCGCACACCCCGCCAGGAAGAGCGGTGCGATATGGCCGCTGCCGTTATCCAGCCGCTCCCCGAGTTGCCAGAGCGCGATAGCCGTAAACAACACGCCGAGGAAAAGCATGGCTTCAGTGCTGTAGTGCCACTGGGTTTCCCGCCGCTGTCGGCTGAAGCCCCACAGATAAAACAGCACGGCAACCAGCGCAGGCAGCCCGATGCGGGCGAAGGAGGAGAAAGAGAAGAATTCAATAATGCGCACCATCAGTTCACTGTCGGAGAACAGGCTGCCGATGGCGATGATCACGCAGGCCAGCGCCGTCCAGAAGGCATAGCGACTGAGCCGCTGCCAGTCCATGGTGACGCGTGTCAAGGTGCCCGCCAGACGCTGATGCTCGTCAGCGCTTAATGTGCCTTCCTGCTGCCACTCGTTGAGCGCGCGGCGCAAAAGCTGCTCCTGTTTTCGGGTTACCTTCATTTTGCCTGCTCCGCCAGCCATTCCATCGCCCTCTCCCCCGCGTCATCCACCGGCAGATAGACCAGCAGCCGCGATCCATTACGCGGCGCAGAGTACCAGTACATCTGCTGCAGGGTAAACTCGCCCAGCTCAGGATGGGTAAACAGCTTGAGCTGGTTCTCCACGCCGCGTACCTCGTTGCGCTGATGCCACAGGGTTTTAAATTCCTCAGACACGGCAAAGAAACGCGCCAGTTTCGCTTCCCACAGCGGATCGCCCCGGTGTTCGGCCATCGCCGCGCGGAAATAGGAGACAAAGATCGGCAGGACGTCGTCACGCTTGCCGAGCCGCGCACGCCATGCAGGATGGGTGAGGAAAAGATAAATACAGTTGCGATCTTCCGGCGGGATCGTATTGAAATCGACGCCCATTAAGTGCCCGAAACTGTCGTTCCACGCCACGATATCGAAGTTGGGTTTCTGGATGCTGGCGGGTTTCGGCATGAGGGTATCAAGCAGGCGGCGCGTGCCCTCGCTGATCCCCTCGCAGCCCGTCGCCTGTGGCGCTTCGCCCGGCGGCAATCCGGCCAGTACAAAGAGATGGCGCGTCTCGGTTGGGGTACATTGCAGCGCTTTTGCCACTGCCGCCATCACGGTGCTGGAGGGATTAACATCTCTGCCCTGCTCCAGCCACGTGTACCAGGTCACGCCCACATCAGCCAGCAAAGCCACCTCTTCACGGCGCAGCCCCGGCGTGCGGCGGCGGCCGCTGCGCGGCAATCCAAGACGCTGTGGATCAAGGCTCTCACGCCGGGCGCGTAAAAATGCCCCCAGCTGTTTTCGCGTGTCGTCCTTGAGCGAGACAACAGGTTCAGACATCAGCGCCATAACTCCCCCTGCATGGTAGTGCCAGTACCAGTATAAGCAAGAACTGGTACCCGTTTATCAGATCGTTGATGCTACGACCATCTGTTGAATGACGCAATGGAGTTACCATGAATACGTCAGTTGTTTCACCGGGTCGCGCAGGCCTGATATTGCTGTTAACCGGCCAGATGCTGCCGCTGATTGATACCTCGATCACCAACGTGGCGCTGGACGCTATCACCCACTCCTTGCATGCCACCGCCACCGAACTGGAGCTGATTGTCGCGCTCTACGGCGTGGCCTTCGCCGTCTGCCTTGCCCTTGGCAGCAAGCTCGGGGATAACCTCGGGCGCCGTCGTCTGTTTATGTGGTGCGTGGCAAGTTTTGGTCTGGCGTCGCTACTGTGCGGAATGGCGGGAACCATTGAGCAGCTGCTTGCCGCGCGCATCATTCAGGGCGCAGGCGCGGCGCTGATCGTGCCGCAAATTCTCGCCACCCTGCACGTGACGCTCAAAGGTACGGCTCACGCCAAAGCGATCAGCCTGTTTGGCGGTATCGGCGGCATTGCGTTTATCGTCGGGCAGATGGGCGGCGGCTGGCTGGTGTCGGCGGATATCGCCGGGCTGGGCTGGCGTAACGCCTTCTTTATCAACGTGCCTGTCTGTCTGGTGGTCCTGGCGTTGAGCCGTCGCTATGTGCCGGAAACCCGTCGCGAAACGCCGTCGCGCATTGACTGGGCGGGCACCGTTCTGCTGGCAGCCATTCTCTGCTGCCTGCTGTTCCCGATGGCCCTCGGCCCCCAGTGGCACTGGTCCTGGCCGCTGAAAGCCGCACTGATGGCGATTATCCCGCTGGGGTATCTGATGGTCTTAAATGCCCGTAAAAAGGAGCGTGAGGATGCCCATCCGCTGATCCCGCCGCGTCTGATGCAGCTTCGCAGCATCCGCTTTGGCGTACTGATTGCGCTGCTCTTTTTCAGCGTCTGGTCCGGGTTTATGTTCTGCATGGCGCTGACCATGCAAACCGGTCTCGGAATGGCGCCGTGGCAGTCAGGAAACAGTTTTATCGCCCTGGGGGTGACCTATTTTATTTCGGCATGGTTTGCCCCGCGTCTGATTGCCCGCTACAGCAGCAGTACGATCCTGCTGACCGGGCTGGCCATCCAGATTATCGGCCTGCTGGCGCTGATTGCCACGTTCCGCCTCTGGGGCATGCACAACACGGCGCTGACCCTGGCACCGGCAACCGGGCTGGTCGGCTATGGGCAGGCGCTGATCGTCAACAGCTTCTACCGCATCGGGATGCGCGACATTCAGCCTGACGATGCCGGGGCGGCCAGCGCGATTTTAAGTACGCTGCAGCAGGCCGCCCTGGGGCTTGGCCCGGCGATTTTTGGTGCGATCCTGCTGCACGCACTGCAAAACCACCACGGCGATTACACCCAGGCGATTAACGTCTTCCTCGCCGTGGAAACCGGCATGATGATCGTGCTGGGGCTGGCAACGTTACGTATGCGCCATCGTCTGTGCCTTCCGGTGGTGAAAACCTGCCACGCCACTAAATAAGCCGCGAATTTGCATAATAGATCCGCAGCCGCCATTATGGGGCTGCATCAATACAGGAGACGTTATGCAGGAATTAATTGCTCAGGTTGAAGAGTTAGGGATTGAAATTAATCACACCACTTCGTTAGTGATTATCTTTGGTATTATTTTTCTTACCGCCATCATTGTTCATTTTATTCTGCACAAAGTGGTGCTTCGCGCGTTCGAGAAACGCGCGCAGGCCAGCAGCCATTTATGGTTGCAGATCATTACGCAGAACAAGTTATTTCACCGTCTGGCGTTTACCCTTCAGGGGATAATCGTCAACGTTCAGGCGGTACTGTGGCTGCAAAAAGGTAGCGAAGCAGCGGAAATGCTCACCACCTGCGCGAAGCTGTGGGTGATGGCGTATGCCCTGCTCTCTTTCTTCTCGCTGCTGGACGTGATTTTTAATCTGTCACAGAAAATGGCGACCGCCTCGCAGTTGCCGCTGAAGGGGATCTTCCAGGGTATCAAGCTGGTGAGCGCTATTCTGGTGGGGATCTTAATTATCTCCCTGCTGATCGGCCAGTCACCCGCCATTCTGATCAGCGGCCTGGGGGCCATGGCAGCGGTATTAATGCTGGTGTTTAAAGACCCGATACTCGGACTGGTGGCGGGCATTCAGCTCTCCGCCAACGACATGCTGAAGCTCGGCGACTGGCTGGAGATGCCGAAATACGGCGCCAACGGCACGGTGACGGACATTGGTCTCACCACGGTTAAAGTTCGCAACTTCGACAACACCATCACCACCATTCCGACGTGGGCGCTGGTCTCCGACGCCTTTATCAACTGGAGCGGCATGTCTGCCTCCGGCGGGCGACGCATTAAGCGCAGCCTGAATATTGATACCACCAGCATTCACTTCCTCGACGAGCATGAGCAGCAGAAGCTGATTCAGGCGAAGCTGCTGAAGCCTTATCTGGCCGCACGTCATGAGGAGATTAACCTGTGGAATCAGCAAAACGGTGAAGGGGAATCGGTATTAAACCTGCGCAAGATGACCAATATCGGCACCTTTCGCGCCTACCTGAATGAATATCTGCGTAACCACCCGCGGATTCGCAAAGATATGACGCTGATGGTGCGCCAGCTGGCGCCTGACGCAAATGGTCTGCCGATTGAAATATATGCCTTCACCAACACGGTGGTCTGGGCGGAATATGAAGAGATTCAGGCTGACATCTTCGACCATATTTTTGCCGTGGTGGATGAATTTGGTCTGCGTATTCATCAGTCCCCCACCGGGAACGATATTCGCTCCCTGGCGGGCGTTATTACACAATAATCAGGTACTGGCGCGGGAAATAAAGCGCCAGTCCAGCATGATTCTTTCCGTGGGCGCATCCGGGTTGTCGATCTTATTCAACAGCAGATCGACCGCCTTGCGCCCGATATCCCGCGAAGGCTGTTCAATGGTGGTCAGCGAGATCATCTCTGCCAGCTCCGTACCGTCAAACCCCACCACCGCGATATCCTCCGGCACGCGCAGCCCCGCCTGCTGTATGGCCCGCAGCGCCCCTGCCGCAAGGGTATCGGACACCGCAAATACCGCGTCCGGCGGGTTGTCCTTCAGCAGATTTTGCATCGCCGCCATGCCCGCGCTGGAGCTGAGATCGCGGGCGTACTCCACCGCCTGATAATCCAGATCCCGCAGGTGAATCACGCTCTTATAACCGCGTTCGCGCAGGCGGGCATATTTGTAGCTGAGATCGTGATTGATCATCGCGATACGTTTGCGTCCGCCGTTGGCAAGCTGGCTGATGGCATGCTGTGACGCGTCCACATCATTGATGCCCACGCAGGAAACCGTTCCGGCGTCGGCGTATTCAGCGCACTGCACCCACGGCGCGGAGCCGATCAGCGCGGCGAGTTCGGGCAGTTTTGAGAAGGCATCCATGGTGATAATGCCGTCGACGATTTTGCCCGACAGCAGGCTTAACCCCGAGCGGGAGCGTTCGATATCCGATCCGGAGTTACACAGCAGAATGCGGTAGCCGTTCTTCTCGGCTTCCTCTTCAATGCCCTTCACCACTTCCGCACAGAACGGGTTGGCGATATTCGAGACCATCACCAGGATCATATAGCTGCGCGCGGTACGCAGCTGACGCGCCAGCAAATTGGGCTGGTAGTTGCTCTCTTTAATGGCCTGCAGGACGCGCTCGCGGTTTTTCGCCTTCACGGTATCGCTGTTGTTAAGCACGCGCGAGACCGTTGCCACGGACACCCCGGCAAGCTGAGCGATTTTCTGAATTGACATAGCGACGGCACTTCCTGCGGTTAACGTTTTATGCAGGCTACCATAAATTCGTTGCCCGGCGAACCGGACAACGCGTTACGCTTGCACACGAACCCAGCGCTGCTGATGATGGCTTTTCACAATGGCATCAATGATATACATCACATTCGCCCCGTCGTGGAACGTCGCAAACTCGGGCCGCTCAGGCATCACGCCGGCGTGCACGGCACGGTAAAACTGCGCCATCATGTTTTTAAACGCATCGGGCCAGCCTTCGATGTGCCCGCCGGGGAAGTGGGCGCTGTCGGCCACATCGCGGTTCATCAGCGTCGGGTCATCACTCAGCGTCTGACTGGCCTGCGCGCGATGGCCGATCCACAGCTGTTGCGGCACCTCCTGATCCCATGCAACAGACCGCTCGCTGCCGTTGATTTCAAAGGTCAGGCGATTTTTGCGCCCGGCGCTCACCTGTGAAACGCTAAAGCAGCCTTTGCTGCCGTCGTCAAAGCGGAACAGCACTGAGCCAAAATCTTCGGTGGTGACCGGTTTTTCTTCATACTGCGCGTGTTCATCGTGAGTGAAAGTGTGATTGCCTGCCACATTTGCCTTGCGCGTCGGCCAGACGATGGATAAATCGGCCATCACCTCGGTGATGCGCCGCCCGGTGACAAACTGCACCGTGTCGCACCAGTGTGAGCCGATATCCGCCACCGCGCGCGATGCGCCACCGAGCGCCGCATCCACCCGCCAGTTGTAGTCCGTTTCCAGCAGCATCCAGTCCTGCAGATAGCTGCCGTGCGAGGCGAACAGCCGCCCGATGCTGCCCGCGTTCATCATGCTTGCCGCCTGGCGCACCATGGCAAACTGGCGATAGACAAAGCTGACGCCGTGTACCACACCCGCCTGCTCCGCCAGCGCCACCAGCTCACGCGCCTCGTCCGGCGTCATGCACAGCGGTTTTTCGGAGAATACGTGCTTACCCGCGCGCAGGATCTGGCGGTTAATCTCCGCGTGCAGATGGTTCGGCGTGCAGTTGTGTACCACGTGCAGATCGGGGTGTGCGAGCAGTTCCTCAACGCTGCCGTAGGCATGCGGCACATTCAAGGCTCTCGCCTTTTCCTGCGCCTGCGCAGGCGTGCCGTCGCACAGGGCAACCACCTGCACAAACCCGA
This sequence comes from Enterobacter sp. 22466, assembly GCF_052044775.1. Taxonomy (NCBI): domain Bacteria; kingdom Pseudomonadati; phylum Pseudomonadota; class Gammaproteobacteria; order Enterobacterales; family Enterobacteriaceae; genus Enterobacter; species Enterobacter sp. 22466. The sequence continues at coordinate 319,940 of NZ_JBQENX010000001.1, read as the reverse complement.
GACGCCGAAGCGCCTCGATATGCGCCGGGCCAATAAACCCGCTGCCGATAATGCCGACGTTAATCATCGTTGCCTCCTGCGGCAAAATCATCAAACGCGCGCCCGGAGACCGGAATGATGTGACGGCGAATAAACTCGCTGCCTTCACGGGCACCGGTATCGCCGTCCTTAAGGCAGCACTCCCACTCCAGTACCGCCCAGCCGTCAAAATCATACTGGGTCAGCTTGCTGAAGATGCCTTTGAAGTCGATCTGTCCGTCACCCAGTGAACGGAACCGCCCGGCACGGTTGAGCCACGGCTGGTAGCCACCGTACACGCCGCTGCGCCCGTTGGGGCGAAACTCGGCATCCTTCACATGAAACGCTTTAATACGCGCATGGTAGATGTCGATAAAGGTCAGGTAGTCCATCTGCTGGAGCAGCATATGGCTTGGGTCGTAGAGAATGTTGCAGCGCGGGTGGTTATCAACAAGCGCCAGAAAACGCTCAAAGGTCACTCCATCGTGCAGATCTTCCCCCGGATGCAGCTCAAAACAGACGTTCACGCCCTGCTCGTCAAAGGCGTCCAGAATCGGGCGCCAGCGGGTGGCCAGTTCCTGGAACGCCGCCTGAAAACGCGGCTCATTGTGCGGCGGCCACGGGTAGAAAAACGGCCATGCCAGCGAGCCGGAGAAGGTGGCATGCGCCTTCAGGCCTAATCTCGCCGAGGCCACGGCGGCCTGTTCCAGTTTTTCTGTAGCCCACGCCTGCCGGGCGGCCTCATTGCCGCGTACGGCTACAGGGGCGAAGTGGTCAAACGCGTCACTGTACACCGGGTTCACCGCCACAAGCTGCCCTTCCAGATGGGTCGACAGCTCGCTGATCACCAGCCCTTGCTCCGCCAGCGTGCCGGTGATGTCATCACAATAGGTCTGGCTTTCAGACGCTTTCTGCACATCAAAAATAGCCGGATGGTTACAGGGGATCTGCACCGCCTTATAGCCCATCGCTGCCGCCCAGCCCGCCAGCCCTTTAAGCGTGTTGAACGGTGCATTCACACCAATAAACTGCGACAGAAAAATACCCGGTCCCTTAATCGTTCTCATACCACCTCCAGAACATTACGCCTTGTCATCGTCATACTTAAACGTGAGAAGGAAAATCAGCGCGATCGCCGCGGCAGCCACCGCCGGGATCCACCAGAACGTGACCCACGCCTGCGGAACGGCCTGCCCGGCCACCAGGCGGTTATAGAGCGCGCCGGAAATCTGCGAGCCAAGCAGCATGCCGATACCGTAGGTAAACATCACAATCATGCTCTGCGCCTGACCTTTCACCTTTTCGCCCGCCACCCGGTCGGTATAGATAAAGCCGACGACAAAGAAGAAATCGTAGCAGACACCGTGCAGCAGAATGCCGAGATAGAGCAGGATGCGCCCCTCCTCGCTGACGCCCAGCGCGAACAGGGCATAACGCACAAACCACGCCAGCATGCCGATCAGCAGCATGATTTTCACGCCCAGGCGGCGGAACAGCAGCGGAATGACCAGCATGAAGAAGATCTCAGACATCTGCCCGAACGACATGGCGGTACTGACATCCGCAATACCCGCATCCGCCAGATACGAGGCGGTGTAGGCGTAGTAGGTGCCCAGCGGGACGGAGATCAGCATCGCGCAGACGGAAAAGACGAAAAAGTGGCGGGTTTTCAGCAGCGCAAAGGCATCCGCGCAGAAGAGATCGCGCACCTGCACCGGCAGCCCTTTTGCGGGAGCAGGCGTGTGCGGCAGCGTCAGGCTGTAGAGAGCCAGCAGCACGGAGCTGACTGCCGCCACCTGGAAGATGGTGACACTTGCCGCCACGCCGGTAACGCCGATGAAAATGCCCGCCACAATCCAGCCGATGGTGCCGAACACGCGCACCACCGGGAAGGTTTTATCCACGTTCGCCAGGCTGTGAAAGGCGATGTTGTTGGTCAACGCCAGCGTCGGCATGTAGCAGAGCGTATAGCCGAACAGCAGGCCAATCAGCAACGCACCGTTTTCAGCAATCAGCGCGCCCGGCACAAACCAGAGGATTGCCGCCCCGGTGAGATGCATCACCGCCATCACCTTTTGCGAAGCGAAGAAGCGATCCACCAGCATCCCGAGCACAAACGGCGACAGAATAGAGGCGATGGGCCCGGCAGAGAACGCATCGCCAATCAGCAACGACATGTTGTGCTGGGTCATCACCAGACCCAGCGTGACCGACCAGCTTCCCCAGATAAAAAACTGCAGAAACATCATCAGCGACAGACGCGGCACCAGCAGCCGGTGCGGTGCTATCGCCTTTCCACTACTTTCAGTTGTTGACACCATGATAAGCCCCACCCTCAAAAGTAATCGATTACAAAACAACTCAAACAAAAAAGTAATCGATTACAAAATAAAGATCCTGTGGATCGTAGAAGATTTGGGAGGGGGGTCACGATAAAGAGGCTTGCCTGATAAACAGATGTGTTCTGATTGGAATTATAGCCAATAGGCTATAATATAATAAGGCGAGGAAGCGACAGGATAAAGAGATGATAGCGCTGGCTGACGTTGAGTATCACAGACATCTGGCGAATAAGGAGGCCATATGGCAACGCTAAAAGAACTTATGGCACAACAGAGCGCGGAAAGTCAGGAGCGTATTGCGGCGAAAGTTGAAGTGATGCGCAGAATTGTTGCGCTGAACCAACTGCGGGAAGAGCTCAATGTTTCGCAGACAGAACTGGCTGCGGCAATGGGGGTAAAACAACCCACGGTGGCGAAAATCGAACAGCCGGGAAACGACCCCCGACTTTCAACGCTCAAACGCTATGTGAGTGCGCTTGGAGGGGAGCTAAGCATCGATGTGACGTTACCAAACGGGAAACGGATAGCGTTTGAGATTTAATATTGCAACATGTAGACCCGGTAAGCGCAGCGCCACCGGGCGTGAAGGCAGGGGCGGTCTGTTGCCCTCACCCCGGCCCTCTCCGACAGGGAGAGGGAGAAAAACGGGCTACTTTTTGCGTGAGAGTTTAAACGCGATAAACAGGAACACCACCCATACCGGCAGCAGCATCGCGGACAGGCGCATGTCGTCGATGGTGCACATCAGCACCAGGATCATCGCCAGGAACGCGATACAGATGTAGTTGCCTGCCGGATAGAGCAGCGCCTTAAACTGTGTCTCACGCCCTTTGCGGCGCATCGCGGCGCGAAAACGCAGGTGCGCCAGGCAGATCATGATCCAGTTCAGCAGCAGCGTGGCGACAACCAGTGCCATCAGCAGACCAAAGGCGGATTTCGGCAGCAGGTAGTTAATCAATACCACCAGCGACGTAATGGCCCCGGATAGCAGCAGAGAGTTGACCGGTACGCCGCGGCGGCTGACGCGGGTGAGGAATTTCGGCGCGTTACCTTGTACGGAGAGGCCAAACAGCATGCGGCTGTTGGAGTACACCCCGCTGTTATAGACCGACAGCGAGGCCACCAGAATGACGAAGTTCAGCGCCGAGGCCACCACGTTGCTGTTCAGATCGTGGAAAATCATCACAAACGGACTGCTGTCGGATTTCACTTCCACCCACGGGTAGAGCGCCAGCAGCACCACCAGCGAGCCGATGTAGAACAGCAGAATACGGTACACCACCTGGTTAACCGCTTTCGGAATGCTTTTATGTGGATCGCGCGCTTCGGCCGCGGTGATCCCAATCAGCTCCAGCCCGCCGAACGAGAACATAATCACCGCCAGGGACAGGATCAACCCCTTCCAGCCCGTCGCCAGGAAGCCGCCGTGCTGCCATAGGTTGTCGATAGTGGCACGCTCGCCGCCGTGACCGGAGAACAGCAGCCACAGGCCAAAGCCGATCATGCCGATAATCGCCAGCACCTTGATCAGCGCGAACCAGAACTCGGTTTCACCATACAGGCGCACGTTCACGAGGTTAACGGCGTTGATGATAATAAAGAAGGCCGCAGCCCAGACCCATGTTGGCACCTCGGGCAGCCAGTACTGCATATAGATGCCTGCGGCGGTCAGCTCAGCCATTCCCACCAGCACAAACATCACCCAGTAGTTCCAGCCGGAGAGGAAGCCAGCGAACGGGCCCCAGTATTTATAGGCAAAGTGAGCGAACGAGCCTGACACCGGCTCTTCGACGACCATCTCGCCGAGCTGGCGCATGATCAGGAAGGCGATAACCCCGGCGATACCGTACCCCAGCAGCACTGCCGGGCCAGCCATCTGAATGGCGGGGCCAATACCGAGAAACAGCCCGGTACCGATCGCGCCGCCAAGGGCAATTAACTGAATATGTCGATTTTGCAAACCACGTTGCAGCGTCGGGTTCTGTTCCGACGAAGCTTCAGCGCTACCGTTGCCTGAAGCGGATGACGCGTCTTTCACGTCCTACCCCTGTCTCTTTTTTAGAAGGGGCACGTTTTAACACTTCATGCTGGTGGTAGCAAGTTTAACGCCGGGCCAGTGCATGCACCCGGCGGATAAACGTCACGAACCGATGATCCCACCGTCCGCTTTGGTGATCACCACCGTTGACGAACGCGGACGTCCGTTCGGGTTCGCGTCTGGCCAGTTGGAAACCGCACGCGGATTGGCCGGGTCGGTAATATCATCCCCGCCCTCTCCCGGATGCTGAATGTTAATAAACAGCGTGCGGTTGTCCGGCGTAAACGCAATCCCGGTGATTTCACACCCGCGTGGGCCGGTCAGGAAACGGCGATACTCATTGGTGCCCGGAATGGTGGCCACCATCTGGTTATTGCCCATCCCTTCGTACGCTTTCTTATTAATGGTGCTGGAAGAGACATCGGTCTGGATCCACAGCACGCCCTGGTGATCGAACGACAGGCCATCCGGGCTGCCGAATGCCGCGCCCTGCATGGAGCCTTTGGCCTTCGGATCGTCGCTGTCGGTACGCCCGGCCATCACCAGAATATCCCATTTAAAGCGTGCAGAAGCAGGATCGGCTCCCTCTTCGTGCCAGTGCATAATATGACCAAACACGTTGTTGGCGCGCGGGTTAGCAGCATCAACGGGCGCCTTGCCCTCTTTCCCGCGATCGCTGTTGTTGGTGAGCGTACAGTAGACGCTGCCGCTGGCGTACGGATCGACCGCTATCCACTCAGGGCGATCCATTTTCGTCGCCCCCACCACGTCGGCCGCCAGGCGGGTTTTGATCAGCAGATCGCCCTGGTTCTCAAAACCGTTGCTTTTATCCAGGCCATTCTGCCCGAAGATCAGCGGCAGCCAGTCGCCGCTTCCCTCCTCGTTGAACCGGGCGACGTACAGCGTGCCGGAGGTGAGCAACTGCATGTTGGCTTCACGGTTTGCAGGATCGTATTTTTTGTCCGAGACAAATTTATAGATGTACTCAAACTTCTGATCGTCCCCCATATAGACCACCACGCGGTTATCGGCGGCGAGCGTGACGGCGGCGCCTTCATGCTTGAAGCGGCCCAGGGCGGTGTGCTTGCGCGGCGTGGAGGTCGGATCGTAGGGATCAATCTCCACAACCCAGCCGAAACGGTTGGGTTCGTTAGGGGTTTTATCGACGCTGAACCGGTCATCCACCTCGTTCCAGCGGTAGGATTCATCGCTGTCGCTGATGCCGTAGCGTTTTTCCAGCGGGTTAAGGTCGGCTTTTTTGACAAAAATATCCGACCAGTTCTCCTCACAGGTGAGATAGGTGCCCCACGGCGTATGGCCGTTGGCGCAGTTTTGCATGGTGCCCAGCACGCGTTCCCCCTGCGGGTCGGCGGCGGTTTTCATTAAATCCTGATGCCGCGCCGGGCCGGTAAGCTGCATCGGCGTACTGACGGTAATACGGCGGGCATACGAAGACGGGCGAACCACCTGCCAGTCGCTGCCCGTTTTTTTCACTTCTACCACCGACACGCCCATCGCGTTCTGCCCCTTACGGGCCTTGTCGAGACTCCAGTTCGCCGTGCCGTCGGTAAACAGCATCCCGTTATCAATGTATTCGTGATTCAACGCCAGCAGGCCATGCTCAGGGTTTTGTTCCCCCTGCGGCAGGCTAAACCACGCCATACCGTCGTGGTGCATGCCCGCCTGCACGGCCTGTTCGTCCGTGGTGTTGCTGGCATCCGGTTTGAAAGCCGGCATCTTATCTTTAATCCCCGTCGGGTCGCCCCAGCGATAAAACGGGCGGGCAATATAGCCTTCCGGCACCCTGACCGTATCTTCCGTGGAGACGTCGATGCTGGTAAAGCCCAGGGAAACCGCTTTTGCCAGCGCGGAAGGCTTCGATACCGCGGCAATGGCATTTTCGGGTTTGATCAGAAAAGGGAATGAAACGGCAGCGCCCGCTACGGCGCCCATCTGTAAAAAGCGGCGACGAGAGAGGAATACCTCCGCAACCTCGGAGAATACCGGGTTAGCGCTGCGGTTAGTGATATCGTCGCGATGTTCTTTTTTAAATACGGATTTGAGGGGTCTGCCCATAGCGGCTTCCTGTCATTGGCCAAGAGGTAAAGGTCTGGAGGCCAGTGTAAGAAGCTTTTATTACAATTTTATAACACGATACGGAAGGATGGGGGCATCCCTGCCCCGGATAACGAGGTGGAACGCTTAGAACTCGTAGCCAACCGAGACCTTAAAGGTACGCGGTTCGCCCTGCGTGATGTAGGTGCCGGAATCGTCAACGCTGGACCAGTAGTTTTCATTAGTCACGTTGTCGATGCCCGCGCGCACCGTCATCTGGTTTTCATTGTGGTTCACCGCGAAGCGATAGCGCATGCCCAGATCCAGCGTGGTATAGCTGTCGAGCTTTTTGCTGTTCGCGAGATCGGCGTACTGCGAGCCAGAGTGGTTGACGCGTGCGGTAGCCGTCAGGCCCTCAATCGGCTTGATGTCATACTCTGCGCCCAGCACGGCGTAGAAGTTCGGGACACCAATGGCATCGTTGCCCTGATTTACGCCGTTTTTGGTTTTGGTCAGCTCGGCCTGCAGCCAGGTGGCGCTGGCGTTCAGACGCATCCCAAGCATTGGCTCGCCGAAGACGTTCAGCTCCACGCCACGGTTATGCTGTTCAGCGTCCAGGCCGTAGTGACCGCTGTCGTCGAGGATCGCCGACGGCATTTTGATCTCAAACAGCGCCAGGGAGCCGCCCACGCGGCCAAAGTCCGCCTTCACGCCCACTTCATTCTGCTTAGAGTGAACGATACCGGTGCTCTGGCCATAGTTCGTCGCCGTGTTAGGTGCGGTTTTACCCGGCTGTAGCGCCTCGGTGTGGTTGGCGTAAAGGGAAATTTCCTCCCACGGTTTATAGACCACACCGTAGGTTGGCATCCAGCGGCTGCCGTCAAAACCGTCCGCGTCGTTTTCCGCACCGGTAATTTTGTTGTACCCGCGAATGACCACTTTCTGATGACGTGCGCCGGCGGTAAACAGCAGCTTGTCATCCAGCATGCCCAGGGTATCGCTCAGCAGCCAGCCCTGAGTGCGGGTGCGCCCGCTGGTCAGCGGATCGCTGTATTTGCCGCCAGAGCCGTTGAAGTTGGAGCTCTCCGGCATCGGGACGCCGGTGTTGTGGTAGATATTAGTGGTCGGGTTATCCGCCGTCGCCGACATTTTCCAGGCGATTTTTTCGTTTTTGGTCATCGCGGAGTACCCCACGTTGACCTTGTGCGAGACAAAGCCAGTATTGAAGTGACCGCGGATCCCCGCCATGCCGCTGACGGAATCGCTGATACGGTTGGTATCGAGACGGCTGACCACGGCCTTACCGCTCTTGTCCACCAGCTTCGGTGCGCTGTAGATCCCTTCTTCGTGCGCGTGCTGCGCGCCAAGGCCGGTATAGGCCGTCCAGTTGTCAGTGATGTCGTACTCGCTGCGCCACATCCCGAACTCGTTTTCAATGTTGCTGTAGGCCCATTTCTGCGAGAAGTTACGATCGTTTTTCGGTGGCTCCGGCACAAAGTCCACGCCGGAAATATTGACGCTGGTCGGACTGCCGTGGAAGGTCTTCTTCTGATAGCCCATATCCAGGGAAGTACGGAAGTTGTCGCCTTTATAATCCAGACCGGTGGAGAGCAGCGTGGTGCGACGACGGTCATTCGGCACACCGGTTTCCCCTTCCCGGTGAACCAGGTTCACGCGCGCGCCGAACTGGTCGTTGTCGCCAAAGCGACGGCCCGCATCGAGGGTGGTACCAATCTGTGAATCGGAGGTGTAGTCCACGCCCACTTTCGCCTGCGGCGTATCGCCCGCATGTTTTGGCTCGAGGTTGATCATCCCGCCCACGCCAGAGCTTGCCGCGCCGTTCATCAGCGAGTTTGCCCCTTTGAAAATCTCAATGCGGTCGACCATCTGGGCATCCACCACCTGACGCGGCAATACGCCGGACAGCCCGCCAAAGGTCATGTCGTCGCCGTCAAACTTCAGTCCACGAATACGGAAGGTTTCGGCGCTATTACCGTAGCCCTGAACGTACTGCACGCCCGCATCGTTGGCGACCACATCAGCAATGGTTTTCGCCTGCTGATCTTCCACCAGCTTTGAGGTGTAGCTGATGATATTAAACGGCACATCCATGGCGTTCTGCTGACCGAGCATCCCCATACGGCCGCCGTTTGCCACCTGCCCGTCCAGGAAAGCGGGCACCAGCTGGTCGCCGCCGGGTTTGAAATCGCTTCCGGCTGCAGACTGGACCACCATGGTGTCTTCTGGTTTCGCGTCTGCTGCCAAAGCAGCGTGCGTCACTGTGCTAACGGCAAGCGCCAGCAATGTTTTATGCATTTTGGTGTTGTTCATAATTAACTCATTAAACGTGCGCGCAAAAATGGCCCGTCGTCGGGCCTTAGAAGGATGTTATAAGCAATGCAAATGAGAACTATACGCATTATATATACGTTAGCAAGTGTAACCGCGCGTATCTGCCTGAGAAAATGGGTTAAACGAAGCCGGGGGAACGGAGAAGGGTTACAGCGGGAAAACGTAACGCACAACCACCCCGGATCCGGGGTGGTTGCAGGGCATTATTTTTTCTTGTAAATATCGGCGGTGCCGTGAATTTTGTTGTTGGTATTACCAGACGTGAGCACCAGGACATCGGCACCTTCTTTGTCTGCTTTTTCAATTAATTCTTTCTTCGCATCATCAATGGAGACTTCATTTGAAGTGCTGACTGTACCGATTTTTTCATACTGCGATTCGACTTTCTCGAAATCATTTTTCGTCAGCAGTTCAGCGGCAAAGGCATTGGTGGTAAACAGAAACGCCGTTCCCAGCAAAATAGCAGTCGTCTTTTTCATAACCTTTTTTCCTTGAGATTAATCAGCAACTACGAAAAACCTCACACATAATGGTGAGGTTTTATGAGCATGGTAGAGAATCTCAGGAAATGCCACACGTTAAGGAAAATTCTTTTATAACAACCCGTTGTATTAAATTACTAACGAACATTAAGAATATTCAAAAACGCGCGCCGTACCAGCAATATCAATACGCACCGCCGCGCCCGGGTTCCATCCAGGCTGGCTGACGGTTTTCAGGGTAATCGGCTCCGTTTGCCCGGCTAACGCCAGCGTGAGCGTGGACAACTGGCCGGTGAAATCCACATCCACAATCGACACCGGGCTTTCGTGCGCCGCGCATGCCGTCACGCGCAGTTGCTCAGGACGCAACATCACTCTGCCCTGCCCCGTCGCCTGGGCGTTGTCCGTGGGCACCTCGCCCAGCGCACACTGCGCATAACCGCTGGCGAGTTGTGCCGGCAGGATCACCGCATCTCCCAGAAACAGCGCTGTCTCTTCGTCCACAGGCTGAGAGTAGACCTGATAAGGGGTACCGACCTGAGTGAAACGCCCGGATCGCATGACCGCCACCTGCGTGGCAAAGGACAACGCTTCGTTTTGATCGTGGGTGACCAGGATCGAGGCCACCCCCGCTTCCGCCAGCAGATCGGCCGTCGCTTTACGCGTCATGGCGCGCAAGCCGGTATCCAGTGCCGAGAAGGGTTCATCCAGCAGCATCAGAGAGGGACGCTGCGCCAGCGCACGGGCGAGCGCCACGCGCTGCTGCTGGCCGCCGGAAATCTCATGCGGCCAGTGCGTGGCGAGTTGTCTGTCAAGCAAGACCATCTCCATCAGTGCTTCCACGCGCTGGCGCTTTTCGTGGCGGGTACCGTCTAATCCCCAGGCGATGTTGTCTGCCACATTAAGATGCGGGAAGAGCGCGCCTTCCTGAGGAACGAAGCCAATTTTGCGCAGATGTGCGGGTACAACGTGGTTTTCGTCGAACAGGGTTCGGCCCTGCATCACGATCCGTCCGCTATCCGGCGTTTCAAATCCGGCAAGGATACGCAGCAGCGTGGTTTTACCCGACCCTGACGGCCCGACAATCGCCGTCCGGCTTCCCGGCGCAACGCTCAGGTTTAAGCTGTCGAGCACCTGCGCATCGGAAAACGATTTAGAAATGGACGTTAATTCAAGCATCTCATAGCCCTGCAATTTTTTTAGACTGCATATAAAGAATGGCGGTCAGCGGAAGTGAAATCAAAATCATCAACATGGCGTAAGGCGCAGCGGCAACATAATCGATCTCGCTGGTCAGCGCCCAGAAACCGGTGGACAGCGTGCGCGTTCCCAGCGGGGAGAGCAGCAGCGTCGCCGTCAAATCGTTACTGACGCCAAGAAAGACCAGCGCCGCCCCTGCCGCCGCACCGGGCGCGGCCAGCCGCATGGTGACGCTCCACAATGCCTTCGCGGGCGTGCTGCCCAGACTGCGCGCCACGTTTTCCAGTTCCACCGGCGCCTGCGCAATCCCGGCCCGCAGGTTAATGAGCGCACGGGGCATAAACATCAGCAAATAAGCCAGGAACAGCGTAATTTCGGTCTGATAAATCGGGCGTGCATAGTGAATGGTGACCGTGACCAGCGCGAGAGCGGTGACGATCCCCGGCAACGAACTGGTGATGTAAATACACCCTTCCAGCATCCGGAAAATGCGGTGCGGGTAACGAATACCGAGCCAGGCGATGGGAATGACACAAGCGGTGGTCAGCAGCGCGCCGCCCACGCCGAGCATCAGCGTCTGGCGCAGCGAGTGCCAGAGATCGGCGCTCATCCAGTTCTGTACGCCGCCAAGCCATATCCAGCGACACAGCACAATGAGCGGTACGCCCAGCGCCAGCACAATCAGTACGAGGAAAAATAGCTGGCCCAACGCCGCTGCAACAGGCTTTAGCGGCCAGCGCGTCTGTTCACGTGCCGCCCCTGCGCCGATGCGCGCATAGCGGGCTTTTCCGCGGGTGACCCCTTCCAGCAGCAAGATGGCCAGACAGCATAGCGCCAGCACACCCGCCAGCATATTTGCCGCCGGGCCACTGAATGTCGACTGGAACTGGTCGTAGATAGCGGTGGTGAAGGTATCAAAGCGGATCATCACGTACAGGCCATATTCCGCCAGCAGATGCAGCGCCACAAGCAGCGCACCGCCGCAAATCGCGAGCTTAAGCTGCGGTAACACCACGCGAAAAAAGACCCGCCACGGCGGCGTGCCGAGCGAAGCGGCAACATCTTCAAGCGTTGGATCAAGACGGCGCAACACCGCCGCCACGGGCATATAGATAAACGGGTAATAGGCTAACACGGAGAGAAACACGCCCGCAGAAAGCCCATGCATGGAAGGCACCACGCTCACCCAGGCGTAGCTTTGTACGAACGCAGGAATAGCCAGCGGGGCCACCGCCAGCGCAGACCAGATCCTCCGCCCGGCGAGCTGAGTACGTTCCGTCAGCCAGGCTATCGCCACGCCGGTGACGATACAGAGTGGCACCGCTAAGGCCGTCAGCCACAGCGTGTTGCTGAGCAGTTCAGCAACACGCGGGCGGAACACCAGCGCCTTAATGGTTTCCCAGCCCGTCTCAATGCCTATGGCAATGATAAAGCCCAAAGGCAGAAGCGCCATTAATGAAAACAGGACAGCTAACGCAACCATCGGCAGCGCAGGACGCCTGCGGGCAGGCTCCCGCACTCTGTTTTTGCCGATGTCGAGACTCAGACCAGACATAGGACGTTCACTTTACTCTCAGGATCACAGCAGGCCAGCTTGCGTCATCAGCTCGATAACTTTTTTACTGTTAAGCGTGGAAGGTTCTACTTTCGGTGCATCCAGCTCGTTCAGCGGCACCAGTTTCGGGTTAGAGGCCGCGTTCACGCCCACCGCATATTCGAAGGCGTTGTTGGTGCGCAGGCTCTCCTGACCTTCTTTGCCGGTGATGTATTTGATGAAGGCCTGAGCCTGCGCTTTGTGTTTGCTGGACGCCAGCACGCCGCCGCCAGAGAGGCTAACAAAGGCGCCCGGATCCTGGTGTTTAAAGTAGTAGAGCTTAGTGTTTTTGCTGTTTTCACCCGTTTTGGACTGATCGACAAAACGGTAGTAGTGATAAATCACCCCGCCATCAATCTGACCGGCGTTAACGGCTTTCATCACCGTGCTGTTGCCTTTATAGGCAACGAAATTGGCTTTCATCGCTTTGAGCCACTCAAGGGTGGCCTGCTCGCCTTTCAGGGCCAGCATTGCGCTGACGATCGCCTGGAAATCGGCACCTGACGGAGAGGCAGCCCAGCGGCCTTTCCACTCGGGTTTAGCAAGATCCATCAGCGATTTTGGCAGTTGCTGCTCGCTCAGTTTTTTCGGGTTATAGACAAACACCGTGCTGCGAGCGGCAATCCCGATCCAGCGGCCGTGTGCCGGGCGATATTCCGCCGGTACCTGCTTTAATGTCTCTGCATCTAATGGCGCAAACAGTTTGGCGTTATCAACCAGCACCATTGACGGCGAGTTTTCAGTCAAAAATACGTCCGCAGGTGATGCGCTGCCTTCCTGCACCAGCTGGTTGCCCAGCTCGCTGTCATCGCCATTACGCAGCGTGACCTTAATACCCGTTTCTTTGGTAAAACCGTCTACCCACGACTTCACCAGATTTTCATGCTGCGCGTTATAAACAACGATACCTTCGTTGTTATCAGCGGCAACCGATTGAGTTGAAAGGAAAAGTGATGAAGACAACAGGGCAAGCGAGAAGCATGACAGCAGGCGAGAATTCATGAACATATCCTTAATAGACCAACGTGATAAACAACAAAGGGCTGTGTGGGACAGGATTAAAGCATACAACAATACTAATGATAATAAGTATCAATCCAGTTTAAGCGTAAAAGTGTAAAATTTCTTTATTGCCAGATTTAAACTGATAAAAAACTAAATTAATAAGAAGGGGAAATTAAATATTAAGAAAACCTTAAGGCCTGGAAATAATAATTAATTAGTCTTCTATTTATTATTAAGGTATTAAATTTCACGGAATGACGGAGTGATAACGTTCAGTATAAAAACGGTGTTTTTTGCCATCCATTGACGGGTTCCCATGCATTAGCGGAACCCATATAGAACGACAATCAGATGATTTTCACAGGCAGGCTTTCCAGCGTTCTCAGAATCAGGCTTCCGTTCGACCATTTCGCCTCGTCCTCCAGGGCGATAATCCCTCGCTCACTGACAGCCATCGCCAGATTTTCCGCCTGACATTGCGCCAGCAGTTGTCCAATACACTGGTGTACACCGGCGCCAAATCCCAGCTGGCGTTGCACATTTTTTCTGTCGGGCATAAAGCGCCCTGCCTCTTCAAAGACGGTTTCATCCCGGTTGGCAGACCCAAGACAGAGCAACACGTTATCCCCCACGTTGAGCTTACGCCCCAGAAACTCCACGGGAGCCGCAACCTTTCGCCGTCCCATCTGCAACGGAGATTCAAAGCGCATGGTTTCGCTGACGATATCTTTCATCCGCACAGTATTATCCTGCACGCGTTCCTGTAACTCAGGATGCTGTGCAAGCATATACAGCAGATTCCCGGTGAGCGCCTCACTGGTTTCACTGCCACCGATGAGCATAGTGACGCAATCGGTACTGAAGCGTTCCCTGAGCGCATCATCATCTCCACCGTACCCGTTAAGCAAGCTGCGATAAAAAAGAGAGTCGTAACCTTTTCTGTGCGCCTGCGCGAGCTGACTAAACCCCTCATCCAGATGGGAAAGTGCCTTTAACAGGCGTTCAAGACCCTGTCTGTCGATGGAACTGGGATCCAGTAAAAGACGAATGGCGCTTTTCTCCTCTTCCACCACGGCCTGCAGTTCATCTGGCAGATTGAGCCATGCAGAAAACAGTTTTCCCCAGAGAGGAGCCGCAATCTGGCGAATACCATCAAAGGGATACGCGGTTGAGAGCCCAGCCACCAGCGACTGTGATTCGCGAGTGATGATAGTGGTTAACGCCTCCCATGATTCGCCCATGAACAGTGACTGTAACGCCTGACGGTGCATGCGATGGACGCCACCATCTTCAAACAGCACGATGCCATAAAGCAGGGACAGTAAAGGGGGCGACAGGCTAAAACGTTCTTTTTCCAGTGCGCGATGGACGTCTTCAGGTATCCCTGAAGAGATAAACGCGCGCTCTTTCAGCGCCTGATAAACATCCTTGTAGCGAGTGAGTACCCACGTTTTCCCGATGCGCGCCACAGGTTGGTGGTTGCGCATATGGTGATACACGTTGTGCAGATTTTCCTGAAAAACAGGTGAGGCCGGATTAAACCGAAGTGCTTTGTCGACATATGCCACAGGTGAACCCTCATCACAGGATTAATCACCATTGAGTTAAGCAGGGATATGTTTCAGTTCAAGCAATGCTGGTGTGATGGGAGAGTTTTGATTCCAGATGACAATGCTGGATCTGAACCTGCAACCCATCAGTTTTCACTCGACCATGCCAGCGACTGAGCAAAAGAGTCATACGCGGGGGGAGCCCCTCAACGTAACGAGAAAAATCAGATATTTATCCGGCCACAAACTCATCGAAAATGAGGCAGATCACATAATACGTAAGAATAATTAGTCATATTAAACAAGACATTAGAACTGAGGAGTTACCATGCAGATTTCAGGACTGAAAGAACTACATAAAAATATGAGGCAAAATGGTGTTACCCGGACTCAGTTTCAGTACAGACATAATCAGGTAGTCTTTGATGTGCTGTTTTTCACCGATGGCTCCCCATACAAGCTACTTTTCGGCGCTATAGGAGAAAAGTGTTGTTTCGTGGTAAATGTCAAGCCAGGCTATTCAATCGATCCTTTCTTACAACCTAAATCGGCATATAACGATTTATGTCGTGTTTTGGGCATTGAGTACGACCCAAAAAACCCTTTCAGTACAGCAAAATTTTTTCGACATTTTGCTGATGCCGTTCCTCATTCCGTCACCTCAACAAAAGAACCTGCAACGCCAGCAAAATCTCAAGCAGAACTGAATGATGATGGAGAAAAAATTTACTTTAAGTACTGGAAAAACAATGGGGTAAACAGCCATGTGACACCCCTTAATCTCGAAAAAACACGAAAAGCCTTTGGAAGTGAGATAGCTGAATTCTGCTCTGAACGGAATATCAGCAGTTGCTGGTCCAGTAATGAGAAGAAAAACTCAAACTGATATTGGATGATTAACCGGTGTGTCGATTTGATTGTGCCAGGCAGACGACAGCGCTTTTTGCGTAACGCACTATTACTTTTTATCATTGAGAAATAACATAAACGGAGCATTAGTGTGGGTGAAGGATTACAGGTAGTTATGTCTCCGGTTCAGATGGCTGCAGTGTTATCTGATAAAACAGTAACTGAAGCAGAAACACTGCAGAATCGGTTGTTGGGCGGACTCAGTGTAGCAATGAGTACTGTTGAACTCGCAGGGGCGACAATTCTGTGCGCAGCTCCAGACCCAAAGACGTTAACCAAAGCGGCTTGCATTGTCGTTGGTGCGCATGGCCTCGATAGCCTCAATGCCGCTATTGACCAGACTCTTTCTGGCCGAGACACCCGGACAGCGGCGTACCAGTTAGCTGTTGATACCGCCCGCCATCTTGGAGCTGATGAAAATACCGCAATTCATATTGGATTGACTGTCGATATCGCGGTGCCAGTGGCTTTTGGTCTTACCCTCGGTGCTGTCCGCGTCGCATCGGTTCGTGTCGGCAGAATTAGACTTATTGAACATGAATCTGCTGCTGGATATAAACCCGGTGGTCATACGCTCTCCCGCCATGTAGGGTTAAGTGAAGCAGACCTCAGAACACGATTAACCAACAGACCCACGCTCTCAGGAAGTAGTACTTTCTATAACAGACGCATTGCTGAGGATGCCATTTCCCGTGCGCTGAAATTTAACGCGTCTTATGTAGCTAACTGGGCCAAAACTGCACGAGCTGGCTCAAAATTGAACATCGATTTTTTTGCAGGCAAGGAAATTGGCTTTGGCATTGAGTCTGCGACTGGTCCCATGATCAAATCGCATAAAATGCGCGTTGTTCTTGAACTCCAGTTGTATAACAACAAACCTTACTATGTACTGACTGCTTTCCCGGTACTGAGATAAATCATGATTAATAAATTTTTAGATCACCTAATGGGTGCTTACTTTAACCAGGATTATGACCTGTTTGGCGAGACCATCGAAGAGGTGATGGAGGAATATCTGAAATGCGAAGGGCCAGAAAATGCAAAGGGGCTGATTGAGGATTGCAATAACTTCATCAACAGAAATGACGATGTGGAGCTTGAGTTTCTCAACTTATATAAGTTCGATTTTAACCCGTCTTTATGGGGGATTACCGCAAAGCAGTTCCTGACGATGATATCGACACAGGCTTCCCATTATCTGGATGTACAAAAGTAAGGGTCTTTTCAGGCTGGCGTTCCGGTATCTGTATTGCGGTAAATGGATGGCTGGGAAAGTATCGAAATGGTCCGTCGCTATGCCCACTTAGCACATAATCATTTAACTGAGCATGCTAAGCAAATTGGCTAACTTTTTGGGGTTGATGTCCCAAGTTTGTCCCACAAGGGTAATCAGGAGGGAGCGAAAGACGTGTAAATGCCTGATATTAAATGGCACGCCCTGTAGGATTCGAACCTACGACCTACGGCTTAGAAGGCCGTTGCTCTATCCAACTGAGCTAAGGGCGCACTGAGAAGAGTGAACTTCGCGGTGGTGAAACGCGAAGAATTATACGGTCAATGGCAGGTGAGTCAATGCCTTTTCCGTATTCGACCCTGAATAGGGCTAGTTGATTGTAAATATGACTGTTTTTTCAACATTCCCCGCTTTTCTTCCGTACACTTTAGCACTGCGAAAAGGCTTAGCTGCATTTAAGTAACGCCTGCTGTTTTCCTGAGCGCCAGCTCGTCACACTAGTGTGAGGTATCCCGGCCGCCTGGAGGCTGACAGACAACAGGACAATGGAGTGACAGCGCAAAACCTGATCGATACGTCCCCCGGCTTACAGCACCTCTCTCAGGACATTACGGGCATCAAACTTGAGCCTATCGTCGCCCTCTCCTCGCAGCGCCAGGTTGGGGTGGAAGTGTTGAGCGTCCTGTCAGCAACAGAGCAAAGCGAGGCATTTTTCACCGATCGGTCTGCGGAGTGGTCAATTGCGCTGCTTGAAGCGCAACTTGCCGCGCTAAAAAAGGCCCCGCACTGTCATAATCTTTACGTCAATTTGCCGATAACCGTATTCACACAGCCGGACGCTTTTCAACGGCTTATCCGGTTGCATGCCGCACCGCTGAATATTGAAATTGTCGACCCGGCACGCTTTCTGGCGCTGTCTGACGCAAAGCGGCAGGACGTTCTCCAGCGACTGCAACAGCTCAGAAGGCAAGGTCACGGTATCTGGCTGGACGATATTGATGAAGTAACCGTCCAACCATTTCTGTCCTGCCGGTTGCCGTTAACCGGCATAAAAATCGATAAGGAAGCATTCTGGCGTTTACGCGCCCCCCCTGCGCTCGGGCAACTGGTAACACGTTGCTTTCAGCTTGCCGACAAGGTGCTTATTGAAGGTATTGAGACTGAAAAGGATCGTATCCGGGCACAACAGGCAGGAGCAGGACTCGGCCAGGGGTACTACTGGCCGTCCTGGAAATGGCCGGAGGAATAAAAAGCCATTTCCAGGAGGGAAGCCATGCGAATGACAGTGCGCCGTTACCGGCGGCGGCGTACAGGAAGTGATGCACTGGGATTTACGCACTCGCCTTTTGCTCCCCCCTTTTTCGACCGACTCGAATTTTTGAGCCAGTCCATCCACCAGCACCGCAAAACAGACGCGCCCTTCATTATTCTGGTCACGGAAGATCATTTCCTGCGCACCGGTTTTC
This sequence comes from Enterobacter sp. 22466, assembly GCF_052044775.1. NCBI lineage: Bacteria > Pseudomonadati > Pseudomonadota > Gammaproteobacteria > Enterobacterales > Enterobacteriaceae > Enterobacter > Enterobacter sp. 22466. The sequence continues at coordinate 301,695 of NZ_JBQENX010000001.1, read as the reverse complement.
TGAACGGTCAGTTTCCCCTGAGCAGCTGTAGCGATTATCCGACGCTGGATGATGCCTTTCAGGCGCTGAACCAGTGGCCTGCTGCCCGTCTGGTGGTGGATATTGAAAGCCGTACCACGGCGCTTATGGAAAAGCTGGATCAGCTGCGAAGACACAGCCTGTATCCGCCGTATCTGACGCCGTATCTGTTGGTCAGGGCGGATAATTATGACACCCGTCTGTTCTGCAAAGCGGCAGGTCCGTTTCATGTCCTCGAACGCCAGTCAACGGCGGCGGCGCTCCAGCACAGCCTGATGGATATCACCCCCCCGCAGGGCTCCAGTAAAGAGTGGTTCTCGCGTGGCGAGTGGCCCATTTTACAGGAGCTGTCGCGGGGGAAGACGCTACGCCAGATCGCCCTGCTGCAGAACCGCCCCTATAGCCGCATTATCTATCGCCTGAGCTGCATTCTGGTAAAGCTCGGGCTGAGCCATCGCCAGGAACTGCTGCATCTTCTCAATAATCTCTCCGACTGCTCGTTTTACTCTTAACCTAACCCCTTCTTTCCTAAAGGCCTTTAGGAAATTACTTACCAAAAATGTTAATTTAATGTTAACTGTTAACACTAAAGTCGAAATTACAACTATTCCTAATTTTTGACTCTGAACCACGTGAAATATCAAAGAATACGTAAAGTGCAGCACTTTCATCCATGCGTTAAGGGATTGATGGTTCCGTTAACAGGATGATAATGATGTAAAAACAAGCAATTTGGCTGCATGTGCCAGGCGCACAAAGTGAAGGTCGCAGAAGATTTTGCTCTTCCGGCATAGTATTTTTCTGATATCGGGGAGAGGCATCGGGATGAGGATGAGACGCGCTATCTGTGCAAATTCACGCCACTTCAGCAGCAGCTGAGACGTTTTACTGCCCCGCTATTTCATTAACAATTTTGAAACATATAGTGGTATCTGTTATTTTTTGTTATTACATAAAGATGAAAAGATGCGGTAAATGGAATAACAGGATATTTCCGCTAAAATTAAAAAAATAGCCATTCAGATCCAGAAGATAATACAAACCAATAATTGTGAATTAATCTGCAGGCTTTTCGGAAAAAACTTACACGGTATAATAAGACGCGTACCAAATATGAATAAGAAAAACCTTTTTGCCGATACCAGCCAAATGAGAAGACCGCGCTGAGGCAATGACATTACCGCTACGTTAACAAGGATGCTTTCGCTCTTTCCAGGGAAATACCACCCTATAAGGATCTGCAAATTTATCCTTCCGGCATTTCGAGAGTTTGAACCAAACTCAGCATAACGCTTTTAACAATCTGAGGCATAAAAAATGAAACCGGCATCCGTTATCATTATGGACGAACACCCTATCGTCAGAATGTCGATAGAAGTCCTGCTACAGAAAAATAAAAATATCACAGTCAAACTGAAGTCTGGCGACAGCCACGAAGTCCTTGACTGTATCCGCAATCACGCCATCGATCTGGTGATCCTGGACATTGAACTCACGGGCACCGATGGCTTCGCTTTACTGAAACGAATCAGAAACTTAAACAAAGACATCAAGGTCTTGTTCCTCTCTTCCAAATCGGAATCCTTTTACGCGGGGCGCGCCATTCGTGCCGGTGCAAATGGGTTTGTCAGTAAACGAAAAGATTTGGGTGAGATCTACAACGCTGTGGAAATGATCCTGATGGGCTATTCTTTTTTCCCGTCAGAAACGCTGAACTTTATTAATCATCTGGGTTCAGGGAAAGGGATGGCGGCAGATATGCCATTATCGAATCGCGAGGTCACGGTATTGCGCTATCTGGCGAATGGATTATCGAATAAGGAAATTGCTGAACAACTACTATTAAGTAACAAAACCATTAGCGCGCACAAATCTAATATTTATTCCAAGCTCGGCGTGCAAAGCATTGTGGAATTAATCGATTACGCCAAGGCACACGAGCTGCTATAACCTGAATTCACTCCCTGCAGTTTATCTGAGCTGCAGGGAGTGCGGTCAGCGCTAATTATAATTAATCATAAAGGTAGCATCCGCATCGGCGCGTCCGGGCTGGGGGTTATCCGCAGTGGCAATATAATTAGCATAGAATGACAGCACGGCATTTCCCTGCGCATCCACCGTCACCGGCTGGCTGGCCTGCTGCAACGCCAGACGCGTTTTATCCGCATCCCTGATCTCCACCGCGACGTTATTCGCCGTGCTGGCATCGTTCAGCGCCAGCAATCCGCTGTCACTCCCGTCCGTTTTCCCGGAAAACGTAATCGATGCCGCGCCTGGCGGACAGCCGGTTAGCTTTAGCGTAAAAGGCATGGGCTGCGTACGACTCCCCGTGGTGCTGAGCTGTTTTGTCGGCCAGGTGCCCAGCGTAACAGTCTTGTCGCTGTCGTTACCCTCTGCCACGCAGGTAAAATCAACGATATTGCCGTACATCTGAATATTGATCTCGCCCAGCGCTGTGGCTGACCACGCATTTGCCTGACACATCGTCAGGGCCAGCGCAGCGAAAGGCCATTTCCAGTTCCGCATCTCTCCCCCTTAATCGTAATCCACGCGCAGATAGCCGCGAGAGGTGAACCGGCCTTCTGCTGGCTTATTCCCCGTAATGCTCACCGGCCAGACCCGGATCCCGACCTGCGCCTGGGCACTGTCATCCAGGCGGAACGGAATTTTACTGTTCAGGTTGTTAGGCGTCAGAGGCGTACCGCTATCGTTCGCCACGACAAACCCTAAATCCGGGTTATCGGAAACCAGCGCATTACCCGAAATTTTTTCCGCCTCGATGCGCATCGTCAGATACGCATTGGCCTCCACATTGGTGCACTTAATGGCAATGGTTTTGCTTTGGGGTGAGACATTCTGAGGACGATTGCCGGCCCCCGCCTGGCTGAACAACGACGCGCCAATATCACCAAAATCAAATTCCACCACCTGCCCGGCATTAATCGCACAGCTTTGAGGTACCTGAATGGTGCCGCTGTAGCTAATGGTATACACCGGGGTATTCAACGGGTCGGATGACGTGGTGGTCACATAGACGGTGAACATGGTTTGCTGAGGGATCACCACCATGTTGATAAACCGCCGCGTGACTCTCAGACGAAAGACCAGCTTCGAATCGGTGACAGGAAACGCCTTGTTGTTCGGAACGTTAGGGTGCTGCCCCATCTGGATGTAGTTTGCCGGCGGGTAGAAGGTGCCCGCGTAGTCATCGTGGATCTGCATTGCGCCATCAAGGTAGTCATTCAGCTTCACATACTTATAGCTATCAATCACCGTCGTTATCGGCAGGCTGGTGACGTAACTACGCATCGTGGACTTCCCGGTTGTACCTCTGGGGCAAATAGCATTAACGCCCACCAGCCCGGATTTTTGCGCAAGGGTCACAATCTGCCCCGGTTTGTTATTGGAACTGTTAAAGACGTTTGAAAGATCGTACGAGATATCCTTTGCCACGCCCGTAGAGTTCTGGCAGACCGTCGCCCACGCGGGCATCGTGCTGCAGAGCAGCGCTAAGCTAAACACATTGCGTAAACTGCGCATCTTTGGGTTCCTGTTAACGGTCACAGCTTGCCCCCGCCATGGTAATGGCCTGGTTTTGGCTTTCAGGCGATAAACGATAGTGCGCACGACACTGGGACTGCATCCCATTGCCCCACTGAATAAGCAACTCCCCTTCCAGCGGCAGGCCGCTCAGGTAAATCTGCCCGTCATCGCCCACCATGCTGGTGACCCCGCTCTGGGTTTCACGGACCACGGCACCAAACGGCACTGGCTGGTTGCCGCGCGTCACGGTCAGCAGGGCACGCACGCCAATACGGGTATCGAAGCTGGCGCGCACCAGCGCGCCTTTGGTCGGCACCACGCTGCTGACGTTATTTTCGATGTCGGTGTTGTTACTCATGGAGTTGGTATCCAGCGCCACGCGGTTATAGCGGTAGACGGTGGCATACGGCATCACCGCGTAGCCTCGCCAGTCGGTTTTCACCCCGGTCTGGTTTTCCACGCTGACACCCGATGCTCCCGGCGCTTTAATCAGGACGTTGGTATCCCCCAGCGGCTGGCTGAAAGTGACACCGTCGGCATGGCCCACCACCCCACCGGCGAGCTGCCAGTTGAGATCGTGCTGATCGCGCGCGTAGTTGTAGCCCACACCCAACGTGCCGTAGGTCGCCTGCCAGTTCGCGCTGGCGCTACCGCTTGAGCCGTTGGTACTGGTGTGCCCCTGCGTAACGCTGTAGTTCAGGTTGCGATCTTCCAGCAGGGTGCCGCTGACCCCGGTTTGCCAGCTGGTATCACCGTCGCTGTTGCGGCTGGCTGACGCCGTGGCGTAGGCGCGGTCGATGGCACTGTCCCGACGATACCCCTGACGGGTAAAGAGGCTGAACGGCACCGAGACGTTAAACGACGCGATCCGGTCCGTGCCCTCGATCCCGACGGACTTGTTCCACGACCATGACAGGGAGTAGTTGATCCCTTTTACGCCCCCGGCATAGCCGAGCTGATACCAGAGGTTCGACTGGCTGGTGCCCCAGTAGGTCTGCTCGCTGCCGGAAACATAGACTGAGCCGTAATCACCCAGCGACTGAGAGATATTGAGCTGGAAGCGCCCTTTTTTATTCCATGTCAGGTTGTGATAACTCTGTACGTCCGGCACGCCGTCATCATCCTGGCTGTCGGCATACTGATAGCCTTCCATCGAACGCCAGGCCACATCATCCAGGGTGTAAAACCCTTTCGTGGAGTAGCGATAGCCCAGCAGCTGGAAGTTGGTGCCGAATCCGTTAAGTGATTTTGCATACAGGAAACGCAGGGACTGGCCTTCATGGCGGCTGTCGTCCGCCAACTGGCTGCGGGCATGGGTGACATCGACGGACACCGCGCCCCAGTCACCGAGGTTTTTCCCGGCACCAATGGCCACTGCGGTATAGCGCGACGCCAGCTGCGTACCGCCGTACAGGGTGAAGCCATTGGCAAGACCGGTAATCAGCGTGCCCTGGGTAAAGAACGGCGTGTCCTGATCGCTGTTACCGCTGCGGTAATCCCCTGCCACGAGGTCATATTTCCAGCGTCCTTCACGCTGCAGCAGCGGCACGGTGGAGTACGGCACGGTATAGCGTTGCTGGCTACCGTCTTTCTCTTCCACCGTCACCTCCAGATCGCCGCTTGAGGAGGTGGGGTTCAGATCGGTGATGGCAAACGCACCAGGCTGGACGTAGCTCTGATAGATAACGTAGCCGTTCTGGCGAACGACCACTTTGGCTGGCGTCCGGGCGATACCGCGCACGGTTGGCGCGTAGCCCTGCAGGCTGTCCGGGTACATGCTGTCGGACGAGAACAGCCGCCCGCCGCGAAAACCGACGCTGTCAAAGACATCATTGCCGGTATTGCTGTCGCCCAGCACCAGTTCGCTTTTGAGGGGAATGACGGTACGCTGCGCCCAGGTGCCAATGTTCTGCCAGTTACTGTGCCGCTGGCCGTTGTTCTGCGTATAACGCCAGGCACCGTTATTGCGTAAACGCCAGGCGCCATAGTTCAGCCCGCTCTGCAGGTTCAGATAGTAGCTGTCGTCCTCGCTTCCCCGGTTGCCGGTAAAGCTGTAGTTCAACAGCGCGGCGGGGATCCCTTCATCCCACTGTTCAGGCGGGATATAGCCACGGGCGCTGTTCTGCATCGCCACCTGCGGCAGGCTGATATTCAGACGCTGTGAGGCGAAGTTAAACGCGACCAGGCTCCCGGGGATCGCTTTTGCCAGCGGGACACAGGTATCGCCCTGCACGTTAACCAGATCGGGAAACGCGGCGATGTTAACGCCAAACCGCTCCAGCATTTTACGCGTGATGCACGGCGCCAGCCCACCCGCGACCGGGGGTGTATCGTCGGCCTGCTCAAAGCGCACGTCCTGGGTCGCGATAAACTCATCGTTGCGCCAGATATCCACGCGATACACGCCGGGTGCCTGCTGATGACCTTGTTCAAAACGCGATAAATCCGCCACGCTGGCGGTATCGTCGGACAAAAAGGCCGGATTAAAGTAGCTTTCGCTCCAGCCCGCCTGCGGCCAGAGCGTTGCCATCAGCGCCAGTGCAACCGGGCAGTAACGCCATTGATGATTATTCATCGCCCTGACTCTGCTCACAGGTTGACGCTACGCGCCGGAGTAATGGCACCGTAGTCATTGACGCTCTGCCAGGAGAGCGTACCGCCCGCACCGGCCGGCAGCGTCTGCTGCGCCGAGTTCTTTGGCGCGATCATAATGTTGTCCAGCGTCTGACCGCCCAGCTTCAGATTGACCAGCGTGATGTAATACGGTGACGCGTTGCTGATCTTCAGATGGGTGCCAACACGCTCAAAGCGCAACTGAGAGAGCGCCTCTTCCGGCTGCATCGCCAGATTGTTCGGGCGCACAAACAGCTTGATACGCGACAGGATGGCCAGTTGCAGCACGTTGTTGTTTTCGGTTTTGGCTTTGTTCACTGACGGGATCGCTTTCACGTTCATGTAAAAGAGCGATTCACGATCGGCGGGCAGCGCGGGGCCGGCATAAATAATGCGCAGGGTGTTTTCGCTGTCCGGTTCACTGACAAACAGCGGAGGCGTAACGGCAAAGGTCTTTTCCTTTTGCCCGTTCGCATTTTCGATCCATGCGTTTATTAAATAGCGTTCTTGTTTGTTGCTGTTGGTGATCGCCAGTGAAGTTTGTTTAGCATCTGCCGGATAAATAACGCGCGTGGCTCCGAGTGCAATACCACCGGACGCATTCGCGCATGCAGAAACCATCATTAAAATAAACGATAAAATCAGTCCTGGTTTAATTAGCGTATTCATCAAAACCGTACCTTTAATAATGTGTTCGCAGGTGTTATGGATAAATCAACGTAAACCAGACATCCGACTGAATATTGCCTGGCACAAGGTGTTCGGAAATAGCGCGATAACGGGCGCTAAAATGAAACGCAAGCTCGCGGGTCTCAATCGGCAGCCAGTTGACCGCCGTGGCGTTGGGGATAATCTGACGCTGTTGTTCGTCAAAGAGCGCCAGCCCCACCCCGCTGCTGATGGGTGTTTCACCTGGCCGCGATGTCGCCAGAAAAACCTGCGGATCTTCTGCGGGCGTGATGCCCTGAAACTGGATCCCGACGGTGCGTGAGACATCCACGCTGCAATCCAGCAGCCGCACGGTGAAAGGCACATTAACCGTAGAAAAACTGCCCACCCCGGAAAATGAGTTGGTTCGGTACTGCCCCATGTCGATGCGCATATTCTGGCTGTCCGGCGCCACGGCGCAGCCGCCGTTCACCAGTTCACCTCTGAGGTGTACTTTGCCGCCGTCAATCACCACCGTATGGGCGAATGCCTGAGAAGCCATCGCAAGGGTTAACAGCAGTAGTGTTCCTGTCCTTGTCATCCTTCGTTCCTGGCCTGAGCGTATAACGGGCCTCATCCGTGAGGCCAAAACATCCCTGTACGGCGGAATTATTCGTATTTCATAACGAAAGTGGCGTCAGCGTTCGCCTGGCCTGGTTCAGTGGTCGCCGCCGTTGCTTTATAACGCGCGCTGAAGTTCAGGGTGTTGGTACCCTGGATCAGGTTCTGCGCTGCAGAGAAGGTGGCACCGTCTGGGGTCAGAACGCTGGATTTGCTGTCGAGGATCTCGATACCAACACCTTTCGCGGTGTTGTCGTTGCTACCGGAAGTCACTGCCAGCAGGGTTTTGTCGGTCGCGTCGATCTGACCGGTAAACGCTACAGCAGCCGTTTTCGCCACCAGCGGATCGCAATCGTTCAGTTCGATGGTGAATGGAATATTAGACGTCGTGTCACCCACTTTGGTGAATTTCGCGGTACGGTATTGACCGAGATTAACAGTCTGCTCGGAAGAATCGGTATTTACTGAACATGCAGCATTAACCAGTTCACCTTTAAAATGCACGGTACCGCCATTTACAGAAACTGGCGTAACCGGATCCGCAGCGTGAGCGGCACCCGCGACCAGGGCCAGTGAAGCAATAACAGTAGAAGCAATGTTGCTGAGTTTCATGTCTATTCCTTTAAAATGTAAATAACCCTTCCCGCGAATTATCGGGAATAAGAAATACGTTCAATTGAAAAATTGAAAGCTTATTTCGGAGGAGACAAAGTAGCTCAGGAAACTATTTTTAAATATGTCAAAACGCTGCCATTTTACCAGGTCACATCCTAATCCCGCCTAAGAAATTGACCATCATCCGGGAAGGGTCTTTACGCCCGCCGGAGGAAAACTCGCAAAGGGTGACTGACAGCGGCGCTCGCTTCTGACAAAATACAGGCCATCCCCCCTTTCAAACGTTACAGACGGAATCTTCTCTCTGATGGCAGCAAAGATTATTGACGGTAAAACGATTGCGCAGCAGGTGCGCTCTGAGGTCGCGGAAAAAGTTAAGGCGCGTAAAGCGGCTGGATTTCGCGCACCAGGGCTCGCCGTTGTGCTGGTTGGTAGCAACCCGGCATCGCAGATTTATGTCGGCAGCAAGCGCAAAGCGTGTGAAGAGGTGGGGTTCGTCTCCCGCTCTTACGATTTGCCAGAAACCACCACCGAAGCAGAACTGCTGGAACTTATTGACACCCTGAATGCCGATAAAGAGATCGACGGTATTCTGGTCCAGCTGCCGCTGCCGGCAGGCATCGACAACGTGAAGGTGCTGGAGCGTATCGCGCCGGATAAAGACGTGGACGGTTTCCACCCGTACAACGTTGGCCGTCTGTGCCAGCGCGCGCCGCGCCTGCGTCCCTGCACCCCGCGCGGTATCGTGACGCTGCTGGAGCGTTATAACATCGACACCTACGGTCTGAATGCCGTAGTAATTGGCGCCTCCAACATCGTGGGCCGTCCGATGAGCATGGAGCTGCTGCTGGCCGGCTGCACCACCACCGTGACCCACCGCTTCACCAAGAACCTGCGTCATCACGTTGAGAACGCCGATCTGCTGATCGTCGCGGTCGGTAAGCCAGGCTTCATTCCTGGGGAATGGATTAAGGAAGGGGCAATTGTCGTGGACGTCGGGATTAACCGTCTGGAAAACGGCAAAGTGGTCGGCGACGTGGTTTACGAAGACGCCGCGGCGCGTGCCTCTTACATCACCCCGGTGCCGGGCGGCGTAGGCCCGATGACCGTTGCCACCCTGATTCAGAATACCTTGCAGGCATGCGAGGAGTATCACGACGTAGAGGACGCGTAATATGGCGACATTTTCATTAGGTAAACACCCACACGTTGAACTGTGCGATCTGCTGAAGCTGGAAGGCTGGAGCGAAAGCGGCGCGCAGGCCAAGATCGTGATTGCCGACGGGCAGGTTTTCGTCGACGGCGTGGTAGAAACCCGTAAGCGCTGCAAGATTGTTGCCGGTCAGACTGTCAGCTTTGACGGCCAGAGCGTGACGGTTACGGCCTGAGTCTTTTGATGCCCTCACCCTAACCCTCTCCCACAGGGAGAGGGGATGACAATCCCCCCATACCCATCACGGTTAATTATCGATCAACTTCAAATAATCACTATTTCATCTGCTGAAAAGTGAAAATTGAGTTGCGCGTTTTTCACGCTTTGCCCACGATAAGTAGAACGTTCTACTAAAACGTTCTACTTACAATAACAGCGCCAAAAAAAGCGCTTCTCGGGGGAAATCAGCATGAGTCTGATATCAGGGTTTGTTAAATCGCTGTCTAAGTTATCGATGATTGGTCGCGCCTTAATGCTGCCAATTTCACTGCTTCCCGCTGCGGGCCTGCTGCTGGCCTTTGGCGATAAGTTTCACCTGCCGCTGATGATGAACGCGGGTGGGGTTATCTTTGATAACCTGCCGATGCTGTTTGCCATTGGCTCCGCCGTAGGTCTGGCATCGGAATCCGGCATTGCCGCGCTGTCTGCCGCCGTCTCGGTGTTTGTCACCAATATCACCATCAGTACCGTGCTGAGCATCACGCCAGAAATGGCCTCTCAGGGCGGAAAATACGCCATGGTGGTCGGCATCCCGACGCTGCAGATGGGCGTCTTTGGCGGGCTGATCTGCGGTATTCTGGCGGCGTGGTGCTATAACCGTTTCCACACTATGCAACTGCCGGAGTTCCTCGGCTTCTTCTCCGGCAAACGCTTTGTGGCGATTGCCACGGCGTTTCTCTCGTTCCTGCTCGGCCTGCTGCTGCCCTACGTCTGGCAACACATCCAGGCCGGTATCGACGCGCTCTCCGTGGTGGTGAACGGCGATAATCAGGCCGCCTCGACCTTTATCTTCGGCCTGGTCGAACGTGCGCTGATCCCGCTCGGTCTGCACCACATCTGGTATCCCTCTTTCTGGTACTCATTTGGTGATTACACCACCCAGGCAGGCCAGGTGATCCACGGCGACCAGACCATCTGGTTCAAGATGCTGGAAGAAGGGGTGAAATCCTTCAGCAGCGACACTTACCAGAACGCCGGTAAGTTCATGCAAGGGGAATTCCCGCTGATGCTGTTCGCACTGCCTGCGGCGTGTCTGGCGATGTATCATGAAGCACACACCAAAAATAAGAAAATCGCGGCCGGTATTCTGTTCTCTGCGGCACTCACCTGCTTCCTGACGGGGATCACCGAACCGGTGGAATTCACGTTCATCTTCGTTGCGCCGATCCTCTACGTCTTCAACGCCATTATGGCGGGTCTGGCGTACATGACCATGTATCTGCTGCACGCCCATATCGCCAAGTCGTTCTCAGCAGGCTTTATCGATTATCTGTCGTTCGGGATCCTGCCGTCATTTAACGGCTATCAGACCAACTTCCTCAATGCCATTATCATTGGTATTCCGATGGGCCTGATTTATTACTTCACCTTCCGTTTCGTGATCCGTCGCTTTGACGTGAAAACGCCGGGCCGTACCGAAGTAACCGCCAGCGCGGATGATAAATCCGATTCTGAACTCGCCACCGAAATCATTACCCTGCTGGGCGGTGCGCACAACATCGACTCCGTTGGCTCCTGTATCACCCGTCTGCGCCTGGAAGTGGCAAAAAGCGATGCGGTGGATAAAGATGGCCTGAACGGGCTCGGCGCGCGCGGCGTGGTCTTCGTGGGTGATAACGGAATTCAGGTGATTTTCGGTGCCAGAGCACAGTTTATCGCCCAGACCATGTCCACCATGATTGGCAAATAATAAGATGCCGGAACGACACGTCTCCTGTAGGCTGAGAGACGTGTCGTATCTGGCTGATAATCGGTAAATTTCAGGGAGCGGTTTTGAAGAAAGTCAGCATCATTGATGTCGCAAAGCACGCGGGGGTGTCGGTCTCTACCGTATCGCTGGTGCTGCGTCAGAAAGGGAAAATCTCCGAAGCAACGATCGAGAAGGTCAATGCCGCCATCACGACGCTGGGCTATGTTCATAACGTTGCCGCTGCCAACCTTCGCGCCAACACCTCCAACCTGATCGGCCTGATCCTGCGTGATTTTAGCGACAGCTTTTCCATCAAAGTCATGGCGAGTATCGTCCAGGAGCTGGAGAAGCAGGGGTATATGGTTTTTCTCGGCCAGCCGCTGAACGATCGGGAACATTTAGAGCGTACTCTGCTCTCCTTTAAGCAACAGGGCGTGGCGGGCGTGATCTATCTCGCCTCTGATACGCGCTCCTCAACCCTGCCGGAGCAGATCCGCCAGTGTCCGCTGCCGCTGGTGGTGGTCTCGCAGTCTCTGTTGGATGAAAAATGCAACCTGGTGATGCGCGATAACCGCCAGGCGGCGAACCTGGCCGCGCGCTATCTTATTGAACGTGGGCACCGCAACATCGCCTACATTGGCGGGCGGGAAGGCTGTCTTATTCGCGAGCAACGCCTGCTCGGATTTCGCAGCGCAATGACCCAGAACGGGCTGGTGTGGCGCGATGAAAGCTCCCCGGCCTGCAGCGATGACACGCAAGCCGCGGCGATGGCGACCCGCCAGTTGCTCGAGAAAAACAACACCATCACCGCCCTGCTCTGCCATTCACCGGATGCGATGATCGGCTGCATTAGCGGTATTCATCAGGTGGGCCGCACCGTGGGAAAAGACGTATTTCTGACGCAGCAGGTCGCACTGGTGGGCTTTGAAGATATGCTGCACGTCAACCTGACCTCGCCGTCGTTTACCTATGTCTCCTCCGCCAGTGACGAGACAGGCCGCCAGGCGGCGGGTCTTATCATCCGTAAGCTGAAAGAGCCAGAGCTGCAGACGCAGCGCATTACCCTCTCCGGCCAGCTTATCGCGCGGGAATCGGCGTAAAAATCGGAATTTAGCACAGGTCAGTTCCAGCGAAATCGCTGCTATATTGCCATGATTTGTCATGGAAAATTACGATGCCTACCGTTATCACTCACGCTGCTGTTCCGCTTTGCCTGGGCTTAGGTCTGGGAACCCGGGTTATCCCTCCCCGCCTGCTTTTCGCCGGTGTCGTGCTCGCAATGCTGCCCGATGCCGACGTGCTGGCGTTTAAGTTCGGCGTTGCTTACGGCAACGTTTTCGGCCATCGCGGCTTTACCCATTCACTGCTGTTTGCCTTCGTGGTGCCGATACTCTGCGTACTGTTCGGGCGACGATGGTTCAGGGCAAGTTTGACGCGCTGCTGGCTGTTTTTAACCGTGTCGCTGCTGTCGCACAGCCTGCTCGATTCCATCACCACCGGCGGGAAAGGCGTCGGCTGGCTGTGGCCGTGGTCAGATGAACGGTTCTTTGCGCCGTGGCAGGTGATCAAGGTCGCGCCGTTTGCGCTGTCTCGCTACACCACGCCGTACGGGCATCAGGTGATTATCTCTGAACTGCTGTGGGTATGGCTGCCGGGGGTGGTGCTGATGGGATTGTTGTGGTGGCGAAAGCGTGCGCGCTGATGCCCTCACCCCGGCCCTCTCCCACAGGGAGAGGGTTAGGGTGAGAGGAAAATTACTTACGGCGCCAGGTGGTCCCCTGAGGGCCATCTTCCAGGATGATCCCCATCTCGGTCAGACGGTTACGCGCCGCATCTGCTGCCGCCCAGTCTTTAGCCTGACGGGCTTCGAGACGTGCGTTAATCAGCGCTTCAATCTCCGCCACTTCACCGTCATCCGCCTGTGCGCCGCTCTGCAGGAAGGCATCAGGCTCCTGCTCCAGCAGGCCGAGCACGGAAGAGAGTTTGCGCAGGTGAGAAGCCAGCGCATTCGCTGCCGCCATATCTTCTGACTTCAGACGGTTGACTTCACGCGCCATGTCGAACAGCACGGAGTAGGCTTCCGGCGTGTTGAAATCATCGTTCATCACCTCAACAAAACGGGCCTCGAACGCCTCGCCACCCGCAGCCTCCACGGACTTGTCGGTACCGCGCAGCGCGGTGTACAGACGCTCCAGCGCCGAGCGCGCCTGTTTCAGGTTCTCTTCGCTGTAATTCAGCTGGCTGCGGTAGTGACCGGACATCAGGAAGTAACGTACGGTTTCCGCATCGTAATACTTCAGCACGTCACGTACGGTGAAGAAGTTGCCCAGCGATTTAGACATCTTCTCGCGATCAACCATCACCATCCCGGAGTGCATCCAGTAGTTCACATACTCGCCGCCGTGCGCACAGGTGGACTGCGCGATTTCGTTTTCGTGGTGCGGGAACATGAGGTCTGAACCGCCGCCGTGAATATCGAAGTGTTTGCCCAGCTGTTTGCAGTTCATCGCCGAGCACTCAATGTGCCAGCCTGGACGCCCTTCACCCCATGGAGATGGCCAGCTTGGTTCACCCTCTTTGGACATCTTCCACAGCACGAAGTCCATTGGGTTACGCTTCACGTCGACCACGTCAACGCGCGCGCCGGCCTGAAGCTGGTCAAGATCCTGACGGGACAACGAGCCGTAGGTGGGATCGGTTGGCACCGAGAACATCACGTCGCCATTGTCCGCAACGTACGCATGACCGCGTGCGATCAGCTTTTCAGTGATGTCGATAATTTCATGAATATGGTGGGTTGCACGCGGCTCGCTGTCCGGGCGCAAAATGTTTAACGCGTCGAAATCTTTGTGCATCTCAACGATCATACGATCCACCAGCGCGACAAAGCTTTCGCCATTTTCATTAGCGCGCTTGATGATTTTGTCGTCAATATCGGTGATGTTGCGCACGTACTTCAGGTTATACCCGAGGAAACGCAGGTAACGAGACACCACGTCGAACGCGACAAAGGTACGGCCATGGCCGATATGACAGAGATCGTAAACCGTAATACCACACACGTACATGCCGACTTCCCCGGCATGGATAGGTTTAAATTCCTCTTTCTGGCGCGTCATTGTATTAAAGATTTTTAACATCGAAGATTCCATGTAAACACGTGTGTGGACGAAAACCGGGTATTCTACCCGTAATTCAAACCCGAAGCAGCACACAATGCAAGGTGATCGCATCCTGTGGTTATGCTATAACAGGCCCCTATATATGACCCGAACGCGGGTCGACGTACCACAATAACGGAACAGGATGCAAAAATGGTTACTTTCCACACTAATCATGGCGATATCGTAATCAAAACCTTTGATGACAAAGCGCCTGAAACAGTTAAAAACTTCCTGGACTACTGCCGCGAAGGTTTCTACAACAACACCATCTTCCACCGTGTGATCAACGGTTTTATGATCCAGGGCGGCGGTTTTGAACCTGGCATGCGCCAGAAAGAAACCAAAGAAGCGATCAAAAACGAAGCCAACAACGGTCTGAAAAACACCCGTGGCACGCTGGCGATGGCGCGTACTCAGGCACCTCACTCAGCCACCGCGCAGTTCTTCATCAACGTGGCTGACAACGACTTCCTGAACTTCTCCGGCGAAAGCCTGCAGGGTTGGGGCTACTGCGTATTCGCAGAAGTGGTTGAAGGTATGGACGTGGTCGACAAGATCAAAGCCGTTTCCACCGGCCGCAGCGGCATGCATCAGGACGTTCCAAAAGAAGACGTTGTGATTACCAGCGTGACCGTCAGCGAGTAATTCGTGGCGACACTCTTTATTGCAGATTTGCACCTGCAAACAGAAGAACCGGCGATCACCGCCGGTTTTCTGCGTTTTTTAGCGGGTGAAGCCAGAAGCGCCGACGCGCTTTACATCCTTGGCGACCTGTTTGAAGCCTGGATCGGCGACGACGACCCGAACCCTCTGCATCGTGAAATGGCTGCCGCCATTCACGCGCTGGTCACCTCCGGCGTTCCCTGCTACTTCATTCACGGCAACCGCGATTTTCTGGTCGGTCCTCGCTACGCCCGCGAAAGCGGCATGACGCTGCTGCCAGAAGAACAGGTGCTTGATCTCTATGGTCGAAAAGTCCTGATCATGCACGGTGACACGCTCTGTACTGACGATACCGGCTATCAGGCGTTTCGTGCGAAGGTCCACACCCCATGGATCCAAAAGGTATTCCTTGCCCTGCCGCTGTTTATCCGTAACCGTATCGCCGCCAGAATGCGCGCGGGCAGTAAAGCCGCCAACAGCAGCAAGTCGATGACCATCATGGACGTCAACACGCAGGCGGTGGTGAACGTGATGGAGAAACACCACGTCCAGTGGTTGATCCACGGTCATACCCACCGTCCCGACGTGCATACGTTGGTCGCCAACGGCGAAGCGGCTCACCGTGTGGTACTGGGTGCCTGGCACAGCGAAGGATCGATGGTTAAAGTCACGCCTGAAGGCGTGGAACTGATCGCTTTTCCGTTTTAATCTCTCCCGCAAAATTCATTCTATTTTTTTGAACGATATCGGCAAATTGTTTCGATTTTAATCAGCCCGTGGTCGGCCTATCATTTATCACATCAGGGCAACACGCCCTATCCCAAACAAAACACTTAAGGAATACGACCATGAAATCTATCAAAACTTTCGTTGCAGTTGCCGCTCTGTCTCTGATCTCTTTCGGTTCTTTCGCACAAAGCGTCAGCGCGACAGCCTCTACCCTTGACCGTGCAGAAGCGAAAATTGCCGCTCAGGCTGCTGAACAGGGCGCGTCTTACAAAATCACCAGCGCACAGTTCAACAACCGCGTGCACATGACCGCAGAACTGACTAAATAAGACCACTGATTGCCGTGCCGCCAGTCCATCTGCGACAGCGACAAGACGATGAGGAAGGAAAGAGAATGAAAAAAATCAGCATCGTAAGTGCCCTGCTGCTGGCGGCCGGACTGTCCACTGGCGCGATGGCGGCGGAGAAAGGCTTCTCCACACCGGAAGCAGGCTCGAATATCGACACCAGCCTGGTGAATCATATTGATGTCAGCCACGCGTTCGACAAAGAGAACCTGACCGCAGGGGATCTTCAGTAACCTCTCAAAACAGACCGCCTGAACGCGGTCTGTTTTGTTATCCTCAGGGCGCCACAACGGCTCAGTTTTTAACCGCGCAACCGTTTTCCTTGCCCGTATTACATGCTATTCTCTGTGCCCTCGAAAGCAGTGTGTTTCGCACCACAGGAGTTTTAAGACGCATGTCTTCCCGCAATAATCCGGCGCGTGTCGCCATCGTGATGGGGTCCAAAAGCGACTGGGCTACCATGCAGTTCGCCGCCGAAATCTTTGAAATCCTGAATGTTCCTCACCACGTTGAAGTGGTTTCCGCACACCGCACGCCGGATAAACTGTTCAGCTTTGCCGAAAGCGCGCAAGAGAACGGTTACGAGGTGATCATTGCCGGTGCGGGCGGCGCAGCACATCTGCCAGGCATGATTGCCGCCAAAACGCTGGTGCCGGTACTGGGTGTTCCGGTGCAGAGCGCCGCACTGAGCGGTGTCGACAGCCTTTACTCCATCGTGCAGATGCCGCGTGGTATTCCTGTGGGTACGCTGGCCATCGGCAAAGCGGGCGCGGCAAACGCGGCTTTGCTGGCGGCGCAGATTCTGGCGACGCACGATAAAGCCTTACACCAGCGTCTGGCTGACTGGCGTAAAGCCCAGACCGACGAGGTGCTGGACAACCCGGACCCGCGGGGTGCGGCATGAAGCAGGTTTGCGTTCTCGGTAACGGTCAGTTAGGCCGCATGCTGCGCCAGGCCGGCGAACCGCTGGGCATTGCCGTCTGGCCGGTCGGTCTGGATGCCGAACCCGAAGCCGTGCCGTTCCACCAGAGCGTCATAACCGCCGAGATCGAACGCTGGCCGGAAACCGCGCTGACGCGTGAACTGGCGCGCCATAACGCTTTTGTGAACCGCGACGTGTTCCCCATCATTGCTGACCGTCTGACGCAAAAACAGCTGTTCGACAAGCTCGGCCTGGCCACCGCGCCGTGGCAGTTGCTGTCTGATAAAAACGAGTGGAACGATGTCTTCGCGATGCTGGGCGAACTGGCGATTGTGAAGCGTCGCGTCGGCGGGTATGACGGTCGCGGACAGTGGCGTTTACGCGCGCACGACACCGCCGAACTGCCGGATGATTGCTACGGAGAGTGCATTGTTGAGCAGGGCATCAACTTTAGCGGTGAAGTGTCGCTGGTTGGCGCTCGCGGCAACGACGGGCGTACCGTATTTTATCCTCTGACCCATAACCTGCATCAGGACGGGATCTTACGCACTAGCGTCGCCTTCCCGCAGGCCAATGCTGAACAGCAGGCCCAGGCGGAAGAGATGCTCTCAGCCATTATGCATGAACTGGGTTATGTGGGCGTGATGGCGATGGAGTGTTTTGTAACGCCGTCCGGTCTGCTGATCAACGAACTGGCACCGCGCGTTCACAACAGCGGCCACTGGACCCAAAACGGCGCATCAATCAGCCAGTTTGAGCTGCACCTGCGCGCCATAACTGACCTGCCGCTGCCGCAGCCGGTGGTCAACAGCCCGTCGGTGATGATCAACCTGATCGGTACCGATCTGAACTACGACTGGCTGAAGCTGCCGCTGGTGCATCTGCACTGGTACGACAAAGAGGTTCGTCCGGGTCGTAAAGTGGGTCACCTTAACCTGAACGACAGCGACGCAGGCCGCCTGAGCGCTACCCTGGAAGCAATGATCCCTCTCCTGCCGCCGGAATACGCAAGCGGGATTGTCTGGGCGCAGTCAAAGCTCAAATAAGCGATAAATGCCGGGGAGTTGATCTTCCCCTTCCCCGGCCTCTCCCCACGCGCGTAAAATCCCCGTCCATTGCTGTTTTGATTTCTGGAATAACCATGAACGATGGAACGGATTATCGCGCGATCCTCGCGTCCGATACCCCCTTAATCGACGTTCGCGCGCCGATAGAATTTGCGCAGGGTGCGATGCCTGCGGCAATCAATCTGCCTTTAATGAATGACGACGAACGCGCCGCCGTGGGGACCTGCTACAAACGCCAGGGGCCCGACGCTGCGCTGGCGCTCGGCCACAGCCTGGTGAGCGGCGACACGCGTGAGGCCCGAATCAACGCCTGGCGCGAAGCCTGTCTTGCCCGTCCTGAAGGCTATCTCTGCTGCGCGCGCGGTGGACAGCGCTCGCATATCTCACAGGCCTGGCTGAAAGAGGCGGGTGTGGATTACCCGCTGATACGCGGTGGCTATAAAGCCCTGCGTCAGGCGGCGATTCAGGTCACCCTCGAGCAGTCACAAAAACCGATGGTGCTTATCGGCGGCTGTACAGGAAACGGTAAAACGTTGCTGGTGAAGCAGCACGCGCAGGGGATCGATCTGGAAGGGCTGGCTCACCATCGCGGCTCGTCGTTTGGCCGCACGCTCACGCCACAGCTTTCCCAGGCAAGCTTTGAAAATCACCTTGCCGTCGAACTGCTGAAAAAGGATGCTGCACGTTGGGTGCTGGAGGATGAGGGCAGGATGATTGGCTCTAACCATCTGCCGGAATGCCTGCGCGACCGGATGACCGAAGCCCCTATCGTGGTGGTAGAGGATCCGTTTGACATTCGTCTTGAGCGCCTGCGCGAAGAGTATTTCGACCATATGTGGGCCGATTTTTCTGCCGCCTACGGCGAAGAGGCAGGCTGGAAGGAGTATAGCGAGTATCTGCACCACGGCCTGTTCGCCATTCGCCGCCGTCTGGGGCTGCAGCGTTATGCGGAATTCACCGCGCTGTTAGATTCCGCGCTGCTGGAACAACAACGCTCTGGCAGCACTGACGCACACTTTAGCTGGCTTGCGCCGCTGCTCAGAGATTATTACGACCCGATGTACGGCTATCAGCTGGAGAAGAAAGCGGAGAAGATTGTGTATCGCGGGACGTACGAAGAAATTGCTGAGTGGCTTGATCGCTAAAAGAAAGCCGGGTGGCGAGGTAAAAGCAAAACGGCAACCTGGTTGCCGTTTTTAATGTTTGTACCCTCTCCCTGTGGGAGAGGGCCAGGGTGAGGGCATCAGACCGCACCCTGTGTTTCGACCTTAGAAGTCGTAACGCAGACGCACCAGGTTCATATCGCCCAGGTTGTCGGTGCTGGAGGTGAACACGTGTTCGTAATCCACACGGAAACCGTAGTCCAGCTGGAAGCTGATACCCACACCGTTGTCGATGCGCTGGTAGTTACGGCCGTTCACGTACTCGATACGGTCACCCATGAAGTAAGGCTGGATGGATTTAACCGCATACTGATTGATTGGGAATTTGTACCCTGCGAAGTATTCGATACCCCATGCGTCACCGGCAAAGTAGTCGTTCACAGACACTTTTTTGGTGGTCAGGAAGTTCTGGTACCAGCCGCCGCCAGCAGAGAAGGTCCAGTTATCCGGCGTCCAGCTGAGCGCGGTACCGAGGATGTTCTGGTCATAGGTTTTGCTGTCGCCGTTGTCCGGGTTGCGCATGTCCGCACGGGTGTAGTTCCATGCCGCGCCCCAGGTCAGGTCGGTGGTCAGGTGGTAATCAATACCCAGGGAACCGCCGCCTTTACGCTTGTAGCGCAGACCGTTACCCGGCAGGTATTCGCTGTCTTCAAACAGGTAAGAGGCGTAGATATCAGCATCGCCAACGGTTTTCTTATATTTCAGCATATTGCGTGAACGATAAGAGCCATCGTAGTCGCCATTGATGCCGTTACCTGGTGCCTGGGCGATCATGTCGTAGTCCCAGATATCGGTTTTCACACCCACCACATCATAGTACACGCTGTTCTGTTGACCGAAGGTCAGCGTACCCCAGGTGTCGCTCTTCAGGCCGGTGTAGAGCATACGGCGCGTGGTGTCGTGGGCACCGTCAGCATAGTGATGATCCCAGTTGAACTGGGCAGGGATATTCACACCCAGCTCGTAGTAGCTGATCCAGCTGATGTCGTCGAACAGATAGTAATCTGCCGCAAAACGGAAACGGGTGCCGCCGTCGAAGCCGTTGCGTTTGTAGCTGTTTTTACCGTCGTCGCCCGTCATGTTCTGGAACTGAGGACGAATACTGCCGCCAACGGTAAAGTTCAGACGGCTCAGCGGGTTACCCGCCTGCGGATCTTGCTTAAGAACCGTGATTTCCGCCTGAGATGCGAAGGAGGTTAATGCCACTGCTGCGCCAATAGCTGTCGCCAGCGCGGTTGTTTTTATAGTCATTATTTTTCCTTAATAGACACGCTGCTAAATATTTAGCGTGTGAATATTAACTGGAAATAAACGGACTGTGTGGGCGGGTTTTTAATGTTTTGTGCTACTAAATGAGTGGGTATTATCGATTTGTGCTGTTAACAGGCTGCGTACCAGCATTTAAACCGGTACGCAACCATCACGTCCGTGAACTAACTGACAAACTGGCGGAACAGTGCTTTGCCTTTTAACAGCCGCGTTCCGAGCCAGCCGCCGCAAAGTGAAAGCAGAAGCGCACCGCACACCGGCAGCGTCAGCCACAGACGCCAGTCTGGCTCCCACGGGAAGTCGAAGACTTTCGCCTGCAGTACTGCCAGCGCCGCCTCTGCGCCAATGGCTGCCACCAGGCCTGCCACCAGCCCCAGCAGAGCGAACTCGCTCCAGAGCGTGGCGCGCAGCAGTCGCTTGCCTGCGCCCAGCGTGCGGTAGACCACCAGCTCCTGGTGACGCTGACGCATGCCTACCTGTACCTGCGCCAGTAGCAACAGCACGCCGCAGATCGTCACCAGCACCACCATCACCTCCAGCGCGCGGCTGACCTGCTCAAGCACCTGCCCGACCTGTCTGAGGATCGCACCGATGTCCAGCAGGCTCACCGTCGGAAACTCCCGGTTAAGCTGCGTCAGCATGCCGTTGCCGTTTTCCCAGCGGAAGCTGGTCAGCCAGCTCTGCGGCTGCCCGTCCAGGGCGCCCGGCGGGAAGATGAAGAAGAAGTTAGGCCGCAGGCTTTCCCAGTCAACCTTGCGCAGGCTGGTAACCCTGGCGCTGAAGTCCTGCGTGTCGCCGGTAAAGGTCACGCTGTCTCCCAGCTTCACCTTCAGACGCTCCGCCAGCCCCTCTTCCATCGACACTTCCCCGGCCTTCGGCGGCCAGCTTCCGGCGGTGATCGGGTTGTGATCCGGGCGCTTCTCCTGCCAGGTCAGGTTTAGCTCACGATTGAGCGACTCATCTTTATTCCCCTCCGTCGACTGACCGTTGATCTGCGTCAGGCGTGCACGCACGATCGGATAGAACGACTCAGGAATAATGTGATGCCCGGACAGAAAACCCTTCAGTGGCGTCACCTGTTCGGGGGCAATATTGATCAGAAAATAGTTCGGGCTTTCCGGCGGAAGCTGCTGTTGCCAGCGATCCAGCAGATCCCCGCGCAGCACCAGCAGAAGCGCCAGCAGCATAAACGACAGCGAAAACGCCGAAAGCTGGCTCAGCGTTGACCACGGCTGATGCAGCAGACGGTTCACCGCCAGCCGCACGGGAAGGGATTTTATCGTTACCCTTTTCAGAACAGTGAGCAACATCCAGCCCAGCACGCCACACAGCAGCGCCAGAACCACCGCCCCGACCAGCACGGCCCACAGCAGGGTACTCCCGCCCATCAGCCAGGCAAGGAGCCCGACCACCACGGCAATCATCACCGGCAGGTAGTATTTGAGCGGCCAGACGCTGGCCACCACATCGCGGCGCATCACGCGTAGCGGCTGGGTGGCGAGCAGGAGCCGGTACGGGCGCAACCCCACCAGCAATGAAATCACGGTCATCGCGCCAATCGCCCACAGCCACGGCCAGAAGCTTGCTGGCGGCAGCGCGGCAGGCAGTACCGGTTTCAGGAGCATCATCAGCAGCTTTTCAAACAACAGACCTGTCGCCCCACCGGTGACGGCCGACAGCGCCAGCACCATCAGCCACTGGCCGACAATCAGCCTCCGCAATTGCGCCCTGCCCGCGCCAAGGGTTTTGAGGATCGCCACCAGATCGTAGCGACTGCGGCAGTAGTGCCCCATCGCCACGGCTACCGCCGCCACGGCCAGCAGCAGGGTTAACAGCGCCGAGAGCAGCAGAAACTGCTGAGAGCGTTCAAGAGACTTGCCGAGCGCGCCTTCATCCTGCTCAAGCCCGTACCAGCGGTGCTCCGGTTTTAACTGCGGCAGAAGCCATTTTTCATACGCCTCCAGCTGCGCAGGCGTGCCGCCAAACTTATAGCGCCAGGTGACGCGGCTCCCCGGCTGCACGGCGTTGGTTTTCGCCACGTCTGCGGTGTTCATCAGCAAGCGTGGGGCGAGCTGGAACGGGTTAAAGCCGGAATCGGGTTCCTGAACCACCTCCCCGGCAATGGTCAGCGTCGCATCCCCCACGTCGATGCTGTCACCGGTTTTCAGGTTCAGTAGCGCCATCAGTCGCGGTGCCAGCAGCACCGTACCGGGTTTCGGCTTGACGCCTGGCGGGCTGGTCTGCAGTTCACCGTACATCGGGTAGATATCATCCACGGCTTTGACGCTGGCCAGCTGCGGCGTGTCACCGGCGAAGGTCATGGTCTGGAAGCTTATCTGCTCCCCGACCTTCAGCCCCCGCTTGCGCGCTTCGTCTATCCAGCCCGGCGGAACGGCGCGCGAGCTTTGCAGCGCCCTGTCGCCCGCCATAAATTCGCGGCTTTGCTGGCTAAGCCCTTTCTCCATGCGATCGCTGACGCTGCCCAGCGCCAGCACGCAGGCCACCGCCAGGCTCAACGCCAGCCAGACAATCAGCAGCGAAGGCGAGCGCCACTCGCGCCAGAACCAGCGGGCAATCATGCTTCCTCCTGCAATTCACCGTTGACCAGCCGCAGGCGACGATCGCAGCGGGCGGCCAACTGCGGATCGTGCGTGACCAGAATCAGCGTGGTGCCATGTTCCCGGTTGAGCGAGAACAGCAGATCGGCAATCTTATCTCCGGTTTTACGGTCCAGGTTCCCGGTGGGTTCATCGGCAAACAGCACCTCCGGGCGACCATTAAATGCGCGGGCCAGCGCCACGCGCTGCTGCTCTCCACCTGAAAGCTGCGCCGGAAGATGGTCAAGGCGTTTCCCCAGCCCCAGCTGTTCCAGCAATGCCTTCGCATGATCGCGGCTTTCACGGCTGCTTTCACCGCGCAGCAGCGCGGGCAACTCAACATTTTCCAGCGCGTTCAGGGTGGGGATCAGCATGAAGGATTGAAACACAAAGCCGATGTGACGGGCACGTAGCGCGGCACGCGCCTCTTCATCAAGCTGATGCAGCGGCTGTCCGACCAGGTTAACCTCGCCGCTGCTGCCGTCGTCCAGTCCGGCCAGAATAGCCAGCAGCGTGGACTTTCCGGAACCGGATTCGCCAATCAGCGCAATGGTTTCGGCAGGTTTGACAACGAGTTCAACTCCGGTGAGGATGGAAAGCTCGTGTTCCCCCTGACCGACGGACTTCTTAAGACGATGAACTTCAACAATGTTTTCCGCTGGCATTTGCCCTTCCTGTTTTTGATTCTGATGACTTTCCGCGCGGCGGCAGCGGACACGTTACTGGTTCTCGGCGACAGCCTCAGCGCAGGCTATCGTATGGCGGCCAGTGCGGCCTGGCCGGCTCTGCTCAACGAAAAATGGCAGAGCAAAACAGCTGTTATCAACGCCAGCATCAGCGGTGATACCTCGCAGCAAGGCCTGTCGCGTCTGCCAGCCTTGCTCAAACAGCATCAACCGCGATGGGTACTGGTGGAGCTGGGCGGTAACGACGGATTACGTGGCTTCCAGCCTCAGCAAACGGAACAAACCCTGCGCACCATCCTGAAGGACATTAAAGCGGCGAACGCCCAGCCGCTGTTGATGCAAATTCGCCTGCCCGCCAACTACGGTCGTCGGTATAATGAAGCCTTTAGTGCGATCTACCCTAAGCTTGCCAACGAGTTTGATATTCCGCTGCTGCCATTTTTCATGGAAGAGGTCTATCTCAAACCCAACTGGATGCAGGATGACGGGATCCACCCCAATCGCGATGCACAGCCGTTTATTGCCGACTGGATGGCAACGCGGCTGGCTCCTTTAGTTAACCATGACTCCTGATTAAGCGGAGATCCTGACAGGTAAAGTTATGCAAAAATCGGTCTTAATTACAGGATGTTCCAGCGGAATTGGTCTTGAAAGTGCGCTCGAATTAAAGCGTCAGGGATTTCAGGTGCTGGCAGCCTGCCGTAAACCTGACGATGTGGAACGCCTCAACGGGATGGGGTTCACCAGCGTGTTGCTGGATCTGGACTCACCAGAAAGCGTTGAACGCGCCGCCGATGAGGTGCTCGCCCTGACCGGCAACCGTCTGTACGGTCTGTTCAATAATGCCGGTTACGGTCTCTATGGCCCGCTGAATACGATCTCCCGCGAACAGCTTGAACAACAGTTTTCCAGCAACTTTTTCGGTGTGCATCAGCTCACCATGCGCCTGCTTCCGGCGATGCTGCCACACGGTGAAGGGCGTATCGTGATGACCTCCTCGGTGATGGGGCTGATTTCTACCCCCGGCCGCGGCGCGTATGCCGCCAGCAAATATGCGCTTGAAGCATGGTCGGACGCCCTGCGCATGGAGTTGCGTCACAGCGGGATTAAGGTGAGCCTGATTGAACCCGGTCCCATCCGCACCCGGTTTACGGATAACGTTAACCAGACGCAGGCGGACAAACCGGTCGAAAACCCCGGCATTGCCGCACGTTTTACCCTTGGGCCGGAAGCGGTTGTCGCGAAAGTGCGCCATGCTTTTGAGAGCGATAACCCCAAAATGCGCTACCCGGTAACGCTGGTCACCCATGCCGTAGGCTGGTTAAAACGCCTGCTGCCGGGCCGGATGATGGACAAAATTTTACACGGTTGAGTTGAAGCGACGACGCTCATCCCCATGTAAATAACACACCGATAAAAGAGAATGCCGCATGTCCGTACAGAATATCGTCAATATCACTGAAGCAAACCTGCAACAGGTCCTCGAACAGTCGATGGTTAAACCGGTACTGTTCTACTTCTGGTCTGAACGCAGCCAACACTGTCTGCAGCTGACGCCGATCCTCGAAAGCCTTGCCGCGCAATACAACGGCCAGTTCATTCTCGCCAGACTGGACTGTGACGCAGAACCCATGGTGGCCTCTCAGTTTGGCCTGCGCGCCATCCCAACGGTTTACCTTTTCCAGAACGGACAGCCTGTCGATGGCTTCCAGGGGCCGCAACCTGAAGAGGCGATCCGCGCCCTGCTGGATAAAGTGCTGCCGCGTGAGGAGGAGCTAAAAGCGCAGGAAGCCATGGCGCTGATGCAGGAAGGTCAATACGACGACGCGCTGCCGCTGTTGAAAGACGCCTGGCAGCTCTCTAAGCAGAACAGCCAGATTGGCCTGCTGCTGGCTGAAACGCAGATTGCCCTGCACCGCTCAGAAGACGCTGAAGCCGTGCTGAAGACGATCCCGTTGCAGGATCAGGACACCCGCTACCAGGGCCTCGTGGCGCAAATTGAGCTGCTAAAACAGGCGGCGGATACCCCGGAAATCCAGCAACTGCAGCAGCAGGTTGCCGATAACCCGGCCGACGCCGCGCTGGCAAGCCAGCTGGCACTCCAGCTGCACCAGGTGGGCCGAAACGAAGAGGCGCTGGAACTGCTGTTCAGCCATCTGCAAAACGATCTGGCGGCTGCAGACGGTCAGGCGCGGAAAATGTTCCAGGAGATCCTGGCCGCGCTGGGTACCGGCGATGCGCTGGCGTCGAAGTACCGTCGTCAGCTGTACGCGCTGCTGTATTGATAAAAAAGCCCGGTGGCGCTATCGCTTACCGGGCCTGCAAAACATCTTCAGACCTGCAGGCCCGGCATAATCATCGCACCTTTTTCAGCTGCGTCACCACCAGCTGATGCCGGGCGTTATAGAACTTCCGGTAGGTCAGGTAACAGGCAATGATGGTCGACAGGCTCGCCGTGGAGAGCAGCATAAAGGTCACCATGATCTGATATTTGATCGCTTTCACCGGATCAATCCCGGCGAAGATCAGCCCTGACATCATCCCCGGCAGGCTCACCAGCCCGACGGTTTTCGCCGAATCCACCGTGGGGATCAGCGAGGAGCGAATACTCTCGCGAATCAGCCGCGCCGACGCCACTTTCGGGGTTGCCCCAAGGCTTAACTTCTCCTGCAGCTTCTGTTGCTCACTGCTAAAACGCTGGCCAAGGTTGTTGTAGCACAGCCCTACCGCCACCATGGCGTTCCCGGCGATCATCCCGGAGATGGGGATCACTTGCATCGGCGTAAACTCAATAGAGCCAGATAGCACCAGCACCGCCAGCGTCAGTGCGGTCCCGGTCGTAATGGCAATAAACGACGAGACAAACGCCTTATCGATATATTTGCTGCGCTTCTGCGCATTCCACGCCGCGTTGAAGCAGATGAAGAGCACCATCAGCAGCGTCAGCACCGCATGATTAACATTGAAAATGTACTTCAGCACATAGCCAACGATGATGAGCTGGATCACCGCACGGCAGATGCTCCAGAGGATATCTTTCTCCAGCCCCAGCTTTTCCCGGTAGCTCACGACAATCGCCACCAGTACCAGTACCATCGAAAACGCCAGCGATTCGTTGGTGATATTATGCTCACCCATGGTTTGCCTCCTGCCATTTTCCACCCTGCGGCTGCAGCGTGATGACATCATCCGCATGGGCAATTTCGTTTGAGTCGTGTGTCACCCACAGCACGGCGATATTCTGTTCGCTGGCGTAGCGATGGATGATGTCGTTCACGTTGCGCTTATTGGCCTCATCCAGCGCGCTGGTGATTTCGTCGAGTAGCAGCACCTTCGGTAAAAACTGCAGGTTACGAATCAGCGAGACGCGCTGCTTTTCGCCCCCGGACAGCTCATTGATGGATTTGGTCAACGTCTCCTGCGCCAGGCCAAAGCGGGCCAGGTCAGCGATAAATTTTTCAGGATCCGGCGTTTGCTGGCGAATCTGCCACGGGAAGATCAGGTTGTCATAAACCGTTTCGCCGAACAGCGAAGGGGTCTGGACGCAGTACGAGACCTGCTGGCGATAGCGTTCCGGGGAGAGGGTCGCAATATCGTTACCCTCAAACAGAATGGTTCCTTCCGTGGGGCTTAACAGTGAAGCCACAATCTTCAGTAATGTGCTTTTGCCGCAACCTGACGGCCCGGTGATTAATTTAAACTCGCCCGGTGCAAGGCAAAACCCGACGTGCTGAAGGATCGTGTTATTCCCGACACGAAATCCAACATCCCTGAGGTGTAATACGTTTGTTTTATCGCTCATTCCGCTTCCATTAACCGCGTCTTGTAAGAATCGTCTGTAGCATAATCTTTTTCCAGCCTGTTTTCAGAGGCGAATTTCAACCCGATAGCCGATATACTAATGAACAATAAACATGCATTTTCACTCATCAACAGCATGCAAAACAGGAGGTTTTTATGCTTATCGTTGTTCCTGTCCTTATTTTCGTTGCCCTGGTTATCGTGGGGGCTGGGGTCAAAATTGTCCCGCAGGGATATCAGTGGACCGTTGAACGCTTCGGCCGCTACACCAATACACTCCAGCCAGGTTTAAGCCTGATTGTTCCCTTCATGGACAGAATTGGTCGTAAGATCAACATGATGGAACAGGTACTGGATATCCCCTCGCAGGAGGTTATTTCCAAGGATAACGCCAACGTCACCATCGATGCCGTCTGCTTTATTCAGGTTATCGATGCGCCAAAAGCCGCCTATGAGGTGAGCAACCTGGAGCTGGCGATTGTCAACCTGACGATGACCAACATCCGTACGGTACTCGGCTCTATGGAGCTGGACGAAATGCTCTCTCAGCGTGACAGCATCAACACCCGTCTGCTGCATATTGTTGATGAAGCGACAAACCCGTGGGGCATTAAAGTGACCCGTATTGAGATCCGGGACGTTCGTCCTCCTGCCGAGCTCATCGCCTCGATGAACGCCCAGATGAAGGCTGAGCGAACCAAGCGTGCCTATATTCTGGAAGCCGAAGGGGTGCGTCAGGCGGAGATCCTGAAAGCCGAAGGGGAAAAACAGTCGCAGATCCTGAAGGCGGAAGGGGATCGCCAGTCCGCCTTCTTGCAGGCGGAGGCGCGTGAGCGTTCTGCCGAAGCGGAAGCCCGCGCAACCCAGATGGTATCCGAGGCTATTGCCGCCGGTGACATCCAGGCCGTGAACTACTTTGTCGCGCAAAAATATACCGATGCGCTGAAAGAGATCGGCTCGGCAAATAACAGCAAAGTGGTCATGATGCCGCTGGATGCCAGCAGTCTGATGGGCTCTATCGCCGGGATTGCTGAACTGATTAAAGACAGTGGAAACGAGCGCAAAAAATGATTGAGCTGATCGTCGCACATCCTCATGCTTTCTGGCTAAGCCTGGGCGGCTTACTGCTGGCCGCAGAGATGCTTGGTGGCAACGGTTATCTGCTCTGGAGCGGTGTGGCCGCGGTCATTACCGGGCTGCTGGTCTGGCTGCTGCCCCTGGACTGGGCGTGGCAGGGCGCGCTGTTTGCCGTGCTGACGCTGGTGGCCGCCTGGCTGTGGTGGCGCTGGCTCAACCGTCAGGTTAAAGAGCAAAAGCCGGTCGATGCCCACCTCAATCAGCGTGGACAGCAGATTGTCGGCAGACGTTTTACGCTTGAGACCGCGCTGGTGAACGGCCGCGGACACATGCGCGTGGGTGATAGCTCATGGCCGGTGGTGGCCGACGATGACCTCAGCGCCGGGACGCGGGTTGAGGTCATTGCGGTGGAAGGAATTACGCTTCGGGTTAAAGCCTGCTAGGCATGCGCCTTACGATGACAGCAGCCGGCCAGATTATCGATAATCGGGCAGTCGGCGCTGTCATCCCCCGGACAGGACTCCGCCAGCGCCAGCAGCTGCTTGCGCATCGCTTCCAGCTCCGTAATGTGGCGTTCAATCTCCGCCACTTTTTCCAGCGTGCGCTTTTTCACGTCTGCGCTGTGGCGTTTTGGATCGTTGAACAGATTAACCAGCTCACCGCACTCTTCAAGGTTAAAACCCACCTGCCGTGCCTGACGCATTAACGTCAGCTCATCCAGATGCAGTTGCGTATAACTGCGGTAGCCGTTTTCGCTGCGCAGCGGCGGCGTCACCAGCCCCTTCTCTTCATAAAAACGGATCGCTTTGCTGGTCAATCCGGTTTTTTTCGCAACATCGCTGATATTCACATTTCCCCCTTGACCTTCCCCTTGATGGAAGGTTTAACCTTCATAACAGTTAGCGAAAAGCGTTACTCCGGTCAACAACTGACCAGTTCATTATACGGGAGTTTTGTTATGTCTCACACAATTGACCTGACACTGGACGGCCTCTCCTGCGGCCACTGTGTCAAACGCGTTAAAGAAAGTCTGGAACAGCGTCCTGATGTTGAAAGCGCTGACGTTACGATTGATCACGCCGCCGTCACCGGCAGCGCCAGTGCGCAAGCGCTGATTGATACCATCAAACAGGCAGGTTATGGGGCGGAGCTGAGCCACCCAAAGGCTAAACCGCTGGCAGAGTCATCATCCCCGTCGGAAGCACTGACAGCGGCCACTTCTGAGCTTCCGGCAGCTGATGATATCGATGACAGCCAACAGCTGCTGATCAACGGCATGAGCTGCGCCAGCTGCGTCTCCCGGGTGCAAAATGCCTTGCAGGCGGTACCCGGAGTTGCACAGGCACGGGTCAATCTTGCGGAGCGTACTGCGCTGGTGATGGGCAGTGCCTCCGCCGCAGAATTAGTGCAGGCCGTTGAAAAAGCGGGCTATGGCGCAGAGGCCATCGAAGATGATGCCAAACGTCGCGAACGCCAGCAGGAAACAGCTATCGCCACCATGAAACGCTTCCGCTGGCAGGCCATTGTTGCGCTGCTGGTCGGGATCCCGGTAATGGTGTGGGGCATGATCGGTGACAACATGATGGTCACCGACGACAACCGCACGCTGTGGCTGGTCATTGGTATCATTACGCTTGGTGTAATGGTATTTGCAGGCGGGCATTTCTACTCCAGCGCCTGGAAGAGCCTGAAAAACCGCACCGCAACCATGGATACGCTGGTAGCCCTTGGCACCGGTGCAGCATGGCTCTACTCCATGAGCGTGAACGTCTGGCCGCAGTGGTTCCCGATGGAAGCACGCCATCTCTACTATGAAGCGAGCGCGATGATCATCGGCCTGATCAACTTAGGCCATATGCTGGAAGCCCGCGCCCGTCAGCGCTCCTCAAAAGCGCTGGAGCGGCTGCTGGATTTAACCCCGCCGACCGCCCGCGTGGTTACTGACGACGGAGAAAAAAGCGTTCCGCTGGCCGAGGTTCAGCCCGGTATGACGCTGCGTCTGACCACCGGTGACCGCGTTCCCGTGGACGGAGACATCACGCAGGGCGAAGCCTGGTTTGACGAAGCGATGCTCACCGGGGAACCCATTCCGCAGCAGAAATCACAGGGTGATGGCGTGCATGCCGGTACGGTGGTGCAGGACGGCAGTGTGCTGTTCACCGCCAGTGCGGTGGGAAGCCACACCACGCTGTCCCGTATTATCCGCATGGTGCGCCAGGCACAGAGCAGTAAGCCTGAAATAGGTCAGCTGGCCGATAAAATCTCCGCCATTTTTGTGCCGGTAGTAGTGGGCATCGCGCTGCTGAGCGCGGCTATCTGGTATTTCTTCGGCCCGGCGCCGCAAATTGTCTATACCCTGGTGATCGCCACCACGGTACTGATTATCGCCTGTCCTTGCGCGCTCGGCCTTGCGACGCCGATGTCGATTATCTCCGGCGTGGGTCGTGCCGCCGAATTTGGCGTGCTGGTGCGTGATGCCGACGCCCTGCAACGCGCCAGCACTCTCGACACGCTGGTCTTTGATAAAACCGGTACCCTGACCGAAGGTAAACCGCAGGTTGTATCCGTGCATACCTCAGGCTTCGCGGAGGCTGACGCACTGCGTCTCGCCGCGGCCTTAGAACAAGGCTCCAGCCACCCGCTGGCGCGTGCCATCATTGAGAAAGCCGGTGAGGCCAGCCTGCCGCAGGTGAACAACTTCCGCACCCTGCGCGGATTAGGCGTCAGCGGTGAGGCCGAAGGACACACACTGCTGCTGGGTAACCAGGCCCTGATGAATGAAAACGGCATAGCAACTTCAGCGCTGGAAAGTGAACTGAATGCCCAGGCATCACAGGGCGCAACCCCTGTCCTGCTCGCGGTAGACGGTCACATTGCGGCCCTGCTGGCCGTGCGCGATCCGTTACGTCAGGACAGTGTGGATGCCTTACAACGACTGCACCGCACGGGCTACCGTCTGGTGATGTTAACCGGGGATAACCCAACCACGGCTAATGCCATCGCCAAAGAAGCGGGGATCGACGAAGTCATTGCCGGTGTCCTGCCGGACGGCAAAGCGGACGCCATTAAGGCGCTGCAACAGCAGGGGCGCAAGGTCGCGATGGTTGGCGACGGTATTAACGATGCTCCGGCGCTGGCACAGGCAGAGGTGGGGATTGCCATGGGAAGCGGGAGCGACGTGGCCATTGAGACGGCAGCCATCACACTGATGCGACACAGCCTGATGGGTGTTGCCGATGCGCTGGCAATTTCGAAAGCTACGTTGCGCAACATGAAGCAGAACCTGCTGGGGGCGTTTATCTATAACTCGCTCGGTATCCCGATTGCTGCCGGCATTCTGTGGCCCCTGACCGGTACGCTGCTTAACCCGGTGGTCGCAGGTGCAGCGATGGCGCTCTCCTCCATTACCGTGGTGAGCAACGCCAACCGGCTGCTGCGCTTTAAACCGAAAGCGTAATACGTTGCAGGCCGGGTAAGCGCAGCGCCACCCGGTTTTTTTGCCTGATGGCGCTGCGCTTATCAGGCCTACGAAACGTGCCGACGTTCACCTGTTGCACCGCCCTTCCCCACGCGTTAGCATGAACCTTTCCGTTTATGGAGCGCGTATGAGTCTGTTTCGCCGTATAAAAACATCGTTTCGCGCCCTCTTCCCCCGCCGTTATTCCTGGCCCGGAATGGATATCTCGCTCCCCGGCGGTCAGCATCTGCACCTGGTGGGCAGCATACATATGGGCACGCAGGATATGTCTCCGCTGCCCTCTGGTCTGTTATCCCTCCTGAAGCAGGCCGATGCGCTGGTGGTTGAGGCGGATATTTCAGGCCACGAGTCTCCCTTTGCCGGGCTGGAGAGCGATCTCACCCTGGCCGACCGTCTGGACGAGGCTCAGCTCGCCGAACTGACGCGCGTGGCGGATGAAACCGGCGTTTCGCTCTCGATGCTGGACACCCTGCCGCTCTGGCAGATTGCCATGATATTGCAGGCGACGCAGGCGCAGCGTCTGGGGCTGCGCGGTGATTACGGTATTGATTACCAGCTGCTGAATGCGGCCCGGGCACGCCGTCTGCCGATCATTGAGCTGGAAGGTACCGACAGTCAGATTGCCCTCCTTCGCCAGTTGCCTGATGATGGTCTCATCCTGCTTGATGATACGCTGACGCACTGGCATACCAACGCCCGTCTGCTGCAAACCATGATTGGCTGGTGGCTGGATGCCCCGCCTGCGGAGGGGAAATTAACGTTGCCGTCGACGTTCAGTGAATCGCTGTATGATGTGCTGATGAACGCACGCAATGCGGCATGGCGACAGACGCTGCATGCGTTACCTGCCGGGCATTACGTGGTTGCGGTGGGGGCATTACATTTGTACGGAGAAGGGAATTTGCCGTCGCTGCTGAAATAAAAAAATGGCCAATATTTCTATTGGCCCGTCAAAGAGGAATTTCATCGTTTTTATTATGCCGAAGGAGACCTTCGGTTGAGCCGATTGTCGCTCAAAGTGACCATCACTGCCAATACTATTGCGCAAGATGGTGCTATTTTTTAGACAAACGTCAGGCGTATGCTGTCAGCATGAATTGTCTGTCGTAAGAAGGATAGCTATGACTCCCGCCGTTAAATTACTCGAAAAAAACAAAATTTCTTTCCGGATCCACACTTACGATCACGATCCGAACGAAACCAATTTTGGTGATGAAGTGGTGCGCAAACTGGGGCTGAACGCCGACCAGGTCTATAAAACGCTGCTGGTGGCCGTGAATGGCGATATGAAGCACCTTGCCGTCGCAGTCACGCCTGTGGCGGGGCAACTGGATCTGAAGAAAGTGGCCAAAGCGCTGGGAGCGAAAAAGGTAGATATGGCAGACCCAATGGTTGCGCAACGCACCACGGGTTATCTGGTGGGCGGGATCAGCCCGCTCGGGCAGAAAAAACGCCTGCCAACGCTGATTGACGCCCCTTCGCAGGAATTTGAAACCATCTATATTTCCGGCGGCAAGCGCGGGCTGGATATCGAACTGGCCGCAGGCGATCTGGCCAAAATGCTGGAAGCGAAGTTTGCGGATATTGCGCGCCGGGATTAAAAGAAAAAGCCGGGTGGCGGCTGCGAGGTAAAAGCAAAACGGTAACAGGCGTTACCGTTTTTTGTGTTCGCGCCCTCTCCCGGTGGGAGAGGGCATCAGGCCGCACAACGCTACTGCCAGCTCACCTCGCCTTTCGGCTCATACGCATTCACGTCGATCGGTGAATTCTGCTCGATAAACTGCTTCAGAACCTCGGCATCAATAAAGCCGGTATTCACATAGCCCGGTTTGTTATCGATGTGCGGATAACCATCACCGCCGGTGGCATTAAAGCTTAAGGTTGCCAGACGGTAGGTTTTCGCGGGATCAACCGGCTCACCCTTGATTTTGAGATCGTTGAGCTTGCCGTCTTTGGCCACAAAGCTGACGTTAGCGAACTGCGGATAGGCGCCGGAGTCCGGCTTCATCTGCGCCACGGCGGTAAGGTACTCAATCACCTCTTTCCCGCTCATGTCGGCATAAACCACCTCGTTGCCAAACGGCTGCACCTTCAGCACATCTTTATAGGTGATATTCCCGCCTTCGATGGAATCACGGATCCCGCCGCCGCTCATCACACCAAAATCAGCGCCGGTGCGCGCGATTTGTGCCGCCAGCACCAGGTGACCCATATTGGTCTGTACGAAACGGACTCTGCTGCGGTCCCCTTCCAGACGCCCGTTCAGGGTACCGATTTTCACGTCCAGCTGCGCTTTGCCTTTATTCT
Organism: Enterobacter sp. 22466; assembly: GCF_052044775.1. Classification (NCBI taxonomy): domain Bacteria; kingdom Pseudomonadati; phylum Pseudomonadota; class Gammaproteobacteria; order Enterobacterales; family Enterobacteriaceae; genus Enterobacter; species Enterobacter sp. 22466. The sequence goes on along the minus strand of NZ_JBQENX010000001.1, from coordinate 267,245 downwards.
GGAACGGGGTTAACAGGGAGAGCATCTGTGGGTTCTCAGGGATCTCCGGGGTGTAGAGTACGCGCTCACTTTTCCCGTCCGGGTAGGTCACTTTTTTCTTCAGGTTGACCGGGATGAGCTGATAATGCACCAGTTTCATCTCGCCGTTACGGAACTCAAAGTCGGCACGGCCAACGTATTTACCCCACTCGTGCGCCTGCACAATCCAGATCCCGTTCTGACGGTCTGGTGCACACGGCGTGCCCGGAACATAATCCACCTGTTTTTTATTCTCTGACGCCATGCACACCGGATCTTGTGAGTGACCACCCACAATCATCGCCAGTGAGCCAGCAGGCAGGCTGCGCGCCATTTCAACGTCGCCCGGCGCGTTAGAACCATGCTCACCGTTGTCGTAATGGCCCATATGGGTGGTGGCGATGATCACGTCCGGCTTTTCGTTTTGCTGCAACTCCTGAATCACCAGCTTCGCTTCGTCTGCCGGTTTACGGAATTCGATATCGGTAAAGAACTCCGGGTTGCCAATTTTTGCCGTGTCGTCCGTGGTGAGGCCAATCACCGCGATTTTCAGATCCTGACGCTTAAACAGCGCCAACGGTTTGAACAGGCGCTCGCCGGTGCTTTTCTGATAGATATTGGCGGAGAGGAACGGGAATTTTGACCACTTCTCCTGCTGACGCAGGACGCTCAGTGGGTTATCAAACTCATGGTTTCCGACGGCCATCGCATCGTAACCGATTAAATTCATGCCGCGAAAATCAGGCTCGGCATCCTGTAAATCGGACTCCGGCACACCGGTATTGATATCGCCGCCCGACAGCAGCAGCACGCTGCCCCCTTCGGCGGCAACTTCTTTACGAATGCCATCCACCAGCGTTTTTTGCGCCGACAGGCCATATTCGCCGTACTCACTGCGCCAGAAATGGCCATGATGGTCGTTGGTATGCAGGATAGTAATTTTATACGTTTTGTCTTTTTCATACGCCTGTGCGGGCAGGCTTACCAGACCCCATGCGGCGAGCAGCGCCAGCGCAACGCCATGCTTCATTAACTTCATCTTCTCTCTCCCTGACCAATAGACAAACGCAAAAATTACAGTGAGTAACAAGAATAGACAAATAAGTTTTCATAATTGCGACTTTCTTCAAATGTCGCTGGCAGGTATGTTAGTTGGATAATAATTACACCCTGCATTTTCCATCACTCACGACGTGGTATTTATGGCAATCAGTGAATCAACCCAGTCCGTTTCGGGCGCGCCGGCGTCGCCCCCCTCGCGCACCTCATTTAAAGTCTTAGGCGCTATTAGCCTCTCCCATCTGCTCAACGACATGATCCAGTCGCTGATCCTGGCGATTTACCCGCTGCTGCAGTCCGAGTTTTCGTTAACCTTTGTGCAGATTGGGATGATCACCCTGACCTTCCAGCTGGCCTCTTCGCTACTGCAACCCATTGTCGGGTACTGGACGGACAAATATCCGATGCCCTGGTCACTGCCGATTGGCATGTGCTTCACCCTGAGCGGGCTGGTGCTGCTGGCTATGGCAGGCAGTTTTGAAGCGGTGCTGCTTGCCGCGGCGCTGGTCGGCACCGGCTCGTCGGTCTTCCATCCGGAATCCTCCCGCGTGGCACGCATGGCCTCTGGCGGGCGTCACGGGCTGGCGCAGTCACTCTTCCAGGTGGGCGGTAATTTTGGCAGCTCCCTCGGCCCGCTGCTGGCGGCAGTGATCATTGCGCCATACGGCAAGGGTAACGTCGCCTGGTTTGTGCTGGCCGCCCTGCAGGCGATCGTTGTGCTCGCGCAGATCAGTCGCTGGTATGCCGCGCAGCACCGCGTAAACAAAGGCAAACCTAAAGCAAAAGTTATCAATCCCCTTCCCCGCAATAAGGTTATTCTCGCGGTGTCCGTGCTGCTGGTGCTGATTTTCTCGAAATATTTCTATATGGCGAGCATCAGCAGCTATTACACCTTTTACCTGATGCAAAAATTTGGATTATCGGTCCAAAACGCGCAGTTCCACCTGTTTGCCTTCCTGTTTGCCGTCGCGGCAGGGACGGTGATAGGCGGGCCAGTCGGGGATAAAATTGGCCGTAAATATGTTATTTGGGGCTCTATCCTTGGCGTTGCCCCCTTTACCCTTATTTTGCCTTACGCCAGCCTTGAATGGACGGGCATTTTAACGGTGATCATTGGTTTTATTCTCGCCTCGGCGTTCTCGGCTATTCTGGTGTATGCGCAGGAGTTGTTACCGGGGCGTATTGGTATGGTTTCCGGGCTCTTCTTTGGTTTCGCCTTTGGCATGGGCGGCCTTGGTGCAGCCGTGTTAGGCATGGTTGCCGACCACACCAGTATCTTCCTGGTTTATAAAATCTGCGCTTTCCTGCCACTTCTGGGGATGTTGACCATATTCCTGCCTGATAATCGTCACAAAGCGTAATTTCACGGCTGCCAAAGTTTAACATTGGCAGCCCACCTCCCCGATGGCATAAGGCTTTCTTCTCCTTCCCTCCTGTGAATTTGCCAAAACTTGCTTTTTTACACGCATATTGCTGTTTTATTCAAACTTCAACAATTATTCATAAACATAAGGGTAAAAATTGTCATAAACTATTACCTGGTTTTTGGTTTTCACCAAAATGGAACACCCACAACGAAAGGAGACGGAATGCACCACGCCACACCGCTTATCACCACCATTGTTGGTGGACTTGTGCTCGCTTTTATTCTCGGCATGATTGCCAATAAACTGCGTATTTCCCCTCTCGTGGGCTATTTATTAGCCGGTGTACTGGCAGGGCCGTTTACGCCAGGTTTCGTGGCGGATACCAAACTGGCGCCTGAACTGGCGGAATTAGGCGTGATTCTGCTGATGTTTGGTGTGGGTCTGCATTTCTCACTGAAGGATCTGATGGCGGTAAAGTCTATCGCCATACCGGGAGCGATCGCCCAGATAGGGGTAGCGACGCTGCTGGGGATGGCGCTTTCAGCTGTGCTGGGCTGGTCGTTAATGACCGGTATCGTGTTTGGGCTGTGTCTGTCAACCGCCAGTACCGTGGTCCTGCTGCGCGCGCTTGAAGAGAGACAGCTGATTGACAGCCAGCGTGGACAAATCGCGATAGGCTGGCTGATTGTTGAAGACCTGGTGATGGTGCTGACCCTGGTGCTGCTGCCTGCCGTCGCCGGGATGATGGAAAAGGACAACGTCGGCTTTGCCTCGCTGGCGCTGGATATGAGTATCACCATCGGTAAAGTCGTGGCGTTTATCGCCATCATGATGCTGGTGGGCCGCCGACTGGTGCCGTGGATCATGTCGCGCAGCGCGGCCACCGGCTCGCGCGAGCTGTTTACCCTCTCCGTCCTTGCGCTGGCACTGGGGATTGCCTTTGGTGCGGTGGAGCTGTTTGATGTCTCCTTTGCTCTGGGTGCGTTCTTCGCCGGGATGGTGCTGAATGAATCCGAGCTGAGCCACCGCGCCGCGCACGATACGCTGCCGCTGCGTGATGCGTTTGCGGTGCTGTTCTTTGTCTCCGTCGGGATGCTGTTTGATCCGATGATTCTGGTTCAGCAGCCGCTGGCCGTACTGGGGACGCTGGCGATTATCATCTTTGGTAAGTCAGTCGCTGCCTTCTTCCTGGTGCGAATGTTCGGCCACTCGCCGCGTACGGCACTGACCATCGCCGCCAGCCTGGCACAGATTGGTGAATTCGCCTTTATTCTGGCGGGTCTGGGCATGGCGCTGAACCTGCTGCCGCAGGCCGGACAGAATCTGGTGCTGGCGGGGGCGATCCTCTCCATTATGCTCAACCCGGTGCTGTTCGCGCTGCTGGAAAAATATCTCGATAAAACCGAAACCCTTGAAGAGCAGACGCTCGAAGAGGCCATCGAAGAAGAGAAGCAGATCCCGGTGGATATTTGCAATCATGCCCTGCTGGTCGGCTTTGGCCGCGTGGGTAGCCTGCTTGGCGAGAAGCTGATGGAGCAGGGTATTCCGCTGGTGGTGATTGAAACCTCACGCACCCGCGTTGATGAGCTGCGTGAGCGCGGTATTCGCGCAGTGCTGGGCAATGCAGCGAATGAAGAAATAATGAACCTGGCGCATCTGGACTGCGCCCGCTGGTTGCTGCTGACCATTCCAAACGGCTATGAAGCGGGTGAAATTGTGGCAACCGCACGCGAGAAATGCCCAACGATTGAGATCATAGCCCGCGCGCATTATGACGACGAGGTGGAGTACATCACCGAGCGCGGTGCGGATCGGGTGGTGATGGGTGAGCGTGAAATTGCGAACACGATGCTGACGCTGCTGGCGAAGCCGCCGGTTGAAGAGGCTGTGACGAGGTAAGTTTCGTGCGGCCTGATGCCCTCACCCTGGCCCTCTCCCACCGGGAGAGGGAATAAACACTAAAAACGGCAACATGCGTTGCCGTTTTGCTTTTACCTGTCCCAGTACGCCTCTTCGAGGCTGTCTTCCCTTTCCGGCAGACCACGCGTTAAGCGCGGAGAGTGCTGGTTCAGCACCTGATAACTTACGCGGTTCGCATACTTACATACCTGCGCCAGCGACGAATAGGTCAGCCAGCTGAACTTATGCTTGCTTGAATTCGGCACGTTGGTTTTGTGGTAAGCATTGGCGGTGATATCGTGCAGCAACGCCGCCAGCGCACCGTCGCCCGCGCCGTTGGTGTTCATGATCTTCTCCGGCCCGCCCATATACGGAGCGATGTGCGAGTAGATACGCAGCGGATTAACACAGTCTTTAAAACGCATACCGCGGCTGAACTCATACTGGTTGAACTCGGCGATGGCGCCAGGGAGCAGCGGATGCTGGGTTTTGCGTTTGCTCTCTTCTTCCGTGAAGCCAGCCATATACAGACCGACCGGTCCGGCGGTGCAGAGCACCAGATCCACCCAGTCCAGCGCTTTGTCGGACGCCAGCAGCGGATCGCTCTCGCCGGTGAGGGCCTCAGCCTCTTCTTCGTTCATCGCCAGAATGGAGACATGCTCTTTCAGGAAGGCCTGCCACCACTCCGGGTTGTCGGCAATCACAAATTTCGTTCCCAGCGTCAGGACCACCGGCACATCGTACTTCTTCGCGTACTCAATCGCCTTCATGGTGGCTTCCGGCATCGGCTCGCCCGGCTTGCAGCGCACCAGGTAGGAGGTGAGCACCAGCGCCGACGCGCCCGCAATCACCTCTTCCGGAATACTCTCTGCACGCAGTTTGTTCATGTGGCCAGGGCTGATGGCGAAGGTTCGCTCACCGGATTCCCCGATCAGCGTAAAGCAGCGGCCAATCGGGCCGTCGACGCCCTGGAGATAGTTCAGGTCGGTACGACTGGAGGTGTTGCACAGGTAACGATAGGCGTAGCCACCAATTTCGATGTTACTGCACATCACGCCGAGCAGCACCGAGCGGTCGTCTGCCAGAACGGAGTAGTTGTGCATGGTATTGCCAATGGTGCCGCCGGCAAACTGATGGGAGATCAGATTGTCACGCACCAGCTCCTGATACAGGGCTTCGGCAACGTCATCTTCGATCACCAGCGAGTGCCCGGCGCTCAGACCATAACGGGCGACAAACGCATCATCCACTTTCGCTTCAATGTCCACCAGCGTCTGATCGATACCGACGACCCATGCCGCACTGGTTTCATTTTCTGGCTGAATTTGCTGCAGGAGCGGATCGCGGGCATCAACGGGGAAGTAGTGTTTGGATTTGCGTTTACCGGGAAATTTCATGGTCTGAACTGTGCAAAGAATATGGGCCGGGAATGGTAGCACAAACCCGGCCCGAAGTGCGATCAGCGGCTGTTTTTCACCAGCGAGACCATCATGTCGATATGCTCAGGGGAGTCGTTAAGTGCCGGAATGTACTCGTACTTCTCACCGCCTGCCTCAAGGAAGAACTCCCGGTTTTGCACCGCGATCTCCTCCAGCGTTTCCAGGCAATCGGCCGAGAAGCCCGGGGACATTACCTGAATATGCTTCACGCCTTTCTCGCCGAGCATTTTGAGGGTTTCATCCGTATACGGCGTCAACCACGGCTCGCGACCAAAGCGCGACTGGAAAGTCATCATCACCTTCTCCGGCGGCAGGCCGAGCGCGGAGACCAGCTCACGGGTGGTATCGCGACAGCGCTGCGGATAATCATCCCCTTCGTTGGCGAAACGCTGCGGAATGCCGTGATAGGAGAGCAGCAGCAGATCCGGCTCGCCGTGTTTTTCAAACGACGCGCGCGCGCTGTTGGCAAGCGCTTTGATGTACAGTTCGTTATCGGCGTAGTCGCGAATAAACGTCACGCCCGGAATACGGCGGCGGGTCGCCAGAATGCGGGCCAGCTCGTCCCAGACGGCAGCGACCGTCGAGCAGGAGTACTGCGGGTAGAGTGCCAGCACGACGATGTGGTCCACGCCCTGCGCCAGCAGTGTTTCCACCGCGCTTTCGAGGGACGGTTTTCCGTAGCTCATACCGAGCGCGACGGGCATATCCGGCAGGCGGGCGGCCAGCGCCTTCTCCTGGCGACGGCTGTAGACCATCAGTGGAGAACCCTCTTCCATCCACACGGACTGATAGAGTTTGGCGACGCGCGGAGAACGGATCGGCAGAATGACGCCACGCAGCAGCGGCCACCACAGCAGTCGCGGAAAATCCACGACGCGCGTGTCGCTTAAAAATTGTCGCAGGTAGCGTTTTACCGCGTCTGATGTAGGTGCTTCTGGAGTGCCCAGATTGGCAAGCAGGATGCCGGTTTTCGCCTGACTCATTCACGCCTCTTAACCATTTGAATGGTTGTCAATTGTAGCGGAAATGCGTTTAAACGGAACCCATTGCTGTAATAGGTGAGATGAGAAATATTCTCACCCGGGAGTCCGGGTGAGAGGGGTGCAATTAGCCGAGGATTTTTTCCAGCTCTGCACGCACATCAGCCACGGCTTTGGTGCCGTCAACTTTCGCGTATTTGGTGTTACCCGCCTGCGCTTCTTTGGTGTAGTAGCCGATCAGCGGCGCAGTCATCTGATGGTATTCCACCAGGCGCTTACGCACAGTCTCTTCCTGATCGTCTTTACGGGTGGTCAGCTCTTCGCCGGTCACGTCGTCTTTACCTTCAACCTTAGGTGGGTTGAATTTGATGTGGTAAACGCGGCCAGAAGCAGCGTGTACGCGACGGCCCACGATACGATCAACGATCAGCTCGTCCGGTACATCGAACTCCAGTACGTAATCCACGTTGATGCCCGCTTCTTTCATGGCGTCAGCCTGAGGAATGGTACGTGGGAAGCCGTCCAGCAGGAAACCGTTACGGCAGTCTTCCTGAGCAATGCGCTCTTTGACCAGAGCGATAACCAGCTCGTCAGTCACCAGCTTGCCTGCGTCCATGATGTCTTTCGCTTGTTTACCCAGCTCAGAGCCAGATTTAACAGCAGCGCGCAGCATATCACCGGTGGAGATTTGCGGAATACCGTATTTCTCCATGATGAACTGAGCCTGAGTTCCTTTACCCGCGCCCGGAGCGCCAAGCAGAATAATACGCATTGCGAAAATCCCCTCAAAAGTCGATTCAATTTTTCAAAAGCGCTAAACAATACCACCAGAACGGATGTGGCTCAAGGAAGGCAGGAGGGCTGAAACGGTTAATGAGGGGAGATTATTTGGGGGAGTGCGGTCTGGTGCCCTCACCCCGGCCCTCTCCCACGGGGAGAGGGAGAAGACCAGGGGAGGCGTGGTCAATTACGCCAGCAGCAGCGCATTCACACGTTTAATGAAGAGGTTAGGATCTTCCAGCGTGCCGCGCTCGGCCAGCAGAGACTGATCCAGCAGCAGTTCAACCCACTCGGCAAAACGGGTTTCGTCCTGGGTATCCGCCGCGCGTTTCACCAGCGGGTGATCCGGGTTCAGCTCGAAGATATATTTCACTTCTGGCATCGCCTGACCCGCCGCGGCGAACAGTTTCGCCATCTGGGTACCCATTTCATCCGCATCGGTGGTCACAATCGCCGGGGTATCGGTCAGACGGTGGGTGAAGCGCACCTCTTTCACACGGTCGCCCAGCAGGGTTTTCACGCGCTCAACGAACGGCTCCAGCGCCTTCTCGGCTTCTTTCGCGCTTTCATCCACTTCATCCGCCAGCTTATCGATGGACTCGTCGGCTTTGGCAACAGACTGGAATGGCTTACCGTCGAACTCGGTCAGGTAGTTCATCATCCACTCGTCGATGCGGTCAGAAAGCAGCAGCACTTCGATGCCTTTCTTACGCAGCAGTTCCAGGTGTGGGCTGCTCTTCGCCGCGGCGTAGCTGTCGGCGGTGATGTAGTAGATCTTCTCCTGCCCTTCTTTCATGCGGGAGACGTACTCTTCCAGCGACACGGTCTGCGCGGAGGAGTCGGTGTGCGTAGAGGCAAAGCGCAGCAGTTTAGCGATCGCTTCCACGTTCGCGGTGTCTTCCGCCGGGCCTTCTTTCAGCACCAGGCCGAACTGTTTCCAGAAGGTCTGGTATTTTTCCGCGTCGTCTTTCGCCAGTTTTTCCAGCATCTGCAGCGTACGTTTGGTCAGCGCGTTACGCAGGTTGCGGGTCACGGTGCTGTCCTGCAGAATTTCACGGGAGACGTTCAGCGGCAGATCGTTGGAATCAATCAGACCACGGACAAAGCGCAGGTAGTTCGGCATGAACTGCTCGGCGTCGTCCATGATGAAGACGCGCTGAACGTAAAGCTTCAGGCCGTGCTTGTGATCGCGGTTCCACATATCCCACGGCGCCTGCGACGGGATATACAGCAGGCTGGTGTACTCCTGCTTACCTTCCACACGGTTATGGCTCCAGGTCAGCGGATCGGTAAAGTCGTGGGCGATGTGTTTGTAGAACTCGTTGTATTCGTCGTCCTTGATTTCAGCCTTATTGCGCGTCCACAGGGCCTGCGCCTTGTTGATTTTCTCCCAGGAGACCACAGTTTCACCGTCTTTCTCTTCCTGTTTTTCAATCTCAACCGGTAGGGCAATGTGGTCGGAATATTTGCTGATGATGGAGCGCACGCGCCAGTCGTTCAGGAAATCGTCTTCGCCTTCACGCAGGTGCAGGGTGATTTCGGTGCCGCGATCCGCTTTGGTGATGTCATCAACGGTGTATTCACCTTCACCTTTGGATTCCCAGAACACGCCGTTTTCCGCGCTGTCGCCCGCCGCACGTGTACGCACGGTGACTTTGTCCGCCACGATAAACGCCGAATAGAAGCCCACGCCGAACTGGCCGATCAGCTGGCTGTCTTTCGCCTGGTCAGAGCCCATAGATTCCAGGAACGCTTTAGTCCCGGATTTGGCGATAGTCCCGAGGTGGTCGATCACCTCGTCGCGGTTCATGCCTATGCCGTTATCGGCGATGGTCAGGGTACGGTTCTCTTTATTGAAAGAGACGCGCACGCGCAGCTCGCCGTCGCCTTCATACAGATCCGGGTTAGACAGCGCGCGGAAGCGCAGCTTGTCCGCCGCATCGGAGGCGTTGGAAATCAGCTCACGCAGGAAGATTTCTTTGTTGGAATACAGGGAATGGATCATCAGGTGCAGAAGCTGTTTTACTTCTGACTGGAAACCACGGGTTTCTTGTCCTTTCATCTAAGTCGACCTCAACAATGCCATTTAATGGGGTTGTAAAACGTTGAGTGAGAGATGGGGATAAGCGGGGAAATTTTCAAGCGGAGGCCGCGAACGCCGCCTCCGTTTGGTCAGAAAATAATCTTGTGACGACCGGCCAGAGAGTGCGACAGCGTGGTGCCATCAACCATCTCCAGCTCACCGCCAACCGGCACACCGTGAGCGATACGGCTGGCGTCAACGCCATACTGCGCGCACAGCTCGGCGATGTAGTTAGCGGTTGCCTCCCCTTCCACCGTCGGGTTGGTGGCGAGGATCACCTCTTTGATGGTCTCGGATTCCAGACGCTGTTCAAGGCGATCAAGACCGATATCATCCGGACCGATACCGTCCAGCGGGGAGAGATGCCCCATCAGCACGAAATAGCGGCCAGAGAACTGCCCGGTTTGTTCGATGGCGTAGATGTCCGCCGGACTCTCCACCACGCAAATCTGACCGTTCTCCTGACGACGCGGATTTGAGCAGATATTACAGACGTCCTGCTCGGTAAAGGTACGGCAATCCGCGCAGTGACCAATTTCTGACATGGCGCGGGTCAGAGCCTGCGCCAGGCGCATCCCGCCGCTGCGGTCGCGCTGCAATAGCGTAAACGCCATACGCTGCGCCGACTTCGGGCCAACGCCCGGCAGGCAGCGCAACGCTTCCATTAACTGCGTGAGCAGCGGACTGGTTTGCATCAGAACGGCATCTTGAAGCCCGGCGGCAGTTGCATACCGCTGGAAACAGAGGCCATTTTCTCTTTCTGGGTTTCGTCGATACGGCGCGCGGCATCGTTAAACGCGGCTGCAACCAGATCTTCCAGCATCTCTTTGTCGTCTTCGAGCAGGCTTGGATCGATTTCAACACGGCGGCAGTTATGCGCACCGTTGATGGTCACCTTGACCAGACCGGCACCGGATTCACCCGTGACTTCCAGCTGAGCGATCTCTTCCTGCATCTTCTGCATTTTTTCCTGCATCTGCTGAGCCTGCTTCATCAGGCCACCCAGACCGCCTTTTCCACCAAACATAGGCTTCTCTCTCTTTCACGTTTAACGATGACAACCGTAAGTCAGACTCACGATCAAATGGGGCGAATACTCTCTTCATCCAGATCGGCGTCGAAGAACCGGCGCAGGGTCTGGATATTGTTATCCGCAATAATCGACTCACGCGCCTGCGCGAGTTTCTCTTCATAAATGGCCTGTCGCCACTCCAGTGGCGTTCGCACCGCCGGATTATCATCTTCAATGATAGTCAATTCAACCGGTGCACCCTGTAATGTGGCGAGCGCCTCCGCCAGCGCCTTTTGCGCGCCAGGGGAATTCAGGTGCCGTTGACCCGGACGCAGATGCAAACGCACCTGATTACCGTCCTGCTCTTTCCAGGCATTCAGCGCGACCTGCTCGACCAGCTTCGGCAGCTGCAGTTTACTGACCTCTGCAGCCCAGGCGTCACGCGCGATAGACTCTTCCGCGAGCTTCGCGGAAAGCTCCGGTGTTTTTTCATGCTCCAGCGCTTTTTTCAGCGCTTTTGGCGTGGCGACCTCTTTCTTCACCTCTTCGACGATGGTCGTCGACTTCCAGCGGTAAGCCTCTTCTTTCACCGGGGCTTTTTGCTCGAGCGCGGACGGTGCCGGGCGCGACTGTACGCGCTCCGTTACCGAGGCCAGTCGTTCAAGCGCGGCGTTGTTAACCGGCCGCGCTCTTCCTGGCGCTGCCGGTTCACTCTTTTTTGGTTTGGTTGCTCCCTGCGCCCGCTGCAACTGGCTGCGGGCGGCAAGCACCGAACTGGTGGCATCCGACAGCGGCACATTTTGTGGCGGCGGCGCTGCCGGCTGTGCTGGTACCTGCTGCGGCGACATCACCGCCGTAGGGGCAGCCGGGGCGAAAGACTGCCGCGGCACTTCTGGCTCTGGCAGCGGCATACGCGGATGGAACGCCAGCGCACGCAGCAGCGTCATTTCAACGCCCATTCTAGGATCCGGCGCAAACGGCAGCTCTTTACGGCCAATCAGTAAGGTCTGGTAGTAAAGCTGCACATCAGCAGGCGGTACGGTGCGGGCAAGTTCACGCATCCGCTGTTCAATGGTCGCCATATCCGCGCCAATCGCCGACGGAGAGAGCTGTAGCATCGCCACGCGGTGCAGCAGGCTAAGCATCTCGACCAGCAGGGCTTCCCACTCGACGCCACGGGCCGCGGCCGCGTTCACCAGCGACATGACGCGCTCACCGTTAGCGGCAATCATGGCTTCAATGAGAGACAGCGCCTGGTCGTCATCCAGCGTGCCGAGCATGGTGCTGACCGCGTCCGTCGACAGTTTACCGTCACCGCTGGCAATCGCCTGATCGGTCAGGCTTAGCGCATCACGCAGGCTGCCGTCCGCCGCGCGGGCCAGCAGTTGCAGGGCGCGCGGTTCGTGGACAATGTGCTCTTCATCGAGAATGTGTTCCAGCTGCGCACGGATCTGCTCAACGTCCAGCGCCTTCAGATGGAACTGCAGGCAGCGCGACAGAATGGTGACCGGCAGCTTTTGCGGATCGGTCGTCGCCAGCAGGAATTTCACATGGGCCGGCGGCTCTTCCAGCGTTTTCAGCAGGGCGTTGAAGCTGTGACGCGACAGCATGTGGACTTCATCGATCAGATAGACCTTGAAGCGGCCACGCGCCGGGGCGTACTGCACGTTATCCAGCAGATCGCGGGTATCTTCAACTTTGGTGCGCGAGGCGGCGTCGATCTCGATCAGATCGACAAAGCGCCCCTGCTCGATCTCACGGCAGTTGTCACATACGCCACACGGCGTGGCGGTGATCCCGGTTTCGCAGTTCAGACCTTTTGCCAGTAAACGGGCAATAGAGGTTTTACCGACGCCGCGGGTACCGGAGAAGAGATAGGCGTGATGGATACGACCTAGCGACAAGCCGTTCGCCAGGGCCGTCAGCACATGTTCCTGACCGACAACGTCGGCAAAGGTTTGTGGTCGCCATTTACGGGCTAACACCTGATAACTCATGGGCAGGCTCTGCAACGCTGGAAGGTGAATTTATGGAGGGGAATGCTATCACAACCTCACCCATTGAGCGAGGTTGTGAAAACCGGGATCAGTGACCCGGGAATGGCACCAAGCTGTAGCTGGTAATACCCTGTTTTTCCAGGCGCTGTTCACCGCCCAGATCGAACAGGTTGATGATGAATGCCGCATCGGTCACTTCACCACCCAGACGACGGATCAGCTTCACGGTCGCTTCGATGGTGCCACCGGTTGCCAGCAGATCGTCAACCACCAGCACTTTGTCGCCAGGCTTGATGGCATCAACATGGATTTCCAGCTGATCGGTGCCGTATTCCAGCTCATAGCTCTCCGCGATGGTTTCACGTGGCAGTTTGCGCGGTTTACGCACCGGCACAAAACCCACGCCCATAGCCAGCGCCACTGGTGCGCCGAACAGGAAGCCACGGGCTTCGGTACCTACTACTTTGGTGATCCCGGCGTTTTTATAACGCTCTACCAGCAGTTCAATGCTGAGGGCGTACGCTTTCGGGTCTTCCAGCAAGCTGGTGACATCACGGAAAAGAATGCCAGGTTTTGGATAGTCCTGGATGCTTTTGATGCTGTTTTTCAGATATTCAAGCTGCTGTGCAGTTGCGGTCATCGGTTTGTGCCTAAATGAAACAGTGTTACTCACAGCGCGCAAAGAGTCGGTAAAGGTAACAATTGCTTAACCTTTAACCAGGCGCGCCTGTGCTCGAAAACGGTCGAATTTACTGGCTGCGCGCAATAATTGCAACAGCCATTATAAGGCTTCAGTGCTTTTGTTGCTTTTCATCAACCACGGGGATCCGCCACATGAAGATAAGCAGGCAGGTCAGGATAACCAGCAGCAGGATCCGCACCCACATCATTTTCACCAGCCATAATGAAATGGCGAAGGTGATGAGGATCACTGCAATCGCACGCGGCTTTGCGCCAGGCGGCATGGCCCGGTGTTTTTGCCAGTAGCGCAAGTACCCGCCAAACCACGAGCGATACAGCAGCCAGTGGTGAAAACGCGGAGATGAGCGGGCAAAACACCAGGCTGCCAGCAGAATAAACGGCGTCGTGGGCAAAAGCGGTAAAACCACGCCCAGCGTGCCCAACACTACCGCGAGCCAGCCAATGATGATTAAAATAGTACGCTGCATAATGCGAATCGTTATCAAACTGAACGGCTACTTTACCACTGGAGCGCGCCTTGAAAATAGCCCTGCTTTTAGAGACGCTGCAAAATCAGCTCATTGCCCTGCGCACGCAGGCGTCACCGCTGATGCAGCATGCGACGCTCAAACCGCGCTTTGACCGGCAGTTATTTCATACCCGAAGTACACTGATGAAAGACTATCTTGACGAAGCGCAGACCAACCTCGATGAACTGCGTCAGGCCGTGAATGACGGTAAACATGAGCAGGTGGCCTGGCTTGCGGAGCACCTCACCAGCCAGATCACCGCCCTGCACCGGGAGATCGCAGCCTGGCCCCTGCGCAGCTGGGACAGCGCGTCCCCGGGCCTCGGAAAATGGCAGCGCAAACGGCTGGAGCACCAGGAGTTTGAACGCCGTCTGTTTGAGATGAAGCGCGAGCGGGAAGCGCGTCTGAACAACAGTGAAACGCTGGAAGAACAGCAGATACTAATGCGCGAGATTGACGCGCTGGAAGGACGTCTTGTCCGTTGCCGTCAGGCGCTGGAAGAGATAGAACGCGTGATTGAACGCCTGACCCGTTAAAAGGAGCCACACATGTCGCTGGAAAATGCCCCGGATGAGGTCAAACTGGCCGTCGATTTGATTATGCTGCTGGAGAATCATGAGATCCCGGCGGAAACGGTGCTGAAGGCGCTGGAGATTGTACGGCGGGATTTTGAGGGAAAATTACCCTCACCCCAGCCCTCTCCCTAAGGGAGAGGGAGAAAATCGTTCCCTCAGCCCTGAGGGCTGAGGGAATAGAGATTAGGCTGGTGTCGGATCGTCACCCTTAATCTCACGCTTCACTTCCGTATGCTCGTCACCTTTCTCATTATGCAGGTGAACCTCAAGCTGGTTGAAAGCAATATTGATATTGTTTTCACGGCACAGACGGTCGATGGAGCGGTTCAGTTCATCCACGGTGTAGCTGCGATCGCGAAGCTCACGCACGTATAAACGCAGCTCGTGATCCAGCGTACTCGGCCCGAAGGTGGTGAAGAAGACGTCTGGCGCAGGCTCGTGCATAACCTTTGGATGCTCTTTTGCGGCCTTCAGCAATACCTCTTTCACCTTATCCAGATCCGAACCGTAGGCTACGCCGAGGCGGATCACCACACGCGTAGTCGTATCAGAGAGCGACCAGTTGATCAGACGCTCGGTCACGAACGCTTTGTTCGGGATGATCACCTCTTTGCGATCGAAGTCGGTAATGGTGGTCGCACGAATGCGGATCTTGCTGACGGTACCGGAGAAGGTCCCGATGGTCACCGTATCGCCGATTCGCACCGGACGTTCGAACAGGATGATCAGGCCGGAAACGAAGTTACCGAAAATCTCCTGCAGGCCAAAACCGAGACCCACAGAGAGGGCTGCCGCCAGCCACTGCAGTTTATCCCACGACACGCCGAGCGAGCCAAAGACCGTCATCGCCCCGACAATAATAATGACGTAGTTGAGGATGGTGGTAATGGCATAGGAGGCCCCCTGACGCAGGTTCAGGCGCGACAGCACCAGCACTTCCAGCAGGCCCGGCAGGTTTCGAATTAGCGCCCAGGCCACCATCGACGACACCACCGCAAACAGCAGGCTACCCATGGTGACGCTCTTCATCACCGCAGCACCGGCTTCGGTCCCGCTGTACTGCCAGAGGGTGATACTGTCGAGATAAGCGAAGACGGTAATCAAATCAGACCAGATAGCCCAGAACATCACCGCGAACAGGGCGATCATCACCAGCATGGTGATACGCAGCGTCTGCTGGTTAACCTGCTCCAGCGCGATGGTCGGCTCTTCCTGCGGCTCCGCCCCTTCAGCGCCCTCTTTCACCTGATGCTGACGACGCGCGATGGCGCGACGATAAGCGATACGGCGAGCCGCCACACTCAGGCCACGCAGCACGGTCTGATAGAGCAGATTCCAGACGATCACCAGATAGACCGTTTCGATCCAGCGTCCGGACAGGCGCAGCGTGGTATAGAAGTAGCCCGTCGCCGTGAGCACCATCAGCGCCAGCGGAATGATTGCCAGCACCGTGACGGTGGCCAGACGAAGATTATGGGACTCTTTATCACGCCAGCTATCGCGACACATCGGCCACATCAGAATGGCTATCAGCAGCAGGTTCAGCAGAATGACCAGCTGACCCAGGACGTCATCCATCAGATGCAGCGGAGAAAGCTCCGAGACCACCGACCAGAAGTGCAGCGGCAGGAGCGCCAGGCTGATGCGGACAATCTGACGACGCCAGTGGCTGGTCAGTTGTTCCGGCATGTTGAAGTGACGTACCGCCACGCCGTCTTTTTCCAGCACTTTCCAGCACACGCCAAACACCAGCCAGAACAGCGCCAGTTTTTTACTGAAGGCCCACAGCAAATCGCTGACGTTAAGCTGCATCGTGAGCAGGATCAGGCCAACCGCCAGAATGATCAGACACACCGGCAGCGCACGAATAAGATCGATCAGAATCGCTTTTGGCGTATGGAGTTGGCTATCGTTGCGCAGTTGCCCCACTTCTGACGCCAGCTTCGCCTGATAGTTCTTCAGCCAACCCAGACGCCAGCGGATCAGGCCGGCAATCAGTAACAGCGGTAATCCCGCCAGGAAGGCAATCATCACCGCGGGCCAGGCTTTCTCCCAGTTGACGGTGATTTTCATGCCCTTAATCTGCGTTTTCAGCGTCTCCGGGAAGGATTTAACCCAGTCCCAGTCCATCGGTTTGTTGCTGTTAACCCAGAAAATCTGCTGGGTCAAAATCTCCTGCAGACTTTTAGACACGCTTACCAATTGCTGCTGGTTGATCTGCAGGTTAATCGCCATCATCAGCTGGTTACCCAGCTGTTTATTGAGCTGGTCGAGGAGCTCGCGGCGCATATCGATTACCTGCAACAGCGCGTCGTGCACTTCCGGGTTCACTTCGCTGGAGTGGCCCTCTTCTATTTTGGCGACAAAGGTATCGCTCTGGAAAAGGGCGTCGCGCTGCTGGTTGACATCAAACTGTTCCAGACGCAAATCGGCAATGCGGTTGGTCATGTCCTCCAGCTCGTCGGCGGACGGCAGCGTCTGCTGTTGCTGGTAGAGAATGCGTGACAGCAGAAGACTGCCTTTCAGGACCGCAATCTGCTCTTTGATGTTGCGTTCAGACTGCAGCGCACGGTCCAGCCAGTTTTTGACTTTGATATTCTGTTGAACCAGCGAGTTGCCGCTTTCGGTCGCCTGAATCAGACGCTCACTCAACTGATGGTTCGCGTCGAGCTCCTGCTTCACCAGCGAATTGGCCTGAATACGGGCGGTTTCGTCCGGCGATACCGCCTCCTGGGCGGTTTTTTCCGTCAGCGTCAGACGCTTGCTGTTCACCGCCTCCTGCAGCAGCTGAAGCTGGTGTTCCAGGCGGTTAATGTTGGCAGTCACGTAGTCACGCTGTTTTTGCAGCGTGTCCTGCAGCACCGTATTCCCTTCCAGGCTTTTACGCTGCTGTTCGATTTGCGCATTGAGTAACGCCTGCTGAACCAGCAGCAGCGTTTGCTGCGTCGGGCGCAGCGTGCCTTCACCCACCGTGGTGCCGTTCAGCCGATTGCGGATTTGCTGCAGCTGCTGAGACGCGGCGTACATCGCGTTTTGCACGCGTTCGGGCTGAGTCTGCAGTGAGACAAGCTGGCTGTTGTAGGTCGCGAGATCCGACTGTGCAGTTTGCAGATCGTCGAGCAGTTGCGCGACACGCGACTCCAGCTGACGCAGCGACAGCGTTGCCAGCGTTTTGCGCGTTTCATCGTCATTATCCACATCGCTCAGGGCACTCAGCGAATCCGTTGCCTTGCGCATGTTTTCAGGCGCCTGCGCCACCTTCTGGCGAAGCTGGGTGGTTTCCGCCTTGACGCGCTCAATTTTATCCAGCGATTCCAGCGTTTCCGTCAGGTCCTGCTGGATGAGTTTTTCCTGAGGCGTGAGATCTTTTTGTTTATTCAGGGTGTCGAGTTGCGACTGAACATCAGCACGTGATGGGATGTCATTGCCGTTATCGGCGCGGGCCCAGGAAAGCGGGGCCGTAGCGAAGAAAAACAGCGTCGCAAAGAGCAATGCAAATACAGGATGTTGCGAGCGATTGGTGTGCAGCATAGTTGTGAGTGATGTCAGAAGATGACCGAAAATAGTCCGGCGTGCAGGATATCACGCTCGCCTGAAGCAGAATAGCGCGAACGTGAGCCTCTGAGATAAATCCTGGAAAGCGTCAGGCGGGCAGTGAAGATTCGCCGCTGCGCAGCGTCGGGCAGAGCTGCAACATTTCCAGTAAAATCGCCACGTAGCTGCGGGCTTCCGCTTTAAGGTCAAAGGATTGCGGGGCAAAAAGCCAGTTTTCCATCAGGCCCGAAATGTAGCTGCGCATCAGAATAGCCGCCCGGCGGGTCAGGAGATTGGCCGGTAACAGTTTAGCCTGCATGCACTGGTTCAGGTTCTGTTCAATACGGTCATAGCTTTCCAGACTAAGGCTGCGTTGCGCCTGCTGCACGACAGCCATCTCTCCCACGAACTCACATTTGTGGAAAATAATTTCCATCATTAACCGACGACGCTCTTCAACTACCGTCGCTTCAAGGATATATACTAATATTTCTCTTAATACTGAGAGTGGATCGTCAGGGAATTTTGCCCGATACTCACTCTCGAGATCGCTAATGCTGGACTCTGAAAGCTCCCAGATTTCACTGAACAGATCTGACTTGTCTTTAAAATGCCAGTAAATCGCTCCCCGCGTAACACCTGCGGCCTGAGCAATCTGAGCCAGCGAGGTTGACGAAACACCCTGCTGAGAAAACAAACGGATTGCCACATCCAGAATGTGTTGTCGGGTTTCAAGTGCTTGTTGTTTGGTTTTTCGTGCCATAAGTGGGTGAATTTACAGGCGTCAGATTTACATACATTTGTGAATGTATGTACCATAGCATGACGATAATATAAACGCAGCAATGGGTTTTTGGACTCAGGACCATTGATCAATTTGAAATCGGACACTCGAGGTTTACATATGAACAAAAACAGAGGGTTAACGCCTCTGGCGGTCGTTCTGATGCTCTCAGGCAGCTTAGCGCTTACAGGATGTGACGACAAACAGGCTCAACAAGGAGCGCAGCAGATGCCGGAAGTTGGCGTTGTGACGCTCAAATCCGAACCTCTCCAGATCACCACCGAATTACCTGGCCGTACAAATGCGTATCGTATTGCGGAAGTTCGTCCTCAGGTAAGCGGCATTATCCTGAAACGTAACTTCACCGAAGGCGGCGATGTGCAAGCCGGTGAGTCTCTGTATCAGATTGATCCTGCAACCTATCAGGCGTCTTATGAAAGTGCGAAAGGCGACCTGGCGAAAGCGGAAGCGGCGGCCAAAATCTCTCAGTTGACGTTGAATCGTTACAAAAAACTGCTCGGTACGCAGTACATCAGCCAACAGGATTACGACACTGCTCTGGCGGATGCACAGCAGGCTAACGCGGCCGTCGTGGCAGCGAAAGCGGCTGTCGAAACCGCGCGCATCAACCTGGCCTATACCAAAGTGACCTCCCCTATCAGCGGTCGTATTGGTAAATCCTCCGTCACGGAAGGGGCTCTGGTGCAGAACGGTCAGGCCACGGCACTGGCTACCGTGCAGCAGCTTGATCCGATCTACGTAGACGTGACGCAGTCCAGCAACGATTTCCTGCGCCTGAAACAGGAGCTGGCAAACGGCACCCTGAAGCAGGAAAACGGCAAAGCCAAAGTGGAGCTGGTGACCAACGACGGCATCAAATACCCGCAGGCAGGTACGCTGGAATTCTCTGATGTGACGGTCGACCAGACCACCGGTTCCATTACCTTACGTGCGATTTTCCCGAACCCTGACCACACCCTGTTGCCAGGTATGTTCGTTCGCGCCCGTCTGGAAGAAGGAACGAATCCAACCGCACTTCTGGTTCCACAGCAGGGTGTGACCCGTACGCCACGCGGCGATGCGAGCGCACTGGTTGTGGGTGCCGGTGACAAAGTCGAAACGCGCAATATCACTGCAACGCAGGCGATTGGCGATAAATGGCTGGTGACGGAAGGTCTGAAAGATGGCGATCGCGTGATTGTTACTGGTTTGCAAAAAGTTCGTCCTGGCGCTCAGGTAAAAGCACAGGAAGTGAAGTCTGACGATAAACAACAAGCTTCGGCCGCTGGCCAGTCAGAACAAACCAAGTCTTAACTTAAACAGGAGCCGTTAAGACATGCCTAATTTCTTTATCGATCGCCCCATATTCGCATGGGTGATCGCCATTATTATCATGCTGGCCGGGGGACTTGCGATCCTGAAGCTGCCTGTTGCGCAATATCCGACCATTGCGCCACCGGCGGTGACGATCTCCGCAACCTACCCGGGGGCTGATGCGAAAACGGTGCAGGATACCGTTACGCAGGTTATCGAACAGAACATGAACGGTATCGATAACCTGATGTACATGTCCTCAAACAGTGACTCCACCGGTACGGTCCAGATCACCCTGACCTTCGAGTCAGGTACCGATGCGGACATCGCGCAGGTGCAGGTGCAGAACAAACTGCAGCTGGCGATGCCACTGCTGCCGCAGGAAGTACAACAGCAGGGTGTGAGCGTCGAGAAATCGTCCAGTAGCTTCCTGATGGTTGTTGGCGTTATCAATACCAACGGCACCATGACGCAGGAGGATATTTCCGACTACGTGGGCGCCAACATGAAGGACGCCATCAGCCGTACTTCCGGTGTGGGTGACGTTCAGCTGTTCGGTTCCCAGTACGCGATGCGTATCTGGATGGATCCGAACAAACTGAACAACTTCCAGCTGACGCCGGTTGACGTCATCAACGCCATTAAAGCGCAGAACGCCCAGGTGGCAGCCGGTCAGTTAGGCGGTACACCGCCGGTGAAAGGCCAGCAGCTTAACGCGTCTATCATCGCGCAGACCCGTCTGACCTCCGCCGATGAGTTCAGCAAAATTCTGCTGAAAGTGAATCAGGACGGTTCGCAGGTTCGCCTGCGTGACGTGGCTAAAGTGGAACTGGGTGGCGAAAACTACGACATCATTGCGAAGTTTAACGGCAAACCGGCTTCCGGTCTGGGTATCAAACTGGCGACCGGTGCTAACGCCCTGGACACCGCAACGGCTATCCGTGCAGAGCTGAAGAAGATGGAACCGTTCTTCCCGTCAGGTCTGAAGATCGTTTATCCCTATGACACCACGCCGTTCGTTAAAATTTCGATTCACGAAGTGGTTAAAACCCTGGTAGAAGCGATCATCCTCGTCTTCCTGGTGATGTATCTGTTCCTGCAGAACTTCCGCGCGACGTTGATCCCAACCATCGCCGTACCGGTCGTCCTGCTCGGAACCTTCGCCATACTGGCGATATTTGGCTACTCGATAAATACCCTGACGATGTTCGGGATGGTGCTCGCCATCGGCTTGCTCGTGGATGACGCCATCGTGGTCGTAGAAAACGTCGAGCGTGTTATGGCGGAAGAAGGTCTGCCGCCGAAGGAAGCAACCCGTAAATCCATGGGTCAGATCCAGGGCGCGCTGGTCGGTATCGCGATGGTGCTGTCCGCGGTATTTATTCCGATGGCCTTCTTCGGGGGCTCTACCGGTGCGATTTACCGTCAGTTCTCCATCACCATTGTTTCTGCAATGGCGCTGTCGGTACTGGTGGCGTTGATCCTGACGCCAGCGCTGTGTGCCACCATGCTGAAACCGGTTCAGAAAGGCGGTCACGGCGAGCATAAAGGGTTCTTCGGCTGGTTTAACCGCATGTTTGATAAGAGCACGCACCACTACACCGACAGCGTAGGCAACATTCTGCGCAGCAACGGTCGTTATCTGCTGCTCTATATCATCATCGTGGTCGGCATGGCCTATCTGTTCGTGCGTCTGCCAAGTTCGTTCCTGCCTGATGAAGACCAGGGCGTGTTCCTGACAATGGCGCAGCTTCCGGCGGGTGCATCGCAAGAGCGTACCCAGAAAGTGCTGGATGAAGTGACGGACTACTACCTCACCAAAGAAAAAGCGAACGTTGAATCGGTGTTTGCGGTTAACGGCTTTGGCTTTGCGGGTCGCGGTCAGAACACCGGTATTGCCTTCGTCTCTCTGAAAGACTGGTCTGAACGTCCGGGCGAAGAGAATAAGGTGGAGGCTATCACCGGCCGTGCAATGGGCACCTTCTCGCAGATAAAAGATGCGATGGTCTTCGCCTTTAACCTGCCAGCGATTGTTGAACTGGGTACGGCGACCGGTTTCGACTTCCAGCTGATCGACCAGGGCGGTCTGGGCCACGAAAAACTGACTCAGGCGCGTAACCAGCTGTTTGGTGAAGTGGCTAAACACCCTGACCTGCTGGTCGGCGTGCGTCCTAACGGTCTGGAAGATACGCCGCAGTACAAGATCGACATCGATCAGGAGAAAGCGCAGGCGCTGGGTGTGTCCATCAGCGACATCAACACCACTCTGGGCGCAGCCTGGGGCGGTAGCTACGTTAACGACTTCATCGACCGCGGTCGTGTGAAGAAAGTGTACGTGATGTCAGAGGCGCAATACCGTATGTTGCCGAACGATATCAACAACTGGTACGTTCGCGGCAGCAATGGTCAGATGGTGCCATTCTCGGCCTTCTCTACCTCGCGCTGGGAATACGGTTCACCGCGTCTGGAACGTTATAACGGGCTTCCATCCATGGAAATTCTGGGTCAGGCCGCACCGGGTCGAAGCACCGGTGAAGCCATGAACCTGATGGAAGAATTAGCCAGCAAACTGCCTGCGGGTATTGGCTATGACTGGACCGGTATGTCCTATCAGGAACGTCTGTCCGGTAACCAGGCCCCTGCCCTGTACGCCATTTCACTGATTGTGGTGTTCCTGTGTCTGGCGGCACTGTATGAGAGCTGGTCAATTCCGTTCTCCGTTATGCTGGTGGTGCCATTGGGGGTGATCGGTGCGCTGCTGGCCGCAACGTTCCGTGGACTGACCAACGACGTGTACTTCCAGGTAGGCCTGCTGACAACCATTGGCTTGTCGGCGAAGAACGCGATACTTATCGTTGAATTCGCCAAAGATCTGATGGAGAAAGAAGGCAAAGGCCTGATCGAGGCCACGCTTGAAGCCGTTCGCATGCGTCTGCGCCCTATTCTGATGACGTCACTGGCATTTATCCTCGGGGTACTGCCGCTGGTTATCAGCTCTGGTGCGGGTTCCGGTGCACAGAACGCGGTAGGTACAGGTGTAATGGGCGGTATGATCACCGCGACCGTACTGGCTATCTTCTTCGTACCGGTATTCTTCGTGGTGGTTCGCCGCCGCTTCAGCCGGAAGAATGAAGATATTGAGCACAGTCATTCGGTAGAACCTCACTGATACCGGTTTCATAGGATAAAAAGGCCGCATTCGCGGCCTTTTTCATTTCAGAAAAAAATCATAAAATACGCTTATTGTCGTTCTATTTATTTTCTGCCATCTTAATAAGACATATCATAATTAGCTGATAACTTAATGGGTGAACTCAGGATTGTTTTAATTCCATTTCACCGCTTAAGTTATTAGGAATATTCCTAATAACAAGTCCATATCCAGAGAACTCTGAATCCGGACTTCATCCAGGTGTTTAAGCTAAATCAATGAAACGTAAGGAAGCGAAAAAAAGCCAGCGTTAATTTGGATAAATGTGTTCATTTGAGGATGCGCTATTGCGTGAACGCTCGCAGGATCTGGTTTTAATTGTAATTTTTCGTAATAGCGCGGTGAAATCCTGATCAGAGTGGCTTATAGTTAGAGTTAACAGGAGCACAGCACCCGTAGGGCTTAGTAAGTAGTATCCATCCCGACAATGATGTTCGGTGAGTAAGAAATCACTCAGAAGGGGATGCGCTATGGACGAGTACTCGCCAAAAAGGCATGATATCGCGCAGTTGAAATTTCTCTGCGAATCCTTGTACCATGACTGCCTTGCCAATCTTGATGAAAGTAATCATGGCTGGGTGAACGATCCAACGTCTGCCATCAATTTACAATTGAATGAGTTGATAGAGCATATCGCGACCTTCGCACTTAATTATAAAATTAAGTACAATGAAGATAATAAGCTGATTGAGCAAATTGACGAATACCTGGATGACACCTTTATGTTGTTCAGCAGCTACGGCATTAACGCACAGGATTTGCAGAAATGGCGTAAATCTGGAAACCGGCTATTCCGTTGTTTCGTCAACGTGAGCAGAGCTAACCCGGTTAGCCTTTCCTGTTAAAATTATTACAATGACTAAGGTGATTTTATGTCTGATAAACCACTCACAAAAACCGATTATTTGATGCGCTTACGACGCTGTCAATCAATTGACACGCTCGAACGTGTTATTGAAAAAAATAAATACGAGCTTTCTGATAATGAACTGACTGTATTTTATTCTGCGGCGGACCACCGCCTTGCTGAGCTGACCATGAATAAACTGTATGACAAAATCCCCCCTTCCGTGTGGAAATTTGTCCGTTAACCTTTGAAGTGTGTCTGTAGAGGTTCTACGCCACATTCTGAGTTGTCTACACCTTTCGAATTACGATCCCGGTATAAAAGCCAGGTCTCCGTGTAAAACGCGATCATTAGCAACTATGTTGTGACGTTAGTCACATGCGCCCTTCGGGAACGTTCCCTTCCTGGCTTATCCCGATTACCCTGCTGTAATCGATTACAGAGAGGTAACCTATGAGCGCAGAAAAACAGAAAATGATTGCGGGTGAACATTACCGTCCTGGCGATGAAACATTACGGGCCGATCGACTGCGTGCCCGCCATCTGGTTCACCGCTATAACCATACCGCCCCCGATGAGAAAACAGAACGCCAGAACATTCTGGCGGAACTGCTGGGTCAAAGCGCAGGCGCGTACATTGAGCCAAGCTTTCGCTGTGACTATGGTTATAACATTTACCTGGGCAAAGAATTTTACGCTAACTTTGACTGCGTGATGCTGGATGTCTGCCCTATCCATATTGGCGATAACTGTATGCTCGCGCCCGGCGTGCATATCTATACGGCCACCCATCCACTGGATGCGGACGAACGCAACAGCGGGATTGAGTATGGCAAACCCGTACGCATTGGCAATAATGTCTGGATCGGCGGACGGGCGGTCATTAACCCGGGCGTCATTGTGGGTGATAATGTGGTGATCGCCTCCGGTGCTGTGGTCACCAAAGATGTCCCGGCCAATGCCGTCGTCGGGGGTAACCCGGCGAAAATTATCAAAATGCTGTGAAGGTGTGGGGGGTCAACTGTTATGGTCTTTCAGCGCGTAACTGTTACTTTTTTCAGTCAAATGGCTCCCCTAAAATAGGCAGATACCCTGTATTCAATAATCATGAAGGCTAAAAATGACCGAAATACAGCGCCTGCTTACCGCCACCATCGACGATCTCAACATCCGCGAAAAGCGCGACAACCGCCCGCGCTTTAGCATTAGTTTTATCCGCAAACACCCAGGCCTGTTTTTGGCAATGTATGCGGCCTGGCTGGCAACGCTGATTGTCATGCTGAAGTCCGAAACGCTGGTGGACTCCGTCTGGCTGCTTGTGGTGCTGTTTGTAGTGTTTAACGCGTTTTTCTTTTTTGACGTGCATCCGCGTTATCGTTATGAAGATATCGACGTGCTCGATTTCCGGGTCTGCTACAACGGCGAATGGTACAACACCCGTTTTGTCCCCCCGGAGCTTATCGACAGCATTCTGCACTCTCCTGCGGTAGAAACCGAACAAAAAGAGAAACTGCAGAAAATGGTCTCAACCAAAGGCCAGCTCTCCTTCTATGATGTCTTTACCCTTTCCCGCCCTGCTGTTGCCTGATGAGTGTCTGTATGCGTCGGATAGCCGACGCATACAGTGAAGCCGACGTATTCCCGTAGCCTAATACCAGACCGCTCTGCCCCTGTTTCGTATCAAGGTAATACCCGCTCAATGCTGCGGGAGCCAGCTGAAACACCCTGGCCTGTTCCACCAGTTGCCTGTCGTCAATTCCGTCAATCGCCACCGTCAGGTGCATTCCCCCTTCCCCCGCCAGAACCCGGTGTGGCACATGAAGTTCCGCATTCAGGGCCTCACGCAGCTGCCGGTAGCGTTTACGATAGAGACGACGCATCGCCGCAAGGTGGCGGGCGTAGTGACCCTCTTCAATGAACAGGGCCAGGGTACGCTGCTCAGCACGATGTCCGCCGCGCAATAACGAACCGATGGCCGGGCGTGCCGCTTTCGCCAGCGCCGGGGGGAACACCATAAACCCCATTCTGAGCGACGGGAATAACGTTTTGCTGAATGTTCCCAGATAAACAACGGGCGCATGGTTTGTCATTCCCAGCATCGCCGGGATCGGCTCACCGCTATAGCGAAACTCGCTGTCATAATCATCCTCGATAATCCAGGCGTTATGTTGTCGCGCCACATCCAGTAAGGCCAGACGCCGCCGTGCACTGAGGACGCTTCCATACGGGAACTGATGCGAAGGAGACGTAAAAATAAGCGAAGGAGATGGCGCCTCTGCGCCTTCCCAGCACATGCCCTCTCCATCAACCGGTATTCCCGTCATGGCTAAACCCGCTTTCACAAAGGCGCTTTTTGCCCCGGCATAGCCGGGATCTTCCACCCAGGCTACATCGCCGGGCTCACTCAACAGCAGGGTGCAGAGATTCACGCCTTCCAGCGCCCCTTCGGTGATCACTATCTGGCTTGCGTCGCAGTCAATCCCGCGGGAAAGCGCAAGGTGACGGGCAATGGCCGCCCGCAAAGCAGGTTCCCCGGCGGGATCGCCGTAACCCAACAGGGCGCTTCCCTCCTCCCGTAACACGCGATCGTACAAGCGCCGCCAGAGCGGTAAGGGAAAATAGTTGATGGCCGGTGTCCCCGGCGTAAAGGCCAGAACCGGCGTGGTACGCGGAACAGGGGCAGGCAGTGTGCTAACCCGCCCGGCAAGCGCAACCGCGGGCGCCGGTAAATCCTGCGCGAGCTGACGGGCCGCCAGCGGAGCCACCCGCGTTCCCTGGCGGCTACGCAACAGATACCCTTCGAGCGTGAGCTGTTCCAGCGCCGCGTTAACGGTGTTTCGGGAAAGGGAGAGTTGCCGGGCCAGCGTCCGGGAACCCGACAGGCGACTACCGGACTGTAATCTGCCGAACAATATATACTCCCGCAGAGAAAGATAAAGCGCGCGCTGTAGCGTCTCTTGTCCGCGTTTTTTCAGCGCCGCATTCAGCAAGGTATACAATTCATCACCGGGAATATTCATCGCCCCTCCTCGTGGTACCACCAAAACATAGCCTGTTGGTTCTTTTTAAGGAACCACTTCTTCACTAGTCTGGAACTCTTTACAACGTCACGGAGATGAAGATGAATAATTTCAATCAGTTTGGGCAGCCTGTGGGCGAAGCGCTTGTTGACTGGCAACCCCGTCAGCATCCTTCCCGGGTGGTCCTTCAGGGCCGCTACTGTCGTCTTGAACCGCTGCGGGTGGAGCATGCTGATGCGTTGTTTGCCGCTTATTCCCAGGCCGAAGATACCCGAAGCTGGACATGGCTACTGCGTGAACCTGATGCCACGGCCGGTGAGTTTGCCGCATGGGTGGAAAGCGTGAGTGAATTATCTGATCCGATACACTTTACCGTCTTCGATAATCAGACCCAGTCACCGGTGGGCACTCTGGCCCTGATGCGTATCGACCCCAAAAATGGCGTTGTGGAGGTGGGACACGTTCATTTCTCGCCGCTGTTAAGCCGCACACCGATGTCAACGGAAGCGCAGTACCTGCTGATGCAATACGTGTTTGATACCCTGGGCTACCGGCGTTATGAATGGAAGTGCAACAGCCTGAATGAGCCTTCCCGCAAAGCTGCGCTGCGTCTGGGCTTTTTGTTTGAGGGGCGTTTTCGTCAGGCGCTGGTCACAAAAGGCCATAACCGGGATACGGACTGGTTTTCGATCATCGACAAAGAGTGGCCAGCGCTGGCGATCGCCTTTGAGAACTGGCTTGCCACCGACAATTTTACTGCCGATGGCAAACAGAAAAGATCCCTGGAAAGCTGGCGTGAAGCGGGCGTCTAGCGTCTTTTTTTACGTCCCTGAACCGCTTTAAAGCGCGGGTTTGATTTGCAAATCACATACAGGCGTCCCTTACGTTTGACTATCTGGCAATCCGGGTGACGCTGTTTCGCACTCCGCAACGAGTTAAGTACCTGCATGATCACCCCCGCTTCGCATTAAGAAAGCCGCCAAAACGTTTACGGAAGCGCGCGGCGCTGCCATCCGTCGAGAAGGTTTTCTGCTTACCGGTGTAAAACGGATGGGATTTTGAAGAGACCTCGATGGTGATGTAGGGATACGTTTCACCGTCGAGTTCAATTTCGCGGTCAGTCTTGATGGTTGAGCCAACTTTAAAATATTCATTAGCGCTGGTGTCGTGAAACACCACAGTGCGATAGGCTGGATGGATATCTGGTTTCATCGTGAATCACTCGTGTTTTGTTATAACATAACAAAATAATATCCAGGCTCTGCGGTAAAAACAAGCCCCGATCGTGCCCTGCCTTTTCCGATGATATTTTCTGATTTCGCCGCTGCGAAACGAAAACCATGACGCTCACGTGCTATAACTATATCATTTCGCGGTAAAAACTTTCTCTTCAGGCAAGCGTCTCAGTGCCCTGGAGCGGGCATTTGAGGAAGGACACGGCAGCATGAAAACCCGACATCTGGTCAGCCTGGTGACTGGCATTCTGATCTTTTCTGTGCTGATACCGATTTGCCTCAGTATCTGGCTGGCGCATCGCCAGGCGGAAGAAAAATTTGTCGATGCGCTGGACAGCTATGCGTCACGCGTGCTGTTGCGTACAGACAGGGTCGTTGAACAGGCAAAAGAAGCGCTCACGCAGCTACAGACGTTCAAAGGCCCCCCGTGTAGTCATCTGCATTTACGGGAAATGCGCCGGGTCGCATTCTCCTGGCGCTATGTCCAGGAAGTGATCTATGTCGATAACCTGAGACCGCTGTGCTCGTCGCTGGAACAAGTCAGTAAAGTGGCCTCATTCCCACCCCCTATGCGGATTACGGAAGATGGATATAGCGCGTGGCTTACAACGCAAAACGATCTTGGTTTTAACCGCTACATGGCGGTACTGGGGCAAGAGCATTACCTGGTATTGGTCGATCCCGCCTCGCTGGTAGATGTGATCCCGTTTGGCGATATCGCTATCGATGCCGCGCTGGTGGGGAGTACAACACATCTCGTTTTCGCCAGCAGCAATAAACTGGATCCGCATATCCGCGACATGATCAAAGATCGGGAGAAGGTCAGCATCCAGTACAACGGCTCCATGTATGTCATTAAACCCGTTCCGGAGCTGGGAATGAATGTTGTCGCCTGGGCCGCGCTTAAACCGCTGGCGGAAACCTGGCACAAACAGCTTCTTTTCTGGCTGCCGTTTGGCATGCTGATAAGCCTGCTTGCCGCGCTCTTTGTTCTGCGGATACTGCGTCGCATTCAGTCGCCACGTAACCGGCTGCTGGATGCGATTAACAACCGCGAGTTTGAGGTTCACTACCAGCCTATTGTTGCGCTCTGCAGCGGGAAAATGGTGGGCGCGGAGGCGCTAACGCGCTGGCCTCAGCCTGACGGGAGCAGCCTGTCGCCTGATATTTTCGTCCCGCTGGCGGAACAAACGGGGCTTATCTCGCGCCTCACGCATCTGGTGATCGAAAAAGTGTTCGAGGATATGGGCAACTGGCTGCACCTTCATGGCGATCAGCACATTTCCATCAACCTCGCGCCTGCGGATTTAACCTCGGGCAAGCTGCCGCCGCTGCTGAGCCAGCTGTTAAATAAATGGCAAGTTCGCCCCGAACAGATCGCGCTTGAATTAACCGAACGCGGCTTTGCCGATCCCAAAATCAGCGCACCGGCCATTGCCGCCTTCCGCCGCTCGGGCCATGCGATTTATATCGATGATTTTGGTACGGGCTATTCCAGCCTGAGCTATCTGCAGGATCTGGACGTCGACACGCTAAAAATTGACAAGTCGTTCGTGGATGCGCTGGAGTACAAAAACGTGACGCCACACATCATTGAAATGGCGAAATCACTGAAGCTGGCGATGGTTGCAGAGGGCGTAGAGACTGCAGGGCAGCTCGCCTGGCTGCACCGTCACGGCGTGCAATATGGGCAAGGCTGGTACTACAGTAAGGCGCTGCCAAAAGCGGAATTTATGGCATGGGCAGAAAATAATCTCAACGCCTCTCCTACTTCAGATAGGATTTGATCACCTGTAAAACCACGCCAAGATCGGCTTCGCGCTGATCTTCTTCAGGCTCTTTGACGACGTGATCGGTTAAATGGCCTTCGATCACCTGCAGCATCATGCCATTCACCGCACCACGGATCGCGGCCAGCTGCTGTAATACCTCGGCACACTCGTGCTCGTCGTTGCTGAGCATTTTTTCCAGTGCGGTGCTCTGTCCCTGAATTTTCTTCAGGCGAGTCAATAACATCTTCTTGTGACGAACGGTATGTGACATCTCTGCATCCTTCTTCTGGCGGGTAAAGCATAACACGCCCTACTCCCCCTGAGTATTTTTCTACTGGGGGGTAGTATTGATCTACTGGGGGGGAGTACTATCTCGGCACCTTTTCCAGTGCGGATTTTGTAATGAACGATTTTGCTTCTCTCCTGCAACAGGGCAACGCATGGCTATTCATTCCCAGCGCGATCCTGCTAGGTGCCCTGCATGGTCTTGAGCCGGGCCACTCTAAAACGATGATGGCGGCCTTTATTGTGGCGATCCGCGGCACGCTGAAACAAGCGGTATTGTTGGGGCTGGCGGCCACGCTTTCCCATACCGCGGTGGTCTGGATCATTGCCATGGCGGGATTATGGTTTGGTCGCGGCTGGGATGCGCAAACCTCTGAACCCTGGTTCCAGCTTATCTCTGGGGTATTGATCGTTTTGATCGCGCTGTGGATGGCGTGGCGTACCTGGAAGGAGAATCAGCCGCACGATCATCATCACCACCACCATGACCATGACCATGACCATGACCATGACCATGACCATGACCATGACCACCATCATGATCATCACCACCATGAACATCAACTGGTTGCAGAGGAGTGGCAAGACGCCCACCAGCGCGCCCATGCGCAGGATATCAATCGTCGTTTTAACGGACAAAACGTCACCACCGGGCAAATTGCGATGTTTGGCCTCACCGGCGGGTTGATCCCCTGCCCGGCGTCAATCACCGTCCTGCTGATCTGCCTGCAACTGAAGCACTTTGCCCTGGGCGCCACGCTGGTGTTTAGCTTCAGTATTGGTCTGGCGTTAACGCTGGTGGCGTCGGGCGCGATTGCCGCGTTAAGCCTTAAACATGCGACAAAACGCTGGCCGGGGTTCAGCGAGTTTTCCCGCAAAGCACCGTGGTTCTCTGCAGCACTGATTATCCTTGTGGGGGGGTACATGATCCTGCACGGGTTAGGCGGTATCCTGGCCTGAACCAGGCGGCCACAGCGCGTGGCCGCCACGCAGAGGTCAGTTGAGGTTCTGACGCCAGCTAAAGCGATAGCGAAGCTGGCGATGTTGCAGGATGAACTCCGGTGAAACGCTGGGGCTCCAGGAGTCATCTCCGCCCACGCCCATATGGAACGCATCAAGATTGAGCCAACACCCCGGCTCATCATGTAGCAGATGATGATGGGTTGTCTCGTGCAGTTGCTGCTGGCTGTAGCGGCTCACAGAAAAATGGAACTGGCCGTTGAACTGATGCTCACCCAGCACCAGCTCGCGGGTATCGCAGCGCAAACCGTTTTCCGTCGGGAAGATGTACGGCGTATGCATTGCCTGCAGCGGCAACGTCCAGCGCCCTTGCTGTGCCGCCAGCTTTCTGTCCGGGTAGTTTTCATGCGGCCCCAGCCCCAGCCAGTGCACAGCTTCCGGCGGCCGGGCAAGATGCATGCTCAGACCAATACGCGCAGGCTCGGGGATATCAGACGCAATCTCAACCTCAACGTCTCCGTGCAACACACCCTGATCGTCTACCCGCCAGACTTTACGGCTCAGGAACAGCGCTTTGCCACGATGTTCCCAGGCATGCAGCGTCGTGACTATCGCTTCACCGGTATGCTGCTCCCCGTCACAACGCAGCACCCGCGGGATCAACGCGTACATCCCTGCCGCCTTCCAGCGCTCAACCCAGGCATTCGGATCAATTCGGGTGGCTTCGCTCACGCCGATATCATTATCCAGCGGCGCGCGGGTAAAGTTATCCGTCAGCGGCGAGAGCAGCGTTTCAACGCCATTGTTCAACCATTGCGTCAGGTTTCCTGAGGCACGATCAAAAATCCATCTCTGCTGCTGATGTGTCAGCGTCAGCACGTCATCGGTCTGTGACAGTACCGGCGGTACACCCACCGGTGCGGGCGGGGCGATAAACAACGGCACCGGGAGTTGCCACTGATCCCACGCACAGCGATGGTTCGCCGGTGACCACGGTGTCGCCTTCAACTGGTAAACCTCAACATTCAGCCAGACCTCGCCGGGCTCTGCCGTCAGCGCCGGCAGGGTGATCTCCTGACGCTGAGTCTCCTGAGGCGCGATGGAGAGCGTAACCTCCCCGTTCGCCAGCACCGTGCCGTCACGGGTCACCGACCATTTGAGCAACTCGTTATCCGTACGACGGAACAGGTAGTCGCTTTGCACGTCCACCACCAGCGGAGACGTGCTTACCCGCGTAAAGGTGAAGAACTGCTGCGCACGCTGAGCCTCATACAGCGCCGGATGCGGCGTACGATCGGGGAACACCAGCCCGTTAAGGCAGAACTGCCGGTCATTGGGTTTATCCCCAAAATCGCCGCCATAGGCCCAGAACGGGGTGCCATGTTCATCTTTCTTCGTCAGCGCCTGGTCAACCCAGTCCCAGACAAATCCCCCCTGCAGACGCGGGTGGCTGCGAAATGCCTGCCAGTATCTGGCGAAACCACCTAAGCTGTTACCCATCGCGTGGGCGTATTCGCAGAGGATCAGCGGTCGGGTTTCATCTGGCATACCGATCCATTTTTTGATGGACCATTTCGGGACCGCCGGGAACGGCTGATCCTGATCGACGCGGGCATACATCGGGCAGACGATATCGGTCGCCGCCGTGTTCGCCCCACCGCCTTCATATTGAACCGGGCGCGTCGGATCGGCGGTTTTTAGCCAGCGATACAGCGCGTCGTGGTTTGCACCGTGACCAGATTCATTGCCCAGCGACCAGATAATAATTGAAGGATGATTACGATCGCGTTGCACCATGCGGGTCACGCGCTCGCTCATGGCGGGCAGCCAGCGGGGATCGTCAGCGAGACGACTCATCGGCACCATGCCGTGGGTTTCGATATTGGCCTCGTCAACCACATACAGGCCGTAGCGATCGCAAAGCCGGTACCACAGAGGATGGTTTGGATAGTGCGAGCAGCGCACGGCGTTGAAGTTATGCTGCTTCATGATTTCGATATCGCGACGCATCGTCGCTTCGTCCATCACCTGGCCATTTTCCGGGTGATGTTCATGCCGGTTGACCCCGCGGATCAGCAGTGGCTTGCCGTTGAGCTTCAGCAGGCCATTGCTGATTTCAACGCGGCGGAAGCCCACGTCACAGGCTTCAATCTCCAGCACGTCGCCCTGCGGGTCCACCAGCGCGATCGTCAGACGATAAAGCTCGGGTGTCTCAGCGCTCCATAACGCGGGGGACGTAACCGGGATCGCCACCGTTAACCGCTCGGCCCAGTTACCGCGTTCATCCACAATGGCAGACCCTGGCCGCCGGGTGGCGCTGGCAAAGCGTTCACCGTTGCGCCACAGCGTTATTGCCACATCGCACTCCGTATAGCGAGCCCCTGCCAGGGCGACATCCACCTTCAGCACGGCGCGATCCAGCTCCGCATTCAGATCGGTGACAACGTGATAATCCGCGATGTGCGTCTCCGGCTTATGCAGCAGCGACACATCGCGAAAAATACCGCTCATGCGCCACATGTCCTGATCTTCCAGATAGCTTCCATCGCACCAGCGCAGAACCATCACCGCCAGCCGGTTCTGCCCTGCACGCAACACGGACGAGAGATCAAATTCAGCAGGCAGTCGACTGTCCTGGGAATACCCCACCCACTGGCCGTTGCACCAGAGATGAAAGGCCGAGTTCACCCCATCAAAGATAATGCGGGTTTGGCCGCACTCAAGCCAGGCGTCCTCCATCTCAAATGTGAGCGAGTAACAACCAACCGGATTCTCTGCCGGGACAAAGGGCGGATTGACGGGAATGGGATAGGTGACGTTGGTATAGATGGGGGTATCAAATCCCTGCATCTGCCAGTTTGACGGCACCGGCATCGCAACCGCATCCGGGCAATCTTCACCTGTCCATGCCTGCGGAACCTGTTCAGGCGCAGAAAAGAAGCTAAATCGCCACTCCCCGTTCAGGGAACGTCGGCTGACGGATGCGGCATCCTCTCTGGCTGCGTCTTCTTTACGCCAGCTGTGAAATGGCGCATGCGCCGCCAGCCTGTTCCATTGCGTGACGCCGGGATTTTCCCAGTCCCGACGGGCCAGAAGTGCGCTGAGCGACAGCGATACGGTATTGGACATGTTTTCCTCTTTGCGAAGCGCTCACAATTTAAGTCAACATGCCCTGACAAACTGCTGCGGTAAAGCGTGGGATCGCCGCATAGCGAGGCAGATCACAAAAGCGTTATTCGCGGGCAAGCTTCTCGGCCAGCAGGGCCAGGGTTCGGAGCTGCTGCGCCAGATCCTCACGATCGGCCTGCTGCGGCGCGCGACGGGCACTGGATTGTCGGCTGATCAACGTAACGGGCAACTGAACCTGCCAGCATGCTTCACTACGGGTGGGCGCCAGCAGCCACTCCACACTTTGTTCGCCCGCCTCGCGAAACGCCTGACGGATGGTGGTGAGCGGAGGCGAAAACCAGGCGCTGTCGGCAGTATCGTCAAAGCCCACGATCGCTATCTGGCCCGGGATCGCCACCCCTTTTTCCGCGCAGGCCCGCATCACGCCCAGCGCCATTTGATCGTTAGCCACCAGAATGGCATCCGGTAACGCTGCAGCAGACAACAGGGCATGGCCCTTCTCATATCCGCTCGCCGCACTCCAGTCGCCGTATGCCACCGCCGCAGCCTCAAGCCCGGCCTGCGCCAGCGTCGCTTTCCATCCCGCCAGACGGGCGCGGGCGGAAACAGAACTTTCTGGCCCGCTTAACAACGCAATACGCTGGTGCCCCAGAGAGAGCACATGTTCAACCCCCAGTCGGGCGCCCTGTTCGGCATTGAACACCAGACTGTTGACCGCTGCCGACGAAGAGACATCCAGAAACAGCACCGGCACGGGAGATGCCAGTACCTTGAGTTGTTCAGCGTCAGGATCGTCAAGCGGCACGTTCACCAGCAGGGCTTCCACGCGCTGTGCCAGCAACTCCTGAAGCGCGCCCTGGCACTGTTGTGGATGTTCCACCATCGAGATCAGCACGCTCGCCCCCTTTTCTACCGCCCGGGATTTTACCGCAGAGACAATTTGCGAAGGGGCGTGCAGCGCCAGATCGGTAGTGATAAGCCCCAGCGTACGAGTGCGCTTACCCGCCAGCTGCTGCGCGCCACGGTTAGGGACGTAGTGCAGCTCCGCCATGGCCTGCTGCACCTTTTCCCGTGTGCGGGCAGAAACATGCTCCGCGTCGTTAATCACACGAGAAACGGTCTGATAAGACACCCCCGCAAGGAGGGCAACATCATAGAGGGTAATGGCTTTCATGCGTTCCGGCTTCGTGTTAACAGAGCCGTCTATTGTGGCACAGCGCGGCCATTAATACCTGTGAGCGCTTCGCAAAATTAAACAACCCGCTCTGGCTGAGGAACATTATCCGTACGCGGCTTCTGACGGAACCACGGCAAACAGAGCTGGATAAGCGGGCCGATGGTCAGGGCATACAGTACCGTCCCGACGCCAAACGTTCCGCCAAGAACGCAGCCAATCAGCAGGACGCTCACTTCAATTGAGGTCCGAACGCTGCGGATTGACCACCCCAGCCGGGCGTGAATGCCGGTCATCAGTCCATCGCGTGGGCCCGCCCCGAACCCGGCACCGATATACATACCGGTTGCTACCGCGTTCAACACAATGCCCCCAAGCAGCAGAGCAATCCGAATGGGGAGAAGATCCAGCTCGGGGATAAGGGCCATCGAGGCATCTGCCGCCAGGCCAATACAGACAACGTTACTGAGCGTTCCCAGCCCTGGCATCTGACGCAGCGGGATCCACAGCAGCAGCAGCGCAGCGCCGGTCAAAATAATCACCGTACCGATGGTCATCCCCAGCTGTAATCCCACCCCAAGGTGAAACACATCCCACGGGTCAACCCCCAGATCCGAACGAATAAACATCGCGGTTGAAAGCCCATACAGGCCTAAACCAACGTACAGTTGCAGCAGACGACGTACCATTTTTAGCTTCTCCAGTGAACCAGGCTTTCATCTTGTTCGAAAATGGCACTATGATTAATGTCCAGTTTTCAAATAGTGGACTGCATATGTCATCACGCCGTTTCGGAAGTCAGTCGCTGGTTCGCCTTTTGGGCCACTGGCAACAAACCCCGTACCGAACGCCACTCTGGCGACAGCTGGCTGACGCCTTGCGCCTGCTGATCCTCGACGGCAGGCTGGCGTTGAGTACGCGCCTGCCCGGTGAACGCGAACTGGCCACGGCGTTAGATGTAAGCCGGACGACAATCAGTAGCGCGCTGGCCCATCTGCGAGAGGAAGGGTATCTGGAGAGCCGACACGGCAGCGGTTCACGGGTGATCCTGCCCGATACCCGTGCCGTACCGACGCTTTCAGCGGCAAGTGCGGCGCTGGATCTCTCCACTGCCGCCCTGAATGCCGGGCCAGAGATCCACCAGGCTTACACCTGGGCGCTCACCGCAATCACCCAGCACCTTGCGCTGACCGGTTACGACCAGCTCGGTCTGGCGGCTCTGCGTGAAGCCATTGCCGCCCGCTATACCGCGCGCGGGCTGCCGACCCGGGCTGACGAAGTGATGGTGGTCAATGGCGCCGTCAGTGGTTTTGCGCTGGTATTGCGGATGATGACTGGTCCGGGCGATCGCGTGGTGGTCGATCACCCTACCTATCCGCTGGCGATTGCGGCTATTGAGGGGGCGCTGTGTCGGCCGGTGGGCGTGTCATTACCGGAAACCGGCTGGGACACGGATGGCTTTGCGGCCACGCTGGCTCAGACTGCACCGCACCTGGCGTACCTGATGCCGGATTTTCATAACCCGACAGGTCGGTGTATGGATATCGCCACCCGCCAGGCGATAACCGACATTGCGGCAAACACCCGCACCACGCTGGTGGTCGACGAAACGATGGTCGATCTCTGGTTTGAGGCACCGCCGCCACCGCCTCTGGCGTCGTTTAACCCGCAGGCAACGGTGATCACGCTGGGTTCGGCCGGAAAAAGCTTCTGGGGCGGGCTGCGTCTCGGCTGGATCCGCGCCTCTTCACGCACCATTGCTACGCTTGCCCAGACGCGTGACACGCTGGATTTAGGCTCGCCGCTGCTGGAACAACTGGCGACACTGTGGCTTATCAACAACAGCGAGACATTTCTGCCTGCGCGCCGGAAGATGCTGACAGAGCGACGCGACCGCTGCGGTGAGTTGCTGCGCGAACATTTCCCGCAGTGGCGGTTTCAGGAGGCCGAAGGTGGGCTTTCCTACTGGATCGAACTGCCGGGCATGCAGGCGACGCAGCTTGCCGCACGTGCAGAGATGTTGGGGATTAATCTGGGAACCGGCACGCGGTTTGGTTTATCGGGGGCGTTTGACCGCTATCTACGTATGCCCTTCTCGCTTGAGCCGGCAGAGCTTGAGCAGGCGCTACTGAGAATCAAGCCGTTGTGGCTTGCATTAAATAAAACAGCGCCATCGATAAAACGCAGCCTGGTTTGATATTAAAAAATTTGAAGTGGATCATAAAATAAAAACTGCTGACTGTCATACAGGCAGTCAGCAGTTTTCACCAGTCACGAATCAGTGCTGAGGAGGAATGGGGAAACCTTTCAATGAAATAACGAAGCTTTCACCGTCTTTCTTTATTTTCGCGCCGGTATCACACCAGTCAGACGCAATACGAAAGAACTCATCACTTCCTACATTCCAGCCAAGACGTACATGCTTCACGTAGCCCGAACGCAACAGATCGCAGGCCTCTTTGTAGTCACTGGCGGTTGACAGTTGTTGTTTCATTTTCTCTTCTTCAGAAGTTTACGTAGAGCTTTGATTTCTTTAGGAGTAAAAGGAGAAACACTCTCTTCTTCCGTATGCTGATTATCAATATCCTCTTCCGATACTCCCGCCTCTTCTGCTGCTTCAAACGCCAGCAGCAGCAATTTCTCTGTGGTCACGCTTAAGTTCTCGTTATTCACTTCCGCATAGTGGCGAAGTCTTTCTTTTAGCGCTTCATCAATCTTAACATTTAATACCGCAGTAGCCATGATTGTCACTTCCCTTCGGAATAAGTGCTTTATTTAATACACGATGTTAACAATGTAATCCAGATATATATTTTTGACTTATGACAGAAAAAAGACGCCCAGAAATAAAATGACAGTCTATTATTACAGGTTTATGACATTAATATTTCATCGAAATGAAATATATATTACATCACAAATTAAAACCCTTTTAATTCTGTGGGATAGTCATGCAGGGAGGCGTAAAAACGGGAGGCATGTTGCCGGAGGCACAAATGGGTGGGGGCCCTGCCAGCTACATCCCGGCACACACGTCGTCTGCCCTGGCTGCTTCCTTCCGGACCTGACCTGGTGAACAGAGTAGCGTTGCGGGAGAACCAACAGAGCCCCCATTGAGAGCGTTGTTACCCAACGCGCTGGCGCATTATCCCTGTGCTAACGGTCAATTGCAAGCCGCCAGCAACTGGATGGTGGTTTCTTGCGCAAACAGGCGCAGCAATCGGCGCGATCTTCGTTTAACATGGCATTTCACTCATCCCCACAGGTGTATTGATGGACGAACACGACGCCTTTCCACAACGAGTGTGGCAAATTGTGGCCTCCATTCCGGAAGGCTACGTGACAACCTATGGTGACGTCGCGCGTCTTGCCGGTTCCCCCCGTGCGGCGCGTCAGGTGGGTGGCGTGCTAAAACGCCTTCCTGAAGGAAGTACATTGCCCTGGCATAGGGTTGTGAATCGTCATGGCGCCATCTCGCTGACCGGGCCGGATTTGCAGCGCCAGCGTCAGGCATTACTTTCGGAAGGGATTCAGGTGTCCGGGTCAGGACAGATCGATTTGCAGAAATATCGCTGGGTGTACTGACCCCTCTCCCGAAGGAGAGGGGAAATCATTACAGCTGCGTCGGCGGTGTTGGGACAGACGGTTGGTTCGCCTGTGGTGCAACAGGTACTTCGGTTTGCTGCACCGGCACCAGGTTCAGGTCGATTTTCGTCCCACCGTTGTTGATGGCTTCCTGGACCGTATCGGTAATAAACACCAGCTTACCGTTGATGGTTACCGCGGCGCTCAGAAGGATACGGGCGTTAGGCTGTACGTCTGCCGGGTTATACGGCAGCACGAAGCTAAACGGTGCCTGCTTACCTTCGGTACGCACAGCACGCTGGGCCACCACTTTCGACGGCGCGTCTGCCAGAGAAGCATCAGACAGCGTGACCGTTAATACCGCATCCGGTGGTAAAGCGACTCGCTGTTTGATCCAGATAGTACCGGAAACGTTAGGTTGCTGAATGGATTGCTGTGAAAGTGTATTAATCCCGTTTGGATCTGCTGCTGGCACCGGCACCTGGGCGCTCTTACCTGCACAGGCGGACAACGCCACCGCAATAGCTACACCACTTAGCATGGGCACGAGTTTCATTGAAGTCTCCTTATCATCAATGCACCAGCGGGATCGATCCCATCCGATGTCGTTTCAAACACATATCGTATTCAAGTGTGGCACAGATCACTGATTAATGCCTGAATTCGCCCCGATATTCAGATAA
This sequence comes from Enterobacter sp. 22466, assembly GCF_052044775.1. Taxonomy (NCBI): domain Bacteria; kingdom Pseudomonadati; phylum Pseudomonadota; class Gammaproteobacteria; order Enterobacterales; family Enterobacteriaceae; genus Enterobacter; species Enterobacter sp. 22466. Next base: position 227,292 of record NZ_JBQENX010000001.1, on the reverse strand, counting down.
TTCTACCCATCGGACCACTTTCATTTCTGCGTTATACTCTGCCTATCTTTCGCCACGGCGTTTATTGAGGACAACTATGAGTCAGGCACTGAACAATCTGCTGACATTACTGAATCTGGAAAAAATTGAGGAAGGACTCTTTCGCGGACAGAGCGAAGATTTGGGCTTGCGTCAGGTCTTCGGCGGGCAGGTCGTCGGACAGGCACTGTACGCTGCCAAGGAGACCGTCCCGGCAGACCGTCTGGTGCACTCCTTTCACAGCTATTTTCTGCGTCCTGGCGATAGCGCAAAACCCATTGTGTACGATGTGGAAGTACTGCGTGACGGCAACAGTTTTAGCGCGCGCCGCGTGGCGGCCATTCAGAATGGCAAGCCCATCTTTTACATGACCGCCTCTTTCCAGGCACCGGAACCGGGTTATGAGCACCAGAAAGCGATGCCTGCGGCCCCGTCGCCGGACGAACTCAAATCGGAGACCGACATCGCCCGCGCGCTGGCCCACTTGCTGCCACCGCAGGTCAAAGAAAAGTTCCTCTGTGATAAACCGCTTGAGATCCGCCCGGTTGAATTCCATAACCCGATGAAAGGCCACACTGCCGAGCCAACACGTCAGGTCTGGATCCGTGCTAATGGCACCGTACCAGAAGATTTCCGTGTGCATCAGTATCTTCTGGGCTATGCGTCAGATTTTAACTTCCTGCCAGTTGCACTGCAGCCGCACGGCGTCGGATTCCTTGAAAAAGGGATGCAGGTTGCAACGATCGATCACTCGATGTGGTTCCATCGTCCATTCAATATGAACGACTGGCTGCTCTACAGCGTGGAGAGTACTTCGGCGTCAAGCGCACGCGGATTTGTACGCGGGGAGTTTTATACCCAGGATGGCGTGCTGGTCGCCTCTACGGTGCAGGAAGGGGTGATGCGTAATCGCGGGTGATGTTTGCGGCCTGATGCCCTCACCCCAGCCCTCTCCCACGGGGAGAGGGAATAAACACTAAAAACGGCAATCAGAGATTGCCGTTTTGCTGTTTATTATGCGTTATACGCATTCTCGCCGTGGCTGTTGACGTCGAGACCTTCGCGTTCCTGTTCTTCCGGTACACGCAGACCCACAGTCATATCCGCCAGTTTATAGCCAACGAAGGCCACCACAGCAGACCAGACGACGGTGATGGCGATACTTTCCAGCTGCACCAGCACCTGGTGAACCATGGTGACACCTTCTGCGTAACCCACGCCACCCAGCGATTTGGCGGCGAAGATACCGGTCATGATACAACCGACAATACCGCACACGCCGTGCACACCAAACACATCACACGGGTCATCCACACGCAGAAGACGTTTCAGCGCCGTCACACCCCACAGACCGGCCAGACCTGACACCAGGCCAACAAGCAGCGCACCACCGACACCGACGTAACCACATGCAGGCGTGATACCGACCAGACCTGCAATCGCACCAGAGCATGCGCCCAGCAGGGAAGGTTTACCGCGAACTGCCCACTCACCAAACACCCAGGAGAGGATCGCACCCGCCGTGGCCACAACCGTGTTCACGAAGGCCAGTGCGGCGATTTCGTTAGCGGCGCTTGCAGAACCGGCGTTGAAGCCGAACCAGCCAAAATAGAGGATCGCCGTACCGGTAAAGACCATCGGCAGGTTGTGTGGTTTGAACGCTTCTTTACCGAAGCCCACGCGTTTACCAATCAGGTATGCCCCTACCAGACCCGCAACCGCGGCGTTGATGTGGACAACAGTACCGCCCGCGAAATCCAGCGCGCCGTGCGACGCCAGCAGACCGCCACCCCAGACCATGTGAGCAATCGGCACATAGGAGAGCGTCAGCCAGACCACCACGAAGATCAGGACCGCGGAGAAGCGAATACGCTCAGCCAGCGCCCCGACAATCAGCCCCACGGTGATACAGGCGAACGACCCCTGGAACGCGACGTGGATGTACTGATAGAAACTGCCCATTACCGCGGTCAGTTCAATGTTTTTCAACATCGCCCAGTTGAAGTTGCCGAAGAAGGCGTTACCTTCACCGAAGGCCAGAGAGTAGCCGTAGACCACCCACAGCACGCAAACCAGCGCGAACGTCACGGCAACTTGCGTCAGCATGGAGAGAACGTTTTTGCCACGGATCAGACCGCCGTAAAACAGCGCAATGCCCGGAATAGACATGAACAGCACCAGCGCGGTGCTGATCATCATAAAGGCGTTGTCGGCTTTGTCTGCCACCGCAGGAGCAGCCATTGCCAGGCCCGGCAGCAGTGCCAGCGAACCCAGACCCGTTTTGATTGTTGCTATCTTCATTTTCTCGATCCCTATCACTGTGTGCCAGGAGTTACTTACAGTGCCGCTTCGTCAGATTCGCCGGTACGGATGCGAATGACGCGCTGCAGTTCGGCAACGAAAATTTTGCCGTCGCCAATTTTGCCGGTGTAGGCCGCTTTGCTGATCACATCGATGACTTCATCAAGCTGATCATCAGCAATCGCGACATCAATTTTTACTTTTGGCAGGAAGTTAACGCTGTATTCCGCCCCGCGATAAAGCTCGGCATGACCCTTCTGACGACCGAAGCCTTTCACTTCGGTGACAGTCAGTCCCTGAATACCCATTGAAGACAACGCTTCACGCACGTCTTCGAGTTTGAATGGTTTGATTACCACCGTAACCAGCTTCATAGATCCCCTCCAGTCAGAATTCGGTAATGGCCGCAGCTAACACGCAGGAGACATTGCAAGGGATGTGCCAGAAATGAAAACGGAAGAGAAAAGCGGCGCAATGCGCGTTAAAAGACCATGAATAATCGACAGGTGAAAAAAAACGCACCATGGCAGTGCATGGCGCGTTTCGGTTTTGCACCAACAGTGGTGACTGTTAGCACGTTGCCTGTTTTTGGTGCATCAGGCGCTAAGCGACTCTTCCTCACGGACGCTGGCCGCCAGCTCTTCCCCCGCCAACTGCAGCTGATACATCTGCCAGTAGCGCCCCTTCGCTTCCAGTAGCGCCCGGTGCGTACCGCGTTCAACGGCCTGCCCGCGGTGCAGCACCAGAATGGTATCTGCGTCGACAATCGTTGAAAGACGGTGCGCGATAACCACCAGCGTCGTGTGGTCACGCACGGCAGCCAGCGCCTGCTGGATCGCCTGTTCGGTACCGGAGTCGATGCTGGCCGTCGCTTCATCCAGAATCAGCACCTGTGGCGTTTCAATCAGCACACGCGCCAGCGCCAGGAGCTGTTTTTGTCCAACAGAGAGGTTATTCCCCTGCTCACCCAGCCGGGTGTTGATTCCGTCGCTAAAACCACGGGCCAGTTCCGCCAGCTGCACTTTTTCCAGCACCGCCCACACCTGCTCCTGGGTATAATCCCGTCCCAGCGTCACGTTGGCGTAAAACGTATCGGCCAGCACAACCGGATCTTGCTGCACCATCGCCACGCCTTTACGCAATACGCTGTGGCTGAGCGACGCCAGCGGACGTCCGTCCAGGCGAATCTCACCTTTCGTTAACGGGTAGTACCCCATCAACAGGCTTGCGAGCGTGCTCTTGCCGCTGCCGGTATGACCCACCAGCGCCACAAAACCACGCGACGGCACATCAAGAGTGATGTCCTGCAACACCAGCCTGTCTTCCCGGTAGGCAAACGAGACATGGTCAAACGTGATCGCCCCGCTTTGCAGAGGCGTTGTATCCTCGCCATAGGTCTGACGCGGTCTGTCCATTAGCTCAAAGACGCGTTCTCCGGCAACGACTGCCTGCTGCAACATGGATTGCTGGGTCGTGAGCTCAATCAACGGCTCGTTCAGGCGTCCCAGATAGCTAATGAAAGCATACAGAACCCCCACCTCAATCGTACCGCCTGCACTGAGGCCAAAGAGCATCAGCAGGCCGCAAAGCACCAGCGCCGAGAAAAGACTCAGCAGCGGACGCAGCAGGAAACCGTCAAGGCGCAACGTCTGCATACGCGCCATATAGTGCGAACGGCTGGCTTCGCCCATGCGTTCGCCAAAGCGAGCCTGCTGACGGAACTGCTGGATGACGCTCATGCCGTTGATCACTTCGTTGAAGCCATCGTTTATATCGGCCAGGTAGGTCCGCACCCGACGCACAATGGGCGTGCTGTAGCGCTGATAGATAACCATCACAATCAGCACCGCCGGGAAAATCGTGATCGCCACCAGCGCCATGCGCCAGTCGAGACTGAACATTGCCACCAGCATGGCGCCAATCAGCGCGGCACTGCGCAATACGGTCGCCACGACGGTCACGTACAGATCGCGGATCACCTCGGTATCGTTGGTCACCCGCGAAATCACCTGCCCGACCGGCTGGATATCAAATTCGCTCAGCGGCTGGCGCAGTGCGGCATCCATAACATCGGTACGCAACTTCTGCACCACGCCCACCGCCGCCCGGTTAAAGAGCAGCGACTGCGCATAGTGCAGCCCGGCCGCCGCCAGCTGTAGCCCCACATAAGCCACGCCTAACCCCGCAACCAGCCCCAGCGGCAAATAGCTTTTCGCGACCATATTGTCGATGAAATAACTGATCAGCAGCGGACCACTCACTTCCGCAATCGCCGCAATCCACAGCAACACGACGGCAAGGGCAAGGGGTTTTCGCCATGGCGAACCGTAGGCCAGCAGGCGTTTTAGCGTCGGCCACTGCGTTTTTGATTTACGCATGAGCGTCCTCCTCTTCCTGTTCCGGAGCATCGTCGAGTGCCGCTTCAAGCTGCTGATAGCGATACATATCGCGATACCAGCCCGGTTGCTCCGCAAGCTGGTCATGCTGCCCACGCTGGGCAATGTGCCCGTGCTGCAACACCAGAATTTCACTGGCTTCCGTCAGCGCCGACAAACGGTGAGCACTGATAATCACGGTCCGCCCCTCGCCCCACTGGCGCAGGTTATGCAGGATCTGGTGTTCGGTACGGCCATCCACGGCAGAAAGCGCATCATCCAGAATCAGGATTTCGGCATTCAGCAGTAGCGCACGGGCAATGGAAATTCGCTGTTTTTGCCCGCCGGACAGCATCACGCCACGTTCACCCACCTCGGTTTCATAACCCTGCGGCAGACGCAAAATATCGTCATGGACGCTGGCTAAGCGTGCCACGTGCTCAATCTCTTCCTGCGTGGCCGACGGACAGCCAAGGGCAATGTTATTCGCCACGGTGTCGGAAAAGAGGAACGGCGTCTGGCTGACCACCGCCAGACGGCGACGCCAGTCATCCAGTTGCAGGGTCGTCAGGGGAAGATCGTGGAAACGAATATCCCCCTGCGTAACATCAAAGTGACGCTGGAGCAGCGAAAGGACCGTGCTTTTACCGGATCCGGTCGGGCCACAGATCCCCAGCATTTGACCCGGTTGCAGCGTAAAGCTGACGTTTTCAAGCACCGGGTGTTCTGTCTGCGGATAAACAAACGTACGGATATCGACGTTCATCACACCCCGTCCTTCCGGTACCGGCTCGGTACCGTCGTTGACCACTGGCGCTTCAGACAGCATGGCGCGAATGCGGCTGTAGGCGGCACTGCCGCGCTCCACGATGTTAAACATCCAGGCCAGCGCCAGCATCGGCCAAATCATCAGCCCCAGGTACATCGCAAAACTGGTCAACTGCCCCAGGGTCAAGGTGCCCTGTACAACCATCCAGCTCCCGCCGCCAATCGCCAGCAGATTAGCCATGCCAATGGCGATATAGATCGTCGGGTCAAAGCGCGCATCGATACGCGCAACGCGCATGTTTTTTGCGCCAGTGTCTGCAGCATCGGCCGCAAACAGAGCTGATTGCCGATCCTCCAGACCAAAGGCTTTGATCATGCGGATACTGGTCATACTCTCCTGCGTGCGATCGTTCAGCGACGAAAACGCCGCCTGCGCCAGCTTGAAGCGCTCGTGCAGCTGTTCGCCATAGCGGTTGATCGCCAGCGCCATCAGCGGCATCGGCAGCAATGCCAGCAGGGTGAGCTGCCAGCTGATCTGAGTCGACATCACAATCAGAACCGCACAGCCCATCACCAGCGAATCCACCAGCGTTAATACCCCTTCCCCGGCGGCGAACACCACGCGATCGACGTCGTTGGTGGCGCGGGCGATAAGATCCCCGGTGCGATGGCGCAGGTAAAATTCTGGATGCTGGCGGCTCAGCTGACGGTAAAAATCCTCGCGTAATTCAACGGCCAGCTGATAGGACGCGCCAAACAGCAGCACGCGCCAGACATAGCGCAGCAGATAGACAATGATGGCCGTCAACACCAGCGTGCCGACCCACATCAACACCCGTGCGGTGGTGTAATGCTGTTCCGTGACGCCATCCACGACGTATCCCACCACTTTCGGCGGGATCAGCTGCAAGATGGCAATGATGATAAGCAGGAGAACTGCGCCGAGGTAGCGCTGCCACTCCCGACGAAAGTACCAGCTTAGTTGGGCAAATAATCGCACGCGGTTTGTTCCTGAAGGTATTTTACGAAGTTATTCAATGGGTAATGCTGTGGTGTATTTAATCTGTTCCATGGCAAAGCTTGAGGTGACGTCCGACAACCCCGGTACGCTGTTCACCAGCCGCTTGTAGAAATCATCATAGCGCTTCATGTCTGCCACCTGGACACGCATCAGATAATCGTACTCCCCGGCCATACGCCAGAAGCCGAGGACCTCCGGCATCTCTGACACCTGGGTCACGAAGCGGCAATACCATTCGCTGCTGTGGTGCTGCGTTTTTATCAGGACAAAAGCCGTCAGGCCCAGCCCCAGTTTTTCGGGATCTAATAACGCGACACGCCCCAGCAGAATACCGTCATCTTCCAGCTTCTTGAGGCGCTTCCAGCACGGTGTGGTGGTCAGATTAACGGCATCTGCCAGTGCCTGCAAAGAGAGGGTGCAGTCACTTTGCAGCAATGAAAGCAGCTTGCGGTCAATTTTATCTAGCATACCCACCTCACAGAGAAAATTTTTCTCCCTTCATTCTATTTTAAAGGCCAGATAGCAACAATTTTTTCTGTGCTTTTCGCTATGCTGGGCACAAAATGACAAACGGATAATTACGATGAATAGCAACTGGGTTAAACATGCCATCAGCGAAATCAATGCCGACTACCAGCGCTCGGCCGACACCCATTTAATCCGCCTCACCCTGCCAGGATTTGCGGGTATTCAGCTGTATCTGAAAGATGAAAGCACCCATCCTACAGGCAGCCTGAAGCATCGGCTGGCGCGTTCTCTGTTCCTGTACGGGTTATGCAACGGCTGGATTAAGGAAGGCACGACCATCATTGAATCCTCATCCGGTTCAACCGCCGTATCCGAAGCCTATTTCGCCCGCCTGCTCGGTCTGCCGTTTATCGCCGTCATGCCCTCCTGCACCGCGAAACGCAAAATCGAACAGATCGAATTTTATGGCGGACGCTGCCACTTTGTGGAAAGCGCCTGCGAAATTTACGCCGCCTCGGAAATGCTGGCCCGTGAGCTGAACGGCCACTATATGGACCAGTTCACCTTCGCCGAACGCGCGACCGACTGGCGTGGCAACAACAACATTGCCGACAGTATTTTCCGCCAGATGACTCATGAGCCTCATCCGGTTCCGTCATACATCGTCATGAGCGCCGGTACGGGCGGTACTTCGGCCACCATTGGCCGCTATATCCGCTGTCAGGGCTACGATACGCAACTGATGGTGGTTGATCCGCAAAACTCGGTTTTCCTCGACTACTGGCAACGCCGCGATGCCAATCTGCGCAGTCCGGTGGGCAGTAAAATTGAAGGAATTGGCCGCCCGCGCGTTGAGCCGTCGTTCATTCCTGATGTGGTGGATGAAATGCTTCGCGTGCCGGATGCCGCAAGCGTCGCAACGGCGCACTGGCTGGAGACGCAGTTGGGCCGCAAAGTGGGTGCCTCGACCGGGACCAATATGTGGGGCGCGCTGCAGCTGGCGGCACGCATGCGTGAAGAGGGCCGCACGGGCTCCATCGTCACGCTGCTGTGCGACAGCGGAGAGCGCTACCTGGAGACCTATTACAACGCGGAATGGGTGCAGGCAAACATCGGTGATATTGCGCCGTGGAAAGCGCAAATTGCACAGCTGGTGAAATAAAAAAAGCCAGACCGAAGTCTGGCTTGCTGGAAGGGTCTCACTATTCGGGGGAATATGGGAGGGTGTTGTTGTCCAGCCAATGTGTTAAAAAATGGGACACCGCTTCATTTCGGCAGTGCCCGATAACCGGCAGATGAGGAAGCGCTGAAATCAGCTGGGGCATTGCATTCCCCATGATCAAACCGCGCCCGACGCTGCCCAGCATCTCGCGGTCGTTCATGGCGTCACCAAACGCCATGCACTCCTGCAGCGTTAAGCCCAGGTGGTCGCTCAGGACCGCCAGGGCAGAACCTTTGTTACACCCCACCGGCAGCACTTCCAGACAATCCACCGCCGAAAAGGTCAGATGTGCCCGGTCGCCTAACGCCTCATTCAACTGAATACGCAGGCGACAGAGATCGTCATGATCGCCGCAGAAACAGATCTTGGTCACCGCATGGGCAGGGATACGGCGCAAATCGATCAGCTGATAGCGAAAACCGCTGTAGACATGCGCATGGAGAAGCTGAGGGATCTCGCGCCCGGTAAACCAGCCGTTATCGTTAAAGACATGAACGCTGGCTTGGGTATCCCAGGTACTATGCAACACAATATCCGCCACTTCCGGGTTGAGATCCTGACGGTGCAGAACCTCCCCTTCGACCGAATGAATACGTGTCCCGTTACCGGTGATCAGAAATGCATCCAGGGAGAATGCCCCCAGCAAATGACGCATCTCCAGCACATGGCGGCCAGTGGCAAACGTCAGGGTCACATCGCGCTCGCGCAGACGCTTCAGGGTGTTCAGGGTTTTCTCCCCTAAACGGTGATCCGGCATTAACAACGTACCGTCCATATCAAATGCTGCGAGCCGAGCCATGATTACTCCCGAAATGTGATGCGGTTAACTTGTGCATCAGTATTGCGTGAGATATACGGAAGTAATAGTGAATAGATGACAATTATTGTTCCGGGTTTTTTATGCGACAGCTCAACCGCCTCAAACAGTATCAACGCCTGTGGCAGCCCTCCGAAGGTGCACCGCAGCAGGTCACCATTGCGGAGCTTGCCAGCCGCTGTTTTTGCAGCGAGCGGCATGTGCGCACCCTGCTGCGTCAGGCGCAGGAGGCTGGCTGGTTACGCTGGCATGCGCAGTCCGGTCGCGGCAAGCGCGGCGAGCTCACGTTTCATGTCACCCCGGAATCGCTGCGTAATGCGATGATGGAAGAGGCGCTGAAGCAGGGGCAGCAGCATAACGCGCTGGAGCTTGCCCAGCTTGCGCCGGAAGAGTTGCGGGAGTTGCTACATCCCTTTTTGGGCGGACAGTGGCAAAACGATACGCCGACGCTGCGCATTCCCTATTATCGCTCGCTGGATGCGCTGCAGCCTGGCTTTTTACCCGGCCGGGCGGAGCAGCACCTGGCAGGCCAGGTTTTCTCCGGGCTGACGCGCTTTAACGGCAACAGCAGCGAACCAACGGGCGATCTTGCCCACCACTGGGAGGTGTCGGATGGCGGCCTGCGCTGGCATTTTTACATCCGCTCCACCCTGCACTGGCATAACGGCGACAAAATTGAGACGGCACAGCTGCAGCGGAGCCTGAAAGCCCTGCTGACGCTGCCTGCTCTGCGCAAACTGTTCCAGAGCGTGTCAGACATTGAGGTCACTCACCCACAGTGCCTGACGTTTACCCTGCATCAGCCGGACTACTGGCTGCCGCATCGTCTGGCGACCTACTGCAGCCGTCTGGCCCATCCTGACCTGCCTGTGACGGGCAGTGGCCCCTTCAGGCTGAGCGTGTTTGATCCCGATCTGGTGCGTCTGGAAAGCCATGAGCAGTACCATCTTAGCCACCCGCTGATCAAGGCGATTGAATACTGGATCACCCCGACGCTCTTTGATTACGGGCTGGGGACCAGCTGTCGTCATCCAGTGCAGATCGCCATTGGCGAGCCTGATGAACTGGAGAGCCTGAGGCTGGTGAGTAACAGCACCAGCCTGGGGTTCTGTTACCTCACGCTGAAACAGAGCGAGCGGATGAGTGAAATGCAGGCACGACGGCTGATCAATATCATCCATCTCTCAACGCTGCTGCATACGCTCCCGCTGAACGAGGGGTTGATTACACCGACAGAAGAGCTGCTTCCAGGCCTGCGTATTCCCCAGTGGCCAGATTTAACCCATGTTCCTTTACCGGAAACGTTGACCCTCGTTTACCATTTGCCCGTTGAGTTACACACCATGGCAAACCAGTTAAAACAGTACCTTGCGCAGCAAGGGTGTGAACTCACCGTTATCTTTTACGATGCCAAAACGTGGGATGGGTGTCAGCAGCTTGCCGATGCGGACATGATGATGGGAGACAGACTGATTGGCGAAGCGCCGGAGTACACGCTTGAACAGTGGCTTAGGTGCGATCCCCTCTGGCCGCATCTGCTGAGCGCGCCGCACTTTGCTCATCTGCAGGCCACGCTGGATGCCGTACAGACTCAGGCCGATGAACAGGCAAGACACGCTGGCCTGAGGGCCATCTTCACCCGGCTGATGGAAGAGGCGGTACTGACACCACTGTTTAACTACCAGTATCAAATCAGCGCGCCGCCGGGGGTAAACGGAATACGACTGAATACCCGTGGCTGGTTTGATTTCACTGAAGCCTGGCTTCCGGCACCCAGGTCGTGAAGAAGCTGGTCGCCGCCGAAGTCAGACGGTAACATAATGTTTTTACCGTAACTGTCGAGATGATTTATGAAACGTGCCGTCGTCGTGTTCAGCGGAGGACAAGATTCCACTACCTGCCTGGTTCAGGCCCTTCATCAGTACGATGAAGTTCATTGTGTGACTTTCGATTATGGTCAGCGTCATCGCGCAGAAATCGACGTAGCCCGCGAACTGGCGCTGAAACTGGGCGCGCGCGCGCATAAGGTGCTGGACGTCACGCTGTTAAACGAACTGGCCGTCAGTAGCCTCACCCGCGACAGCATTCCTGTTCCTGACTACAAACCTGACGCCAGCGGTATTCCCAATACCTTTGTGCCGGGCCGTAATATTCTTTTTCTGACCCTGACGGCCATCTACGCCTACCAGGTGCAAGCCGAAGCGGTGATCACCGGCGTTTGCGAAACCGATTTCTCCGGTTATCCGGACTGCCGCGACGAGTTTGTGAAAGCGCTCAATCACGCGGTAAATCTGGGGATGGCCAAGGAGACGCGCTTTGAAACGCCGCTAATGTGGCTTGATAAAGCGGAAACCTGGGCGCTGGCGGACTACTGGGGCAAACTGGATCTGGTTCGCAGCGAAACCCTGACCTGCTACAACGGCATTAAAGGCGACGGATGTGGCCAGTGCGCCGCCTGTAACCTGCGTGCCAATGGCTTGAATCACTACCTGGCAGATAAAGCCGGTGTGATGGCCGCGATGCAGAAAAAAACCGGGCTGAAATAAGGTTATTTGACCGTGCTGTCGAACAGTTTTACACCGGCAGCACGCGTGACTTTCATTAGCGTCGTCAGTGTTGGGTTGCCATTGTCAGACAAGGTTCGGTATAGCTGCTGACGGGAAAGACCTGCTTTGGCAGCAATTTCACCTATGCCGCCGCGGGATTCGATGACCTGGCGGAGTGCAATGAGATAGGCAGGGATCCCCTGATCCTCATAAATTTCTTCCAGTGCTATTTGCAGGTAAAGTTGAGCATAGGAAGGGTTCTCACGAAGCATTTTTACAACCGCATCGTGATGGCTGACAGAACTTGAATAGTGTCGTTTAGAAGTGCTCATCTGTTTTTCCTTGAGATAGATGATCTTTCAAGAAATCTACCGCCTGTTTAACATCTTGTCTTTGACTCTTCTTGTCACCACCGATGAGTAACAACAAGACCCTCTGATGCTCTACGGCAAAATAGATTCTGTAACCGGGACCACTATCAATTCGCATCTCCCAAACACCTTCTCTAAGGTATTTGTAATCACCAAAATTATGTTTTATTGCACGGTTAATACGCATAAGGATCCGTAAAACAGTCTCCGGATCCTTTCTACGCATCCTGGTTATCCACTCCTCAAACGGCACTTTGCCGTCACGGGTCCGATAACGCTCAACAACATAGTCCCTGTCCATTATTCTATCCCTGGAAAAACACTTTGTCTTTTATAAAAGACAAAAAATCACACGATCATCAACTCCAGCTTTTCCCGCAACTCCCCTTCCAGCGGCAATGCCTTCTGCGTTTTCAGATCGATACATACGAAGGTGATCAGCGCATCGGCCACCACCTGCCCTTCAGGATCCAGCGTCACGACCTGACTGAGTACACCACTCTTCCCGTTTAGCTGTTGAACCTGGCTGGTAACGGTAAGCACATCTCCCAGCACGGCCGGGCGACGGTAGTTGATATTAATATTGACGACCACGAACGCGATGTTGTGCGCAGTCAGCCATTGAAAACTTTCGCTGTTTTCCAGCCCATCCCAGCGCGCCTCTTCAAGAAATTCGAGATAGCGGGCGTTATTCACGTGCTGGTAAACATCAAGATGGAAACCGCGTACTTTGATTTTTGTCTGCATAGCGCAATAGCCTTTACTGTTGTTATAGGATAAGAGGTCAAGACTGGTATGACCTCTTTATCCTGGCAAACTTTTGCTGCTGTGCAAGTAAAACTGAGATTACAACGTCAGGTGTGAGAGGTTGCGCTCAACCAATGAACTGCCCATCCCCGGAACCTGCCTGAGGTCGTCAACCGTTTTAAACGGGCCGTACTCTTCACGGTAGCTGACGATAGCCTGCGCTTTTTTGAGCCCTACGCCGTTCATCACCCGGGCGAGATCTTCAGCCGAGGCCGTATTGATGCTGACGCGTGTACCGTCGTCCTCTGTGCTTTTGCCAGGTTCAGCGGCTTTAGTTTGGGCGGGAGCCTGTGCAGTGGGGTCAGTTTTGCTCTGTACAGACTGCGTTTTTGCTGCGGGGGCCGCCAGTGCGCCTGCGCTCATCCCGGCGGTGGCAATAGCCAGTGTAATTAACAGTGCTTTGATTCCACATTTCATGCTGTTATCTCCTTGTTTGTTGACAGCCACGTCACGATAGCCGTCAGCAAAAACAGTCTCAAACATGAGATTGCAGAAATGGAAAAGGCCGCGAAAGCGGCCTTCAGGTTTTGCAGAGCGTTACGAAAATCTGCGAGCAGATACGTAATTACTGCTGCTGAGTCATCACATCGCCCAGCTTGATTTTGGCTTCTTTACGCAGGTTGCTCATCATCGCTTCGAAAGCAATCTGGGCATTGTTCTGGGTGATACCCTGAACCATCGCTTTCTTCTGCTCTTCTGGCATGGTGCCGGCTTTCACTTCGTCCAGCGCCAGCAGAACGACGTTACCCTGCATGTCGGTTGTCGTGCCGAAGCTTGGCTTGTCCTTCGCAGGCAGGCTCAGACCAAACACAGCCTGGCTGATTGGGTCCTGACCGGTACGGCTCAGCGTTTTCGCGTCACCGAAACTCAGACCCGCCGCTTTCAGGGCGTCTTCTTTACCGGCTTTCAGATCAGCCAGGATCTTCTCAGCATCCAGTTTTGCCTGCTGTTCCGCTTTGTTATGTTTAACCTGCGCAACAACCTGATCTTTCACTTCCGCCAGCGGTTTTACCGCTTCAGGCTTGTGCTCGCTCACGCGCAGAACAAACGCGCGGTCACCGTCAACGGTAATGATATCTGAGTTGCTGCCCGGCGTACCGTTCTCACCCACCAGACCACCGTTGAAGATGGCATCCGAAACCGGTTTGAAGTTCAGCTCTTCCGGCAGGTTGTCACGGCCAAACCAGCCGGTCTCAACCGCTTTCACGCCTGCGGCCTGCTCTGCACCCGCCAGAGACTCATTGTCGTTGCTCGCTGCATCGCTCACTTTCTGCTGCAGAGCATAGTAAGCATCCAGCGCTTTTTCCTGTTTCACTTTGGCGGCGATATCATCACGCACTTCAGCCAGAGGCTTGGTTTTAGCGGGTTCGATATCATCCAGACGCGCAACCAGGAAACCAACGGATGATTTAATCACACCCGACAGCTGGCCTTTGTCTTTCAGACCAGCATTTTTCAGCTCATCCGGTGTAGTCGCCGCTTCCAGCCAGCCCATATCACCGCCATTTTTCGCAGAGATGATGTCGGTGGATTTTGCTTTCGCGACGGTCGCGAAATCTGCGCCTTTGTTCAGCTCATCCAGAACGGCTTTGGCATCGGCTTCTGTTTTGGTCTGAATCACGCTGTAGCGGTTACGCTGAGGCTGAGTGAACTGATCCTGATGCTGATCGTAGTAAGACTGGATTTCCGCATCAGTGGCGGTTTCCTGCAACGCAGCAGCATCCAGCTTGATGTAGCTCACGCGGAACTGTTCAGGTGCAACAAAGCTATTTTTGTTCTGCTCGTAGTACGCGTTAATCTCTGCATCACTCACCTGCTGCTTCGCCGCAAGCGCATTCACATCGATGGTCGCCTGGCGCACAACACGCTGCTGCGCCACCAGGGCTGCCAGTTCGTCAGTTTCACCTTTGAGCATAAAATCAGTGCCAACCACCGCATTGATCAGCTGTTGCGTCGTCAGCTGGTTACGCAGCGCCTGAGCGTATTGATCGGCCGTCATGCCCATCTGATTCACAATGCTGTTATAGCGGGCGTTGTCGAATTTGCCGTTAGACTGGAATGCCTGAGTTGAGAAAATAGCTTTTTTAACCTGCTCATCGCTGATACCCAGACCCAGTTTTTTGGCATATTGATCCAGGAGCGCTTCGTCAATAAGGCGGTTCAGTGTCTGTTGGCGCAGGGTTTTCATGTATCCTTCGTTCGCTGCCAGTTCAGAGAACTGGTCGCCCAGCTGTTGCTGCATACGGTTACGTTCACCGGCAAACGCATTCTCGAACTGCCCACGGCTGATTTCCTGGCCATTCACTTTTGCGGCATAGTTCGCGCCACCGCCGATAAGGTAACTGCTCACGCCGGTCAATATGAACGACACGATAATGATACCGAAAATAATCTTGAGCACGAGACTGTTAGCAGCCGTGCGTAAGCTGTCCATCATGGTGTAACAACACTCCGCTGTAGGTGACTGGTTACCTGACGCTAACGGAAAATCCTGACCGTCGCGCGTAAAGACGTATTGTGACAAGAAAACGGGGCGATTGTCAGCCCACAACTCGCATAAACTCGCACAAATCAGGTCTGGACAAACAAAAAAGGCACATCAAATGATGCGCCCTTGTACTTTTCGGCTTCCCTGAAACGGGAAAGCAATCAGTTTACTGCGTCTTTCAGCGCTTTACCTGCACGGAAACCCGGCACTTTAGCGGCAGCAATGGTGATCTCTTTACCGGTCTGAGGGTTGCGGCCAGTACGGGCAGCACGCTCTTTAACAGCAAAAGTACCGAAGCCTACCAGTGCAACGTCGTCCCCAGCCTGCAGAGATTCAGTAACAGAAGCAATTAATGCATCTAACGCACGTCCAGCTGCAGCTTTAGAAATATCAGCACCAGCAGCAATTTTGTCAATCAGTTGAGATTTATTCACTGTTCTCTTCCTCTCTTTATAATTTATATCGCGCCTGAATCCTTCACAACGCGACCGCGCAGCAGTTATATCAGGCCTGCCATGACCTTACAACACCCGTTGTTGATGGCTGACCTAATCAGCAATCTAAATTAGCTATACAAAAAAAGGCTGGCAAGTGCGAAATGACTTACCAGCCTTGTTTTTATTGACGCTCTTTGCGCGAGGTCACTATTTTGCGGTTACAACCTGCATTCCGGACGGTTCATTCTGCAATGCGAGAGTAAGAACTTCCTCAATTCGCTTAACAGGATGGATCTGCAGATCGGCAATCACGTTGTCCGGAATCTCTTCCAGATCGCGTTTGTTCTCGTAAGGAATCAATACGGTTTTGATCCCACCACGATGTGCCGCCAGCAGTTTTTCTTTTAAACCACCGATTGGCAGAACCTGACCGCGCAGGGTGATTTCACCGGTCATTGCCACATCAGCGCGGACCGGGTTGCCTGTCAGACAGGAGACCAGCGCGGTACACATCGCGATACCTGCGCTTGGGCCATCTTTCGGCGTTGCCCCTTCCGGGACGTGAACGTGGATGTCGCGTTTTTCGTAGAAATCCGGGTTAATGCCCAGTTTCTCCGCGCGCGCGCGTACCACGGTCAAGGCCGCCTGGATGGACTCCTGCATGACTTCGCCCAGAGAACCGGTATAAGTCAGTTTACCTTTACCTGGCACACAGGCGGTTTCGATGGTCAGCAGATCGCCACCCACTTCCGTCCATGCCAGACCGGTGACCTGACCCACGCGGTTTTCGTTGTCCGCACGACCATAGTCGAAACGCTGAACGCCCAGATAGGCATGCAGGTTATCGCCGTTAATGGTGATGTGTTTCAGGCTCTTATCCAGCAGCAGCTGTTTCACCGCTTTACGGCACAGTTTCGAGATTTCACGCTCAAGACTACGCACACCCGCTTCACGCGTGTAGTAGCGAATGATGCCGATGATCGCGCTGTCCTCTACGGTCAGCTCGTTGGTTTTCAGTGCGTTACGCTCAATCTGTTTCGGCAGCAAATGCTGTTTCGCAATGTTCAGCTTCTCGTCTTCGGTATAACCAGACAGACGGATCACCTCCATACGATCCAGCAGCGGAGCCGGAATGTTCATGGAGTTGGAGGTCGCCACGAACATCACATCGCTCAGATCGTAGTCCACTTCCAGATAGTGATCGCTGAACGCCACGTTCTGTTCTGGATCAAGCACTTCCAGCAAAGCCGAGGCCGGATCGCCACGCATGTCCGACGACATTTTGTCGATCTCATCGAGCAGGAACAATGGGTTTTTAACCCCCACTTTCGCCATCTTCTGGATCAATTTACCCGGCATAGAACCGATATAGGTACGACGGTGACCGCGGATTTCCGCTTCGTCGCGTACGCCACCCAGCGCCATACGGATATATTTACGTCCGGTCGCTTTCGCAATCGACTGACCCAGAGAGGTTTTACCTACCCCTGGCGGTCCAACCAGACAGAGGATTGGGCCTTTCAGTTTGTTTACACGGCTTTGTACCGCGAGGTACTCAAGGATGCGGTCTTTCACACGCTCCAGGCCGTAGTGGTCGGTATCCAGGATCTCCTGCGCCTGACGCAGGTCTTTTTTGACCTTGCTTCGGGCGTTCCACGGCACCTGAACCATCCACTCGATGTAGCCACGCACCACTGTCGCTTCAGCCGACATCGGAGACATCATTTTCAGCTTCTGCAGTTCAGCTTCCGCTTTCTCTTTGGCCTCTTTCGGCATTTTTGCCGCGTCGATCTTACGCTTCAGCGCTTCGTTTTCGTCCGGCGCGTCGTCCATCTCGCCGAGCTCTTTCTGAATGGCTTTCATTTGCTCATTCAGATAGTACTCACGCTGTGATTTTTCCATCTGCTTTTTCACGCGGTTGCGAATACGCTTCTCAACCTGCAGCAGATCGATTTCAGACTCCATCATCGCCATCAGGTATTCCAGACGTTCGTTAACGTCGGACATCTCCAGCACGGACTGTTTGTCAGCCAGCTTCAGCGGCATATGCGCTGCGATGGTGTCCGCCAGACGCGCAGGATCGTCGATGCTGTTCAGCGACGTCAGCACTTCTGGTGGGATTTTCTTGTTCAGCTTGATATAGCCTTCAAACTGGCTAATCGCGGTGCGCACCAGCACTTCCTGCTCGCGCTCATCAAGCTGAGGCGAGTCAAGGTACTCTGCCTTGGCAGAGAAATGTTCGCCATTGTCAGACAGGGTGGTAATACGCGCACGCTGCAGACCTTCTACCAGCACCTTAACGGTGCCGTCAGGCAGCTTCAGCATCTGCAAAATAGAGGCCACGGTCCCGACGGTGAAAAGATCGTTTACACCCGGCTCATCCGTTGAAGCTTCCTTCTGCGCAACCAACATGATTTTTTTATCATGATCCATGGCGGCTTCGAGGCAACGGATAGATTTTTCCCGCCCTACAAATAAGGGTATGACCATGTGCGGATAAACCACCACATCGCGCAACGGCAATACGGGGATTTCAATGCGTTCAGAACGCTCAGGATTCATAGAGCTCTCTCTTAGTTTAGTGTCCGCCAGGTAAACTGGTCATGTAACTGTGCTTCACACAACCATTAACATGTAATCCAGTATATGGGGATGTTTCCCACACATTCAACGCCATGAATACGGAAAAAGTAAAGGGGAGATAAAATCCCCCCTTTTTGATTAACTGCTTGTATGATTTGGTGAATTATTCGCCAGATGCCTGCTGTGCTTCCGGTTTACCGTAAATCAGCAGTGGCTTGGTCTGACCGCCGATAACAGATTCGTCGATAACCACTTTTTCGACATCTTCCATAGAAGGCAGGTCGTACATGGTATCAAGCAGCGCCGCTTCAACGATGGAACGCAGACCACGTGCACCGGTTTTACGGATCATCGCTTTCTTCGCAATCGCATCCAGCGCTTCATCGCGGAATTCCAGCTCTACGCCTTCCAGATTGAACAGTGCCTGATACTGCTTGGTCAGCGCGTTTTTCGGCTCTTTCAGGATCTGGATCAGCGCTTCTTCACTCAGCTCATTCAGCGTGGCGACAACCGGCAGACGACCAATGAATTCAGGGATCAGACCAAATTTAATCAGATCTTCTGGTTCAACCTGGGACAGCAGTTCGCCTTCGTTCGCTTTCTCTGATTTCGCTTTCACCGTTGCGCCAAAACCAATGCCGGAGCCGGTTTCAACACGGTGGGAAATAACTTTATCCAGACCGGCGAAAGCACCACCACAGATGAACAGGATCTTGGAGGTATCAACCTGCAGGAACTCCTGCTGCGGATGTTTACGGCCACCCTGCGGCGGCACTGCGGCAACGGTCCCTTCGATCAGCTTCAGTAATGCCTGCTGTACACCTTCACCTGATACGTCACGGGTGATAGACGGGTTGTCTGATTTACGGGAGATCTTGTCGATCTCATCGATATAGACGATCCCGCGCTGGGCTTTCTGTACGTCGTAATCGCACTTCTGCAGCAGTTTCTGGATGATGTTTTCCACATCTTCACCCACATAACCGGCTTCGGTCAGGGTGGTGGCATCCGCCATGGTGAACGGCACATCCAGCAGGCGTGCGAGCGTTTCAGCCAGCAGCGTTTTACCGGAACCGGTTGGGCCGATCAGCAGAATGTTACTTTTACCCAGTTCCACGCCATTGCTGGTATCACCGTTACGCAGGCGTTTGTAGTGGTTATACACCGCCACCGCCAGCACTTTCTTCGCCTGCTCCTGACCGATGACATAGTCGTCAAGGTGATGACGAATTTCATGCGGTGTCGGCAGCGCGCTACGCTCACGGTGAGGGGCTACTTCTTTAATCTCTTCGCGAATGATGTCATTACATAAATCAACACATTCGTCGCAGATATACACGGACGGCCCGGCAATCAGTTTACGCACTTCATGCTGGCTTTTGCCGCAAAAAGAGCAGTACAGCAGTTTGCCCGAACCATCTTTGCGTTTATCTGTCATGAGTCCAAACCTCTTTTTAAGTTCTTTGTGCCGCACATGACGACGCAAATGCCATTCTCAGACGCAAGCTGCTCTCAAGCAGAGTGCCGCTTTACCTTAGTATAGCGGCACACTCGCGTCGCGGGCATCAATTACGATGGGTCAAAACGGAGTCGACTAAGCCGTACTCTACTGCCTCTGGAGCTGAGAGGAAGCGATCGCGCTCGGTATCGCGCTCGATCTGCTCAAGAGATTGACCCGTATGCTGCGCCATAAGTTCATTCATGCGCGCTTTTACTTTCAGGATTTCGCGGGCGTGGATTTCGATATCCGTCGCCTGCCCCTGGTAACCACCCAGCGGCTGGTGAATCATCACGCGGGAATTCGGCAGGCAGAAACGTTTGCCTTTTGCCCCTGCGGTTAACAGGAAAGCGCCCATAGATGCTGCCTGACCCATACAGATAGTGCTCACATCAGGCTTGATGAATTGCATGGTGTCATAAATGGACATACCCGCCGTAATCACGCCGCCTGGGGAGTTAATGTACAGGTAAATGTCTTTTTCCGGGTTTTCCGCTTCCAGAAACAGCATCTGCGCCACGATCAGGTTCGCCATGTGGTCTTCCACCTGGCCGGTCAGAAAGATAACGCGTTCCTTGAGCAGACGGGAATAGATATCAAAAGAACGCTCACCACGTGAGGTCTGTTCAATAACCATTGGCACCAGAGCCATATGGGGTGCAAAGTTATCTCGTTCGCCACTGTATGACATTTCCGTCTCCTGGATCAAAATTGAAAACACCTGCTGTACTGATTGTAACCTTACGGACGGATTATCAGCCAGTCTCATTCATCTGATTACACACTTATGGGGTTTACATTGCCCTATTTCAAGCATAACAACCTTTTGTTGTTACGCTAACACCGAAAGGGCGTTTTAGCACCCTTCCTGGGCTATTGGTGCGATAAAAAAAACCCGTTGCCGGAAGGCAACGGGTTTTTGTTCAAACTTTAAACCTTCGGGGCGAAATTACGCCTGCTGGTTCATCAGTTCGTTGAAAGAGGTCGCTTTTTCGGTCACTTTCGCTTTCGCCAGTACCGCTTCAACCGCCTGCTCTTCCAGGGCAACGTTACGCATGTTGTCCATCAGCTCTTTGTTCTTACCGTAGAACTCGATAACTTCTGATGGATCTTCGTATGCGGAAGCCATCTCTTCGATCAAGCCTTTCACACGCTCTTCGTCAGCTTTCAGCTCGTGGGTACGAATCACTTCGCCCAGCAGCAGGCCAACTACAACGCGGCGTTTTGCTTGCTCTTCGAACAGCTCGCGTGGCAGTTCCATCGCTTGCTGCTGGTTGCCACCGAAACGCTGAGCAGCCTGACGGCGCAGTACGTCGATTTCGCTGTCGATCAGGGCTGCTGGAACGTCGATTTCGTTCGCTTTCACCAGACCTTCGATCGCCTGAGATTTCACACGGTTACGCACAGCACCGTTCAGCTCGCGTTCCATGTTTTTACGTACTTCAGTACGCAGACCGGCAACAGAACCATCTTCCACGCCGAAACGCTTGATGAACTCTTCAGTCAGTTCTGGCAGCTCGCGCTCTTCAACTTTCTTCAGGTTGATGACGAACTTCGCCGCTTTACCTTTCAGGTTTTCAGCGTGGTACTCTTCCGGGAAGGTCACGTCGATGGTGAACTCTTCGCCCGCTTTGTGGCCTTTAATACCGTCTTCGAAGCCTGGGATCATACGACCCTGGCCCATAGCCAGTACGAAGTCAGTCGCTTTGCCGCCTTCGAACTCTTCGCCGTCTACAGAACCGGTGAAGTCGATGGTGACACGGTCTTCAGCGTCAACAGCGCCTTCTTTTTCTTTCCAGTTAGCCTGCTGCTTACGCAGGGTATCCAGCATGCCGTCGACATCTTCGTCAGTTACGGAAACAATCGGTTTTTCAACTTCGATAGATTCCAGACCTTTCAGTTCAACTTCCGGATACACTTCGAACTCTACAGAGTAGGTGAAGTCTTCGCCCTGTTTGTATTCGCCTGGCACGTAGTTCGGCGCACCGGCCGGATTGATTTTTTCTTTGATGATCGCATCGATAAAGTTGCGGCTCATCAGTTCACCCAGCACATCCTGACGCACGGAAGCGCCATAACGCTGAGCAACAACATTCATTGGTACTTTGCCCTTACGGAAGCCGTCAATACGTACTTTTTTTGCTACGTTGACCAGCTCGCTTTTCACAGCAGTTTCGATGCTGTCAGCAGCGATAGTAATCGTTACACGGCGGCCAAGGCCTTGAGTGGTTTCAACTGAAACTTGCATCTTGTTACCTCAAAAAAATCACAGTGCTCGGTCAACTCTGAATCTGTCTGTTTTACCGGGATGCTCTCTTAGTGCAGATTCACATTCCCTGTCGCCAGAATCATCCCGAAGACATTCAATAAGACGCGGCATTATAGCGGCATCACTTAGGTGAGTCGAGAACGGTTGGGGCATGTTGCTGCGGCTTTTTTCACACTTTAAGGCTATTTTTAGCCTTAAAATCGCACCATCCGCTCAAAACTCAGACAAAACAAAACGGCCCGGAGGCCGTTTTGAGGAAATCTGTAAGCAACATACTGGAAAAACTCCAGCGGTTGCAAATCCGATTTATCAGGCGATGGTGCCTGCACCGCGACAAGGCGGGGATGCAAATACCGTATCCTGCAAGCCTTCCCACTCCTTAATGGTGTAGGTATGCAACGCCAGGGCATGTACGGTTGTGGAGAGTTCATCCGTCAAGGTGCTGTAGATCATGCGATGTCGGTTCAGGAAACGTTCTCCCGTGAAGCGATCGCTAACCAGAACCACTTTGAAGTGGCTTTCAGAACCTGCCGGCACGTTATGACGATAGCTTTCGTCGACGACTTCGAGGAACACAGGGTTGAACGCTGCCCTTAATTTATCTTCTATCTGCTCACGTATCATCATGAAATTACTCCTCCGACAACGCCAGGATGTCACCCATCCCTTTAAATGTTAGCCGCTTTTACCGGTTCCATTACAACAAGACAACAAATATTTAGCTTTCGTCTTATTTTCTCATTCAAACGAATAAAGTTCACTGTGAGACTCATACGTTTTGTCATTCCAAGGTTGAGAAAACGGGTGAGCTGGTCAGTTTTCAGACAAGGCGATGAATTTACATGCGTTGACCACTTCCCCTGGCCGTTAGCGATGTTATGATGGCGGCAATTTTTCTCTCTATATGCTTACGATTCGTTGAGAACCCGAAAATGTTAAAAAAACTCTTCTTTCCGTTGGTAGCCCTTTTTATGCTGGCCGGCTGCGCTACCCCACCAACCACCATTGATGTCTCACCAAAAATCACACTGCCTCAGCAGGATCCAAGCCTGATGGGCGTGACCGTGAGCATTAACGGTGCCGATCAGCGTCAGGATCAGGCCCTGGCGAAAGTGACCCGCGAAAACCAACTGGTGACGTTGACCGCTTCCCGTGACCTGCGCTTCCTGCTGCAGGAAGTGCTCGAGAAACAGATGACCTCCCGTGGTTACATGATTGGCCCAAGCGGCGCGGTTGATCTGCAGATTATCGTTAACAACCTGTACGCTGACGTTTCCCAGGGTAACGTTCGCTACAACATCGCTACCAAAGCGGACATTGCCATCATAGCAACCGCGAAGAACGGCAATAAGATGACCAAAAACTATCGCGCCAGCTACTCCGTAGAAGGGGCATTCCAGGCATCTAACCAGAACATCGCTAACGCCGTAAACAGCGTGCTGACCGATACCATCGCCGATATGGCGCAGGACACGAGCATTCACGACTTTATCAAGCAAAACGCGCGTTAATCCTGCTGACTGACCCGGTTGTGTGCCGGGTCAGTTTTTAAGAACATGTCCAGACATTACTTACGCATTTTCCAGCAACCCAAATCAGCCATTTTGCTGATCCTTGGCTTTGCCTCCGGTTTACCCCTCGCGCTCACGTCCGGCACACTGCAGGCCTGGATGACGGTTGAGAATATCGATCTCAAAACCATTGGCTTCTTCTCGCTCGTCGGCCAGGCGTATGTCTTTAAGTTCCTCTGGTCGCCGGTGATGGATCGCTATACCCCACCGTTCCTGGGCCGTCGTCGCGGCTGGCTGGTGATGACGCAGGTCCTGCTGCTGCTGGCCATTGCCGGCATGGGCTTTCTGGAGCCGTCAACACAGCTTCGCTGGATGGCCGCCCTTGCGGTGGTGATTGCCTTCTGTTCCGCTTCACAGGATATCGTGTTTGATGCCTGGAAAACGGACGTGTTGCCCGCGGAAGAACGTGGAGCCGGTGCGGCCATCAGCGTGCTGGGCTATCGTCTGGGCATGCTGGTATCCGGCGGTCTGGCGTTATGGCTGGCGGACCGCTATCTGGGCTGGCAGGGCATGTACTGGCTGATGGCCGCCCTGCTGATCCCGTGCATTATTGCCACCCTGCTCGCCCCCGAGCCGAGCGACGTAATCCCGGTTCCCCGTTCGCTGGAGCAGGCCGTTGCCGAACCGTTGCGTGATTTCTTTGGCCGTAACAATGCCTGGCTGATCCTGCTGCTTATCGTCCTTTATAAGCTGGGTGATGCCTTCGCGATGAGTCTGACCACCACGTTTCTGATCCGCGGTGTCGGGTTTGATGCCGGTGAAGTGGGAGTAGTGAATAAAACCCTCGGACTGTTTGCCACCATCGTCGGCGCACTGTACGGCGGCGTGTTGATGCAGCGCCTGACGCTGTTCCGCGCATTGCTAATCTTCGGCATTCTTCAGGGCGCGTCTAACGCAGGTTACTGGCTGTTGTCGATTACCGATAAACACATGGTCAGCATGGCGGCGGCGGTGTTCTTTGAAAACCTCTGTGGCGGAATGGGTACTGCGGCGTTTGTCGCCCTGCTGATGACGCTCTGCAACAAATCGTTTTCGGCAACGCAGTTCGCTCTGCTGTCGGCGCTTTCTGCCGTGGGTCGGGTGTATGTTGGGCCGATTGCGGGCTGGTTTGTTGAGGCGCACGGTTGGCCGACGTTTTATCTCTTCTCCGTGGTGGCGGCCGTACCCGGCATTTTATTGTTGCTGGTCTGCCGCCAGACGCTGGAATATACCCAGAGGACAGAACACTTTATGCCGCGAACGGAATATCAGCGCGCCTACCGCTTTGCGCTACGCCTGTTAATGGTGGGATGTCTGGCGCTGGGGTTATGGCTCGTAGTGCTCATTATCAATGCCAGTACCGCCCTGACTCTTCCTCTCGAAGCCCTTCTCCTGGATGTCGGCGCCCTGCTGGCGGTCGCCGGGATCCTCCTCGGCGGGCTGCTCGATTTTCTGGCGTTGCGTAAAACGCAGATGTCCTGAAGATAAAAACGAAAGGTTATTTCCCGTTGTAATCACTAACCGAAATTATAACGGTGAAATAACCGACAGACGCTAAAAAAAATATTTGTTGTTTTGTGCGGGATAGGATTTGGAAATTATTGGAGCCGTTTCCATCTGGCTATTTTTCATTAAACGATTCAGCATGAGAAAGATTGAATTTTCGTTTTTTAGTTGTCTTTTTATTGATAATTAATTGTTAATTTTTTGTTTATTTTTAACAATGGTTATACCAATTGCCCCTTTTAGGGTATGCTTGGGGGTCCTTTCGTTATAAAGCCCATACCATGCGGCTTCGGTCATAAAAACCGACATAATTTGCAACACTTGTGACACGTGCGGCAGAACCCGGTAACACCTTCCTGACACAGGCCTAATGATGTTTACAGTAATGTAACCTTCCCGTAAAATGCCCCCACACTTTAAACGCCACCAGACTCCCGTGGAATTGAGGTCGTTAAATGAGACTCAGGAAATACAATAAAAGTTTGGGATGGTTGTCATTATTTGCAGGCACTGTATTACTCAGTGGCTGTGATTCTGCACTACTAGACCCCAAAGGACAGATTGGACTGGAACAACGTTCACTGATACTGACGGCATTTGGCCTGATGTTGATTGTGGTTATTCCAGCCATTTTGATGGCTGTTGGTTTCGCCTGGAAGTATCGTGCGAGCAATAAAGATGCGAAGTATAGCCCTAACTGGTCACACTCCAATAAAGTGGAAGCTGTGGTCTGGACGGTTCCTATTCTGATCATCCTGTTCCTCGCTGTACTGACCTGGAAAACCACTCACGCACTTGAGCCAAGCAAACCGCTGGTTCACGATGAAAAACCTATTACCATCGAAGTGGTCTCCATGGACTGGAAATGGTTCTTCATCTATCCAGAGCAGGGCATTGCTACCGTGAATGAAATCGCCTTCCCGGCGAACACTCCGGTTCAGTTCAAAGTGACCTCCAACTCCGTAATGAACTCCTTCTTCATCCCACGTCTGGGTAGCCAGATTTACGCGATGGCCGGTATGCAGACCAACCTGCACCTGATCGCGAATGAAGCAGGCACCTATGATGGTATCTCCGCCAGCTATAGCGGCCCGGGCTTCTCAGGTATGAAGTTCAAAGCTATTGCGACGCCGGACCGTGCCGCTTTCGACCAGTGGGTTGCAAAAGCGAAGCAGTCTCCAAACACCATGTCTGACATGGCGGCGTTCGAAAAAGTGGCTGCACCTAGCGAATACAACAAGGTGGAGTACTTCTCTAACGTGAAACCTGATTTGTTCAAAGACGTTATTGGCAAATTTATGGATCACGGCAAGAGCATGGACATGACCCAGCCTGAAGGCGAGCACAGCGCGCACGAAGGTATGGAAGGCATGGACATGAGCCACGCGGAAACCGCTCACTAAGGGGCCGAGGAAGAAAATGTTCGGAAAATTGACACTGGATGCAGTGCCCTACCATGAACCGATTATCATGGTTACGGTGGCTGCCATTATCATCGGTGGCGCGGCCTTACTGGCCTTGATCACTTACTTCGGTAAGTGGAGCTACCTGTGGAACGAGTGGCTGACTTCGGTTG
This sequence comes from Enterobacter sp. 22466, assembly GCF_052044775.1. Taxonomy (NCBI): domain Bacteria; kingdom Pseudomonadati; phylum Pseudomonadota; class Gammaproteobacteria; order Enterobacterales; family Enterobacteriaceae; genus Enterobacter; species Enterobacter sp. 22466. Next base: position 200,671 of record NZ_JBQENX010000001.1, on the reverse strand, counting down.
ACCACAAAAAACTCGGTATCATGTACTGCATCGTCGGTATCGTCATGTTAATTCGTGGCTTTGCGGATGCGATCATGATGCGTAGCCAGCAGGCACTCGCGTCTGCGGGTGAAGCCGGCTTCCTGCCGCCGCATCACTACGACCAGATCTTTACCGCCCACGGCGTTATCATGATCTTCTTCGTGGCGATGCCGCTGGTTATCGGTCTGATGAACGTGGTCGTTCCGCTGCAAATCGGCGCGCGCGACGTTGCGTTCCCGTTCCTGAACAACCTGAGCTTCTGGTTCACGGTTGTCGGCGTTATCCTGGTTAACCTGTCACTGGGTGTGGGCGAATTCGCACAGACCGGCTGGCTGGCTTACCCGCCGTTGTCAGGAATTGAATACAGTCCGGGCGTAGGTGTCGACTACTGGATTTGGGCGCTTCAGCTCTCCGGTGTTGGTACAACCCTGACCGGTATTAACTTCTTCGTGACCATTATCAAGATGCGTGCCCCTGGCATGACCATGTTCAAGATGCCGGTATTTACCTGGGCATCTCTGTGCGCCAACATCCTGATTATTGCGTCCTTCCCAATTCTGACTGTCACCATCGCGCTGCTGACCCTGGACCGCTACCTGGGCACCCATTTCTTTACCAACGATATGGGTGGCAACATGATGATGTACATCAACCTGATTTGGGCGTGGGGTCACCCGGAAGTGTACATCCTGGTTCTGCCGGTGTTCGGTGTATTCTCCGAAATCGCAGCAACCTTCTCGCGTAAACGTCTGTTTGGTTACACCTCTCTGGTGTGGGCAACCGTGTGTATTACCGTTCTGTCGTTCATCGTTTGGCTGCACCACTTCTTCACCATGGGTGCGGGCGCGAACGTAAACGCCTTCTTCGGTATTACCACCATGATTATCGCCATCCCTACCGGGGTTAAGATCTTCAACTGGCTGTTCACCATGTACCAGGGCCGTATCGTGTTCCACTCAGCAATGCTGTGGACCATCGGCTTCATCGTGACCTTCTCCGTAGGTGGGATGACCGGCGTACTGCTGGCGGTACCGGGTGCTGACTTCGTTCTGCACAACAGTCTGTTCCTGATTGCGCACTTCCATAACGTTATCATCGGTGGCGTGGTCTTCGGCTGCTTCGCCGGCGTAACCTACTGGTGGCCAAAAGCGTTCGGCTTCACGCTGAACGAAAAATGGGGTAAACGCGCGTTCTGGTTCTGGATCATCGGCTTCTTCGTGGCGTTTATGCCGCTGTACGTGCTGGGCTTCATGGGTATGACCCGTCGTCTGAGCCAGCAGATTGATCCACAGTTCCACCCAATGCTGATGGTTGCAGCGGGCGGTGCGGTGCTGATTGCTTGTGGTATCGCGTCTCAGCTGATTCAGTTCTACGTGTCTATTCGCGACCGCGACCAGAACCGTGATCTGACCGGTGACCCATGGGGTGGCCGTACGCTGGAGTGGGCGACCTCTTCTCCACCTCCGTTCTATAACTTTGCCGTTGTGCCGCAGGTCCATGAACGCGACGCATTCTGGGAAATGAAAGAAAAAGGTGAAGCGTACAAGCAACCTGCTCATTACGAAGAGATCCACATGCCGAAAAACAGCGGCGCGGGCATTGTGATTGCCGCTTTCGCAACGGTATTTGGTTTCGCAATGATCTGGCACATCTGGTGGATGGCGATTGTTGGCTTTGCTGGCATCGTAATCAGCTGGATTGTGAAGAGCTTTGACGAGGACGTGGACTACTACGTACCAGTCCGTGAAGTTGAAAAGCTGGAAAATCAGCATTTCGACGAGATTTCTAAAGCGGGGCTGAAAAATGGCAACTGATACTCTGGCGCACTCGACTGCCCACGCGCATGAACATGCGCACCACGATACAGGACCGACCAAAGTCTTCGGTTTCTGGATCTACCTGATGAGCGACTGCATTCTGTTCTGCTGTCTGTTCGCGACCTATGCCGTTCTGGTGAACGGCACAGCGGGCGGCCCGACCGGCAAGGACATTTTTGAACTGCCGTTCGTTCTGGTTGAAACCGCACTGCTGTTATTCAGCTCCATTACCTACGGCATGGCGGCTATCGCCATGTACAAAAACAACAAGAGCCAGGTTGTCTCCTGGCTGGCGTTGACCTGGTTGTTTGGTGCTGGATTTATCGGGATGGAAATCTATGAATTCCATCACCTGATTATGGAAGGCTTCGGGCCAGATCGCAGTGGCTTCCTGTCCGCGTTCTTCGCGCTGGTCGGTACCCACGGTCTGCACGTGACCTCGGGTCTGATCTGGATGGCGGTACTGATGTTCCAGATTTCCCGTCGCGGCCTGACCAGTACTAACCGTACCCGTATCCTGTGCCTGAGCCTGTTCTGGCACTTCCTGGACGTGGTATGGATCTGTGTGTTCTCTGTAGTGTATCTGATGGGGGCGATGTAATGAGTCATTCAAACGATCATGGCGCTTCCCACGGTAGCGTAAAAACCTACATGACAGGTTTTATCCTGTCGATCATCCTGACAGTGATCCCGTTCTGGATGGTGATGAGCGGTTCTGCGTCTAAGCCGGTTATTCTGGGTGCAATCCTGGTGACCGCGGTGATTCAGATTCTGGTGCATCTGGTTTGCTTCCTGCACATGAACACCAAGTCCGATGAAGGCTGGAACATGACGGCATTCATCTTTACCGTGATTATCATCGCTATCCTGGTAGTCGGTTCCATCTGGATTATGTGGAACCTTAACTACAACATGATGGTTCACTAAGAGCGGCGAGTATGTTTAAGCAATACCTGCAAGTAACGAAACCAGGCATCATCTTTGGCAACCTGATCTCCGTGATCGGAGGGTTCCTGCTGGCCTCTAAAGGCAGCATTGATTACACCCTCTTTATCTACACGCTGGTCGGTGTGTCGCTGGTTGTTGCGTCCGGTTGTGTATTTAACAACTACATCGACATGGATATCGACAAGAAGATGGAAAGGACCAAAAATCGGGTGCTGGTGAAAGGCCTGATCGCCCCTTCCGTCTCGCTGGTGTACGCCACCTTGCTGGGTATTGCTGGCTTTATGCTGCTGTGGTTTGGTGCTAACCCACTGGCCTGCTGGCTGGGGGTGATGGGGTTCGTGGTCTATGTGGGCGTTTACAGCCTGTATATGAAACGTCACTCCGTCTACGGCACGCTGATTGGTTCTCTCTCCGGCGCTGCGCCGCCGGTGATTGGCTACTGCGCGGTCACGAACGAGTTCGACAGCGGTGCGCTGATCCTGCTGGCTATCTTTAGCCTGTGGCAGATGCCGCACTCCTATGCCATCGCGATTTTCCGCTTTAAGGATTATCAGGCAGCGAACATTCCGGTTCTGCCGGTCGTGAAGGGCATTTCCGTTGCCAAGAACCACATCACGCTGTACATCATCGCCTTTGCCGTGGCAACGCTGATGCTCTCGCTGGGGGGGTACGCCGGGTATAAATATCTGGTCGTGGCCGCCGCGGTGAGCGTCTGGTGGCTTGGTATGGCCCTGCGCGGTTACAAAGTGGAAGATGACAAAGTCTGGGCGCGCAAACTGTTTGTGTTCTCGATTGTCGCCATCACCTCGTTGTCGGTGATGATGTCCGTGGACTTTATGGTGCCGGATTCACACAACCTGCTGACTTACGTCTGGTAAGTGTGCAGAATTGAAAAAGCCAGGTTAATCACCTGGCTTTTTTTTTGCCCGACGCTGTTTTGCACGATGGTAATATCTCTTAAACAAACACCTGTTTACCGCAATTAACACCCCGCCTAAACTAATGCCTGCTTTTGAATTGAGGTGGCAATGAACGATTATAAAATGACACCGGGCGAGCTACGCGCGACCTGGGGTTTAGGGACTGTTTTCTCGCTACGGATGCTCGGCATGTTTATGGTCCTGCCTGTTCTGACCACGTACGGCATGGCATTACAGGGCGCCAGCGAAGCATTGATTGGCCTGGCGATTGGTATTTATGGTCTGGCTCAGGCGGTATTCCAGATCCCGTTTGGTCTGCTCTCTGACCGTGTAGGCCGCAAACCCCTGATTGTTGGTGGTCTGTTGGTTTTCGTGCTGGGTAGCGTCATCGCTGCCCTCTCCCACTCCATCTGGGGCATTATTCTTGGCCGCGCCCTGCAGGGTTCCGGCGCAATTGCCGCCGCCGTGATGGCGCTACTGTCGGATTTAACCCGCGAACAAAACCGTACCAAAGCGATGGCATTTATCGGCGTGAGCTTTGGCGTCACGTTTGCGATTGCGATGGTGCTCGGCCCGATTATTACCCATACGCTTGGCCTGCACGCCCTGTTCTGGATGATTGCCGTGCTGGCGACCCTCGGTATTGCCTTAACGCTGTGGGTGGTACCGGACAGCAAAAACCACGTCCTGAACCGTGAATCCGGGATGGTAAAAGGCTGCTTTAGCAAAGTGCTGGTTGAGCCGCGCCTGCTGAAGCTGAACTTCGGCATTATGTGTCTGCACATTCTGCTGATGTCGACCTTTGTCGCCCTGCCCGGCCAACTGGCTGCCGCAGGTTTCCCGGCGGCAGAGCACTGGAAAATCTATCTGGTGACGATGGTGATTTCGTTCGTCTCGGTGGTACCGTTTATTATCTATGCCGAAGTGAAGCGCAAGATGAAGCGCGTCTTTATCGGCTGCGTGGCGGTATTGCTGATTGCCGAGATCGTACTCTGGGGCGCCGGTCCGCACTTCTGGGAGCTGGTTGCCGGTGTGCAGATCTTCTTCCTGGCGTTTAACCTGATGGAAGCCCTGCTGCCGTCGCTGATCAGTAAGGAATCCCCTGCCGGTTATAAAGGCACGGCGATGGGTATCTACTCCACCAGCCAGTTTATCGGCGTGGCGATTGGCGGCGCACTCGGTGGCTGGGTAGACGGCCTGTTTGATTCACAAACCGTCTTCCTCGCGGGCGCACTGCTGGCGACGGTCTGGCTGCTGGTCGCCGGTACCATGAAAGAGCCGCGCTACGTCAGTAGTCTGCGGGTAGAAATTCCGGACGACGTTGAGATCGATGATGCGCTGAAACAGCGTCTTGCATCGACAGAGGGCGTGAGTGAAGTGCTGATCGCGGCAGAAGAGCGCAGCGCGTATGTCAAAATAGACAGTAAAGTAACAAACCGCTTTGAAGTCGAACAGGCCCTGAAAGCCTGAAAAAAAGCCCGGTCTGGCCGGGCTTTTTCGTTTTAATCGCGGAAGTTTTTGAACTGGAACGGTTGCCCCAGATCGCCGCCGCGCACCAGCGCCATGACGGACTGCAGGTCATCACGGGATTTACCGGTTACACGAATTTCTTCGCCCTGGATCTGCGCCTGAACCTTCAGCTTGCTGTCTTTGATGAGCTTAACGATTTTCTTCTGAACCGCGCTCTCAATGCCCTGCTTCAGTTTGGCTTCAACAAACCAGGTTTTACCGCTGTGCACGAACTCTTCCGGTACGTCCAGCGAGGTCCCTTCAATGCCGCGTTTTAACAGCTTGGCGCGCAGAATATCGAGCAGCTGATTAACCTGGAAATCAGATTCGCTCAGCACCTTGATGGTCTTATTGGCATCGTTCAGCTCAAACGAGGCTTCAACGCCACGAAAATCGAAACGTGACTCAACTTCGCGGGTTGCGTTTTCTACGCCGTTGCGAACTTCCTGGATATCAACTTCGGAAACAATATCGAAAGATGGCATCTTTTCTTCTCCCTTCATTTTTGTTGCGTTGCATAATACCCGCTACGAGGCATAACTCAACAGAAGCTTAGCTGACGGCGCTATACTTAGGCCGTAACACCTGGTGCAGTTGCAGGTGAGGAGGAACAATGAAAATCACAGTGCTCGGATGCGGAGCCCTTGGTCAGCTATGGCTGGCCGCGCTATGCAAGCACGGACACGAGGTTCAGGGCTGGCTGCGCGTACCTCAGCCCTATTGCAGTGTAAACCTGATTGGTGAAGACGGTAGTATCTTTAACGAATCCCTCACCGCGAACGATCCTGATTTCCTGGCGCAAAGCGACCTGCTGTTGGTCACGCTCAAAGCGTGGCAAGTTTCAGATGCGGTAAAAGCGCTGGCAGCCCAACTCCCCCCAACATCGCCCATTTTACTGCTGCATAACGGTATGGGGACGATTGATGAGTTGAAAAGCATTGCCCAGCCGCTGCTGATGGCCACCACCACGCACGCTGCGCGCCGCGATGGCAATATCATTGTGCATGTCGCCAACGGCGTCACGCATATTGGGCCTGCCCGCGACCAGGATGGCGACTACAGTTATCTGGCAGACACGCTGCAGAACGTACTGCCAGATGTGGCCTGGCATGACAACATCCGCCCACAGCTGTGGCGCAAGCTGGCCGTTAACTGTGTGATCAATCCGCTGACCGCACTGTGGAACTGCCCGAACGGGGAACTGAAGAACCATCCCCAGGACGTTGCCACCCTCTGTGCCGAAGTCGCCTCGGTAATCGAGCGTGAAGGCTTACACACATCGGCGGATGATTTACGCTATTATGTCGAGCAGGTTATTGATAGTACGGCAGAAAATATCTCATCCATGCTGCAGGATGTTCGGGCGCTTCGCCACACCGAAATCGACTACATCACTGGCTATCTGCTAAAACGCGCCCGGGCACACGGCATTGCTGTGCCGGAAAACGCCCGCCTGTATGACCTGGTAAAACGTAAGGAGAGTGAATATGAGCGCGTCGGCACTGGTTTGCCTCGCCCCTGGTAGCGAAGAGACTGAAGCGGTCACCACCATCGATATCATGGTGCGTGGCGGCATTAAGGTCACCACCGCCAGCGTCGCCAGCGATGGCAACCTGGCTATTACCTGTTCCCGTGGAGTGAAACTCCTTGCAGATGCCCCACTGGTACAGGTGGCCGACGGGGATTACGACATCATCGTGCTGCCCGGAGGCCTGAAAGGTGCGGAGTGTTTTCGCGACAGCCCTTTGTTAGTCGAAACCGTCAGACAGTTTCATCTGTCGGGACGTATCGTTGCCGCCATTTGTGCCGCCGCCGGGACGGTACTGGTTCCACATAATATCTTCCCCATTGGTAACATGACCGGTTTCCCGGGGCTGAAAGAGACTATACCGGAAGAGCAGTGGGTGGATAAACGCGTCGTCTGGGATCCGCGCGTCAACCTGCTCACCAGCCAGGGGCCAGGAACCGCGATAGACTTTGGCTTAAAGATTGTTGACCTGCTGGTCGGGCGTGAGAAAGCCTACGACGTCGCCTCAACGCTGGTGATGGCGGCGGGGATTTATAACTACTACGAGTAAAAGCAAAACGGCAACCTGAGGTTGCCGTTTTTAATGTTTGCACCCTCTACCCGTGGGAGAGGGTCGGGGTGAGGGCATCAGGCCGCACTCCCTGAAAATGAACTACGGACGATACACCTTCACATTCGCAAAGCCCTGCTCACGCAGGTACAGCGCCTGCAGGCGACTCATCACTCCACGTTCACACCACAGCAGGTATGTTTTGCTCTGGTCGAGGTCGCCAAATTTGGTGCTCAGCTTATAGAACGGCAGAGAAACCACTTCCACCCCTTCCACCTGCAGCGGCTTGTCGTCCTGCTCATCAACGGAGCGGATATCCAGAATCGCGTCGTTGGCACCGAAACCGCTCACGGTTTCAACTTCAACCACTTCCTGCTCGGTCTGCTGGGCAATCTCACGGATGTCGATGTTGGACGCTTCTTCCACCACTTTATCCAGAATGCTGAAATCGAAGTGCTCTTCTTCCGCTTCGATCTTCGCCTTCACCGCTTTGACCGTCGGGCTCTTCGAGATCACGCCGCAGTACTCTGGCATGGTACGGGCAAAATCTTCAGTGCCAATTTCGCGCGCCAGATCGATGATGTGCTCTTTATCATGGGAGATCAGCGGACGCAGGATCAAGGTATCAGAAACATTGTCGATGAGACGCAGGTTGGTCAGCGTCTGGCTGGAAACCTGCCCCAGCGCTTCACCGGTGACCAGCGCCTGCACGCCGTAGCGTTCCGCTACTTTAGAGGCCGCACGCACCATCATACGCTTGAGGACCACGCCCATCTGACCGTCGTCCACTTTCTCCAGGATTTCGCCAACCACTGGCTCGAAGTTGATCGCCACAAAGCGCACGCGGTGCGAGCTGCCAAAGCGATTCCACAGATAGTGTGCCACCTGACGCACGCCGATTTCATGCGCCGCGCCGCCCAGATTAAAGAAGCAGTAATGCACACGGCAGCCGCGACGCATCAGCATGTAGCTGGAGACGCCAGAGTCGAAACCACCGGAAATCAGGGACAGCACATCTTCCTGGGTACCGATTGGGAAACCGCCGATACATTCGTAACGCCCTTTCACCAGCAGCAGGCGATCGTTTTCGATCTCCAGGTTCACGGTGACATCCGGGTTGGTCAGACGCACGCGCGCCGTTTCAACATGCTGGTTCAGACCGCCACCAACGTAACGTTCCACCTCGATAGAGCTGAATTCGTGCTTGCCGCGACGCTTCACGCGCACGCAGAAGGTTTTGCCTTCGATCTGGTCGCGATACTGTACCAGCGCTTTTTCGAAGATGTCATGCAGGGAAGTGAACGGAACATCTTCCACTTCCAGAATATGGTGAATACCCGGAATACGGGTCAGCGCGTCGCGAATGTCCTGACGTTTGTTTTCATCTTTCGCGCGAACTTCAACGTGATCCCAGTGGCGCACCACGGCGAGCGTTTCGTCGTAGTGCTTTAAAACGTTACGAATGTTCCCGGTGAGAATTTTAATAAAGCGCAAACGCACAGATTGGCTTTTGATGGTGATTTCAGGGAACAATTTAATGATAAACTTCATGGCGGCAATGTTTCTTAGGCAAGCGTATTAAGGCTTGTAATGGAAAATAATATTACAGCCCACACCCGTGGCTGCATCCAGGCGCGCAAGTATACCACCATCGCGCCGTTCCTGTGCACATTGCGCGTTATTTGATAATTACCCCGAGTCCGTTACCATGTCGGGGCTGAGAATATAAGAGTCAATTCACTATGCCGAAGAAGAACGACGCACCGGCCAGTTTTGAAACTGCGCTGAGTGAACTGGAGCAGATCGTCACCCGCCTTGAGAGCGGTGATTTACCGCTGGAAGAGGCGCTCAACGAATTCGAGCGTGGCGTGCAGCTGGCGCGCCAGGGGCAGGTTAAACTGCAGCAGGCCGAGCAGCGTGTGCAGATCCTGCTTTCCGATAGCGAAGACGCTAAGACAACGCCTTTCACACCGGACGCCGAGTAAATGGATTTTGCTAACGAGCTTCAGGCGCGAGTCATCCGCGCCAACGACGCCCTGCGCCGTTTTATTGCGCCACAACCTTTTCAGAACACTCCACTGGTTGAGGCCATGCACTATGGCGCACTCTTGGGTGGAAAGCGCCTGCGCCCGTTCCTCGTCTACGCCACAGGCAATATGTTTGGTATCAGCGATACCACGCTGGACGCCCCGGCTGCCGCCGTTGAGTGCATCCATGCCTACTCGCTGATCCACGATGATTTACCGGCGATGGATGATGACGATCTGCGTCGCGGTCAGCCAACCTGCCATATTAAGTTTGGCGAAGCGAATGCCATCCTGGCGGGGGATGCCCTGCAGACGCTGGCATTCTCCATTCTGAGCGATGCGCCGATGGCCGAAGTGACCGATCGCGACCGTCTGGCCATGGTTTCCGAACTGGCGATGGCTAGCGGCGTTGCCGGAATGTGCGGCGGGCAAGCGCTGGATCTGGAGGCAGAAGGACGTCAGGTTAATCTGGAACAGCTGGAGCGTATTCACCGGCATAAAACGGGCGCACTCATTCGTGCCGCCGTTCGCCTGGGCGCACTGAGCGCGGGTGAACAGGGGCGCAAAGCCCTGCCGATTCTGGACAGATACGCAGAAAGTATCGGTCTGGCGTTCCAGGTTCAGGATGACATTCTGGATGTGGTGGGCGATACTGCAACATTGGGTAAACGTCAGGGTGCGGATCAGCAGCTTGGCAAAAGTACCTACCCCGCCCTGCTGGGTCTCGAGCAAGCCCAGCGTAAAGCCCGGGATCTGATAGAGGAAGCCCGCCAGTCGCTGAATGAACTGGCCGCGCAGTCTCTCGATACCTCGGCACTGGAAGCGCTAGCGGACTATATAATCCAGCGTGATAAATAAACACACTATCTCGATGAGCCTTTGATGAGTTTTGATATTGCCAAATACCCGACACTGGCGTTAGTTGACTCCACCCAGGAGTTGCGTCTGTTGCCGAAAGAGAACCTGCCGAAGCTGTGCGACGAACTGCGTCGCTATCTGCTCGACAGCGTAAGCCGTTCCAGCGGACATTTCGCCTCCGGGCTTGGCACGGTCGAGCTGACCGTTGCGCTGCACTACGTCTACAACACCCCGTTCGATCAGCTCATCTGGGACGTGGGCCACCAGGCCTATCCACACAAAATTCTGACGGGTCGTCGCGATCAAATTGGCACCATCCGCCAGAAAGGCGGCCTGCATCCGTTCCCGTGGCGCGGTGAGAGCGAGTATGACGTCTTAAGCGTCGGCCACTCCTCCACCTCCATCTCTGCGGGTATCGGTATTGCCGTGGCCGCCGAAAAAGAGAACAAGCAGCGCCGCACCGTCTGCGTGATTGGCGACGGCGCTATCACCGCCGGGATGGCCTTTGAGGCCATGAACCACGCGGGCGATATCAAGCCGGATATGCTGGTTATCCTGAACGATAACGAAATGTCGATTTCCGAGAACGTCGGCGCGCTGAATAACCATCTGGCACAACTGCTCTCCGGCAAGCTCTACTCCTCGCTGCGCGAAGGCGGCAAGAAAGTGTTCTCCGGCGTACCGCCAATCAAAGAGCTGCTCAAGCGCACCGAAGAACACATCAAGGGTATGGTCGTGCCAGGCACGCTGTTTGAAGAGCTGGGCTTTAACTACATTGGCCCGGTTGATGGTCACGACGTGCTGGGGCTGGTCACCACGCTCAAGAACATGCGCGACCTGAAAGGCCCGCAGTTCCTGCACATCATGACGAAAAAAGGCCGTGGTTACGAACCGGCGGAAAAAGATCCAATCACTTTCCACGCGGTACCTAAATTCGATCCGACCAGCGGTTGTCTGCCAAAAAGCAGCGGCGGCATGCCGAGCTATTCCAAAATCTTCGGCGACTGGTTATGTGAAACCGCGGCGAAAGACAACAAGCTGATGGCGATCACCCCGGCCATGCGTGAAGGTTCCGGCATGGTCGAGTTCTCCAAAAAATACCCTGACCAGTATTTTGACGTGGCGATTGCCGAGCAGCACGCAGTCACCTTCGCGGCGGGTCTGGCGATTGGTGGATACAAACCGGTGGTGGCGATCTACTCCACCTTCCTGCAACGCGCCTACGATCAGGTGATCCATGACGTTGCCATCCAGAAGCTGCCGGTGCTGTTTGCTATCGACCGCGCAGGCATCGTGGGTGCTGACGGCCAGACGCACCAGGGCGCATTCGATCTTTCGTTCCTGCGCTGCATCCCGGATATGGTCATCATGACGCCAAGCGACGAAAACGAGTGTCGTCAGATGCTGTTTACCGGTTACCACTATCAGGATGGCCCAAGCGCGGTTCGCTATCCACGCGGAAATGCGGTGGGCGTTGAGCTGCAACCGCTGGAGAAGCTGGCGATAGGTAAAGGTCTGGTGAAGCGTCGCGGTGAGAAAGTGGCAATTCTGAACTTCGGTACCCTGATGCCAGAAGCCGCTAAGGTCGCTGAGTCGCTGAATGCCACTCTGGTGGATATGCGCTTTGTGAAACCGCTCGATGAATCCCTGATCCTGAACATGGCAGAAACCCATGACGTGCTGGTGACGCTGGAAGAAAACGCCATCATGGGCGGCGCGGGCAGCGGCGTGAACGAGGTGCTGATGGCGAACCGTAAAGCCGTTCCGGTACTGAACCTCGGTCTGCCGGATCACTTCATTCCGCAAGGTACTCAGGACGAAGCCCGCGCGGCAATTGGCCTGGACGCCGCTGGTATTGAAGCCAAAATTCGTAGCTGGCTTGCCTGATCCCTCCCCTTTTCCGCTCCTGCTATGCTTAAACGTATTGTTTAAAAAGCAGGAGTGGAACCATGCAATACACGACATTAGGAAAAACGGATCTTAACGTTTCCCGACTTTGCCTGGGATGTATGACCTTTGGCGAGCCTGACCGGGGTAATCACGCCTGGACGCTGCCGGAAGAGAGCAGCCGCCCCATCATCAAACGCGCCATCGAAGGTGGCATTAACTTCTTTGACACCGCCAACAGCTACTCCGACGGCAGCAGTGAAGAGATCGTTGGCCGTGCCCTGCGCGATTTTGCGCGACGTGATGAAATCGTCGTCGCCACCAAGGTCTATTACCCGGTGGGCGATCTGGCTGAGGGCCTTTCTCGCGCCCAGATCCTGCGTTCCATTGATGACAGCCTTCGACGCCTGAACATGGACTATGTCGACCTGCTGCAAATTCACCGCTGGGATTACAACACTCCCATTGAAGAGACGCTTGAAGCGCTCAACGATGTGGTGAAAGCCGGTAAGGCGCGCTACATCGGCGCATCGTCTATGCACGCGTCGCAGTTCGCCGAAGCGCTGGCCCTGCAGGCGCAACATGGCTGGGCGCGCTTCGTCACCATGCAGGATCACTACAACCTGATCTATCGCGAAGAAGAACGCGAGATGCTACCGCTGTGCGATCAGGAAGGCGTGGCGGTGATCCCATGGAGCCCACTGGCACGCGGTCGCCTGACCCGTCCGTGGGGGGAAACCACGGCCCGCCTGGTATCGGATGAAGTGGGAAAAAACCTTTATTCCAGTACAGAAGCCAGCGATGCGTTAATTGCCGAGCGTTTAGCCGGGATCGCCGACGATACCGGAGCAACCCGCGCCCAGGTCGCGCTGGCATGGCTGCTGGGTAAACGCGGCGTCGCGGCACCGATTATTGGCACTTCGCGGGAAGAACAGCTTGATGAACTGCTGAATGCGGTGGATATCACGCTGACGCCGGAGCAGGTTGCCGAACTGGAGACACCGTATCAGCAGCATCCGGTGGTGGGGTTTAAGTAATCCCTCTCCCTAACCCTCTAATACAGGCCGGGTAAGGCGAAGCCGCCACCCGGCAGTACAGATCGCACAACATCACCCGAAGTGATCGTACCCTTTCCAGTCCAGCGTCACAGGCGCACCGTCTTTCACAAACTTCAGCCCTTCGCTCTCCGGCATGATCTGCCCGATGCAGGTAAACTTCGCGCCAAGATGGGCTAACGCCACGTCCAGCGTCCCACGGTTGAGCTCAGGCACGGTAAAGCACAGCTCATAATCTTCGCCACCGGAGAGCCCCCAGCGCAGAGCCTGCTCAGGCTCGACATGTCGAAGCAGCTGTTCTGATAGCGGGAACAGATCCAGATCAACGCGCGCGCCGACACCGCTGGCCTTCAGTATATGACCGAGGTCTGAGATTAACCCGTCCGAGAGATCGATAGCCGAGCTTGCCCGTTCGCGTAGCGCCTGGCCGTGAAGAATACGCGGCGTGGGCCGCAGATGGCGCTTGACCAGGTACGCCGCGTCATCCGTATCGCTCACGGTTAAGCGATCCTGGAGGATCGCCAGCCCCGCCGCGCTGTCACCCGGCGTGCCGGTGACGTAGATCCAGTCGCCAGGTTTCGCCCCCGAGCGTTTCAGCGCGCGTCCAGCCGGCACATAGCCGTGGATCGCGAGCGTCATCGATAGCGGCCCCGCCGTGGTATCGCCGCCAATCAACTGCATGTCGTAGTAGTTAAGCTGCTCAAACAGGGCGTCACTAAAGGCTTCAAGCCAGGGTTCATCAACCTCTGGCAGCGTCAGGGCCAGCGTTAACCACGCCGGATCGGCGCCCATCGCGGCCAAATCGCTCACGTTGACCGCCAGCGCTTTATATGCCAGATCGGCAGGATCGATATCCGGTAAAAAATGGCGCCCGCACACTAAGGTGTCGGTGCTGATTGCCAGCGTCTGTTTTTCGGGAATATTGAGAAGTGCACAGTCATCGCCAATGCCGGTTTCAACATCAAGACGAGAGGTTCTGACACGGTCGAAATAACGGGCAATCAGGGAGAATTCGCCGCATGCCATACGTTATGCCTCAGCAAATAAAAGAAAAAACCGGAGCCGCACTGCCCGTCAGGCAATGCAGAACTCCGGTTTGCGGATCACTTTTTGTGGGGACGGATCGCAGGTGCTGCTTTATCAAGAACGCCGTTTACAAACTTGTGGCTGTCTTCAGCGCCGAAGGTTTTCGCCAGTTCGATCGCTTCGTTGATGGCCACTTTATACGGCACATCATCACGTTTAGACAGCTCAAACAGCGCAATGCGCAACACTGCTTTTTCAACCTGACCCAGCTCTTCGAGCAGACGGGACAGGTAGGGTTTCATCAGACCATCGAGATACGCGCTATTAGTCGCCACTCCCGACAGCAGTTCACGGAAGTACAGAACGTCAACGTCTTTCACGTCCTGTTCTGACAGGAACTGGTATTCAACATCAGCGATGTCGTTCTGGGACAACTGCCAGGAGTAAAGTGCCTGAACGGCACATTCACGGGCGCGGCGACGAGCAGCAGGTTTCACGGAATTCCCCTTACAAAAAAATCAGGCCTTGATGGCTTTCAATACATTGATCATTTCAAGCGCGGTCAGTGCAGCTTCTGCACCTTTGTTACCGGCTTTGGTACCAGCGCGTTCGATGGCTTGTTCAATACTTTCAGTGGTCAGTACGCCAAACGCGACAGGAATTTCAGCATCCTGTGCAACGTGCGCCAGACCATTGCTTGCACCGCCCGCAACGTATTCGAAGTGCGCAGTGCCGCCACGAATAACGGTACCCAGCGCAATCACCGCGTCGTATTTACCGGTTTTCGCCAACGCGCCCGCTGCCAGTGGCAGTTCGTAAGCACCTGGAACCCACACAACGGTAATGTTGTCATCTTTAACCTGGCCGATACGTTTCAGGGCGTCAATAGCACCTTCCAGCAGGCTGTCGTTGATGAAGTTGTTGAAACGCGCAATGGTGATGGCGACGCGAGCGTCCGGGGTAGCTACAGCAGCTTCAATAATGTTCATACTCTTCCTTTACGGGTTCATTTGGCCCCGCAGGGGGGCGGATTTTATCATAATACTTTGCGCACTGCTTCCCTATTTCAGGAGCAATTACGCTGTCGTTAAATGGAGGCAAACATCCGGACCCACCGGACGAATCTCGCTGAATTTGAGTTGTGGTGCATCGGCCAATTTTTCAAGGCCGGGCAGCACAAACAGGCCACGCGCGTCGCTACCCAACAGTTTAGGCGCAACGTAGACAATCAGTTCATCGACCAGACCCGCCTGGAGCAGTGCGCCTGCCAGCGTCGGTCCCGCTTCCACCCAGATGCTGTTCACCTGCTGCTTACCCAGCAGCATCATCAGCACCACTAAATCCAGATGTCCATTGTGCTCAGGCACCATAATGCTGCGCACACCTTCCGGCCAGTCACGTGAATCGTCTTTAGTACGGGCAATCCAGGTTTCACCGGGCTGCTGCACAATGCGGTGTTCAGGCGTCACGCGGTTATGGCTATCAACGATAATACGCAGCGGCTGGCGCAGGTTTTCCTGCGGATACAGCGCCTGGGTATCGGCATTCAGTTCATTCCAGCGCACGGTCATCGCCGGATCGTCCGCGAGAACCGTTTCACTGCTGGTGAGGATAGCATGGCTTTGGGCACGCAGACGTTGCACATCGCGCCTTGCCTGTGGCGAAGTGATCCACTGACTTTCGCCGTTCGCCATCGCCGTACGGCCATCCAGTGAGGCCCCCAGCTTAAGCTGAATATAGGGGAACCCGGTACGCATACGTTTTAGAAAGCCTTTATTGATGGCTTCCGCATCCTGCATCATCAGGCCGTGGCTGACATCGATCCCTTCCTGCTGCAGACGGTACAGGCCACGTCCGGCCACCTGCGGATTGGGATCCTGCATCGCAGCGACAACACGCGACACTCCCGCCGCAATCAGCGCTTCACAGCATGGCGGCGTACGTCCATGATGGCTGCACGGCTCAAGCGTCACGTAGGCCGTAGCCCCGCGTGCCTTTTCGCCCGCCATACGCAGGGCATGCACCTCGGCATGAGGCTCGCCCGCGCGGTAGTGGAAACCTTCGCCCACGATCTCGCCATCTTTCACAATGACGCACCCGACATTGGGGTTGGGATGGGTGGTAAATCGGCCGCGCTGCGCCAGCTTCATGGCGCGCGCCATGTACATCTCATCCTGCATGGACTCAATCCTGTAAGCGGGCGATCTCTTCGCCAAACTCTTTGATATCTTCGAAACTGCGGTAAACAGAGGCGAAGCGGATATAGGCGACCTTATCGAGCTTTTTCAACTGCTCCATCACCAGATTGCCGATCATCTTGCTGGGCACTTCACGTTCGCCCAGACCACGAAGGTAAGATTTAATGTGGTTTAACGCCATTTCAACGTCATCCGCGCTGACGGGGCGTTTTTCCAGCGCCTTGAGCATTCCGCTGCGCAGTTTCTCTTCGTTAAACGGCTCGCGCACGTCGTTACTTTTTACCACGCGCGGCATGACCAGCTCTGCCACCTCAAAGGTCGTAAAACGCTCGTTGCATACCAGACACTGCCGACGGCGGCGTACGGAAGACCCTTCGCCCACAAGACGAGAATCGATGACTTTGGTATCCACAGCGGAGCAGAATGGGCAATGCATACGGTATCCCTGTTATCTGGTTAACTGACTTTCATTTTACCCTGATCTGGCCTGACAACAAAGGAAGAGCTTTTTGAGACAAAGGATCTATGTCTGTCGGGATGATGCTGGCTACCATTACGGTGATCCGTTATTTCAAGGAATTAAACGCAATGACAAGACGTTACCTGAAAATTCTGCTGGTGGGGAGCCTCTTCACCCTTAGCGCCTGTGCACAGCAAACCGAAGTCCGCCAGATGAAACAGAGCGTGAATACGCTGAATACGGCGATGGACAAACTGAACAAAGAGACCGTGAAGATCACCCAGCAAAACGCGCTGAATGCAAAATCCACCAGCGGGGTATATTTGCTGCCGGGGGCCAACACCCCTGCCCGTCTCAACAGCCAGGTTGGCACGTTAAAAATGTCGCTGGTGAATGTGGCGGCAAATGCGGATGGTACTCGCGCAACATTACGCATTCAGGGTGAGTCCAACGATCCGCTGCCAGCCTTTAGCGGCACCGTCGAGTGGGGCCAGATCCAGGGCACCACCGAGAATTACCAGGAGGTGAACGTGAAGAATCAGCTCTTCACCGCCCCGGCCAGTGTTTTAGCACCCAGTGATGTGGATATACCGCTTCAGTTAAACGGCCTTACGCCCGATCAGTTAGGCTTTATCCGCATTCACGACATTCAACCCGCCGCGCAGTAATCCCCTCCTTTTGAGCGGAGTGAAATGTCACTCCGCTAACATTTACATTTCGTATGGATTGGCAACATAAATGATTGCCGCTACAATCCCGGCCGTTTAAAGTACGCAAACGTGAACGCAATCGATTACGCGTGTGAGAGATATGTGAAACAACACATATTTTTGTGAGCAAGGATTCCTATAATAGGCTCCGCAGAAACACGAAATATTTAGAAACGCAATTCGCGCATTTTTCACTCCCGGAAGGGAATTTCAATCAGTGGCATGATTATGAAAAAAACATTACTCGCAGCCGGCGCCGTGCTGGCACTTTCCTCCTCTTTCACTGTTAACGCAGCGGAAAACGATAAACCACAATACCTCTCCGACTGGTGGCACCAGAGCGTTAACGTGGTCGGCAGCTACCACACCCGTTTCGGACCACAGATCCGCAACGATACCTACCTGGAGTACGAAGCGTTCGCCAAGAAAGACTGGTTTGATTTCTACGGTTATATGGATGCACCGGTCTTCTTCGGCGGTAACACCCAGGCGAAAGGTATCTGGAACCACGGTTCCCCACTGTTCATGGAGATCGAACCGCGCTTCTCTATTGATAAACTGACTGGTACCAGCCTGGCGTTTGGTCCGTTCAAAGAGTGGTATTTCGCGAACAACTATATCTACGACATGGGCCGCAACAAGTCCGGTCGCCAGAGCACCTGGTATATGGGTCTGGGTACCGACATCGACACGGGCCTGCCAATGAGCCTGTCTCTGAACGTGTACGCTAAGTATCAATGGCAGAACTACGGCGCTGAAAACGAGAACGAATGGGATGGCTACCGTTTCAAAGTGAAATACTTTGTGCCAATCACCCAGCTGTGGGGCGGTAACCTGAGCTATATCGGCTTCACCAACTTTGACTGGGGTTCAGATCTGGGCGATAAGAGCGGTTACGCTGAGAACGGTATTAAGCAGCGTACCAACGACTCCATTGCATCCAGCCACATTCTGGCGCTGAACTACGATCACTGGCATTACTCTGTTGTTGCGCGTTACTGGCACAACGGCGGCCAGTGGAACGACGACGCTAAACTGGTATGGATGAACGAACACGTCCGTTCTACCGGTTGGGGTGGTTACCTGGTTGTGGGTTACAACTTCTAATCGTGTGGTTGTTGCCGGGTGGCGCTGACGCTTACCCGGCCTACAAAACCTGTGCGGGCTGATGCCCTCACCCTATCCCTCTCCCACGGGGAGAGGGAACAAACACAAAAAACGGCAACAGACGTTGCCGTTTTGCTTTTACCTCGCCACCTGGCTTTTTACTGCTTCACCTTGCGCAAAAAATCCGCCAGCGATCGGTCCGCACTCTCACTAAAGCGCCGTTCCGTGAGCACAATTTTGAGACATCTGTCGAGACGGAAGCAGCGATAGTCATCGCGCAGTTCACACCACGCCGCCAGTAGCCAGCGCTCTCCCCAGAAAAACAGCCCCAGCGGCTGAACCTCACGCGTTGAAAATTGCCCCGCTTCGTCACGATAATGCAGCACCAGCACGCGCTGGGCCGATATCGCCTGGTGAATGACATCAAAATCACTGCGGGAGTGGCTTTTCATGCCAAAATCCGGGGCGTAGATCCGCGTCTGCTCTGCCTTTCGGCGACTCTCTTCGGGCAGGATCGCGAGCACTTTCTCCTGTGCCGACTCCAGTTCGCGCGACAGGGATTCCCCGCCCCAGGTGGTAAGCAGGCGAATCGCCACGATCAGCGCCTCAGACTCCTTGTTTGTCAGCATCAGCGGTGGCAGGTCAAATCCCGACATCAGCCGGTACCCACTTCCCGCCTCGCCCTCTACCGGCACGCCGGAAAGCGACAGGTCGCGGATATCGCGGTATACCGTACGCTCAGAAACGCCCAGCCGGTCCGCCAGATGCGCTGCCGTTGTCAGACGTCTGCCCCGCAGGATCTGTACTATCTGAAACAAACGGTCAGCGCGTCGGGTCATTTTTACTTATGCTCTCAGGCGGGTTGATGAAGGCCGACGCGATTACCTTCGCTGTCGGTAAACAAAGCAATAGTACCAATACCGCGTGGTAACTCCAGCGGGCCAAACACGCACTCACCGCCCGCAGAAGCAATGCGATCGAGCGTGGCGGTCAGATTGTCAGTATGCAGGTAGATGATGGCCCCCTGCACTGAGGGAATAATCCCCTCAAATTTTGCCAGCGCGCCGCCGGTGGCTGGATCTTCATGCGGGAATACCGCCAGCTCGGCGCAGTCCATTTTCTCGCGCTTCAGTGAAACCTGCATCACCGGCTCATAAAATTTGATGGCGCGATCCATATCCGCGACCGGAATTTCAAACCAGTTAATCACACTTTTCATACATCCTCCTGACTCTTGTTTGGGTTCAACAGGAGTCTACGACAGGGCTCCTGACAGCATACTGTCAGGAGTGTTTTGTCAGGAGCAGATAAAAAAAATCCCGGTCAACAGACCGGGATTTCGATAACGCGCAAAACGTCTTACGGCAGAATGGACGGCTGATCCGCCCCTTCTTTCTCGACTTTCTGCTGGAGCAAGTGCTCGCGCTTCATGCCGAGTTTCAGTGCCAGAGCGGACGCAACGTAGATTGACGACGCGGTACCGATAGAGACACCGATCAGCATGGTCAGCGAGAAGCCTTCCAGCACCGGACCACCAAAGAGATACAGCATCAGGATCACCATCAAGGTGGTACCGGATGTGATCAAGGTACGGTGCAGCGTCTGGGTCAACGACACGTTAAAGATTTCGTACGGCGTACCGCGACGGATCTTACGGAAGTTTTCACGAATACGGTCAGATACCACGATACTGTCGTTCAGTGAGTAACCGATAACGGACATCAGGGATGCCACAATCGTCAGGTCAATCTCAATGTGGAACAGAGACAGTACGCCCATGGTGATCACCACGTCGTGGGCCAGTGCGATAACCACACCCGCCGCCAGTCGCCACTCAAAGCGGAAACCGACGTACACCAGGATGGAGATCAGCGCCACCAGCAGCGCCATCGCACCGGTTTGCGCCAGGTCCGCACCCACGCTCGGGCCGACGAACTCAATACGCTTAACCGTGGCGTTCTGGCTGGTTGTTTCGTTAATCACGCTAACAACCTTGCTGCCCAGCTCCTGGCTGCCGTTGGCATCGTGTACCGGCGGCATACGCACCATGATGTCGCGGCTGCTGCCGAAGTTCTGCAGCAGCGGCTCTTCAAAGCCCGCTTTCTGCAGTGATTGACGCATCTGGTCCATATCGACCGGTTTTTCCAGGGTGATTTCAATCACCGTACCACCGGTGAAATCCAGACCCCAGTTAAAGCCTTTTACGCCCATAACGACGATGGACAGAATCAGCAGTAAACCTGAAATGCCGAAGGCCCAGTAGTCCCAGCGCATAAAGTCCCAGACTTTACGGCCGTGGTTCAATTGTTCAACAGTATATTCCTGTGCCACAACGCACTCCTCAGATAGACAGCTTTTTGACGCGCTTGCCGCCGTACAGCAGGTTCACGATGGCACGGGTGCCGACAATAGCAGTAAACATTGACGTTGCAACACCGATACCGGTGGTAATCGCAAAGCCTTTGATTGCGCCAGTCCCCACTGCATACAGGATAAGAACCTTGATCAGTGTTGTTACGTTCGCATCGAAGATGGAGCTGAACGCGCCTTTATAGCCTTCGTCAATCGCCTGCTGAACAGAGCGACCGTTGCTCAACTCTTCTTTGATACGCTCGTTTATCAGTACGTTGGCGTCGACCGCCACCGCAAGGGTCAGAACGATACCGGCAATCCCCGGCATGGTCAGCGTCGCCCCCGGCAGCAGGGACATGATGCCGATAATTAGCACCAGGTTCGCAATCAACGCACTGGTCGCAATCAGACCAAACTTCTTATAGAAGAAGATCATGAAGATGATAGAGACCACCAGACCGGCCAGACACGCTTCCAGACCCTGTTTGATGTTCTGCATACCCAGAGTTGGACCAATGGTACGTTCTTCAACAATCTGAATTGGCGCAATCAGCGCACCGGCACGCAGCAGCAGAGAGAGCTGACGCGCTTCGTTCGGGTTGTTGATACCGGTAATACGGAAGCTGTTACCCAGACGAGACTGGATATTGGCGATGTTAATCACCTCTTCCTCTTTCACCAGCACCGCACGGCCGTTAGCGTCTTTCTTACCGCTGTCTTTGTACTCCACGAACAGGGTCGCCATCGGTTTGCCGATGTTGTCCTTAGTGAAGTTAGACATGATGTTACCACCCGCGCTGTCCAGCGAGATGTTAACCTGCGGCTGGTTGTACTCGTCCTGGCTGGAGGTGGAGTCGGTGATATGGTCACCGGTCAGGATCACGCGTTTGTACAGCACAACAGGCTGACCTTCGCGGGTCTCTTTCACTTCCGAGTCACCCGGAATACGGCCAGACGCGGCAGCAGACTGGTCAACGTTGGTATTCACCAGACGGAATTCCAGCGTTGCAGTGGCACCCAGAATCTCTTTCGCACGTGCGGTGTCCTGAATACCCGGCAGTTCCACAACGATACGGTCAGCACCCTGACGCTGCACCAGCGGCTCAGCCACGCCCAGTTGGTTTACACGGTTGCGCAGAATGTTGATGTTCTGCTGAACGGCATATTCACGCGCTTCTTTGAGACGGGCATCGGTCATCACCGCACGCAGCTGGTTGCTGCCCTGAGCGGTGATCACCAGGTCACGGTGACGTTGGGTCAGGTAATCTACAGCCTGATCGCGCGCCGCACTGTCACGGAACGTGATGCTCATACCGTAGTTATCTTCTTTACGAACAGTGGTATACGCGATGCCTTTTTCACGCAAATCGCTGCGCAGGCTATCGATATTCTGTTCCTGCAGTTTGCCCAGCGCGGTATCCATATCCACTTCCATCAGGAAGTGAACGCCGCCACGGAGGTCAAGACCGAGTTTCATTGGCTCTGCGTTCAGCGCAGCCAGCCAACGCGGGGTTGCAGGAGCAAGGTTAAGCGCCACGACGTATTTATCACCCAGCACGCCCATCAGCGCTTCGCGAGCGCGGAGCTGCGTGTCGGTGGTGTCGAAGCGAGCAAGAATTGCGCCCTCTTCCAGAGCCACAGACTTAGCGGTAATTTTTTCTTCTTGTAACGTTTTCTGGACCTGGATCAGCGTTTGCTCACTGGCGGCGACACCGCGCGCGCCAGTGATTTGAACAGCCGGATCCTCACCATACAGGTTGGGAAGCGCGTACAGCAGGCCGACGAGAATCACGACGACCAGCATGATGTACTTCCACAAAGGATAACGGTTTAACACGGCAGTTCCCTTTGGGAAAAGTTGGGATTACAGCGCCTTCATGGTGCCTTTCGGCAGAACGGCAGCTACGAAGTCACGTTTGATAACCACTTCAGTGGTGTCGTTCAGGGCGATAGCAATGTAGCCACTTTCAGCCACTTTGGTTACGCGACCGACCAGACCACCGTTAGTCAGGACTTCATCACCTTTCGCGATGGAGTCCATCAGCTTTTTGTGCTCTTTGGTACGCTTCTGCTGTGGGCGCAGGATCATGAAGTAGAAGATCAGACCGAACACAACCAGCATCAGAATCAGAGACATTGGGCTGCCCTGCGCTGGAGCACCTGTTGCCGCTACCGCATCAGAAATAAAAAAGCTCATTCAAATTCCCTCATTATTAATATTAATCAACGTTCAAAGGTGGAACGGTTCGACCCTGACGTTGGTAAAAATCGGTCACGAAGCTCTCTAATTTACCCTCTTCGATAGCCTTGCGTAAACCAGCCATTAAGCGCTGATAATAGCGAAGGTTATGAATGGTATTGAGACGCGCGCCCAAAATCTCATTGCAACGATCGAGATGATGCAGATACGCACGAGAATAATTGCGACAGGTGTAGCAATCGCACTCGGCATCGAGCGGACTGGTGTCACTCTTATGCTTCGCGTTACGGATTTTCACCACGCCATCGGTAACAAACAGATGACCGTTACGTGCGTTACGGGTTGGCATGACGCAGTCGAACATATCGATACCGCGGCGCACACCTTCAACCAGATCTTCTGGCTTACCCACACCCATCAGGTAACGGGGTTTATCTGCCGGGATTTGCGGACAAACATGTTCCAGAATACGGTGCATGTCTTCCTTCGGTTCACCCACAGCTAAACCGCCGACAGCGTAGCCATCAAAACCTATCTCTACCAGACCTTTAACAGAGATATCGCGTAAATCTTCGTAAACACTGCCCTGGATAATGCCGAACAGCGCATTTTTGTTCTGAAGGGAGTCAAAACGGTCGCGGCTACGCTTCGCCCAGCGCAGCGACATCTCCATGGAACGTTTAGCGTAATCCCAGTCCGCCGGGTATGGCGTACATTCGTCGAAGATCATCACGATGTCGGAGCCGAGATCGTACTGAATCTCCATCGACTTTTCAGGATCGAGGAAAATCGGATCGCCGTTGATCGGGTTACGGAAGTGGACGCCCTCTTCGGTGATCTTGCGAATGTCGCCCAGGCTGAAGACCTGGAAACCGCCAGAATCGGTCAGGATCGGGCCTTTCCACTGCATGAAGTCATGCAGATCGCCGTGAAGCTTCATGATCTCCTGACCAGGACGCAGCCACAGGTGGAAGGTATTACCAAGGATAATTTGCGCGCCAGTGGCTTCCACTTCTTCCGGCGTCATCCCTTTGACGGTACCGTAAGTCCCCACAGGCATAAACGCGGGGGTTTCCACCACGCCGCGATCAAACACCAGGCGACCGCGACGTGCGCGGCCATCGGTGGTATCGAGTTCAAATTTCATTTTCATTCCTCTGTGCCAGAAAAACAGTCCAACACATTATTCCGGTGCCGCGGACTTATTCCCCGACACGCTCATTCAAAGCCAGCGGATTGTACGTGATAAACATCGCGTCCCCGTAGCTAAAAAAGCGATATTTTTGTTCTACCGCAGACTTGTAGGCCGCCATGGTGTGCTGATACCCCGCAAAGGCGGAGACCAGCATAATCAGCGTTGATTCAGGCAGATGGAAATTGGTCACCAGTGCATCGATGACTTTGTACTGATAGCCCGGGTAGATAAAGATCTGCGTATCGCCAAAAAACGGTTCGATCAGATCTTGTTGAGCCGCCTGAGCAGCGCTCTCCAGTGAACGTACGGAGGTGGTGCCCACCGCAACCACGCGGCTGCCGCGCGCTTTTGCCGCCAGAACCGCATCAACAACCTCCTGGGGCACTTCAGCATACTCAGAGTGCATGATGTGATCTTCGATGCTGTCTACCCGCACCGGCTGGAAGGTGCCCGCGCCGACGTGCAGGGTCACAAATGCCATCTCCACGCCTTTTGCGCGCAATTTTTCCAGCAGCGGTTCGTCAAAGTGCAGACCCGCCGTTGGCGCCGCGACCGCGCCAGGCTTCTGACTGTAGACGGTCTGGTACAGCTCGCGGTCGGCCTCTTCGTCCGGACGCTCAATGTATGGCGGCAGCGGCATATGGCCGATAGCGTTGAGAATGTCGAGCACCGTGCGCTCATCATTAAATTCCACTTCAAACAGCGCATCGTGGCGCGCCGTCATGGTCGCTTTGATGCTCTCGTCGTCACCCAGCAGCAGCTCAGCGCCCGGCTTCGGCGCCTTAGAAGCGCGAATATGTGCCAGAATACGTTTATCATCGAGCATACGTTCGACCAGCACTTCAATCTTGCCGCCGCTGGCTTTACGGCCAAACAAGCGCGCCGGGATCACGCGGGTATTGTTAAAGACCAGCAGATCGCCAGGGTTGAGCTTGTCGAGCAGATCGGTGAAAGTACCGTGCGTCAGCTCGCCCGTTGGCCCGTCCAGTGACAGTAAGCGACAGCTACTGCGCTCAGGCATGGGATAGTGAGCAATCAAGGATTCAGGTAGTTCAAAGGAGAAATCGGCGACGCGCATGACGTATACTCGTGACTTAAAAACAGGCGGCATAGTCTAGTGCTCACACCCTTTTGCTGCAACAACTAGCCGCCCCCGGACAAATAAAACGCATGAATTTTCTCGCTCACCTGCATCTCGCTCACCTCGCTGACAGCTCCCTTTCCGGCAATTTGCTGGCCGATTTCGTCCGCGGCAACCCCGCCGAGACCTGGTCCCCTGAAGTTGTCGACGGGATCTTTATGCATCGTCGTATCGATGTCATGACGGATAACCTGCCGGAAGTGACCGAGGCCAAAGCGTGGTTTCGCCCCGAAACGCGCCGCGTCGCGCCGATCTCGCTTGATGTGATGTGGGACCATTTCCTGTCGCGCCACTGGGCACAACTCTCTCCGGAGATGCCCCTGCCCGAATTTGTGCGCTATGCCCATCAGCAGGTGTCGATCATTCTGCCCGACTCGCCGCCGCGCTTTGTCAATCTGAATAACTACCTGTGGTCAGAGCGCTGGCTTGAGCGGTATCGCGAGATGGACTTCATCCAGAATGTGTTGAATGGGATGGCGAGTCGTCGCCCGCGGCTGGATGCCCTGCGCGACTCCTGGTACGACCTGGATGAACATTACGCTGCGCTGGAAACGCGATTCTGGCAGTTTTACCCGCGCATGATGGCGCAGGCGAAAAATAAACAACTTTAATAGAACAATGATTGATAGGTAAAAGCTGGCGGAACGATTGTCACCACCTCTTTGTCTTATCCATGAACACTCTCTATACTGGCTCGCGTTGCGTTCCAAATAACCTTAGTATCTACAGGAGAATCATATGGTTCTGGTAACTCGTCCGGCTCCGGATTTTACAGCTGCAGCAGTTCTGGGCAACGGTGAAATCGTTGAAAACTTCAACTTCAAACAGCACACCAACGGTAAAGCAACCGTTCTGTTCTTCTGGCCAATGGACTTCACTTTCGTTTGCCCGTCTGAGCTGATCGCGTTCGACAAACGTTATGAAGAATTCCAGAAGCGTGGCGTAGAAGTGGTTGGCGTCTCCTTCGACTCTGAATTTGTACACAACGCATGGCGTAACACCCCTGTCGATAAAGGCGGCATCGGTGCGGTGAAATACGCAATGGTTGCGGACATCAAACGCGAAATCCAGCAGGCTTACGGTATCGAACATCCGGACGCTGGCGTTGCACTGCGTGGTTCCTTCCTGATCGACGCGAACGGTATCGTGCGTCACCAGGTTGTGAACGATCTGCCACTGGGTCGTAACATCGACGAAATGCTGCGCATGGTTGACGCGCTGCAGTTCCACGAAGAGCACGGTGAAGTGTGCCCGGCTCAGTGGGAAAAAGGCAAAGAAGGTATGGCAGCGTCCCCAGACGGCGTTGCGAAATACCTGTCCGAGAACGTATCCAGCCTGTAATCGGCACGGTTTACGAAAAAGGCCCGCTTATGCGGGCCTTTTTGTTTTAAAACGCCAGGATCTTACCTTTGGATAAGATCGGTATCACAACTTTCATCTGCCCCTTTCGCCACATCAGGCTTTTTTCAGCCATCCGGCAAACAGACGGGTCACGATGGGCATCCACAGCCAGACGACCAGCGCGACCACACAGGCATCGTTAATCAAATGCAGCAGCAATGAGCCTTTAAGGCCAGGCAGCAGCGCACCGGTCACCTGCGGCACCAGATTGGTGCTGGGGAAGATCACCAGCAGGGTAATAAGAAACTGTTTCCACTGTTTTGGCTTACGCACATGCGGTTCCGGCGGGGTAAACCAGAAAGCGGCCTCAGTACGCACTTCGGTTTTATCGCCTTCTGCCAGCAAAGGTTCAATCTCTTTCACCAGCACATTGCGGGTATCAGACTGGGTCCAGGCATAGAGATGTTCAAGGGTGTCGAAGCGGATAATGACCGTCCACAGGTTTTGTCCTTCGGACGGGCGGATCACGTTCGCGCCCAGATGGCCGGGAAATTCCGCCGCGATGGGCATGATCTTGCCAAGCCATTGTTCATAACGCTCAGCCTGTCCCGGTAGCAAGGTATGGGTGATCACCAGCGTCACATGTGTTTTTTGCGCCATAAAAGTTCCCTGATCGGTAATGGACGAGAGATCCCGCCAGTGATTCTGGCCAGAGATATCCACTAATATATTTAAAGCCGACGTTTTGGAGTGCTACAGAAGAAAGGGCCCTGACGAATAAAGCAATTTGAGTATAGCGAGATTTAATCTGGGGAATAGCAAAGATATCTGTCCCCTCTGTTGAAATAATCAGAACAACTGAGGGATAAAGTCTGCAACCGGCATAAGAACCGGTTGCAGTGAGGGATTAATGACCGAACCAGATGGATGCAGAAATAGCAGGTAGCGAGAGTATCCCTTCCTGGATAGCCCCTTTCCCCTCTTTCACGTGCCACGCCTTTACGTGCAGCAGCGGCGAGTCATCCAGCACCACTTCACAGGCCTCCCCCCGGTTGATGGCGATCAGCACGCGCTGCTGATTATAGACGCGGACAAACACCACCACGTTGTCGTGGGCATAAACCACCTGACAACCGCCATAGCGCAGCGCCTGGCTCTGTTTACGCAGCTTCGCCAGACGCTGGTACAGGCTGAACAGCGCCTTGTCCTGCTTCGCCGAATCCCATGGGAAGGTTTTGCGACAGAACGGATCGTTGTTCCCGTCCAGCCCCACCTCATCGCCATAGTAGATGCACGGCACGCCCGGCCAGGTAAAGAGCCAGGTCACCGCCAGCGGCAGACGCGCGACATCCTTACCGAGCAAGGATTTAAAACGCGCAGTATCGTGGCTGTCCAGTTGGTTAAACATCCGTAACTGCTGCTGATGCGACAGGCTGGCGCGGTAGTTATCCATCCACGCCATGCAGGTTTCCGCATCAATATGCTGCGGATCGTAGGAAATATCGGTGTTAGCAAGGAATCCCCACAGCGGGAAGGTAAAGCCGCGATAGTTCATCGCCGCATCTTCCGCGTCCGTCTGCAACCACTGGCGCGCGTCACCAAAATGTTCGCCAAACACGAACGCCTCCGGCTGCGCGGCTTTTGCTGCACGGGTGATCCCGGCGACGTGCTGAAGGTTATTACGCGCCCCGCCCGCTTCACCGAGCATATGCACCACGTCAAGACGCCAGCCATCCATATTCCATGGCTCACTCAACCAGTGGCGCACGATGCTGTTTTCACCGCCATAAATCTCATCCACCAGCGTTGGCGACTGGAAATCCAGCTTCGGCAGGCTCGGATAGCCCAGCCAGTCCAGCGCGCGGCCCTCCTCGTTGAAGCTGTACCAGTCGCGCTGGGGTGAATCCGGGTTATGGCACGCCCCGCCCATCGACTGATTATGTCGATCAAACCACGCGTGCGAGTCACCGCTGTGGTTAAACACGCCATCCAGAATCAGACGCATGCCCTCTTTTTGCGTGTTTTTACGCAGGCGCAACAGCGCCTCATCGCCGCCAAACTGAACGTCAACGTGGCGATAGTCTGCGGTATCGTACTTATGCACGCTTGGCGCTTTAAACACCGGATTAAGGTACAGCGCCGTCACGCCCAGTTTCTTCAGATACGGCAGCTTTTCGCTGATGCCGTCCAGATCGCCGCCGTAGAACGTGGACCCCCCCGCCTGCGCGGTCAGCGGTTCATCCCATTCTTTCAGAATAATGTCGTGTCCTGCGGCGTGGTGGTAATAGACCTTATCCTGCTCTGCGGTGCGCGTTTCGCTACGCGCAAAGCGGTCCGGGAAAATCTGGTAAAAGACCTGATCGTTAACCCACTGCGGGCCAGCGTCCGGGCAATCGACGGCAAACTGCTCCAGCCGCGCCGGAGGAAAACGGCTAAATCCCTGCGGGGTAAACCACAGCTGGCGGTTGTTCCACAGCAGCTTAAAGCTATAGCGGCGACGCGGCTGGCCGCTGCGCAAGTCGATATTCGCCCGCCACGCCGTCACACCCGGCTGCGGCTGACTACGCTGCTTGTGCATTTTTAACGTGGTCTCTTCATTATCGACTTCAGCGCGTAGCGTTACGCGTTCGGGCTGATTTTCCCCCGCCAGCCAGAGCGTAATCACAAGGTTGTCTTTGTTTTGCTTAACAAATGGAGCAACCGGAAGGTGCCAGGCGTTTAACATCACGAATCCCCTTTGATGAAATTGACGTCACCTTGCCACAGGGTAGTTAAGGTTAGCTCACCATGACGTGATTTATTGGGGGAGGAGGACGGGGGAGGAGGCATCAGTACAACCTGATGCCCTCACCCTCTCCCGTTGGGAGAGGGCATAAAATATTACTGCGCTTGCGCCAGCTGACGGTCGCGGCGGCATTTAAACACCCAACCCACCAGCAGCAGCACGATCCACGCACAGCCCACGTAGAGAGAAATACGGGTATCGGGATGGTAGCCAATCAGGCCAATGATAAACACCAGGAAGATCAGCCCGACGACGGTCGTTGCAACACCGCCTGGAACTTTAAACTTCAGCGCTTTTGCCTCCTCCGGCGACAGACGACGGCGGAACGCAATCTGCGACAGCAGGATCATGATCCACACCCACACGGTGGCGAAGGTCGCCAGGGACGCAATCACCAGGAAGACGTTTT
This sequence comes from Enterobacter sp. 22466, assembly GCF_052044775.1. Classification (NCBI taxonomy): domain Bacteria; kingdom Pseudomonadati; phylum Pseudomonadota; class Gammaproteobacteria; order Enterobacterales; family Enterobacteriaceae; genus Enterobacter; species Enterobacter sp. 22466. Next base: position 170,627 of record NZ_JBQENX010000001.1, on the reverse strand, counting down.
CCGGCATGATGTAGTTCAGGTAGACCGACAGCAGCAGTGCGACGGTCATGACCATAACCGTCACCCACGGCGTGCCGCGGCGGGAGGTTTTGGCAAAGACCTTTGGCGCACTGCCCTGCTCGGCCATGCCGTGCAACATGCGGCCCACGCCAAAGACGTCACTGTTGATCGCCGAAAGCGACGCAGTCAGGACCACGAAGTTCAGGATGCTGGCCGCAAAGGCGATGCCCATATGCTGGAAAGTCAGCACAAACGGACTGCCGTTCGTCCCCACCTGGTTCCAGGGATAGATAGACATAATGACGAACAGCGTACCCACATAGAACACCAGAATACGCATCGGCACCGAGTTGATGGCGCGCGGAATGGACTTCTCCGGGTCTTTGGCTTCCCCGGCGGTAATCCCGATAATCTCAATCCCGCCGTAGGCGAACATCACCATCTGGAGCGACATCACCATGCCGAGCCAGCCGTTGCTGAAGAAGCCACCGTTGCTCCAGAGGTTATGAATACCGGTTGGCTGGCCGCCGTTACCGATCCCCCAGATGATGATGCCGAAACCGGCAATAATCATGATGATGATGGTGGCAACCTTGAAGAAGGAGAACCAGAACTCCAGTTCACCAAAGACCTTCACGCTCATCAGGTTGACGGCGCAGATAATCAGCACCACGCTCAACACCCAAATCCAGTGCGGAACCGCCGGGAACCAGACGCCCATGTAGATGCCAAAGGCGGTGACGTCGGCAATGGCCACAATCAGAATTTCGAAGCAGTAGGTCCAGCCGGTGATAAACCCGGCCAGCGGGCCTAAATTCTCCTGCGCATAGCGCGAGAATGAACTGGCTGACGGGTTATGAACCGACATCTCTCCCAGCGCACGCATGATGATATACGCCGCCACGCCACCGATGATGTAGGCCAGCAGAACGCTTGGACCGGCCATTTTGATGGCATCTGCCGAGCCATAAAAAAGACCGGTACCGATAGCGGAGCCGAGCGCCATAAAGCGAATGTGGCGCGTGCTCAGCCCACGTTTGAGTTTGTTAGTGCTTTCCATTTAAATCTTGCCATTCAACACGAAAAAAACAAAAAACCACGGGGCCTTAAGCCCCGTGGTTAAACAGTTTGTTGCCGTTGATTAATGGGCGTTCGATGCGACCTGACGCCCTGCAGCACGATCCCAGATAATGGCCAGAACCAGTGCAACAACGGTAGGCATCAGCCAGGCCAGACCTTGCTCAGACAGCGGCAGACGCTGTGTCCAGGCTGGCAGTATTTGAGCAAACGCTGATGCTTTAATCCCGTCAAGGATACCAAAAATCAGGCTGATAAACATGGCTGGCGCAATAATTCGCGAGGAGTTATTCCACCACGGGCGCGTAAAGCTCAACACCACCAGCACGATACACGGCGGATAGATGGCCGTCAGCACCGGAATGGAAACCTGAATCAGGTGGCTCAGACCAAGGTTAGACACCGCCATGGAAAAGAGGCCAAGGATAAACACCAGCGTGCGGTAAGAGAGCGGCAGGTACTGGGCAAAGAACTCCGCACAGGCGCAGGTCAGGCCAACCGCCGTCACCAGGCAGGCCAGGAAGATCAGGGCAGCCAGCAGCATACTGCCTGCGCCACCAAAGGTGTGCTGGACGTAAGCATGGAGGATTGCCGCACCATTCGCGTTCTGATCCACCAGCGTCGCGCTATCGGAACCCAGGCGGAACAGCGCCAGATAGAGCAGCGTCAGGCCCACACCGGCCATCAGACCAGCCCAGATGGTGTAGCGGGTCAGCAGACGTGCTTCGGCCACACCGCGGGAACGCGCGGCGTTCACGATAACGATACCAAACACCATCGCGCCCAGCGTATCCATTGTCAGATAGCCGTTCACAAATCCGTTAGAGAAGGCCGCGTTTTGGTACGCGTCCATTGCACTGCTGATCGGACCCGCAGGCCAGATAATGGCCGCCACCGCCAGCACGATCAGCGCGATAATTTTGAGAGGGGCCAGGAAGTTACCCACGGTATCCAGCAGTTTGCCTGGATAGAGGGAGACCAGAATGACAATCGCGAAATAGACCAGGCTGTAGATGAACAGCGGCATCGCGCCGTCACCGGTCAGCGGCGCAATCCCCACTTCGAAGGAGACGGTAGCGGTACGCGGAGTCGCAAACAGCGGGCCAACGGCCAGATAGCACACCGTAGCCAGCAGAACGCCAGCCACTTTACCAATCGGGGTGCTGAGGCTATCCACGCCACCGCCAACTTTCGCCAGCGCAACCACGGTCAATACCGGCAGGCCCACGGCAGTAATCAGGAAACCAAACGCTGCTGTCCAGACGTGTTCACCCGCCTGTAAGCCAACCATTGGAGGAAAAATGATGTTACCTGCGCCAACGAACAGCGCAAATGTCATAAAGCCCAGCGCGATGATGTCACGCGATTTTAAGTGATGGGTCATAAAACCTTACTGCCTGTGGATGTGGTGTTGAATATATTGAGATTTTCGCCATCCGTGACGGGACGATACAGCGGAAATTTTGCTCAATTTCAGCGGGATATGCTCCCGTCCTGGCGTGGAGAAGAATAGTTTTTCGATTTACCACGCAAATACAGTCGGTCTGACAGTATCTGGGGGGCAATTTAAACGCTTATAACGTTTAAAGGCAAGGTGGGATCGCAAAACCAGAACAATATACCAGCATGAAAATACCAACCAGAATAATTCGCTAATATCATGAAAAACCCATGGCTAATCATGCGAACAAAAAAGCATCAGCCGTATAAAATTCATTCACGTTTCGCTTTACTGCAAAGCAAACGGGCCAGCAAAGGCTGACCCGTGGAAAGGTAAAATGACACACCTGCTGTCAGGCGATTTTTTTGGCAATTAATCGTTCCGGAATGACGAAACTAAAACGGGTTCCTTTGCCCAGCGTGCTTTGAATATCGAGACGGCTTTCATGGTGATTTACCGCGTGCTTCACAATCGCCAGCCCCAGCCCGCTTCCCCCGGTTTGCCGGGAGCGTGCTTTATCCACCCGGTAAAACCGCTCGGTCAGGCGTGGAAGATGCTCAGGCGCAATGCCCGGCCCGTTGTCCTCGACGCTAAACTCAGCACCCACTGGCGTCTGCTGCCAGCGCACCACAATATCCGTTCCTTCAGGAGTATGATTAACCGCGTTATAGACCAGGTTAGAGATAGCGCTCCGCAGTTCATCCTCGCTTCCGAGCACCTTCAGACTGTTATCGACGTCAAAGGTCAGATGATGCTTTTTATGGCTTAAGGTTTGCGCTTCGCGTTCCACCACCCGCAGCATCATCGGTACGTCGATGGTGTCATTTAAGGCAAGCGTCGGGGCCGCCTCAATCTTCGACAGCGTAAGCAGCTGCTTCACCAGCCCTTCCATACGGTGCGTCTGCTCGCGCATGGTATGCAGCGCTTTCTCACGCGGCGCACCTTCAAGCGTCTGCTCCTGCATCATTTCCAGATAGCCCTGCAGTACCGTCAGCGGCGTGCGCAGCTCGTGGCTCACGTTCGCAAAGAAGTTGCGTCTTGCCCCTTCCAGCTGGTGCATCTGGGTGACGTCACGCGCCACCATCAGCCACTGCTGATCGCTGTAGGGCATCACCCGAATTTCAAGATGGCGACCATTGTTGAGCTTCAGATTGTGCGGACGAGAGAAATCACGTTTTTTCAGATACTGCGTGAACTCCGGGTAACGCAGAAGGTTGAGGATGTTCTGGCCATTATCGTCCGGCCAGCGCAGGCCCAGCAGCTGTTGGGCGAGACCGTTACACCAGAAGATCGTCCCCTCTTCCGTGGTCAGAATGACCGCATCCGGCAGCGATTCCGCACCGCTGCGAAAGCGTTTGATCAGGCTTCCCAGCTCGCGACGGCGCTTTTTATTACGCATCTGCATCTGATGCAGACCGTAAAGCAGCGGCTCCCAGCTCCCGCTTCCCGGGGGAGGCGTCATACTTCTGTCAACCCATAGCCACCAGGAGAGGCGCAGCAGGTTCCAGAAATGCCATATCAGCAGCCCGGTCACGGACGCCAGCAGAAACCACGGCAGGTATCCAAGAAAGGCCCCCAAAATGAAGGCCGGAATACAACATAAGATCAGTTCAAAGACGAGCCTTTTCCATGACAGACGTTCCAGCACGCGTCACACTCCTGTCATTGTTCAGAAACGGGTAGAAAAACGATAACCCGTGCCGCGGACCGTCTGTACCATGCGATCGTGGCCGCTCAGTTCCAGCGCTTTACGCAGGCGGCGGATATGTACGTCAACCGTCCGGTCTTCGACATACACGTTAGTTCCCCAGACGTTATTCAGCAACTGCTCGCGGCTGTAAACACGCTCCGGGTGAGTCATAAAGAAATGCAGGAGTTTGAATTCGGTAGGCCCCATGTCGAGGGGATTTTCGCCCGTCATAACGCGGTGCGAGGTCGGATCAAGGCTCAGGCCCTGCATCTCAATGACCTCTTCCACCGCCATCGGTGAAATACGGCGCATCACAGCTTTAATGCGGGCAACCAGCTCTTTCGGTGAGAAGGGTTTGGTAATGTAATCATCTGCGCCAGTCTCCAGGCCGCGCACGCGATCTTCCTCTTCACCGCGCGCGGTAAGCATGACAACGGGGATATCGCGGGTCATCGCTTCACGCTTGATGTGTTTGATAAACTGCAGTCCGGAGCCGCCAGGCAACATCCAGTCAAGCAGGATCAGATCGGGCCAGGGTTCATTCAGCTGGTTCACCGCGCTGTCATAATCTTCCGCTTCAACTGGCTGGAAGCCATTTTGTTCGAGCACGAAGCACACCATTTCACGAATTGGAGCTTCATCTTCTACGACCAGAATACGTCTCGCCATACTTTGCCCTGTCTTATCTTATTTAAGTTACAAGTTTGTAATGCGGCGTCATTATGCGTCAGATTTATGACAGATTTATGAAAAACAGTACCACGTAAAATGGCAAACTGTTGTTTTATTACAGCGGTTATTTTCCAGCTTCTGAAAGTTTATAATCCCCATTCCCTTTTTTTGCCACGGATTCGCTATGCGCATATTACACACCTCGGACTGGCATCTGGGTCAAAACTTTTACAGCAAGAGCCGGGCAGCGGAGCATGAAGCGTTCCTGAACTGGCTGCTGGACACGGCCCGATCGCACGAGGTGGATGCGATTATTGTTGCGGGTGACATTTTCGACACCGGTTCGCCGCCAAGCTATGCGCGTGAGCTCTACAACCGCTTCGTGGTAAATCTGCAACAAACCGGCTGTCATCTGGTGATTGTCGCCGGTAACCATGACTCCGTCGCAACGCTGAATGAATCCCGCGACATCCTGGCCTTCCTTAACACTACCGTGGTGGCCAGTGCCGGACATGCGCCGCAGATCCTGAAAAAACGTGACGGTACACCGGGGGCGGTGCTGTGCCCGGTTCCCTTCCTGCGGCCACGCGATATCGTGCAGAGTCAGGCGGGGATGTCAGGCGGGGAAAAACAGCAGCATCTGCTGCAGAGCATCACTGACTATTATCACCAACAATATACCGATGCCTGCGCCCTGCGCGGTGAGCAGGCCATTCCGGTGATTGCCACCGGGCACCTCACCACCGTCGGTGCAAGTAAAAGTGACGCGGTACGTGACATCTATATTGGCACGCTGGACGCCTTCCCGGCACAACATTTCCCGCCAGCGGATTATATCGCGCTCGGACATATTCACCGGGCACAGGTCATTGGCGGTTGCGAGCACATTCGCTACTGCGGCTCACCCATTGCGCTCAGTTTTGATGAGACCGGCAAAGCCAAATGTGTTCATCTGGTGAGCTTTAACGAGGGCAAACTCAGCGCCGTGGAGTCGCTGGAGGTGCCCGTCACCCAACCGCTGGCGGTGCTGAAGGGCGATCTGGCGGCCATTACCGCCCAGCTGGAGCAATGGCGCGGTGTCGAGCTAAATCCCCCCATCTGGCTGGATATCGAAATCACAACCGACGACTATCTGCATGATATGCAGCGTAAAATCCAGGCACTGACGGAAGATCTGCCCGTCGAGGTCTTACTGGTACGCCGCAGCCGCGAACAGCGCGAGAAAATTCTGCTGGGTGCGCAACGTGAAACGCTCAGCGAACTGAAGGTGGAAGAGGTATTTGAACGCCGACTGTCGCAGGAAGAGATTGACGACACAACGCGCGCAAGGCTTAACGAGCTGTTCCGCCATACTCTGCACGCGCTTACTGATGAGGAAGAGAACGCATGAAAATTCTGAGCCTGCGTCTGAAAAACCTCAACTCCCTGAAGGGCGAGTGGAAAATTGATTTTACCGCTGAGCCGTTTGCCAGCAACGGACTGTTCGCCATTACCGGCGCGACCGGTGCCGGAAAAACCACCCTGCTCGACGCCATCTGTCTGGCCCTTTACCACGAAACGCCCCGTCTGCAAAAAGTCTCCCAGGCACAAAACGACCTGATGACCCGCGATACCGCCGAGTGCCTGGCCGAGGTGGAGTTTGAGGTAAAAGGCATCGCATACCGCGCGTTCTGGAGCCAGAACCGCGCGCGAAATCAGCCAGACGGGAACCTGCAGGCACCGCGCGTCGAACTGGCGCGCTGTGAAGACGGTAAAATTCTGGCCGACAAAGTGACGGACAAACTGGAGCAAACCGCCGCGCTCACCGGGCTGGATTATGGCCGTTTTACCCGCTCAATGTTGCTCTCTCAGGGGCAATTTGCCGCCTTCCTCAATGCGAAACCGGGCGATCGCGCCGAACTGCTGGAGGAGCTGACCGGTACGGAGATCTACGGCCAGATTTCAGCAATGGTGTTCGAGAAACATAAAGCCGCCCGTACCGCGCTTGAGAAGTGCGAAGCGCAGGCCGCAGGCGTGGTGCTACTGAGCGAAGCGCAACAACAGCAGTTACAGCAGAGTTTGCAGGCACTTACTGACGAAGAGAAAACCCTGCTGACTCAGCAGCAGAACCAACAGCGAGATTTTCAGTGGCTGACGCGCAACGACGAGCTTATTCGCGAGCAACAGCGCGTCATGCTCATGCAACAGCAGGCGCAGCAGGCCCTGACGGAGGCCGCGCCTGAGCTGGCAAAGCTCCAGCTTGCGCAGCCCGCCGCCCAGCTTCGCCCCCTGTGGGATAGCCAGCAAGAGCAGACCACGCGCCTCGGGCAGACAAAACAGCGCATTGTCGAAGTAAATACTCGCTTACAGGCCAAAACTGCGCAGCGCTCGCGCATCCGACTTACGGCACTGCGTACCCATCAACAACTGCAGATCGATCTGACAACCCAGGCAACATGGCTTGCGGCGCATGAGCGTTACCGCGTGTGGGGCCAGGAGATTGCCGGCTGGCGCGCCCATTTCGCGCAGTTGAACCGCGATAAACATCAGATTGCCACACTTGCAGCACGTGTTGCGGAATTACGTCAGAAGCTCGCCGACATGCCGGAAAACGCCCTGACGCTGACGGCGGATGACGTCGCGGCGGCAATGGAGCAACAGTCCCGGTCACGCCCTTTCCGTCAGCGTCTGACGTCACTTCATGCCCGCTATCAGCCACTGCAAAAACGGCTGCAGCAGAACGCGGATACCCGGCAAAAGGCGCAGGCCGAGCAGGTAAAACTCAATGAAACGCTGACGCTGCGCCGCCAGCAGTACAAAGAAAAAAACCAGCACTATGTCGATCTGAAAGCATTGTGCGAAAGCGAAGCGACGATCAAAAAGCTGGAAAACTACCGTTCGCAGCTTGAGGCGGGTAAACCCTGCCCACTGTGCGGTTCCAGTGAACATCCTGCCGTTGAGACGTATCAGGCGCTTGAACTCACCGATAACCAGCGACGCCGGGATGCGCTGGAAAAAGAGGTCGCCGCGCTGAAAGACGAAGGCCTGTTGGTGCTGGGACAGGTCAATGCCCTGACGCAGCAGATCCAGCGAGAAACAGACGAAGCACAGACGCTCTCTCAGGAAGAGCAAGCGCTCACTAAAGAGTGGCAGGAGGTCTGCGCCACCCTGAATATCTCATTGAATATTCAGGAAGATATTGCCCCGTGGATGAACGAGCAGGAACAGTACGAACGTCAGCTCTATCAGCTCAGCCAGCGCCTGACCCTGCAACATCAGCTTAACGAACAGCAAGTGCAGGAGCGCCAGTATCAGCAGCAGCTGTCGGCTACGCGGCAGGCGCTGGAAAACGCCCTGCTCGCACTGTCACTGAACGTTCCTGAAGAGGGATCAGAAGCCGCCTGGCTGCAGGCCCGGGAAGCGGAATTCAACCTGTGGCAGGAAAAACAGACGCAGCATGCGGCGATTCAGGAACGCATTAATATCCTGAAACCGCTACTCGACACGCTTCCGGCAGGCGATGACACCGAGGCGGAACCGGCCATTCCTGAGAACTGGCGCGAGATCCACGACGAATGCCTGTCCCTGCAAAGCCAGCTTGCCACCCTGCAGCAGCAGGAGGGTCTGGAAAGCGAGCGGCTACAGCACGCCACAACGCAGTTTGCCACCGCCCTGGCAGCCAGCTGCTTCGCCGATCGTGAGGCCTTTCTCGCCGCGCTGCTGGATGAAGAGACCATCCGCCGTCTTGAGCAACGCAAGCAGACGCTGGAGAGCCAGCTTCAGCAGGCAATCGCGCTCTGCGGGCAGGCTGAACAGCAGTTGCAGGCCCACCAGAGCCAGCGACCGGAAGGGCTGGACGCGAACGCGCAAATCCTGCAGGCACAGCTACAGCAGTTGGCGCAGCTGCTTCGTGACAACACCACCCATCAGGGGGAGATCCGCCAGCAGCTTAAGCAGGACAGCGATAACCGTCAGCATCAGCTGGCGCTGATGCAGCAAATTAACGAGGCCTCACGTCAGGCCGAAGACTGGGGTTATCTGAATGCGCTGATAGGCTCCAGCACCGGGGATAAGTTCCGCAAATTCGCCCAGGGTCTGACGCTGGATAATCTGGTCTGGCTCGCCAACCAACAGCTTAATCGCCTGCACGGGCGCTATCTGCTGCAGCGTAAAGTCAGCGACGCACTGGAGCTGGAGGTGGTTGATACCTGGCAGGCCGATGCCGTACGCGATACCCGCACGCTCTCTGGCGGCGAAAGCTTCCTCGTCAGTCTTGCGCTGGCGCTGGCGCTTTCTGACCTGGTGAGTCACAAAACGCGAATCGATTCGCTGTTCCTGGATGAAGGTTTTGGCACGCTCGACAGCGAAACGCTGGACACCGCGCTGGATGCGCTCGACGCGCTAAACGCCACCGGGAAAACCATCGGCGTGATAAGCCACGTCGAGGCCATGAAGGAGCGTATTCCGGTGCAGATCAAAGTGAAGAAGATTAATGGACTGGGGTATAGCAGGCTGGATAAGGAGTATGCGGTGCAGTGAAAGGCGGATCGGTGCGGTCTGGTGCCCTCACCCTGGCCCTCTCCCACAGGGAGAGGGTACAAACATTAAAAACCGCAACGTGCGTTGCTGTTTTGCTTTTATTCCGGCCATAACCACGCTGCGCCGCGCACGCCGCTGGAGTCACCGTGGACGGCTTTGCGGATCGGGGTTTCGCATTCGCCACCGAAGACCCACTGTTTGACGAGAGCAGGCACCGTTGCGTACAGCCGGTCGACATTGCTCATCCCACCGCCCAGCACAATCACATCAGGATCGAGAATGTTCACCACATGCGCCAGCGATTTCGCCAGCCGCATTTCGTAGCGGCTCAACGCCAGTTCCGCCACGGGATCCTGCTCCTCAACCAGGCGCATAATCTCGTTCCCCTTAAGCGGCTGACCGCTCAGGCGGTGGTAATCCGTGGCAAAACCGGTGCCGGAAATAAACGTCTCTATGCAGCCCTGTTTTCCACAGTAGCACGGCACTTCGACACGGTATTTGAGCTCATCTTCATCCATCCACGGCAAAGGGTTATGTCCCCACTCCCCCGCCGTACCGTTACCGCCGATATGCGCACGCCCGCCGAACGCCACACCGGCCCCGCAGCCGGTACCGATGATGACAGCAAATACGGTCTGAGCCCCTGCCGCCGCACCGTCGATGGCCTCTGATACCGCCAGACAATTCGCGTCATTCGCCAGACGCACCTCGCGCTGCAGACGCGCGCTCAAATCTTTATCAAAGGGCTGGCCGTTGAGCCAGGTAGAGTTGGCGTTTTTCACCACCCCGGTATAAGGCGAAATGGACCCGGGAATGCCCATCCCGACGCTGCCGGCCTGTCCTGTCGCCTGCTCTGCCATCTCAACCAGCCGGGCAATCGTCTCGATAGTCTGGTGATAATCGTCGCGCGGCGTGGGCAGACGGTGACGGAAAAGTTGTTCCCCCTGCTCGCTCAGTGCGATGACTTCTGTTTTGGTGCCGCCCAAATCAATCCCAATACGCACAAGACTCTCCTCATTATTTTGATTATCAACAGAGTAGAAGCACGCTTCCCGATTAGCAATGCAAGCGATGCGACAATTCGTTATCATGCCCGCTGATTTAACGACAAGGCCGTGGAAATTATCATGCTGTGGTTCAAAAATTTGATGGTTTACCGTCTCAGCCGCGACGTTTCGCTGCGTGCAGAAGAGATGGAAAAACAGTTAGCCGCTTATACCTTTTCCCCTTGCGGAAGCCAGGATATGGCAAAAACCGGTTGGGTTCCGCCAATGGGTTCACAAAGCGATGCCCTGACCCACGCCAGCAGCACGGGTCAAATCATTGTTTGCGCCCGTAAAGAAGAGAAAATCCTGCCCACGCCGGTGGTGAAGCAGGCGCTTGAAGCGAAAATTTTCAAGCTTGAAGCCGAACAGGGCCGTAAGCTGAAAAAGACTGAAAAAGATTCTCTGAAAGACGAAGTGTTGCACTCCCTGCTGCCGCGCGCGTTTAGCCGCTTCAGCCAGACCATGATGTGGATCGATACCGTCAACGGGCTGATCATGGTGGACTGCGCCAGCGCCAAAAAAGCGGAAGATACGCTGGCCCTGCTGCGTAAGAGCATCGGCTCTTTACCGGTGGTGCCCCTGGCGCTGGAAACGCCAATTGAGTTAACCCTGACCGAATGGGTGCGCAGCGGCACGGCGGCACAAGGCTTCCAGATCCTTGATGAGGCCGAGCTGAAGGCCCTGCTTGAAGATGGCGGCGTCATCCGCGCGAAAAAGCAGGATCTGGTGAGCGACGAGATCGCCGTGCACATTGAAGCAGGCAAAGTGGTCACCAAACTGGCTCTCGACTGGCAGCAGCGTATTCAGTTCGTGATGTGTGATGATGGCTCTGTTAAGCGTCTGAAGTTCTGCGATGAACTGCGCGATCAGAACGAAGATATCGATCGTGAAGATTACGCCCAGCGCTTTGATGCGGACTTTATCCTGATGACCGGCGAGCTGGCCGCGTTAATTCAGAATCTGGTGGAAGGCCTCGGCGGAGAAGCGCAGAGATAATTTTCCCTCCCCCTGACCCTCTCCCCAAAGGGGAGAGGGAAGAGGATTATTTCAGATAGCGGCACAGATAAGAGGTCGGTTCAGCAACCTGCAGATGGAATTCACTGTGGCCAGGGACGTTGAAAACTTCGCCAGCAGAGTAAACTTTCCATTCCGTTTCACCCGGCAGTAAGACGTTAAGCGCACCGCTCACCACCGTCATCTCTTCAGCTTCGGCTGTACCAAAGGTGTATTCCCCTTCAGCCATCACGCCGACACTGGCGCGGCCAGTGCTGCTACTGGTAAAACCAATGGATTTCACTTTACCGGAAAAGTATTCGTTACTTTGAAGCATGAACTGGCCCTTATATTTTTTAGAGAAAAATCCACTATAGGGGCCATGCTCATGACCTGTCACGCAAAATCATCAGGCCAGCAATTCTGAGGCCAGACGCGCCATCAGAACATTCGACAACAGTACCGGTACATCAAGCGCTTTTTGCAGTAAATCGCGATGATGCTGATGAAACCCCAGGCAGTCGAGAATTAACACATCTGCCCCGCGTTCCAGTAGCTCCTTCCCGGCCGCAATGAGTTTGGCCTCACTGTCCCAGAACGGATTTGCCAGGGCATACAGAGGCGTTTTTTCAAGCACCTGCCATTTTGCCTCCTGGTTATCCATCAGTTCTTCAATGGGCACAATCACCCCGACCTGGTGCCCGTCAACAATCGAGGCCACCAGCGGCGGAATGATCCGCATCGGCTCCAGCAAAATCGCATTACGTGCGACGAGTCCTTTGATGGGTGCGGTACTCATGAGCAAAATAACGTCATAGCCTTGATTATCGAGCACTTCTATCACTCCCTGAAGCGCGCGCTCGACTTTCTGACGGGATACATGTGCCAGTTTACCGTCACTTAATAACGTCGCCAGGGGATCCTCCCCCGCCTCGACAGCGTAGTCTTCCATGACCTCTTCCCGGCTTATCTTACCCAGCAGGCTAAGATGCGTGATCTGTTGTTCAGATACATGCTCGGTTAAGAGCGGTAATACTTCGCTTACAGGCACCACACCAATGGTGAGGATCGCCAACGTCGCCTTCATCTTCATCGCCTTCCGTTACTACCAAAACTTTCACACAGGCACAGGCTCACTACGCTGTGCCGTTCATTTTTTCAACAAAACAGCACCAAGCGTAGCAGGTGATCCGCACACCGAAATGTAAAGATCGCCAGCCCATTTCGAAGCTACCTGTAATAACTAAATATTAACTCTTGCTTAACATTAACGATGAGTAAAAAGTGTGATGTGCGCACGGTATTAGGCCATTCAGGAATTGACTCACGACTTATCGGGATCTTCGTAGCGCCGTTTGGCGTCCAGCGCTTCCTGCTCGGTTTCGTGTTCGCTGATCAGCGAGTCGGGTTTGGGGTGATCGGCACGCAGTTGATACCAGGTCACGGTGCGGTCGCCCTGGCCTTTTTCTACGGTAACGATACGTGCTTCACGCGGATAGGGAGGTCTGGTTGGCATAGCTCATCCTTTTATTATGTCAGAGCTATAAGTATAGACGGCGGTTAGCTGGCACAAGCCAAACGCAGGGCGGTAATAATCTGAATAACAACCTCTTCGGGTGGCGCTGACGCATCCACCACGTGATGTGCCGCTTCGCGGTATAATGCATCGCGCTCCGCCAGCACTTCGCTCACTTCTTCGCTGAGCGGTCTGGAGGTCAGCGCAGGGCGTTGCCCCTCTTCCGGAAACGCTTCCAGACGCCCCACCAGGGCAGCCACCGGCGCACAGAGGTAAATCACAATCCCTTTGTCGCGCATAAAGTGGCGGTTATATTCCGCCAGAATAATGCCACCGCCCGTGGCAATCACGGCATCGGGTGCCGTCACCGCTTCCAGCGCGGCCTTTTCACGGCTGCGAAAGCTTTCCCAGCCCTCTTTTTCAACGATTTCCGCAATGGTTTGTCCGGCCTGTTTCTGCAGCCAGTGGTCAGTATCAATAAAATGGCGTTGACAGGCGCGCGCCAGTTCCAGGCCAACGGTGGTTTTCCCACAGCCGCGGGGGCCAACTAAAAAGATGGGTTGGGTCATAACCAGGTGTTTCCCCTTGATGCCGGATGGCCGAAGAGTGTAAAGAAATAATTGCAGAAGATGTTGCGTTTACTTTACTGCAAAGCGGTACGGGATGACAACCCTGTCACCGCCATACTGTACCATATTTGACAATGATTATCATTACGCTGTGCGGCGCTTCACTTCCAGCAACCACTTATCCAGCTCTGCGGCAAACTGCTGGCGGTCACGCTGAGATAGACTGTCTGGCCCACCGGTCTGCACGCCGCTGGCGCGAAGCGTATCCATAAAATCGCGCATGGTCAGTTTTTCCCGAATGGTTGCTGGCGAGTAGCGCTCACCGCGCGGGTTCAGAGCTGCGGCCCCCTTCTCCAGTACCTCTGCGGCCAAAGGAATGTCCGCCGTGATCACCAGATCCTCAGCGCTGCACAGCCGTACAATCTCGTTATCCGCCACGTCAAACCCGGCAGGCACCCGCAACGCACGAATGAATCGGGAAGGGGGTACGCGGATATTCTGGTTCGCCACCAGCGTAAGCGGCATCTGAACGCGCTCGGCAGCACGGAACAAAATCTCTTTAATCACATTCGGACACGCGTCCGCATCAACCCAAATCGCCATAATGTCTCCCCATATTGATACTGGCGACTATTGTCGCCTGCATTTCGTTGTTAAGCTATCAATCAGAGAAAACAACGCATAACGACGGAGAAACGTGATGGAGAAGAAAATCGGGTTTATTGGCTGCGGTAACATGGGCAAAGCCATCCTGGGTGGCCTGATCGCCAGCGGGCAGGTCCTGCCGGGTCAGATTTGGGTCTATACACCATCACCGGATAAAGTTGCGGCGTTGCGTGATGAGTATGGTATCAACGCAGCCGAAAGCGCGCAGGAAGTGGCTCAGGTCGCCGATATCGTCTTTGGGGCGGTTAAACCGAACATCATGATCAAAGTGCTGAGCGAGATCACCTCCAGCCTGAATAAAGACACGCTGGTGGTATCGATTGCCGCAGGCGTGACGCTCGATCAGCTGGCTCGTGCCCTGGGCCATGACCGCAAAATTGTACGCGCAATGCCCAATACCCCTTCACTGGTCAATGCCGGGATGACCTCCATCACCCCTAACGCGCTGGTGACGCCGGAAGATGTGGCCGATGTGCTGAACATTTTCCGCTGCTTCGGTGAAGCGGAAGTGATTGCCGAGTCGATGATCCATCCGGTGGTGGGCGTGAGTGGTTCTGCTCCCGCGTATGTCTTTATGTTCCTGGAAGCGATGGCGGATGCTGCGGTGCTTGGCGGTATGCCACGCGCGCAGGCCTACAAATTTGCCGCACAGGCGGTGATGGGGTCAGCAAAAATGGTGCTGGAAACCGGCAAGCATCCAGGGGAACTGAAAGATATGGTCTGCTCGCCTGGCGGCACCACCATCGAAGCGGTGCGGGTGCTGGAAGAGCGCGGATTCCGTGCGGCGGTCATTGAAGCGATGGCAAAATGCATGGAAAAGTCAGAGAAGCTGAGTAAGTCCTGACCGTCTGAGCCGGATGTCAGGCGGCTACCTCGGTCCGTCCGCGTCCGGCATTTTTGGCTTTATACAGCGCGATATCTGCCGCTTTTAGCCACTCCCGATAGTGACCAAACTGAGTCCCCCACGGGGCGATGCCAACGCTGATGCGAAGTCGTTCGTTCGGAGCACAGGGCAACGACAGTTTTTGCAGCCGCTCGTGTACGCGCGACATCGCCGCGATGGCACTTTCTGCCGGGGTGCCGGACATAATTATCGCGAACTCATCGCCTCCGAAACGGCCAATATAATCCCCTGTCCGCAGCGTCATCTGTAGCTGCCGGGTAATGGCAATAATCGCTTCATCACCCACGTCATGCCCCCAGGTATCGTTAATGCTCTTGAAGTGATCGATATCGATAAGCAGGATAGTTGTCTGGCAGTGACCCCGGCGGCACTTCTCATATTCATTTCGCAGCAGCGTTTCCCAGTAGCGCCGGTTGTAGACGCCAGTCATACCATCCCGGGTGCTCATCACTTCCAGTCTTCGTTTATTTTCCGCCAGACGGATTGCCGTCTGGTGGCTCACCCAGGCAAAGAGCATGGGGTAGAGCATAAAGACCGGCAACGTCAGCCACCACTCCAGCGGTCCGGGAGAGAGCACCACAACGTTTCCGGTGAGCTGGAGGGTCATGACGGCGGATAAGGCGATCATGGCCATGCCCGCGAGAAATAAACGACAACCGCCGGATCCCATCATGTTCATGCCGATCATCATGACCAGCGCTGCCGATGGCAGGGCATTGACGCCCATCAGGCCAATCCATATTCCGGCAATAAGGGCATCGATCTTCAGGTTGATGATTTCACGGTGAAAAGGCTCGGATGAGCGGCAGGCGAACTGCCAGGCAAGATGTGGCCAGATAAAAGCCCAGCTAACCAGTAATAACCACCAACCGCCGGGCAAAAAATGGGTCACCAGCACACCGGCAATGGCAAAAAACATCGCCGCCAGGCCAACGATTCGCGCCAGACGGACTCGCCGGGCAAAGCGTATGCCGGTACGGTGTGAGTCATCCTGAGAAAGGTTTTGAAGCCAGTCTTCCCCAATACGCTCTTTATTGTAAAAGTTTTCGTCGTTCATCATATTTTGGGAATATTCTGAAACATTTTCCCAAATTATAGAGAGGGGGGATGCGGGGAAAGTATGAAATTTCGGGTGAGCCGGCGTCAGGACTCACCCGATAGGACTATGCCTGTTTCTTGAGGCAAGCGCTCATGAACTTGCTGCGATCGTCGCCTTTAAGCATCTGTTCGGTCGCTTTCGCATTACATTCGCGCATTTTTTGCTGCTGCGGTGTCAGGCTTTTCTCATCCGGTTTGGATGCACCATTTTTGAGGCAATCGCTTATGTAGGTCTTACGGGCATCCCCTTTCAGCGCTTTCGCTGTCGCCTGCTGATTACAGGTCGTCATACGCTGTTGTTGCGGTGTTAAGGTCTTTTCTGCCGCGTTCGCTGAAGCCATCATGAACACGCCTGAGAGCAGACCCACCAGTATTGTTGTTTTCATTGCACCATCCTTTTGTGAAGTTCCACTGTAAGTCTGGTACCTGGCGGCGGAAATGGCCGCCAGGCATTCACTTATTTCAGACCCAGTGCCGCACGCATAGTGTAGAACAGATCCGTTTGATCGGTCAGTCCCACCACGTTTGCGGCATGCGGGCCGTATGCCGCAATGCGCAACTGCGTACCGGTATGTTCCATCGACTCCTCTTCCGAGTTGCCATAGCTCATCACCATCACCGCACCATCTTTGGTATTCAACGCCTGAGTCAGACCGGGCGCTTTGGAATCTGCCGGGATGATCTGGCTGGCGTGCGCATGGTCAGCAGTCACCACGACCAGGGTGTTACCATCTTGCTTCGCGAACGCCAGCGCCTTCTGTACCGCTTCATCCAGATCAACCGTTTCGCCTATCTGGCCGCACGGGTTAGCCGCATGATCCTGCTTATCGATTGACGCCCCTTCAACCTGCAGGAAGAACCCTTTATCGCTCTTGCTGAGCAGTGAAATGGCTTTCTCCGTCATCGCCGCCAGTGTCGGTACGCTGTCAGTACGTTTCGGATTCGCTGTACAGGTCACCGCCGGTTTATCGATGTTGCCGTGGTAAGACGCTTTCGGTCCCTCCCAGCGCACGGGCATGTTGCCGTCAGCAAACAATCCCAGCAGCGGTTTGTCCTGATTCGCTTCGGTAATCCCGGCAAGAGAAGCGGCATCACTCACCAGTTGATAACCGCGAGCCTGTGCCTGTTCGCGCAGCGTTTTCCCCTGCCACTCACCCGCCGTGGCGGTTTCTGCGAAGGTTTTCGCCCCGCCGCCCAGCGTTACGTCAGAACGCGCGTTCAGCAGCTGTTCGGTGATCGATCCTTTCCCGCCTTTTTCCAGCGCGTTGCCGGGACATTTTTCACTGGTCACAGACGGGCCGTAACATTTACGCGAGGTCACATGCGCGACCAGCGCCGCAGGCGTCGCATCCTGGATCTCAGCGGTGGAGACGTTGCCGGTTGCCAGCCCCGCCGCTTTCGCCATCTCCAGAATGGTTTGATGATCTTTTTCGTGAATATCCACGCCCAGCGCACCATTATAGGTTTTTACCCCTGTTGTCCAGGCGGTGGCAGAGGCGGCGGAATCCGTTACGTAGTCTGGTTTACCGGTTTTTTTATCCAGCGAGTAATGCGTATATTGTCCGGTCAGGGGCAATGCGTCGATACCTTTAAAAAATCCGCCAGCGCCCTCGGCATAATTTCGCGCCGCCGTTATTTCGGAATCCCCCATTCCATCGCCAATCAGCAGAATAATGTTTTTAGCCGGTTTATCATTCAGCGAAGCGCGAATGGCTGCGGTTTGATCGTCTGACAGTCGACGTGCGCCGCCTGGCTGGGTGATATCTCCGGTTGCCGCACGATTATCCAGCACGTGAGTATTGGTCGTTTCGGCATAAATGGCAGGGGTAATAAACAAAGGAAGTAATGCAATGAAAAGTGCGCTCTGCTTCAATTTATTTTCTCCATGTAAAAATACATAAAAAATAAAACAGAGCGACTATAGGCATCCAGCATGACAATTCTATGACGGGCCGTCAGGAACTGTGACGGTTTAGCTGCGCGGATGCCTTAACAGCTTCTTTACGTACTGGTGGAGCATTTCAGCATCCTGAACCGGTACCTGGGAATCAGGCCTGGCGCTGTCCAGCGCACCTTCAACGCTTTCAATCAGTGCCTGTTGATCAGTTTTGGCCATCTGCCGGAGCAGTGCCGTAACCACTATTTCCAGTGCTTCGACCTGGGCGACCAGTTCTTTTGACTCTTCTTCCTTTTGTGCAAGCTTGACCAACAACTCAGCAATGAGATTTTTCATCGTGCTATTTCCTTATGAGTTTTTCCAGAACTTAGCATTCTGAATGAATAATGCAAAGAGGAGAAAAGTATTATCTTATGCAAAAGTGACGTCGCTGCCAGAATAGAGATTGCTGGCCGTCAGCGAAACGTTTTTCTCAAAAGAAAAAGCCGCATTTGGTTATAAAAAAATGCGGCGGTCATAAGAATATATAATGCATTACCGAAGACAATTATCGCGCCGATTTCGTCTCCGCTATTTGCCGACGGCGTCGCAGGGCAATCGCCAGCTGGATAATATTGATCAACACCACCATCGCCGTGGCTGCAAATACCCAACGAAAACCCGCGATCGCCGAAACCGATGCACCAATAAGCGGACCGGCAACATTGCCCAAATACATAAATGACTGGTTATAGCCAAAAATACGGCCTGTCACCTGGTCGCTTGAATATTTCACCAGCAAGGTCTGCACCGCAGGTAACATGGCACCATCGGCAAAGCCAAGCAGAAATCGCAGCACGCCGAGCTGAAGCGGAGAGGTGACGAACGACATCGCAAAGAAGAGCACCACGGCAAAAATCAGCGTAGCCATCAGGATGCGTGCCGTGCCGATCCTGTCACCCAGTTTTCCCAGCCGCGGTGCAGAAATTAACGCAGACACACCCGGTACGGCAGCGATCATCCCGCTGAGAAACGCAATATTATTACTGTCTGGCTCCATCGATTTAATAAACAGCGCCAGAATGGGGCCCACTGAACCGTTACAGAGCTGGATCACCATGGTGGTCACGAACAGGCTTATCATCAGCCCGGGATAAGGCAGTGAGGCAAAGACCGCTTTGCCGCTCAGCCGTTCAGATTTGCTGACGACCGGACGTCCGCCCTCTTTGATCAGAAACAGCGTTACCAGAAAACTGACCACCAGCAGGATGGCGGTAATGAAAAACACGGCGCGCAGACCCACATGGTCGGCCAGAAAGCCCCCCAGCAGCGGGCCGCCGATCACGCCACTTATCTGTGCGGTGGAGAGCGTACTCAGCGCCCAGCCGCTACGCTCACGCGGCACCTGTGAGGCGACCAGCGCCATGGCGTTAGGAATATAGCCGGATGTCAGCCCCATGATCGCCCGCAGGATAAACAGCTGCCAGACGTTGGTGGCAAAGGCCTGCAGCAGAATGGCTATCGCCATCCCTAACGAAGCGCGCAGCAGCATCAGTTTGCGCCCTTTTCGATCCGCCAGGCTACCCCACATCGGTGACACAATGGCCGAAACCAGAAACGTCACGCTGAACGTCAGACCCGACCACATGGAGAGGGCTTCATGAGAGGTCACGCCCAACTGCGAGACGTACAGCGGCAGAAAGGGCAAAATCTGGCTAATGGCCAGTCCGGTGAAGAAACACCCGAACCAGACCGAGATGAGATTAACTTTCCAGGATTCCATAAAAGAAATAGTCTTCATTTTTAGGCGAATTCGCTGACAGATTAGCAAGTTACCTGCTTCCGCGCCGTGCCAGAGATGCGGCCTTGCTGACTTTGGTGTTTTATCTTCCCAGTCATCATATTTGTGAAAGATGTCACAAATTATCCAATTTCTGGCGGAAGATTATGCTTCAACGGCAGAGTCCAAACCCACGCATCCCCAGGTGAAAATGGTTGGCATGCGCCGCGTTATAGTCCGGCCCCAGGCCGTTACCGTAATAGCCACAGCTCGCCGTCAGCAATGCCTGTAGCCACGGCTGCGTTTTTGTCGATCTCCAGCCGCGCAGGATGGTGACCCGTTCACCGTTCGCCAGCTGAAACGCGCTGATATCCAGCGCCTCTGCCGAGGCATGTTCACTGCGTCTTGCGTCAGGGCGGTGGTAAATATTGCGACAGGCATAGCTGCCCAGATGCTCAATACGCGTCAGCTCGCTTCCGGTCCAGGTTTTGGTGAGTGGCCGGGCCTGCTGGCTGACAAACAGTGCTGAACTCAGTGCGAGCGGACAGCTGGCCAGAAAACTGCTGTTCAGACTGACCGGCCCGAAGTCACGCACACGTACCACGTTGTGAAGGGGGCATGCTCCGCCGCTGTCAGCTACCGGCTGTGTGCGGATAAGCGCTTTCTGATTGGCTTGCGATAACAGGCTGGCGCAGGCCTCGGGGGTTAAACGCCGGAGTTTATACTGGGTGATTTTACCTGGCGGGTCATCAAGCGTGAGCGGCGTAAAAGGGTTGTAGTAAGACGGCAACCAGCGGTAACCCACCGTTGCGACAGCCACCAGGATGATCACGATCAGCAGCGTTTTACCTTTCACACTCCCCCCTTTTTACTCCCCAAAACATTATGGCAGAAGGCCGCGAAACCCGCCGGGCATCGTGGTATGTTATTGGCTTTTCGTCAGACTGGAAGAGAGTGAGATGGCAAAGCAGCGCGTAGGTATTGTCTTTGGGGGAAAATCAGCGGAGCACGAGGTTTCGTTGCAGTCGGCAAAAAATATTGTCGATGCGATTGATAAAAACCGTTTCGACGTAGTGCTGCTGGGCATTGATAAACAGGGCCAGTGGCATGTGAACGATGCGAGCCAGTATCTGTTAAACGCCAACGATCCGGCACATATCGCCCTTAATCCTTCTGAAATCAGCGTCGCCACCGTCCCTGGCGTAGTGAAGGGGCAACTTATCGACGCCGGTAATGCGCAGGCGCTTGCTCAGATTGACGTCGTGTTCCCAATCGTCCACGGCACGCTGGGCGAAGATGGTTCGCTGCAGGGTATGCTGCGCATGGCTAACCTGCCGTTTGTCGGTTCCGATGTACTGGGCTCTGCTGCCTGCATGGATAAAGATGTCACCAAACGCCTGCTGCGTGATGCCGGGCTCAACATTGCCCCGTTCGTGACGCTCACCCGTGCTAACCGCGACAAGTACAGCTTCAGCCAGATTTCCGCCCAGCTGGGTCTGCCGCTGTTCGTGAAGCCTGCGAACCAGGGCTCCTCCGTTGGCGTCAGCAAAGTGACAAGCGAAGCGCAGTTCACCGAAGCCGTTCGTCTGGCTTTTGAGTTTGACCACAAAGTCGTGGTTGAGCAGGGTATCAAAGGGCGTGAAATTGAGTGCGCGGTGCTGGGCAATGATTTCCCACAGGCAAGCACCTGCGGTGAAGTGGTGTTAAACAGCGATTTCTACTCTTACGACACCAAATATATTGATGATAAAGGCGCTCAGGTCGTCGTGCCGGCGAATATCGATCCGGCCGTCAACGATAAGATCCGGGCGATCGCCATCAACGCCTATCAGGCCCTTGGCTGCTGCGGCATGGCGCGTGTGGATGTGTTCCTGACGCCAGAAAATGAGGTGGTGATTAATGAAATCAACACCCTGCCGGGCTTTACCAACATCAGTATGTATCCGAAACTGTGGCAGGCCAGCGGGTTGAGTTACCCGGAGCTGATCACCCGTCTGATCGAACTGGCGCTGGAGCGTCATGCTGCTGACAGCGCCCTGAAAAGTTCCGTAAACGGTTAATCGGTTCTCTTCACCGTCTCCGTCTCATCCGCTGTCGTCTCTTCAGGACGGCGGCGGATAATCAACCCGGCCAGCCAGAAACTGATCACCCAGGTCACCAGCCCAACGGCATAGGTTTGCCACCCTTTGGCTTCAAACCCCAGCAGCCCCACGACACCGTTAAGAACAAAGATCAGCCCGATAGCAAAGGCGTAGTAATGCCAGTCACGGCGTAGTTTGGACGTGAGTTTCATAACAACTCCGGCAGAAAAAAAGACATCCTCTCACAGTTTTACCATCAGGTCTGTGGCAGATGCGGAAATTCTGAAACGCGACGCAATTTCACTTAAGTGATGAAATTGTGATGTGCTGCAGAAATCGACAATCCAGGAGAATTCCGCAGGGAAAATTACCACGATTCTGATATTGACAAATGCTATGACCTGTCAAACTCACCCTGTACGAAGCGTATTAACAGAGTGATATATCCGGAGGTCTTTATGGCTGACTTTACCTTGTCGAAACCGATTTTTGGCGGCACCCCACCAAAAACCTCCACAGCGGGTAATATCGCTTATGCCCTGTTTGTCCTGTTCTGCTTCTGGGCTGGCTCACAGCTTCTCAACATGCTGGTTCATGCGCCTGGCGTATATGAACATTTAATGCAGGTGCAGGATAATGGACGCCCGCGGGTTGAGATCGGTTTTGGCGTGAGCACCCTGTTCGGCCTCGTCCCCTTCCTCGCGGGTTGTCTGATTTTGGGTGTGGTCGCGCTAGTCCTGCGCTTGCGTCGTCGTCACTAAAGCCCCATACAGCGAGCCCGGCGATCGTCCACGCGTTTTGCGAACCATGCCGTAGTCAGGTTACGGGTGATTTTCGGGCTTTCCAGTTGAATACCCGGCAGGATTGCCCGCGGTAACGCTTTTCCACTCTTCTTCTCTGCCAGCGCGAAGACCTGCCTGTAGAGATCCGTTTTCTCAAACGCCAGGCTATCGCCCTTCTCCAGCTGACGGCGAATGTCGCTATCACTCATGCCAAGCGTTGACGATAATTTCCGTACCGCCAGTTCCGTGGTGCCCGCCTTGCTGCTGCCGTAAGCGATGAGATCGCCGTCCAGCGCCAGTTTTACCCCGCTTGCACGGCTGACCGCACTCTGGAACGCTGCGTTTCGGCTGGCATACCAGCCCGCGTTAAAGTCGGCAAAGCGGTACAACGGCTCGTTATAGCTCGCCGGATAGTTCAGCAGATGATACGTACCAAACCACAGTCCGCCACGCAGGGAGAAGACCTCCTGACGCACCGTCCCGTCGATTTTCCACGGATAACCGTCCGTATGTTGCTCAGCAAAGGCAATGCTGACCTGCATCGGGCCACCGGTATGCACCGGATTGAGCGAGCCAAACAGCTTCTGCCCCATCGGCACCATATTAATGAAATCATCAAAAATGGCGCTCAGCTGTTTCTCGGTTTTCACCGTATCCAGCCGATCGCTGTAGCTTTTGCCGTTTGGCGAGGTGATTTTAAGGGCGGTATGCACCAGGAAAACCGGGATATGCATCGATTCCGCGCGACGGTCGATCTCTTTCCAGGCAATTTTGTTCAGCCCAGGCACCACCGGGTCTGACTGGTACATCGACTCCTGCTGCGCCACGGCCAGCACCGAGCAGATATTCTCCTCGGTGGGGGCAATTTTCTGGCTTTCAAAGGTCTTTGCTAAGGCCTCAGCCCACGCATTGCGGTCTTTGACCGTTGAGGGCATTTTTTGCCGCACAACGCTCGCCACATCCACAGGTTTCTCACCTTTTTTAAGCGGGGCGGCCCCTTTTTCGGCACAACCCGCCAGTACAAGTGCGGCGAGTAAGGACAGCGATAACGTGCGCGGTACGGCAAAGGACATAGCAACTCCCTGTTTTAGCTAAATGTATTGGTGACTTCCTGCAGGTCCCGATCGTCCAGTTCGCGTTCAAAGCTGCGAAGACGTTTGTAGATGGACATCAGTTCCACCAGCGTGGTCCAGGAACTGATCAGATACTGGAACGACCCGCGAACCTGACCAAACACGTTGGTGATCTGTGTCATCAGACCCAATGTTATCGTACCCGCAACAATGGACGGGAACAGCAGGAACAAACCGAAAACGTTATCCACCTGCAGATACAAAATGCGCGCAATGTTGAAGTACATATAGTGGAAGTAAAGACGGAAATAGTTGCGACGCACGGCGCCAAACAGTTCACGTACGGTTGGCGGCGAGGCGCGGTTGGCATCATCTTCGCCATAAACCAGCTCTTTACGATACGCTGCCTCGACGCGCTGATTTTTAAACTCCAGCCCAGGCAGTTTGATCCCCACGACCGCCAGCAGGCCCGTTCCCATCAATGACCAGACAATCGCGGCAATCACCAGACCATACGGCAGATGGCCAACGATCGGCAGATCCGGCACGTGCGCCGAGAGGGTCACCAGCACCGGCAGGAAGGCAATCAGCGTCATAATGGCATTGATAAAGCTTACGCCCATGTCTTCAAGGGTGGAGGCAAAACGCATGGTGTCTTCCTGCACACGCTGCGCGGCGCCTTCGATATGTCGCAGGTGTTGCCAGTGCGCCATATAATGTTCGTTCATCGCGGTACGCCAGCGGAAAACGTAGTGGCTGACAAAGAAATTGTTCATGACGCCAATCACTACCGCAATCAGGGCGATGCCAAGGAAGATGCCCACTTCGTGGTAGAACTGATTGATGGTCACCTTATGCGGTGAACTCAGCGCGCTCTGGATCAAATCATAGAACGGGGCATACCAGGCGTTAACCGCCACCCCCACTTCCACCAGAAACCAGGTGACAAAGATAATTAGCGACGTACCAAGAATGGACCAGTATTGCCAGCGATGTGGCGCATAGACAAACCAGAACAGCGCAAACAGCCCAACACAAACCATGTAGTACGCATAAAACAGCAGATAGCTCAACGACCAGAAACGCGCCGCGCTAATGGGAACTTCGCCCGTCGCGCCCGTGATGCGCGTTAACCACGCTCCGCCGCCCGCCTGCCAGAAAATGACAGCGATCAGTGCCCAAATAAATGCCGACAGAAAAAATGGCCCCGGCTTTGGGAAAAAAGACTTAAACATGATGCTTCCTTCTTGTTGTTATGGCTGTTGCTGTGTTCAACACATCACCACACGAAAATCTTGCCTGTGCCAGCCTCCTGGCGCAGGCAAAAAGGTCAGACCCGAGGGTTTATTATTAGTTCGCTTTCCAGTGTTCAAGAATTGTTTCGGTGCGTTTCACTGCTGGCGGGTTTGCGGGGGCGATGAAGTCGCGCCAGACGTCGTTGTAGTGGTTAATCAGAATGCGTGCTTCGGCCGCCGGGCGATTCGCGGTGGTATGCGCATCCTCCGCCACGGTGATGTGATAGCCGCGACTGACACCGTTTTTGAACGTGGCATCAACACAATAATCGGTGGCACAGCCGCAGATGACAAACTCGTGAATCCCCTGCTCGCGGAGCAGCGCCTCAAGCGAGGTGTTATAGAACGCATCGCAGGCCGTCTTGGTCACGTAGAGGGCATCAGCAGGCTGATGCAGTTCAGGCAGCAAGGCAAACCCGTCACTGCCCTCTTCCAGACCGCCAGGCTCGGTATGCTGAATAAAAATCACCCGATCGGCTGCCTGGGTAAGCTGATTGATCAGTGAGACACATTTTTCACGCTGATGACGAGGCGTTTCGAACACCCCTTGCTGCATATCGACAACCATAACCACACGCTTTCCGGACATACCCTTCTCCGCAAGATTGAGTAACACAGCCATCTATCATAAGGCCGATGTCACAAAATGGGAGACTGACGGCAAGTAAATTCTTCTGATTTACTCGCAGTTACGTTTTTCTGGTTATCGTTATGTAATTCGGGGCATTGCACCGTACGGTTTAGTAGTATAAATACCCATTACTTTCCTCATTCACTTCTATGGATGCTTTTCGTTGAAACGTTGTCTGCTCTCTTTCGCCGCGCTGTGTGCGGTGAGCTTCTCCACCGCCCAGGCAGCCCAACCGCTGACGGCCCCCGTTTTGGCATCAGATATTGCCGATCGCTACGCAAACCTCATTTACTACGGCAGTGGCGCGACGGGCATGGCGATGGTCGTCATCGACGGCAACCAGCGCGTGTTTCGCAGTTTTGGCGAAACGCGTCCAGGTAATAACGTTCATCCACAGCTGGATTCCGTCATCCGCATCGCATCCCTGACCAAGCTGATGACCAGCGAAATGCTGGTGAAATTGCTGGACCAGGGTGTGGTGAAACTCGACGATCCGCTCAGCAAGTATGCCCCACCGGGCGCACGCGTTCCGACATATCAGGGAACCCCCATCACGCTGGTCAATCTGGCGACGCATACCAGCGCCCTGCCACGCGAGCAGCCAGGCGGTGCGGCACACCGTGACGTTTTTGTCTGGCCGACCCGGGAACAACGCTGGAACTACCTGAGCACCGCCACGCTGAAGACCGCGCCAGGTTCGCAGGCCTCTTACTCCAACCTGGCCTTTGATCTGCTCGCCGATGCGCTCTCGACGGCAGCGGGCAAACCGTATACGCAGCTGTTCGAAGAGCAGATCACGCGCCCATTGGGCATGAAGGACACCACATTCACCCCTTCGCCGGATCAGTGCCGCCGCCTGATGGTCGCTGAGAAAGGCGCCAGCCCGTGTAATAACACGCTGGCAGCCATCGGCAGCGGCGGTGTTTACTCCACGCCTGGCGACATGATGCGCTGGATGCAGCAGTTCCTCTCATCAGACTTCTACTCACGCAGCCACCAGGCTGACCGTATGCAGACCCTGATTTACCAGCGCAGTCAGTTGCACCGCGTGATCGGCATGGACGTACCAGGCAAAGCTGACGCCCTCGGTCTGGGCTGGGTATATATGGCACCGAAAAATGGCCGTCCGGGCATTATCCAGAAAACGGGTGGCGGTGGTGGATTCATTACCTATATGGCAATGATCCCCCAGTCCAACGTGGGCGCTTTTGTGGTGGTCACCCGCTCGCCAAATACGCGTTTCGTTAATATGAGCGATGGCATCAATAACTTAGTCGCCGAGCTGAGTGCCAATAAAGCCCAGGTGCTGACCGCCTCCGTCCAGCCTTAATATTCCGTGGGCAAACGGTTGATGCTAACCAGTTTGCCCCGGCTCATATTGATGTAGTTACCCTGTCGAAGCGCAGCGAGGACCTCTGCGACGACGGAACGCGAAATGCGCGTGCTTTGTTGAATATGATTCATCACGCCAATTTTTGAGCGCAGGGTTTCATCCCATTCGGCCATATTCAGCAGCATGGCGCGGATTTGGTGATAGGAGTTATTTCCTACCAGTTGCCTGTCCCGCTTTTCAAGAATGGATTTAATCCAGGATAGCCAGCAGAAAGCTTCTTTCCAGAGAGAACTTTGCTGAATAAGTTGCAGAGAGGTCGAAGCAGGTAAATAAAAGCCTGTGCATGGATTTTTGGCCACGACCCGGTATTCCTGCATGCCAGCGGCCAGGCCCAGAATAAAGGGCGCAGTGGCAATGCCAATCAGCAGTTCGTCAGCACGACGATAGATTTCAATAATGCCAGTCTGTAATACAAGGGTGCTAGGTTCATCGTTATCATCATTTAAAATAATCTGCTGAGGAGCAGATCTAAAAGGGGTACTGGCTACTTTCAAACACTGTTCGAGCCGGCTTAATTCAGAAAGTGGTTTCGCATTAACTTTCATGCAGACCTCAGGACATCCGTATTTGTCGGTTCAATATTATTTTTTTAGATGAAAAAGCGGGGGATATATTCCCCCGCTTTTATACATTACCAGGTATATTTCACACCCACATTAGCGCCCCAGTTCTGGTCAACGTCGCCGCCGCCCAGGTAAGTGGCATCGGTGTATGCACTGAAGTTTTTGGTGAAACTGAACTGTGTGCCCAGCCCTACACGGACAGCAGAGCCTTCAACACCGTTGTCGATGCTGTCGCCATTTACGTCCGCATTGTTGTCAGCATCGTCATACACATACGCCAGCTTGAAGTATGGTGTCAGGGCTTGCTCTCCTCCGTAGTTGAAGGTGTAGCCCGCATCCAGACCAAGTTCATAGCGCAGGCTGTCGTAAGACTGGCCATCAATACGCATGTCGTTGCTTAACCGGTAGTCATCACCCGACTGGAACAGTCCAGACACGGCCGCATACGGCGTGACATAGCCGGACAGGTTTGGTTTCCAGTCATAACCCAGTTTCATACCGAAGCCTACCGCATCTGTCGTGGTATTTCCGTCCACGTACTGACCGTTGCTCATGGTCGCGGAGAGATCGTTATTGAAACGGGTATAGCTCAGGGAGCTGTCGAGGAAGAGATCATTGGCAAACTTCGCAGAGGCATAGAGCATTGCCGTCTGGCTATCCTGATCAACCTGACCGGTACGATCGCTGATATCCCCTTTCGCGAAACCTGCCGCACCGCCGACGATCCACTTCGCATTGTTACCGTCAATCTGGGTATCCAGACCAACCATAATCCCGCTGACGTCCTGATCGTAGCTGACAACGCCATTATCGGCGTCGAAGTTGCCGCCGAAGTAGCTTACCCACGCCCCGCCGTTATCGGCCAGACCGTGACGGCTGTTGGTGAGACGCGTTCCGACGGTGTCCTGTTGCAGATCCCAGATATTGGTATTCGCTGACGGAATGCTCAGCGCCATATTGGCGTAGTCGGTCAGCGCTTTCTGCTGCAGAACAACCGTGTCACCCTTCTGCTGCGCCTGGTAGGTATAGGCGCCTAAATCAGCTTTGTTTGCGGCAGTAAAGCTCGCTGCAGTATCCGCATTGTTGTCATAAACGCGGATGATCTCTTTGTTTTTATAATCAGCAACAGAACCGGCTCCGGCCGCATCGTCGATACGCACGGTGTAGTTACCTGCCACATCACCATTCACCGCCAGATGACCGTCTGAGTTAAGCGCTACGACGCCATAGTCGTAATCGGCTTTGCTCTTGTCATTGGTGATAAAGCGGGCGTTGGTCAGATCGCTGTTCAGCACGTAATCACGGCTGGCAACGTTCAGCACCCCGCCATCGGTCAGTACCATATTGTGCGTGTCCACCTGACCCAGCCCTAACGCCAGTTCCGCACCGTTGTCGACGGTGATGGTGTTGGCATACAGTTCAGCTGTTTCTTCCGTCAGAGCGGCACGGCTGTAGCTGTCCAGATACAGGCTGTCTGTCGCCACTGCGCCACTGTCTCCAATGTTCAGGGTAGAGGCGTTGGTCAGGGTGATGGAATCCGCCAGCAGGCCAGAGTTTTCAACATTCACCTGCGACTGGTTATTCACAGCCAGCGTATCGATGTTAGACAGTTTGCGGGTGTCCCACTCAGAACCGTTGTCCAGGGTGATGTTGAACAGACCGCTCTGATACACCTCTTCACCTGCAACGTGACCGTTGGTGTCGTAAGTGGAATCAGGCCAGATGCTGTTTGGAGACAGGGTTCTCCAGTCAACGCTGCTGTAACCCTCACCATACATTTGCGCGGTGCCGATCGCTTCAACGCTGGATTGCGCAGCGCCAACCCATTTGCTGCCGTTAGTCAGCGTGACATCCAGCTTATCGGTACCATCCCAGCCGTTGGTGGTTGGGTTATACACCCCGTCTTCGGTGGTATCGGTTGCCGGGTCGCCATTTTCGTAGAAGTTTTTGTCGAAGGTGCTGGAGAACAGAATATCGCCGGTAACGGTTGAGTGATCAAACGTGGCGGTGGTTTGCATCGCGTTATCGGACGCGCCCGCAGCAACTATCAGCGCCGCGTCATCTGCCCCGGTCGCGTTGGTTTCACCGTAGTCGCTCGGCTTCGCGGTTTGACCATAGAACCCGCTGGTACCCAGATCGCTGTAGGCACCAGACATCAGAACAGAGTCTTTGACCACCAGGGTGTTGGTAAAGACATTACTGCTATCCGCAACGCCTTCAACACCGTCATACGGGGTATTGTCCAGTTCATGGTAACCCTGTGTCAGCGTGATGCCAGCAACGTGGGAGTTGTTCTGGATAACAATATCCGATTCCACATCCAGCGTGATCGCGTTACCCAGTCCATAGGTATCCAGATAGTGGGTTTCGGTGTTGTCACCATTCAGAACATCATACGCATAATGCTCATAGGTATCGTTAATGGTGGAGTGATCGACGGTCAGACTAAAACGATCGTACGGCGTATGGGTCGAGCCGTCCGTATCAACCCCGTCAGTACATGTGGTGGTCATGCACTTTGAGGTGATCATGCCATTAATGGTGCTATTAGAAATGCTCAGCGCATTCGCTCTTCC
Source organism: Enterobacter sp. 22466 (assembly GCF_052044775.1). Lineage (NCBI taxonomy): Bacteria > Pseudomonadati > Pseudomonadota > Gammaproteobacteria > Enterobacterales > Enterobacteriaceae > Enterobacter > Enterobacter sp. 22466. The sequence goes on along the minus strand of NZ_JBQENX010000001.1, from coordinate 140,387 downwards.
ATTGACGCCATCGTCAAGGTAGTACGTGGAAATAACGCCGTTCACCGTTGACTTATTAATCACCGGATAAATATCACCGTCATGGGAGGCATCCGAGTAATCCCAGTCAGTGTAGCCATAATACCAGGGGGTTGATGCTGTATTATCATATCCGAAGGTATTATATGTGGTACCAGAAATATCTTTCGCATTGGCCTGAGAAGCGATAGCCAGCGTGCAGGCTAATGCAAGTTGTGATACAACCAGTTTCTTTTTCCATGTTTGCATTGGGTCATCCCTCCTCAGGGACGTAAGCAAGTTTGTCCATCAAATCATTTGGCAACATTGTATTGCGGAGGGAATTATGCATTTTCATTTCGAAAAGGTTCAATGAATGATTCCATTAAGTCCGTATACAGACTAATAACATGAAAAAAATGCAGCGGCATTAAAAACCAGAAATAAACACTATAAAAACAGCGAATTAAAATCACCAGATATAAACATGGATAATATAATAAAGAATAATAGATCATTATTAATGATACATTTACTTCAATATAGAAATGACACCAATATCTTACGCATTTAAAAAACATGCTGGTGCTGGTTATCTATATTGACCATATGAAACATTGCAAACCGCATTTCGCATTAACAAAAAGCCTACTTTCGTAAAACCCTCTCCCCCACTTTCATGTACACTAGCCTTCTTTGTCACACAAACGTCAGGCATATCATGACCGATTTAATTGCTCGTCCCCGTCGTCTGCGCAAGTCACCGGCACTGCGCGCTATGTTTGAAGAGACAACACTGACCCTAAACGATCTGGTGTTGCCGATTTTTGTTGAAGAAGAGATCGATGACTACAAAGCCATCGAGGCCATGCCAGGCGTGATGCGCATTCCGGAAAAATATCTGGCACGTGAGATCGAACGTATCGCCAACGCGGGGATCCGCTCGGTGATGACCTTTGGCATCTCCCACCACACTGACGCTACCGGCAGCGATGCCTGGAAAGAGGACGGTCTGGTCGCCCGGATGTCGCGGATCTGCAAAGAGACCGTGCCGGAAATGATCGTCATGTCAGACACCTGTTTCTGTGAATACACCTCTCATGGCCATTGCGGTGTGCTGTGCGATCACGGTGTCGATAACGACGCCACTTTGCTGAATCTCGGCAAGCAGGCAGTGGTAGCAGCAGCAGCCGGTGCGGATTTCATCGCACCTTCCGCTGCCATGGACGGGCAGGTTCAGGCGATCCGCCAGGCGCTTGATGCGGCCGGATTCACCGATACCGCCATCATGTCCTACTCCACCAAGTTTGCCTCCTCGTTCTACGGTCCGTTCCGTGAAGCGGCCGGTACAGCGCTGAAGGGCGATCGCAAAACCTATCAGATGAACCCGCTGAACCGCCGTGAAGCCATCCGTGAATCGCTGCTGGATGAAGCCCAGGGCGCAGATTGCCTGATGGTGAAACCGGCTGGCGCGTATCTGGATATCCTGCGTGACATTCGCGAGCGCACCGAACTGCCGCTGGGTGCATACCAGGTGAGCGGCGAGTACGCGATGATCAAATACGCCGCGCAGGCGGGTGCGATCGACGAAGAGAAAGTGATCCTGGAAAGCCTGGGCGCGATCAAACGTGCCGGCGCGGATCTGATCTTCAGCTACTTTGCGCTGGATCTGGCCGAGAAGAAAATTCTGCGTTAATCCGCTTTAGCGCCGGGTGGTGGCTTCGCCTTATCCGGCCTCCTCTCTGCGCTAATCTTCACCAAACTGCAATACAACCGACATCTCTCCCTTCTACTGTCTGAGCAAGACGGCAGGAGGAGTAACCATGTTTAGTCTCGATAGCGTTCTCGACGACCTTTGGCCTCAGGCGAGGCCTGCACCCTGGCAAAAAAGTCTGTTAAAAAGACTGTTCTACGAAGAAGAATTCCAGCAATTTGCCGCGACACACCGCCATCTGAAAGGCCTGGATATGGTGGAGCAAGTTCTGGAGCACCTTGATATTCTTTGCACCGTTTCCGCCCGCGATCTCGAACAAATCCCTGAACATGGCCCGCTGGTCATTATTGCCAACCACCCGACAGGCACGCTGGACGGGCTGGCACTGCTGTATGCCGTTTCCCGTGTACGGCGCGATGTGAAAGTCGTCACTAACCGGATGCTGACCCACCTTGAACCGCTTAGCTCGCTGTTTATTCCGGTGGACAACATGGGTGGCAGAACGGCAAAAACCTCCCTGACGCAGATGGAACAGCATCTGCAAAACGCAGGGGTGCTGATCTTCTTTCCGGCGGGAGAAGTGTCCCGTCCTACGCGCAAAGGGATCCGCGATAAAAAATGGCACCCCGGCTTTATTAAACTCGCCAGTAAGCTGCGCGTACCGCTGCTGCCGGTGCATATTCAGGCCCATAATAGCCTGCTCTTTTATGCCAGCACGCTGGTGTCCCCCACCGTATCGATGCTCCTGCTGATGCAGCAGATGTTCCGCCGCCGCCACAGCCAGCTACCCGTAAAGATCGGCCAGCAGATAGCCTGGCACCACTGGTATAGCGCAAACCTTTCATCGCGTGAGATGGCCGAGCAGTGCCGTCAGCACGTGATACGTCTTGGCAAGGGAGTGCCTGGCGTCTTTAAAACTCAATGTGCCATTGCCCGCCCGGAAGACCGGGCCACGCTGAAGCGCGAGCTGGCTCAGGCCGAATGTCTGGGCAAAACCAGCGATGGCAAAACCATTTATCTGTGGCAACGCAACGGGCAGGAAGAGGCTCCCCTGTTGCGCGAACTGGGACGCCTGCGCGAGATTGCGTTTCGCGCCGTGGAGGAAGGGAGCGGTAAACGTCGGGACACCGACAGTTACGACGATGACTATCTGCACCTGATCCTGTGGGATGAAGAGGATCTGGAGATCGTCGGCGCCTATCGTTTTATGCCGACAGCCAGACAGGTCGAACAACGCGGTCTGGAAGGGCTTTATAGCTACAGTCTGTTCCACTACGACGACAAAATGCAGGACGTGCTGGAACACGGCATTGAACTGGGGCGCAGCTTTATACAACCGCGCTACTGGGGCCGTCGCGGCCTGGATTATTTGTGGTCCGGCATTGGTGCCTATCTGGCGCGTTATCCGCACTACCGCTATCTGTTTGGCCCGGTCTCGATTTCCGGTGGCTTACCGCCTGCCGCACGGGATCTGCTGGTGGCGTTTTACCGTCTCTGGTTCCCGGCGACACATCCCTTAGCCGCGTCACGTCAGCCTTATCCTGCCTCTCTGCCGGACGTGCTGGCGCAGTTTGGCGGGGTGGATTACGTGGATGACCTGACGAAGCTGAAATCCCTGCTCGGTAATCTGGGTTGCGGTATTCCGCCGCTCTACAAACAGTATTCCGAGCTGTGTGAACCCGGCGGCGTGCAGTTTATCGATTTTGGCAGCGACCCGGCGTTCAACAACTGCATCGACGGGCTGGTGCTGGTGGACTTGTGCTACCTCAAGGCGAACCGCTATCAGCGGTATATTGAGGCGCACCTTTAAATGGGCGGTTTTTTGTAGGCCGGGCAAGGCGTAGCCGCCACCCGACCTACGGGTCGACGGGGTCAAGGACGGTAGAACGGCTTATCTCCCAAAATCGTCGCCCGCTGCATAATCCGGCGCTGTGGCAGATAATCCGCATTTGCATAGTGCTGTGTCACGCGGTTATCCCAGATCGCCAGATCGTTCTCCTGCCAGCGCCAGCGCACCTGAAACTCCGGTTTGGTGATATGCGCAAACAGGAAACGTAACAGCGCCTCGCTCTCTTTTTCCGTCACGTCCACAATCCGCGTCGTGAATCCCTCATTCACAAACAGCGCCTGCTTGCCCGTCACCGGATGGGTGCGCACCACCGGATGCAGCAGCGGCGGATGTTTCGCTACGGCCTCCTGCCAGCGCTGATGCTCCGCTTCTGTTTTGCGGTACTTGTACTCCTGGAACGATTTTTTGAAGTCATGCTCCGCCCGCAAGCCGCTTAGCAACGTCCGGAACGGTGCGGACAGCGCCTCAAAGGCCGCAATGCCGCTGGCCCACAGCGTATCGCCGCCCGTCTCCGGCAGCAGCTTCGCCGAAAGGATCGCCCCTGCAGGTGGCGTCTCGATAAACGTCACATCCGTGTGCCAGTTGTCGTTGTCCGGCGGATTATCGTTATGCGTGTCGAGCACAATAATTTCCTCCACCCCTTCCGCATGCGGATAAACCGGATGGATATGCAGATCGCCAAAGCGCAGTGCCAGGGCGCGCTGCTGCTGCGGGGTGATTGCCTGTTCGCGCAGGAATACCACCTGATGGCGCAGCACCGCATGATAAAGCTGCTCAAACTGGTTATCGCTCAGCGGACGGGTCACATCCAGACCCGACACCTGCGCACCGATATATGGCCCCAGCGGGGTAATGGTCAGACGTTCACTCATTGTATTTCTCCATGCCAGGGCGTCAGACGACGCTGCAGCGCGCGCAGCCCCAGTTCTAATCCAAAGGCGATCACGGCGATAACCGCAATCCCGGCCAGTACCACGTCAGTCGCCAGAAACTCCCCCGCCGACTGCACCATAAACCCTAACCCTCGGGTGGCGGCGATCAGCTCTGCCGCCACCAGGGTTGACCAGCCCACGCCAAGGCCGATGCGTAATCCGGTTAAAATCTCCGGCAGTGCGCCCGGTAAAATCACGAACAGCAGCACCTGTGTCCGGCTGGCTCCCAGCGACTGCGCCGCGCGGATCCGCACCTGCTGAGCGCTTTTGACACCCGCCAGGGCCGACATAGCAACCGGGGCGAAAATCGCCAGATAAATCAGCAGGATTTTTGACGTTTCACCGATGCCAAACCAGATCACCATCAGCGGCAGATAGGCCAGCGGCGGCACCGGACGGTAAAGCTCAATCAGCGGGTCGAGGATCCCGCGTACCGTCGGGCTTAAGCCCATCGCGATGCCGACCGGAATGCCGATAATGACCGCCGCCAGCAGCGCCACCAGAATGCGCGCCAGGCTTGCACCTAAGTGCTGCCAGAGCGTAGCGTCCATAAAGCCCTGCGGCCCGGCAATGGTGATGAGTTTTGCCAGCACCTGCCCCGGCGGCGGCAGAAACAGCGGACTGACCCATGCCTGCGCGGCAACCAGCCACCAGACCGCCAGCAGCACCAGCAGCGTGCCGACACTGAGTGTGATCTGGCGCGAGAAAGGCCAGCGAAAGGCCGGGCGCGCGCGTCGCGTTTTCTCGCTGAAGACGATGCTCATGAGAAGGCCTCCCGTTGTTCAAACACACGGCTTAAGACGTATTCACGCTGTTCGATAAACCGTGGATCGGATTTGATGCTGCGCACCGGCTCCCCCGCGACATAGCGACGGGCAAACTCAAGCGGCAGCCGCTCCAGCACGCGCCCCGGGCCAGGGGACAGCAGCACCAGCTCGGTCGCCATAAACACCGCCTCTTCGATATCGTGGGTGATCAGCAGCACCTGTTTACCCGTTTCATGCCACAGGCGTAAAAGCAGGGTTTGCATCTGCTCGCGGGTAAAGGCATCCAGCGCCCCGAACGGCTCATCCAGCAATAGCAGCTGCGGGTTGGCCGCCAGCGCGCGGGCAATGCCGACCCGCTGGCGCTGACCGCCGGAAAGCTGCCAGATAAACCGTTTTTCAGCCCCTTCAAGACCGACCTTTTTGAGCATGTCCCGTGCTGTTGCCAGCCGTTGCTCGCGGCTTACGCCCGCCAGTTGCAAACCGAAGGCCACGTTTTCCTGCACGTTGCGCCAGGGAAGCAGACCTTCATTCTGGAAGACCACGCCGCGCTCAGCGCCCGGGCCTGCCACTTTTTTCCCTTCCAGTTGAATGGAGCCATGCTGATACGGTACAAACCCGGCAATCAGATTCAGCAGCGTGGTTTTCCCACACCCGGACGGGCCAAGCACAACCAGCAGTTCACCGCTCTCCAGCGTCAGGTTGATGTTCTCCAGGGCCGGTTTGCCACCGTAATCAGCAGACAGATTTGTAATAGTCAGCATCGCAGCCCCCTTATTTCACAAAGCGATCGGTCACGTACTGGCTATAGTCCGCCGCCACCGCAGGCACTTTGCCCTGCTCTTTCAGGAACGTGGCGGTATCGACAATCGCTTTGTTTACCGGCCCGGTCAGCTGTTGTACCTGCTGGGCAGGCGTGAGATAGGTATTACCTTTCACCAGCCCCGGCACGTCCGCTTGCGGCACGCCGCTCAGACGGGACAGTTTTTCGAGATTGGCAGGATGCTTCAGCCATGCATCCGGGTTGCTGATATAGGGCTGCTGAGCGTCGATGGCGCTTTTGGCAAAGGCCTTCACGACCTCAGGATGTTTCTCGGCAAAATCTTTGCGCACCACCCACACGTCGAGCGTTGGCGCGCCCCACTGGCCCACTTTTTCGGAGTCGGTCAGCACGGTGCCGTCTTTTTCCAGCTCATTGACAGCCGGTGCCCAGACGTATGCGCCATCAATATCACCGCGCTGCCAGGCCGCAATAATCGCCGGCGGCTGCAGATTAATGATTTGCACCTGGCCTGGCTTAATGCCCCAGTGTTTCAGCGCCGCCAGCAGGCTGTAGTGAGTGGTCGAAATGAACGGCACGGCGATGCGCTTGCCGATCAGGTCTTCTGGTTTGGTGATGTTTTTCTTCACCACCAGCGCTTCGGAGTTACCCAGCTGTGAAGCGAGCAGGAAGACTTCAATCGGCACCTGCTGGCTGGCCGCTACCGCCAGCGGGCTGGAGCCGATGTTACCAATCTGTACGTCGCCGGACGCAAGCGCACGCACCACGGCCGCCCCGCTGTCGAACTTACGCCAGTCGACGTTTGCGCCGCTCTCTTTGGCAAAGGTGTTATCCGCCTGCGCGACTTTCGCAGGCTCTGCGGAGGTTTGATACGCGACGGTGACGTCCACCGCCTGCGCCTGAAATGCCCACAGCGCCAGCGCGCCGAGTAAAGTGATTCGCGATGAAATGGCCATAATGTCTGCTCCCCTTGTTGTTATGAGGGCAGTATTTCCGGCGCGGGAATTTTGATAAAGGAATTAAAAAGAATCGTTAATTACGATTCGTTTTTAGAAAAAAAGCGGGAAAGGATAGTGAATTTTGTGCAGTGTTTTTCCCTCTCCCGTGGGCTGAGGGCTCCCCGCAGAAAAAGCACGCACGGACGGCCCCCTCTCCTCCTGGGGGAGAGGGCTGGGGTGAGGGGGAACATACAGCTCTGGTGGTTATTCCGTTCACTTTATGTGCCTTGCTACTCTGTAACCACATGACCGGTGAACGTGCCAGGGTGGCTCAGTCGCCACCACCCTGGCGACCCGGGCTCCCGGCGGTAAATCGCCGCTTCGCGGTGCCTTCGGCTTATTCCTTCCGGCTTATCGGGGACGGGCGGATGTAACGTCCCTGTAAAGCCGCCCTCTCGGCGCATTCATGCGCCTCGCCCCGGCCTGCAGGAAACGCCTCAGCGATTTACAGCCGGACCAGGGCATCGCTGAATGCTCTCAGTCATTCTGAGAGCAGCGTTATCGCTTATGGTTAAAAAAATACTGGAGAACCCTCTCCTCCATGGGAGAGGGTTAGGGTGAAGGTATTAGCGCTGAGACGTCAGCTCAGCAATATCCTTCGGCGTGGTGCGACAGCAGCCACCGATTAATCTGGCACCGGCTTCCAGCCACTGGGGCAAATACCCCGCCAGCGTCTCGCACGCTTCACCGTGATGGTGCCAGGTTTTGGTCACCGCATCATAATGCTCGCCCGAATTCGGGTAGACCACCAGCGGCAGTGCCGTCAGGCTGTGCAGGTGTTTCAGGGCCGCGGTGGTGTTTTCAAGCGCGATACAGTTGATGCCGAGCGCCACGACCTGTGTATTATCTTTCAGGGCCGCAACAACCTCCCGCAGCGGCGTCCCGTCGCTCAGGTGCTCGCTGTCGCGCAGGGTAAACGAGAACCACGCCCGGGCGCGGGGATACTCAGCCACAAGTGCTGCCAGCGCCTTGATCTCCTCAAAGGAGGGGAGCGTTTCGCATGCGAGCAGATCCGCCCCCGCATCCAGCAACGCCTCAATGCGCGGACGATGAAATGCGGTGAACTCTTCAGCACGACGCACATAATCACCGCGATACTCAGAGCCATCCGCCAGATAGGCGCCATACGGCCCAACGGACCCCGCCACCAGCAGCGTGCCCGCCTGCGGATTTTCCGCCAGATATGCTTCACGTGCCTTACGCGCCAGCTCCACGCTTTTACCGATTAACGTACGGGACTGCGCCTCGTCCAGACCGCGTGCCGCAAAGCCCGCAGGCGTGGCCTGATAGCTGGCGGTGATCGCCACCTGCGCACCTGCGCGGTAGTAGTCGAGGTGGACTTCACGGATAAGCTCCGGGTTTTCCATCAATACTTTGGCAGACCAGAGGTTGTCTGCAAGGTTGCACCCGCGCGCTTCCAGTTCAGTTGCCATTGCGCCATCCAGCACCACAAACGGCTGCTTTTCAAGGAGGGCGGTAAGCGGATTATTCTGCGACATGTTCAGGCTCCTGCGATGTCAGGTTTCGGGTCAGGTAGTAGGCACCATAACACAGGGCGACGAACGGCAGGCCACAATAAAGGGCAATGCGCTGGCTCGGATCAAACCACAGGCCGATACATGCCACCACACAGAGGATAAACCCGAGCACCGGCACCAGCGGATACCACGGCGCGCGATAGTGCAGAGCAGACAGCGGCTGTCCGGACTGCAGGTGACGACGACGGAAGACAAAGTGCGACGCGCAGATGCTGATCCACACCGCCACCACCGCAAAACCGGAAATGGCCGACAGCGCCACAAACACCGTGTCCGGCGCAACCACGCTTGAGAAGAGCGCCAGCACGCCACCGAGCATAGAAACAGAGAGCGCCGTCAGCGGCACACCGTTTTTATTGACGCGGGCAAAGCAGCGCGGCAGCGTTTTCTCGTTAGAAAGCGACCACAGCATGCGCCCTGAGGCGTACAGTCCGGAGTTTGCCGCCGAGAGGATCGCGGTCAAAATCACAAAGTTAAAGATATCTGCCGCATACGGGATCCCGACTTTTTCAAACACCAGCACAAACGGGCTCTTTTCCACCCCGGCCTGCTGCATCGGGATCAGCGCCGCCAGCACAAACACGGTGCCGATAAAGAAGATGATCAGTCGGGCAATGGTCGCGCGGATCGCCACCGGAATAACCTTATGCGGGTTTTCCGTTTCGCCCGCCGCAATGCCGATAAGCTCGGTGCCGGAGAAGGCAAAGTTTACCGCCACCATGGTCATCAGGATCGGCAGGCCGCCATGCGGAAACCAGCCTTCAGCGGTAATGTTGCTCAGGCCCGGCGCAGGCGAACCGTCCTGCATCGGGATAAAGCCAAAGATCGCCGCACCGCCAAGAATAATAAAGGCGATGATGGTGATAACTTTCACCAGCGAGAACCAGAATTCGCCCTCGGCAAAGAAACGCGTGGAGATAACGTTAAGGCCAAAAATCACCACGCAGAAGACCACGCACCATACCCAGACGGGCACCTGTGGGAACCAGTACTGCATACAGAACCCGGCGGCGGTAAAGCTCGATCCAAGCGCCACCGTCCAGGTGAGCCAGTACAGCCACGCCACGGTATAGCCCGTCGCCGGGCCGAGGTAACGAGCGGCATAGACGTGAAACGCACCGGTTTCCGGCATTGCCACCGACAGTTCGCCCAGACACTGCATCACCAGCCAGACCACCAGTGCGCCAATGAGATAGGCCAGCAGCGTGCCTGCTGCCCCGGTTGTCGAAATGATATAACCGGTATTAAAGAATAACCCTGTGCCAATCACGCCACCCAGCGAGAGCATAATCAGGTGGCGTGTTTTCATGGTGCGCTTTAGCTGCCCATTTTCTTGTTGTGTTTGCATATTACCTTCTATACGTATGGACATCTAAACATCCAAAGAAGGTGTGTTATACCGCGAATAACATAAAAAAGCTAGACGACCAGACGCAACCGGGCGCGTCGCGCACTGAGTCGGGGATGGGTCGTGAGGATCACATACAGAATCGGACGCCAGGCCATAAGCACCTCCGCAAGCAGATACTTACAGCATGGCGCGGACGGCTGTGATTCTGGCTCAGACAAAAGTTGTATCTTTCCCCTACCAGCTAAACCCTCTGCATGCTTCGCGCAGGCGAATCAAAAACTGACGGGCGTTGGTGGTCATCGCCGACTTTTGCGACCACACCGCGCAATACTGCGCCGACGGCAGTTGGGTGATGGGCAACGCCACCAGCTTGTCATCAAGCTGCAGCGGCTGACACATCGCCCGCGCGACCACCGTCAGATAGTCCGCGTTAAGCACCATATTCAGCCCCGTGATGACGGAATCGGTGCGCAGCGGGGTGATATCCACCTGTCGATAAAAATGGCTGAGCTCATTTTGTAGCTGCTGGTAGTAGCCCATGGATGACTCCGGCAGTAGCCATTTGGCCTGACGCAGCGCCATCAGATCGCGGGCTTCTGCCAGTGGGTGCCCCTTGCGCGCGATGATGCAAAACGGCGAGGTAAACAGCGGTTCGATCATCACCCCTTCCGGCGGCGCCATCGGATCCACCGAGCCGATAGCCATATCTATTTCACCGTTTCGTACACCAGGCAGAAGCGAGGAGAGCTGCCCCTCCTTCACCGTCAGCAAGACCTGGGGCAGCGTTTTCTTGAACGCCCCGGCCACATCAGGAAAGACGGTCAGCGCAATAAGCGAAGAGAACCCCACCGTCAGACGCCCGTGAGTAAAATGGTTAATCTGCTCCACTTCATCCGCCGCACGCCGCAGCTCTTCAAGCACCCACTCCGCCCGTTGGGAAAACGCCATTCCCGCCTCGGTAAGCGCAATCCCCTCTTTGCTGCGCAATAAAAGTTGGGTGCCTAAAGTTTGCTCAAGCTCACGCAATGTCCGGCTCAATCCGGGCTGCGAAACGCCCAGTTCCCGGGCGGCCGAACGGATACTGCCGCTGCGCGCCACCTGACGAAAGGCCTGAAGATGGCCGAGTTTTGGCAGATATTTCATCGCTCGCCCTATAACAAAAAAGCATCACCTATAGAAAAATTATATCTTCCCGCCTGTCGGGTAAACCCCTAGATTCAGGGTGCACACAACATTTCTCATCGCACACTGACGTCAGGCGGAAAACAGAATGAAAAGCCAGTCACAGATGATTTTTTTGCTTTTTATCGGCTATGTCGTGGTCTACATCGATAAAACCGTAATGGGTTTTGCCCTGCTGCCAATCGAAAAGGAGTTCGGGCTCACCACCGCGCAGCTGGGCTATATCACCGGGATCTTCTTTCTCGCCTACTCCCTCTTTCAGGTGCCTGCGGGCTGGCTAAACGACAGAGTCGGCTACAAAACCATGCTGATCCTTTCTCTGTGTGCGCTGGGGATCTTCGCCCTCTGCTTTGGTGCACTGGGGATGAGTTTTGGCCTGTTGCTGGTGTTTCGCTTTCTCTCCGGCGTGGGGCATTCCGGCTATCCCTGCTCCTGCGCGAAAGCGGTGGTCAGCAATTTTACGCTGGAAAAACGCACCTTCGCCCAGTCGGTTCTGCTCTCCTCCGCCGGGCTGGCGATGACCGTCGGGCCGATTGTAGCCGTCTCGGCGCTGGCACACCTGGGCTGGCACGCCTCGTTTGTGGCACTGGGGATCGTGGCCTGCGCCATTGCCCTGCTGATCGCCTTGCGCGTGCCGTATCAGAAACCCGCGCCACGCCAGGCCGCGCACGGGCAACGCGAGGCGCTGTGGCGTAACCGCACGGTGCTGCTGCTGTTTTTCTCGGTGTTTTGCATCAATATCCCAAGCTATGGCCTGTTGGCCTGGCTGCCTAAATTCTTTGTCCAGAGCATGGGCATGCCGATTGAGGTGTCCGGTTATATCGTGGCGGCTGGCGGCGCGGGGATCTGGCTTTCATCGTTGTGCACCGGCTGGCTGGTCGGAAAATACTTCCACCACCGCGAGCCACAGGTGATTTTGATCTGCGCACTGGTGAGCGCGGCCGCCATTCTCGGCATCTTCCACACCGCCACGGCGGTGAGTGCCAGCATCCTGCTGTTTGTGGGGGAGATCTTCCTGATGGCCACCTTTGTGACCGCGTTTACCCTGCCAATGAAACGCCTGCCGGAGAACATCATGGGCTCGGCCATCGGTCTGATAAACACCGGAGGGACGCTGGGGGGCTTCGTTTCACCGGTTGTGATTGGCTATCTCGTTGGAAAAAGCCACAGTTATGAAAGCGCATTTATTTTCCTGTCACTGGCAATGGTGTGCGCGGGTGTGGCGATAGTGCCACTGATAAAAAAACCTGCACCCTCACTGCCGGTGACTGACTGAAGGAGACTGTCATGAAAAGTAGCACTGAAAACCTTATCCGCGACGTTCACGACGAGGTGATCCGCTGGCGCAGGCATATTCATGCCAACCCGGATCTCTCATTTCAGGAAAAGCCGACCGCAGATTTTATCGCCCGTGAACTGGCGAATCTGCCGGAGCTGACGATTAGCCGCCCGCTGGAGAACAGCGTGGTGGCGGTATTACAGGGTGAAAAACCCGGCCCGATGTGGGCACTGCGTGCAGATATCGACGCCCTGCCGCTGCAGGAAGAGAGCGGTGAAGCATTCAGCTCAACCAAACCCGGCGTGATGCATGCCTGCGGTCACGATGCCCACACCGCCATGCTGATGGGGGCAGCGAAAGTGCTCTGTCATCTGCGCAGCCAGCTCTGCGGCAGCATCAAGTTTATCTTCCAGCCTGCCGAAGAAGTGCCACCGGGCGGCGCGCGCGAACTGGTGGAGAAAGGCGTGGTTGACGACGTCGAGAAGATCTTCGGTCTGCACGTTTTTCCGACCAGTCCTACCGGTAAAATTACCCTGAAAGAGGGCGTCTATGTCGCCTCCAGCGATAACTTTGATATCACGCTCTTCGGCCAGGGCGGACACGGCTCAATGCCGCAGTTCTGCATCGACCCGGTGGTGATCGGTGCTGAAGTCGTCACCGCGCTGCAAAACGTGGTGGCGCGTAATCTCGACCCGATTAACGCCCCGGTACTGACCATCGCGACCTTCCAGGCTGGTGACAGCTATAACGTGATTCCGGACAGCGCCCGACTGGCCGGAACGGTGCGTACGCACAATCAGCAGGTGCGCGAGCAGGTTCCGCAGCTGATGCAGCGTATTGTCGAGGGCGTCGTCAGTGCCCACGGCGCGCGCTGTGAGATCCGCTGGCAGCAGGGTTACGCCGTTGGCAACAACCATGCCGAGACCAATGCCATCGCCAAAGCGGCGATGGCAGCGCACTTTGGAGAAGGAACGCTGCAGCTTGCCGATCGGGCCCTGTTCGGCAGCGAGGATTTCTCCTCTTATCAGGAGAAGGTTCCGGGGACATTCCTGTTCATCGGCTGCGGCAACGAGGAAAAAGGCGCCGTCTGGAACGTCCACAATCCACACTTTCGCATCGACGAGGCCGCGCTGGCGGTGGGCGTGAAAACGCACGTTGCGCTGGTCAGTTCGTTATTTGAGGAGATTTGATCCCTCCCCACCTGACATTGCCCGGCGGTGCGTGGCTTGCGCAGGCCGGTGCAATGGTTGGTAAATTCGTCAATCAGTTCTATAGTCGACACTGTTTCTTAGTAACCAGGACTGACTGATGCGCTTTAACGGACTGACCAAAGGTTTCTTTATCTTTATTCTCGCCCTCGTGACGTGGGCGTTTTTCGACGTGCTGTCGCCCTACTTCTCCGCCATTCTGTGGGCCGCCATTCTTACCGTCATCTTTAACCCGGTTAAAAACAAGCTGCGCGCCGCGCTGGGGGATCGTAACGGGCTGGCTTCGCTGCTGACTATCGGCATTATCTGCCTGATCGTCTTTATCCCGTTGATGGTGATCCTCTCCTCGCTCGCCATAGAGCTGAACGTGGTGTACACCAAACTGCAGGAGAACAACACGCAATTCCCGGAGGTGGTGGCGAGCATCTTTAACCATCTGCCAGACTGGGCCAGCGGTTTCCTCGCGGATCACAACCTGACCAACGCCGCGCAGATCCAGAAAAAACTCTCCGATGTCGCCCTGCAGGGCGGGCAGTATCTGGCGGGCAGCGCGTTTCTGATCGGCAAAGGGACGTTCGGCTTTGCCATTAGCTTCGGCATCATGCTGTATCTGCTGTTCTTCCTGCTGAAAGACGGGCCGTTCCTGGTGCGCCAGATCCTCGACTCCTTGCCGCTGTCCGATTTCGCCAAGCAGCACCTGTTCGCCAAGTTTGTCGGCGTCTCGCGGGCGACGGTAAAAGGCACGGCGGTTGTCGCGGTGGTTCAGGGTACGCTCGGCGGGATTGCGTTTGCCATCGCAGGTATCGACGGCAGCATCCTCTGGGGTGCGCTGATGGCCTTCCTCTCCCTGGTGCCTGCGGTGGGGTCGGCGATTGTCTGGGTTCCGGCCGCCATTTTCCTCTTCGCGACGCACCAGATCTGGCAGGGGCTGTTCATTGTCGGCTTCTTCGTGATTATCGTCGGGCTGGTGGACAATATCCTGCGCCCGCTGCTGGTGGGGAAAGACACCAAAATGCCGGACTACCTGATCCTGATCTCCACGCTTGGCGGCATGGAGCTATACGGCATTAACGGCTTTGTCATTGGCCCGCTGATTGCCGCGCTGTTTATCGCCTGCTGGAACCTCTTCTCCGGTCGCGATCATGCGGGTAACGCCGAAGAGCTGGATGCCGCGTTTATTGAAGAGGGAAGAAACCCTCCAGATTTATAAATCACTGACGATAACCTTCCAGACAGGCGGCGCTGTGCCGCCTTTTTTTTCGCCTTAAATCAAACGTTTTCTATAATTTGAAAGAACGCCATCCTTCTTTGGTCGTAAAAGGATCACCAGGTGCGAATCGCGACGATAACAAACTGGGCCTACGGTGCCACGGTCTGCCTGACCCTCGCTTCCGGCATCATCATGCTGATGGCGTCCAATGCCGATACCCTTGAGCGTAAGGCCGTTGAACAGCGGCAAATATTTGATCAGCTTACGGAAGAAATCGAAATCGAGGTCTGGGCACAGTCCGATTTAGCCCGCCTGTACGTGATTAAAAAAGATCCGCAGATTCTCAGGGAATACAATCAGTCAGAGAAAACCCTGAAGAACACCGAACTCCGGCTGGATAAACTGCAGGATGTTGGCGCGTCAGATGATGAACTCTCCTTACTGCATGAAGGTATAAAAATCGTCGATGCGTTACAGGACGAGCAGCAGGCCGCACTCACCAGCATGGCGCGAGGCGAAGACGCGCAGGCCATTGCCCTACTCTACGGTATGCCCTATGAACAGGAGCTGGAACGCGCCCAGAATCAGATTGAGCACTTCCGCCAGATACTCGACAAGCGGGTGATCGCTTCCGTTCAGGAGGCGACGAAAAAATCGAAAGCGCTGCGTACGGCTTCTGAGATGATGGTCGGTCTTACTGCCCTTCTTTTCCTGTTTGTGCTTGGTTTTATCTTAAAACGCCGCGTGCTGCGCCCGGTGGTACGCCTGAGCGATGTGGTGCACCGTCTCGCGTCGCAGGATTACGCGGTTGAAACACCCAATTTCAACCAGATTGATGAGATTGGCGATATGGCGCAGGCCATCCGGATCTTTCGTGAAAATGGCCTCGCACGACAGCGACTGGAAAAAGAGCGCGACGCCGACTGGGCCATTCGCGAGCTGCTGGCCCGCATGACCCAGCGGCTGCAGGGGTGTGAGAATTTTGCGGACGTGATTAACGTAGCGAAGCTGTTCGCCCCCAATATCGCGCCGGGGATTGCCGGGCGGCTCTATATTCTCGACCGCGATCCGTGGCAGATGCGCTGCGTCGCACAGTGGCTTTCGCCACCGGGTGACGATACACCTTTCCATCCCGATGAATGCTGGGCGGTCAGACGCGGGCAGAGCCATCCGCCCGTGAACGGCGAGCCGGATATCGCCTGCTACCATCTACCGGTGTCGCACACGCATACGTCGCTGTGCGTCCCTATGATTGCTCAGGGCGAAGCCATTGGCTTGCTCTCCTTCCAGAATATCACCGCGGAAAATGCCCCTTCCCGCGCCTATCTGGAGCTGATGGCTGAAGCGCTCGGCCTGGCGCTGGCCAACCAACGTCTGCGCGATGCCCTGCTGGAAAAAGCCCTCTTCGATCCGCTCACCGGCTTGCGTAACCGCCATCATCTGGAGGACACCCTGCGCACCCAAATGGCGCAGGCGGTGCGCAATGAAGAGCCGGTAAGCTGCCTGATGATCGACATCGACCACTTCAAAAGCATCAATGACCGCTTTGGTCATGAAGCGGGCGATCAGGTCATCAAAAGCGTGGCCTCCATTGTGCAACGCGCCGTACACGACGGCGGGCTGGCGTTCCGCTATGGTGGCGAAGAGTTTCTGGTGCTGCTTTCCGGCGTCGATGAAGAGGCGGCGCAGGCGTGCGCGAAAGAGATTTATAACGGCGTGCATGAACTGTCGCTGCGCTATGGGCTTTCAGAGATTGGCCCGGTGGATGTGTCGATTGGCGTCGCCAGCTATCCGCAGCACGCTCAGAGCGATAACCTGCTGCGCGCTGCCGACGTGGCCTTATACCGGGCGAAAGAGCTGGGCCGTTCGCGTATTGTGAGCTTTGGGATGCTGGAGGCGGGCTGACGCTGATTCACGCGCCCTGACCTTCCCCGGCTCAGGTGCGCGTGATCGCCCAAAGCACCACAATTCCCAGCGCATTGCTCCGCTTTTCCACGTACAGAGTGGAGTTGGAATAAACATTACCCTTCGGGTTACAGATGCGGATCTCTTTTTTTAATTCCGGCTCATAGACTTCCGCCCCCGAGCAGCTGTGACGGGTACTGGATTCATACCGGTAAGGTTTGCTCCATGAGGAATAGTCCCCCTCCAGTAGCCAGGCCGTTGTAAAAATCACGAACATGGCAACCGGCAGGCTGCAAATGAAGAAGCCGAGGTAGATTTTTACCGCGCCAGCAAGGCGCTTACCTTTCAGTCGTCCCTTTCTGATAAAAACAACCATCGGCACCAGTGCCAGCAGCAACGCCCCACAGGCCAGATACTGCTCCCCGCGGATCGTAAGGTATGTCACGCGATAAACGTTAACTGACCAGAGCACAAAACCAGATAGCAGGGCTATACCGCCCGCGATGAGTGAGAGCCAAAAGGTATAAGTCTCTTTTTTCATGGTGGGCATGTCCCTGTCATTTTTGGGTGGTCAGAAGATCAATCATCGCCCGGGTGGCCGCCGACTGGCGTCGGTGTGGCGCAAAGAGCACGGAGAACGGCCGCGACCGTCCACGCAGGTGTGGCAGCACCTCGACTAACTGACCGCGCTGTATCCTGTCGCGGACGATAAATTCATAGCTCTGGCAGATCCCCATCCCCTGCTCCGCCAGCGAAACCACGCCGAGTACATCATCGGAGATTTCGATAGTTGAACCCGGCAGCCAGTCAATATCACGTTCCTCATCACGAAACACCCAGGGGGCGATGCGTCCGGTACGCGGCATGATAAAGGGCAGACAGGTGTGGCGATGCAACTCCTCCAGCGTCTGCGGGCTCCCCATGCGGTGCAGGTAATCAGGCGATGCGACCAGCAGCAGCGCCGCGTCCTCCAGCTTGCGCGCGACTAACCCACTGTCGGGCAACTGACCGAGGCGAATCGCCAGATCGAATCCCTCCGCAATCAGATCAACGTTGCGATTGGTGATGTTCAGCTCCACCTTTACGCGTGGATAATGTTGGGCAAAGCGCGCCAGCAGCGGCGGCAGACGGTAGTGCCCATAGGTGGTTGGAACGCTCATTCGCACGCGACCGGTCAGCTCGCCTTCCTGGCCCCGCCCCTCGCGTTCGGCGTCATCAAGCAGTGCAAACGCAGACCGCGCCTGCTCCAGATAAACGCGCCCGGCCTCCGTCAGCCCCACGCGGCGGGTCGTTCGCTGTAATAACTGCCGTCCAAGACGCGCTTCCAGGCGGGAAACCGCGCGACTCAGGACAGAGGGTGTGGTGGAAAGGACAACCGCTGCGGCAGTAAAAGAGCCGTGTTCAACAACAGTAATGAAGACTTCAACGTCTCCGAGATAATCGAATTTGCGGCTCATTTTGCTCTTTCAGGAACAAATGTTTTTCAATCTGGCTAATTTATCCCCTCCGGAGTGATGAGTAAAGTGACCGGCATTCATCACCAGAACCTGTCACTGGAGACTGTCATGTCCAACCGTACCCGCAGTTTTTCCGCCATTGCGATGGCGGCGTTGTTCGCTTTCCCCGTCCTCGCCAGCGCGGCGAATTCCCTGCCCCTTGAGCGCTGGCGCAGCTATGCTGGCGTAAGCTGGGATACCCCGCAGAATGGGCAAACACCGACGCGGTTTTCCGGCTCGGTTAACGCGCCCATTGCCGGTATCCATTTTGATGCAAAGGGCCGGGCCTTTGTCAGTACGCCCCGGCTGGTTTCTGCCGCCGCACCCGCCACGCTGAGCATTCTGGATACGACGGTCCCGTCCGGCCCTGCCCGCCTGACGGCGTTTCCGTCACGCGAGGGGAACGCGGTAAACACCGATCCCGCGCAGAGCCTGCGCAACGTGCTTGGCTTTTATATTGATCGTCAAAACGGCTGGCTATGGGCGCTGGACATGGGGTTTGTCGCGGGCGAAGCGGAGTCGCCCGCGGGCTCGCAGAAACTGGTCGTGCTGGATCTCAACACGGGCCGCACCCTTAAACGTATCGCCCTGGATGGCGTGGCGGACCGCAAAGCCAGCTTCCTGAACGATGTGGTTGTCGATGAGAAACGCCGTGTCGCCTATATCTCCGACAGCGGATCGCGGAGCGCACCGGAAAACCGCGTGGGCCTTATCGTCGTTGATTTCGCCACCGGCACGGCACGACGGATGCTCGACCGTCACCCTGCGCTACAGATTGAGCCGGGCGTGAAGGTGGTTTCACACGGTGCGGAGGTCTGGCCGGGCAAACCCTTACTGATTGGCATCAACGGCATCGCACTCTCTCCGGATGCGGGCACGCTGTACTGGACAGTTACAACCGGAACCCATGCCTGGGCAGTGCCTACGACATTGCTGAGGCAGCCGGAGTCAACCGATGCGCAGATTGCCGCCGGTATCCAGGATCTTGGCGTGGTGGGCGGTAACACCGACGGTCTCGTGACCGATGCACAGGGCAACCTCTACATCACCGATGTCACCCGCAACGGCATTGTCCGCTTTGATCCGAAGAACCGTTCCATGTCACTCATCGCCGCCAGCGAGGACGTCCATTGGCCGGATACCCCGGCAATCCGCCCGGACGGGGATCTGATCTTTACCTCGAGTCGCCTTAACGACCATTTCGTGGGAGCCGTTAAATCAGGAGAGGAACGCTATGATTTATGGCGTTTGCCTCTCGGTGCTTCGCTGAATAAAAACGAACAATAAAATGCCCGTGCAGGGCAAATACTGAGTGACTGCGACGCCACCCATCGGGTGGCGTTCGTTTTGCGTTTACGGTCAGCCCGGCAAAAAAGATAAACTTTTCGTGATATTCTTTTGTTAACGCACACGCCTTATATAATCAAATTAACCTGGTCTGACGCACGCGTTAAATCTATTACCCTCCATGACGGGTATTAATACTGGGTTAGTCCTGCCGCGATGAGATAAAAATAATCGTCTCATCTTTCATCCTTAATTTAATTACTGTTGCGCACACTCGTAATATGCGCGTGGCGTGCATTACTGTTTTGCAATGGAAAAACGTCTATGTCGAAACTGGATTTGAGATCCAAAAAAACCTGGGGAGCGCTGGCGTCTATCGCCGTTGTCGCGGGCACACTGGCAGGCGCGTTTGCGTGGACAGCAGGATGGTTTGGATCACGTACTGTCAGTCAGGCACTGGTCGGTGAAACACCAACGCCATTTCCGCCAGGCTTTCGCCGCGCACATGGCAAAGGGATCTGTTTTGCCGGAACGTTCGTTCCGAATGGTTCCGCAGTTTCGCTGTCATCCTCTCGCCTTTTCTCGCAGCAGGAAGTTCCCGTTGTGGGACGATTCTCCATTGGTACTGGCGATCCCCATGCTCCGGATAGCACGACGAAAACGCTGAGCATGGCACTGCTGCTGAAGACGGACGACAAACAGCAATGGCGGATGGCGATGAACAACGAGCCTTACTTCGCCACCCACAATCCGGAAGGATTCCTGGCCTTGCGCAAAGCAACCGCTGTTGACGCGGCCACCGGCAAGCCGGATCCGCAACGTATCGCAGACTTTTTGCAAGCGTACCCGGAAGCGGAAAAATACCTTAAATGGGCGGCACAAAAACCCGCTCCCGGCAGCTTCGCCGGTGCGACGTTTTACAGCATTAACGCCTTCTACCTGGTGAACGCGCAGGGGGATCGACAACCGGTTCGCTGGATGATGCGCCCGCACGATCCTTTCATGTCGCTGAGCGATGAACAACGGCAGAAAGCCGATGACAACTTCCTCTTTGAAAACCTGCAACAGAGGCTGGATCAGAAGCCCCTTTACTGGGATTACGTTCTACAGCTCGCACAACCGGGCGATCCGGTGGATGACCCTTCGCAGCCCTGGCCGAACGATCGCAAGCAGCTCGTGGCCGGCACGCTGGAAGTGACTCGCGTCGAAGCGCAATCCCAGGGCGCGTGCCGCGACGTTAACTTTGACCCCTCGATCGTTCCTGCGGGTGTGGCGGTATCGAACGATCCCATCTTAAACGCGCGTTCCGCCGCCTATTCGCACTCGTTCAGTCGCCGTGAGCGGGAAATCGGCTACGGCAAAGCAACCGAAGCCGTGCAAAAGCAGGAGGTTAAATGAACACGAATAAAGGTATGCGAGAGCACGCGCCACAGCATTTCAACACCCTGGCACGAAGCCTGCACTGGCTGATGGCGGCGATGATCCTGGCCATGCTGTTCATCGGCGCCGCCATGATGACGTCATTACATCATCGGATTTGGTTAATTGACCTGCACCGGCCCCTGGGTATCGCCATTTTACTGCTGGCGGTGATTCGTCTGGCCAACCGTGTGTTTAGCCGGACGCCCCCTCTCCCGGCCGATTTGCCGGTCTGGCAGGTCTTTGCAGCCAAAGCGTCGCACTGGGTGCTGTACGCGTTAATGCTGACCATGCCGCTACTGGGCTGGGCACAGCTGTCGGCAGCGGGAGTACCCATCGTGATGTTTGATGGATTCAACCTGCCGCCTGTCGTTCCAGCCAGTCCGGCCGTTTATGCGTGGTGCCATGACGCCCATCGTCTTCTGGCCAGGGTACTTTTTGCGGTGGTGCTGGTCCATCTTTCTGCTGCACTCGTTCATGCATGGATCTACCGGGACGCGGTTTTTGCCAGCATGGCGAAAGGCGGTAAGCCGTCTCAGGAACCCTGAAGAGGACAACATTATTGATGCGGGTCAAAGGAAGATGGCTGGCTGACTAAAGAACAGGGCTATGTGGTCGATATTTATCAGGATACTTGTCAGCCTGTTTCGCAGGCTGACAACAACTCCGGGCGATATTAACGGCCCTTTTCTGCTCAGAGTCATCCACGCGGCCACCTGAGTAAAATTATCTCATGGAGAGAAAATGAAAGTTCGTCTTATGGCAATTGTATCTGCATCCTTAATTCTTGCGGGCTGTGCTGGCTCGGTGAAACCCGACACCGTGAAAGCGGCTAATGGCAGCGCAATTGATATTTACAGCGTTTCTGCACTACCGGAACTGAATGACAACCGTATTGCCGATAACACACTACGTGAAGTGACCCCGACGCATGCCGCAACAGGTATGGGGCTTGCCGTTCTCGGCGCGTTAACCGGTAACATTAACTCCGGTGACTTTGATAAAGAGAACTATAAAGGGACAGCGATCGAAACCCTGCAAAACCCGACGAACAGCTGGTTTGTTCCTAAAGCGAAACAAAATATCAGCAAGTGGCTGAACGAAAAAGGCAATGGCCACGTTTACAAGCAGCCACTCTATATTGGTAAAGCAACCTGGGCGTTGATCTACAAAGATGCCACCGCGACCACACCTCTCTATCAGCTGAAATATAAAGTCCTGTTCTATAAGCGCCCGGAAAGTGGAAATATGTTCTCTGCATTTACGGTAGCGGAATGCGCTCCTACGCCAGTTGAAGCGCCACTGAGCGAGTGGAGTGCAAATAATTACCAAAAAGTGACCAGTCAAACCGAAAGCTACATGAAGAGCTGCCTGCTGGAACTGGATAACCAGCTGCCGCGTTTGCTGAAGCAGTGATGTGATGTGCTGTACGGCCCGCTTCGTGCGGGCTTGTGTGGGAGTACGATCATCCTGAAATACCATGGGGTTTCAGTATGAAAAAGCTAGATAGCCGGACCACAGGCCATTGAACAGACATACCTTTTCACTACCAGCCTGCCGGAAATACAACATGCAGGCGCCTCGCCTCCCCTTCGTGATCACATTTTTCACCCCTGGCTATTCACTTACTAAAAAGCGGTGTTATCATTCACCTCGTAAATACCTTTCAACTCTACCGAGGCTTTGATGCTGGAGAATGTAATCATCTGATAATCAGCTCCCCGACCTTTCAGGCCGGACTGATTATCAATGCGCCGAAATCGAATGCGGACACCGCTGTGTGTTTGCACGTTTTGCACATGATGATTAAACAGGTTTTCCAGTATGAATTTATCCCGTCAGGAACAACGTACCTTACACGTTCTCGCTAAAGGTGGACGTATTGCGCACGTCCGCGATGCATCTGGCCGCGTCACTTCTGTTGAATGCTACAGCCGGGAAGGGCTTCTGCTCACCGACTGCACACTCGCCGTCTTTAAAAAACTCAAAACCAAAAAGCTGATCAAATCCGTCAACGGTCAGCCCTACCGCATCAATACCACCGGGCTGAACAACGTTCGCGCCCAGCCTGATAATCGATAAGGAGAGGATTATGGATATCCCACGTATTTTTACTATCAGCGAAAGTGAACACCGCATTCACAACCCCTTCACGCCAGAAAAGTACGCCACGCTGGGCCGCGTGTTACGCATGAAGCCAGGCGCACGCATTCTCGATCTCGGCAGCGGCTCAGGAGAGATGCTGTGTACCTGGGCACGTGACTACGGCATTACCGGGACCGGCATCGACATGAGCACGCTCTTCACCGCTCAGGCAAAGCTGCGCGCGGAAGAGCTTGGCGTCAGTGAACGCGTTCAGTTTATTCATAACGACGCGGCGGGCTACGTGGCGGATGAAAAATGCGACGTGGCGGCCTGCGTAGGTGCAACCTGGATTGCGGGCGGCGTCGCCGGGACGATCGAACTGCTGGCAAAGAGCCTTAAACCAGGCGGAGTGGTGCTTATCGGCGAACCGTACTGGCGTCAGGTGCCTGCAACGGAAGAGATTGTCCAGGCCTGTGGCGTCTCGTCGGTGGCCGATTTCCTCACCCTGCCCGACCTTGTCGCCTCTTTCGATGAACAGGGCTATGACCTGGTCGAAATGGTACTGGCAGACCAGGAAGGCTGGGACCGGTATGAAGCGGCTAAATGGCTGACCCTGCGCCGCTGGCTGGAGGAGAACCCTGACGATAACTTTGCGCATGAGGTTCGGGCAGAGCTGACAAATGCGCCTAAACGCCATGTGACGTATACGCGGGAATACTTTGGCTGGGGCGTGTTTGCCTTAATCGCGCGATAAAAAGGAGCAGGCGATATAACCCAGAGGTTATATCGCCTTTTTGCAGGGTGCGCATAATATTACGCCTGTCGCACTTAATTATTGTTAATCGTTCCCTTTATTCGCCATCGTAATTACAGGTGGTTATTCTTTTACTGGCGCGAGATGAATACCAGGGGATCATCTATTGAGAAAAACCGATGAGGCGAATATATTGCCCGTAAAACAGCCAGGCACATTAATAAAGGAAGCATGATGGATATTGCGCTGCTTAACAGGGGATGGAACAGAACCTGGTCAGATATGATGGTGAATCTTGAAGCCCGAAAGGTCATCGAAACTGCAAATCGACTGTCAGCTTACTATTTACAAGATGGTCTAACTCGTATCAAGTTTGTTGAGGAAATAAAACAGGTCGTAGAAAAAGAGTTCGCGACAGCACGTCGGGCGAAAACCGATGAAGAATGCATTGAATGCCTCAAAAATCTGCGTGCCGAAAAAGAGAATCTTCTTGAGCAAGAGCGCTTGTTAAGGACGAGGTCTGCTCAGCTTTATGCGAAGGTCGAGTTTGTCAGGGAAAACAATAAAATTGTTGGGTATGTGATTTCGGCAGTTCACATCGTGATATCTGGAGCAGCATTGTTTGGTGGGATGGTGATGATGTCCACTATGACCCCCGTAGGAGTGCTTGCTGGAGCAGTTTTATTTGTTGATGGTATTAACGGTATAACAAAAGAAGCACACCATCTTCGCTATGGTGAACAATCTCAATCAGAAGGTATTTTTGCTGATGGTGCAATGCAAACCGCACAATTCCTGGGATTTAGCCCAAAGAATGGGTTGGCTTTTTATAATACAGTCACTCTCGGAGCGGGTGTCTACAGTATCTTCGGGCTAGCAAGAAAGCCGGGGGCCTGGCGATTATTTCGTTGGTTGCCGCGCGATTACTACCGAAAAGTTGACACAATGAGCAAGCCTAAGCTAACGATGAAAATCGCTGGGTATGGTATCAAAGCGAAAGTGATTTTTGATCTTCTGACGACGGAGAATGGTACTGATTAATTTTTATTCGCCCTACAGAATCGCCAGGATTTATAGGCAAGCAAAGGCGGTTGGATAAAAATTGCAACCGCGATACCACAAGAAAGGCCAATACCACCAGAGAAGACACTTTCCTCGGATGCGAATACCATCAAAAAAATAAATACAGCAAAACAGCCAGATACAACCCACACAGTGAGAACAAAACGCCTGGCCAGATCCCTGATGGCATTCCCCAACGTTCCACCATAGCTTTCAACGTTGTTCTTTATCTTCTGCAGGTCCGAAGGCGTAAACCCAGAATTCAACAAAACCTCATCAGTCACTTTCATATCGTATCGTCCCTTATTTTCCAGAAAGTTGTTTCTTACTCACTGATTGTGCAAGCAATCATACTGATGAACTTTACAGCAATCCAGTCGAAAATTTTGGCAAACTCAATCTCCTTATTGCTATCCGGGTTGAGTCATGCTGTTACGAAGCTGCAGGATCACATTCAGAATGGGCTATCTAAAGAGCAAAAATACAGTAATGCAAAATCAGAAGTAATAGCTGCCGAACAATCAATAGAGATAGCTAAATTCATGTGATTTATGGTTGAGACTGGACTCGCAGTCTGTATAGCTTTTTCTTTAAGCGCAAGCATTTAAACCATTTTTGGCTTGTCGAGGAAAGCTGAAGTCTGGAGGCTTTATCTTTATATATCACGCGACTACTATCGGATATTGGCAACCATGAATACTCCAAAGTCTATAAAAAAATAGTGGGGTATGGTTTGAAGGCCAAGGTCATCTTTGATCTGATGAGTATTGATTAACTTTTTTCAGACCTGACATACCGCCATGATTTGTAGGAAATGATTGGTGGCTGAGCAAAACCACAGATCAAGAAAACAATCAGTATTGAAATCCCTCCTGAGAAAACATACCAATAATCATCCTGTTTTGAAAAAACGAGATAGATGAAAAAAAGTATGCCGCAAGAGAAAATCCACAGTAGAGTTTTAAATCTTCTTGCTAAATCGTGGATTACCTCATCAAGATCCCCGCCATAATTCGCGATATTATTATTCAACTTTTGTATTTCTTTGCGAGTAAATCCAGAATGCAACAAAGAGTCTTCTGTGATCTTCATCCTTCTCTCCTCTGTTCATACAATGTCCATTTCGAGGAATGAGTATACTGATGTACTTTATCGCAATCCAGCCGAAAATTAGCGGCGGAGCCTATACCTTGTAGTTATTCTCTGGCAGGCTCAAGGCGTTGCGACTATTCAATGTTTATCGAGCATATGTGGTTTGTCTAAGTAACTGATTTCGGATAATAACAACCATAAAGCTTTATTAATTGTACAAGAACCAGTTAATTCTTTATAGTTTTTCGGTAACGCCAGGATTTATAGGAAATTACCGGCGGCTGTGCGAAGGACATAATGGCAACCCCAAAGATCATCGCCAGCCCCCATGCAATTACTCTATCAGGTGAGCTGAAGACGATAAGTAGTAACAGGATAAAGGTACAAACAGCCACCACTCCCGCCAAGGTAACAAATCGTCTGGCGAGGTCATTTATGGCCTATCCAAGCGTTCCTCCATATTTTTCAATATTGCTTTTTATCTTCTGCAGTTCGGGCTGCGTAAACCCTGAACGTAACAAAGCCTCATCAGTCACTTTCATATCGTCTCGTCCCTTAGCTCCCAGAAGTGTTTTCTCAACCGCTGATTGTGAAAATAATCATACTGATGAACTTTACAGCAATCCACATGATGTTTGTGCAATGTATCAGATTTCAGACAATAAAAGCCATAAAGCCCTGTTAGCGGTACAAGCAACAAGCGGAGCGTAGCGACTGCATAAGTGTGACCTGCTCCCCGTTGATTAATACACCCCGATGTTAGTAATGTCTTCATAAGCCACATGAGGACATCCCCATGAAGAAGCGTTTTTCCGACGAAAAGCTCATCAGTATTCTTCGCGAAGCGGAAGCCGGAGTTTCTGCCCGTAAGCTCTGCCGTAAGCACGCCATTTCCGACGCCACTTTCTACAATTGGCGCAAGACGTTTGGTGGCATGGAAGTTCCTGAGGTGAAGCGGCTCAAATCTCTTGAAGAGGAGAACGCCCGCCTCAAGAAGCTACTTGCCGAAGCCATGCTGGATAAGGAGGCACTTCAGGTGGCTCTGGGGCGAAAGTACTGACGACAGGCCAGAAGCGGGAAGCCGTTGAGTTTATGTGTGATGCGACCAGTCTGTCGCAACGTCGTGCCTGCAAGCTTACAGGTTTGTCCCTGTCGACCTGCCGCTATGAGGCTCAGCGTCCGGCAGCTGATGCGCATTTATCAGGACGCATCACTGAGCTGGCACTGGAGCGCAGGCGTTTTGGCTACCGCCGCATCTTGCAGCTGTTGCGTCGGGAGGGCCTTCACGTCAATCACAAGCGGGTATACCGTATTTACCACCTTAATGGACTGAGCGTAAAACGCAGACGACGCCGTAAAGGGCTGGCAACCGAACAGTTTCCGCTTCTGCGCCCGGATGCGCCGAACCTGACATGGTCGATGGATTTCGTTATGGACGCACTGGCCAACGGTCAGAGGATCAAGTGCCTGACCTGTGTGGATGATTTCACGAAGGAGTGTCTGACGATCACCGCTGCTTTCGGTATTTCAGGCGTTCAGGTCACGCGTATTCTGGACAGCATCGCGCTGTTTAGGGGCTATCCGGCGACAATAAGAACCGATCAGGGCCCGGAATTTACCTGCCGCGCGCTCGATCAATGGGTCTTTGAGCATGGTGTGGAACTACGGCTTATCCAGCCAGGTAAGCCAACGCAGAACGGATTTATTGAGAGTTTTAACGGACGCTTTCGCGATGAGTGTCTGAATGAACACTGGTTCAGCGATATTCTTAATGCCCGGAAAACGGTTAATGACTGGCGGCAGGATTATAACGAGTGCCGTCCCCATTCATCGCTGGATTACCAGACACCAGCTGAATTCGCAACGGACTGGCGAAACAGGAAATATGAAGAAAAACCAACCGACATTACTAACTGAAGGTTGTATCTAATCCTGGGGGCAGGTCAGTGCGTCTTGCCTTCCATCTCAAGCCGGATTCGAATCCCGCAAATATGAGATATCTGAAGTGGTCTTTTTTGACCGACGATACGATCTTTGTTCCACGGTGACGTGTTCATACTCAAATCTCCTGCAACATGGGAGTTTTGAGTATGGTTATCCCTTATGAGCGAGGAGTGGACAATAGTATGCTTATAAAACAATTTTGAATAAGTTAGTTGCCAATAAGAATTTTTTTTGAATAATAGCGTAAACATTCAAAAAAATGCTGCAACTTAATATAACCAAGGTAGACAATGATTTTAGATATAGATTATGAATCTCAAACAATACCGTTACGCTTAACTGTCAATAGTGCTGAAAATATATTTGATGTAGATTCACTAACGTTGATTATTGGCAAAAATGGCTCAGGGAAAACTGAATTATTACGTAGTATTGTGAGAGAACTAACTAACTCTGATTTCAATGAGTTTGGTAATGAATGTAAGTTAAGATTTGCATCTGGCAATGAGCAAGAAAAACTTGATTGGGGATGTGTATATTATACCCCAGTTCCTTTCCAACAAAAATTTAGTTACAGAGATAGATTTGAAAATGCTTCCTTAATAGATAGCAGTAAAAATAAACTTGATAATCTGCATAAACATAATAATATTTTTAAAGAACTTGGCATTGATTATAACCTCACTGCAATATCACGAGTTAGCACAAAACCAATTATAAATAACATAATTACAACTGTAATTGAATACATCTCATCAAAGAAGAACATAAATCTCAGTTTTTTCTATAAATTTAAATCCTTCGAGAAATTATTAAATCTTCGGAAAAACAGAGCGGAGCTATTAAATGATGTTGGAAGGTATATAGATTCACTCAATAAATGTAAATCAGATCTTCAGGATGAGATAATAAATTGGTTAAATTCCAATGCTACCACATGTAAAATACTTTCATTTTTCATATCCATTAATAGCATGGAAAAAAGCACCAACCAAACCAATAATAGACGAGCGCTGTGCTTATTCATTCTAGCTTTTGGCGTAGGTGAAGAGACAAAAAAAATAAGAAAACCATCCAATTACAAAAAATTTATCGTAGACTACAACAACATTCTTAAATTTCTAAAAAAAAATGATGGCGATTTTTCATATGATTGGGGAAACAATTTTGTCATTTATCTAAAAAATCACTCAATAATTAAGCAAATAGAAAGGCATGAAATAAAACGCCACTTTAAAATAAATTATGCCAGCATGAGTTCTGGTGAACTCGCAGTAATGAACCAGTTCACCTCAATAACAACTAAATTGAACGCTTTATCAAAAAAGGATATAAAGAAAATTCTCGTCCTCATTGATGAGGGAGATGCATTCTTGCATTTAGAATGGCAAAGAATGTATATATTTCATATAAATAAACTTTTAAGCGAAATTAAAAAAGAGAATAACATTGAAATAATCCAAGTCATTATGACTAGCCATTCCCCATTACTAGCAACAGATGTCCCAAGGCAATTTGTATTTTCTCTGGATAAAGAGACATCTCCGAGTTTTACATTTGCGTCCCCTATGCATATGCTTTTCAGTGAATCTTTTGGCACTTCAACCATCGGTGAATTCGCAACAACAAAAATAAATGAAATATATAATAATTTCGCAAGCAGAAATGTTTCGCAAAAGGACATTAAAATCTTGGAATATATAGATAGTGATATACTAAGAAGAGAATTTAAAAGACGATTTAACATTGGAGGTGAAAAATGATCATTTCTGTACCAAGGAACTGGGAAAGCAGTGAAGCAGAACACAGAGAATACCTCAGAACTATACTTAGAGAGTATTATAATCAGGTTGATGACATGGTCGGCCCACCAAGTTATACATATTATTTTTTAAAGCGCGTTCATAGACTCATTCTTTCACGTTCATTAACTCATTACCAAAAAAGCATCTCTCTTCTAGAAAATGCAATAAAACAAAAAATAATAAAGAGTTCAAAGATTGTATTTTTAGAGAAATAAAAAAAGTGGTCGATTATGAGTCATTTTGCGATAAATCCAAAAAATACAATGCATACACATTGTGTTCAAAATCAAAATTACGAACATGCCCGTACTGCAATCACTCATATTCTATAACAACATATGAGACAGGCCGTGGATTTCGACCATCACTAGATCATTTTTACGATAAAGCCCGTTATCCACATTTAGGTTTATCTCTTTATAATTTAGTTCCTTCTTGTTTAAGTTGTAATTCAAGTTTAAAAAATACTAAAGATTTCTTCAAAGATGATCATCTCCACCCTTTTTTCGATGATGAAGAAATTCAGTTTAGAATTAAATCTGGGAACATAATAAACCCAATGGATATTATCAGAACTCCCATTACATCTCTAAAGATAGAAACTTTATACAAAAGTATAAAGGCAAAAAATTCCGACTCTGTATTTTTAATAAATGAACGCTATCAATACTTCATTTATGAGGCATATAATTTCGCCTTGGCAAAATTGGATTTTGATGAACAAATAAAAAACAAGAATCTATTCATCACAAGAGAAATGAAAGAGAAAACATCTTTACGTTTCGACATTGATAATTATAAACATGAGATGCTAGGAAAGTTGTATAAGGATATTTATATACAGTTTACGCTTAAGCTTTGAAAACGAAGATCATTGAACTGCCTAATATTGAGCCCCATGATTGCCTCAACATCATCCGATTTGAGGCTTGACCATAATTAATGACTTACATTTAAATAAACAATAAAACTCCAAGCTTGGTAATTATATTTTTAGCTTTTAGACCAAAGTGTGTTATTCTTATCATTAAATTAATTACATGGCAGTGTTAGTTACACATGAAACGTGACTTGCTGTGCACTTGAACGCCCTCAATCCGAAACTCTTCCGCTCACTGCTTTTCGCGGAGCCCGAATCTGAATTTGACTAGAAGGTACTGCACGGCTGGTTATTTCTACAAAATATTGAATAGCATTTCAGCAAAATCGCAGAGAAATAAAATACATTTCCCTCTATCGCCATCAACTCAATGTCAAACACTGGTATTTACACCCGTTTTCAAGTAGTACCCAGCTAAGAAATACTCAGAGCAAGGCACCACGCCGCATATAGCCACCACATTTTAAACTTGAGAAAGAGTTAACTCAAATTACGCACGATACGCGCAACACACTTAATCAAGTTGTTTTCGAGCCTTCTTCACAAACCATATATTGAAGTAACCACCTGAAAATACCTATTATTTTCTACTTAGCATCCTAAAGATATCGAGTGCTTTTGAACAGGTGTAATATAAATAGGGCTCCAGAATGCAAAGCCTTTCAAGCATCCGTTCCATTCTCTCAATAGAGTCTTCGCTGATTGGCAGATACGCCAATTCGGTGCACCATTGTCCTATATATTCTGCCCAGCCATTTTTATCCTCAAAGGCTGCCCCCGCCACGAAACCTATTGCCAGATAGTTTTCAGGCTCAGAATCCACATCAATATAGTCCCGATAGAGTCGGCTTAAGATGGTTACCGATGCAGCAAGCTTTTTACTTCTGGTCATACATGCAACCTGAGCCAGTCCGTTTAACACCTGGTAGACAGAATCCTTGTCGTTAACCGCAGCCAACTTGTGCTGTGCACTTTCGAGTAGTGAAACTGCTCTTTCCAAATATTCATCACCAATTTTCCAGAAGGGTGCTGAATTCATCAAAACCTTATAGGATTCAAATGAAGCCTCACCGCTAATATGTTTAGCAAGCAAATTCGAGATTGCATCCGGCACAACTGCTGGTGCAGAGTTACCTTCCAGCGGCCCAGGTAAGAACGAATGCAAATTCAATCGTGAACCAAGCATAAGCTCCTTTTTTAAGTACTCAACAACTTGACTCGTATTGGCCTCTTGACATATGTTATTTGCCCGCCCGTACAGTTCATTAATGAATTGCTCAGCGGTTAAGTACATTGGTAACCATCTTGGCTCTTCTATCAGATCGACAAAGCTCTGGCAGAAAAAGTAAAGCCCCCTTTGCTGAAAAGCCCACTGTTCCACTTTGTCAAAAGCAACGCCCTCTTCAAGCCCTACTTTAACGATTAAGGCTGACTGGGCGAATGAAGCAAGACGTCTGTAGAATGGTGGTACTCCTTGGAATATCTGTAATCGCGCCAGTTCACCATCTACAAAAACTGCCATTGAGCAAAATAGACGCAGGTTATCTAACGTTTTTGCCGAAGATATGCCTTCAAACAGCTTTTTAATAATCGCGGCTGATGAATCCTTGAATTTCATTATGCCTACTTCAAGGCATGATATTAAAAGTATTGGATGGCAAGTTTCGATTGCCCGGTTTGCTGTTGACTGATACGAAACCTCGTCAACAAGACTATTAGAAACAACTGCTGATATAGACTTGTGAATACATATCAAAAAATCATTATCAATTACTCCACTTTTTATTCTGCTGTCAAAATATTCTTTTAGCTCGACCTTACAATATTCATCAATATTTTTACTCCCGCAATATTTCCCCACTAGCCTTTCGTAATAGCGAATATTATCGGGAACTAGGGTAGAAATTTTATTCAGCGCCCCTTGAAACTCCTGCCTCAATAATGCCTCAATGTGTCTTGGTGACTGTTCCAAATCAAGTAACAAATCCGATACGTCATCATCACTGATTGTTAGTACCGAAAGCACTGCCCCCCAACGCTCCAACTCGTCTTTCGAAAGCAATCTATCTTTCGCTTCTTTCTCAAATAGGCTAAATCTTTTGTCCACATCATTGCAAAGCGGCCAAAAACTGTTATTAAGTAATCGCTCGTCTCCCTTGCTTAAAGAAAATGTAGGACGTTCCCCCGGATGATGACGTAAAGACCAAGAGTTGCCATTAACATCCTCCAAATAAAATTCTTCCTCGGTATTTTTAAAAACACTGCGGATAGCTTTAAAGAGAGCGCTTCTGGAAAAGGCTATATCTTTGTCACCAAAAATAACGGTGGGATCAGTCGCAAGACCGATCTCTTCCGATAACGTAGAATCAGATAATAGTTCCCCCCTGACCAAGCTGGGGAATAAATTGATAATATGGGTGGCCATATATGCTCGCATCGAATCATAGTTAACCATTCAGCTCTTCCTCCAATATTGATTGCTTAGAAATGTTTTTAACCTGTTGCTTCATAGAGTGAATCACTTTTTTAAAACTCCAAAGATCGATATCCCTCAGCGGCCCCAGAACAAACTCATCTAACCATGCTTTGTAGCCTTCCTTTTGCTCATTAGATAAAGACTCCGGTGCGATCAACATGGAATTCACCCTTAAAATCTCACCCATATAGGCCATCCCTCCTTCGCCCCTAATTTGGTGGGCCTGAGCCCACTCCCGATAGCCCATCAGCTCATAAAGCCAGCAGGATCTAGCACGGCTCAGTTCAAGTGGGATATCAGCCGACCACTGAGCCATTATGGTTTCTGCAATCAGTTTCATCGTTTCGTGTAGCCACTGCGCATCTCGCGGGAGCTGAACCAGACCACTAATCCTGATCAAAAGCAGATTTTCTCTTATCAGCCTTAGCTGTTTAGTTGGTTTTAACTCACCATTTGAAACGACCGAGTGATTTAGATGATATTCAAGTTCTTCAGCAGAAATGCCTACAAACTCAAACCCAAATTCCCGAAGTGATGTTCTGGCATCAAGCTTCTGTTCTTGAGAAATAAGCCCTTTATGGTGTAGCGTCTCAATAAAATCTAATGATGTATAAATAGGTGCGGTTCTTCCATCAAATGTAATATTTTGATGCCTGTTCATAAATCGATCATCGATCAAAGCTGTATCACATATTTTAAGCGCCTCAAAAAGTTCCTCTGTTGGCCTAGCATAATTATTCTTAGACGCAGTTAATTGCTCTCGATTTAGCGGCATTTCAGCAAGGAGTACTTTCCCGGATGTGAGCCCATTAGATAATAATTTCCTTATGTTTTCTATTTTCGAATCTGCCTGTTCGATGATTGAATCGTAGTTTACCAGCGATCTATACCTATCACGCTCCCCCTTAAATACATACAAGTCGAATCCGGCATCACTGAGCTTGTCGAGCATTTCAAGTGTCATCAAATAGGTAATTGACAGTGAATCTAGATACAATCTTGCACCATTTGCTACTTCAATATCTGTAGGCCACTCTTTCTCGTGTTGGCGCAGGTAGTTTAAGGCTTTAACACACTGAGCTTCCGTTATTACAGCCAGACTTTCGAGTTTTTTAATTAATTGCGTACATGAAATCAGACTGTGGTGAAATGAAGAAAGATCTGCTTCCACCTCCCTGAAAGAGCCACCTACCTTATACACAGGGTTGGAGCACACCACCAGTGCCTGCAACTCATTTTTAGGGCTAGCGTGTGCCTCCTCAAGCATATAAGCAAGTTCATCACCAACATCCAGGGCCAACCCCGGATTATTGATCGTTTTAGGATGAAAAACGGAAATTCTGCCGTTAGATACCATTCGCTCAAAATACTTTGCCTTTTCGATCTGGCTCGGTTGGTGAAAAGCAACTTTTTGCTTTTCTTCAAACAACCAGCGCATGAACGAGTGAGGGATAACAACGCTCTCGAAGCAATCTAATAAATAATGTAGCACCCCTATATTTTCCATAACCAAGGCACTGGAGGCATCGATGGCAATCGTCTTACCAACAATAACCTGCACAGGCCTTACCCCATAAAATATTGGGACCAAATTTTTCCGACGTATATCTTTCGCGCTTTTGTTTTCCTGAGGTTGGACTAGATAAAAGTCAGACATAGTCCTGTTTAATATCTCCGCCACTGTAAAAATGGGCGAATCACCATCATAATAGGCCTTATAAACTCTTTCATTTTGCTCCCGGGCCTCGGACATCATCTCTTTTAAGTCGTCAAATGAAGCCCTATGCAATGGGCCATTATCATTGGAAAGAGCCATCGCCTTATTGAGCCATGCGGATGTTTCTTGATTGTCCTCCCAGCCCATCATGGTCGCCGTAATGTATGATGCCGCTAACACCTTAGGGTCTTCAGTGTGTTTGCCAGTACAGTACTCTACTATTTGCCTTGCCCGACCGGGTAAAACCGCCTTCGCCAGCTGGGCAGCGTGCAAAAGATCATCAACCTTCAATTCCTCACGGCTATTCCAACTATCCTCTACAAAAACGCTAAGAGATTCCCAGTTACCACCGAATATGGCCAAATTGATTTCAAGTGCTTTAAGATCAGACAGTTGTGATTTAGATTGCCTCAACAGCACAATCTGTTGTTGAGCGCCGCTTAGGTCGCCTTTTCTAAATAAAGACCAAGCCCAGTGAGCCTGCAATCCCTCGCTTATCTTGACGAGATCCATCCTATCTGACAGAAATCGATGAAGCTCAGAAAATTTCCCAAGCGAAGAGGCGGCATTACAGACTCTGATAGCATCAGATTCCTGGCAAGTGCGATCAAAAAGCTCCCGGCAATATAAGTAGTATCGGTCTCCTCGATTGTTCCTTTCTAACAAATTAACCAAATGAGCAAGATCACTTGTAGCTTCACTTTGTTGATATTGGCTTATTGCTAATGCTACAGGATCTGCCCCCTTGGCTGAATCGATAATATTTTGCAAATTCCTAACTTCGGCATCAGACGCCCCCGAATCTCGGGCCTTGTCTAAAAGTTGTTGTGCATCATCAACTAACCCTGACTTCGCTAATGCTTCTATTTCTAACATACTGATAGCAATGGAATTAACACTCCTTTCCATTTGATTTCTATGGCGGCTGATATAATCCACTGCTGCCGAAATTGGTTTTTGCGTCTGAGCCAATATAAAACGAGCCAAACCGAGAATTGCGTTATTCGCTGGACTTAGTGCTGTCTGTCTATTTACTTCCTGCTCAATAGACTCAAAATCAATATCAATTCCAAAAGCAAATGCCAATGGCAAATACTCAAGTGTTTTTTGATTGTACCTTACGAAGTAGCTCTGAAGTTCAGCCATTGCCTGTTCGTGAGTTTCACTATTTCTAAGTTGTATCCACAGTACATACTGATCCGATACATCCGCAACATCTTCAGCGCCAAGATATCGTGCACGAACCGAACAAACTTTAAATAGCGCTGCAGCTCGATTTCTAAGTACTATAGATTCAGAATCATCTGCCAGCGGAAAGCGATCTGCTGCTAAGGGGATATAAGCCAATACGCTCTCACGGAGCTCAACTGCTTTAATTGCATTTACCAAAAACGTAAACGCAGCAAGCTGCGCTAACGCTGGTGAAATAGATAAGGATTCATCATCTATCTTTTGCACTACATCGAAAGCCTTTTCCCATTGATGCTCTGTTAACAAAACAGAAAGCAAAACGACTTTTCCATCATTATCAACATCGTGAATGTCTAATCCTGTACTTTCGAGCCAGCTTAAAGCTGCTTTGTTACCGTCCACTGTTTTTTTAATCATAAAAAAAGCAGTATAATTTGAAGGATTACCAACTTTAAGCAAACCAGACGCCGTATCTGTTTTGTTAGATTCTGTAGCATCAATAAAGGCCTGTGCAATGACCGCCTCCTCTGTTTGACACAATTTTTTAGAGTGTGATAACCATTTTTTCGCTAGATCGGCTTTTTCTCCGTAGCACAAATATCTTGCAACTATCGCTAACGCCTTAGCCTTTACTTGGGGGGTACCACCGGACAACTCTCCATCAATAATGCTTTCTGCTAAAACAGTCGCTTTTTCTTCCTTAGGAAATGAATCAAAAAATCGCAGAAAGGTAATTTCGCTGGTAAGCTCTTCTATCCTTTCATCTTGAAGATGCTGGGCTCCAAAACCGGCCCCCTCATTTTATCAACTATCATATCTGCTGTTTGTTTTGGATGATCTTTAACGATATCCAGTAGCTTCTTTTCACTTTCTTGGCGCTTTGATTTAATTTGAAGCCATACTTCTATCAAATAAATCGATAGGCTTAACCCAATTAAAACCCACCCGGTTAAAAACATTGGAGTTGATATTGGCCCACTATATTCTGGAAAAATTTTCTGATGGCTCAAAAACCAATTTAAAATATCCAGCCATAAAGGAGTATTTAGTATACCGACACCAGCCAACAACAATGGTAGACTTAGTGCTTTCGCTAATGAAGGTCTAAACAGCACAACTAAAAACTTTATGTTTTTCAGTACAACATCCCAATCAATTTTCATGATGTTCTAAACTCTCCCTGAAGGTGGAATTTCTTTGTCAAACGGCCAGAGAATTTTCGCAGTTTCAGTATTAGAAGGCAGACAAGCCTCTTCTGGCGGGGCTTTATCCACGCTCTCCATCTGAATACCCTTCTGCCGCACGTGAAAAGCAATTTGCTGCCAGCGGCGCTGGCCATAGCTTTCTTTTCGCTTATAGGCCTCTAATTCTGCCTTAAGGCGATCCATCTCTATCTGAAGCAATTCAGCCTCTTTGGTCGCCTGCTCCTTGGTTTTCAACAAACCGCCCGACAGTGCTCGTTTGGCATTGCCATAGGCAGCTTTGATCTCAGATTTGGCCTGGAGCGACTGGCGACTAAAGCCAAAGCGTTCTTCAAGCACTGCCCATTTGAGTTTTGATCCAAACTCGCCCAGCGCCCATCGATTCAAATCAGCAACGATTGTTTTGATGTCACTGTCAGACATGCGTCTGAAGCGCTTAACCATATACTACCTCGTTTAAATATTGTTCGTGATCAAAGTGCTCCACCCCGTTGTTGGCCAGTTGAGTGGACAATGTTTTGAGTTTTTTATCGTTGTGAGCAAGCCAGTCAGCACTCTTTTTCGGCTTGCTACCGCTCATCTGCTTTTCATCATTTTTTCGTGCCAGCGCGGTAAGAGCATACTGGCGCTTCTGCTCGTCCAGTCGGCCCTTATCGTCTTTTGCCCAAATGTTGTCTTTGCAGTCCGCCGAACATTGCAAATGACGCTCACAGGGTATTTGAGAGAAGTGGTGGATACAGATACCCGTACCGACATCATGCACAGCCTGAATTCGCGATTTCATAATGGCATCCTGGATTTCTACAGGAACAACTTTGATTTGTTCAGCTACCAAGCCTCCAATCAAGCCTTTTTTGATATCTTCCCGGAACATCAGTGCACGTTTTTCACGGGATGTATGCTGATAGGCTGAATCGCCACGGGTAATCTAGACACTTCCGAGCCGTTTATAATAGTGGTTTTCATAGTCTGTCAGTGACATCTGATCGCTAGAACCATGTCGACGCTTACTGTTATAAAACATTTCGATGTAATCAAAAATATCGCTGCGAGCTTCTTCCCGCGTTCCGTAGATCTTTTTCTTTATCCGTTCACGCTTCAGCAATTGGTAAAAGATTTCTGCAACCGCATTATCGTGGCAGTTACCGCGACAGCTCATGCTGCCCTCCAGGCTGGGTGATTTCAGGAACGACTGCCACTCATGGCTTGTGTACTAGCTTCCCTGATCCGAGTGAACCAGCACTTTTTTTGAGGATTACGCCGCCATACAGCCATCAGAAGTGCGTTCAGGACAATGTCCTTAGTCATCCGGAATTGCATTGACCAGCCGATAGTTTTGCGTGAGAACAGCTCAACAACCACGGCAAGATAAAGCCAACCTTCGTGGGTCCTGATGTAAGTTATGTCCGTTACCCAACGCTCATCCGGAGCATCCGGATTGAACTGTCGCTGGAGCCTGTTGGGCGAGACGATACTAGCCTCGCCTTTACGTGCCCGCTGTCCCGCAGATCCAGTTGGATCTTGCGATAACCATAGACACATCCCGATTCCAGCCAGAACTGTTTAATCTGTCCTGTCAGTCTCAGGTCTGCCTGATGGCGTTGTGAATGCTGCTGAAGCCAGGAGTAAAAGCCACTGGGATGAACATCCAGTACCCGACAGCAGACGAACAGGCAAGCAACAGGTGTTGTCACGGATAAAGGCGTACCTCAGTCGGACAGCTTTGCGAAGTACGCCGCGGCTTTTTTTAATATGTCCCCTTCGTCGGTAACCCGCTTCAGCTCTTTCTGGAGACGGCGGATCTCGGCCTGAGCATCTGACTGTTCTTTATTATTGGAAGAATCCGGACCGTACTTCTTTATCCAGCCATAAAGGCTGTGGGTGATGATATCAAGACATGTTGCAACATTGGAAACAGAATAACCACGATCAACAACCTGTTTGACTGCTTCAATTTTAAACTCTTCGGGATAACACTTACCGCTCATGAACATCTCTCTTTAAGTCATTTTAAATGACTCGGAGGTTTCTGTTAAACCCGTGGCGATTCAACTGGTCACTTTCGCCAGGAGCGACATTTACGATGATGATCCCAGCACCACCCGAGAAATATGCATCTGTAGCCTATGCATAACACTTCATTCTCCTAATCCCACCACTCGCGCCTGCCTTTCTAACGCTGGCGTTTTTTGTTTGCACATAAACACAGCTATAGCTATTCCCGCTACTAATAGCGGGAATAGCTATAGCATGATTTTTTTTCGTAAAAATCAGGGAGAAAATAGCCCAGCGTTTGGCTAGCTGCCTGAGGAAAACTCGATAGCTAAGAAGGATTTTACCTTGATCAATGTAGATTTAATTCACTTACACCAGCCTTTACATAGATTAAGGTTGGCTTGTAAAAAAGAAGCTATTTATCTAACTGTTTGATTTTGATGGTGCGATAATAGGAATCACACCCACACAACAACCATATGAATTTAAAGTGTTTATTGGTGTTTTGTTTTTAAGATACCCCCAAAAGTACCCCCAAACATGCTTCTAAGATTAAATTCCAATAGCAACTTTCAAAGTTGAAGAATCGAAAAAGATGAGCAACGGCCGTTAGGCCACTTGCGAGCTAGTACCCCAGTAGATGGTCAAAGTAATAACTTAGTGAAAATCAGTCATCGTCTTCAGGCCAGGTTTCTCGGTGGCCATCGCAGAAACTACAGCCAGTCATTCCGCTAAACTCA
Organism: Enterobacter sp. 22466; assembly: GCF_052044775.1. NCBI lineage: Bacteria > Pseudomonadati > Pseudomonadota > Gammaproteobacteria > Enterobacterales > Enterobacteriaceae > Enterobacter > Enterobacter sp. 22466. The sequence goes on along the minus strand of NZ_JBQENX010000001.1, from coordinate 100,534 downwards.
TCAACACTAGTACTGTGATAAGAACAATATTCGCACTGTTCAACAGTTTCGAAAATTCCAAAACAGTAAGTGCATAGGTATTTTTCTCCGAACTCACAGACAGTATCGTTCTGCTCACACTCTGAACATCCTGCGGGGACAGACAAAGTGCCATATTCATCTGGTGAAAAACTACTCGTATCAAAAAGCTCATAACGAGAAGCGGTATGTCGGCACTTACTACATTCAAAGTCCGATTCATCCCAAGCCTTCAGTATTTGATTTTCATTGCATTCTGGGCATGAAAATTCAACCAATCTGTCCTGTGTAGTACTGCATACAAGACATGAAGATGACTTAAACGAATACTCTTCAAATTCAAACGTGGTTTTAAGAGGTGCAGCAACTTTCTTGCATAAATAACACTCAATAACTCGACCTCCCTTTCTGTCATGTTCCTCTAATATTTTCTTAACCTGCTGAAATTTAATATCTGCATAATAACTGTTATTTATGAGCAATTGAGTTTCTTGACTTGCAAGATAATGACCCAATGCTCCTTCAAAGAGAGATTTCCAATCTTCACGCATCAACCGATTCAGGGCGAACCAAGCATCAGCCTGCTCAATCAGCAGCTTCTCCTTGGCTTGGTCATTTAATGCATCGTGATAAAAATGAACAACTCGATTTCTATGCTGCCTAATTATATCAAATGATGACACAGTGGAAGCATGCAGAGGTTTCTCGAGAACATCCCTCAACCGGTCACATGTCTCTGAAAAAGTTATTGACTGGAAATCACCAGTAAGATATTTCGAACGTATGATTTTTTTTCCGCTACACACAAGCGACCAATGTTCATGTGCAAGCGGAACTTTGAGTAACAATTCTACAGCCGTCCAAAAACTAACAATAGAATGTGTTGGAGACGTTGCAAATTCGATCTGAGCCTTTTTTAAAAAATCCATTCCATTATCAAGCAGACCTCTAACTTCCGGTGAAAGCTCAAGCACTTCTCCTTTAAATGATCGAATAGTCATTAATTTGGCCTTGTAAAAATTTAATTCCTAATAAAAGACGACGACACATAGTTACCGCCCAACCTAATATCACTTAATATAAAAAACAAAAATACTAACTAACGTCAGTTACGCTATTCATCCTTGTTATAACGATTAAAATATTCCTTTTCTTTGTCACTGAATTTATCATCAGCATTCAGCAACTTGAGTAAAGCTTCTTTCTCTGCATTTTTCTTTCGCCTTATGATTATTGCAGCTTTCAACTCAGAAAGTGATATATCAAAATCACGTAAGGAAATAAATGATAATACTGCTATGAATAACAATGCCACCGTCAGTGATGCTAAGTATCTTGCATATTCAACATCATCCTTAAACACCTGAAGTAGAAAAATAACCCCAGCACTAAAAACGTAAAATAGCATCCAATATCCAATCTTTCTTATAAAGACTGAAATACTTCTACTTAACCTGTCAGTCTGAACCGAATTCAACCCTTCACTTTCAAGAAGCTTTTCAAATTTTGACTTTAGACTCCAGGCGTAGGTAACCAAAGGTGTCAAAACTCCCCCGCCTATAATCAATTGTAACCAACCACTTAAGTTATTTATCCTTTCAGGCTCAGAAAAATAATAAAATGAGCCTGAAAAGATTATTATGGTCAGTATAAACCTGAAAACATTATTCAGCTTCAGCATCTAATTCGCCTAACCGGATTTGTTCAACTAACCATTCTCTAATCTTCATATACATCTCTTCTGGATCTGCTATTCCATTAATAAACTTTAGTTTAATTTTCTTAGAAATAACCAAACTATCGCCTTTGATTCTCCCCACCTTATCAAGTGTTAATTCAACATCATCTGGATGGCTATGCCTTAATGCTTGGCTGATATTATTAATTATTACTTGGGAGGTTTTTTTGGCTTTGTAGTTATAGCTTATCTCCACCGAAACGTTAATATTACCTTTATCAATAGCATCACCTGAGAAGACATCATCTGTAAGCCCATAGTTTTCACGCTCTCTATCAGTAAAAAGAACTTTAATGATATCAAGCCCCAACCCCTTCGGAGTTACTTTAACATGATTCGTTTTTATTGCTTCCGATGTTATCGTTTCTCTGGCGTTGTCAACAGGAATATTACTAAGCGTATCTACCAAAGGCGTACCGATTCTAACCTTCTTGGTATTATTATTCATTATTTTGTCTCTTTGCTGCTTTGGTAACTCAGCATTGAGCCTTACAGAACCTTGGGTAATTACCCCTGCTTTTTTTAATAACCACGTAATGTATTTTTCCAATTCTCGAGTTCTTAGAACTGGCGACTGAATTACCACCACATGGTTTCTAAGAAATGCCATGTGCATTATTGAATCAAGAAATTCACGTCTTTTACCATCTACAGAAACCGGAGGCGCTATTTGGTCTATTGATAAGAAAGAAGCGCTTTCATCAATAGTTATAATACTTTTATTTGCGCCATCACTATAGCGAACTAATTCATTGAATAATATACTCCATCTCTCTATTTTATTATTCAAAAATTGCCTTGCCTGTTGAACATCACCATCTTCGCCATCATGGCTGTCAACACTTACAGTTTGGTAACGGTCTTTAACCGCAGAAAGACGATTCAGCGCAACCGCAATCATCTCTTGTAAGGTTTGATCCACATTATCGCCGATGACTTTTGCAATACGATAATGAAGAGTTTTGTCCTTGTACTCAACCACCGGCTCTTTGATTGCTGTAATTTTTTGAGACATTGAGAAAATCCTTGTTTTTTTTCTAAAGAAGGTACTACAAACATGGAAAATCACAACCTTCCTAGTGCTATTAATCCTTATAAACGTTACAACGATAACAACTTAAGGAAGCAACTGTAACTTAGAGCGCGTTCTGCCAAAATCCCCGCGGGCTGTGCCGGTGGGTGACAACTTTTGACAACTCAATCTGAACGCCAGCGTCCGGGCAAACCAGAACAGCGATCTGAAAGAGGCTCGAGGATGGTTGCAAAGGGGGAGTGCTTGACACCTCCCCTTCACGAGTTCGTGTACCTGAAGTTTTCTGAAGCGGTAGCGGTTGACACTTTCCCCCTAGTTTTCCCTAGAAGGCATAACAAACCATAACAGGCTTACACCTGCCCTGCTTCGCATCAGGATTAACAAAAGCTAACAGCCAAGGCTCAACAAATCTCAACGCCAGCCCTTTACACTTCTGCTGTAGCGGCTGTTCGCAGGCGTCAGGATCCGTTAGGTTGGGTTGACACTTTTCCCAGTTTCTCGCGAAAAAGTGTCAAGTTTGAGGGGCTGGGGGGTTTACAGTTTTTCGCCGTCCAGCAGGCAGAGTGACATTAAAGCAGTTTTGTTCCAGTCATCCAGCGTATCGGGGTGCATTGTGGCAACGTAAGCCAGCTCAGAACGAAGAAACCGTAAAGCGCCTGCTGCACGGTCTTTGCCATAGAAGCTGTGGGTTTCTTCATCCGGCCGGAAGAGAATCAGTAGTTGTTCTGCGGGCTCGTGCTGAACATCAAAACCCAGCTCAGCGGCGGCTGCCTCTATCCGCTGGCCAGCATCAATATCAGCCGGCAGCGCTTTCCCGCCGTCATGCTTCCATACCCATGCGGCGGCCTGCGCCCACGTCATTTCAGTCTGGTGTTCGCCAGCACCAGCAGAATTTTGTTTAGCCTGCGATGCTTCGACATCCACCTTATCGCCTGAAATTACAATTTCACCGCGGGCTATCCAGCCGTAAACAGTTTGCCGGCTGACGCCCATATGCCTGGCGTAGGCTGATTTACTTAACAGCATCCTGTGTTTCCCTCCGGGCAGAAAAAAGCCGCCCTCAGGCGGCCTGCTTCTCTTCTGAATGTGTCTGCCGCTGGCTGCCTTTGAGCATCGCGCTGACATGTTCGCTTAACTGATCAAGGCCGGTCATGCGGGGCAGAACTTCTGATGGATCGTCGTTCTTCCCGTAAACGAGATTGTTATACCAGGTTCGGACAGCTGTAATTTGTGCGACGTCCTTCCTTACCGCGTCGACCAGATCGGCAACCGCGTTAATCACCTGCCCGTTCTCTGATGCAATACGGGAGAAGCCGAGACGTTTTAGCTGTTCCGTATCGAGTCCCGAACATACCGCGTGCGCCCTCAGTAAGGCGTCCGCCAGCTCCTGATGCTTTCCACTGTGCATCGACAGCAGCATTTTTTCCTGGCTACGGCGATCCAGTCGGGCGAATGCCTGGCGCATTTCACTGTCACGCATGAATCCCTGAACATCATCAGATGCCAGTGGATTAACCGGCGCGAGCCTGTTCTTCAGGTAATCGAGAATGTTTGCGGCCTGCTCGCTTACGGCTGCCACCCCGCGGGTAAAGTCTTTGAGCGTGTCCGGGTTCCGGGCTTCACCTGCCCTGCGATTTTTTGCCTGTTCGTTCAGATCCGGATCGTTGCGGATAACGTCCAGCAAATCCGCCTCAGCTTCGGCCTGCTGCGCCGTTGTCCTCAGGCTGGTGAGTTCGCCCGCCATACCACGGAATAAAGCGGCCATCTGAGTATTTGGCGCAACAACCTTACCGGCATAACCTGCCAGCTCGATACTGTGTTTCCCTATCTTGATTGAGTAGCTCACTGGCCAGCCTCCATTTTTGATAGCCCTGCATCAAATACCTTGCGCGCAACAGCATGGATTGAAGGCGCGATCCCCATGCCCGACTTCTGGCGTTCCCTCTCCTGAATGGTTTTCAGAGCCTGAATCTGCTCCCCGTTCAGCAGAACGGGCTTAACGTTAACCTTGCTCATGATGCCCCCTGTTAAAGCGATCGTTAAAGTTTCATTAATCGCAACAATCAAATAATCAATTGCGATTTATGAAACGATGTTAATGAAATTGCAGGGGTTCACAACGTGAAAAGAGTGGATGCGTTTTAAAGAATTTGCCCTCAAGGTATACATGGTGTTCATAAAGGCAACAAATTACTTATAAAACAATACATTAACCCATGAACTCCAGCCTACATTTTGGGATTTCAGGTCTACACGGTATACATCATTCTGTTCAATAAACCATCAGATGATTAATGAGAGAATGAACACCATGTACACCCTGTGTATACCTGAAAACAAGGTATACATGGTTTATTTCACTGATTTATATATAAATTATCCTCTCGATGTACACCATGTATACCTTTCTCCATATTTATCTGAACTTCATGCTTTATGACCGGCTACAGGATGCGTCTGAGGTAACCAGTCTTCCGCACTTTCCGAAAGTTCAACGTTAGTCACCATGCCACGGGCTCTACGTTCCTTACGGTACTCGTGATTAAACTCCCTCATCGCACTTTCCATCCCCTCTGCGAATTTATTCAGCGTCAGCGGCTTGTCGAAACCGTTGGCTTCCAGGAATGCCAGATAAGCGTGATAGAGATAAATTCGCGGATAGTGAGGCGGATTGCGGTTTCCTACCATCATTCCCGCACAATCAGCCAGCCGCTCAAGGTGAGCGCAGAAGGCATACAGCGGATCCGTTTTCTGCTTCACCTCCAGTGCTTCTTCGCTGTTCCGTTGCTCCAGCAGCAGCGCCCGCGCTTTTTCCGGGTTCGCAAAGTTCGCCAGCAGCCGACGAACCACCACCGGAATTTCAGCGGATATCTTTTCTGCCAGGTCGGGATCCTTATCCTCTTCGCTGACGCGCCGGTTAAACTGGAAAATTACGCGGCGCCGGGAAACGCCGCCGGCACGTTCGGTGAAAATCATCGGCGTGTTGTTCGTGGCCACAACCACCGCCCGCAGAACGGCGGTGTACTGGTGCTCGTGTTTTGGGTCGATCTCCACCGCATCCCCGCCGGTGATTGCCTTTATGCCGGTGCCCTCACCTGAATATTTGGGCTGATCAGGAAGCGTTATCATGCTCTTGCCGACGAACTGCGCCCGCCCGCGCGCGCTGTCGAGCGCCGCCATGTTCCCGCTGGCAGTGTTATGCGCGCCGGCCAGCATCGTGGCGATGTGGGTAAAGACGCTTTTCCCGCTGCCGCCCTCCCCGGTTATCTCGAGGAACAGCTGCCAGTCATACCGGTTCGCCAGCACCATAAAGAGCGCTGCAGCGATGCGCTGCATCTTAATTGCGTCTCTATCTGATGCGTAACTTAGCCACTTATGGAAGTTCGGCGCGTGGTCGCGGAGGTTTTCGCCCGGCACCGCCGGCGTGTAGGTCACGCCGTTGTGGTTGGTCAGCCAGTTATCCTGGCTGTGTTCGGAGAAAACGCCGGTTTCCATATCGTAGACACCGTTTGCAAAGGGGATCAGGCTGCGCCGCGGCTCCCCCATCACCGGGATAACGATTTTCAGGGCGTCGATAACGTTGTTGATCGCGCGCTTGCTGAAGTTGGTTTTGTTCTCGTTGTAGATAGCCACCATTTCGCGGCTCAGCTCGAGCAGAGACGTTTTCTCCCAGATGCCGGCGCGGTAGACGTACACGCCCTCGCTGTTTTCGTTGATTGCAATGCCGGTGTAACGCGCGGCCAGTATGAGCGCCTTTTCGTTATCAGCCAGGTCGCGGAGGTTTACATCCGTCAGCGGTTTGCCGATCACCATGCTTTTGCCGGCTTCCGCATCGGCTTTGAGGCGCGGCAGCTGCGGCGTCCAGTCCTCCAGAAGCTGATAACCTTCAGAGTAGAATTGCGCGCGCTCCACGCCGGCCACCGCCAGCTTTGTGGCGAGAATGGTTATCTGCCGTTCGCTCAGATGCCCGCCACGGCAAACCCGGGCATAGAGCCGGCCATCATCCACAATCCGGATATTCTCCAGCTCCGCCAGCTGCTTTTTATCCAGCACAACCGGCGGCACGGTGTCACCAATCGGGTTCATTTCCTGCCATGCTTTGGCGAACGTCCAGGCATCGGCGCCGGCTAAGATAATTGACTCCTCCATGAGATCCGCCGGCTGCTTTTTAAGGTTTGGTGCATTCTTCATTTTCTGTTCCCTCGCTCCCTGATGATTTCCCGCATAACCCGAATTCGTTCGATGCCCTGCACCCGCATAATCCGATCGATATCTCTTCCACCGGTGCCCGGCGCGGAAGAAACAAATTCAAACTCCCGCACCAGTCTTTCTGGCGTGCAAAAACACGGTGAGCTGTACCCTTCGCGGCAATATGTCACTCTGTCGAATCGGTAACTTTCGATAATTACGATATTGCCCCGACCGTCCTTCCATTTATCGCCCGGCCTGATTTCAGGGTGAGCGCGGCCACCAGCAGCTAAGCCGGAATTTTTAATCGTCATATTTTTTACCTCACGCCGCTGGCGGGATTACCTGATAACCAATTTTCCTCAGAAAGCGCGTGGCACTCTCCACCGTAAAAATGATCTCGTCGTCCATAAGGGGGCGCATCGACTGAAGACCATTTGACGTATCCACCAGATAGCGGCCGCCGGCCGGAAAACTGAAAACGTTTTTGCCGTCGGCCCGGCGAACCAGATCGTAAACAGGAGTCATAATTTCCCCTCCCCGTCCCTTAATGACTGGCTGGTAAAACAATATCGCGCACTATTTAATTGCTCAGATACGTGATCGGCAAAAGCGCCGAGACGGCAAAATTGGATAACCATTTTCATACAGATACCTCCATGGCCAGACGGGATTGAATGGCGGAGGCCTTACTGCCTAACTGGAGGTAAGTTCGGGTGATTGCCGGGTTACTGTGCCCGAGCATTTCAGAGGCGACCAGCAAGCCCTGTTCGCCGCCGGCGGACATGAGATTAAAGGCGGCAATTTTGCGGCTGGAGTAGGCACTCAGGCGCAGACGCGTGTTTACTACGCGGGTAAACCACACCATTACGTTGTGCAGTTTCTTCCAGATTGTCTGGCGGCTCACGCTACCTTCCAGAGACTGGCAACGATTACTTTCAATCTGGCTGCGGGAAAATACCAGGTCGTCACCGATAAGATTGCGCTCCATGCGTTCGCGCAGTCGTTTGATGATGCCCGGCGGCAGCTGTTTGGTGTCGTGCTTCACTTCAGCCTTTGCCACCAGCTCAAACACGATCGCCTGTTCTTCTTCCGTCATGCCGGCGGCCAGTTCGTCGCAGCTCACGCTATCCCAGTGCATGTACCCAATGTGATCGCCAGCAAGCCGGGCAGCGTCCTTGCGCTGCTGGCGAACAATCTCGATCCCCTTACGGGTCGCTCTGGCTTCCGCTGCTTTGGTCTGCTTCGCTACGATGATTGTGGCAATGCCGGTTTCCCAGTTGATGCAGGAGTAACGGAAGTTGCACACGTCGCTGGTACGCCAGCCGGTAACGGTCGCAATATCCCACCAGAGTAAAACCCAGTCCGGCTGAGTCTGCTGGATGCGTTCACGTAGTTTGCGCTGCTCTTCCCGTTCGTAAACAGGGGTCATGGTGCGGGTGCCCTTCGTGGTAGTGGCTTTTACCACGTTACCGCGCAGCTCGCGTGCTTTTGCTGTCAGGGTCTGGAGGTTAAACATGCTGTACCTCCTTAAGACGAAAACGACACGCCAGAATACAGACACATCCTGCAGGCGTTTTTTCGCGTGCTTCGTGTTCGGTGGAAGCAGTAACGTTGACGATCTGATTTGTGAATTCACCCAGGGTGAGAAAACGCCATGTAAATTCAGGGTGTGTTTGGGTAGACTTAGTGCAAGCCATAATGTTAGTACCTCTAACGTTGTGGTCAGACGCCCTGAAAGTGTTCCCGCACTTCGGGGCGTTGTTTTTTTTAACTTCTGTGTGTAATGTGTCATCACACATAAACACATTACATCGGGTGTAATTAACGTGTCAACACACAAAAACGAAAGACGTGGTAATCCTCCATTCCAATTTCGGCTGGATCCAGAACTGCGAGAAATGATGGAACGGGCGCAACAGCAAGATGGTGATGAGTCACTAGCTGCGTGGCTGAAGAGGATCGTTCGCAAAGAACTCCAACAGCGTGGAATTGCACCTAAAGAGTAAATAATGAAAAAAATCCTGCTTGGTCTTATCGTCTTATTAATAGCAGTATTCGCACTCAAATCATGCCTCAGCAGTGAGAGCGCTTGCGGAAGTAACGAAAAAGACGTACTGAAGCAAAGTTGCGAAAAATTACTTAACAAAAATTGATTATCGCAGGGGGCGACGGAGAGAGCCTCGCCCTTGCTACGGGGAATAATTAATTGGCTGCTTTCGGTGCGAGCGAAGCCCTGCCCCAGATGGGCATAAATGTTCTTCATGGCATTAACCTTTTTGAATTGTTTAGTGAGCTGTCGCGACAAACTTATTCTGCGAGATCCGAAGTGCAAACTCTCGCAAATTATCTCTGCTCACGGAATCTCAGTTCGTTTGGCTGCGTGACGATTCAATGCGCTCACTAATCCATTCATCAATTTCGCTTTCAATGAAAGCGATTGCTCGAGAACCAATCTTTATGGATGAGGGGAAACGTTGCTCAGCCATGAGTCGATAGATCCAAGCCTTGCTATAGCCGGTTCTGCGCTGAACTTCAGGTAAGCGGATAAGGGATTGGGACATATATACCTCTCGAAGTCTAATGTGGTCTACGAGGTATATTTCAGCAAAAACATGCGGGTAGTTGTGGAAGTCACGGTAAATCAGTTGGAAGCAGCGCCTCCACTGAAATAGAAGTACGGCCAGAAGTTTTAGAACCTGAGGATCGTCTTTTTGGAAATCCTTACGAGCTATTTGGAAGCGTATGTGTTCAGAGCTTCATTAATTAGCATAGTCAATGCCTTATCTGTCACATCGATGCCATCGCCATGCTCCAATATGCTTCTTGAAGCACTTCTAGCAACTTCGGATTTGTTCAAATTTTTACCGCGAACATATTTGCCACCTGATTTTTCAAGCGCAATAGCCATTCCAGCGATCAGTTTTAACGCTGTATCTTTACCAGCAAACTCGCCCCACACGCTTCGTAAAGGCTGGTACTTTTCGCTAGAGCTATCTGGATCACATCCAAACCAACTATCTGTAGCTGATATTTCTTTTACAGCCCAAGGCCAAATATCATTGGAATAAAAATCAGCTCCAGTGATATCTCCGCCAGGTGAGTTAGACCATGTTCTCTTGGGATGTAGTTCTTCTGCGTTTACAGCACTCAAAATTATCCTCAAGTAACTGGAAGCAATGTTGTAGATCTCAGGAGGGAATTTAGCTTTCAACTCATCTAAGCGTGAACAACTGTACACGCCAGCCATAGCCATTGCAGCCTGATCAGCAGTGACCACACGTTGTCGGCGAAGATGATGGGGCATGTTGAGGATGTTTTCTCGCATAAAAGCTTCCTGCTAACGATAGTCTACAGAAGTCTACTACTGTCAATTAGCACTGTCTATACATACAGTTAAGCGCTTTTCCCAAACGTTCCGTGCACTACATTTTCGCCGTTTTCCAACGCCTCCATATAGTCGGCATACCACTGGAGCATTTCGCGGCGGCCATCCAGATACTGGGCGTGGTTGTACGTTCCTCGTATAGAGTTTTTGTCGACGTGTGCCAGCTGCGTTTCAATCCACGCGGTGTTGTAGCCCTGTTCGTGCAGGATGGTACTCATGGTGTGCCGGAAACCGTGCCCGGTGACTTTTCCGTTATAGCCAATCCGCTTAAAGACTTGGTTTATGCTGGCTTCACTCATTGTTTTTCGCGGATCGTTACGGCCTGGGAACACAAGCGGGTAATTGCCTGTTAGCTCTTGGATCTGACCAATAAGCGTAAGAGCTTGCCTGGACAATGGCACCACATGAGGGCGACGCATTTTCATGCGTGAGGCGGGTATTTCCCAGACCGCCTTACTGATATTGATTTCATCCCAAAATGCCCCACGGAGTTCGCCGGGACGCAATCCGGTGATAATCAGCAAACGAGCAGCCAAAACTACTAACTCGCTTCCTGAATATCCTGACAACGCATTGAAGAAATCAGGCAATTCTTTAGGTGTGAGGAAAGGAAAATGATTGGACTCGTGCCCTTGCATCGCGCTGGTGAGATCCGGGGCGGGGTTATACTCAGCTCGACCGGTGACTATTGCGTAACGGAAAACTTCCCCACAGCGCTGCCTAACTTTTCTTGCCTTTTCGGTAGCGCCGCGCCCCTCAATGCGTCGTAGCACATTCAACAGTTCAAGCGGTTTGATTTCGGCTATTGGTTTTTTGCCAATGTATGGGAACACATCTTTATTGAAGGCTTCGAGGATGTCTGAAGCATAACCAGCAGACCATTTTTTTAGTTTGCTGCTGTGCCATTCAAGGGCAATATCTTTGAAGGTGTTGTTTAACTGAATTTCACGGGCAATCTTCTCCTCCCGTTTCGCTTCCATAGGATCGATACCCCCAGCGATACCCCTTTTCGCTTCTTCACGTTTTGCCCGAGCATCGGCCAATGTGACTTCAGGATACACACCAAGCGCTAACAGCTTCTCTTTGCCGGCTACACGATACTTGAGCCGCCAGTATTTGCCGCCATTAGGTTTAATCAGGAGATACAAACCACCACCATCAGCCAGCTTGTAAGGCTTATCTTTAGGTTTGGCGGCATCCACCTGCCGGGCGTTTAGTTTCACTTGGGGGTACCTCCTCTAGACCGAACAGCATATACCCCCATAAGTACCCCCAAACGACCGTAGATTTCAGGGAACTTTAGTAGACGTAGAAATACTAAAAGGGGCTGTAAAGCGCAGAGTATAAGGGGTTTCAGTGAACTTTAGTAGACTTGGGGAGACGTTAGAATGGTGCCGATAATAGGAGTCGAACCTACGACCTTCGCATTACGAATGCGCTGCTCTACCAACTGAGCTATATCGGCCCTGAGAGGCCGGTTACGAGCGTAACCACGGGGCAAAAGGTTAGATCTATCCGGGTGATGCGTCAATGCCCTTTTGAATCAAACGGCTATTTTTGCATCACCCGTGATAATTTACGCACGAATCGTATCGTCGCCGATGCCGATCCACTTGTAGGTGGTCAACGCTTCCAGACCCATCGGACCACGCGCGTGCAGTTTCTGCGTGCTGACGGCCACTTCCGCGCCCAGACCAAACTGTCCACCGTCGGTGAAACGGGTTGATGCGTTCACGTACACGGCAGAAGAATCTACCTCGTTCACAAAGCGGTCGGCATTGCGCAGCGTGCGCGTCAGGATGGCGTCAGAGTGCTGAGTACCATGCTCACGGATGTGTGCGATAGCGTCGTCAAGATCGGCCACGATCTTCACGTTCAGATCCAAAGACAGGAACTCGTCGTCGTACTGCTCCGCGTTTACCGGCACCACCGTCGCCGGGCCGTCTTGCAGCAGCGCATGCGCCTTCTCGTCCGCGTGCAGCGTGACGCCACTCTCGGCCATCTGCTTGCTCAGGGCTGGCAGGAAGGTGTTTGCGATACCCTGATGCACCAGCAGCGTTTCAACCGTATTACAGGTGCTTGGACGCTGGGTTTTGGCATTCACAATGATCTTCAGCGCCGGTGCAATCTCGGCGCTCTCGTCCACCACGATATGGCACACGCCGATACCGCCAGTGATCACCGGGATCGTCGACTGCTCACGGCACAGCTTGTGCAGGCCCGCGCCACCGCGTGGGATTAGCATGTCGATGTATTTGTCCATGCGCAGCATCTCGTTCACCAACGCACGGTCCGGACTTTCGATGGCCTGCACGGCACCTGCCGGTAAGCCGCACTCCTGCAGCGCCTGCTGGATGACTTTCACCGTCGCGGCGTTGGTGCGCCAGGTCTCTTTCCCGCCGCGCAGAATGGCGGCGTTACCGGTCTTCAGGCACAGGGAAGCGACATCCACCGTCACATTCGGGCGGGCTTCATAAATCACGCCGATAACGCCGAGCGGCACGCGGCGGCGCTCCAGACGTAAACCGCTGTCGAGCAGTCCCCCGTCAATCACCTGCCCGACCGGGTCGGCCAGGTTACAAACCTGACGGACATCGTCGGCGATGCCTTTCAGGCGTGCCGGGGTCAGCGCCAGACGGTCGAGCATGGCTTCGCTCAGACCATTGCGGCGCGCTTCCAGCAGATCCTGTTCGTTGGCGAGGAGGATTTCCTGCGACTGCGATTCCAGATAATTAGCGATTTTTTCCAGCACGCGGTTTTTCTCGCGGCTGGAAAGGAGCGCCAGTTTGTAAGAGGCGGCCTTGGCGGCAGCACCCATTTGTTCCAGCATGTTCTGGCTCCTTAACGAATAATCATGTCATCACGATGCACGGCAACCGGGCCATACTCGTAACCCAGAATGGCATCGATCTGCTGCGAGTGGTGACCCGCAATGCGGCGCAGGGCATCGCTGTTGTAGCGGCTGACGCCGTGGGCGATGTCGCGACCTTCAAGGTTACGGATACGGATCACTTCACCACGGGAGAAGTTACCTGTCACGTTTTTAATTCCTTTAGGAAGCAATGAACTCCCTCTTTCCAGAATCGCCGCGGTCGCCCCTTCATCCACGGTCAGTTCACCTGCCGGCGGCGCGCCAAAAATCCAGCGTTTGCGGTTTTCCAGCGGGGATGCCTGGGCGTGGAAGCGCGTGCCGACGGAAATGCCTTCCATTACGTCGCCAATGACGCCAGGACGGCTGCCCGCCGCAATGATGGTGTCGATACCGGCACGGCAGGCCACATCCGCCGCCTGCAGTTTAGTGCCCATGCCGCCCGTTCCCAGGCCAGAGACGCTGTCGCCGGCGATGGCGCGCAGCGCATCGTCAATGCCGTGGACATCGGTAATCAGTTCAGCTTCCGGGTTGGAGCGCGGGTCTGCGGTAAACAGCCCCTGCTGGTCCGTCAGGAGCAAGAGCTTGTCGGCACCGGCCAGGATCGCCGCCAGTGCAGAGAGGTTATCGTTATCACCCACTTTAATTTCAGCGGTAGCCACGGCGTCGTTTTCGTTAATCACCGGGACGATATTGTTGTCCAGCAGCGCGCGCAGCGTATCGCGGGCGTTCAGGAAGCGTTCTCTGTCTTCCATATCCGCACGCGTCAGCAGCATCTGCCCGACGTGAACGCCATAGATTGAGAACAACTGTTCCCAGAGTTGAATGAGTCGGCTTTGTCCCACGGCGGCCAGCAGCTGTTTAGAGGCGATAGTCGCGGGGAGTTCGGGGTAACCCAGATGTTCACGCCCGGCGGCAATCGCCCCGGAGGTCACGATAACAATACGATGCCCTGCGGCATGCAGCTGAGCGCACTGACGTACAAGCTCAACAATGTGGGCGCGATTTAGGCGGCGCGATCCGCCTGTTAAAACACTGGTGCCGAGTTTTACCACCAGCGTCTGGCTGTCACTCATGATTCTCTGCCGTTCAACGATAAGGGAAAGTGATGTCGAACGAACGTTTTAACAGGTGTCAGGCTCGTTGCCAACTGCCACAGCACATCGCGAAACACTTTGTTGCGCGGGATCAGGAAGCGTAGCGGCGGATTTTGACAATTTTATTACCGAAATAATAAATCACAGTTTTTTAAAATTAATCTTAATTTGTCATAAAAGTTTCATTCCGTAACGTTAAAACCCTTTCTGTTTTTTCACGGGACTTAAGCATGAGCTTATCGTCCAGCGAATTTTTAAGCGCGTTTATAAGACAGGATCGAAAATGAAAAAGAGCACTCTGGCATTAATGGTTATGGGCGTTGTGGCTTCCGCATCTGTTCACGCTGCCGAAGTTTATAATAAAAACGGCAACAAACTGGACATGTACGGCAAAGTTAAAGCAATGCACTACATCAGTGATGACGATTCAAAAGATGGTGACCAGACATACGTGCGTTTCGGTTTTAAAGGTGAAACCCAGATCAACGATCAGCTGACGGGCTATGGCCGTTGGGAAGCGGAATTTGCAGGCAACAAAGCAGAGAGCGATTCCACTCAGAAAACGCGTCTGGCATTCGCCGGTCTGAAGCTGAAAGACTTTGGTTCTCTGGATTACGGTCGTAATCTGGGCGCGCTGTATGACGTGGAAGCCTGGACCGATATGTTCCCTGAGTTTGGCGGCGACTCTTCCGCTCAGACCGATAACTTCATGACCAAGCGAGCAAGCGGCCTTGCCACTTACCGCAACACCGACTTCTTCGGCGCGGTTGACGGCCTGGATATGACTCTGCAATACCAGGGTAAAAACGAAAACCGCGACGTCAAAAAACAGAACGGTGACGGTTTTGGTACGTCTCTGACGTATGACTTCGGTGGCAGCGATTTCGCGGTAAGCGGCGCGTACACTAACTCTGACCGTACCAACGCGCAGAACCTGCTGACCCGCGGCGAAGGCAAAAAAGCCGAAGCCTGGGCAACCGGTCTGAAATATGATGCGAACGATATCTACCTGGCGGCGATGTACTCCGAAACCCGCAACATGACCCCAATTTCTGGCGGCTTTGCCAATAAAGCGCAGAACTTTGAAGTGGTCGCACAATATCAGTTCGATTTCGGTCTGCGTCCATCCCTGGGTTATGTCCAGTCTAAAGGCAAGGATATCGAAGGTATTGGCGATGAAGATCTGGTGAAATATATCGACGTCGGCGCGACCTATTATTTCAACAAAAATATGTCTGCGTTTGTTGATTATAAAATCAACCAGATTGATGACGATAACAAACTGGGCGTGAGCAGCGATGATATCGTTGCCCTGGGTATGACCTACCAGTTCTGAGTCGGCAGTAATAAAAAAACCGGCATTACGCCGGTTTTTTTGTGCCCGGTGGCGCTGCGCTTACCGGGCCTACGGGATCATCACCCGGCATTATTTCATCTTTACGCCGTCAATTTCGCCGCTTCGCTGGAAAAATCATCCGCAGGCTCAAGCTTCAGATCCAGCGTGGCCAGTAAATCACGCGCCTTGTCGTGGAACTCTTTGAGGGTATATTCCAGGCGATCAATCACTTCCTGATCTTTAATGCTGGTAGCCTGCCAGTTGCCGTCTTTATTAAACAGGCCAAACTGGTAGCTATAGGTAAAACGTTTCTCTTCTGCTTCCATTTCCATCCACCAGCCCCAGAATTCACGTTTTTCGGGTGCAGGCTTCACGTTGACGCATACAGCCAGGCAGTCGAAAAAAAAGCGATTCTCTTCACACTGCTCTTCTCGAATATACGGGCCAAGAGCCATGAACTTCTTAATCAATCTACTTTTCGGGTGTCCACTCGGTAACGTCATTACGATCTCCTTTTGTGAAGCCACTGTTTTACCAAACCATCAAAATTTAGCAATCTCTTAACACAATCTCTGGGCGATCCAACGCGTAATCTCTTTTAACGCTTTGTCAAAATTCTGATACACCGGGCTGAAGGGGACTTCGAGCAATTTGCCATCCGCAGATGACGATGTGATTAAGCGTGACTCTTCTTCCGGGCTGAACGGATCGTTTTTCCAGAAACCGGACAGCATCGGCGTTGGACAACGGCGTCCCAGCAGGCCCTGCGTTTTTAACGAGTAACGATTGAGTTCCACGCGTAGCGCTTCGTCTGATGCATCATGCATGCCAAGGCGGCTGGCCAGCACGTCGAGGTACATTTCTGGCACATTTCCCTGGCGGGACGGATCGCTGAGCAGGGCGTGAACCACCGGCCCAAGACAGGCCACGGCCTTCAGGCGCGACGCCTCAAGATAGGCCAGACGCACGGCCACGTTCGCCCCAAAGCGGAAGCCAAACGCCGCGACGCGGGTGTGGTCGACCCACGGAATGTTTTCCAGGGCTTTTAGCGCATGCTGGTGCAGAAGACTGGAATCCTGCGTCAGTTTCCATTTGGATGAAAACCCAATAGACGGCATATCAAGCGTCAGCATCGCGATACCTTTTGGGGCGAAGTAACGCTCATACAGACTGTAATAGTCGATTTGCAGCGAATCCAGCCCACCGCACATCAGCACGGTGGGGAACGGGCCGTCGCCTTCTGGCATATGCAGGAATCCGGTCACGGGCGCGCCGCCGGGAATGGTGAACTCCAGCTCACGCATCCTGCCCGGCAAGCGTTGGGCAGCCTCTTCATAGGCACGGTTTGCCAGCGCCTGCGCCTGCTCTGCCAGTTCATCCCCTTTTAAGTGCGGGTATGCGGCAATGGCGTAAAGGTTAGCCGCATGCAGCCAGTGCTTGCCGCTGAGGGTGGCGTCCTCTTCCTGGCTGGCTTTTTGCTGCCAGAGCATCGCCTGCTTCGACCATTCGTAGATCCAGTTGCCGCCGCGGTAACCCACCACCGTATCGTAAAGTTCGCTGTCGGTACGCTCGGCTTCACTCATGACGATACGCGCCTGCACGTCGAGGATTTCCCGCGGATCGATACCGCGCCAGATCCACATCAGGCGGTTAATCATGCGATACCAGTGAGGCACGTTTTTACCGTCTAACGCAGACTGGACGGCAGGCTGGTTCCCCGGATTGAAGCGACGCACCAGCGTCGAAGTTTCAGGGTGCTTGAAACGGGGTTTGAAGAGTGTCTCGGTGAGATTCGCCTGCGTCATTGCGTTGCCTCCATGGATACGTCATATAGTGTCCATTGTAACGCGTGGCAGGATAAAAAGAACAACGCCCGGCATAGCCGGGCGTGTAAAGTTACGTGCGGGAATTAACGGCCAGAAATAGGCGGTACGAAGACCACGCCCATGTCCCATGGCTGTTCAATCCAGGTATCCTGTGGGATATCAATCACGTAATCGTCAACCAGTGGGCGGCCCGCCGGTTTCGCGAAGATGGTGACAAAATGCGCTTTAGGGTACATTTCGCGGATAGCCACCGCGGTACCGCCGGTATCCACCAGGTCATCGATAACGATGAAACCTTCACCGTCGCCTTCAGCGCGTTTCAGCACTTTCAGCTCACGCTGGTTGTCGTGGTCATAGCTGGAGATGCAGACGGTATCGACATGACGAATACCCAGCTCACGCGCCAGCAGCGCCCCCGGTACCAGACCGCCACGGCTAACGGCAATAATGCCTTTCCACTGTTCAGAAGGCATCAGACGCGCGGCCAGTTTGCGTGCGTGGATCTGCAACATGTCCCAGGTGACGACGTATTTTTCGCTCATGTGAAGTGTCCCAGCCTGTTTTTATACGGCTTAAAAAGTGTTCGAGGGGGAAATAGGTTGCGCGAGATTATAGAGATCTGACGCACTAAAAACCAGTGTTTAGCGCCCTCTGCCTGAGTTTTTACATGCTTTATGCTACCAGCCATCGGAGAAAGTGGTATTCTCAGTTGCATCTCGCAAGCCTGACTTGTGGTAACTATTAACCTGCTAACCCTGTGACCTGCAACTCGCTTTGCAGGGCATCGACAAGGAGACTTATCGTGTCTGAACTGTCTCAATTATCTCCGCAACCGCTGTGGGATATTTTTGCCAAAATCTGCTCCATTCCACACCCGTCTTACCATGAAGAACAGCTTGCCGAACATATTATGGGTTGGGCGAAGGAAAAAGGTCTGCACGCTGAACGTGACCAGGTTGGCAACATTCTGATCCGCAAACCGGCGACCGCTGGCATGGAAAACCGTAAACCGGTGGTCCTGCAGGCGCACCTGGACATGGTGCCACAGAAAAACAACGACACCGTTCACGACTTCACGAAAGACCCGATCCAGCCGTACATCGACGGCGACTGGGTGAAAGCGCGCGGCACCACGCTGGGTGCAGATAACGGTATCGGTATGGCCTCTGCGCTGGCGGTACTGGCGGACGACAGCGTTCAGCACGGTCCACTGGAAGTGCTGCTGACCATGACCGAAGAAGCGGGCATGGACGGTGCGTTCGGTCTGCAGGCGAACTGGCTGCAGGCGGATATTCTGATCAACACCGACTCCGAAGAAGAAGGCGAGATCTACATGGGCTGCGCGGGCGGGATTGATTTCATCTCTACCCTGCCGCTCTCACGTGAAGCGGTGCCTGCTGGCTTCCAGACCTTCAAGCTGACGCTGAAAGGGCTGAAAGGCGGCCACTCCGGCGGCGATATTCACTTAGGCCTGGGCAACGCCAACAAACTGCTGGCACGCTTCCTGGCGGGCCACGCGGCTGAGCTGGACCTGCGTCTGGTCGATTTCAACGGCGGTACGCTGCGCAACGCAATCCCACGTGAAGCGTTCGCGACAGTAGCCGTTCCAGCCGCCAAAGCGGACGAGCTGAAAAAACTCTCCAGCGTCTATCTGGATATCCTGAAAAACGAACTGTCCGCGAAAGAGAAGAACCTGACCGTGGTGCTGGAATCCGTGTCAACGGATAAAGCCGCACTGACCACCCCGTCTCGTGACACCTTTATTCAGCTGTTAAACGCGACGCCAAACGGCGTGATCCGCAACTCAGACGTCGCGAAAGGCGTGGTTGAAACCTCGCTGAACGTGGGCGTGGTCACCATGGGCGACGACAGCGCAGAGATCATCTGCCTGATCCGATCGCTTATCGACACCGGTAAAGAGTACGTGGTGAGCATGCTGGAATCTCTGGGCACGCTGGCCGGTGCGAAAACCTCTGCCAAAGGCAGCTACCCAGGCTGGCAGCCGGACGCAAGCTCTCCGGTGATGGCACTGGTGCGTGAAACATACCAGCGTCTGTTCAACAGCACCCCGAACATTCAGGTGATCCACGCGGGTCTGGAATGTGGTCTGTTCAAGAAGCCGTACCCGAACATGGACATGGTCTCCATTGGGCCAACCATTACCGGACCACACTCGCCGGATGAGCAGGTTCACATTGAAAGCGTGGGCCATTACTGGACCCTGCTGACTGAACTGCTGAAAGCGATTCCTGCTAAGTAATACCCTCACCCCAGCCCTCTCCCAAAGGGAGAGGGTCAACAACGTCGCGCCACCGGCCTTTTTACAATCCCAATACCAGCTGACGTTCCAGCTGCGGATCCAGCAAGGTAACGTGTAATCCCACCAGCCTGACCCCTCGCCCGCCCCGACGTTCATCCCAGGCCTTTTTCGCCGTCGCGATGAGATCCTCTTTATTCAGACGCGGCCAGACGTGCTCCTGGGTCGTCTGCTGGAAATCGTTGAACTTCAGTTTCACGCCCTGACGGGCAATCAGCAGGTCCGGTTTTACCTTTATCAGGCGTCGCTCCAGCTCAGGATAGAGCTGCTCCGTGATGATGGTTTCACATTCAGACCAGTCATGAATATCTTCAATCAGTGTGCGTTCAACCCCGACCGACTTTCGCAGCCGCTCGCTACTGACACTGCGCTCATCTATCCCCTGACTGCGCTCCCACAGCACGCGGCCAAATTTTCCAAAGCGTTTAAGCAGCATGGCTAAATCGCTGCGCTGCACATCTTCGCAGGTTCGCAGCCCCATGCTTTCCAGCTTTGCCGCAGAGACTTTGCCGACGCCCGGGATTTTGCCGAGCGGCAACGTCTTTAAAAACGCCGGGACCTCTTCCGGGGTGATCACGTACTGGCCGTCCGGCTTGTTGAGATCGGACGCTATTTTGGCGAGGAACTTCACCGGTGCGACACCCGCCGACGCGGTCAGATTCAGTTCATTGAAGATAGTCCGGCGGATCTCCTGCGCCATTAACGTCGCGGAGCCGTGACAGTGCACGCTGTCGGTGACATCAAGATACGCTTCGTCCAGCGACAGAGGTTCAATCAGGGAGGTGTAGCGGGAGAAAATTTCGCGGATATGCAGGGAGGCTTCTTTATACGCCTCAAACCGGCCAGGCAGGAGCGTGAGATGAGGGCAAAGCTTTAAGGCCATCGCCGTCGGCATGGCGCTACGCACGCCAAACTTACGCGCAGGATAGTTGGCGGTGCTGATCACCCCGCGCTGCACGCGGCTACCGCCAATCGCAATGGGGATATCCCGCAGCGCCGGGTTGTCACGCATCTCCACTGCGGCAAAAAAGCAGTCCATATCGACATGGATTATTTTGCGCATAGTAAGCCCTCACTCATCACTGGATAAGTATACAGTAAACAAATGAGGGTTGAGAAGTGTGCGTGAGAATTGTCGGGTGGCGGCTTCGCCTCACCCGACCTACCAGATTAAATGATGCGCTGCTGTTCGCGGGCCATCCGTTTTTTGCGGGCGTCGCACGGTTCCGGGCAGTCGCAGACCTTTTCCATGCCAATGGACGAGATCCCACCGCAACTGCCTTGAATGCTTTTACGCTTAATGATCCAGCCTAACGACATGCCGAGTATCACCAGCACAAAGACCACGAAGGTGGCCAGAAACGTCAGCATCATCAGCCTCCAAAATCGTCCAACAGGATGTTCTCATCTTCCACGCCCAGATCTTTAAGCATCTTGATCACTGCAGCGTTCATCACTGGCGGACCACACATATAAAACTCGCAGTCTTCCGGCGCAGGATGCTGTTTGAGGTAGTTTTCATACAGCACGTTGTGGATGAAGCCCGTGTGGCCGGTCCAGTTATCTTCCGGCTGCGGATCGGAAAGCGCCACATGGAAGGTGAAGTTAGGATTTTCACGCGCCAGCTGTTCGAACTCATCGTCATAGAACATCTCACGCAGCGAACGCGCCCCGTACCAGAAACTGATTTTACGCTGACTGCCAAGCCGCTTGAGCTGGTCGAAAATGTGCGAACGCATCGGCGCCATACCTGCACCACCGCCGATAAATACCATTTCGGCGTCCGTCTCTTTCGCAAAGAACTCGCCAAATGGCCCGGAGATGGTCACCTTGTCGCCCGGCTTTAAGGACCAGATATACGATGACATGACGCCCGGCGGCGCATGCGGTACCGCTGGCGGCGGCGTGGCGATACGCACGTTAAGCATGATAATACCCTTCTCTTCCGGGTAGTTCGCCATGGAGTAAGCACGAAGCGCGGGCTCTTTAACCTCAGAGACAAAGCGGAAGAGATTGAATTTATCCCAGTCGGCACGGTATTCGTCAGGCACATCGAAGTCAGCGTAGGCTACGGTGTGCTCCGGACATTCAATCTGGATATAGCCCCCCGCCCGGAACGGAACGCTCTCTCCTTCAGGCACCCGCAGTTTAAGCTCTTTGATAAAGGTGGCTTTGTTATTGTTGGAGATAACTTCGCATTCCCATTTTTTGACGCCGAAAATCTCCTCCGGCAGTTCAATTTTCATGTTCTGGCGCACCGCGACCTGACAGGCCAGACGGCAGCCCTCTTTCGCCTCACGCTTGGTAATGTGCGCCAGCTCAGTGGGCAGAATATCGCCACCGCCCTCTTTTACCTTTACGCGGCACTGCCCGCAGGAGCCACCGCCACCGCAGGCCGAAGAGACGAAGATGCCGTTGCCGGAGAGCGTATTCAGCAGTTTATCGCCGGCTGGCGTGCGGATCTGGTTCTGCGGTTCATCGTTGATATCAATAATGACATCGCCGGAGTTCACCAGCTTCGCGCGCGCTACCAGAATCAACCCCGACAGCACCAGTACAATCAGCGTGAACATCGCCACGCCAAGCATAATTTCCATCAGTTAGCCCTTATAGCTGCACACCGGAGAAGGACATAAAGCCCAGCGCCATCAGCCCGGTGGTGATAAAGGTGATCCCTAAGCCACGCAGGCCTGCAGGCACGTTGGCATATTTCATTTTTTCGCGGATCCCCGCCATGGTGACGATAGCCAGCATCCAGCCGATCCCGGAACCGAAACCATACACCACGGATTCGCTGAAGTTGTAATCACGCTGAACCATAAACGAGACGCCACCGAAGATGGCGCAGTTCACCGCGATCAACGGCAGGAAGATCCCCAGCGCGTTGTAGAGTGACGGGAAATACTTATCGAGGATCATCTCAAGGATTTGCACCAGCGCCGCAATCACACCGATAAAGGTGATGAAGTTCAGGAAGCTGAGATCCACCCCCTCAACCAGCGCGCTGTCACGCAGGACAAAGTTGTACACCAGGTTATTGATCGGCACCGACAGGCCAAGCACCACGGTAACCGCTATGCCCAGGCCAAACGCCGTCGACACCTTTTTGGACACGGCAAGGAACGTACACATGCCGAGGAAGAACGCGAGCGCCATGTTTTCAACAAACACCGCGCGCACAAATAAACTCAGGTAATGAGCCATTGTCGGTTACTCCTTTTCCTGCTGTTCTGGCTTCAGGGTACGAATCAGCCAGATCAGCAAACCGATAATGAAAAATGCGCTTGGAGCCAGCAGGAACAGGCCGTTTGGCAGATACCAGCCGCCGTTCTGTACCGTGTCCAGCACCGTGATGCCAAACAGCTTACCGCTGCCAATCAACTCACGCAGGAACCCTACGGACAGCAGGATCACACCGTAGCCGAGGCCGTTGCCGATGCCGTCCATAAAGCTCGCCAGCGGAGGCATTTTCATGGCGTAGGCTTCTGCACGCCCCATCACGATACAGTTAGTGATGATCAGCCCCACAAACACCGAGAGCTGTTTTGAGGTTTCATAGGCAAAGGCACGCAGCAGCTGATCGACCACGATCACCAGCGAGGCGATGATCGCCATCTGGACGATGATCCTCACGCTATTCGGAATGTGGTGTCGGATCATGGAGATAAACATGCTGGAAAACGCAGTAACCAGCGTTACTGCCAGCGTCATCACCACCGCCGTTTCCAGCTTGGTGGTCACCGCCAGGGCTGAACACACACCCAGCACCTGCAGCGTTATCGGGTTATTGGCTAAAAGTGGGCCAATCAGCACCTTTTTAACTTCTTTCAGTTCACCCGTATCAGCCATGGTTCAGCGCTCCTTCACGTACATTTTTCAGGAAAGGACCAAAACCGAGCTCGCCCATCCAGAAATCAAAACTGTGCTGCACCCCTTTGGAGGTGAGCGTGGCCCCGGATAGCCCGTCAACAGCATAGACATCGTCAGGACGCGCAGACCCTTTCATCACCTTCAGCGCAGGCGCTCCGCTGTCGTCGAGCACTTTCTTCCCGACAAACTGCGCGCGCCAGTTAGGGTTCTCCACTTCACCGCCGAGCCCCGGCGTTTCGCCCTGGTCATAGTAGGTAATGCCTTTCACGGTGCGGCCATCCGTATCAAGCGCCACAAAGGCATACATCATTGACCACAGGCCGTTGCCGTAAATAGGCAGCACCACTTCCTGCACCCGTTTTTGTTCATCGCGCACGAGATAGACTTCAGCCAGATTGCTGCGACGCTTGATACCCGCCGGATCCTGGGATGCGTCCAGCGTCAGGCTCATCTGCGGGTCTTTTAACGCCAGTGCCTGGTTGTATTTCGCCGGATCTTTATCCAGCAGTTGGCCGGTTTTTAAATCCACCAGACGCGCGGTGATGCGCTCAGCAAAGACTGCAGAGACGTCGTCTGCACTCATCCCTTCCTGCATCAACCCGGCAACGGCCAGAATGTTGCGCTGTTTATCCAGCGCACGCTGCTCCTGCTGTCGCGGCTTTAACCCCACGGCAGAGCCGGCCACCACGATGGAACAGACCAGACACAGGACCAGCACCACCAGCAGCGTTTTGCCGATGCTGTCGTTATTT
The DNA here is from genome assembly GCF_052044775.1 of Enterobacter sp. 22466. Classification (NCBI taxonomy): domain Bacteria; kingdom Pseudomonadati; phylum Pseudomonadota; class Gammaproteobacteria; order Enterobacterales; family Enterobacteriaceae; genus Enterobacter; species Enterobacter sp. 22466. The sequence continues at coordinate 76,102 of NZ_JBQENX010000001.1, read as the reverse complement.
TTGATTTCAGCCACGTGCCTTCCTCCGCTTAATGTTGGCGCGCACGACCAGATAATCGAACAGTGGTGCAAACAGGTTGGCAAACAGAATGGCCAACATCATCCCTTCCGGATAGGCCGGGTTGACCACACGAATCAGGACACACATCACCCCGATGAGCACGCCATAGCTCCATTTCCCTCTGTCAGTAAAGGAAGCCGAGACCGGATCGGTGGCCATGAACATCATGCCGAAGGCGAAACCACCCAGCACCAGATGCCAGTACCAGGGCATGGAGAACATCGGGTTGGTGGCGGAACCGATAAGGTTGAACAGTGTGGCAGTCAGCACCATGCCGATCATGACACCGGCGACAATTCGCCAGGAGGCCACGCGACCAAACAGGATGATCGCCCCGCCAATCAAAATCATCAGCGTGGAGACTTCCCCGATGGAGCCAGGAATGTTGCCAATAAACGCATCAAACCAGGTCACGGGCTGGCCTGTCGCGTTATTCACCAGCGTTTCACCGCCGTGCGCCGCCCATTGTGAAAGGGGCGTCGCGCCGGAGAAACCGTCCGCAGCAGTCCAGACCAGATCGCCGGAGATTTGTGCCGGATAGGCAAAGAACAGGAACGCACGCCCCGCCAGCGCCGGGTTGAGGAAGTTACGCCCGGTTCCCCCGAAGATCTCTTTCGCGATGACCACACCAAAGCTGATCCCCAGCGCGGCCTGCCAGAGCGGTAACGTTGGCGGGACAATCAGGGCAAACAGAATGGAAGTAACAAAGAAGCCTTCGTTGATCTCATGTTTGCGAATAATGGCAAACAGCACTTCCCAGAAGCCGCCCACGATAAATACCGTGATGTAGATCGGCAGGAAGAACACCGCCCCCAGCGTCATCATGCTGACCCAGCCCGCGTCTGGGGCAAAACTCACGCCCAGCGACTGCGCAAGACGGTAGTGCCAGTCAGACTGGATCACCTGCGCCAGTTGCTGAGCATCGTACAGATGATGCAGCGCCGGAATGGTCTGCAGCCCCACGTTGTACATGCCCCAGAACATTGCAGGGAAGACGGCAAACCAGACCAGAATCATCATTCGCTTCAGGTCGATGGCGTCACGAACGTGCGCCGCCCCTTTCGTCACCAGCCCCGGCGTGTAGAAAATGGTGGTCGTCGCTTCATACAGCGGGTAATACTTTTTCAGTTTACCCTCGGTAAAGTGCGGCTCAATTTTTTCAAAGAGGTGTTTTAAGCCCATCGGTTATCCTTCCTGCTCAATGCGGGTTAACACCTCGCGCAATACCGGTCCATATTCGTATTTGCCCGGACAGACATAGGTGCAGAGCGCCAGATCTTCTTCGTCCAGTTCAAGACAACCGAGCGCCTGGGCGCTGTCGGTGTCTCCGGCAAGCAGATCGCGCAGCAGCATGGTCGGCAGAATATCGAGCGGCATAACACGCTCGTAGTTGCCAATCGGCACCATGGCGCGCTCGCCGCCGTTTGTGCTGGTGGAGAAGTTGAACAGCTTATGACGCAGGAAGTGGCCGAGCGTGGTACGGGTGACGGAATACTTTTCTGCACCTGGCAGCACCCAGCCAAAGAGCTCTTTCTCGCGCCCTTCCAGAACCACGCTTACCTGCAGATGGAAGCGTCCCAGATAGGCCTGCGGCCCAACGGCATGACGGCCGCTGAGTACCGAACCGGAAATCAGACGGTTTTCACCCGCTTTGGTTTCGTCGTCCAGCAGTTCATTGATATCCGCCCCCAACAGCGTCGTCACCAGACGCGGGTGTGCCGCCTGCGGCCCGCCAATCGCGATCACACGCTCTGTGCAGAGCTTACCGGTGGTAAAGAGTTTGCCGATGGCAATCACGTCCTGATAGTTAAGGTGCCAGACCTGTTTTGTCAGGCTGACCGGCTCAAGAAAGTGAATATGCGTCCCCACCAGCCCCGCCGGATGCGGGCCTGCAAATTCGTTAAACGTGACCTGTCCCTGCGGATGACCGCCGAGTTTACCACCACTGGCCTGACAGACATGCACTTTCCCGGACGTCAACCGCGTGAGAACGGTCAGCCCGGCATCAAAGGCCTGGCGTTGTGCCAGAATAACCGGCTGCGGGTCTGCACTGAGCGGGTTGGTGTCGATTGCCGTCACGAAAATAGCGGCCGGAACCGTATCGGGCACAGGTGTTTTGCTGAAGGGGCGAGTGCGAAATGCGGTCCACAAACCGGCGTCCAGCAGTTGCGCCTGAACGGTTTCACGGCTCAACGCCGCGAGGTCTGCGGCCTCATAATGGGCAAACTCACGCTGTTCATCCCCTTCAATGCGGATAACCACCGACTGCAACACGCGGCGCTCCCCACGATTAATCGCTACAACGGTGCCGCTGGCAGGGGCGGTGAACATCACGCCGGGATTTTTTTTATCTTCGAACAGCGCCTGCCCTTTAATGACGCGATCGTCCTGCTGGACCAGCATTGAGGGGCGCATCCCCACATAATCGTCACCCAGAATGGCAACATGGCGAACGCTTGCGCCTGCCGAAACGTGCTGTTCGGGCACGCCTGCGATGGGCAGGTCAAGTCCTTTTCTTATTTTAAACATGTGGTTAGCAAGTTTCCGTGAACAACTCTTCAGAGGGCGTGAAGTTTACCATTTCCGGTGTTTTCCGGGCAGAGAAAACGCCGCCACAGGTTCCAAATTGCGAACTGATACGCAAAGTTCCTGGAGTCAACGCGATTGTGATGGGTTATAAAGTAAAACTAATTTGTAAACTAACTGCTCCGCTCTTGCGAAAATCTATAGCGGTGCTAATGTGAGCGCTCCTAACAGATTAATCTGATTTCGGGTCTCTTTTGCCGTTCTGGCAAGTTGGTCTTAGTTTTATCAAGGAACTTGTAGTATGCGTAAAATCGCATTGTTCATTGCGATGCTCCTGATTCCGTGCGTGTCGTTTGCCGGGCTGCTCAGCAGCAACAGTTCAACCACGCCTGTGAGCAAAGAATATAAACAGCAGCTAATGGGATCCCCCGTTTATATTCAAATCTTCAAGGAAGAACGCACACTCGACCTGTTTGTGAAAATGGGTGAGACATATCAGCTGCTCGACAGCTACAAGATTTGTAACTACTCCGGTGGTCTGGGGCCAAAACAGCGTCAGGGCGATTTCAAGAGCCCGGAAGGGTTTTACAACGTTCAGCGTAACCAGCTCAAACCAGACAGCCGCTTCTATAAAGCGATCAATATCGGCTTCCCGAATGCCTTTGACCGTGCACACGGTTACGAAGGGAAATATCTGATGATCCACGGTGCCTGTGTGTCCATCGGCTGTTACGCGATGACCGATTCCGGCATTGATGAGATTTTTCAGTTTGTCACGGGCGCACTGGTCTTTGGTCAGCCAAACGTTCAGGTCAGCATCTACCCGTTCCGCATGACCGATGCCAACATGGCGCGTCACAAGTACTCTTACTACTCGGATTTCTGGAAACAGCTAAAACCGGGGTATGACTATTTCGAGCAAACGCACAAGCCGCCTGTCGTCTCGGTTGTGGATGGCCGTTATGTGGTCAGCAAACCGCTGAGCCACGAAGTTGTCCACCCACAGCTGGCATCAAATTACACGGTCCCCGAGACAAAATAGTACCCACTCGCCTGGCATAATCTTTTGCCAGGTCTCGTTGCCCGTCAGCGGCTGCGTAGCGATCACCGTGACCACATCATTTGGTGTGGTCTCTTTCTGAAAATCAATTTCCACATCCTGATCGAGCAGCTTTGCCACGCCAAACGGCGCACGGCGGGTGATCCAGAACAGGTTCGTCGAGCAGAACGCCATTACATAGCGCCCGTCAGACAGCAGCATGTTAAACACGCCCTTTTCGCGCAGTTCAGACGCCAGCGACGCAATATATTTAAAAACCGCCGCCATGTTGCCCGGGGTGCGCGGATAACGCTCTGTCAGCTTATGCAGCAGCCAGCAAAAGGCTTTTTCGCTGTCGGTTTCGCCAACCGGGCGGAAATTCCCGGTCTCCAGCGACTTATAGCCCGTAAGTTGCCCGTTATGCGCGTAGGTCCAGTTACGGCCCCACAGCTCACGGGTGAACGGATGGGTGTTTTCGAGCGCCACTTCGCCGCGGTTTGCCTGGCGAATATGGGCGATCACCGAGCGGGACTTAATGGGGTAGTCCTGCACCAGTTTAGCAATCGGTGAATTGAAGCTGGGTTGCGGATCTTTGAACGTGCGACACCCTTTGCCTTCGTAGAAGGTGATACCCCAGCCGTCTTTATGCGGCCCGGTTCCCCCACCGCGCTGTACCAGCCCGGTGAAGCTAAAGCAGATATCGGTTGGCACATTGGCGCTCATCCCGAGCAGTTCGCACATAGATCACCTCCACTCCACAACTGCGGGGGGCATTGCTGCCCCCCAGCGAAGTCTTACTTAACCATCTCTTTTTCGATCAGCTGGATCAGGATATGGATCACTTTGATGTGAATTTCCTGAATGCGGTCAGCATAACCGAAGTGCGGAACACGGATTTCAACGTCCGCGGTACCGTCCATCTTACCGCCATCTTTGCCCGTCAGGGTGATGACTTTCATCCCTTTTTCACGCGCCGCAGCAATCGCTTTGATCACGTTGCCGGAGTTGCCAGAGGTGGAGATACCCAGCAGCACGTCACCTTCACGACCCACCGCTTCAACGTAGCGGGAGAAAATGTAGTCGTAACCGAAATCATTGCCCACGCAGGAGATGTGGCTCACGTCGGAAATCGCAATCGCCGGGTAGCCCGGGCGGTTTTCCCGATAACGTCCGGTCAGCTCTTCTGCGAAGTGCATCGCGTCACAGTGGGAGCCGCCGTTACCGCAGGAGAGTACTTTGCCACCGGCTTTGAAGCTGTCGGCCAGCAGGACCGCCGCGCGCTGAATAGCGTGAATATTGGCATCATCTTTCAGAAAGTTAGCCAGCGTTTCCGCCGCTTCGTTCAGTTCGTTACGAATAAGATCCTGGTACATGAGGATAATCCTTCAGTATTGATGAAATAACACAGTGGAGTGTACCGGATAGCGGGAAAAGCGAGAAGCTAAAGCCATGAGAAACGTCCGGCGTTTTGCTTTTTCGTGCCGGGTAAACCGCGAACAATGTGAACCAGGTTGTAATTATTTTGTAAACACATTGCTAAAGGAAATGACATCAACTATAACCATATCATCACAAGTGGTCAGACCTCCTACAAGCAAGGGAGTTTTTCTTTATGATGATTTTGAGCATTCTCGCAACCGTTGTCCTGCTCGGTGTGTTGTTCTATCACCGTGTAAGTTTATTCCTGAGCAGCCTGATTCTTCTGGCCTGGACGGCTGCGCTTGGCGTCGCAGGTCTCTGGAATATCTGGCTTTTAGTGCCGCTGGCCATCATTCTTCTGCCGTTTAACCTGGCGCCGATGCGTAAGTCGATGATCTCCGCGCCGGTGTTCAAGGGGTTCCGCAAAGTGATGCCGCCGATGTCGCGCACCGAGAAAGAAGCGATTGACGCCGGTACCACCTGGTGGGAAGGCGACCTGTTCCAGGGCAACCCGGACTGGAAAAAACTGCATAACTATCCGCAACCGCGTCTGACGGCGGAAGAACAAGCCTTTATCGATGGTCCGGTGGAAGAAGCCTGCCGCATGGCCAATGACTTTGCCATCACTCATGAAATGGCCGACCTGCCGCCGGAGCTGTGGGCATACCTGAAAGAGCATCGCTTCTTCGCGATGATCATCAAAAAAGAGTACGGCGGTCTGGAATTCTCCGCTTATGCTCAGGCTCGCGTGCTGCAAAAACTGGCCGGCGTCTCCGGGATCCTGGCGATCACCGTAGGCGTACCTAACTCATTAGGCCCGGGCGAACTGCTGCAGCATTACGGTACCAAAGAGCAGAAAGATCACTATCTGCCGCGTCTGGCACGTGGTCAGGAGATTCCATGCTTCGCGCTGACCAGCCCGGAAGCAGGTTCCGATGCAGGTGCCATCCCGGATACAGGCGTGGTCTGCATGGGCGAATGGCAGGGCGAGCAGGTGCTGGGTATGCGCCTGACCTGGAACAAACGTTATATCACCCTCGCCCCCGTCGCCACCGTACTGGGGCTGGCGTTTAAACTCTCCGACCCGGAAAAACTGCTGGGCGGCGAAGAAGATCTGGGCATCACCTGTGCGCTGATCCCCACCTCTACCCCGGGCGTTGAAATCGGTCGTCGTCACTTCCCGCTGAACGTACCGTTCCAGAACGGTCCGACCCGCGGTCAGGATATCTTTGTGCCGATTGATTACATCATCGGTGGGCCGAAAATGGCCGGTCAGGGCTGGCGTATGCTGGTGGAATGTCTGTCCGTTGGTCGCGGCATTACCCTGCCGTCGAACTCAACCGGCGGGCTGAAATCGGTGGCGATGGGGATTGGTGCCTACGCGCACATCCGTCGTCAGTTCAAAATCTCCATCGGCAAGATGGAAGGCATTGAAGAGCCGCTGGCACGTATCGCAGGCAACGCCTACGTGATGGATGCTGCCGCGTCGTTAATAACCTACGGCATTATGCTGGGTGAAAAACCGGCCGTACTGTCCGCGATTGTGAAGTACCACTGCACCCACCGCGCACAGCAGTCAATCATTGATGCAATGGATATCGCGGGCGGGAAAGGCATTATGCTCGGCGAAGGCAACTTCCTGGCGCGTGGCTATCAGGGCGCACCGATCGCCATCACCGTTGAAGGGGCCAACATCCTCACCCGCAGCATGATGATCTTCGGCCAGGGGGCGATTCGTTGCCATCCGTACGTGCTGGAAGAGATGGCTGCCGCGCAGAATAACGACGTGGATGCCTTCGATAAACTGCTGTTCAAACATATCGGTCATGTGGGAAGCAACAAAGTGCGTAGCTTCTGGCTGGGCCTGACCCGCGGGCTGACCAGCGCCACGCCAACCCATGATGCGACAAAACGTTATTACCAGCATCTGAACCGGCTGAGCGCCAACCTGGCGCTGCTGTCCGACGTCTCCATGGCGGTACTGGGCGGTAGCCTGAAGCGTCGTGAACGTATCTCTGCCCGTCTGGGGGATGTGTTGAGCCAGATTTTCCTGGCCTCTGCGGTACTGAAACGCTACGACGATGAAGGCCGTCAGGAAGCGGATCTGCCGCTGGTGCACTGGGGCGTGCAGGATGCGATGTATCAGGCAGAACAGGCGATTGACGACCTGCTGGCGAACTTCCCGAACCGCTTTGTCGCAGGCGCCCTGCGCGTGGTGATCTTCCCGACCGGACGTCATCACCTGGCACCGTCCGACAGGCTGGATCATAAAGTGGCGAAGATCCTGCAGGTACCGAGCGCAACCCGCTCCCGTATCGGCCGCGGTCAGTATCTGACCCCAACGCCGCATAACCCGGTGGGTCTGCTGGAAGAGGCGCTGCTGGATGTGATGGCTGCCGACCCGATTCACCAGAAGATCTGCAAACAGCTGGGCAAAAACCTGCCGTTTACCCGCCTGGATGAACTGGCGAAACAGGCTCTGGCGGGGGGGATTATCGACAACAATGAAGCCGCTATTCTGGTGAAAGCCGAAGAGAGCCGTCTGCGCAGCATTAACGTGGATGACTTCGAGCCGGACGAGCTGGCGACACAGCCGGTAAAGCTGCCGGAGAAACACCGTAAACCGGAAGCCGCATAACGCGTTTCGTCCTGACAAACCCCGCCCCGCGCGGGGTTTTTTATTGCCACATTTTCTCGTTATGTCGTGCTACAGTGTCAAAAAGTGGTCGTTTGAGGAGTCTGAATTGTGCCTGGTCTGAAGATTTCGATTTTGCAGCAACCTTTAGTGTGGATGGATGGTCCTGCCAACCTGCGCCACTTTGATCGTCAACTGGAAGGCATTACCGGGCGCGATGTGATTGTCCTGCCGGAGATGTTCACCACGGGCTTTGCGATGGAAGCCGCGCAACAGTCGATGCCGCAGGATGAGGTGGTCGCCTGGATGCACGCCAAAGCGCAGCAGACCAACGCGCTGATTGCCGGGAGCGCCGCCCTGCAAACGGAACGCGGCCCGGTGAACCGCTTCCTGCTGGTTGAGCCGGAAGGGAAAGTGCATTTTTACGATAAACGCCACCTGTTCCGCATGGCCGATGAACATCATCATTATGAAGCCGGCAACGAACGCGTGGTGTTCGAGTGGCGCGGCTGGCGTATTCTGCCGCTGGTCTGCTACGACCTGCGCTTCCCGGTCTGGTCACGCAACCGCAACGATTACGACCTGGCGCTGTATGTCGCCAACTGGCCTGCGCCGCGCTCCCTGCACTGGCAGTCGCTGCTGGTGGCGCGCGCGATTGAAAACCAGGCGTACGTGGTGGGCTGTAACCGCGTGGGAACCGACGGCAACGGGCATCACTATCGCGGCGACAGCCGGGTAGTGAATCCGCAGGGTGAGATCATCGCTACCGCCGAGCCGCATCAGGCGACGCGGATTGATGCCGAGCTGTCGTTGACGGCGTTGAAGGAGTATCGCGAGAAGTTTCCGGCGTGGCAGGATGCGGATCCGTTTAGTATTGGGTGACATTTTCCCCTCACCCGAACCCTCTCCCTCAAGGGAGAGGGAGGATAAAAGATTAACTCACCAGCGCCTGCCCGTCTTTGCGGCTCTCCGTCGCGGCCACGTAGTGCCCTTCCGGCATCCGGTAAATCACCTGCGCACCGCCAAAGTTATACTCCTGGAGCGGATCTTCCACGACGATGTGGTGGCCACGTTCACGCAGGGCGGCAATGGTATTGCGATCGAACGTTGATTCGACGATCACCTCCCTGCCCTGCACCACGCGCCAGCGCGGGGCATCGATGGCTGCCTGCGGGTTTTGCCCGTGCAGCATGATGCGCAGCGCCATCTGCATATGCCCTTGCGCCTGCATTGGGCCGCCCATCACGCCAAACGACATCAGCGGCTTGCCGTTGCCGTCCATCGCAAAGCCCGGAATGATGGTGTGGAACGGACGCTTGCTGCCCGCCAGCGCGTTCGGGTGCTTCGGATCCAGCACAAATCCGCAGCCGCGGTTTTGCAGGCTGATCCCGGTATCCGGCACCACAATCCCTGAACCAAAGCCCATAAAGTTGGACTGGATAAACGAAACCATCATCCCGCTGGCATCCGCGGTGCTGATGTAGACCGTGCCGCTCTGCGTCGGCGAACCGTACTCAAAATCCGAGGCTTTATCAGGGTCGATAAGCGCCGCGCGCGATTTCAGATAATGGTCGCTCAGCAACTCTTTGGCCGCAAACTCCATGTGCGCTTCATCCGCCACGTAGCGGTCGAGATCCGCCAGCGCCAGCTTCATCGCCTCAATGGACAAATGCAGGGACTGCACGGAATCCGGGTGATGGTGCTCAATGCCGCACTGCTCCAGAATGCCGAGCGCAATCAGCGTGGCGATCCCCTGCCCGTTCGGCGGCAGCTCCTGCACCGAACCGCCGGCAAAGTCGCGCGACAGCAGATCCACCCAGTCCACGCGATGATTTGCCAGATCTTCAGCCGTGAGATGGGCGCCGTGCGCTTTGGCGAAGGCGGCAATTTTCTGCGCCAGCTCGCCCCGGTAAAACGCCTCGCCGTTGGTTTTTGCAATCAGCTCCAGCGAGTTCGCCTGCGCCGGGTTACGGAAGATCTCCCCCACGCGCGGGGCACGGCCTTCCGGCGCGAAGCAGGCGCTAAAGCCCGGCTGGTCTTTGAGCTTGTTATAACCGCGCTGCCAGAGATGACCAATCAGCGGTGAGACGGGAAAACCGTTACGCGCATACTCAATGGCAGGCTGCGCCAGCGTGGTCAGCGGCAGCGTGCCAAAACGCTCCGCCAGTGCCACCCAGCCCGATACCGCGCCGGGCACGGTTACCGCATCCCAGCCGATTTCCGGCATCGCCGTTTTGCCAGCGAACAGATCCGCGTGCCAGCTCGCAGGCGAACGGCCGGAGGCGTTCAGGCCATGGAGCTTTTCGCCATCCCAGACGATGGCGAAGGCATCGCTGCCAATCCCGTTGCCGGTGGGTTCAACCACCGTCAGCGCCATCGCGGTGGCGACAGCCGCATCAACGGCGTTGCCGCCCAGCTGCAGCATCTTCATCCCCGCCTGCGCCGCCAGCGGCTGCGAGGTGGCAACCGCGTTATGGCCCATCATCGGCGGGCGTCGTGAAGCGTAACCGGACGTAAAATCAAGCGCTTTGGTCATCATGACTCCTTAGTCGTGGCGCGGATCGAGCGCATCGCGTAGCCCGTCGCCGAGTAAATTAAAGCCCTGCACGGCAAGGAAAATCGCCACGCCGGGGAAAATGGACATCCAGGGTGCCTGCTCAAGGAAGCCTTTGGCGGTGTTAAGCATTGAGCCCCAGGAGGGGTTCGGCGGCTGCTGCCCCAGACCCAGAAACGAGAGGCTGGCTTCGGCGATAATCGCCGAGGCAATGGCCAGCGTGGCCTGCACCAGAATGGGTGACATCACGTTCGGCAGAACGTACCTGATGATGATCCAGCGATCCGGCAGGCCTATCGCCCGCGCGCCGTCGATGTACTCTTCGTTGCGAATGGCGATCACCTGGCCGCGCGTGAGGCGGGCGAAGATCGGCATCGCGGAAAGGCCAATGGCGATCATGGCGTTGGTCAGGCTTGGCCCTAAAAACGCCCCGAGGGCGATCGCCATGATCAGGAACGGACAGGCCAGCAGCGCCTCGATAACGCGTGAGATCACCCCGTCCCACATTTTCTGAAAGTAGCCTGCCACCAGCCCCAGCGGCACGCCGATGACCACGGCGATGACTACCGACATACACCCCGCCATCAGCGAGGTTCTGGCTCCCCAGATAATGCGGGATAAGATATCGCGCCCCAGCTCGTCGGTGCCGAACCAGTACATCGCCGAGGGCGCTTTACGCACCGCGAGGAAATTCGCCTTCACCGGATCGAACGGCGCGATCCACGGTGCCAGCAGCGCCACCAGTACAAAGAAGCCCACCACCGCCGCGCCAATCACCGCGCTTTTATTGGCGAGAAATTTCTTTAGCACCCGGTTCTGCGCACGGGGCAGAACCGGGGCAACGGTTTGAGTTGTCAGTTCCGCCATGATTAACCTCGCATTTTCGGGTTGATAAGGACGTACAGCACGTCGGCCAAAAGATTCAGCAGCAGGAAGCCAATCGCCACGATCAACACCACGCCCTGCACCACCGCATAGTCACGGTTAAACACCGAGTCGACGATCATTTTGCCAAACCCCGGAATGGTGAAGACTTGCTCGGTCAGCACCGCGCCGCCCAGCAGCTCGCCGAACAGCAGCGTGGTGAGGGTGATCACCGGTACCAGCGCGTTGCGAAACGCATGCTTGATGATGACAGCTTTTGGCAGCAACCCCTTGGCCCGCGCGGTGCGGATGTAGTCAGCTTTGAGCACGGCGATCATGGAGGCGCGGGTATGGCGCATCAGCGTGGCCGCCAGCCCGGTGCCGAGCACGGCGGCAGGCAGCAGCAACGTCCGCAGGTTCTGCACCGGATCTTCACTAAACGGCACGTAGCCGGACGCGGGCAGCCATTGCAGATTGACCGAGAAGACCAGAATCAGCAGGATCCCGAGCCAGAAGTGCGGTATCGAGATCCCGGAGATCGCCACAAAGTTCGCCCCGTGATCGACCCAGCTGTTTTTGTTCACGGCCGCGAGGATCCCCATGCTGATGCCGAATACCAGGGCGATGATCATCGCCAGCAGCGACAGCTCCAGCGTGACCGGCAGTTTACTGGCGATCAGCTCGGTCACCGGTTCGTGCGTGCGTAAGGAGACCCCAAGATCGCCCTGCAGCGCACGCGTCAGCCAGTGGAAATACTGCACCGGGATAGGCGCATCCAGATTGAGCTCAGCGCGCAGCTGGGCGATCACCGCCGGATCGCGTTCCTCACCCGCCATGGCGATCAGCGGGTCGCCGGGCAGCAGCTTCTGCAGCCCGAACACCATCATGCTCACCAGCAGCAGGGTCGGAATGGCCAGCAGCAGCCGTTTGCAAATCAGTTCCAGCATGGGTTCTCCTCAGGACGGTTATTTCGCCAGCGTCACACCGGCCAGACGCACGATGCCGTCCGGATAAGGTTTAAAGCCCTGCACGTTTTTGTTCAGCCCGAAAATGCGCGGCTCGAAGTAGAGGTAGGCAATCGGCATGTCGGTTTGCAGCTGCTTCACCACCTTGTCGTACAGCGGCTGGCGAACGGCTTTGTCAGTACTGAGGCGCGCCTGCGTCAGCCACTCATCAACCTGCGCATTGCTGTAACGTCCGTCGTTAAGCGTCCCTTTGCTGTGGATAAAACCGTAGATGCTGCCGTCCGGGTCCGGGCGGCCTGACCATCCGGAGAAACTCAGCTGATAGTCGCCGCTCTGCTGGCGATCGAGCAACGTGGCGAACTCGGTCATCTGTAGATTCAGGGTAAAGCCCGCCTCGGCCACCATCGCCTGCAGTACCTGACCCACCTGCTGCGAGGTTGGGTTGTTCGGCACCAGCAGATTCACGCTCAGCGGCGTAGTGACGCCTGCGGCTTTCAACAGCGCTTTGGCCTTCTCGACGTCGCGCGGTGGCACCGGCAGGTTGACGTGATACGGACTTACCGTCGAAAACGCCTGGTTAGCAGGGGTATACAGCCCTTCAAAGACCACCTGATTGAGCGCATCGCGGTCAATGGCCTGAGAAAACGCTTCACGTACGCGGGCATCCTTAAATGGATCGTTAGCCGGCACCTTGCCGTTATTGATGTTAAAGGTGATGCCCTGATACCCGAGCCCGGTCACCTTCGCCAGCGCCAGCTTGCTGTCGGCTTCGACGGTTTTAACGTCGCTGGCAGCGATGCCTTCGGTCAGATCGAGATCGCCTGCGCGCAGGTTCGCCAGACGCACGGAGGCATCCGGGATCGGCAGATAGATAATTTTGTCGAAGTGGTAGGCGTCTTTATTCCAGTAGTTGTCGAAGCGGGTCAGAACAATGCGGTCCTGCGACACGCGGCTGTCGAATTTGTACGGGCCGGAACAGACCGGATGGGCGGCAAAGTCAGGCTTCTTCGCGGCTTCGGGTGCCATCATCGCGCCGGCGCGGTCGGTGAGCTGCATCAGCAGCGCAGCGTCAGGCGTTTTCAGGTGCAGCGCAATCTGCATCGGGCCGGTGACCTCAACGGACTCCACGGACGATATTTCACTTTTACGCAGAGAGCCTTTTAAGGTCAGCGCCCGGTCGAGGTTGTATTTTGCCGCTGCCGCATCGAATTTTTCGCCGTCATGGAAGGTGACGCCTTCACGCAAATTGAAGGTCAGGGTTTTGCCATCCTCGCTCCAGGTCCACTCTTTCGCCAGACCCGGCACCACTTTCAGGTTTTCGTCCACATCCACCAGCCTGTCGCACAGGGAGGCAAAAACGAAGCGGCCATAATAGGTGCGCGCCAGATGCGGATCGAGCATGTCCGGGTCTGCACCCAGCCCTACTCGCAGCACGCTTTCAGCCTGGGCGGGCAGCGCCGCGCCGAGCAACATAACACTTCCCAGTACGGTCAAAAGAGAATTACGCATTGTCATTATCATGAGTTCCTTGAAGGAAGGGAGGAGTGAGAGGCCGCGTGTTCAAACAGCGCGCGGCGGCGCAGAAAGGCGGCAGACGGCGGTGCTATCTGGATAACACTGCGATCGCGGTTAATCTCCTGCCAGCGGTGGCAGGCAATCTGGCGTCCGCCTTCCAGCACCTGATTAATGGGCTCGGCAAGGCGACATTCATCCGTGGCATACGGGCAACGGGTATGGAATCGGCACCCGGACGGGGGATCGGCCGGATTCGGTAAATCCCCTTGCAGCAACGGGACAGCGCGTCGGGCGCCCGGCTGCATCTGCGGCGCAGAGGCGATGAGCGCCTGGGTGTAAGGATGGAGAGGCGCGTCAAAGATCTCGTCGACGCTGGCAAGCTCAACGATCTGCCCGAGATACATCACTGCCACGCGGTCGCTCATATGGCGGATGACCGCCAGGCCGTGGGCCACAATCACCATTGTTAGCCCCAGCTGATGCTTCAGGCTTTCCAGCAGATTGATCACCTGCGCCTGCACGGAAACATCCAGCGCCGAGACAGGCTCGTCACCCAGCAGCAGTTTTGGCCCGGAAGCCAGCGCACGCGCAATACCAATACGCTGGCGTTGCCCACCTGAAAACTCGTGCGGAAAACGCGCCGCCCAGGCGGCAGGCAGGCCCACGGTTTTAAGCAGTTCCGCGACGCGATAGTGACGATCGGCTTTTTTCATCTCCTGATGCAGCCACAGCGGCTCACCCACAATCTGCTCAACCGTCATACGCGGGTTTAGCGACGCAAAAGGATCCTGAAAAATAATCTGTAATTCACGGCGCAGCTGGTTGAGACGGGCTCCCGAGGCGAGTGTGATCTCCTCCCCCTGATAAAACACACGTCCTTCGCTGGCGGCCAGCAAACGCAGCAGCAGACGGCCGAGCGTGGATTTGCCGGACCCGGATTCCCCGACAATCGCCAGCGTTTCACCGGGCATCACGGAGAGGGAAACGCGATCCACCGCCGTCACAAAGCGGGCTGGAGTGAACAGTTTCTTCGGGCCAGGGAAGCGCTTGCTCAGGTCACGGGCTTCAAGAATGGGCGTGGTCATGCGATCTCTCCCAGCGCAATGTGTTGTTCCAGCGGCACGCGGAAGCAGGCGACCCGATGGTCAGCCCCCTGCGCCGCGAGAGACGGTTTTTCGTTATGGCAACGCGTTTGCGCGAAGGGGCAGCGGGTCGCAAAGCGGCAGCCTTTCGGCATGGATTCCGCCAGGGGAACCGCGCCGGGAATGGTGGCGAGCGGTCCTTTACGGGCACCCGCGGACGGAATAGAGCCCATCAGACCAATGGTGTACGGGTGCTGCGGATCGGCAAAGATGGCCTCGACGCTCCCCTGCTCCACCACCTGCCCGGCATACATCACCGCCACCTGCTGCGCCACTTCCGCCACCACGCCTAAATCATGGGTGATCATCAGCACCGCCGTGCCGGTCTCCTCTTTTAAGGTGTTAAGCAGCGCGAGGATTTGCGCCTGAATGGTCACGTCCAGCGCGGTGGTCGGCTCGTCGGCAATCAGCAAACGCGGATGGTTAATCAGTGCCATCGCAATCATCACGCGCTGGCGCATGCCGCCGGAAAGCTGGTGCGGATACGCTTTCAGGCGCATCTCTGCGGCCGGGATCTGTACCTTCTCGAGGATCTGCAGCGCGATCTTCATCGCCTGTGCGCGCGGAACATTCTGGTGTCGCATAACCGCTTCGCTGAGCTGATCCCCCAGGGTAAAGGCGGGGTTGAGTGAGGTCATTGGCTCCTGGAAAATCATCGCCAGCTCGTTACCGCGAAGATCGGCATATTCCCGCGGGGAGAGTTTTCGCAGATCGTGGCGACGAAACTGCATGTCACCGCTGACAATCTGCGCGCTGGCGGGCAGTAGACCCATCAGTGCTAAGGAGGTGATACTTTTCCCGCAGCCGGACTCCCCCACCAGCGCCAGCGTTTCGCCCGCTTTCACCGTCAGCGAGATACCGTCAAGCACGCTCACCGGCGAGCCGGCGAATTTAACGTTGAGGTTTTGCAGGCGCAGTACAGGAGTGGCTTCCTTAAACGGAATCGTCGTCATAGCGTGAAGTCGTCCTCAAGGTGAATCGCCTGTATCAGGGCGTTTTGCAGGCTAAGCAGATGTTCGCGCATGGCGGCCGCTGCTTCGTTGGGCTGGCGATGGATAATCGCAGACATGATTTTATGATGGTGGTCGTTGTAGACATCGACGCGTTCGGGGGTTCGGGCAAGCTCACGCAAATGCTGCCAGCCCGGCTCACGCCGCACGGCATCAATGGCATCAAAAAGACCGAGCATCAGGCGATTGCCTGCGGCCTCCGCAATGGCGCGGTGAAAGGCGCTGTCCCACAGTTCATTCAGATCGCGGTCATCCGGGCTGACCTTATCGATGCGTTCCAGCATGCGCTGCATGAGCGCGAGGTTTTCCCTGGTGGCACGCAGTGCCGCAAGCCGGGCTAAGCCGGGTTCGAGCTGTAGACGAGCTTCCATCACTTCCAGAAGGTTGGTTTGCTGAACCAATCCCTGAAGGGCAAGCGGTTCCACAGGCGCAGCAGGACCGATAAAGGTACCTTTGCCCTGCTTACGCCAGATCCGTCCCTCTTCTTCCAGCACATCCAGCGCACGACGCACTTCACGTCGTCCTACGCCGAGAGTTTCCGACAGCTCACGTTCTGTGGGCAGCGGAAGGCCTGGTGTTGACTCGTGCTGGTGAATAAGACCGCGCAATTGTTCAAGCGCGGTGCTGGAATTTGCCAGAAACCGTGACGGTTTTTCCATATAGGTTCGCTCGCTTTCATCATTGCTTTATTGTTATTAACGATAAGTTATTGATATGAGGCGCTACTTATCGCGCTAATGATTAAGCAATAAACGAACCAATTTTATATTGGTTCAAAATTTCGCCGTGTAAAGGATGGTAACCTGTTAATTTATAAGCTAAACACCCAAAACGCATTGGCACGTCAAACGTTGCGCCAGCACATTAGCCACTGCGCCAATTGCACAAAAATAGTGCAACAAACGCACCAAAAACGATCAAATGTTAAATAAATGCACCTATTATGTATAATCTTTGTTAACCAAAGATTATGTAAACGATAAAACAGGCAAAGATGCCGCCGACTGGTAACGCCGGGCAGAGATATTACGGACGACGAGTGACAAGAAACAGGTAAATAATACGCTTTATAAACAGGACAACTATTTTTCCCGGCTAGATTTAAATGCGTATTTTATTGCTCCACGCCGCTTACTTTAGTTAATAAAGCCCCTGCTTTTTCGGCTTATTAAACCGTGTCCCTCACCCGGTATTTCAGAAAGTAAACGACTCTGCCAAAAATTAACCAAAAAACAACAATTACAGCATTTTAGATAAAAATAAATGAATCTCACTCTCATTTAAGATCTTTTATAAAGCCTTGTTTTATATAAAGTTAATTCTTAAATCGCATTCATAATAGTCAGTTCAGACTATTTAATTAAGATTATTGCCTGGTCCAGAATATGATTATTCCTAAAGAACGACGGCGTTTGTCAGACTCCGGCTTAATATCATTAACGTAAGAAAACATCGCGTGTGAGGTATAATATGTACTGTGCAACAAACAATCCTGGCTATTTATCTCATACGGGTGGACAACCCGTTTGTCATACCCCTGACATGCGCTGTTATGGTTGCGAAAAGCAATGCCGCTTTAATACGTCTGAAGATGGCCAAAACCGTGATTGCCACGCTCTTGAATATTATATCTGGCCTGACAATAACACCTTTTTGGTTGAAGGCATTCGTCATCACTTTGGTGAGGTAAATGATAAATATATTTCGCAGCCGGTTGTCATCATCGACTTCAGTCATAAAAACATCAATTATTTTTTATCTGAAAACTGGTTAGATCAGTTCAAAAACATGAGACTGATTCTAGTCACTGATAAAAAGATGACGGCAATTGCACACTACTGGTTCTACAACGACACGTTAGAAACCACTATCAGTTCAATTATCTTTTATGACGATAGCGCAGAAGAAGTCTCGACGAAACTGAAAAAAACGTTCCTGGCAAAAACGATTAAACCGACAGGTAACAGACCCAAATTGAGTCAGAATGAATACAGCCTGTTTTCATTCCTCTTTAACGGCTGGTCGCCAAAGAAAATCGCCTACCGGAACGGTACCAGTGTTAAAAACACTTACGCCATGAAGAACCGAATTGAACGCAAGCTGGGCGTGTCCATCACACGGCTTGCAAGTTAGTGTAAAACGGACAATACGCTCTGTCGAAAATTCCTGGACGAACAGAGCGTACTCTGACTGTCACTCGTGTTTTTCCGTAATGCATAATTAATCTGATTGTTGATATATTACATAATATTTTACATATATTATATGGACGCGTAGCGTTTGATCACATGAACATTATTACTATTAAACAAAATGAGAATGACAACTACACTATGCGTTGTTACGGATGTGTGCATAAATGCGCCTATGCTCCCATTCGCAGCACAAAGTGCGATGAATGTTCAGGAACCGAGTTTTATATTTGGCCAGAAAATAACTCATTTCTGATAGAAGGCATTTTACAATACTTTGCTGGTATAAATTCAAAAATAATTTCACAACCCATTGTCGTGATAGACTTTAATTACAAAAATGTAAATTACTTCTTATCAAACAATTGGTTATCTCAGTTCAGAAACTCACGTCTGATTCTGATCACCGATAAAAAAATGGCGGCCATTGCCCACTACTGGTTTTACAACGACACGGCAGACACGATTATCAGCACGGTCATCTTTCATGATGACCTGGCTGAGGATATCAAAATGAAGATCAGCCAGTCTTTTATGGGTAAAATAATACGGCCTTCAGAAAAAAGAGCCAAACTTAGCGCAAATGAATATGCACTGTTTTCTGAATTGTATAAAGGTCAACTGCCTAAAAAGATTGCCATGAAAAATGCCACGAATGTCAAAAACATTTACGCCATGAAAATAAGAATTGAAACAAAGCTGGGCGTTCCTATTTCAAGGCTGGCGAGCTAACACGTCCATGTTAAAAAGAGACGTTAAAACATCAGCATAGCAAATATGACGTAGAATATTCTTAAAGGAACAGTTACTTTTCCTTATTGTGTGTAAGAGGGATAAAACCCTACACTACGATATTACCAGTGCTTGTATTTTTACATAATCCACCCGCGTCACCCGTTGTATTTACGGATGCCCCCGGTCGTTTTTAAATAACATATTCTTTACTTTTTAATTCTAAGTGAGGAACGCAACTACAGGTCTGAATTCGAAAATGAACACGCATCTCTCCACGGTAAAAATTAATTCAGAGCATACTCTTGATGATATTGAAGCCCCTGAAAAAGATTCTCTTCTGTGGGGCGTTGAATGGCTTTGTGGGCATCATTCTAAGTATGCCAGCAAAGAGGTGCTGTATGCAGGCCTGCCAAAAAGCGACAAGCTGGAGCCTGAAATGGCATTACGTATGCTTGAGCAGATGGGCATATCCGCCGGTTGGGTTAAGCGCGATTTGAATTCGCTTTCCTCCTGGCTGTTCCCTTTGCTTATTGCACGCAAAGACGGGACATACTGCATTCTTACCGCGCGCAATGGAAAGCGCGGGCAACATACATATCAGATTGTGGTACCTGAAAACGACGGAACACTTCTCGTTGCAGAGGCGGATTTACACGAGGTTTATGGCGGTTATGCCCTTGTGACGACGCCAAAACCCACGCTGGACGCGCGTGCTGAAGACCAGCTGTTACCGAAAGCCCAGGATGAAGGCCACTGGCTCTATTCGACGCTGTGGCGCTACCGACATTACTTCTACAGCGCGGCACTGGCGGCGCTGCTGGCGAACATTCTTACGCTGGCCGGTACCTTCTTCACCATGAACGTCTATGATCGCGTGATCCCCACCCAGGCATACGTCACCCTGTGGTCGCTGGCGATTGGCGTGGTGATTGCCATTATTTTTGAATTTGCCAGCCGACAAATCCGCGCCTATTTGATCGACATCGCCGGTAAAAAAGCAGATCTGATCCTCGGGGCGAAGCTGTTTCGCCAGGTGATGTCGATGCGCATGGAATACAAGCCGCAATCCTCCGGAACCTTTGCGAACCAGTTACGCGATTTTGAGGCCGTCCGCGACTTTATCACCTCTGCGACCCTCGCCACGCTGTCCGATTTGCCGTTCTGTCTGCTGTTCATGTTCATCATTTACATGATTGGCGGCCCACTGGCCGTTGTACCGCTGGTCGCCATGCCACTGATTTTGATTGTTAGCGTCATTATCCAGTGGCCGCTGGGCCGCTACATGGAAGAAAACGTCCGGGAAATTTCGCTTAAGCAGGGTCTGCTGATCGAGAGCATCGAAGGGCTTGAGGCCTTAAAAGCCGCTCAGGGCGAAGGGGTGATGCAAAAGCGCTGGAATGATTTCAGCGCACTGGCTGCGGCGTCCTCGATGAAAACCCGCTATCTCTCCATGCTGACCACCAACTTTGTCTCTTTTGTGCAGCAAATCACCACCGTCTGCATCGTGGTGCTCGGCGTCTATTTAATCCACGCCGGAGAGCTGACCATGGGGGCCATGATTGGGGTGGTGATCCTCTCCAGCCGTTCGCTCGCGCCTCTGGCCTCCGTGGTCGGTCTGGCGCTGCGTTATCAGCACGCCAAAACCGCGCTGAAATCCCTTAACCAGCTGATGGAAACGCCGACCGAGCGTGATGCGCTCATCAATTATCTGCCGACGCCCAATTTCACCGGCAGCCTGCGTCTGAAAAAGGTGGGGTTTACCTATCCGGTACCGGGAATGATGGTCGCGCCACGCATTCTGGACAACATCAATATCAACATCGAGGCCGGGGAACAGGTGGCCGTGCTGGGCAAAATTGGCAGCGGTAAGTCGACCCTGCTGCGCGTGATGGCGCGCCTGTACCAGCAGAGCAGCGGACAGCTTTTTATTGATGGTGTGGATGCGACACAGGTGGATCCCGCCGACTGGCGCGCCGCGGTGGGCTACGTCGGGCAGGACTGCCGCCTGTTTTACGGCACCCTGCGCCATAACATCGTCATTGGCAATCCGGGCGTGAGCACGGAAGAGTTTCTGCGAGTCGTTCGCCTGACCGGGCTTGATCACGTAGCGGCCAGACATCCACTGGGTTTTGACATGCCTATCGGCGAAATGGGCAATTGCCTTTCCGGTGGACAAAAACAGCTCGTCGCCCTCGCCCGCTGCCTGTTGCTGCGACCAAAGATTTTGCTGATGGATGAACCCACCAGCTCAATGGACGCGATGACGGAAACCCTGTTCCTTCGTCGGCTCAAAGAAGCGACGCAAGGACAAACGCTGGTCATTGTGACCCACCGCATGTCCGTACTGAGCCTGGTAGAGCGTCTGATCGTCATGGAAGACGGACATGTAGTGAAAGACGGACCCAAAGATCAGGTGATGGCCAGCCTGAATGAGAATGTCATGAAGAAAAAACAAGCAATGCATTCAGTCGAAGAGAAGCAACAGAAACAAGGTGTGAATGAATGATGAACGAGGACGAAGTGAATCATAACGCCTCAAAGGGAGAGGCCGAAACGGATGCAGGCGTACCCTCAACGGCACTGGAAAACGTGAACGCTACGCAGAGAGCGGGCACCGGGCTGGCATTACACCCCACACAGCCAACGGGGAAAGTGAAAGCCGACGATCTGAAATTCATGCACGACCTGCAGGGCGCGCTGATCGCGCAGAAGACCCCTTTCAGCATGATCATGCTCTACACCATCGCCCTGGTTGTGGTGGTGGCGCTGGTCTGGGCGCATTTCGCCCGGGTTGAGGAGATTACCCGTGGCGACGGGAAAGTGATCCCCGCCAGCCGCGAGCAGCTCATTCAGAGCCTGGAAGGCGGCATTCTCGAAGAGCTGAACGTGCAGGAAGGCGACATCGTCGAGAAAGGCCAGATTCTGCTGAAGATTGACCCAACTCGCGCCGGGGCCAGCTATGGCGAATCGTTGTCCAAAGTGCAGGGGCTGAAAGGCAGCATTGCCCGTCTCAGGGCGGAAGCCTACGACACGCCCCTGACCTTTCCGCCGGATATCGCCGGGATTGAGTCAATCGTGCGTGATGAGACCCAGGCCTATAACGCCCGCCTGAAAACTCTGAATGAAAGCGTAGAGGCCTTAAAACGGAGCCTGACGCTGGCGCAAAACGAGGTCAGTCTGTCGGAGCCGCTGGCGCGCAGAGGGTTAATGTCGGATGTCGAAATCCTGCGCCTCAAGCGCCAGGCGAACGAATTCAGCCTGCAGATCACCGAGCGTACCAACCGCTTCCGCTCTGATGCCAACAGCGAACTGAACCGTCTGGAATCTGAGCTGGCGCAGGCGGAAGAAATTCTGCGCGGACGCCAGGACGTGATGAACCGTACCACGGTGGTGGCGCCCGTGCGCGGCACCGTCAACAACATCCGGGTGACAACCCGTGGCGGCGTCATTCAGCAGGGGGCGGAGATCATGACCCTCATTCCGCTTGAAGATAACCTGCTGGTTGAAGCCAAAATCAAACCCTCTGATGTTGCCTTTATCCATCCGGGCCTGCCCGCCACGGTAAAAATTACCGCCTACGACTATGCCATTTATGGCGGATTAAACGGTGTCGTTGAACACCTCAGTTCAGACACGCTGATCGATGAAGAGAAAGCCCGTCAGGGGCGTGGAGATTCTACCTATTACCGGGTGTTCGTCCGCACCGACCGTGCCGCGTTACAGGTAAAAGACAAGTCATTCCCGATCATGCCGGGAATGGTGGCAAACGTAGAAATCAGAACGGGGGAGAAGACCATTTTGTCTTACATCCTCAAACCGATACTGAAAGCGCGCGAAGCCTTCAGGGAGAGATAATTATATGGTTAAGGCACGTAAAGAGCGTCGTTGGGCAAGGGTAGCAACCGCAGTTGCACTCTGCTTGCCCTGCTCTTCTTTTGTCATTCCGCTGCACGCGGCTGACATTGCTCAGGCTAAAAGCAGCCTGGCGTCATTGCCGCCGATGCGCACACAGTCACAGCTCAACCGCGACGTGCAGCCTGTGCAGCGGACGGTGTCGCACAGTGCGGCATCGCCGCGTTCGCTGCCCGCCATGCGTACCCAGTCGCAATACGTCAGTACGCAAAAGGCGATGCCAACGCAATCCACTGCGCGCCCTGAACGCTACGCCTCTGCACCGACAGCCAGGGAGTTTGCCCCCGCCCCGTCAAAACCGGCGGAAAGCCGGGCTGCGCTGAAGAAAAACGCAGACTTCTTCCCGCCCGTCACCGAGTATTACAAACCGGATCCGGCGTACGCCGGGGTGCGTCGTGAGGGCGGTGCGCGTCAAGCCATTAGCGGCATGTCGCAGGGCTACCGTGCCGGCAGTCAGGATTCGCTAGTCTTCCTGCGAAGCATGGTGGCCAGAGCGCTGGCGTATAGCCCGGAACTGCGGGCCGCCTCAGCAGAGGTGATGGCGTCTGACTACATGGTCGATCAGGTAAAAGGCCAGCGCATGCCCCAGGTACGTCTGGGCGTAACCTCGCCGCTGTCGACCGTGGGTGGCGATCGCCAGTCGTCATCCAACAATAGCCATATCAGCGACTCAAGCGGTACGGTCTCCGTTAATACGCCGATTATTGACTGGGGAAGGATCAGTAATCAGGTGGACAACTCTCTGGAAACGGCAAAAGCAGCCCGTTATTCAAAAGAGTATTCCCGCGAACAGCTGGCCTACAACACCGTGTCCGAACTGATGAACATGGGGCGCTACCAGCACAGTAAGGTTGTGGCGAAACAGTACGTTGGCCGCATGAAAGAGCTGGTCAGCATGCTGTCGCAAATTACCCAGGCGGACCGCGGCAGAGAGAGTGAACTGGTGCAGGCCAAAGCAAAACTGATGTCGGCCCAGGCAAGTCTGGACAATATTGAGCATCAGCTGAGCGCCAGCAAAATCAAACTGGTGCGTCTGCTGGGGACCGAGCCTGAATTACCGGAAGGCATAAGTTGGCACGACACGGTCATCCCGGCGTCGGTGGCCCTTTCTGGGCTGGATAAGAACCCGATGATGCTGAACCTGCAGTCCAAAGTCCGGGCGGCAGAGTATGAGGCAGAAAGCATTAAATCGTCGGCCCTGCCGCAGGTGAACTGGGTCATCTCCAAAAGCACCGCCAAAGACAGCAACGGCAACGAAGCGGGTTGGTATACGGGCTTAAACGTCGAGTGGGAGGCGTTTAGCGGCGGCTCTCAGCGTGCCGCTGAGATGTCGGCACGGGCGAAAGCCAATATGGCGCAGCAGCAATATGAAGTGAGTTACAAAGATCTGGAGTATCAGATTAACTATCAGATTCAGGTACGTGACTCCTCTTTCCTGCGCGCCGATGATTACGATCGCCTGACAAGTGAAACGGATCGGGTGCGTCGTATGTTCTACGAACAGTGGTATCACCTTGGCAAACGCACCTTGCTCGACGTGCTGACGGCAGAAAACGATCATTTTAATAATCAGCTTTCTGCCATTAACAACCGCTACGACGGCTATATTTCCAACATTAACGTCATTGCCAGCGCCTCCATGCTGCTGTCATGGATGAAAATGAGCTAAGCGAAACAGACGTCATAAAAAGCCAGACCGTCAGTGATGAGGGTCTGGCTTTTTTATGTCTTTCAGAAGGCGACTACCAGGGGGTGTCCTCTCTGCTGATCTCCGCCCAGCGCAGATACATATCGCTCGACATCATAAAATCGGTATGCCATTTCCACCAGGTGTGCAGCGTGTAGTACACCAGGCACGGCAGATAGCAAAGCAGGAAATAGACCTCAAACCAGACCTGCCATCCCGAAAGCGTAAGCAGCACGCCGATAACAGCCGACCAGACACATTCCACACCCACCAGCATCACCAGCCGCAGCCATAAGGGTTTCTCAGACAGCGTCCTCCACGGGATTGACGGGGAGAAATAGAGGTCAATCTCGTTAAGGAACAGATGGCCCAGAAACACATAGCGTCGGGTAAAGCGCAAGAACAGCAGATTGATTGCCAGCACCACCACGCAGAGCACTACCATGGTAATAATGGCGGTTAAGGTGAAGTAGCGCCCATAGAGATCAAACTGCGCACTGTTGCGTAAGGGGCTGATGGTCAGGAGATTCATCACCACACTCATCACGACAGCAACGGCCACATACTGTGAAAGCTGCGTGTATTTTGCCTTGTCTCTGGCTGAGGCAACGACCTGCTGAATATAGACATGGCGCAGTGCGGCAAAGATCCCCCAGATAATCAGCGGCGCCACGAAAACCATGAACAGCAGCGTGATGCCTGGTGTGGTCAGCGCAAGGAAGAACCCCGTGATGCCCGCGAAAATCAGGATCGAGACGGCCAGCACGATAAACGGTTCGAAGATGATCGAATTCATTTTCGGGCTCTCTTTGCCGACAAATACCGACAAATCAACATTCTTGACGACGCATTTATAGGCCCAGAAGGCCTTAAGGTCGGCAATGAAGCTATACCCGATCAGCGCGAAAATACCGCTCGCGACCCAGGCATCCTGCCGGGAAAAAGAGAAACCGGCATTTTTCCAGTAAAAGCCCAGCAGGATAAACGTCACGATATAGATAAAAAGCACGTTCCTTTTATCCTGATAACGGATGAAGGTTAAATAATCTGGAATCATAGCTCGGCCATTACATCCCTAACACTTTTCTGCAGTGCAGGACACGCCCGGCAGAAAAACCGGAAAAATCGTTCAGCATCTGTCCCAGATAGGGTTTGTTGCTCATCTCCAGGAACAGCGGCTGGTCTGGATGATGGATGAATCTGGCCATGGAATCGGCCCATTTCACCGTCTGCGTAAGATGCAAAGAGAGGTTCTCTTTGATATTGTCCGGCACCGTTTCGACTCTGGCGGTCACATTCATCAGCACGTCATAGGCTGGCGAGGTGAAAGGCTGCCCCGCCAGGAAGTCACGCATCAGCTGCACGCCCTCAGCCATTAAACGGGTATGCCAGGCCCCGCTGACGCCGAGCTTGATCGGCTCATAGCCTTCATCGGCCAGAACTTTGGTAAAATCACTCAGCGCAGACGGGGTCCCGCCAATCACCTGCTGACGCGGGGTGTTGTCGCAGCTGATATCCAGCGCGATCCCGCTGCGGGTGATGATGTCACTCAGCGTGGCAAAATCGGCCCCCTTCAGCGCCAGCATCGCGCCTTTCTGCTTTTTACTCACCGCATCCATGGTGCTGGCGCGAAAATGCAGCGTACGGAACAGGGTCTCCAGCGAGATCGCGCCTGCCGCGTACAGGGCACTGTATTCGCCAACGCTATGGCCACAGGCACCCACGACGCGCAGCGCGGGGAAGCGCTCGCGGCAGAGGCTATAAAGCGATACGTTGATTGCCGTAACGGCCAGCTGTTGTACCGTGGTCTGGATCAGCCTGTTCATCGGCCCCTTAAGGCAGAGTCGGCGCAGATCGAGGCCCGACACATCGCTGGCACAATCCCAGATCTGTTTCGTCGTTGCATTGAGATCCCACAGATCGCTGCCCATACCAATCACCGGGTTTCCCTGGCCGGAAAACAGCAGCACCACAGGCTGCGATGGATTATCAAGCGTCATAGTCATTTCCTTATAAGTAATACTTAAAGCCAACATAGCCACCGGCAACATCGCCGAAGAAAGCAAACTCAGAATTTGCGCTACCCAGTGCTGAATAGACGCCGGTATACGCTTCCAGCTGGTCATCAATAAAGGTCAGCGGTGCGCTGATGTGGAGCCCTGACAGGGTGCTTTTATCCATCAGATTGACGACGAAATAAGGCTGCACGGCGATCTGATGCGTGAGCTGCACGCTGGACCAGGCGTTGAGATAGTGTTTCCCCTGCAACATGCCTTTGTTGCCCGTATTGCTGATTTCAGACGCCATCAGGTACTTATAGGAATCAAACGCCCTGTCGAGCGGCGCATAGCCTGTCGGCGTATTCAAAAAGGTCATCAGCTCGCGCTGTTTGCGCCATTCCGTGCGGGAGTAGCCTTCGCTCTGGTAATAATATTCCAGGCCGAAAACGTTAAATTCATCAGAGGTATATTGCCCGCCTACAGCCAGCTCAACGCCATTTTTGTCCTCGGTGTCATACAGCGACGAAGGAAATGCATAGTTCTGGACTTCTGCACTTTTCTCCTCAGAGAGATGACGCCAGCGCTGCTCCCGGTGCCAGGCCATCCCGGCATTCAGGGTCAACTGTGGGGTGTAGTGATAGCTGTCAGAGACGGCAACCGACTGCGAGTCTCCCAGCAGAATGCGCATCCCCGGCGTATGTTGACGGAAGGCATGTGAGGTATAGCTCAGAAGCCAGGTCTCGCTGCTGTTGCCACGCTGGTTTGCGGACCAGTTGCTGGAGGTCAGATAGTATTTATCGATCGTCGCCAGCTTCGGGATCATGGTCAGCGAGAGCGACTCATCCCGGTTGTCCATTGACAGCGTCGCGGCCCAGGACGAGG
The DNA here is from genome assembly GCF_052044775.1 of Enterobacter sp. 22466. Taxonomy (NCBI): domain Bacteria; kingdom Pseudomonadati; phylum Pseudomonadota; class Gammaproteobacteria; order Enterobacterales; family Enterobacteriaceae; genus Enterobacter; species Enterobacter sp. 22466. The sequence continues at coordinate 48,965 of NZ_JBQENX010000001.1, read as the reverse complement.
ACTGATACGCAGTGCGAAGCGCGGGATCGTAAAGCCGCGTCGGTTTGAACCCGGCGTAGTAATGCGGAGTCAGATCGGAAGGTGAGCGCAGGAAAAAGAGACCCTGCTTCGCCTGAAGTTTTCCTACTTCAAGCTGCACGCTGTCTGAAACGGCGTAAACCAGTCTCAGACGCTCAATCAACAGCTGAGAGCGGCTGTCGTCCTCTTCAAATGCCCCCACCTTACGCGGTGAGTACCAGGTGAGCCCGTAGAGAGACAAATCCAGATCCAGCGCATTATCAACGATCGCGCACTTGCTGGTGAGATTCACGCCCGCGTCATTGTAGATATTGTGTCTGGTATACGGATTTCGGCCGTTAATTCGCCAGTCTGAAATTTGTTTTTTGACCAGCGACACCTGCTCATACAGCGTGACAGTGCTGTTTTTTGCAAAGTCGGAACCGGACAGGCAGTCCGCCAGTGCGCTTACCGGCAGAGCGGAGAGTGCCAGGGTTAACCCCAGTAATGTGCGTTTCAATTGGCACCTCGCTGAATAGACTCGCGAGTAAAGTGGGATTCCGGCAAGGATTCCAGGCGAACATCGCTGTACTCCATCACGGAGTAGCTGTTACCGTGACGGGCCTCCTTCACAATAATTTTCATCGGACGCATCTTCCCTAATACCATCTGAAAATCCTGGTACAGCACTTCTTTCATCAATTTATTATCCAGAGAGTAATACGACGCTTTAAAAGGACGGTTGTCCCCCTCTTTTTCGACGTAATAGATGACTTTTGGCCACGTGACGTCATCCGTTTTGCGCACCAACTCCAGCTTATAGCACTGCGTATCGCCGCATGGTTCCTCACCCAGCAGCGTAGCGTGGTAGGCGTACTCAAAATTGGTGACAATGACGTCGCCATTGGAAATTTGTCCAATCAGGCGCTGCTGGCGCGAAACGGGAACCGGTCGACGCAGTTCTGGCGTGTAGAACCAAAGATCGTACCAGTCAGAGAGCAGCACTTTGCCTTTGTCCCGCGGGGGATAAATAAAACGCGCCAGCGAGCGGGCATCGGCTTTCATTCCCCCTTCGGGTTTCATAAAGCGCATGGAAATATCCAGCACCTGCTTATTGTCAGGCTGAGATGCGCCCGACTTATATTCATGAATGGTCAGGGTGTAGCGAAAAGGTTTATTCGGGGAACGAACCTCATCGGCACGACGAATAATCTCTGATGCTTTGTTATCCACCGGCGCTGATAATACCGCCGAGGAAAACAGGCACAGACAAAAGAGCAGTTTTGTGATGACAACGCGTTTCATATCGCTTCCTTACGAAAATTTAAAAGCATCTGAAATATTCAGCCGTGAAGCACGTAATGCAGGCAGCACAGAGGCGCCGGTTGCGGCCAGGATCGGTAATACCAGGGTTATCCAGGTCAGTGCTACGCTGTCGGTTTTAATAAAGGCCGTATAGCCCAGCGATTGCCCCGGTGACGGCGGCATCGCAATACCGTAAAGATTGATGGCAGAGGCAATGGCATAACCTGTCGCCAGACTGCCAATGGCGCCGATAAGACCAATGAAAATCCCTTCCAGTAAAAACAGCCTGGTGACATGCAGGGGTTTCAGGCCAATCGCCCTGAGGGTGGTTATTTCCCGGGTACGTTCGATAATATTCATGGTCATCGAATTGCCGATCATAAAGATCACGATCAATCCGACGATGAGCTTAATGAAGAAATAGATCCCGGATAATAAGCCTTCTACTTGCTGATAAAAGATCGAGGTCTCTTTCCAGTCTTTGACCAGCAGCGGTAAATGATGCTTCGCAATAAACTGACGCAGTTTGGCGCTAAAGACGGCGGTATCGTCGTCCTTCAGCAGGATTAATACCTTACTGACGCTGTGGGTTCCCATGATGCGCTGTGCGGTATCAAGCGGGATTTTCATCGCCACATCATCGTAATCCTTAATACCGGACTCAAAGATGCCGCGAAGCTTCATCGATAACGCGCCCTGCCCGCCCTCGGTATTCACCACCAGCACATCCAGCCAGTCGTCATAGTGGGCATTGAGCGTTTTCGCCAGCCCACTGCCCAGCGTGATTTCGTCGGTACGCACCCGGGAGAGATCGCTGCCGGAAATTAATTTATCAAACGATCCCAGCTTTAACGCAGGCAGCGGCTCCACACCCAGGGCGGAAAAATAGCTGGAGGTTTCGCTTTCATATTGCGAAATCACCCCGGTAAATTCCAGCTGACCGGACAGCGTCGAAATATGCGGTGCGAGATCCGGATCGTTGAGAATCGCCTTTTTCAGGGATGCATAATCTGCAATCAGGCTTTTATTTTTATTCGACGTCTGGAAATAATTTTCATTATAAATTTGCACGTGACCAATATTGGTTCGAATCGTTTGCTCTTTCAAAATCCAGAAAGAGTAATCGATAAACCCGCCATACAGAAATATCGACACGCCACCGAGCATAATGGCGGCCATGGTTGAATAAGATCGTCTCTTGTGGCGAAAGAGGTTTAAAAAAGCAAACTTCACATCCCGCGAGCGGAATAATACGCACCAGAGGACAAAAATCAGAATCAGTACAACAACACTATTCGCTAACACCATAACCCCGGACATTTAGTTCCCTTTCACCAGCGGTAACAAGACCTCTGTCACTTCGTTGATATCCCACTCTGGCGCATCGCCAGAAGCCAGTGGTAATGCAGAGTTGGCGTGACGCAGTTCTGTTTGCGCCAGCAGCGCGTCTGCCTCGGCGGTACGGTTACAGCTCAACAGCGCGCGATAACGCATTTCGTCAATGTGCTTCATCAACCCGGCATTGAATACGTCAGGGCTTTTCGCCATCTGTTCCGTATCTTTTAACGTCACCACACAACGGCCAATATCGGCTGGCAGGTACGCGTCCACACGGGCACGCATGTAGCGCACCCGTTGATTGCCCTCGTAGAGGTCCACCGCTTCATCGAGATAGAAAAAGCCCGTTTTGCCATACTCAGACGCCCGAATGACGTCATTGGTATTGAGGGCATGCTCCGCCTGGCGCAGCATGCCGTAGGCATAAAAAACCAGCGACAGCGCGTTATCATTGGCCTTGTATTCGGTAAACAACGCACGGGTGATATCGGCTAGCTTATCGGCCTGCGTCGGGAAGCCATTTTTTATCACCTGCTCAGCCATGGGGGCCGCGGCGGCTTTAACGCTCCCGGCATAGGCCATGCAGATCAGCAGCCAGCAGAGAATGAAGAAATTACGATTGTGAATCATGAACTAATACTCCGTCCTTAATTTCAACCACACGCCGCGCGCGCTCTTTCAGCTGGCTTGAGTGCGTCGAAATAATGAAAGTGGTGCGTGTCTCCCGGTTGATTTTCAGCAGCAGATCGAGAATGGCCTCACCGGTGACCAGGTCGAGGTTTCCGGTTGGCTCATCGGCAATCACGACCTGAGGGTCATGCGCCAGTGCACGGGCAATAGCCACGCGCTGCTGTTGTCCACCCGAAAGCTGGCCCGGCTTACGTTCGGTATATCCCGCCAGTCCTACGCTCTCGATAAAATGCAGCGCCCGCTCTTTCGCCTCTTTTTTGCCAATGTGTCCATTCAGCACCAGCGGGTAAAAAACGTTATCAAATACGCTCAGCACGGGGATGAGGTTAAAAAACTGAAATATGAACCCCAGATGCTTGCCACGAATTTCAGATAATTGTTCTTCCGGTAAATTATTGAGTAATTTTCGCAAAAACATCACCGAACCAAATCCCGGCTTATCAATACCCGACAGGATATTTAACAGCGTACTTTTACCGCTGCCGGAGGGGCCGCACAGTGCCAGAAATTCGCCTTTCTCTATTTCAAGATTGATATTTTTCAGGGCATCGACTTTGCCTTCGCCCGAGCCATAACTCTTATAGATATTGTTCAGCGATATCATTGGGAGTTCTTTAATCATTCCGCTCATGGGGGTGTCGTTATTCCTTGCAATAGTCAATGTCGAAATAGCTGTAACCGAACTGTTTATCGGGAACGACAGTTCTTAATTTTCCCGCAAAATGAGGAGCCTGCTGGAGATACGCAAAGCTTAATGCCGGCGTCAGACAGCCACTGGCACCAAAGGTATCGACCAGATCTAACGTCTTTTGCGGCGCAACGGTTGAGCGAGACAGCATCTCTTTACGCAGACCGGCAAACGCCACGCGATCCGCTGCCTGCGTGTCCTCAAGGGTATCGGCCATCACGTATTGACCGCCGTTCACCCGGATTGCGCTTTCATGCTGACTAAAGATGAAACAGCCCGCACGCTCAACGGTTAAATTGACATCCTGGGCTTTCCCCCTGTGCTTCTCTCCCCACTTCAGCGCGATATCTTCGTCCGAAAACACCAGCACCGGGATCGCACGGTAGGCGGCGCAGATCACCACGTAATCAAACACATCCCAGCTCAGATAATCCTGTGCCAGACTCAGGGCCTGAATGAAGGATTGCCTTTCACCCCGGATTTTGCACGTCGGTGAATTCACAGAGAATTTCTTCACCAGGTTTTTTGGCAGCGTATCAATCATTGAGATGTGTAATGCGCTGGAGATATTTTCAAACGGCCCGGATTCGCCCCAGGAGTCGACATAAATAAATGCCGTGCGCTGCTTTAGCAGCTTCATTCGCTCTTTCGCCGGCAGCGCCATGAGCGCGTCATCCGCCGCTTGCTCCATCGCATCCAGGTATTTTTGATATTGAGGATTGCGGATCATTTCACCGGCATATAACTCCGGCTGCGTACCAAAACGTTTCAGACCCCAGCCGTTTGCATGGGTTGATTTGAGCGCTTTATTAAATAAATGCGACTCCCACGCGTTTAGCCAGCTGGGCTGATAGAAATAAAATTTATCTTCCGGATCAATGAGCGAAAATGAGGATAAATACATGTAACTCTCCATGATCGTTCAACAGCCTGGATGACCAGTAGACATGACGGCGCCAATAATGGAACCATCCACGCCAACCCCGACTTTAAGCAGGTGGTTTTTGTGATGACCAATAACGCCACGGTCAATCAAAACATGCTGAGCAACGGCATCAATAATGGTGTCATTGCCAACGGGGGAAATAAGCTCCTGCTGGGTTAGCGAATGATGCCCAATAATTAAATCGACGATCCCAGAGCCGGTTGCGGTATAGCCAATCTGGCCTTTATAAGCCAGAACCGGAACCGGATGTCCTTCCGTCAACATCGCTATCGCTTTGGCTTCCGCTTTATCGCTGACGGATGAACCGTTACCGTGAGGGATAATCGCGCACAATGCCTCAACGTCCAGTTCGGCTTTCTTCATTGTGGCCTGCATCACTTTTAAAATATTGGTGCTGAGCCATGAGCTGTCGTTGCTTCTGCCAGCGCTGATTTGGGTATAGGTTGTTTGCAACCGCACGCCGCCCTTCGCCTTTCTGGCGCGACGGTGGCGGGAATTTTCCAGCAGAATGGCGCTATAGCCTTCCGCGAAAAGCACCCCCTGGCTGTTTTCACCAAAGGGCTGAACAAGATGGCTATCCAGCATGGATTGCGTATCCAGAAACCAGATATCCTGCGTTTTAATTTTTGAGCAGTTCACCACGAGGACAATATCTACGCCGCCATGCTCGATGGCCTGGCAACCTAAATGCACGGCTGTCATGGATGAATTACTGGTGCAATTCATATTCGGGGGTAAATACTGCAGGTTGTATTTACGCGCAAGGTGACCGGCAATACGATCCTGCGACATATTATCCACATGCAGTTGCATTAATGATTTTGAAAGATAAATATCCTCCACATCATTTTTGTTATAGAAACTCTTAAAGGCCATGCCATCGACCCGCGGGCCGATACCGGTTAAATAAACCCGGGCATTGCACCCGGCCAGCCATTGAACATCCAGGTCGGCCTGGTCGAGTGCATCGTCAATCAGACGATAAAGCAGATCTAATGCGCTATCATCCGTATGATCCAGCGTGGCAATATGTTTATTGCCATCGAACCCACATTTAATTGCCTCGTCGTCGGATTTAAACCAGGGCTTTCTTTCAACGCGTTTGCCCAGCTTCAGATTTTGAATAAGCTGAAGACTGTCTTCGGCAAACGGCAGACAAGAACTGAACCCCGAAATGATAGCGGCATTATCCACAATATTATCCTTTAATCACAAACGCGTAGTAGTTACCGCCTTCTGTCGCACCCACCAGCAATACGTGCTTCAGGGCAAGTTTTAACGGTTCACGAACGAAGTTAATTCGCTTATCGAAAAACTCGACGGTATGAGGAATAGCGGGAACCGCCTGCGTCTTAAAACAGTCAATGATGACGGCCAGGTTAAGCAGTCCGGCAGCTGACGCGACAAAGCCAAAGCAGGCGTTGTAGTTCACGACCGGTACGTCCGGTTTTGCCCCGGCGAAGGTGTCGTAAATCGCATCAATTTCAATGCGCGAACTGTCATCGCTGCCGTTGCTGGTACCACAGACCAAGTCGATCTCCTGCGCCGTAATACCGGCATCCGCCAGCGCACGGGCGATAGCCAGCGCCATGGAGGAGGATTTCTCGTCCCGCTGAGAGGCATCAAAATAGCTGTTGCTACAGGCTTTACCGTAACCGACCACTTCCGCCAGCACTTCTGCACCACGCGCGGCTGCACGCTGCGGATCTTCCAGCAGCAACATGCAGGCACCTTCGCCAGGAATGTAACCCTTCGGATCGTTACCGTAGATCTGATATTCCCTGGCGTCAGAGGTCATATGCAGCTTGCGGGTAACGGCGTCCATATAGAGTGACATGGACGGGAAATACTCGTCCGCGCCGCCCACCAGCACCTGCGGCTGCAGATCCTGACGCACGATTTCGTAGCCGTAGGTTAATGCGCCTAATGCTGCATTCTCGCCGGTCGCCAGCGTAGTGGTGTAGCCCTTGATCCCTTCCGAAATACCGCAGAACGTCGGGATGGAGTTCATTAACGATCCCGGGAATTCAGAGGTTCTGACTTTACGTGGGTCTGGCTTAAGGCTCTGCAGATATTTGTAGGTCGTCTCCTGCGGGCCACTGGACATTCCCATGACCATGCCAAGCTCATCGCCATCACGCTTGATTTTACGCTTCGCCTGCTCCAGCGCTTCGGACAGGGCAATCAATGCGAACGTACCGCCACGCGTGGCCTTGCGAGGGTCAAAGCGGCGCAGATGTTTACGCGGTTCCAGCCCGGAGACCTGGAAGGTCTTAAAGTGTTCATTCGCTTCCGGCAGCGTTTCGGCCAGCGCGTTGAAATCGTCACCAAACAGCGCTTCGAACTGACGGGTGGTTTCCAGCACATCCAGTAACTCTTTCGCCTCTTCCAGCGTGTCTTCCGGGAAGGTGACGCCGCCCAGCTCAACGGTATGGTTCTGTTGCCATACGTTGTCGAGGATCTCGTGAACGGTGTGACCAATCGCGGAAACGGCACCCAGGCCGGTGATCGCCACGCGCTTTTCGTCGTAGGCACTGACCGGGATCGAACAAGGCTCCATGCTGATAATCATGCTGCAGTTGTTACCGCCGAAGGCATAATTGTTCTTCATGAAGAGGTTGATTTTCTGGTCACGGAAGTCGTTTGGCACGTAATCCAGATCGCAGTTTGGACGCGCGTTAGTAAAGTTCAGCGTCGGCAGCACGCGGTTATCCGGCAGCGTGACCAGGCAGGCGATCAGTTCGACGATCCCCGCCGCGCCAATATTATGACCAAAATAAGACTTGGTAGAGCTCACCAACAGTTTCTCATTGTTGGCAAACACCTTTTTCATCGCCAGCGTTTCGATACGGTCGTTGGCTTCTGTTCCGGTACCGTGGGCGTTGACATATTCGATCTGATCCGGGGTAACGCCGGCATTTTCCATCGCCTTATGCATCACCTGTACCGCGCCGCTGGCGCGTGGATCCGGTCCGGTTTCGTGGAACGCATCGCAGGAGGTGGCATAAGAGAGAATTTCACCGTAAATGGTGGCGCCGCGTGCGACAGCATGTTCGTACTCTTCAAGTACGATCGCCCCGGCCCCTTCACCAATGGACATCCCCGAATTGCCGGAGAACGGCGTGCAGGCATCCGGATGCATCACGTTGAGAGCATAAAAGCCCGCGAAGGTTGGCAGGTAGATAGGTTCTGTCCCGACCGCCAGCATGGTTTTGCTTTTGCCGTTCTGGATGTAGTCAAACGCCATGCCGACCGCGTTAGGGCTGGCCGTACAGGCGGTCGCGACCAGTTCAACCCCACCCTGTAACCCGAGCAGCGTGGAGACGCTGGAACAGCAGGAGGAGAAACCGCCAGAGAACAGCGCCTTACGCAGGGAAAAGTCTTCCATGCGTTGCTCAAACAGCGGCAGAAATGCCTCGGTCCCGGCAGACGACACGCCGACAATCAAACCGGTTTCTTTAAGGTGCGCTTTGTTCTCAGCCAGCCCCGCCTGATTCAACGCATCTTTACCCACTTTGTAGGCCCAGAGTGCGGCATTATCCAGGGAGGCGATAACGTCGTCCGGTAATTCCGAATAGTCAATGTCATGCAAGACTTCAGCGGCTCTGGCGTTTTCAAACCATTTTGAAAAACGCACGCTGTCCGTGACGCCATTTTTTTTATTCAGTAAGGCGTCTCTGAAATCCTGCAGGTTTTCAGCCAGCGAAGAGAGAATACCGATCCCGGTAATGACAACCCGTTTTCTGTTTGTCTTCATAAATATATGTACCGCCATGTACAGGCAATGAGCAGCGAAAAGGATCCGTGGTGTTATTCCCACGGATTCGCTTCTCGCTGTTTCGATTAATAATTACAGTGCGCTTTTCGCTTTAGAGGCATCCACAAAACTGTGTTCAGTTGGATTAACCAGCATGCTCAGGTTATAAATAAATGGCATACCTTTGGTTTTCGCGGCCACCGTCTCAGAACGCGTTTGAATAGCAAAGCCGCTAATATCAGACCATGCATATTCATTGTCGATCAGCGCCAGGGCAATAAAGCACTGCAGGGCTGGAGAATAGATAGCCTTAGCGACTTTCCCTACCACCTGATCCTCAACCAGTACGTTATCGCCGGATTCAATGCCCGAACATTCGCCCTCGACAATCATGCCGATCACCTTGCGTGCGCCTTCGCGGTGAGAGAGCTCTTCGGCCGCGTCTTTACCCACAAAGCCCTCTTTGTCGTACTGCACAGCCCATTGCAGCTGCAGCTCTACCGGATTGAGGTTGTACTCAGCCCACAGCGCCTCATCCCAGCCTGGGTTTTCGATACGCACAATTTTCTGGTAATCCAGCCCGCCGGTCTGCAGCAGGTATTTGCCGCCGTGCTCCAGCAGTTGCTGCCACTGATCCAGCAGCTGTTCCTGCTGGCCAATAACCATATAGGCGAATTCACCGTGTTTACCGCAGCGGAATACCATCAGCTCGTCGTCGGTATTCATGTATTCGTAATAAGGCAGACCAATCACGTCGAAACCGTGGATCTCAGACATCAGCTCCCAGGAGTACGGCCCTTCTACCATGATCGCGCCCCAGTTCTGCTCGCGCATGTCAGCAATTTCAGGGGTTTCCTGGATATCCAGTTCGTCGGCTTTTTCCAGAAGGGCGTTCAGGCCAGCGATAATTTCCGCCGCCGGAATGTTCTCGGACATGATGTAATAGCCGTCGGATGAGCAGAGCACATACACATCACCGCGCACCGTACCGTCTTCATTCAGTACCAGCGAGTAGATCCCTTGCTCGTCACGGATAATTGATACATCGGCAGAGACAAAATAATTCACCAGTGCCCAGGCATCATCACCCATCACGCTGACAATGGACATGTGGGAATAGTCCACCAGCAGGGCATTTTCACGTACGGCTTTATATTCCACCATCGGATCGTGATAGGCAGAAGGAACGTTGGCATTGTTGTAAATGCCCATTTTCGCATTGTTTTTTAAATGAAAATCATAAAGAGACTTCATAACGTGATCCTGTTATTCGCAATGATAAATTAAGCTTTTTTCTTCTGGATGATAAACGTCGCCAGATTGTTGATACTTCTCATATAAGAAGGATCATCGCTTTCGCTCACTTTGATATCGAAAACTTTATCCAGCATGACCACGATTTCCGTTGCATCAACGGAGTCCAGTTTTAAACCATTACCAAACAGGGCGGTATCATCATCAATTTGAGATTCATCACGTTGGATATTTAAACGCTGAATGATCTCAGTTTTAATTGTCATCAGCACGTCCTTGCGCTGGTCAATTTCGTTTTTCATTGTAGACATGGTTTTAACTCTCTCAGGGGTTTACTTTGTTTCGCGGAAATTAATAATGGTGCCATGGCTGATTAACCGCTTGCCGACGTTAGCCGTCACGGAATAATGCTTAAAGCCATGGGCATCAGAAAATGCCAGCTTGCTGGTCACTTCAATCGAATCACCTGGGTAGGCAATATCTTTAAATTTCAAATTCTGGGCCGCCAGAACACCACGAACCTGCGCGCGGCGCGTGCGAATGATCTCCCGCATCTCGTCACGCTGAATGAGCGCATGAATATCGCGTAACGATTTCAGCTCCGTGCCGTATGTCTGGTTGTAGATATCGCAGATATCAGTGAGGAACGAGAGGTACTCGCTGGCCTGACCAAAAATCTCAGAAATAATAACCCCAGGCATGATCGGATCGTCCGGGAAATGCCCGAGCAAATAGGGCTCGTTGTAGGTGATATGCTTCGTCACCTTCACAAAGCCATTTTCGCCATATTTGAAGTCATCAATTCTGTCGACCATCAGCAGCGGCTGACGCCAGCCGCCCATTTCCAGAAAGATCTTCGAGGGGATAACGTATTTAGACATAAATCACCGCATCACCAGGCCGCCATCGATAACGATGGTTTGACCCACAATGTAGCTGGAGGCAGTGGAGCCCAGATAAACGACGGTATTGGCAACCTCGTCGCATTTACCCAGACGACGTAATGGAATAGATGCCGTTACGCCACGCACCACCGTGCGGGATACTTTTTTCACCATTTTGGATTCAATCATCCCCGGCGCGATGGCATTTACGCGCACGCCATACGGCGCCAGTTCAGCCGCCAGCGTGCGGGTGAATCCCAGGATTGCGCCTTTCGACGCGCTGTAGTTCGCCTGCCCGACGCTTGGGATAATGGCCGCAATGGAGGCCACGTTGATGATGGCCGGGTTTTCTGCGGAACGCAGCAGCATTAAGGCTTCTTTCGTCAGACGGAAAATGCTGAACAGGTTGGTGTCTACCACCTGGCTGAAATCATCAAAGCTCATCGAGGCAAACAGGCTGTCTTTTACAATCCCGGCGTTGTTAACCAGCACATCAAGCTTGCCCGCTTCCTCGGTCAGGCGTGAACAGAGTGCAGTGACACTCTGCGCATCGGCGAGATCGCACTGAATTACGGTGAGCTTGCTTCCTGCCGGATGCGTTTCTTTCAGTTCCGTTAATTGCGTGGCATTGGATTTATACAGCGCATAAACATCGCAATTCTGGTCAAGAAATTTAGCGCAGATCGCCAGGCCAATATCACCACTGGCGCCGGTGACCAGAACCGTCTTTTCCTTAAGATCATTATATTGATACATAATATTCACAATTAGTTAGGTTAATAAAGTATGACAACGGCTGTCGCATAGTGCTGACAATGCGAAATACTGAGCGAGGCATTCGCCATCTGCTTTTCAATAAGCAGCTCTTTGACTCGCCCAGAGAAAATAAGATGGGGACAACCCAATTCGTCATGGTTTATTTCAATATCCTTAAAGGTGATGCCGTCGCGATATCCACAGCCAAGCGCCTTAACAACCGCCTCTTTTGCCGCCCAGAAACCTGATGCGCGCTCATAGTTAGGATCTTCCCGGTTAATTTTTATATTTTCCTGCGGGGTAAATACGCGCTGTAAAAAATCGCTTTGCCAGTTTGTTATCGCTCGCTGTATGCGCGAAACTTCCACAATGTCCGTGCCGATACGCATTTATCGTGCTTCCCTTTCAAAGCTGATAAGAAAGATTCAGATTAAAATTAAATTTATTCACGCCCATGCTGCCAGGATATTTAACCGGCATGGAGACTGATGAATCGTACGCCAGGCTTTTCACACTCCCCTGAATACCCAGGGTGCTGCCGACGATAATCTCTTCGCCATAGACACTGTCCCGTCTTATATGACCGGCATCCACGCCAACATAATAATTTGCGTTCATTCCTCGCACCGGGCGATAAAATGTATTTTGCAGGTAGTACCCGCTGTTCCCGGTCAGGCCAACGCTATTTTCAAACCCGCGCACGCTCCAGCGATCGCCCATCGTCATTTGATCCTGCAGCGTCAGCTCACGCGGTGCGTATTGCGCCAAAAAAAAAGCGCTATAGGCGGTTTGAGAAAATTGTCGGGTATAGCGACTTTCCACATTCACCAGCTGACTGACGGGACTGACATTGCCATACACCATATCCGGCGTTTTTTCGGCGCCGAACCAGGTGACAAAACGCTGCCAGGATACCGTTGAATCCCAGTGTGCATTTGCCAGCTGCTGCGTGTAATTCACACCAAACCTGACGTTATCCATGTCACGCTTCTGTAAGACAAGTTCCTCGCCATTAAGGGTATAGCTGGCTTTTCGACGGATCAGCTCGGCATTCCCCGTCACCTTCCGGCTTTTATCCCGGTAGACCGTGCGCGTCGCCTTAATGCTCCCGTAGTCACTCTTACCGGCGTAATCCACCGTGGTGTAATAGAGCGGTATCGCCTGACGCGACTTGCTGCTGCTATAAAACAGCGAATAGTTCCAGTAGCCTACCGGCAAGGCATAGTAACCACTTACACTCTGATACTGACCCGTCGTGCTCTTCGTTCCGGCGAGATAAAACAGATCGCTAAACCGGGCAATGTTATAGAGATAGCCCACCACAGAGGTCAGGTGTTCTCCTGTCGCTTTATCGCCCCAGTTGTTATAGCTCGCCCGCACGCTCCACTGTTTTTCCCGGTTGGTGCTGATGCGAATGGTGCTATACCCGTGCTTTGTACCCGGCTCGATATTGATCTTCACATCCACGCCGGGTTCTTGCTGCAGGTTTTCCAGACCCTGCTCGATATCGCGAATATTAAGGATGTCCTCTTTCGCAAACGGCAGCATCCATGGATTAATATCATTATGCTCGACAATAATTTTTTCTATTTTCCCCGCATTGACATCAAGCTTCAGCGTGCCAGACGAAATATTCTGCGAAGGGATCGTAATGCGGGTCGTGATGTAACCGGCATCGATATAAAAATCCTGTAACGCGGCGGCAATTTTCACCACACCGATGCTGCCCACGCAGCGCCCGACGATCTCTTTTTTTATCGCCTTTTCGGTTTTACGTTTCAAAAAATCATTATCAAGAACAAGTGCTTTAAGGGTAAAACAGTTTTTCTCCTCAGGTAATTTATCCAGTCTAAATACTTTACGTTCGGTGCTGGAGAAAACATCCTGCCGATACACCTTGTGTTCTTTGAAAGTATTTAGATCTGCATTTTGCTGCTGTTTAATCAGGGCATTAATATCGTCAACTGCAAACGCTTGAGACGACATTACCAGCAATGACAGTAAAAATTTAAATCGCAGTTCCATTCACTTTCTCAGAAAAAAAGGCAGCAGGGTCTCGTGCTGACTTTGCGCTATCAGACAATAGCTGCTGCCTTTTGTTACACTTTTAGATTACATACCAACAATCGTGCCGGTATTGGTCACTTTATTGGTAATCAGTTCCATACCGTATAAGCCACCAAATACTGCATCCTGACCGCTGTTTGTCACGTTATTCGCCGTGACACCCGCAACGCCATACGTCAGCATATTGAGGTAGTTATAGATATTCCCAGCTGTTTTCACAGACAGCGTATAATCGCTCACAATATTACCGCGGTTGTTAATGTCGGCACCGGCATTAATCACGATATTCTGTGCAAGGATATTGCCGTTGGCATTATTGGTAACATGACGCTGAGTATCAATTTTCGCGCTGGCCACACCCACGATGTCTTTAAAGTTCTCAACACCGTTCAGGGCATTAATCGCCAGAGCGTTACCTGAAGAGATTGCATTGCGGTTAGTCAGTGCACCTTTCAGGATAGTGAAGTTCAGATCGCCTTTACCGCTGATCCAACCGTAGTTGGTGACGTTGTTATCAACCGTCAGATTGAGATTCTTATCTGACGCGATAACGCCGGTCGCCGTGTTGCTCTCCATGCTGCCATCGCTGTAGTTGTTCAGCGTACCCGCAGTGATATCCAGGTTGCCTGCACTGTAGGTGGTGGCATAGTTGTTATAGAACGTACCGGCCGCTTTGATGATGGCGTCAGCGCCGCTCACCAGCATCGCGCGGGTGTTGTCCAGCGTCCCTTTAGACAGCACGCTCAGCGCACCGTTATCAGCGATGATGCTACTGTTGTTGTTGTAGACGTTTTGACCGGAAACAGCGACACCTTCACGGCCAATCATGCCACCCACATCGCCCGTCACACCGAAGGTTTCGCCATGATTACGTACGAAGTTGTTACCGTCACGGTTTTCAACATTCCCTGCCGCGTTCACGGAGAGCTTTTTGTCCGCCACGATCATGGCAGTGTTGTTGTAAACCGCACCTTTTGACTCGACGGTGACATTCTTACCGGCAATCAGACCGTTGTTGTTATCAACGGTGTTGGCAGCCAGTGTGATATCACCCGTCTGAGAAAGGACGGAACCACGGTTGCTGTCGAAATACCCCGTCAGCGCCAGATCGATATTGCCGTAAGCGGCAACCCGACCGTAGTCGTTGTTCAGACGGTTCGCTTTCAGCGCAATATCGCTACCGGACAGGAGCTGACCATAGTAGTTATCTACGGTGCCACCCGCATTGATAGTGATATCGCCAGTCTCAGAGCTGATTTCGCCGCGGCTGTTGCTCACATTCCCGGCCGCTGTCAGCGTGACATCACCCACCGCTTTGATTTTGCGCGAGCCGTTATCAATGTTATTGGCACTTAAGGCAATGTCACCATAGCTGATCATATTCAGATCGTTATAGATATTGCCTTTAGCGCTCATCGCCAGGCTGCTGTCAGCCACGATATTGCCACGGTTGTTAATATCATAGACCGCAGAGATCGTGACCTTATCACCCACCATATTGCTGTTGGAGTTGTTGGTTACACCACGCTGGCTGTTCACCACCAGATGCTCGCCCGCGGCGATATCTTTCAGGTTTTCAACCCCGGTCTGTGCAGACACGGTCAGAGACTTCTCAGCGGAGAGCGTATTACGGTTAGTTAAAGAACCGTTCAGAATATTGAGAATGGCATCACCGAGGCTGCTGATCCAGCCATAGTTGGTGAAGCTGTTCTTCACATTCATGGTCAGTTTTTTATCTGCCGCGATAACGCCAGTCGCGTTGTTATCTTCCAGCGCACCGTTGCTGTAGTTGCTCACGCTGTTCGCATCAATCAGCAGGTCGCCCACGCTGTAGATGGTTGCGTAGTTGTTCGTCAGGGTGCTTCCCGCTTTGATGGAGGCATCCCCGCCGCTGACCAGCAACGAACGCGCGTTATCAATGCTGCCTCGTGCCTGCATTGTAAGCGGGCCATTTTCAGCAATGATGCGGCTTTCGCCGTTATAGATATAGTTCCCGGACAGCGAGACGCCTTCTTTACCAACCATACCGCCGTTCTGCTGCGGCATGCCGAAGTAGGTACCAAATGCGGATCCGAAATCGGTACCGTAACGGTTTTCGATGTTATCGCCTGCAGTGACGCTCAATACCTTACTGGCAACGATGAACGCGGTGTTGTTGTTCACCCCTGCGTTGGCATTAATGGTGACGTTTTGTCCCATAATGAAGCCACCGCGGTTGTTCAGGGCATTCGATGCCAGGGCAACATCCCCTTCTTCAGAGCTGAAGACGCCGATGTAGTTGGTGATGTTTCCACCCACTGCGGCACTCACACCGGTACGACCCGCAACACCGCCGTTATCGTTACGCAGAGAGGCCGCTTTGGCAATAACCTTGCTGTTTGAGTTCAGTTTGCCCGAGTAGTTATCAATCGCGCCGGCACTTTCAAGGGAGATATCGCCGTTTGACGCCATCTGCCCACCGTTGTTATTGATGCTGTTCGCGGCAATCTGCACGCCCTTCTCAGCGATAATGCCTAACGAGTCATTGCTGGCCGTGTCGGCGGTTTTGGTCGCGCCGTTGTTAATCGTACCTTTCGCGGCAATCTTGGTGAAACCGCCCGCAGAACGGATCATGCCCCGGTTGTTATCGACGTTACCGCCGCTCACAACGTTCACATCGCCAAGGGAGTCGACTAAACCGCTGTTGTTGTTCACAGCAGCAGATTCAAGACCCACATACCCGCCCTTGATCTGGCCGTTGCTGTTATTCAGGGTACCGGTTTTTAACGCCACGATACCGGCTTCAATACCGACAGTATTTCCTTTACCGTAGTTGGTTAAGGTGTTGCCGTTGGTATCCGCAGCCAGCATGCCTGCCGCCGCCATTTTGCCGTTGGTGTTATCAATGGCGCCGCTATTGACATAGAGGTCTCCCATTGTCGAAATGTTGCCTGAACGGCTGTTGTTGAGGCTGTTTTTATTGGTGTCCAACGCGATGGTACCCACAGAGGTAATATCCCCGGTGACGTTGCTCAGTGCGCCGTTGGTTTTAATATTGATCTGACCAGAGGACTCAATGCGCGCATTGTTATTCAGCAGCTGACCGTTAGCGTCAATATTTACACCGTTGATGCCACCCGCAATAATGCCCTGGTTACGCACGCCGACACCGCTTTCGGTGCTGACGAGGTTAATCTTATTGGCATACATACCGCCCAGCGCAGCAACGTCAATGCTGTTGGCATTACGCGTTCCGGCTGCGGCTACTGAACCGGTCACCTGACCTGCAGCGTTAACGTAGTTATTACCGGCGACAACGTTCAGCTCGTTAGCTGTGACTTTATCGGTCACGACAACATTGCGAGACAAAATTTCCGTCGGGCTGGCGTTATTCAGTTTACCCAGCGTAATGGTACCACCGTTAACAGAATAACCGGCTAACTGATCGTTCTGAATATCCGGCGTACCGGTTGTCAGGGTCAGTTTACTGGTGTTAATGGCGCCGCCACCGTTAACGGTAATACCGTTCGGGTTAGCAATTATTAAATCGGCTTTATCGCCGGCCACTTCCATCATGCCGTTAATTGCAGAGGCATTTTTAGACGTGACTTCGTTCAGGATGACTTTCGCCGTCCCGGACGTCAGATTGCTGTTCCCCTGAATCTTACCCGCCAGAACGGTATTTGATTCAGTCATGCTGTTATTGAAGATAAGCCCATTCTTATCAACGTTTAAGTTGTCATACACATTATGAGAAAGCCCCTTATCGTTGGCTTTATTAATGTTAATGACAGGCACATTCCCGGCAGTATAAACCACGCCGTTCTTGATGTTGATCGCTGCTGAGTGCGCAACAATTGGCAGAGCGAGTAGCACAGAAGCGGCAACAGGATGCCACTTCAACTCTAGTTGAAAGACTTTATTTTTATTACTATTCATTTAATCGACTCTTTATTTCGGAATCATTACATTTTTTCAAAATATAACATCACCACTCTAAATAACTACTTCATATCCGTTGATTACTGTTTATCCCCCCTTGTGGTTCCCTGATGGTTCATTAATTTAGATTTTAAGAGCATTCCTTGGTATTAATTCTGGCATTTTTATCTGGAATTGGCATTCAGACTGCATTACATAACGGGAACTTTTAACCAGGAACAAGTCCACAGGCATTAGGAATATTACACATTCCCTGCCTGTCAAGACTTATTCCTTAAAAGAAGAGAGATGAATTACTCCTGGTATGAATAATCGCCATAGCTGTAGGCGGCCGAAGCGCGTTTTTCAACGCCGTTGAATATGACCCCCTGGATGGCGATCCCGTTTTGATTGAATCGACGCAGCCCCGCTTCCACCTCCTGGATCGAGTTCTGTTCGAACCTGACGACCATCAGAGATGTTGAGGCAAATCGGCCAATAATCGCGGCATCCGTAACGCTCAGAATAGGCGGCGTATCGAGAATAATGACATCGTATTGCGCTGAACAGGCGGCAACGAGTGCCTGGAATTTCTCCGTCATAAACAGCTCGGCGGGGTTATTGACCATTCTTCCCCGGCCAATAAAATCGACGCCCTGGTACTCTGTCTCTTCTATCACCTGGGACACCGCCACATTCGCTGAGAGATAATCAGCAAGCCCGACATGGCCTTCCGCCTGCGAGAAGATGCTGTGCAAATATCCCCTTCTCAGATCGCAATCAATCAGCAGCACCCGTGAACCGGCCTGCGCCATCAGCACCGCCAGGTTTGAACTGACGAAGGATTTACCCACCCCCGGAGAGGTGCCTGAAATCATTAATATTTTATTTTCTGACTTCAGCATGGCGAAATGAAGGCTGGTCCGCAGCCCTCTTATCGCCTCGACCGCCAGCGAGGTTGGCGACGATTTCACTAACAGCTCATCAGACTGATAGGTGGTAATCGCCCGGCAGCGTCTGCTCTTTGTCAGTTCAGGTGCCAGCGGTACGACGGCGTGGACAGGGATGCCCCGTTTTTCCAGCTCCGCGGGTTGTTTGATCCCTTTAATTAACATGTTGCGTAGCAGAATCACGCCGGAGGCGAACAGGAAGCCCAACAGCGCCGACAGGATGACAATCAACGTTTTTTTCGGTTTAATCGGCTTATGCTGCGTAACGGCATTGTCAATAATACGAACATTACCCAGCGTACTGGCTTTATTAATATTGAGCTCATGCTGCTTGTTCAACAGCACCATATAAATATCATTCCCCATCTGCACATCACGGGTCATGCTCAAAATTTCTTGCTGAGTTTGCGGCATCGTGCTGATACGTTGATTCAGCTTCTCTTTTTCTTCCTGCAGTACCGCACGTTTTTCTGACAGTGCTTTATAAGCCGGATGCGAACGTTTATAGAGCTTTGAAATTTCAGCTTCTTTAAAGGTTAATTCATTCAGTTGCGTATCGATGGATACCACATTGTCGAGGATGAATTTCGCTTCAAGAGATAAATCCACCGACTCATTATTCTTTCTGAAATCATTGAGTTTCGTTTCTGCCGTCACCAGATTGTTTTTGATTTGCAGTAATTGTTCGTTCACAAAGGCCAGACTCTTGCTGGCCTCTTCTGACTTACGCTCAACGTCCTGGGCAAGATAATTGTGGCTGATCGTTTCAAGGATTTTGCTGATCATCACCGGATCGGAACCGGTCATGCTCAGATGCAGCATCCCATTGCCACCGGATTTTCCATCCACGACTATATTGTTTTTGATCTCATCAATTACCGAATATTCATTGTGCTTACGTAAAATGAATACGGTGTCCTGGGTCAGATCGGCACGTTCAATCATAAAATCAATGCCGTGCGCGTGAAGAGGAACACCCACTTTACCGTGCAAAACGGCCTCGCCGACCTGCAGGGTGTACTCACCCGCAGCAGTAACCGTCAGGATCAACGCTTCGTTCAGGAACTCCTCGGGGACAGTTAAAGTTGCAACCTCAATGTTACCCGTGGGTTTGCCAAACAAGCGCAGGAGCAGGGCATTCGCAAACGGATAGCGTTTTTCAGTCACCGAGATATCCAGCCCCAGATCGCGCACGGTTTTGCCGATCACCATCCGCGATTTAATTAACGAAATTTCAGATTCTGAAGCGACCCCGGAACTTTCAGGCAGCATCGTAGAGAGCTTATTCAACAGCCCCGTAGACGCATTCTTCTCAACCTGAATTAACGCATCACTTTTATAGACTGGTGCTAATGAGTAAGCGATAACGATGCCGACCGCGATAAACAGTACTGTTGTCGCCGCTATCCAGACCTTACTGTAATATAAGACCTTGAGGATCTGGAGAAGGTCAATATCCTCCTCCCGCGGAACATTATCGGTTTGCGATTTGCTAATGTGTTTGTCAAACATGCTCTAATCAGCCCTGATTATTTAACCTGCTGGAAAACCTTGACCCATTCTTCGGCAGCGGAAAAAAGTTGTTGAAAAATAACACCTGAAATATCTCGTCCCCGACGATAAGGATCGGAAATTTCCATTTGCTGGAGCCAATATCCGAATAAAAATGTCTTTCCCCGGGCTTCCATTGCCAGGCGGGTCACGGCTTCAATATGGTTTTGCTCCATGGCCAGAATCAAATCATATTCACGACACATCAGCGGTGTAAGTTGTTTGGCACAATGACCCTCTAATGAAAGGCCATTCTCACGTGCAGTGTTAACCATTACGGGATCTGCCGCTTCCCCCGTTAACGCAGCAATCCCGGCGGAATCCACGATCATATTGGGCAAGCGAGAACGCAAAATGCGTTCCCCCACCGGGGAACGACAAATATTGCCTGTGCAGACGACAAGAATGGACTGATACCTTCCATTCATATTAATTACTCCAGTTTCTGATGAAGCGCGTCGTTTCAGTCAGGCTGTAGACACCACTAATGGTTGGCATTAATTGATTAATGACTCTGTTCCAGCGCGCAATCGGTGCGGTCGTCACATACACAATATCGTACGGCTTGAGCCTGAATTCGGTGCCAAGCACCAGCGCCGTCGCATCCCTGGCATCAAGCTGATAAATATTTGCCTGTTTTCCTTTTGACGCATCCGGTTTGTTTTCCGAACGGATCACAAAAATACCGCTGGCATCACTGGTTAATTGATTCATGCCCTCCGCATTACCCAACGCTTCGGTCAGCGTCATGCCTGAGCGATCCATTTTCATGGTGGTTTGCTTCACCACATCGCCCATAACAAAGACTTTTAAATCATCATTACGCGGGATATACAGAATATCGCCGGAATAGAGCAACTTGTTTTGCTGCAGATCGCCATACTGCATAAGCGCTTGCAGCGAGATGATTGATTTTTTACCCCCCTGGGTTAAAACAGCATTCCCCCAGTCTGCGTTTTCAGTCAGCCCACCCGCCAGATTAACCGCATCAATGATGGTCAATGGAACGTTAGTGATGGGCTGCTGCCCGGACTGATTAACTTCACCAGAGACATACACTTTCTGAGAGCGAAACGCGGCAATCCCCACATCGACCTGTGGGGACTCAATGTATTTCGCCAGGTGTTCGGTAATCAGCTCTCTGACTTCAGTGACTGTTTTATCCTTAACATGGATTTTCCCGATGTACGGATAAAAAATAGTGCCGTCTGAATGGACCCAGTTTCCCGTATCGCTGGCGCTACGATACTGGCCAGACGGGGTGGTAAGCTCAGGATGTTCCCACACCGTGACCATAATGATGTCACCAACCCCAATACGGTACTCATACGCTTCGAGTCGTTTATTCAGCTCCGCATTGGCGTGGGCGACCACGACGTTTTCACGTAATTTCTCAATCAGTGCCGGCGTAACGGGGTAAACATTCACCTTTACGTCATTGATATTATCGGGGTCGGGCGTTTCGACAACCGTTTTTCCGTCGGTATCAATATGGCTTCCGGGGGTTATCTGACACCCTGCCAGTAAAAATAGCGTGGTGAAAATAAACAGAGCTGGCAATTTTCTCATACTTTTCTTTATGCCATTTCGGTGAAATGACATTTCCTTATAATTAATCAATCACCCATGATGGTGCAGAGAGAATGAAGCGTGGCATTCCACAATTGATTAAATGATAAACCTTAAAAGTATGCATGTCCTGTAGACGTGGAGTAATCCTAACCCCTGACATCTCTTTCTTATCATTAATATAGAAAGCCGTCCAATCATCAGGCACGTAAACAATTCCCATTTGTGCGGGGACTATTCTCACATATTAACCCTGAGACATCGTGTAAAATGAAAATATATACATACCGTATCATAAGATCGTTAGCATGCAAATCTTACACCAAAAAGAGGCGTGCAGAATACATTAACCAAAGGGATAAAAATGGATACGTCGCGGGTCATATTATCAAGATGTCATTTCAGCAACATCGGATTGCGCCATTTACTTTCCAATACGTTCAAAAAAGAAGAGATTCTCTCTTTTTATAATCAGCACCATTTACACGACTGGGTAAAAGGTATGAAAAAAGATAGTTTTTTTACCTTGTACCTGGTGCTTCCTGACTCTATTTATAGCAACATCATCTACTTTCAGTGGCTTATCTCACTAAAACAGAAAACAACCCTCCACGCCATTGAAGAGATCATCATCGCTTACCACTCGGATATCTTTCCGGAGCTTTTCGCCTGCATCTGCTCGCATTACAAACATCGTCTCGTGAATATCAATAATCTGACCAACGATGAAATTGTCAGGAAAATGCATACCCAGCGTCACCCCAGCAAAAGCGTGATCGTCAAAAAACATATCGAACTGACGCATATGGAGTTCTGTGTCCTGAAGTTAATGATCTCAGGCTACACGATTGACGACATCAGTACCTTATATAACATCAAGCCAAAAACCACCTATACCTACAGCAACAGCATAATGAAACAGTTGGGGTTTAACTCTTTAAAGAAAATCTATTCCTGCGGCGAAATCATTAAATCCTCGATTGACCATGACATAATCAGAGAAAAGAAAAAGTACTACAGCATTGCCCACATTAAGATGTACGAACCACAAACTGCTTAATCCCTCACCGCCTCTAACACGTCACCCGTGTCTCCATAACACCGTCAAATTATTCACAAAAAAATACGGAAAGCGTCTCCGCAATCCGTATTTTTGTATCGATGCTGACTTAGTGGCTTTTCACTAAAATTTCTACGCGACGGCTATTGACGTTACATCCTGCCGCTTGCTGGCTGGCAGAGGTACCGCAGCCTTCAGCGCTTTGTGCTATTCCTTTGCCCGTCGTGTTATTGATCAGCTCCGGTTTAATCCCTTTCTCGATCAGCAATGAACGAACGGTATCGGCACGTGCTTCAGACAGGCGCTGGTTAGCCTCACGGCTACCAATTGCGTCGGTATAACCCACAATCTGGATCTCACTGACGTTATTCGCCTTTTTGGTAAATTTCACCACCTCGTCCAGCTTATTGCGGGATTCAGCAAAAATCCCTGCCGCATTACTTGCCGCAAAGCGGAACAGGACTTGCTCCTGAATAAGCACCACACCGCTGTTATTAACGTAATCACAGGTTTTTACCTGGGATGCACGGTTAATAATTTTGGTCTGTTTATGCATTTTACTCAACAGGGCTTCAGCCTTAGAACGCTCTTCCAGGGCCGCCGTATTTCCTGCCGTACCTGGATTAACCTGAATAAAATAGGTTTGCGCACTTTCGGCATTGAGCTGTTGCAGAGGATTTTGTTTCCCCTGATAAGCAGGGTGATCGTTGAACCAGGACTCCACCGCATGCGTGCCTGGCGCGGCGCACAGGACGGTAAATTGCCCCGGCAGCAGTACCGACTGCAGCTCGCGGTCGACGTAGATCGTCGCGGGTACGCTCCCCTCAGGGTAATAAACCACAATTTGTGCCTGTTCCGGTGTCACATCTGCGACCGGGCGGTAGGGCTGTGGTGCCGTCTTCCCTGAAGCGGTTTTGACATCTGCCGGTATATCGATGACGTGCTTCACGCGTTCTGCTGAATATGCAGTGCTGGATATCAATACGCTGAGCGCGGCAGTAATAGCACACGCCAGGTTTATTTTTTTAAACTTATTAAGGGTTACTTTCATTTATCAAATTCCCGATTAACCCAGTGAATGACTGTGTAACAACGATTGGTAGATGCGTGCAGAAAGCCCGCCATCCGAAGATGGCGGGTATTTACTGGGTTACATCATGATTTGGTTATTCTGTAGCAGCGTCACCAAATCCGTTTGCACGTCAGCCAGCGTGACAACCTGCGTAAATCCATGCTGTCCGCCCTGACCGTCACGGTCGATACTGATCACGGTATCACTACCCACAACTTCCACCTTGACGTAGTCAAGTACGCCGCGGGAGGAGTAATCCAGCTCCAGTTTTCCTTCGTCTTCGAAGAAGGAGATAGAACCTTTGTAGTCAAGCAGTTCACTCATATCGAGCAGATCTGCATCACTGTCTTTCACCAGATTACCCACCTTAAAGCCGTGGATCGTGTCATGACCATTGCCACCGGTGCTGTCGTTGCTCAGACCTGCCAACACCTTGTACATCAGCGTATCGTTACCGCCGTTGACCAGGTAGAAGGCGTCGTTGCCACCACGTCCTTCAAACACGTTATTCGCGGAGTTATCCGTAAACGTATCTTGCTGGCTGGAGCCTACGAGACCCTCGATGTTGAGGAGCTTATCGGTGCCGTTACCGGTTGCAGTGCCAGTCCACAGGTTTGCATTGATCGCAGTGGTTGAACGGCTATAGTCAACAACGTCCATACCGGCAGTTTCGCTCCAGACAGGCTTACCGCTCACAATCTGGTTCCAGCCGCCGCCACCGTTGTAGGTGTCATTGCCTGCAGAACCGAAGAAGGTGTCGTTATAGCCCGTCCCGATGATCCCGTTGTTGCCGGAGGTGTTGTTCGCCGCATTGCTGCTTTCCGCCGTCAGTACGTAGGAGTCATGGGCTTTACCTGTTGTCAGGCCACCCCAGTTCTCATTTACCGTACCGTTGGTGTAACCACCAATGCTGCCCGTTGCGCCAACGTGATCCGCTTTACCGTCGGTAATGCGCAGCATCTGCACGGAGTAAACTTCATTCGGATCCAGCCCGAAGAAGCTCACCAGACCCATACTGTTGCTGGAACCAGAGGACTGCGGGTTAATCAACTGGGTTGCCACAAGCTCGCCCGCTGAGTTGTATAACTTCACGGTGTTGCTGTAGAAGGTATTGATGCCGTTGCCGTCAACAATACGGATCTGCAGGCTCGTGCCGTCCGCCGCGATATTGGTGTTTTTCACCAGCATCGTGCGTCCCGCGTCGTCTCTTGCCACGACATCAGCATCTGCGCCAGAACGGTACAGCACCAGGTCCATCGAGCCGTCCCAGTCATAGTCGAGTGCGACGGCACCCGTCATGTTGTTGAACGTCGTGCTACCTGTCAGGCTGACTTTATTGGCGCCCCAATTGTTACTACCGGTATTGGTATACAACATCGGCGAGCCAGTCACGCCAGAGCGTGGCACTTCGATGATGTCCATCTTACCGTCGTGGTTCCAGTCCACTGCCAGCGACGTGCCGCCATCAACGTTATCGCCAAACCACTGCGCCTGGCTGTCCGTTGCATTGAGCTTGCCGGTACCATCGTTCAGATAGATACGGCTCTCGTCGCTGTTACTGCCCCCCTTCGAACCACGGCTCAGGAACAGATCCAGCCAACCATCGTTGTTGTAATCCGCATAGGTCATGGAGATAGACAAGTTACCGTAGTCTTCATGGCCATCGTCACGGAACACGTTCGCGTAGTAGCCAACTTCACCGAAGTTGGTCTTCGACGTCCCGGTAGTCTGATTATACAAGATACCCAGACCGCGGGAGTTGTTGCCGACGAGGTTGCCAGCGCCGTTGTAGTCGATATGTGCCGTAATATCTACGGTACCGTTGTTATCGATATCCACAGCCCCTACTTCGTGCAGCACACTCAGCGACGTTGGCAATGCTCCGCCAGGATGTCCGTCAGAGAAGCCGGAATTGTCCTCGTAACTGAGCGTGCCCTGCGTATTTTTGATGAACGAAATGGAGTCTGCTTCGGAGTCACCCAGCACAAAGTCCAGATAGCCATCACCTTCACGGTCATAGGAAATCACGCCGCCGAGGTGGTTCAGGGTGCCCTGATCCAGCGCCTTCGCGGAGTAACTACCGTCCGCATTCTGCAGCCAGTAGGCGGTACGACCCGCGTTACTATAACTACTGATCTGAGACATGACGTCGGCATAGCCATCGCGGTTAATGTCCGCAAAGGCTGCGGAGTTAACATAACGGCTGTATGACGTGCTATCTACGTCGTAACCCGCACCGTTTTCAGTTGACGGTTGGGCAAGGTACGTTGAATCGTAGTCTTCACGCGTGACGGAGTCATAGACACGTCCGGCGTTAGCGGTCGATGTGCCAGAAGTGCCACGAGCACTATGGAAGAATGACCACAGACCATCCTGACTGATGGTCACCGCAGCGGCGTTCAGACCGCGGCTGTCCGCATCGGTCGTTCCCCCCCAGGTTTGTTCAATCAGCGTACTGCCGCCACCTTCGGTGACACCTGTACTGGTGCTGGCGCTCATGCTTGAGCGGTTGCCCGCCTCATCCCAGACCACAAAGGCCAGGTTATGTGCGCCAGAAGGCAGCGACGTATTCAGACTCCAGGAGCCGTCAGCGTTAGCCTTCACGAAGCCAATGACCTGATCCAGACCTTCCTGATAGGTCCCGTTGTTGTTGACGTCACTCACCAGCGAGACAATCGCCCCCGCTTCTACACGACCGTATTGACCGCTGGAGAAGGTGAACGAATCTCCTGTGGTGGTGTGCTGCGGCACATCTGGCGCCCCGGTAATACCGTTCGGAGAATCCAGATCGATAACCACGTTGTAGCTATCCGCAAACTTCGTGTTCGTACCTGGGTTGCCCGCAACGTCAATGACCTGCAGCTTGAAGCTGTGAGTAGTGCTTGCTGTCGCTTCCGGCAGTACATAGCTCCAGCTCTGGCCGTTAAGTGCCAGCGTTTGCCAGGTTTTGCCGTTATCCAGGGAGATCTGCAGATGCTCACCCGCCTGTAGCGCCGCGCTCAGGTTACCGCTAATGGTCACCGTACGGTCACGGGTGACCATGTCGCTGTTGGTTGCTGTCGCAGCATGGCTGAAGTGATCACCTGTCGTCAGACCATGGCTGGTATCGGTGGTGACTTTGGTGGTCGTAGACAGACCATTCATGTCACTGCCGCCTGTTGCCACCTGCAGCGCCTGAGAATCAGTGCTGCCAACGTTACCGGCGTTATCCACCACGCGAGCCTGAATGGTGTAAGCACCATCATTCAGCGGCGTGTTCTGCATATCCACAGTCCAGGATGTACTGGTCACCGTTGAGGCACGCGTCCAGGTTGCACCGTTGTCGAGGCTAATCTCAACCCATTCGTCCGCCTGCAGGGCTTTCGTCAGCTGACCGTTAATCAACAGCGTGTTATCGCTGGTGACGAAGTCAGTATCTGATGACCCCCGGTCTTCTGAAATAGAGCTGATATTGATAACCGCGTCAGACACGGTGGTATCGACAACAATCGTCCAGGTGTTGCTCGGCGTACTGATGTTGCCCGCCGCATCCGTAGAGGTTGCCACCAGATTCCAGGTGCCTTCAGTCAGCTTGTTCGCGTCAGTGATCTGCAGCGTCCACTGGCCCGTCGTGCTATCGGCCACGGCGGTACCCAGCAGAATGCGCGTTGTCGCATCCACCTGATGGTACACATTCACCGTGCTGCCCTTCTCCGCCGTACCGGTAATTTCCGGCGTGGTGTCGTTGGTAGGTTTGCCGTGGGCAACAGAACCCTGAACCGGGTTAACGTCGTCCAGCACATCCGTAATAACCGGCGCGACAGGCGCAACCGTGTCCACCACCAGATCGAAGTCGATCGGTGTGAGCGGGTTATTCGACGGATCGGTCCCGGTAATACGCAGCGTATGCGCGCCATCACTCAGGCTGCTCAGCGGCGTGAATTCCCAGTCACCGTTGGCATCTGCTTTCACCGTGCCAAGCTGAACGCCACCGACGTCGGTGATGATAATGGTGCTGCCTGCCGTCGCCTTACCGACCAGCTGTACCTGGCTATCGTTCGTGACTTCACCATCGCGAAGCACGCGAGAACCACCCGCTTCCTGGACATCATCCACCACCTGCAGCAGCTGCAGATAGCTTGCGCCCGTGGAAACGTTAACGGTGATATCGTCAACGATCGCACTGCTGTTACCCGCCGGATCCGTTACCTGAGTCGCGAACTGGTGTTCGCCATCAACCAGCGGCGTGGACGGGGTGAACTGCCAGCTACCGTCAGGGTTGGTGACGGTGACTGAACCGATCGCCTGGCCATTATCATAGATAGTGACCGTGCTACCCTGCTCCGCTTTACCCGTGAAGGTCGGTTTGTTGTCGTCCGTGGTCATGCCCTCGGTCAACTGACCTTTCCAGGCCCCCTGATCGTCAGACACCTGCAGGCCGGAAACCGGATTCGGTGCTGTTGAATCAATGGTTACCGTGAACGAACCGCTGCGATCGCTCTCCTGACCCGCGCTGTTGGTATTGGTCACCGTAAAGGTGTAGCTACCGTCAGCCAGTGCCGGAGATGGCGTGAAGCTCCAGGTGCCATCGCTGTTCAGCGTTGTTTTACCTACAACCTGACTGCCGTTGTAGATGGTGATCGTATCGCCCGCAGCACCGTCCGCAGTCCCGTTCAGGGTCGGCGTATCGTCTTTGGTCAACGCATTGTTGGCCAGGTTGATAACGGTTGTGCCGGTATCGTCCAGAACGTTAACGATCGCTGGTGCATCCGGGGTATCGGACATAATGACGTCATAGCTGTCAGCTGGTTTCGCCACGTTGCCAACCCGATCGGTTTCCGTCACGGTCAGTTTGTTGATGGAGTCACCGTACAGAGACTCAGATGGCGTCAGTTCCCATTTGCCGTTCTGATCAACCGTGGTGGTACCCAGTACCTTCGTGTTGCCGTCTTTATCGGTGGTGTAGACCGTAATGACGTTGCCCGCTTCCGCACCAGAGCCGCGGATCACCGGACGTGAGTCATCCAGTACGCCGCCATCCGCAACAATACCCTGAACGTTACCCACGTTATCCGTGACGGAATCAATGGTCACTTTGCTCGCATCCGGCGCGGTGTAGTCGGTAGTCAGCACGAAGTCCGCAGACTTGTCACTGACGTTGCCGGCTTCATCTGTGGCCGTCACGTAGAAGGTGTTTTTACCTTCCGGTAACTTGCTGCCCGGTTTGAAGTTC
This sequence comes from Enterobacter sp. 22466, assembly GCF_052044775.1. Lineage (NCBI taxonomy): Bacteria > Pseudomonadati > Pseudomonadota > Gammaproteobacteria > Enterobacterales > Enterobacteriaceae > Enterobacter > Enterobacter sp. 22466. The sequence goes on along the minus strand of NZ_JBQENX010000001.1, from coordinate 19,969 downwards.
CATGCACCGTTGCTGTTCGCGGTGACTGTACCCAACAGGGTGCCGTCAACGGTGTAAATATTGACGGTGCTGCCCGCTTCAGCCGTACCGTGCAGGATTGGCTGCGGATCGTCAGTAACATCGTTGCTGTTCAAATCGTCCTTAACGGTACCCACCTGATCTTCCGCGTAATCAATGCTCGGACGATTCGGTGCTTTACTGTCAATTTCGAAACTGAAGGTGCTGGAGGTATCCTCTTTGCCGGTCAGATCTTTAGCGGTCGCCGTAATGTTGTGTACGCCATCGCCCAGATCGCTGGTTGGAGTGAATGTCCAGTTACCGCTGGCATCTGCCGTCACGGTGCCCAGCACCACGCTGCCATCTTTGATGGTCACGATGCTGCCTGCTTTTGCCTTACCGATAATGTCCGGACGGGCATCGTCAGTCACATCATTGGCCTTCAGTTCGCCAGTTACGGTGCCTTTATCGTCCATCACGCGAACGATAGTGACCGGTACGCTGGAGGTATCAAGCGTGACGGTGACACCGGCATTTTCAGCCCCCAGGTTGCCTGCTGAATCTTCAGCACGCGCGGTGAAGGTGTATTCCCCATCCGCCAGAGAACCGGTGGTATAAGTCCAGTTACCGTTCGCGTCTGCAACCGCAGTACCGTTTTCCTGGCCGTTCACATAGATGTGAACAACGCTGCCTGGCTCTGCTTTACCGCTGATCGTCGGTGTCGCATCGTCAGTGGTATCGCCATTGGACAATGTACCGGTCTTCGGACCTTCGTTATCGCTCACGATAAAGCCTGTGACCTCACCCGGCGCGCTGGTATCCACCGTGATTGGGAAGCCGCCAGTCTGCGGGCTTACCTGACCAATGTCGTTAATCGCTTCCGCGACAAACGTATGAACGCCGTCCGCCAGTTTCGGCGTATTGAAGCTCCATTTGCCCTGGGCATCGGCCTTGGTTTCACCCAGCAGGGTGGTACCGTTCGGGCCGCCATAAATGCGAACCGTAACACCGGCTTCAGCCGTACCCGTCAACAACAGAGTGTTGTCGTTGGTTGTCGCATCCTTTTGTAATGGGCCGGTATGCGGCGCAACATCATCTTCCACACTGCTCAGGGTCGGTGGCAGCGGCTGACCGCCCGCATCGATCTGAATAATGTATTCCGGTGATGCCGCCGTGGTGTTACCCACGCTGTCGGTCTCTTTCACCGTCAGGTTGTACGTCCCGTCAGGCAGGGCTTTCGTGACCTGAAGTTCCCAGGTACCGTCAGCCTGTACTTTCGCGGTGCCAATCACCTTGTCACCGTTGTAGACGGTGATGGTGTTGCCCGGCTCTGCGCCCGTCCCCTTGATCAGCGGCGTGTTATCGTCCGTCTTACCACCCGAGGCAATCGATCCGATGACAGAACCAAAATCATCCACCACATCGGTAATGCTCACTTTGCTCACGTCCGGGGCGGTGAAGTCCAGGGTCAGGACAAAGTCGTCCGATGCCACACTGGTGTTACCGGCTTTGTCGGTCGCCGTCACGTGGAAGCGGTGCTCGCCTTCCGGCAGTTTCGCCACCGGCGAGAAGCTCCAGGTGCCGTCAGCCTTCGCCGTCACTTCGCCCAGCAGGCCGTTCTGATCGTAGATCTTCACGGTGCTGCCCGCTTCCGCCTTGCCGCTCAGGGTTGGCGTCGGGTCATCGGTGCTGCCGCCGTTCGCCAGGGTGCCCTGCACGCTGCCCACGTCGTCCAGCGCCGCGTCGATGGTCGGTTTCACCGGTGCATCGGTGTCGATGGTCACGGTCCAGCTGCTGCTGCTTGACTCGTTGCCCATCGGGTCCTTCGCCGTGGCGGTGAAGGTGTGGTCGCCGCGGCCCAGGTCCACGCTCGGCGTGAAGCTCCAGGTGCCGTCTGACCCCGCGGTGGTGGTGCCCAGCACGTTGCTGCCGTCCATGATGGTCACGGTGCTGCCCGCCTTCGCCGTGCCGCTGATTTGCGGACGGGTGTCGTCGGTGAGCGCGCCCTGCGACAGGCTGCCGGTGACGCTGCCGGTGTCGTCAGTCACGCCGGTGATTTCCACCTTGCCCGGGACCACGTCAACGGTGATGACCACATGCGAGCCTTCCGGCCCGGTGTTGCCCGACGGATCGGTGACGGTGGTGGTCAGGTCGTGTGCGCCGTTCGCCAGCGGCTGGTCCGGGGTGTAGCTCCAGGTGCCGTCCGGGTTCACCTTCGCGGTGCCGATGACCTGGCCGTTGTCGATGATGTTCACCGTGCTGCCCGGCTCGGCCTTACCGCTCAGGGTCGGGGTGTTGTCATCGGTGGTGTCGCCGCTCACGACCGGGCCCTGGTACGCACCGACGTTGTCGGTGACCAGCAGGTCAGAGGCTGCGTCCGGGGCTTTTGTATCAATCACGATACCGAAGCCGCCGGTTGGCTCACTGGTGCGGCCCACGCCGTCGGTGACGGTGGCGGTGAAGTTATGGCTGCCGTCTGCCAGCGCCGTATCCGGCGTGAAGCTCCAGCTGCCGTTGCTGCCCACGGTGGTGGTGCCAATCAGACGACCGTTGTCGTAGATACTGATGGTGCCGCCCGCCACGCCGCTGCTGCCGCTCAGGGTCGGGGTGGTGTCGTTGGTGACGTCACCCTTCTGCAGGTAATCCGCATGCGGGGCCACGTCGTCATAGACGGTGTCCAGCGTCGGTGCCTGCGGCGGTACGGTGGCCACGTTGATGATGTACTCACCGGACGGACCGGAGACATTGCCCACGCCGTCGGTCTCTTTCGCCGTCAGGGTGTACGTCCCGTCCGGCAGCGGCGTGGTCGGTTCGAGGGACCAGGTGCCGTCGGCCTGCACTTTCGCGGTGCCAATGACCTTGTCGCCGTTGTACACGGTGATGGTGTTGCCCGGCTCTGCGCCCGTACCTTTGATCAGCGGACGGTTGTCGTCGGTTTCCCCGCCGGAGGCAATCACGCCTGCGGTGTTCACGTCGTCGTAGACTTCGGTGATCGCCAGCTTGCTCGCATCCGGGGCGGTGTAGTCCAGGGTCAGAACGAAGTCGTCTGACGCAGAACTGGTGTTGCCCGCCTTGTCGGTCGCCGTCACGTGGAAGCGGTGCTCGCCTTCCGGCAGTTTCGCCACCGGCGAGAAGCTCCAGGTGCCGTCGGCTTTCGCCGTCACCTCGCCCAGCAGGCCGTTCTGATCGTAGATCTTCACGGTGCTGCCCGCTTCCGCCTTGCCGCTCAGGGTCGGGGTCGGATCGTCGGTGGTGCCGCCGTTCGCCAGGTTACCCTGCACGCTGCCCACGTCGTCCAGCGCCGCGTCGATGGTCGGTTTCACCGGTGCATCGGTGTCGATGGTCACGGTCCAGCTGCTGCTGCTTGACTCGTTGCCCATCGGGTCCTTCGCCGTGGCGGTGAAGGTGTGGTCGCCGCGGCCCAGGTCCACGCTCGGCGTGAAGCTCCAGGTGCCGTCTGACCCCGCAGTGGTGGTGCCCAGCACGTTGCTGCCGTCCATGATGGTCACGGTGCTGCCCGCCTTCGCCGTGCCGCTGATTTGCGGACGGGTGTCGTCGGTGAGCGCGCCCTGCGACAGGCTGCCGGTCACGCTGCCGGTGTCGTCAGTCACGGCGGTGATTTCCACCTTGCCCGGGACCACGTCAACGGTGATGACCACGTGCGAGCCTTCCGGCCCGGTGTTGCCCGACGGATCGGTGACGGTGGTGGTCAGGTCGTGTGCGCCGTTCGCCAGCGGCTGGTCCGGGGTGTAGCTCCAGGTGCCGTCCGGGTTCACCTTCGCGGTGCCGATGACCTGGCCGTTGTCGATGATGTTCACCGTGCTGCCCGGCTCGGCCCTGCCGCTCAGGGTCGGGGTGTTGTCATCGGTGGTGTCGCCGCTCACAACCGGGCCCTGGTACGCACCGACGTTGTCGGTGACCAGCAGGTCAGAGGCCGCGTCCGGGGCTTTTGTATCCACCACGATACCGAAGCCGCCGGTCGGTTCACTGGTGCGGCCCACGCCGTCGGTGACGGTGGCGGTGAAGTTATGGCTGCCGTCTGCCAGCGCCGTATCCGGCGTGAAGCTCCAGCTGCCGTTGCTGCCCACGGTGGTGGTGCCAATCAGACGACCGTTGTCGTAGATACTGATGGTGCCGCCCGCCACGCCGCTGCTGCCGCTCAGGGTCGGGGTGGTGTCGTTGGTGACGTCACCCTTCTGCAGGTAGTCCGCATGCGGGGCCACGTCGTCATAGACGGTGTCCAGCGTCGGTGCCTGCGGCGGTACGGTGGCCACGTTGATGATGTACTCACCGGACGGACCGGAGACATTGCCCACGCTGTCGGTCTCTTTCGCCGTCAGGGTGTACTTCCCGTCCGGCAGCGGCGTGGTCGGCTCCAGGGACCAGGTGCCGTCGGCCTGCACTTTCGCGGTGCCAATGACCTTGTCGCCGTTGTAGACGGTGATGGTGTTGCCCGGCTCTGCGCCCGTACCCTTGATCAGCGGACGGTTGTCGTCGGTTTCTTCGCCGGAGGCAATGACGCCTGCGGTATTCACGTCGTCATAGACTTCGGTGATAACCACTTTGCTGGCATCAGGTGCGGTGTAGTCGGTGATCAGCACAAAATCGTCTGATTCCGGGCTGGTGTTACCGGCCTTGTCGGTTGCGGTGGTGGTGATATGGTGCTCACCCTCTGGCAGCGCGGTGGTTGGCGTAAATTGCCAGCCGCCATTTTCATCCACCACGGTAGAACCAATCAGTTCGCCATTATCATAAATATCGACACGGCTGCCCGGCTCTGCGGTACCGTTAAAGGTCGGGTTTGCGTCATCCGTGGTGCTGCCGCTGCTCAGATCGCCACGGCTGGAACCCACATCATCTGTCGCCAGACCAATCACCGGTTTTTCCGGTGCTACGGTATCGATAGTGATATCGAAGGACGGAGAAGTGACGTCATTACCCGCAGGATCGGTGGAAATCACGGTCAGGCTGTGATCGCCATCGGCCAGATCCTGTTCAGGGGTAAAGGTCCAGTTGCCATCCGGATCCACTACGGTGGAGCCCAGTACATCGTCGCCATCCATGATGGTTACGGTGCTGCCCGGCTTACCTTTACCGCTCAGTTCAGGACGTGCGTCATCGGTCACGGTGCCTGGCTTCAGGTTGCCCACGATCGGCCCCTGATCATCCACCACTTCCCCCACGGTAACCTGGTTTGGATCCGGATCGACGGTAAAAGAGATCCCCGGAGACGGTTCACTGGTGTTGCCTGACGGATCGGTCACGGTAGTGGTGATCTCATGATCGCCTTTAGCCAGAGGCTTGTCTGGCGTATAGGACCATTTACCTTCGTCATCAACGATGACGGAACCGATCTTCTCGTCGTTATCGTAGATGTCCACCACGCTGCCCGGCTCGGCTTCGCCGCTCAGGGTCGGGGACTGATCGTCGGTGGTGTCGCCTGGACCTACCGGCCCCTGCTTGTCGCCCACGTTATCATTGATAACGATATTTTCTGCCGGAGACGGTGCCGCAGTATCAATCACGATCGGGAAGCTGCCGCTGGTGCGCGCGTTGCCCGCTGCGTCAGTCGCCGTGACGGTGAAGGTGTGCTGACCATCCGCCAGCGCGGTATCCGGGGTGAACGACCACTTACCGCTGCTGTCCGCCTTGACGGTGCCAATCACTTTCCCGTTGTCGAGGATAGACACAACGTCGCCCGGTGCAGCGCTGCCGCTCAGGGTTGGGGTGGTGTCGTTGGTGGTTTCGCCTTTCTGCATTGGGCCGACGTGCGGCTCGGCGTTGTCCACCACGCTGTTGATGGACGGCTCGGTGCTGACCGGGATCAGAACAGTAATGTCGTAAGACGGTGCTTCACCCGCTACGCGATTGCCTACTGCGTCCTGGGTTTCCAGCGTCAGCTGATTAAGCCCTTCCACCAGCGGTGTATCCAGTGCCAGCGTCCAGTTGCCTTCACTGTCGACCACGGCTGAGCCCAGCAGATGTTTGCCGTTAGCATCCGTGCTGTAAACGAAGACGGTGCTTCCCGCTTCACCAATACCATTGATAACCGGTTTGCTGTCATCGGTGATTTCACCGCTGGCCACGTTACCCTGACGGCCGCCAACATCATCCATTACGGACGTAATGTTCAGTACATCGCTGCTTGCCACTGGTGGGGTGTAGTCGGTCACCAGCACAAAATCATCCGATTCCGGACCGGTGTTGCCCGCTTCATCCGTTGCGGTGGTGGTGATATGGTGCTCACCTTCTGGCAGAGGTGTGGTTGGCGTGAACTGCCAGGCGCCGTTGTCGTCCGCAATCGTCGAACCAATATGCTCACCGTTATCATAAATATCGACACGGCTGCCCGGCTCTGCAGAGCCGTTGAAGGTTGGGTTTGCGTCGTCGGTGGTGCCGCCGTTGCTCAGATCGCCACGAATTGTTCCCACATCATCCGTTGCGGATCCCAATACAGGTTTTTCCGGGGCAGTCGCATCAACGGTAATATCAAAGGACGGAGAGCTCACCTCGTTTCCGGCCGGGTCTTTGGAAATCACGGTCAGGCTGTGATCGCCATCGGCCATATCCTGTTCAGGGGTAAAGGTCCAGTTGCCATCCGGATCCACCACGGTGGAGCCCAGTACATCGTCGCCATCCATGATGGTCACGGTGCTGCCTGGCTTACCTTTACCGCTCAGTTCAGGGCGGACATCATCGGTCACGGTGCCTGGCTTCAGGTTGCCCACGATCGGGCCCTGGTCATCCACCACTTCACCCACGGTAACCTGGTTTGGATCCGGATCGACGGTGAAGGAGATCCCCGGAGACGGTTCACTGGTGTTGCCTGACGGATCGGTTACGGTGGTGGTGATCTCATGATCGCCTTTAGCCAGAGGCGTGTCTGGCGTGTAGGACCATTTACCTTCGTCATCAACGATGACGGAACCGATCTTCTCGTCGTTGTCGTAGATGTCCACCACGCTACCCGGCTCGGCTTCGCCGCTCAGGGTCGGGGACTGATCGTCGGTGGTGTCGCCTGGACCTACCGGTCCCTGCTTGTCGCCCACGTTATCATTGATAACGATATTTTCTGCCGGAGACGGTGCCGCAGTGTCAATCACGATCGGGAAGGAGCCGCTGGTGCGCGCGTTGCCCGCTGCGTCAGTCGCAGTGACCGTGAAGGTGTGCTTGCCATCCGCCAGCGCAGTATCCGGGGTGAACGCCCACTTCCCGTTGCTGTCCGCCGTGACGGTACCAATCACTTTCCCGTTGTCGAGGATAGACACAACGTCGCCCGGTGCAGCGCTGCCGCTCAGGGTTGGGGTGGTGTCGTTGGTGGATTCGCCTTTCTGCATTGGGCCGACGTGTGGCTCGGCGTTGTCCACAACGCTGTTGATGGACGGTGCAGTACTCACCGGGATCAGCAGATTGATGTCGTAAGACGGCGCTTCACCGGCAACGCGGTTGCCCGCCGGGTCCTGCGTCTCCAGGGTCAGCTTGTTCAGGCCTTCCGTCAGTGGGGTTTCTGGTGTCAGGCTCCAGGTGCCATCACTGCCTACCACCGCTGTACCAATCAGGTGTTTGCCGGAAGAGTCGGTGGTGTAGACAAAGACGGTGTTCCCGGCTTCACCGATACCGCTGATAAGTGGTTTGCTGTCATCGGTGATGTCACCGCTGGCTACATTGCCCTGACGATCGCCTACGTCATCCGCAACGGCGGTAATATTCAGAACATTTGCTGAAGCATCAGGCGCGGTAGTGTCAACTTCAAACTCCAGCGCTTCCGAGGGATCGCTGGTATTGCCCGCCTTATCCGTCTGCGTAACGGTGATACTGTGATCGCCTTCACCCAGCGGTTTCTCTGGTTTCAGCGTCCAGTTGCCTTTATCGTCAATAACGGTTGTGCCAAGCACCTCGTCACCATCATAAATGGTCACGGTGTCGCCCGGTTCACCTTTACCGCTGAATACCGGACGGGTTTCATCCGTGACGTCACCGCCTTTCAGCTGGCCCGTAATCGGCCCGGTATTATCCTGGGCATCGGCCATATCCGGTTTGGCTGGCGGCGTGGTATCCACAATAATCTGAATCGGATCGGAAGGATCGCCTTCATTGCCGAGCGGATCTTCCTCAACGACCACGACATTATGTTCACCCTCGGTAAGTTCATCCTTAGGTGTAAATGACCATTTACCTTCGTCGTCGACGATAACCGAGCCGATCTCTTTATCATTGTCTTTGATAATGATGGTATTGCCCGGTGTTCCCTCTCCACTGAAAGAAGGCTGACTGTCATCCGTTACATCACCCGGTTTGAGCGGACCGGTTACCGGACCGGTATTGTCAATGACCTCAGGCGTTTCTGCTTTTCCCGGAGGTTCAGTCAATACAATAAAATCACGCTCGTCAGACGGTTCGCTGACGTTACCCGCTTTATCCGTCTGGCTGACCGTGATGCTGTGGCTACCGTCAGTGAGGTTTTCGGAAGGTTTGAAATACCAACGGCCATCCTCGTTAACGGTGGTTTCGCCGATCTTTTTACCGTTATCGTAAATGGTGATCGTCGCCCCCGCTTCACCGGTACCGCTCATTTCTGGTTTCGGATCGTCGGTGTAAGCATCATCATGAATTTCACCGGTGGTTTTACCCACTTTGTCCATGATGTGTTCAATCGTCGGCGCTTTTGGCGCAACCGTATCAACGACGATGACAATCGGGTCTGATGGAGGACTCGCGTTGCCGTCAGGATCTTTTTCCACGACGGTCAGCTCGTGCTCACCTTCACCCAGTGGCTTATCAGGCGTATAGCTCCACTCGCCTTCATCATCGACGATAACAGAGCCAATCTCTTTGTCGTTATCGTAGATATGGATGGTATCACCAGGCTTACCTTTACCGCTCAGCGTCGGCGTTGAGTCATCGGTCGTATCACCTGATTTTAACGGGCCTTTGATTGAGCCTTCATCATCCATCGTGGTGCCGATGCTCGGCTTATCAGGCGTGGAGTGGTTATCGCCGTCGTCGTTGTCCATCTCAGACAACGCGAAAGCAGCCCCCACACCCGCAGCAGCAAGCGCAAACCATCCCAACATACCAAACAGCATGTCGTTGTCGTCATCCGGTGCCGTCAGAAGAGGGCCACCCGCTCCCAGCGGTTCGCCCCCTAACGCCACAGGAGACATGCTGCCATCCGCCATCAGATAACCGGTGTCGTAGCTGTCACCAGACAGAGGAACATAGGCGTAGAGTAATCCATCTTCCGCCATGCCCATCAGGACCGGATTCGTAGGATCACCATTGAAGTAATCTTCAATAATTATGCTTGGCTGTGTATCGCCTTCCTGAATAATGTGCAACGCCTTGTCTACGCGCTGCAGCGTAATATTTTCTGGTGCGAAGTCGTCGTTAAAATTCTTCAATAAATATTTATTGCCGGGGATAAGTTTCACCTTAACCGTCCGGCCTGCTTCTGCCGTCAACAACCGAGTTTTTCCGTCTCCGTTATTGACTGCTAAAATGACTTTATTATCCGTCATACTTAAAGTCCTTGGTAAATTTCACTCGCTAAATTAAGGATGTATAAACATTTTTGTTGGTACACCCTGCACTGCCTTACGTTGATGGCTTCCTGAAATAATCCATGTCCATAGGGTTCATCGACATGATGCTTAAAAATATCATGCCGGGCTTCTTTATATGGTTAGGAATAAACTACGTAACGCTCTACGCAGCAATAGGAATAGTTAACATCACTACAGGCATTATTGAGAGAACAAGGAATAATGGCAGAAGAGAATAATTTACCTTAAAGAACTTACACCAAAAGAATAATAAATCAAATTGAATATATTAATAAAAATATAAGAAGCGGATGTTTTTATAAAAAATCAATTGAATAGCGATGCAGCCGTTCGCCGCATGATGACGACAACGAGACCGGATGGAAGAGAGAAAATCAGGATTCAGGAAACGTAGAAATGAAAAGGCCCACGTTATAAATAACGTGGGCCTGAATAGTGGCGGAACGGACGGGACTCGAACCCGCGACCCCCTGCGTGACAGGCAGGTATTCTAACCGACTGAACTACCGCTCCACTGTTCCCGTTTGGGGAACGAGGCGCATATTACGGTGTGCCTCTGGAGTCGTCAACGCTTTTTCTCACGTTTTGAATCGTTTGCTGCAAAAATCACCCAAACGATGATTTTACAGGCGTTCTGGCGTTTTTCAGGCGCGCCACATACAGCTTCCGCCCTTCTTCTGCACCAGATCCAGACGGGATTCGTGATCAAGTAACTCTGCATCACTGGCTAAAACGACCCGCAAACGGCTGGCCTGGCGAACCACGCGCTGAATTCCCGCTTCGCCCTGCGTCTGCTGGGATTCATTCTCCATGCTGAACTTCATTGACGTCTGGCCACCGGTCATCGCCAGATAGACATCCGCCAGAATCTGGGCATCGAGCAATGCGCCGTGCAGCGTTCGCTTGGTGTTGTCTATCTCATAGCGCGAACAGAGTGCATCGAGGCTGTTACGCTTGCCGGGAAACATCTTCCTGGCCAGCGCCAGGCTGTCAGTGACCTTGCAGAAGGTGTTCGTTTTCGGAATATCGCGCTGGAGCTTACTAAACTCATAGTCCATAAAGCCGATATCGAACGAGGCGTTGTGGATGATGAGCTCGGCACCCTTGATGTAGTCCAGGAACTCGTCTGCCACCTCGGCGAAGGTGGGTTTATCCAGCAAGAACTCATCGGCAATACCGTGAACACCAAACGCCTCTGGATCCACCAGCCGATCGGGCTTGAGGTAGACGTGGAAGTTGTTTCCCGTCAGACGACGGTTCACCACTTCAACGGCACCGATCTCAATGATCTTGTGTCCTTCGTAGTGCGCGCCGATCTGGTTCATACCGGTGGTTTCGGTATCAAGAACAATCTGGCGAGTAATTGCAGTGCTCATAGCGGTCATTTATGTCAGACTTATCGTTTAACTGAACGTTTCAAATACAGGAAGTCTACCAGAGATGCGCAAACAGGTAGAAATTTTCACCGATGGATCTTGTCTCGGTAACCCAGGGCCTGGCGGCTATGGCGCGATTATGCGCTATCGTCAGCACGAAAAAACTTTTAGTGAAGGGTATTTCCTGACCACCAACAACCGCATGGAGTTAATGGCGGCCATCGTGGCGCTGGAAGCCTTAAAAGAACATTGTGACGTGGTGCTCAGTACCGACAGCCAGTACGTGCGCCAGGGGATCACCCAGTGGATCCACAACTGGAAAAAACGTGGCTGGAAGACGGCAGATAAAAAGCCGGTCAAGAACGTCGATCTCTGGAAACGGCTTGATGCGGCGCTGGGCCAGCACGAGATCAAATGGGAATGGGTCAAAGGCCATGCCGGCCACCCGGAAAACGAACGCTGCGACGAACTGGCACGGGCCGCGGCATCCAATCCTGCACATGAGGATGCGGGCTATCAGCCAGAGTCCTGATCACAGTTTTCTGTACTGTCGCGTGGCACCTACGGTCTGGCGGATCGGCGTTTTCGATTTGCTCTGCTTCATCGGGTTAAGCGTAAGGGGAATGGTCCGCTTACGCGCGACAATGAACTGCATGCAGCCTAATGCGGGCAGATGGGTACTGAGTAAAACCCCGCCCCGCCGCGCCCAGGGCAGCACCTGAAAACCACCGTAGCTGAGCACTTCAAAATTCAGCAGCGAAAGCCAGTCCAGCTGGCGCATCATGGTGAACATCCGACTGTTATAAGGGGGAGTGCGGCGTAACACGGGCACCAGCTTGCGCAGCCCCATCAGGCTCAGCGGATTAAACCCGCTTATCACCAGCCAGCCGTCATCTATCAGCACGCGATCGGCTTCACGCAGCATGCGGTGAGGATCGCTGCACCAGGGCATCGTATGCGCCAGCAGGCACGCATCAACCGACTTCTCCGCAAACGGCAGGTGTAAAGGATCCGCTTTCACCTGAACCGGCGATCCGCCGAGAGAGACATTGACCTGATGCGAGATAGCGCAGCTTTCGGTATTGATTTCCGCGCTGAGATTGCCAATCTTAAGCAGGTGAAAGCCATACATTTTTGCGAGCCACGGCTTAAGCTGTAGTTCTAACGCCTCGCGATAGTATTCACCCCAGGGCAATTCCGCCCAACGTTCCGGTGCTGCGACAGTCTGAGGTATCCTTGCCGGTTTCATCAAAACACCTGCCACGCTATAAGAGGTAATGTATGAATCTTATCAGTATTCCTGCCTTTGAGGACAATTACATCTGGGTTTTAGTTGACGACGAGCGTCGATGCGTCATCGTCGACCCCGGTGAGTCCGCCCCGGTTCTGCAGGCCATAAAAGAGAATGGCTGGCATCCCGAAGCCATCCTTCTGACCCACCATCATCACGATCACACCGGCGGTGTGCCTGAGTTGCGCGCCCGGTTCCCGCATCTGGTGGTTTACGGACCGGCAGAGGCACAAGATAAGGGAACCACGCAAGTAGTCGAAGAAGGCGAAAATATCCTCATACACGAGTGGGAGTTTTCCGTATTTGCTACACCAGGTCACACTTTGGGACATCTGTGTTTCTACAGCAAACCTTATCTGTTTTGCGGTGATACGCTGTTTTCTGGCGGCTGTGGAAGACTGTTTGAAGGCACACCAGCCCAGATGTATCAGTCTTTACAGAAGATTAACGCCTTACCCGACGATACCGTTATTTGTTGCGCCCATGAGTATACATTAGGAAATATGAAGTTTGCGGTGAGCATTTTACCCGAGGATCGGGCGATTCAGGATTATTATCAGAAAGTGAAGGAGTTACGTGCAAAAAACCAAAAAACACTCCCCGTAATTCTGAAAAACGAGCGTAAAATTAATTTATTTCTCAGAACAGATGATGTTGATTTAATTAATAAAATTAACCAAGAAACAAAATTGCAACAACCAGAACAACGATTTGCATGGTTAAGGTCAAAGAAAGATAACTTCAGATAATTGCGGGTTGCCTTTTCAAAATTTCGCCGTTATCATCGCTCGTCTTTTAAGCAACTATTGACACACACATGAAGGCAAAAGCGATCTTACTCGCCTCTGTCCTGCTTGTAGGTTGCCAGTCGCAGAACGGCAGCAACGTACAACAGCACGCACAGAGCCTTTCTGCAGCTGGTCAAGGGGAAGCAGGGAAGTTTACAAGCTCAGCGCGTTGGTTGGACGATGGGACATCTTTCGCGCAGGATCAAAACTTGTGGACCTCTATTGGCGACGAGCTAAAGATGGGAATTCCGGAAAACAGCCGGATTCGCGAACAGAAACAGAAGTATTTAAGAAATAAGAGCTATCTCCACGATGTAACGTTACGGGCAGAGCCGTATATGTACTGGATAGCCGGGCAAGTTAAGAAACGTAACATGCCTATGGAGCTGGTACTCCTACCCATAGTGGAGAGCGCTTTTGACCCACACGCGACGTCTGGCGCCAATGCCGCAGGTATTTGGCAGATCATTCCGAGCACGGGGCGAAATTACGGTTTGAAACAGACCCGTAACTATGATGCGCGTCGCGATGTTGTCGCTTCCACGACAGCCGCTCTCGACATGATGCAACGTCTGAACAAGATGTTTGACGGCGACTGGTTGTTAACGGTTGCGGCGTATAATAGTGGCGAAGGTCGTGTACTGAAGGCAATGAAAGCGAATAAAGCACGGGGTAAATCCACCGATTTTTGGTCGCTCTCACTGCCACAGGAAACGAAGATTTACGTACCGAAGATGCTGGCGTTGAGTGATATTCTCAAAAACAGCAAGCGTTACGGTGTACAACTGCCAACACCAGACGAAAGTCGTGCGCTGGCGCGCGTTCGCCTCAGCAACCCGGTTGATATTCAACAGGTTGCCGATATGACGGGTATGTCGGTAAGTAAACTGAAAACCTTTAACGCGGGTGTTAAAGGCTCAACGCTGGGGGCGAGTGGCCCACAGTATGTGATGGTTCCGCAGAAACATGCTGAACAGTTACGTGAGTCTTTAGCGTCTGGTGAAATTGCCGCCGTTCAGTCAACGCTGATTGCGGATGCATCATCAGTCAACAGCCGCAGCTATAAGGTTCGTAGCGGTGATACGCTTTCGGGTATTGCATCACGTCTTGGCGTGACAGCAAAAGATCTGCAGCAGTGGAATAACCTGCGCAGCTCAGGCCTGAGAGTGGGTCAGACACTGACGGTGGGTGCGGGTAGCAGCGCACAGCGTCTCGCCAATAACAGCGATAGCATTACCTATCGCGTGCGTAAAGGCGATTCACTGTCCAGTATCGCAAAACGACACGGCGTGAACATTAAAGATGTGATGCGCTGGAATAACGATACTGACAACCTGCAACCAGGCGACCAGCTGACGCTGTTTGTGAAAAACAGCGCCACGCCAGACTCCTGATTACACGATACAAAGATAAAAAGGCACCGATTCCCCTCGGTGCTTTTTTTTACTTCGCTTTTTGCGCTTCAACCATGATGGTATCGCTGGTAAACGAACCGTCATCCTGCAATTCAAAGTAGGCCTTCACCTCTGAGGAAGCACTGTCCTGATACAACCGTATGGCCTGGCTTAACGCGTCCGGGGTGCGCATACGTGCGATCCACGAGCTAAATTCCAGCGGCAGGCGATCGGTTATCAGTGAACGTGAAATTAAACCGGCCTCAGTGATAAACGTTAACCACTCCCCACTCGAGTAATTCTGCACGTGCGAGGTGTCACGCAGCGCTTCAACCGTCTGCAGCCAGATATTCCGTACCGGATGACCCGGAGACATGACATCCATAATGATGGCGGTCCCGCCCGGCTTCAGCACACGTTTGACTTCCCGCAATGCCTGACCGACATCATGCCAGTGGTGCGCGGAGTAACGGCTGATTACCACGTCAAACGATGCCTCTTCGAAAGGTAAGGATTCGGCATAGCCCTGGCGCGTATCGACGTTGTTGAGCCCTTTGGCTTTTGCCGCCTCAGCCACCACTTCCAGCATCTGGCTGGATAAATCATACGCCGTAACCTGAGCCACATGCTGCGCAGCAGTGAAGCTGGCATGCCCTGCTCCACAGCCTAAATCCAGCACGGTCGCCTGCGGGAACGCCGCGAGACGCTCGCCAAGACGCACCAGATCGCGGCCGGAAGCGTGTACGGCGCTGTTCAGATAGGCATTTGCCTGGGAACCAAACTGTTTTTCGACATTGTCGTGATGAGAGTGTGTTGTTGTCATTGTACTGTCCTTGCGTTGGTTAAAATAAAGGGCAGCACTCAACAGGCCTGCCCCACGGCAGACCTGACTCACCATGTTTAATCAGGTTTGCCGGGACTGAATTCTACTAGTAGCGGGTTGTGATCGGAGGCGCGAGTGACCAGAACAGAGGCGTCATGCACACTCAAACCACGATAGAAGACGAAATCGAGAGGACGACCAAACGCTTTCTTGCGCTGGTCATCACTAAAACGGACTTCACGCAGCGACATTTCCCGGGCAAAGCGATACAACGCGTTCATGCGGGGACGGCTCCAGGCATTGAAATCCCCGGCCATAATGATTGGCCCACTGTGATGAGCAATCTGGTCGCCAATGGGAAGTAACTGCTTACTATACACATCCACGCCCAGACTGAAGTTTACCGCGTGGATATTCACGACCATCAGCAGCCGCGTGTCCGGCAACGGATAAACCGTCACCAGTGCCGATTTTGCCAGACGCAGGATTGGCTCGCGCTCGCGCAGCGGACAGCAATAGACCGGATGGGCGGCAGAAAGGGTCATCACGCCAGAGGGATGTTGCGGTAACACAAATGCGGGCACCTGGTCGGCGGCGAGATAGTTAGTGGTCGCAAACCTTACCAGCTCAGGCGTGGTTTGCGCCTCCTGCAGCAGCACCAGATGGGCGTCTTTGCCAAAATTCTTGAGTACGGATAACCACTCCGCACGCTGCTGTTTAAAGATATTCCACACCAGCACCCGAATTTTTTCATCACTGCTTAACGGTGTACCGGCAGGTAATGCCTGGCTGATGCTCGCAAACGACCCCGGAGGTAAGATCCTCTCCGCGGGCATTCCGGCAACATAACGCATGGCATAAGTATTTTTTCGCACTTTTGGAAACAGCCTCTGTAACATGAACCAGCCCGGAAAACGGACTGGTTCTAATGTTATAGGGATTTTAGGTCACACTTTCAACGCAATTACTGAGAAACCTCTTTCCAGTTTTGTAAGCAAGCACTTACTGAGGTTTAACCAAGCGCTACGCGAGAGGGTTTATCAAGGCGTCCGCTCAGACCAATCAGCAGGAAGGCAACGAGAACAATGACGGCACCAATCCACGGGGTTTGGGTTAAGCCGAAGTGTTCCACCGTCTGCCCGCCAACGATGGAACCGATGGCGATACCAATGTTGAAGGCGGCAATGTTCAGACCTGAAGCCACGTCCACCGCATTTGGCGTATAGCGCTCGGCTTTTTGCACCACGTAAACCTGCAGGCCGGGTACATTACCAAAGGCAAAGATACCCATGACCAACACCGTTACCAGCGCGGCGTACTGAATCGATGCCGTGAACTGGAAGATCATCAGCAGGACGACCAGTGCCGCAAAGATAAACTTAAGCGCCGGTACTGCACCATGCTTATCTGCAAGCTTACCGCCCCAGATATTGCCAATGGCCACAGAGACGCCATACCCCAGTAAAATCCAGCTTACCGCTGCCGGAGAGAAGCCAGCCAGATCCTGCATCATTGGAGCAAGGAAGGTGAAAGCAGTGAATACCCCGCCATAACCCAGTGCCGTAACGGCATAAATGATCAGCAAACGAGGATGTGTGAGCACCTTCAGTTGATCGCTCAGGCTTGCGCTTGCACGGCCGGGAATATTCGACGGAACCAGCAGCAGGCTGGCCACCAGGGCAATTACGCCCAGCAAGGAGACCGCGAGGAAGGTTTCACGCCAGCCGAAATGTTGCCCGATGAACGTCCCTAATGGTACGCCGGTGACCAGTGCGACGGTCAATCCACCAAACATGATCGCAATGGCTGATGCGGCTTTCTCTTTCGGCACCAGGCTGGTTGCAATGGTGGAACCGATTGAGAAGAACACCCCATGCGCGAGGCCTGTCAGCAGGCGGGCAATGACCAGCGTCGTGTAGTCCGGCGCCTGCCAGGCCAGAATATTGCCGGCGGTGAAGAGCACCATCAGTGCGACCAGCAGTTGCTTACGCGGGAATCGTCCGGTCAACGCCGTCAGTACGGGCGCGCCGACAGCGACACCCAAAGCATAGATAGAGACCAACAGCCCGGCTGAAGGTAATGAGATAGCAAGCTGGTTAGCGATGGTAGGAACCAGTCCTACAATAACAAATTCAGTCGTGCCAATTGCAAAGGCACTGATCGTCAGGGCAAGTAGCGCCAGTGGCATAAAATACTCCATATCATCAGGATTAAGATGACAGGCAGTATGCGCCAGTGGTTAAATAACAAAAATGGTCAAAATATCAATAGAATTTTGCAGGTGGTGCAACAATGAAAGCAACGTCGGAAGAGCTGACAATCTTTGTCGCCGTCGTCGAAAGTGGCAGTTTTAGCCGCGCGGCAGAGCAGCTGGGGCAGGCAAACTCTGCCGTTAGCCGCTCGGTGAAAAAGCTTGAGATGAAGCTTGGGGTGAGTCTTCTCAACCGAACGACGCGGCAGTTGAGCCTGACGGAAGAAGGTGAACGGTATTTCCGCCGCGTGCAGTCTGTCTTACAGGAGATGGCTGCAGCAGAGACCGAGATCATGGAAACGCGCAGCACACCGCGTGGGTTGCTGCGTATTGATGCGGCCACACCGGTGGTTCTGCACTTTCTGATGCCGTTGATTAAACCTTTCCGTGAACGATATCCGGAGATGACGCTCTCTTTGGTCTCCTCAGAGACCTTTATCAACCTTATTGAACGTAAAGTCGACGTGGCGATCCGGGCGGGAACCCTGACGGACTCAAGCCTGCGCGCACGTCCTCTGTTTGCCAGCTACCGGAAAATCATCGCCTCACCGCAATACATCGCGGAGCACGGTAAACCTGAAACCGTTGAAGAGCTGAAGCAGCATCTGTGTCTGGGTTTCACGGAGCCGGTATCACTGAATACCTGGCCTGTCGCCTGCCCTGACGGTCAGCTGTATGAGATCACCTGCGGGTTGTCCTCCAACAGCGGGGAAACGCTGAAGCAGCTGTGTCTCGAAGGAAACGGGATCGCCTGTTTGTCTGATTACATGATAGATAAAGAAATTGCGCGCGGTGAGCTTGTGGAGTTAATGGCAGATAAACGTTTGCCGGTAGAGATGCCTTTCAGTGCGGTTTACTACAGCGACAGAGCCGTGAGCACGCGTATCCGTGCCTTTATCGACTTCCTGAGCGAGCATATAAAAACAGCTCCCGAAGGAGCTGTGTGAGGGTTAAGCGTACAGAGGGTGGGTCAATATTAATCCCAGTCTGGCGCTAAACCTTCCGGGCTCACCAGGCGATCGTTGCATTCCAGGGCAGCGATCGCTTTTTTGTCTTCGTCGTCCAGCTGGAGATCCACCGCTAACAGGTTGCTGGCCAGATTTTCACGCTTCGTTGACGATGGAATAACGGCGTAACCTTCACCCATCGCCCAGGCCAGGATCACCTGTGCAGCCGTCGCGTTATGTTTATCAGCAATACGTGCAATGACTTCATCTTTCAGCGCTTTACCGTATGCCAGCGTCATGTAAGAGGTGATGTGGATGCCGTGCTGTCTGGCCCAGTCCACCACGTTGCGGTTTTGCAGGTAGGGGGACAACTCGATCTGGTTCGTCGCAATGTTCTCTGCACCAACGGCGGCAATGGCTTTTTCCATCAACGGGATGGTGAAGTTGGAAATGCCAATTTCACGGGTTAAGCCCTGCTTTTTCGCTTCCAGCAGCGCCTGCATGAATTCTTCCACAGAAACGGCATCATTCGGAGAAGGCCAGTGGATCAGCGTCAGATCAACATAGTCTGTACGCAGCTTCTTCAGGCTCTCTTTCAGACTTGGGATCAGCTTGTCTTTGCCGAGATTCTCGATCCAGATTTTGGTGGTGATAAAAAGTTCGTTACGCGGTACGCCGCTTTCTTCAATCGCCTGGCCAACCGCAGCTTCATTTTCATAAATCTGCGCGGTATCAATTGCGCGATAGCCAAGTTCAAGGGCGGTTTTGACCGATGCGATAACAACGTCGTCTTTCAGGCGGAAAGTGCCCAGGCCTAATGCAGGGATAGTCATGTCATTCCTCGTTATTTGTAATGTTCGTTAACTGAGGAAGATTATCGCTGCTGGCGTTATGCTGAAAAAGGTCGTAAAACGCAGAGGATTTTTGCTGATTTAGCAATAATTGGGAGGCAGATAAGAAAAAAGCCCTGAGCGTTAACTCAGGGCTTTTAATAAGTGGCGGAACGGACGGGACTCGAACCCGCGACCCCCTGCGTGACAGGCAGGTATTCTAACCGACTGAACTACCGCTCCACCGAAGACTGCTGTAACCACCGGATTAATGCACCGGCTTACTACTTAATTTGATGCCTGGCAGTTCCCTACTCTCACATGGGGAGACCCCACACTACCATCGGCGCTACGGCGTTTCACTTCTGAGTTCGGCATGGGGTCAGGTGGGACCACCGCGCTAA
Source organism: Enterobacter sp. 22466 (assembly GCF_052044775.1). Lineage (NCBI taxonomy): Bacteria > Pseudomonadati > Pseudomonadota > Gammaproteobacteria > Enterobacterales > Enterobacteriaceae > Enterobacter > Enterobacter sp. 22466. The sequence goes on along the minus strand of NZ_JBQENX010000001.1, from coordinate 305 downwards.
AGCCGCCAGGCAAATTCTGTTATCTGTATCAGGCTGAAAATCGTCTCTCACCGCCAAAACAGCTTCGGCGTTGTAAGGTTAAGCCTCACGGTTCATTAGTATCGGTTAGCTCAACGCATCGCTGCGCTTACACACCCGACCTATCAACGTCGTCGTCTTCAACGTTCCTTCAGGAGACTTTAAGTCTCAGGGAGAACTCATCTCGGGGCAAGTTTCGTGCTTAGATGCTTTCAGCACTTATCTCTTCCGCATTTAGCTACCGGGCAGTGCCATTGGCATGACAACCCGAACACCAGTGATGCGTC